>NZ_MACF01000069.1 GCF_001884045.1 Bacillus mobilis | reverse complement strand
AGCAAAAAGGTCGGTTCTTTGAGGTGCATTACACATATGAAATGCACGTTTCTCAAATGAAGAAACAATCAGCGACCATTAGTAACGCTTTGAGTTGCGATTTAGGTGTAGATAGATTAGTAAGTTGCGTGACAAATACAGGTGATGCATTTTTAATTGATGGAAAAAAACTAAAATCCATTAACCAGTACTTCAACAAAATGATACGTAATTTACAGCAAAAAAATATAGAAAATGGAATTTCAAAACGCGTTGTAACGAATAAAATGGCTGCACTTTGGCATAAACGAGAACGACAAATAAATGGTTACATTTCAGAAACGGTAGGCCTGTTGTTTAAAAAAGTGAAAGCATTTGGCATAGATACGATTGTCATAGGCTATAACACTGGTTGGAAACAAAAATCTGATATGGGGAAAAAGAATAATCAAAAGTTTGTTCAAATCCCGTTTCATAAGCTGATTGCAGCAATTGAGAATAAATGTATAAAAGAAGGTATCCGATTTTTCAAACAAGAAGAAAGCTATACTTCAAAAGCCAGTTTCCTAGACAAAGATCCGGTTCCAGTTTGGTCTAAGGATAATAGAGCCCAATATTATTTTAGCGGCAAACGAATCACTCGTGGTCTGTATCAAAGTAAAGCAGGAACATGTATTCATGCGGATATTAATGGTGCGCTGAATACATTGCAAAAATCACAAGTTGTAGAATTGGATGGCAATCTCAAAGTAAAAACGCCGATTCTATTAGAAGTGCAAAAACGTAAGGCTGTTGCTTCGCGCATAGCTTAGTGGGTGTGTCAACCATCCATGTGTACTCGACTTGTCGGGGCTTGTAGTACACGCCAGATTCATCTGAGTGGTGGCTTCTTTCATAAGGAAGAACTGCTCTTTTTCGAAAGGGTGGTGCAAGTGGGAAAACAATCGTTCGTTGTCAGTACCAACCAAAAACATACTTGGGGTGTTACCATAAGGTGGCATGAATGCTAGAGCGTCAAACTGTCTAGCGATAGACGAAAAGACCTAGCGTTCGAACTCAAGCACCCACTGAAAGGCTTTATCTCAGTGGGGGTAGTTGACAAAGATTTTAGTGGGATATTCAGTAAAAAGCAAGATATCTAAAAAACAGAACAAGATGTTTATTGTGAAAGCGTTATCCATTTTGTATTCTTTAATTATGAAAGGAAGATTAGGAGATGGGGGTAAATAAAGATGAAAAAAAAGTTATTGTTGTCTGGGATGACAGCTTTGTTATCTTTTAGTTTAATAGCTTGCCAAGGTAATACTACAAAAGTTGATAACTCTAAGGATGGTAAAGGCTCCAGTGAAAAACAAACCCTTCATGTGGCAACACTTGAATCGGCTTATGGTAAAGAGATGTGGAGTAAAGTAATTGACGCATATGAAGCTGCTAATCCAAAAGTTGATGTTAAATTGACAGTGGACAAAAACCTTGAGGATGTCATAGGCTCCAATATGAAAGCCGGAAAGTATCCGGATGTTGTGTTGTTGGCAACCGGGAGAAAACAGGCACTAACAGAAACTTTGATTAAAGATAAAGCATTAGAAGACATTACTGATGTTTTTGATAAAAATGTTTATGGTGAAGATGTTAAAGTTAAAGATAAGTTAGTACCAGGGCTTACTGGTACACCTGCGACTAATCCTTATAATGACGGTAAAATTTATATGGCACCGATGTTCTATAGTCCAACTGGATTATTCTATAATGCTAGCTTATTAAAAGAAAAAGGTTGGGAAGTGCCGAAGACTTGGGATGAGATGTGGGCTTTGGGAGATAAAGCGAAAGCAGAAGGAATTTCATTATTTACTTATCCTACAACAGGCTACTTTGATACATTCTTCTACTCTTTATTACTAGGGGTGGGTGGACCTGAGGTATTTAATAAAGCTATGAAATATACAGATGGTGTTTGGGAAAGTTCTGAAGCAACGAAATCGTTTGAAATTATCGGAAAATTAGGAAAATACACAGAACCAACTACTGTTGCGAATGCAAATGATAAAGACTACAAAAAAAATCAACAATTGGTTCTCGATAACAAAGCTTTGTTTATGCCAAATGGTACATGGGTAGTTGGTGAAATGAAAGAAGCTCCTCGATCTAAAGGGTTTGAATGGGGCATGATGCCTTTACCAACTATTGATGCTAATAGCGACCGTTATGCATTTACTTTCTTTGAACAAATGTGGATTCCTTCAGCAGCTAAAAATAAACAACTTGCTAAAGATTTCATGACGTTTGTTTACTCGGATAAGGCAGCTGAAATTTTTGCTGAATCGAGTGCGATTCAGCCTATCAAAGGTCTTTCTAATAAACTGACAGGTGAAAATAAATCATTCTATAGTATCTATGATAATGGAGTGAAAGTGGGAATAGGTGGATTTGCTGCAACGAAAGCCGTTGAAGGCGTAAGTATGCCAGATACATTATTTAGAACGATTGACAGTGTTATTTCTGGTGATAAAAAGGTGAAAGATTGGCAAAGCTCTGTTGAAAAAGTGAGTGACCAATTACGGTCTGCATTAAAATAAATTAGTTTTCACTACGTACAATGGTGAACAGCTAGTTTCACCATTGTACCTATTAACTGAGGTGATGGCATGAATAAGACAACAGAAAAAAGAATTTTTATTTTTGTTTGTACTGCACCGGCACTACTACTGTTAGCCATTTTTATGATTGTTCCTACAATTGAGGTATTCAGGATGTCCTTATATAAGTGGGGAGGATTTTCTAATAATAAGGTATTTGTTGGATTAGAAAACTTCAAGATTTTATGGAATGATATGAATTTCTTTCGATCTCTCCAAAACAGTATCGTATTAATTGTTATTGTTACACTTATCACGATGGTGATGGCGATCTTGTTTGCCACTTTGTTAACGAGAGAAAAAATAAAAGGTAAAAGTTTCTTTCAAATTATTTTTTATCTCCCGAATATTTTATCCGTTGTAGTTATCGCGGGAATATTTTCTGCAGTTTATGATCCGACTACAGGATTGTTAAATAATATACTTGCTTTATTTAACCTTGAAAATCTTCAAAAGATGTGGCTTGGCAATCAAAAAATTGCCATATACAGCATTGGCGGGGCACTCATTTGGCAAGCGATTGGTTATTATATGGTCATGTATATGGCGGCAATGGCAAGTATTCCCGAAAGTTTTTATGAAGCATCTGCTTTGGAAGGTGCTGGACGGGTCAGACAATTTTTCAGTATTACGTTACCGTTAATTTGGAATAACATTCGGACGACGTTAACTTTCTTCGTTATTAGTACGATTAATTTAAGTTTTCTACTCGTTCAAGCGATGACTGGTGGGGGACCCGACGGATCGACGGAAGTGTTTTTAAGCTACATGTATAAGCAGGCTTACACGAATTCTTCTTACGGTTACGGTATGGCTATTGGGGTGGTCATTTTCCTATTCTCATTCGCATTATCTGCAATTATAAGCGGTGTCACTAAAAGGGAAGTGTTGGAGTATTAAGGAGGTCCAAAAAGATGGAAACACAAAAACGAATGACAACAGAAACAGCTTATCGAGATCCAAAAATGATGGAAACCGAAAAAGAAATGATTGTAGAAGCAGTTTATAAAGCCCCAAAAAAAGTTAAGTCCCAAAAAGGTATGACTACAGAAGCAATATATCGTTGTTTTATATATGTAGCACTGATTACGTTAGCAATTTCTATTATTATTCCTGTTGCATGGGTTTTCTTAGCCTCAGTGAAGCAAAACTCGGAGTTTTATGGAAGTCCTTGGGCCATGCCGAAAAGTTTCTATTTTCAAAACTTTATCGATGCTTTCCAAAAAGCAAACATGGGTACCTATATGTTGAATTCAGTCATGGTAACCGCGTTGGCTCTGCTCATTTTATTGATTGTGGCCTTACCAGCAGCCTATGTATTGGCAAGGTATACCTTTAGAGGAAGCAAGTTAATAAATACTTTTTTTAAAGCTGGATTATTCATCAATGTGAACTACATTGTTGTTCCAATTTTCTTGATGTTATTGGACGGAGATACCTTTTTACAAGGCCAAATTGGTGATGGATTTCTACTAGATAATTTATTTGTTTTAGCATTGGTATATGCGGCGACGGCGTTACCATTTACCATTTACTTGCTGTCTAGTTTTTTTCAATCGCTTCCATCTACATATGAGGAAGCGGCATTGGTCGATGGTGCAGGATATTTCAAAACAATGATTTCAGTCATGATTCCTATAGCTCGTCCAAGTATTATTGCCGTCATTTTATTTAATTTTCTTGCCTTTTGGAACGAATACATTATTGCCTTAACATTAATCCCAGGACCAAATAAAACGTTACCTGTTGGGTTAATGAACTTGATGGCAGCTCAAAAATCTGCTGCGAACTATGGTCAAATGTATGCAGGCATGGTTCTTGTCATGCTACCCACTTTGATTTTATACATCATTGTTCAAAAAAAATTAACACAAGGAATGACCCTTGGTGGTTTAAAGGATTAGAGGAGGATTTACATGAAAAAGAAAAAAGGCCGTGTTACTTTACCGAGTGAAGAAAATTTTCTTAAGGAAACAAAAGAATTGATGGAACGATGGGGTGCGGATGCGATTCGTGATAGTGATGGAACGAAACTAGACGATGATATTAAACAATTGGATGCGAAAATTTATACGACCTATTTTGTTGCTCGAGCTCACAATGAGTTCGCAGAGAAGCACATGGATGAATGCCAGCAACTGTATTTAATGAGTTTGTTCAATACTGCGCTTACTGACAACCTTGAAATTAATTTTATGAAAGGCTACTTTGAGAAACAATTAAAGCCGGATTACATTCACAGTCCTAAAAAATACTGGGAGGTTATTGACCGGACAACAGGAGAAATTGTTGACGTGAATGATTGGGAAGTAAACGAAGAGAAAAATTGTGTTTTGATTACGAAGGCGATTCCTTGGCATGAATATACGGTTTCATTCCTAGTATATGCAATTTGGGATCCAACTCAAATGTACAATCATATTACAAATAATTGGGGCGATAAGCCACATGATATTCCTTTTGATGTGAGGCAGCCACATTCCAATGAATTTATGAAAACCTATTTAAAACAATGGCTGACAGAAAATCCAGATACAGATGTGGTCAGATTTACAACGTTTTTCTATCATTTTACCCTTGTATTTAATAATCTTGGCAAAGAGAAATTTGTCGATTGGTTCGGATATGGTGCTAGTGTTTCAGTTGCTGCTTTGGATGCCTTTGAAAAAGAAAAGGGCTATCGCTTAAGACCAGAGGACATAGTTGATCAAGGTTATTATAATACCGCGTTTCGAATTCCAACTCCTGCGTTTTTAGATTATATAGATTTTGTTCATAAGTTTGTTGCTGAAGAAGCAAAGAAACTTGTGGATATCGTCCATGAAAGTGGAAAAGAAGCAATGATGTTCCTTGGTGATAATTGGATTGGTACAGAACCATATGGAAAATACTTCGAAAATATCGGATTGGACGCAGTTGTAGGCAGTGTGGGCGGCGGAGCTACACTACGTATGATTGCTGATATACCACATGTTCGTTACACAGAAGGGCGTTTCTTACCCTATTTCTTCCCAGACACTTTTTACGAAGGTAACAACCCGACGATTGAAGCGAATGAAAACTGGTTAACGGCACGCAGAGCGTTATTACGGAACCCTGTTGATCGTATCGGCTATGGCGGTTATTTAAGTCTAGCTTATCAATTCCCGGAATTTATCTCCTATATTGAAAAAGTTACCGAGGAATTTCGTGAAATTCATGACACGATTAAAGGTGTTCAACCATACAGCGGTCTTAAAGTTGCAATTTTGAATTCTTGGGGCAAGTTGAGAACTTGGCAAACACATATGGTTGCTCACGCTCTATGGTATAAACAAATTTATTCTTATTTAGGTGTTTTGGAATCTTTGAGCGGGGCAGCTGTGGAAGTTTCGTTCATTAGTTTTGATGATGTCATTAACGAAGGTATACCTAAGGACATTGACGTTATCATTAATGCCGGCGATGTAGGCACAGCTTTTTCAGGAGGGGCTAATTGGATTAATGAAAAGTTAGTCACTACAATTAGGGCCTGGATGTATAACGGTGGAGGTTTCATAGGGATTGGCGAACCGACAGCCTATCAGCATGAAGGACATTATTTTCAATTGGCGAACGTCTTAGGTGTTGACAAAGAATTAGGATTTAGCTTATCAACAGATAAATATTTTATTAATCCTGTCGAAAATCACTTTATTTCTGCTGACAGCACCCAATTTGATTTTGGAGAAGGAATGAAAAACATTTATGCGTTATCAGATAAAACCGAAATAATCGAATATTCAAATGGAGAAGTTCATCTTTCAAGTCATCCGTTTGGAGAAGGGAGAGCTGTCTATATAGCAGGGCTGCCATACAGTGAAGAAAATACACGTCTGCTAATGCGTGCGTTATACTATGCTGCTAATAAAGAAGGAGAATTTCAAAAGTATCATGCGAGCAACATTTATTGTGAAGTCCATGCATATCCATCTATTCAAAAAATGGCGATTGTTAACAACTCGATGATCGAACAAAAGACAGTTGTATACGACGGACAAGGAAACAGAAAAGAAGTGACATTGGCACCTAGTGAAATCAGATGGGAGGACGTTTTAAATGAAGGGTAATATTTTATTCATTATTAAAATTGTTGTGTTTATCGTATGCCTGTCTTTAATTATCATCTATCAAAAGACAGCTGGTAAATTCGAATTAGGTATGATGTTGATTGGATTAGCTGGTCTCTTAGGGCTACTTTATGACTACAATCGGAAATACGTATAAATCAACCAGGGCAAGTGAATTAATCAAGGAATCGCACATATATGTTCAACGATAACAAGTATAGAAAATTACTCAATACTTCAAATACAAACCTAGGGGTGCGGACAAATGAAAAAGGCAGTCGGCATTGATATTGGGGGAACGAAGATTGCAGCGGGAGTCATTTCGGACACAGGTGAACTGCTTGAACGAGCGGAAATAAAAAGTGATCCTTCAGACCGAGAAAAAATGTTTGGTAAAGTTGTAGAAGCTGTGGAGCAAGTTCTCAGAAAATCATCGATTTCCATCGCGGATATCGAGGGAATTGGTGTTGGGGTGCCGGGAAAAGTGGATTTCGAGAAGGGAATTGCCGTTTTTCAAAACAATTTACCTTGGAGGCAGTTTCCTATTTCGGTCCGTTTGCAAGAGCAATTCGGTATTCAGCGGATCACGATTGACAATGATGTCTATATGGCGGCTTATGCCGAATGGAGAGCAGCACATGTAAAAGAGGATGAAACCTTTGTCTACGTGACTATAAGTACGGGAATATCTTGTTCTATCATTCATAAAGGCTCATTTTTTAGGGGGGCAGGATTTGCTGGAGAACTGGGTTTGATTCCTGTCCTCTCGAGAGGGGGCAATGAACGATTAGAAAAAATTGCTGCTGGGCCAGGGATTCAGAGAATAGCCGAAAGGGACTTACAGGTAGATACGATTTCAACAAAGGATGTTTTTGCTAGTTATATAAATGGGGTACCAGAATATCAGTCCATCATCAATGAGGTAACTGATTATTTAGCTCAAGGTCTTTATAAGATTTCATGTTTATTAGATCCGCATAAAATGGTTTTTGGTGGCAGTGTCATTGTGAAAAATCCATTTCTACTGGAGTTGATTAAAGAGAAGCTGAAAAGGTATCAGCTTCCAGAGCAACAACATCTTTTGGAGCAGATGAGCATCAGTACATTGGCGCAAAATAATGGAGTTACTGGTGCAGGCTTACGAGTATTTGAAGGTATGCAATGAGGTGGCGCCGGTCTTCTTTTATGGAGAGAATGATGGCAAATAGGTAGAGGAGTGGACGAATATGTTTACATTAAGTCAAGAAAACTTAGCTTCGTTAGGTGCATCGATAACAACAGCGGAAATAAGAAGGCAGCCTGATTTATGGGCCGAAACCTTTGCTTTGTACATGGAGAAAAGCGAGGGAATAGAAGAGTTTTTGAAAAAAATAGTAACGAAACACAACCGGGTTCGAGTTGTTTTTACAGGCGCTGGAACGTCTGCCTATGTCGGTGATACAGTCACCCCTTATTTAATAGAAAAAGCCGATGAACAACAATGGGAAGTACTAAGCATTCCGACAACAACGTTAGTTTCAAACCCTTACCAATTTTTCAAAAAGGATTTTCCGACTTTACTCGTTTCATTTGCTAGAAGCGGAAACAGTCCGGAAAGTGTTGCTGCTGTACAATTAGCTGAGCAAATAGTAACGGATTTGTATCAAATAACGATTACTTGTGCGAAAGACGGTAAATTAGCCAAACGGGCCGTGAATAATGAAAAGAATTTATTGCTATTGATGCCTGAAAAATCAAATGATCAAGGATTTGCAATGACAGGAAGTTATACTTGCATGGCGTTAACGGCATTACTCGTTTTTGATTCTATATCGACAGAAGAAAAATCGAAGATAGTGAAAAAAATCCATCAAATGGGTCAAAGTGTCATTCAAAGAGAAGGTGACATTCAAAAGATAGTAGATTTTGATTTTGACCGAATTATTTACTTGGGCTCTGGTAGTTTAGAAGGCTTAGCGAAAGAATCACAATTAAAAATATTAGAACTGACAGCTGGGAAAATTGTTACCGCATTTGATTCACCACTCGGATTCCGACACGGTCCAAAATCATTTGTAAACGAAAAATCATTGGTTTTCGTGTTTGTTTCTAACCATCCGTATACACGTCAATATGATTTAGATATGTTGAAAGAAATGCAACAGGATGACATTGCCAGTTACATTTGTGCCATCGAGGTTGAGGGAGAAACTAAGTATGCTGGGAACAGATTTGTATTCGGCAGCGAGGCTCAGTCTGTACCAGATGCCTACTTAGCGTTACCTTTTGTCATGATTGGGCAAACAGTCTCACTGTTAGCTTCCGTGAAAGTAGGCAATACACCTGATACACCTTCACCGACAGGAACAGTGAACCGTGTCGTTAAAGGTGTTACCATCTACGAATATGAGTAACTAGGATAGGAGAAACATATATGTCTATTTTTATCTTTGCAGATAAGTTTTTTCTTGAGGAGATGGTTACGGGGCCTGGATTTTTAGAGATAAAAGACGGAAAATTCGGTGTTTTTTCAGAGGTTAGGCCAGAAGATACGGTAGAAATTATTGAGTATAGAGGACATTGGATCGCTCCTGGCCTAGTAGACACACATATTCATGGATTTAGAAATCACGACATTATGGACAATAGTTTTGGGGGGCTGAACCAAATTTCAGTAGGACTCCTTTCTTGCGGCGTTACATCCTTTTTACCAACAACTTTAACATCCTCAATAGAATCGTTAAATAACGTCGTTGAAATGATTGGTGCCAACTACACAAAAGTGCAAGGTGCAAAAATTAAAGGAATCTTTTTAGAAGGACCATTTTTTACTGAAAAGCATAAAGGAGCACAAAACACGAAATATTTTTGTGACCCATCAGTTGAAATATTGAAAGTTTGGCAGGAATTATCAAATAATGCAATTAAAAAAATCGCGATTGCACCTGAAAGGAAAGGGGCAGCGGAATTTATTGAATATGCTGTAGGAGAAGGGATTGCAGTGGCGTTAGCTCACAGTGACGCAACGTATGAAGAAGCAAAGCAAGCGGTTGAAAAAGGAGCTTCCATTTTTATTCATACTTTCAATGGAATGAGTCCATTGCATCATCGTGAGCCAGGGATGGTCGGAGCAGCCATGAATTTAAAAGATGTTTTTGCCGAAATCATATGTGATGGACATCATGTTCATCCTGTTGCCGCAAATGTTTTAATGAATATCCGCAGCAGAGAAAAGGTTGTTATGGTATCTGATTGTATGATGGCCGGAGGTATGCCTGAAGGAATGTATCAGCTGGGAGAATTTCCTGTGAAAGTAAAAGATGGGATGGCTCGTTTGGAAAACGGAAGTTTAGCAGGGAGCATTTTGCAATTAAAAGATGCTGTCAAAAATGTCGTCGAGTGGGGAATTGCTTCACCTGAGGAAGCGATTTACATGGCGAGTACGGCACCAGCTAAAAGTATGCAGCTCGATGGCGAATGCGGGAAGATTGCCGAGGGATATGATGCTGACTTTATTGTGATGACACCAGAGATGGATGTAACTGCTACTTATCTTGACGGTGTATGCCGTTTTCAAGATTAAACAAATTTCTGAAAGAGGGATTACCAATGATACTATCTGTCACCATGAATCCATCGGTCGATATTTCCTATCCGATTCATGAATTAAAGTTAGATGTTGTTAACCGTGTAGAAGCGGTTCATAAAACTGCTGGTGGAAAAGGCTTGAATGTTGCGCGAGTAATCGCTCAAATGGAAGAAGGTGTCTTAGCGACAGGTGTGCTTGGTGGTACGATTGGGGAATTCATTATTCAAGAATTAAATAAAGTCAATATTTCAAATGACTTTTTGAAAATCAAAAAAGAATCAAGAAATTGTATTGCCATTCTTCATGAAGGGATGCAAACAGAGATTTTAGAATCTGGGCCAACATTATCCAAAGAAGAAGGGGCTCGTTTTTTAGAAAAATTTGAATTTCAACTTGCAACAGCTTCACTTGTGACAATTTCGGGTAGCTTACCGAAAGGGTTACCGACTAACTATTATTATCAAATGTTAGAAATCTGTCATAAAAATGGAATTCCAATAATTATGGATTCGTCAGGGGAATCTTTGAAACAAGCGATGGTGCATAAAGAAAAACCATTTGCCATCAAACCAAATACAGCGGAATTATCTCAGCTGTTGGGCATTGGCGTGGAAGCGGGAATCATAGATCTAAAGCAAGTATTAAACCATGAACTATTTACTGGGATTGAGTGGATTATCGTGTCAATGGGTAGTGAAGGTGCATTTGTTAAGCACGGCGAGGACTATTACAGAGTTACGATCCCGAAAATAGAAGTGGTCAATCCTGTAGGGTCTGGTGATGCAACAGTTGCAGGATTAGCTGTGGCACTACATCAAAACCAAACGGTCGAGACTGTTCTTAAAACAGCGATGACTACAGGAATGTTAAATACGATGGAAGCTGGAACGGGTTATATTAATATGAATAAGTTTAAACATTACTTTGATCTCGTTAAAGTTGAAAAAATAGATTGAAAGAGGAGAATGTTGATGTTAGAACTAACCAAAAATAAATTGGAAGCTCTAAAACGTTTATCTGCTGAAAATGGCATAATTGGAGCATTGGCTATTGATCAACGTGGTTCATTGAAAAAAATGATTGCGTCTGGCGGTGCAAGTCATGTTGGAGATGAAGGCATTATCCGTTTCAAAGAATTAGTTTCTGAGGAATTAACACCATTTGCTACAGCGATTCTTTTGGACCCTGAATACGGTCTGCCGGCGGCTAAGGTCCGCGATAAAGAATCGGGCTTAATCGTAGCGTATGAAAAAACTGGATACGATGCATCAGAAGTAGGCCGATTGCCGGATTTATTACCAGAATGGTCAGTGAAACGATTAAAAGAAGCAGGTGCAGATGCTATTAAATTTTTACTCTACTATGATGTCAATGAAGATGAAAAAATTAATAACTATAAACATGTCTATATGGAACGTATCGGATCTGAGTGTGCAGCTGAAGACATACCATTTTTCTTAGAGATTGTTACGTATGATGCTGACAGTGATGATGTGAAAAGTAACGCATACGCAAAAATAAAACCGTATAAAGTGATTGAGGCGATGAAGGAGTTCTCGAAACCGCAATATAAAGTAGATGTATTAAAAGTAGAAGTTCCAGTAGATATGAACTATGTAGAAGGATATACAGAAGGTGAATTTGTTTATAGTAAAGAAAAAGCAGCTTCCTATTTCAAAGAACAAAGTGAAGCAACTAAGCTTCCATTTATTTTCCTTAGTGCAGGAGTAAGCGCAAAATTATTTCAAGAAACATTAAAATTTGCTAAAGACTCCGGATCTACCTTTAACGGAGTGTTATGTGGTCGGGCAACTTGGAAAGACGGTGTTATGCCGTTTGCTATAGGTGGTGAGCAAGCAGGGCGTAATTGGTTAAAAGATATTGGTAGAAGGAATACTGAAGAACTGAATCTCGTATTGAGAGAGACAGCTAACTCATGGTTTACTAAAGTAAAAATAGCAGCTGAACTTCAAAGTTAGTATAATATCTTTTCTTCTGTTTTTATATGGAATGAAGAAAAATGAGCAGACATTCGTCTGCTCATTTTTTTAGTTGCGTCCAGTATGACCACAAATTCTAGAGTAAGAGATCGGAACAGTTAAGGGAGCAGTAATCATGACTAAAGGGAGAGAGAAGAACCGTTACATATAAATAAATCGAATAATATTAATTATCGTATAAAATCTAATCGATTGAACGTAGTAAAATTCAGTAAAAAACATACTTAAAAAGGTAACAACATCCTTATTTTGTAAGGGTTTTAAAAAGACAATATAACTAAAAAAAGAAACAATATCTTTATTGAGTGGGCACATGAAAAAAACTATTCTAAACATAAGTGAAAGCGGTACCTTTCAGGTTTTAGTATGTTTTAAAAAAGAATGTGCAGGTATTGTTTTTAACTAAAATTTAAATTTAAAAGGGGGAGAAGAATTGGAGAGTAAGCATTTCAAGAGAGCTTTTAATACCCTTCTTGCACTTGTGCTAATTGTGCCGACATTTTTAGTTAGCATGATTGTACCATTACATGCAGGGGCAAATGTGTCTAATCCGTGGGTCACAATTTCATCAGGAGGAAACGAAATCAATGCAATAATAGAACAGAATGGGAAGTCCTATGTAAGGCTTGGAGCAGGTGCCGGAAACGATAACGGGGCTAAAGCTGCAATTTTTCAAGAACAAAATAAAATCGCTAAAGAATCGGGAACGATGGCGTATACCTTTACTCCAGAAACCAGTGGAGAAGATACTAGATTTGGTTTCTATCCTCATTATATTGACAATAATAACTTCGTTTTTGTAGGCTACGACTCACTTGGATGGTTCTATGAATACAAATATCAAGGAAAAGGTGATTGGTTAAAAACGAGACCGAATGTTGCACTTCCAGAGGCTGGGACCTCACATTCCATAAAAATCGATTATAATGCAACCACTATGAACATTACATTAGATGGAAAAGATTTATTTGGACCGGTTACTTTACCTAATGATGTAAATAACCTCCTTACAGGTAAGGAAGCAGTTAAACTCGGTGCTTTTGGAGATAAAAAAAGTCAAGTTCTCATCGAATTAGGAGCTGCATCTGGTGATGGAGGCACGGATCCAGGAGATGGAAAACTTGTCGACATTACGGATAATAAATTAGAAGAAGGCGACTTGAAAATTATCTCAGGAGACGGAAAAGTTACTTATAATGCAGACGGTTCAGCAACTTTCGGTGTTACATCTACCCAAAAGAATCGAATTGTCTATAACCAAATGAAATCGATTAAAAATGGTGTTTTTGAAGCTGATGTAACTACTAATACTGATAAGATGAATCGCTTTGGATTAATCTATCGTGTTCAAAATGCATCTGCATACACATATGTGGGAACAGGGGATACGAACGACCAGTATTTTGGTGAAACATTTGGTCCTATCAACAATTGGACGTCGATGACTTCAAATGTGCCGTTACAAGCAAAACAAACATACCATTTACGTTTAGTATTCATGGACGATGTTGCAACGTTATACATTGATGGTAAAAAGGTAGATTCATGGACATTAACAGGTGGTGTAGATCAGGCGGGGGGACTTGGATTTGAAAAAAGCCGAGGTGCTGCCGATATTACGATTTCTAATATCAAAATCAAGGAATATAGTGCGCCAAAGCCTCCAGATACTCCATCAGTAGAAGATACATTAAAGTCAAAGTATATGGATGTTACTATTGACCAAGTATTCCCGCGGGTTGTGAAATACAAAGTTGGCGATAAAGTAATGAATGGACAAGAATCACCTGTTTACGGATTGAAAGTAAATGGTGCACTATACTATCCTAAAGTAAGCTTTGAAAAGCTAAGCGATAGTGAAGCGCTATATACATTAAAAGTTGTGGATGAAATGAAAAACCTTGATGCTGTATTTAAAGTATCTTTGAAAGTAAATGATAATAAAGTTATTTATAGTTTCGATGAAATTAAAAATAATGGCAGTGCAAAAATTGAAACAGTTGAGTTTGCTGATATGAACGTTATCTCAGTAAATTCGGTACAAAAAGGTGCAAAAGCTAAATTAACGAATATTAGTACTGATGTGAGGAAATCAGGAGATGTGGATGTAAGCGTAGATTCTTCAATGGGGGAAATAGGTACATCTACTAAAAATTATACTGCATTTTTATCAACTGACGAATTGAGTGCGGGTGTATGGTCTAGTTCAGAAGTGGATGGCTATAAAAACTTAGTTGCAAATCGATATGTAAATAAAAATGGTGCTAAGGCAATGGGGATAGGTTCTAGTGCACTCTATTACCAAAGAGATTTTATGCCAGATCCACAAAAAAATAAACCAACTATTAAAATAGCTATCGCTAAAGATTTGAATACTGATAATAAGACAGATTGGCAGGATGCAGCGATTGCATACCGTGATATTATGCAAGACATTAAAGGATATCAAGATGTAAACAATAATGTTGGAATGCGTATTGCAATGAATTTCGGATCACAAGCACAACAACCATTCTTAAAAACAGCAGATAATATTAAAAAGGTTGCTCTTGCTACAGATGAATTGGGGCAGGCTGTTTTATTAAAAGGATATGCAAACGAAGGACATGACAGTGGTCATCCGGATTACGGTAATGTAGGTGAGCGCATGGGTGGCGTTAAAGATTTGGATACGCTTATTAAAGAGGGGCATAAGTATAACACCCAATTTGGTGTCCATATCAATGCGCAAGAAGTTTATCCTGAAGCGAAAGCTTTCAACAATGATTTTATTGATCGTCCAAATTCTTTAGGATGGGGATGGCTAGATCAATCTTATACAATTAATAAATTAAAAGATTTGTATACTGGAGCACGTGCGAAAAGACTAGATGAATTGAAAACTGCTGTTCCAAATCTTGACTTTATTTATTTAGATGTATGGTATCAAAATCAATGGGAATCAAATAGAATAGCAGATCAATTTAAAGATAGGGGCTGGAGACTAACAACGGAATTTGGTGGTTCTATGGCCAATAATTCAACGTGGCAACACTGGGCTACCGATAAAAACTATGGTGGACCGGAAAGTAAAGGGATCAACTCAGAAGTACTACGCTTTATTAGCAATCACCAAAGAGATTCTTGGGTGTTGAATTGGCCTGAAGTAGGAGGAACTGCTGATCATCCGTTACTTGGTGGATTTGAATTAGCTGGTTTCGAAGGATGGCAATCTGATAAGAATTTTGATAATTTTATTCGCATGACATTTGATACGAATCTACCTACTAAATTCTTACAAAAATATTATGTAACGAATTGGACAGCTGTAGAAGGGGATAAAAGCAAGACGAACTTAGAAAAGGAAATAAAATTGAAAGACCCAAGTAATGGAGATGTTGTCGATGTAACTAGAAAAGACAATTCTAGGGAACGTGTTATTACACTGAATGGAAACGTTGTACTTGATGGACATACTTATTTAATTCCTTGGGTGAAACAAGATTTTAAAAATCCAACTTCTAATTCTGAAAAACTATATCACTGGAATTTGGAAGGTGGTACAACAACTTGGACACTTCCAGATGAATATAAAGATGCATCTAGTGTATATGTATACAAACTGACAGATCGTGGTAGAGCAGATATGAAAGAAGTCAAGGTCGTAAATAATAAGGTGACTTTGAAAGCTGATGCGGCAACTCCTTATGTTGTTGTACCAAAAAGAGATAAAGGTTTGGAAATTCTTGACTATGATTGGAGCAAGGGTGCTCATATATATGACGCGGGATTCAATACAGGAAAAGTAAGTGCATATACAACTATTGAGGGAGATAACAAAGCTATAAGCGCCGTTAGAACAAATCAAACTGGAAGCAACCGCAATGTAAGTAGTGGAGATTACTACTTGAATATTGATAGTCCGTCAAAAGATACAACTGTTTCACGTGTCCTAACTGGTTTGGAACCAGGTAAAGATTATGTAGCAGAGGTGTATGTTGAAAATAATAGTGATGTAAAGGCCGGAATTACAGTAACAGGTGGGAAAGAAGACGTTAATAATTACACGCTTCGCAGCCTGCAAAAGAACTATGTTAAGGCAGATTCACATGCTTCAAATGATGGATACAATAGCAAAATGCAAATCATGCAAGTAAGCTTTACAGCTGAAACGAATAAAGCTAAATTAACTCTCAGCCGTGATGCTGGAAAAGGAAACACAAAATTTGATGATATTCGGATTGTTCAAAAATCCTTAAAAAATTATGTTTCACCAACGGAATTTAAACAAGATTTTGAATCGGTAGTACAAGGTATTTACCCATTCGTTATCGGTAACACAGAAGGAGTAGAAGACAACAGAATTCATCTGTCTGAACTGCATGCTCCATATACGCAAAAAGGATGGGCAGGTAAAAAACTAGTCGATGATGTATTAGGTGGGAATTGGTCCGTTAAAGTGAACACTGGAAATAAAGGTTTGCTGTACCGTACGATTCCTCAAAATTATCGTTTCGAACCAGGCGTAACTTATAAAGTATCATTTGACTACCAAACAACAGCAAATGCATTCCGTTTTATTTCAGGGGATCAAGAAATTGATGTTCGAGACATTGCGAGTGCAAAGGGATTGAGTGTGAATAATACTCTTGCTGCATCTACTGATACAAAAACGGCAGAGTTTACTGTGACAGGCTCTGAGAATGGTCAAACTTATGTTGGAATTTTCAGTGATGGAACGAATTTAAACGGTGATACTGGAGCAGGTACGTTTATTTTAGATAATTTACGTATTGAAAAAAGGTGACTACAGGGGGGAGACACAGAGATAAAAATCTCGAATTAAGATAAAGGGAGTTTTATAGCTCGTGTAATATCGTGAATGAAAAGAGGTTGACCGAAAGATAGCTGAGTAGCTATATGGGTTAACCTCTTTTTGATATAAGTATGTTATCACAACCAAATTACGGACAGGAACGATTCTCTTATGTTTATAAAGTATAAAAAAAGAAGTTGTCTCTAAAAGATCATTTTTAAGGACCTTTTGAGACAACTTCATTCAATATAAAGTAACTGATTCTATTTATTTGACACTACTTCAATAACTAGATTATCAAGCATAATATCTTTGTAACCGTTAAAGTTAGCTTGTGATCCTTTCACACCGTTAGTATTAGCTGCTTTATTAGTGGAATAAATGCCAAACCAGCTTTGCCCCGATTTATCTGCTGTTAAAGTAAAGGAATATGTGCCAGCTTTTGCATTCTTATCACTGCTTGCGGTTGATTTTAATTCCTCCTTAGTTAATACTCCTTTTTCTTCAAATGGAGCATTACCTGTCACCACTGCATACGTTCCATCACTACCTGCCTCATAATCAAAAGTAATTTTATACGTTACTCCTGGTTTAAATGTGAAGTTTTGAGGTATAGTTTGGTATACAAGAGCGTCACCTTCCGTTAATCCATTCGTTTTAAGTGACCATTTACCTGCGATAACATCACTTACTATTTTTTGGTTCCAACCTCTTTGTGTATATGGTGCATGTAATTCAGACAGGTGTGTTCTATTATCTTCTACGCCTTCAATATTACCAATTACAAACGGATAGATGCCTTGTACAACATTTTCAAAGTCTTGTACAAATTTATTATTGCTTACTTGGTTTTCGGCATTACTTTCCACGATGCGAATATCATCAAAGTAACTTGCACCAGTTCCACCATCTCTAGATAAATCAATAGTTACATCTGATGTTTTTTTACCAGTTTCAAAAAACACATACATATTTTGAAAGTAACTTGTTCCATCCACAGTTGAAGTCATTTGACCATCAGCTTTTGCTTGCTCGGAACCTAGTGTATTATGTGCGTATGCTCTTACATAGTTTTTAGCGATAGATTTACCAGTACTATTTGTATACTCTTTGTCGTTAGAAGTAATCGTTATGCTTGCTTGTGCTTCACTTCGGTTGTCTATACCCACATATGCAGCATACTTTGTATTAGGTTTTAGGTCTGTTAATTTTTGAGTAACATTTACTTTCTTTTTATTATTGGAGATTGTTAGCATATTATTATTACCTTCACTCTTCGTAATCTTAACTGCTTTTGAGTCTCCTTTGATTTTCCAATCTTTTAGGGAATTGCTGTTAAATCCAGCATCTATAAGATGCATTCCTTCACTCCATTTAACATCGTTATTGGATTTTGGCCCTTTATAAATTACATATGCAGTAGATTTTTTTGCATCTAATGTGATTTTTCCATTTTCAATTTTAACATTTTTCATATTCTCTTTACCTAATTCTGTTAACTCATACACTTTAACGGTACCTTGCCAACCAGTTGGAACGGTCCACGTTGTTTTTCCACCGTTTGTGTTCCAGTGATATAATTTTTTATTCTCTGCTGATAATTTTTTGCCATTTTGATCCCAAGACCATGGAAATAAATACTTTTCGTCACCAGGTTTACCTTCAAATATTTGTTTACCATTTAATGTCATAGTTCTTGTTCGATAGCCATCTTTATCATTTGCAAAATCATTTGATTTTCTTTCAATTGTAAGTGTATTTTCACTAGATTCGTCCTTTAATACGGACTTCATACCTGGTACCCAGTTGTAAGTTTGTTGTTTATCATCTGTCATTTCAACTGCTTTACCATTTTCCCACTGTGTTACTTTATAATGTTGAATGAATTTGGTTGGAATATTCACCGCAAATAAGTTATCAATATACGCTTTGTAGTCACTTCTACCTTGCCAACCTTCAAAGTCTTTCATACTGTATCCACCTAGTAATGGAGCATCTGCGTCGCCTCCATACTTAGGATAGTTACCAATCCATGCATCTTTTTGATGGTTTTTAATGAAACGAGTGATGGTACTATTAATACCTTTTAGGGTATACCCACCATAAGTTAAATCGGCTGCCCAGTGTTGGAATGTGGAATCATACTCGTTCGCATATCCCCACTCACTGCCTAAGCGCCAACCTAAACTGTTTATTTCTTTACTTAATTGACGGCTCGGCCATGTACTATTATCACCTGACTGTCCATTACCCCAAACGTCTACATAAATAAAATCTAAATCATTCTTTTTGCCACCAAGAGTATCATATAAATCTTTGAAGCGTTGTGCCCTGCCATTTCTTAAATCATAATCAGCATTAATGTTTATTCCTTGATCAATCCAGTTCCAACCATACTTATAAGTTCCATCTGGATTTTTTAATAAACGCTCTTCTTGGAAATATTTTGACTCTGGATATGTTTCACTTGCATTCACATGAACACCAAAAGTTGCCCCATATTCTTTACCCTTTGTTAGCAATGTTTTCATGTCCTTTGCACCGCCAATTCGAGTTCCAATGTCAGCATAATTTAAATGACCAGAATCATGACCTTCACTACCATAACCTTTCAGTAGAATAGATTGTCCTAGTCCATCAGTATTTAAATGAAACTTTTTCACTCCGTCTAAAGCCATTAAGAAAGGATTTTGGGCCTGACTGCCAAAGTTCATGTTAACACGGTAACCAACTAAGTCTGGAACTTTTTCTGACCCTAGAGGTTCGTTCATAATTTTCCTATAAGCAATTGCTCCGTCTTGCCAGTTTATCTTTTTATCATCATTAGCGTCAGCAGTAATGATAACTTTCACAGACGGCATTTCATCTACCTTATTAACTGTCCCATCCGTTAGCTCTAGAGTGCCATCTTCTTTACGATGTTCTTCTGACTTTTGATACGTCCAGAATGTACTACTTAGACCAATTGTTTTTTTTCCGGCACTATTAGTCGTAGCATTTGCCGTAATTCTTTGAGCATCAGTCTTTGCAGCATAAGAATCTGGAGCCAATTTTTTTACTAAACTATTCTCCGTATTAGACCATATACTTGCACTTAATTCATCAGTAGAAAGAAAAGCATACATATATCCTTTTTGCTCTTCATCTTTCGTAATTAAATTTTCGTCAACCTTAATCTGTCTGTCACCGTTAATACGAGTATTTGTTGACATCTGTACGCCATCTAGCACTGCATCTTTTTGACTGTTATTTACAGAAATTAAATTATGATTTGGGATTTCAATAGTTTTTACGATTTTGTTGTCGACGATCTTTGTAATATTGAATTCTAATATATTCTCTTTAACAACCATTTCAGCAGTAATAACCGCAGAGATATTGTTATGAGTGTCTATCACCGTCATCTCATATACAACTTTATCTGATGAAACTTTTGCTTTTACTTTTGGTTTTACTGCTACGTCATTAATAAGGATTGTATCTAATGCTTCAGTCTGTCCATAAAAAGTCTTTCCTGCTCCAGTTCCAGATTTTAAATCGTATTGAATGACTCTTGGAAAATTTACATCAACGAGAACGTTCATTTGATTAGATGAAATAACCGCATTTGGGCTTTGAGAAATGATTTGATTTTCAGCTTGTTTAGTATCCGTGTTTTCCTCAGCTTGGATTAGGGAACCGTTTGTAAAACAAATAGAACCTACGACACAACCCGATACAAGTGTTGCAATTGTCCTCCTGAACTTCTTTTTTGATTTTTTCATATGTACCCCCTCGTTTTCATTATGGTACTTTTGATATTGATAGTTTTTCACAGGTATAGATCACTTTATGACCTTTTAAACTTAATATTTTGATAGAATGTGAAGCTTGTATAGTAGTTGAGAATCTATTAAAACTAGAAGCAGTTTCGAGTATCTATCTGTACCCATAGATTACTTTTTGTGAAACGCTTACACAAGAGAGATATTGCTCTGTTTTTTAGAAATATTGTTTTTTGTAATGTTGAAAATAAGATAAATAAAATAACCCTGGCTTATAAAGCTAGGATTATTTTATTTGAGGAGCTCATTAAAATTTAAACGGCGGCGATACCGGAGCAGATGCGTTTATTATTGAAGAGCTAGCTTCAGGAGAGGGACAAAGAGATAAAAATCAGGGTTTAAGATAAAGGTAGTTTTATCCCGATTTAATGGGCAGTAAGACCCCCACTGATTAAAGTTTCACTTTATAGTTTGCGTATTATTGTGATTAAAAGGTCTATCTCGGTGGAGATAGGCCTCATTGTGTTCATTAAATCGTTCTTCAAAAATGTACCTTTTTATGTTTTTAGTGAGACGTTAAAAGTGAAAAGCAAGATGTCTAAAAAATACGACAAGATGTTGATTGTAGAAGTGTTTTTACGTACGTATAATGTAACAAAATAGCTTATTAAACGGGCGATTCAAGTATGTTAATAGCTTCTTCGGAAAAAGCAAAATGTATATTAGAATGGTGGTTATCCTATACATCTGTTCATAAAATTATAAAAGGTACATAGAACTGGCATCGTAACAACATAAACCGCTAAAAGGTTAGAGGAGGTATATACGGATGATATATCAAGCTATCCAGCAGTTAATTGATCGGGCTATTGAAGTTCAATTGATTGAACAAGGAGATGAAATATATACAAGGAATAAAATTCTTTCTTTACTTCGTTTAGATGACTTTGTAGTGGAAGCGTCAGCGCCCGCACCCGCAAAGAAAGCAATTGCGGAGTTATTGGAAGAGTTA
Source organism: Bacillus mobilis (assembly GCF_001884045.1). Taxonomy (GTDB): domain Bacteria; phylum Bacillota; class Bacilli; order Bacillales; family Bacillaceae_G; genus Bacillus_A; species Bacillus_A mobilis. The sequence continues at coordinate 120,416 of NZ_MACF01000069.1, read as the reverse complement.
ATTGAATATGCTTGTACGCATAAAGTCATTGAGGCAATAATGGACGAGAAGGAGATTTTAGCAAGTGCAATTATGGATGTTTTTATGTCCAAACCGTCGGTTATCAATTCTCTATTTTATGAAAAATACGAACAAAATCCGAAGGCTGCAACAAATTACTTCTATGAATTAAGTAAAAACAGCAACTATATTCAAATGAAGCAAATTGCCAAAAATATAAATTATAAAGTACATACGGAATATGGACCCATTGATATTACAATTAATTTATCAAAACCGGAAAAAGACCCGAAACAAATTGCTAGAGAGAGAGTATTGGAAAGTACAAATTATCCAAAATGTTTAATCTGTATTGAGAATGAAGGATATAGAGGCCGAATTGGACATCCAGCACGCTCGAATCATCGTATCATTCGTATGAATCTTACAGATGAAAGCTGGTTTCTACAGTATTCACCGTATATTTACTTCAATGAACACTGCATTGTATTGTCTTCAGAACACCGTGATATGAAAATTGACCGTCAAACATTTTTACGTTTGTTAAAATTTGTAGAAAGATTCCCGCATTATTTCCTTGGTTCGAATGCAGATTTGCCAATTGTAGGAGGATCTATTCTAACACATGACCACTATCAAGGTGGTAGTTATGAATTTGCTATGGCAAATGCATCAAATGACTTCATTTTTGAACTCACTAACTTTCCAGAAATGCAATGTTCTATTATTAAATGGCCTATGTCAGTTATTCGCTTAAGAAGTAACGACATAGAACAAATAGTAAATGCAGGGGAGTACATATTAGAGAGGTGGAAGGGATATAGTGATCCATCCGTTAATATATTTGCATTTACGTATGATGTTCCACATCATACGATTACGCCGATTGCCCGCTATCGGAATAATATGTACGAATTGGACCTTGTTTTGCGAAATAATCGTACAAGTGAAGAACATCCGCTAGGTATTTTTCACCCTCATGCGGAAATACAACATATTAAAAAAGAAAATATCGGTCTAATTGAAGTAATGGGGTTAGCTGTACTACCTGCGCGTTTAAAAACAGAACTTCAGGAAGTAGAAAAATTCTTACTTAATATTCCAAGTGATATTCCAACGCCTCATATACGATGGGCAAAACAATTAAAAATCAAATATGACAATCGGATACATGAACAAAATGTACAGGAGATTATAAGAGAAGAAGTGGGGAGGAAATTTATACAGGCGCTTGAAGATGCTGGTGTTTTTAAACGAGATAACGAAGGGATATCGGCGTTTAAACGTTTTATTCAGACCTTAAATTAGGAAATGAACTTAGTAGTTATAATAATTACCAAATGACCTAATTATATGATAAGGGAGGTAATAATATGGGGAAGTGTGAGCATAAGCAACTAGAGGAATTGAAACAGATAGGTGGCCCTATATTAATGATGTGTATAAAATGTAATCAAATAATTAAAGTGTCCAAGGGATCAAGTACAAAAATAAAGTAAAAAAGAATGAAGCGTATATATTTCTAGTGTGTGAAGAACAAAATTCAAACTGAGTAAAGTTTCACTTTATAAAAAGAATAGAAAAAATAAAGAAACATCCCATATTCATATGAGATGTTTTTTAGTATGGTTCTGTCGCATGTAATACGACGTCTAATAAACCGGGAAATCTAGCATGTAAGTCATCTTCACGAATTGAAATGAAGCGCTGTGTTCCTTCAAGGCGTGTATACATAACACCGGATTCACGTAAAACCTTGAAATGGTGAGATAAAGTTGATTTTGCAATTGGAATGTTTAACGCGCCACAAGATTGTTCATTTTTCTCTAGTAGCATAGTTACAATTTGTAAACGAATTTGATCGCTAAGTGCGTATAAGACAGAAGAGAATTGAATTTCTTCGCGATTTGGATGATAGAGAGTACGCATTTTTTCACCTACTTGTATAAGTTAATATAGTTTGCACTATAACATATAAAGTGGTATATTTCTATTGTTCGAATATATTCGAACAATAGAAATGTAGGGGGAGAAAAAATGAAGCATACAAAATTACAAAAGGCAGGACTACATATTTCAAAGTTGGGGTTAGGAACAAACGCTGTAGGGGGGCATAATTTATATGCTGATGTGAATGAGGAAGAAGGAAAACGATTAATAGAAGAAGCTATCCAGCAAGGGATTACATTTTTTGATACAGCGGATTCATACGGTTTCGGTAGATCAGAGGAATTGGTAGGAGAAGTATTGAAAGGAAAACGCCATGAAGTTGTACTTGCTACAAAAGGTGGAATACAGCCGTTATTAAATGGAGAGGTTTATATTAATAATGAACGAAGCTATTTAAGAAATGCTGTGGAAAATAGCTTAAGAAGATTACAAACTGATTATATTGATTTATATTATTTACATTTTACAAATCCAGAAACAAGTTACATAGATTCAATTGGAGAGCTTACTCGTCTAAAAGAAGAAGGAAAAATTCGTTCAATTGGAATATCCAACGTAAACGTAGAGCAATTAAAAGAAGCGAATCAGCACGGACAAATAGATGTTGTACAATCACCGTATAATATGTTGGATCGTACTGCTGGGGAAGAACTTTTGCCATATTGTATAGAATCAGGTATTTCATTTATTCCATACGGGCCTCTTGCCTTTGGGATACTAGGCGGAAAATATACAGAATATTTTAAATTGAGCGAAGGAGATTGGCGTCAAAGTGTAAATCTATTTGAAGAAAATACATATAAGAGTAACTTTAAAAAAGTTGAAAAGTTAAAAGGCTTAGCTAAAGAAGTGAATCTTGAAGTATCGCATTTAGCTTTAGCGTGGCTATTAAACAAAAAAGGAATTGATACTGTTGTTCCTGGTGGGAAACGAGCGGAGCAAATAAGAGAAAGTGTAAGAGCGGTGGAAGTATCATTGAATGAGAAGGTTATGAAAGAGATTGAATCTATTTTAGAAGCTTAGTTGAGAAGAGGGATACTTCCCTCTTTTTATATAAAAGGAGAGGGTTTAAATGAAAAGAGTACTAGCTGTATTCTTTATGATCATGTTTATGATAGGTACAGATACTTTCTTAATTTCACCACTTTTACCGACATTACAAAAGGTGTATCATGTTTCAACTGAGCTATCAGGATGGATGGTGAGTTCATATGCTTTAGGATACGCTGGATTTGCACTTATTGCTGGTCCTATATCAGATGGCTTAAACAGAAAAAAAGTAATGGTAATAGGAATGAGTTTTTTTGCGTTAAGTACGTTTTTATGTGGAATGGCACCGAGTTTTCTATGGATGCTAGCATTTAGATTTTTAGCAGGTGTAAGTGCAGCCTTTGTATCTCCACAAGTGTGGGCATCTATTCCGCTTCTTATAGAGAAAGAGCAAATTGTAAAGGCAATTGGAATTGCAACAGCAGGGTTATCAATCTCTCAAATTTTAGGGCTGCCAGTTGGGGCATATTTGGCAATGATACACTATACAACACCATTTTTCATTATTGGTCTATTATCAGCACTACTTGTCATTCTTATCTATGTAGTATTACCAGAAATACAACCGGTTCATATAGGTGGAAGTAAAACAAACATCTTAAAGCGTTATAAACAATTACTTACTGATTCAAAGGTTTCACTTTCTTATTTTGCATATTTTGTTTTTCAAACTGGTAATTTTGCAGCATTTTCATTCTTTGGCGTATGGCTTTCCATTCAATTTGGCTTACAAGTTCATGAAATAGGAACAGCTATGCTCGTATTAGGATTAGGAAATTTAACAGGGAATATTTTTGGTCCTAGAATCGTAAATAAAATTGGTTATAACCTTTCTTTTTATGGTGGAATTGTATTTACAGCAGTGCTATATGTATTACTTCCTCATGTAAAGAACATTATATTGGTGGAGTTATTGTTTTTTGTTTTGTTTTTTGTGACAGGAATTTTATTTGTATTAATGATGAGACACTTACAAAACATGTCTAGTGTAGCAAGAGGGACAGGAGCCGCGCTTGCAAATGCTTCTATGTATATTGGTCAAATGATTGGAGCGGCAATAGCAGGAATGTTATTTGCAGCATCTCACAATTTTATACTTATAGGTAGCTTTACTGCGTTACTATATGTAGTAGCTTTATTTCTGTTTAGAAGAAGTGAAAAGCTTATTGAGAATAGTGAAACGGGAATTGCATCATAAAGCTTGTATAAATATTTCGCAAATCAGAATTAATAAGAGTGTGAATACATGAATGTGCTTTTTATTACAGTGGTTACTTAAAGTATAGAAATAATAGAAGAAATGTATTGTAACAAAGTTATGAGGAATTCAAAAATAAAAAATCCCTATAAAGATAGGGATTTATATATCGGCATATAGTTCCTTGGAAAAGGATATACTTAGTTTAGCATACCGGACTACTTATATTTGTGAAATAGATGTGAAAGTAATGTGAAAAATAGCGTAATAAAAAGCACTGTTTTAGCTAATGAACTAAAACAGTGCTTTTTTCTTTGATTGAACAGTTGCTGCATTTTCATCATGTATGCCTGCATCTTTAATAATTCGTTGTTTAGCTATATTTAATAGATGATTTACTGCTTCACCAAAATAGTTAGCTTCGTTTTTTGTGCGGGCTTCTCGTAAACATTTATAGTTTTCTAGCAGTTCCTCTTTTTCAGTGTTTGTTAAGAAATCTTCTATTTTCTTTTTTGTCATACGAAACACCCTTTCTTCTGACAAACGACGCAATAGAAAATATTTATTGTTTATTATAGCAATAATTTTTAAAGAAAGTATAGACTAACGTCGTAATAATTTGTCAATTTCTTGAATCTTCTCATCAGCTTTCCCAATCTGTGTATTTTTAGCTTGCTCACCACCAAGCGCTTGGTGCAGTAAGAAAGTCTGACCAGAAATAGCAGTCACAATGGATACTTTTATAATTTCTTTTATTAAGGTGACATCGAATAAAACGAGTCCAAGAAGTGCAGCTAGACTACCAGTGAGAATATCAGTCAAAAAACCAAAGTGAAAAAAAGTTTTCAAACGGCGTGGAAGCAATAACTTGCCTTGGTTATTGATAAGATGGGAAACGAAACCAGTAATGCCACCAACAAGAACAGCAGTTAGCCATTGATACATTTCCATCGAATCCACTCCTTTTAGTGAATAAGATTCGATTCTTTTATATTGATTCCTTTTAATATTTCATAGAAGCATATTGAGAAAGTTTGTTTGGGTTTATTATGTATTCAATTTAATTATAACAGAAAAATCTGATATATTTCAGTCTATTATATGAAGCGGTTATTCCTTAATATGAATGTAGAAAGGGGTGCGTGAGATGAATATAGATTATCGAATAAGAAGTGTGGATGGTTATACAAAAAATATAGGGGAATTAGTAAGCATGCTGGAGCATACGAGGGCTGTAACATTACAGGAAATAAAAGATCTATCAGTTGAGCAATTAGATTTAATTATGCCGAGTGGAGGAAATTCTATCGGAGCATTATTAAAACATATAGCAGCTATAGAAAAAGCTCATCAACTTATTTCATTTCAAGAGCGCGACTTTACAAAAGAAGAATTAGAAATATGGGAAGACGCACTGTATTTAGGGGAAGCAGGGAGAACAATCCGTGGTCATGACATACAGTATTATGTACAACTTCTGCAAAGTGTTCGAGAAGAATCATTGAAGTATTTGATTGAACAAGGTGATGAATGGCTTATGTCAGAAAGAAAGTGGCCTAACGATGTAGCGTATAACCAGCACTATCTGTGGTTTCATGTGCTAGAAGATGAGATTAATCACCGTGGGCAAATTAGAATGATGAAAAATAAATTGTTTGAAAATTACGTTAAATAGAGTAGCTTTTTAAATGAATATTCCATATAATGAGAGTAATTAAAATGAGAACGGGGTGATGTATTATGGTGAAAATAACTTATATGAATAATAAACCAAATACAAAGGTGGATGGAAAGGGCGAGACTGTATAAGTTAGCGCACGATCCTTCCGCTTAGTTAAACTAGGGAGGATATCAATTTGAATCAAAATATTTTAGAATCATTCGGCTGGGATTCTTTTTTTGAGGAACAAGCTGTAGAGAACTTTGAAGTAGGACGTATTTTACTTGAGTATAAGCATATATATCGAATTATTTGTAATGATGGTGAATATATGGCAGAGCTGTCTGGAAAGTTTCGACATGAAGCAGTAACGAAGGGAGATTATCCAGCGGTTGGTGATTGGGTGTATATAAAGAAAATAGAGAATGAAAAGAAAGCAATTATTCATCGTATTTTTCCGAGAAGAAGTTCTTTTTCTAGACAAGAGGCTGGTACTCGAATGGAAGAACAAGTAATAGCAGCAAATGTAGATTATCTATTTTTAGTGAATGCACTTAATCATGATTTCAACGTAAGAAGAATGGAACGTTATTTACTATTAGCGTATGAAAGTGGTGCAATGCCTGTTATTGTTTTAACAAAGAGTAGCTTATGTGAAGATGTGGAACAGAAAATTGTAGAAACGGAAGCCGTGGCAATGGGTGTTCCTATCTTCATCGTTGATAGTTTAGAACATACTGGCATTGATTCGTTGCAGCAATTTGTTTCTTCAGGAAAAACAATTGCTCTAGTCGGATCATCCGGGGTTGGAAAATCGACTTTGCTAAATGCTCTTATAGGAATTGAAGTAGCAAAAACGGGAGATATTCGTGAGGAAGATAGTAAAGGAAGGCATACGACAACTCATCGTGAATTGTTCCGATTACCGAGTGGTAGTTTAGTTATTGATACTCCGGGTATGAGGGAACTGCAGCTTTGGGAAGGTAGCGATGCAATTCAAACAACATTTTCTGATATTGAAGAATTAGCAAAAACGTGCCGTTTTAGGGACTGTAAGCATGAAAATGAGCCAGGATGCGCAGTGCATCATGCAATTGATAACGGAATTATTACGATAAATCGTTTGCAAAGCTATAAAAAATTACAAAAAGAACTGGCGTATTTTATGAGAAAACAAGATGCTGTTCTTGCAAGAGCAGAGCGTGATAAGTGGAAGAAGATTTCTAAGCAGCATAAAAAAATGTAAAAAACCAAAGGGTTGTTCCCTTTGGTTTTTTGCTTTTGTAAATTTTATAATAATATTATTCATATATATGGACAAAGAGAAATTAATTGTTTAAACTTTACAAAGTATTCATCATAATAGGTTATGAAAATAATAATTCGGGAATGGGAAATATTTATAATTCACTAGATTTAACTTTTGAAATTGAAAAGCAGGAGGTTTGTAATGGGTAGACTATTAAATTGGTTTCGTGATATGAAAGTAGCAAAAAAACTACTAATTTCATTTTTTGTCATTTTAATTGCGGCTGTCTCTATTATCGGAGGCATGTCTTATCAAACGGCTAAAAAGAATTTTGAATCACAAATTACGAGCAGTGCTCACGACAATATAAAAATATTAGATAATTTAATCAATCAAATGATTGATGCAAAATTTAATGATGTGAATAATTTTGCACGGGTGATTCAAGGTAGTATGTATCAAGGGGATAATCAAGATGAATTAAGAAAGATGTTATCTCAATATATCAATTTAAATAAAGATGTTGAACAAGTATACGTTGCTGGGAATGATAAGAAATTTGTGCAAGAACCAAATATACAAATGGCAGCAGACTATGATCCAACAGAACGTTCTTGGTATAAAGATGCAGTCGCAAAACAAGGTGGTATTGTAATTACTGAGCCGTATAAGGCGCAAGGAAATGGACATATTGTCGTAACGATTGCAAAACAAGCAGAAGATAAAAACGGTGTTGTAGCGATAGATTTAAGTTTAGATAATTTATTAAAAACAACAAAGTTAATCAATATTGGTAAAAAAGGGTATGCTTTCATCTTAGATGGAAAACAAAAAATAATTGCACATCCTCAAGAAAAATCAGGAGAAAAAGCAGCTGATTCTTGGGCGAAGAAAATTTATGAAGATAATCATGGCGCTTTTTCATATACGTATGACGGTAGCGAAAAGCAAATGGTATTTGCTACAAATGTAAAAACAGGTTGGAAAATCGGTGGGACGATGTACTCAAATGAAGTAATTGAAGCTGCTCAACCTGTATTTTATAATATGTTAATTGTTATGTTCATTTCATTAGTTATAGGCGGAGCACTTATTTATTTTGTGACACTTTCTATAACGAAGCCATTAAAAAGATTAGTTACTACTTCTAAAGAAATAAGTGAGGGAGATTTAACGCAAACAATCGAAATTCATTCTAATGATGAGATTGGCCAACTTGCAAAAGGATTCAATGAGATGACAGATGCATTGCGAACGTTAATTGGAAGAATTAATACTTCGGCTGGACATGTTGCAGCAGCATCAGAAGAGCTAACGGCAAGTGTAAGACAAGCAAGTGAAGCGACTGAGCAAATTACAATGGCAATGGATGAAATATCGAGCGGGGCAACGACGCAAACGACAAGTGTAGAAAATGGCGCAATGTTACTATTTGATGTAACAGAAGGAATTCAGCATGTAGCAAATAGTTCATCATCAATTAATACAGCTTCTGCTCATACTCGTGAAAAAGCAGAAGATGGCGGAAAACTAGTAGGGAAAACAGTAAATCAAATGCAGTCTATTGCAGAATCTGTTTCGCAATCAGATGAAGTTATACAGTTATTAAATAATAAATCAAAACAAATTGGTGACATACTAGAAGTAATTCAAAATATTGCAGATCAAACAAATCTTCTAGCTTTAAATGCGGCAATTGAAGCTGCAAGAGCAGGAGAGCATGGAAGAGGATTTGCAATCGTTGCAGATGAAGTACGTAAATTGGCAGAGAAGTCTAGCGTATCTTCTAGTGAAATTAGTAAATTAATATGTGAAATACAAGATGACATGAGTAAGACGGTAAAATCTATGGGTCATGTAAATGAAGAAGTTCAATCTGGACTTGTTATTGCGAATGAAACGAAGCAAAACTTTACTGAGATTTTACAATCTACAAATGAAATTGCAGATCAAATTAAAACAATGGTTGAAACGGCTAATGGGATGTCAAAAGGTGCAAATGAAGTATCTATTTCAGTAGGTCAAATTGCAATGACAGCACAGAATAATGCGACGAGTACTCAAAACGTTGCAGCATCAGCTGAAGAACAACTAGCGTCCATTGAGGAAATTAGTTCGGCGGCTGGTACATTATCTCAAATGGCTGAAGAGTTACAAGGTCTAATTGAAAGATTTAAAGTGTAACAGAGAACAGACTATCTCAAAATAGCAGTATGCTATTGGAGTAGTCTGTTTTTATTATGTAATATTAAAGGAGATAGAGAGTATCTTTATAATATTTAAAGGTATATTTTGTATAATGTTTGTCGGAAAATAGAGGTATTTGTTAACTTTGTGTATAATTATAATCATATAGAATGCAAATAAAGGAGATTACTATGGGAGTTTATTGGGGTACCAAAAGACATTCTTGGCTTAGTTATGTCTCATTTTGGTTAAGTATTTCATTTTTTATTGTTTTTCTAATTGAAGTGTTTATTTTAAAAACACTTTCGAATAGTTCGGTGCAAATTGTTAAATATTTTTATTTTATACTTGTACCAGTAAATATCTTTCTTAGTTTAAAGTTACTCTTTAAGAAGAATGAAAAGAAAGCATTACCTATTTTTAGTTTCATCGTATCATTATTATTTACAATTTTAATACTAGTATTAGCGTTAGCAGCTACTGGGAAATTCTTTTAAGGAGAGTGTTATAAGTCACTCTTCTTTTTTGTTGTTACAAGGAAATAATAAATGGAGGATGGACAAAGAAAGCATTTCATTAAGCTTGATATGATTTGAAAGCTTTAGAAGAATAGTAAGAAATGAAATAAGAGATAATTCATATAATAATGGAGAGAATCAGATGTTTTACATACAGTTATGAAGCAAATGAATACGGTAAGAACGGCGATATATGGTACAATACATATGGATAGTGATAGAGATAAAGGGTATATAAAATACTCATCGTTTTTTAGTAAGAGAGGGGTTATCTTATGCTATACGAGGATTTGATGACATTATTTCAAGCTGCTCCGAAAGAAGAAGGTAGAGGCGGCTGGAAATATATAATCCAGGAACGAAATGATAAATATGAAATTGTTGATGAAATGTTGAAAAATCAAATGAGTGTTGAATTGTATTTTAATGAATATGATGAGGTGAAAATCACTTTATATAAAGATGGAATGCCTATTTCTACTATGCAAAGAATTGCGATTTCAAAAGTGGAATTAGACGAAGAGGAAGAAGGGATTCAATTCGTTTTAGAACGTATGCCTAGTCGGATGATTCGCTTGCAATTAAAGCCATATTTAGCACTCGAAATGGGTCCATACTGGGAAGTGTGTGATGATTGTGAATGAACATAAAAGGAGCATCCAATAACATGGATGCTTCTTTTATGTTTTTTGAAGTTGTTTAAAAGCAATAATTGGGAGTAAAATGATGCTGACCCATCCAATTATAGGATATAGAATGTGGAGTAATTCACTGTAACCAATGTAACTAAAGCAATAACTAATTAGTAAAATAAAGAAAATAATATTGTTACTTTTCCAACTGGTGATGGATTGCATTTGTTTTGTCATTCCGAACACATTGCCAACTAAAGTTGTGAACACTTCACCGAAAATGATAAGAACAAAGAAAAAGTGAAAAGTTGCATTGAATTTTCTTATGACTTCAGCCATTGGGATATTATATTGATAAAATTGATCGACTGATAAGATAGCTAAATGGCTACATAATAAAATTAAAGATAGTCCTGCACCACCTAAAATACCGCCCCATAAAATGGCCTTTCGATCTTTTACTTCACTGGCTAACGGGACGAGAACGCTTTGGGCGAGCGAAAGATTTAAGGCGACATATGTAATAGGACTAGTAATCCACTTCATATTCCAGCTTTCTGCAGGAATAGTGCTACTAAGAGGAGTTGTACCGTGAAAAAAAGTTGTAATAGCAAGTCCGATAATAAAAATCATCATAATAGGTACGACAAGTGTATTAACTTCAAAAACCCCTTGTAATCCGCGACTACCTATAATGAGACAGGCGATCACTGTAATGAAAATACCGAGTTGTCTTGGTAAACGAAGTTGCTCTTCAAATACCGCTCCAGCTCCTGATAACATTACGCTAGTTACACCAAATAATACGAGTAATAATAGTGTATTTACAACATTTCCAACTACATCTCCAAATAAATATTTGTTAAATTCTTGCGCTGAAAATGCACCGATTTGTGATGAAAGTAACATCATCTTTGTGCCAAGCCAAATAAAAAAAAATCCACTTACACATATACCAATTGTTCCATAAAATCCGTTCACTGTAAAAAATTCAACAATTTCTCGTCCAGTAGCAAATCCAGCTCCAACGACTGTTCCAATATAAGTAGCAGCGACTTTCTTTGCTACTTGCCATTGTTGATTGTCCATGTTATCCCTCTTTCTACTACGATGAGCTTGATTTACTATTATGCATATGTATGAGCTTGGACAATTAGACGTATGAAGTGTTTGAAAGCATACATGAATTAAAAGATATTAGGGAAGTATTAAAGGTGTTAAAACTTTGTTACATATGAGCCAATCTTTCGAAAGGAAAGGAAATGTATGGTAACATGTAACTAGGTTATTAAAAGATAAACATTATGAAATGATAAGAGGAGTGGATTGTATGAGTACGAAAACAAATGTTGTTGAAGTATTAAACAAGCAGGTAGCAAACTGGAATGTGTTATATGTGAAATTACATAATTATCACTGGTATGTGACAGGACCACACTTCTTTACATTACATGAGAAATTTGAAGAGTTTTACAATGAAGCTGGAACAAATATTGATGAATTAGCAGAACGTATTTTAGCTTTGGAAGGTAAACCGCTAGCGACAATGAAAGAATATCTTGCAACATCTAGTGTGAATGAAGGGACAAGCAAGGAATCTGCAGAAGAAATGGTGCAAACATTAGTGAATGATTACTCTGCACTTATTCAAGAATTAAAAGAAGGTATGGAAGTTGCTGGTGAAGCTGGCGATGAAACATCAGCGGACATGTTGTTAGCGATTCATACAACATTAGAACAACATGTATGGATGTTAAGCGCGTTCTTAAAATAAATATAAGTATATAAAGAAAAAAGTCATTGAAAAATTCTTTCAATGACTTTTTTTGTAATTTTTCAGTTTTCTTTTATGCTATAATATAGTAAAAAGGAGGCGATGCGATGTTTCGCTTTTTCAGAACTGGAAAAGAAGAGCGTGAAATTACGAAGGATGAATTAGAACAAGCGATGGCTAAGTTTTTAGAAACGAATGCTAATATCGTTTATACAGTATTAGTAAATGATGATTATACAGTAAATTATGATTTGTTAAAGCCGTATTTACCTGCATTTCCAACAAATAGTTTTCTTATTACGAAGGAAACGCTTGAGGTATTTGAACATACAGAAGAAAATCTAAACCTAGTTAAAGAAATTGATACCGTACAAAAAGCAGTAGATCAATACGTAACAGAAAAAGAAATGTTCCCACTTGTTGAAGGTAGTGAAGAGCGTCTTATATGCGGGATAAAATTAGGACCATATTTAAAGCGTATATTAAAAAGAGAATTATATATTTCAGAAAAACATTATTTAGTTTCAAGTAAACCGGACAGGAAAAAACAAAAGAGTGGGTAGATGTATTGAGAACAACAATAAATATATTGTTGTCTTTTTTTGTTTGTTAAAATATTGATTTTTCAGTCTATTTAATTTTATAATAAACTTATTCGACGAAGAAGTGTAATGATTAAGTATTGTTTGCGTGAGTTATATACAGTGATTACAGAATGGTACAAAGGTTTGAAAGATAAATAGGATAAAAGGTTACGGGGGAATTGGGGTATGAAAAATAATACGACTTACATTCAATTATTAAATGAAACGTTACATCGTTACGCAAATAAAGGGAGTTTGGAAGCGTACACTTATATAATGGAGCATGCGAAAGGCATAGTAGGAAATGAGGCGCAAATATATAATTTCAAATATGCACTAGCGGGTGCAGCAGGGCTTGAAGAAGAAGCGATGCATGTAATGAAGGAAGCCATTATAGAAAAGGGTTTTTGGTATGGAAATGAATATTTAATGACCGACGACGATTTAAAACCACTACATAAATTTGAAGAGTTTCATAAAATGGTTCAATTATGTAAAGAAAGAGAAGAATTAGCAAAGAAAACAGAACGAGCAGACGTGAAATGTATTGAAGGTAAGAAAAAAGAAAAACTATTTATTGCAATGCACGGAGATCAAGAAAATATAGGAATAGTAGAACCATATTGGAAATCTGTTTTGGATCAAGATTATACGTTGGCTTTACCACAATCTTCGCAAATTCAGTTTTCAGATGGATTTGTTTGGGATGATATACATAGAGGAAAAGAGGAATTAAAAGACCATTACGTTACGTTTACAGAAAATCATACAGTAGAAAATGTAATAATTGGTGGTTTTTCTGCTGGCGCAAGAGTAGCTTTGTATACGATTTTACAACAAGATATAGAGGTAGATGGTTTTATTTTTGTAGCGCCGTGGCTTCCAGAGATTGAAGAATGGAATGAGTTGTTGGAAGTGCTACAAGATAAAAATATCAAGGGGTATATAGTGTGTGGGGATCAAGATGAAGATTGTTTCGAATGTACGCAGCAATTTGTACAATTATTAAGAGATAATAATATAGAACATAAGTATAAGGTTGTGCCTAATTTAAACCATGATTATCCTGAGGATTTTGAAGAGCTATTAAAAGAAGCTATTGCATATATAAACAACAAAAGTAATAAGTAGTAAGAAAGGGAGATGCATCATAATTGATGTATCTCCCTTTTATCATTATAAATGAAAAGCATTTGCTAGTAAGCGATAAGAATTCAATTTATCTTCAAATCGATGAGTAATTGTAACAATCATAAATTCGTCAGTATTGTACGCTTTGCTTAAGTTTACGATTTGTTCTTTCACAGAAGATGGATCACCGACGATCATACGTTGACGATTTTCTTTTATACGGAATAGATCATAAGCGCTGTATGAATAGTTTTGTGCAGTTTCGATAGAAGGAGTACCAGTTGTACGCTTTCCTTGTTCTAGTAATAAGATTGATAAATCTAAACTAGAAGCAATTTTTTCCGCCTCTTCATTTGTTTCTCCGCAAATAACAAAAATAGAGACGATTGATTTTGGTTTGTCTCCTAAATAGGAAGGTTGGAATTGTTCCTGATAAGCCTTCATTACTTCAGGGCCACCGTATCCGTTAATAAACTGTGCGAATGCAAAAGAAGCACCTTGTTTTGCAGCAATCATAGCACTCTCTCCGCTAGAACCGAGCAACCACATCTCAGGAGATGTTGGAATCACAGGGGTAGCCTTTAAATTTGCATAATGATGGTTTTCTGGTACTTGATCATGTAAGTACATTGCAACATCTGCAATTTGTTCTGGATATTGATCCAGTGAGACCATTTTTCCTTCTTGTAGTGCGCGAGTTGCAATTGGCATACCACCAGGTGCTCTGCCGACACCAAGGTCAATACGATTTGGATAAAGAGCTTCTAAAACGCGGAAATTCTCGGCAACTTTATACGGGCTATAGTGCGGTAACATAACACCACCTGAACCAACTCTCATACGATCCGTTTTTGCTGCAATATGAGAAATAAGTATTTCAGGACTTGAACCAGCAAGGCTGACGGAATTATGATGCTCAGATACCCAAAAGCGTGTGAATCCTAGTTTTTCAACTTCTTGTGCAAGTGTAACTGTATGAGAAAAAGCTTGGGCTGCTGTACTACCATCTGAAATAGGTGATTGGTCTAATACACTTAATTTGATCATAGAATATACCTCTCAATCTTAATGTACATCCTATTATATATTTACTTACGAAAAATGCGTAATAAAATGCTCAAAATAAGAAGTGGATACATCCTATATTTACTTCTAACGAGAAAAGCCCCGTTCATAATGATTCATTTCGAATAAGTCTAAAATATATTCATAGTTATCAACCTCAAGATTTAATTGTTCACGCTCTTTTTTAGATAGATGCTTACTACTAAGTTTATTGCATAGTTGTTGTTTCTTTTCTTCTAAATACTTCTTTGTATTGTGGTATTCGTAAGTTTGTTTCATTTTCAACCACTGCTTTTTTGCTGTTGCTATATTATACGAAGCGTGAAGATATGTGAGAGCTATCTCTTATGTATTTTTAGTGAATATTCCACTTGCTATGTTGTTATGTTTATAGGAATTTATGAATAAAATGCACTAAACGACTAATGCCCATAAAAGCCCGATTGGTTCAACTAATAATCAGTATGGGAAGAGCCCCCCACTGATTATAGTTTCACTTTACGAAGTAAGGGGTGGAATTGTGCAGAAAGATATAATGTATAACACTGAGATGGATGAAGTGTTGAAAGTTATAAATAAAGGATTAAAGAAGACGACGCGCCCGAAGCAAATTATTGTAGTAGGCGCAGGCATGGCTGGATTAGTTTCGGCATCTTTATTAAAAGCTGCAGGACATGAAGTAAAGATTTTTGAAGCAAACAACCGAGTAGGTGGCCGTATAGAGACGGTTAGAATGGAAGATACCGGATTATATTTGGATGTAGGGGCAATGAGAATTCCATATTCGCACACATTAACGATGGCATATATAAGAAAATTTAGGCTACAGGTAAGCCCTTTTATTAATAGGAATGAGACGGATATTATTTACGTAAATGGACGGAAAACGACATTAAAACAATATGAAAAAGACCCAAGTATATTAAAGTATCCTGTGGAAATGAATGAAGTCGGGAAAACGTCTGAGGAGCTATTATTGTTAGCGGTACAGCCAATTATAAATTTTATAAAAAAGAACCCAGAGAAAAATTGGGATATTGTAGTAAAGGATTTTGGGAGATACTCGACAGGGCAATTTTTAAAGTATCATCCTTATCAATATAATACTTACTTTTCACCAGTAACAATTGAGATGATCGGTGTTTTATTAGATTTAGAAGGTTTTTTAGAAAGGTCATTTGTAGAGACGTTACGCTTTTTATATATTATGCAAGAGGAGAGTGGATTTTGTGAAATTGTGGGAGGGAATGATAGATTACCAAAGTCCTTTTTACCACAATTAGAAGAAAATATTATATATAATCAAAAATTAATGAAGCTGCATCAGCATGAAAACGGTGTGACAGCTTTTTATCGAAACGAGGAAACCTTTGAATATAGTAGTATTACAGGGGATTTAGTTATTATTACAATTCCATTTTCGACAATGCGCTTTGTGGAAGTAGATCCATTTGATTCTATATCTCATGAAAAATGGAAAGCAATTCGTGAATTGCATTATATGCCAGCAACGAAAATAGGAATGCAATTTAAAAGTCGATTTTGGGAAGACCAAGGACAATTAGGTGGCAGGATTATAACGGATTTGCCAATTCGTTATGCCTATTATCCAAGTCACGGAATTGGAGAGAAAGGACCTGCTATGATGTTAGGCAGCTATACATGGTCTTATGATGCGTTGTTATGGGATGGGTTATCAAAGGGAGATCGTATTTATTACGCATTACACAATTTGGCAACGATATTAGGTGGTCAAGTATATGATGAATTCATGTCTGGAATATCAAAAAGTTGGACATTGGATCCATATGCACTTGGAGGATTTGCGCTATTTCAGGCTGGTCAAGAATCTGAACTACAACCAGCAATTATAAAACCAGAGGGGAGATTATATTTTGCAGGTGATCATACAACGTTATATCACGGATGGATACAAGGTGCGATTGAATCGGGCGTCCGTGTTGCGGTAGAGGTGAATGATTAAAATGTATAAAATTCAGAAATTTCTTTACTGTATAGTTTGAGATGGATATTATTATATATAAAAGAATTAAAAGGAGTGTTGAAAGTGAATCCGTTATTATTCGATTTTCCTTCTGAATTTTATACTGAAAGGCTATTTATTCGAATGCCGAAACCAGGTGACGGTAAAGCTGTATACGATGCAATTGGAGCTTCTATGCAAGAATTAAAACCATGGATGGTTTTTGCGCAAAAAGAGCAAACAGAGGAAGAAGTAGAAGTGAGTATTAGAAAATCACATATTCAATTTTTACAGCGTGAGGATTTAAGATTACTAGTTTTTTCGAAAGAAACAGGTGAATTTATTGCATCCGCTGGATTACATCGTATTAATTGGGATATACCTCAATTTGAAATTGGATATTGGATTGATTCAAGGTTTAGTGGAAAAGGCTATATGGTAGAGGCTGCAAAGGGTATAACGAATTATGCTTTTTCTGAGCTAAAAGCAAATCGCGTAGAAATTCGATGTGATTCTTTAAATAAGAAGAGTAGGGCTATACCTGAGAAATTAGGCTTTAAGTTAGAGGGTACATTGGAAAGTGCGAGTGTAGCGGTAGATGGAAATGGATTAAGGGATATGTGTGTATTTGCCATGACTAGAAATACATATGAAAAAGAAGAGCTGTAAAGAAACAGCTCTTCTTTTTGTGTATTATGGTACAGGATGTCCATTAGAGCTTTCGAAAATTGTAAACCATTGTTGACGATCTAAATTGACTTTTGTAGAAAGAGCGGCTGTTTTAACACGATCTAATTTACCAGATCCAACGATTGGCATCATATTAGCTGGATGAGCAAGTAGCCATGCATACATAACTGTATCGATGCTAGTAACACCTAGTTCAGTAGCAACCTTCTGTAAAGTTTCACGTACACGTACGGCACGTTCTGATTGACCAGTAAAGATTTCTCCGCCAGCAAGAGGCGACCAAATCATAGGATTGATTCGTTTTTCTTGGCATAAATCAATTGTTCCTTTTTCGAAATGCTCAAGATGTATCGCAGATACTTCAATTTGATTTGTAAGGAGCGGGAAATCTAAATAGGAACTTAACATATTAAACTGTGAAGGTAAAAAGTTAGATACACCGAAGTGGCGGACTTTGCCTTCTTGTTTTAAACGCGAGAACGCTTCTGCTACTTCATTTGGATCCATAAATGGATCAGGGCGATGAATGAGCAATACATCAATATAATCTGTATGTAAGTTTTGTAATGAGTCTTCCGCGCTTTTTATTATATGTTTAGCACTCGTATTGTAGTGAGCAACATATCGATCTGGAAATTTCGGTGATGGGGGAGCGATTCCACATTTTGTGACAATTTGCATGTCTTCACGTAAGGAAGGCTTGAGTTGTAACGCTTCTCCAAATAATCCTTCACACGTATAGCCGCCATAAATATCAGCGTGATCGAAAGTAGTAATTCCCATCTCCATACAAGCTTCAATGAAAGAAAGTAACTCTTGCTTTGTCATATTCCATTCTGCTAAACGCCAAAAACCTTGAATAATACGAGAAAATTCTAGTGTTTCGGCCATTTGAACTCGTTCCATTATAAGTACCCCCTTGAGGAATGAATAATTTTTTGAAAAGGCTTTCCTGCTATGTATTATTATATAGTTACAGTGTCGTACATACAATAAATATGTTTTGCTACAAAAACGATTTTCTCTGTATGCTATAATGTAGAAACATATAGCTATAAGGAGATGTAATGGATGATTCCAGTAACAATATTAACGGGTTTTCTAGGGTCAGGGAAAACGACATTATTAAATCGTATTTTATCAGAGAATCACGGTCAGAAATTAGCAGTGATTGTAAATGAAATAGGGCAAATTGGTATTGATAATCAGTTGATTATGAATGTCGAAGAAGAGATTATGGAGATGACGAATGGGTGTTTATGTTGTACTGTACGTGAAGATTTACTCGTCGCTTTAAAACAATTACTGGACGTAAAAGCAGAAGGGAAAATGGATTTTGATGGATTAGTAATTGAAACGACTGGTCTTGCAAATCCAGGTCCGATTATTCAAACATTCTTTTTAGATCCTGTTATTCAATCCGCATACCAAATTAACGGTGTTGTAACAGTAGTAGATAGTTATCATATACATAAACATTTTGAAAAAGGACTAGAAGCAAAGGAACAAATTGCATTTGCTGATGTCGTTTTAGTAAATAAATTAGATTTAGTGGATGAAAGTGAAAAGGGAAATCTCTTGCAGGAACTACAAGGTATTAACCCAACTGCAAAGTTAATTGAGGCGACTAACTGTGATGTGGATATTCAATCGTTACTACAAATTCAGACGTTTAAAACGAAAGATACGTTACAAATTTATCCTCATACAGAGCATAATCATCTAGAAGGTGTAAAGTCGTTTGTACTACGTGAAGAACGTCCGTTAGATTTACAAAAACTAAATGAATGGATGTCAGCTGTCGTTCAAGAACTAGGTGAATATTTATATCGCTACAAAGGAATTTTATCGATTGATGGAGTAGATAAACGGATCGTTTTCCAAGGTGTGCATACACTGTTTGCTGCATCATACGATAGAGAGTGGCAAGAGGGCGAAGAACGAGTAAGTGAAGTCGTGTTTATCGGAAAAGATATTAACAAAGAATGGTTCCAAGAACATTTTGAGGAGTGTGTGAAATAAGTCTGCATATATTGCAGGCTTATTTTTTGGAATTAACTAAGTACTCTATGGAAAAATGCTAGATTGCAAAAAACGAAGGATAATAAAAAGCCCGTTTTCACAGGCTTGTATGTTCATCTAATAGTAACTCCATTACAACACCTACAACTGGGCCTTCGTCATCAATATCGCCATTTAAGCGGAAGCCAAATGACTCGTATAATCCCATTGCGAGTTTGTTGTCTGGATGTAAACTTAAATAAATTATTTTACATTCAAATTTATCTTGTAAGAATTGAATGAGTATGCGAAGGAAACGTTTTGCGTATCCTTTTCCTTGATATTGCTCGTCAATCATAAAGCGATCTAACCATACGCTTTTACGTTTTTCACAATACCATCCGTACATTGCATATCCTACAAGTGTTTCTCCATCGTATAAACCCACTGACGTTCCGTTTCCTTCAAATAATGATTCTGCTAGAGAAAACGCATTGCTTTCAATAAATTGCTGCTGGTCTTTTGCGACGTTTAAAGCAGCTACCGAACGCCAACTTTTTTCTGTTACTTCACAAATGTGAAGAGTCATAATTCCAACTCACCTTCTAAATTAATATAGCTTAAAAGCTAATATGGATAATTTTACTTATTATTTTGGTCAAGTCAAGTAAGGATAAATAAAAAAGAAGCTGCATGACATATGCAGCTTCTTTAAAAAAGTTGATTAGTTAGTAGCTTCTTTCAATGTGTTTACGTTTTCTTCCATTAAAGTGAAGTAATCTTTATTGTTCTTCGCATCATCTTCAGAAATAGTAGCAAGATGATTTAAGCGTAAAATTTTTGTACCCGTTTCTTTTTGAATGACAGATGCTACTTTTGGAGTAGAGAAAGTTTCAAATAAAATATATTGTAGATTATGTTCTTTTACTGTTTTTGTAATGTCAGCAAGTTGTTTTTGAGATGGTTCATCAGAAGCTGAAATACCCGCGATAGCAATTTGTTTTAGGCCATAGCGTTGTTCCCAGTAACCATAAGCCGCATGAGAAACTAAAATATCTTTCGTTTTTGCATTCGCAACAGCTGCTTTAAATTGATCATCTAGATCAGTAAATTTTGTTTGAAGTGCTGCGAAGTTTTTTTCGAACTCTTGCTTATGGTCAGGTTGTAATTCTACAAGCGCATTTTTAATTTTTTCTGCCTGTTTCATTGCTAAAGTAGGATCTAACCAAATGTGCGGGTCTTTATCGTGATGATGTTCATTCTCTTTATGACCGTCTCCATGATCATGATGCTCTTCTTCTGTAGAAGTACGCAGTTCAATACCTTTTGATGCATTTACAATTTTAACATTTTCTTTTTGCAATGCTTTTTCCATTTTTTCAGCAAATGGTTCTAATTCAGCACCGTTATAAACGAATAAATCGGCTTTTGCAACTTGTACGGTTTGTTTTTGACTTGGTTCGAATGTATGAGAATCTGCACCAGGCGGGTAAATCGCTTCAACAGTTACATAGTCGCCACCAATTTTTTTTGCGAAATCAGCAAGAGGAAAAATAGTTGTATAAACAGTTAGTTTTCCATCTTTCTTGGCCTTACCTTCTTTTTTATTTGAGCAGCCAGTAAAAATTAAAGTGAAAATAAGTAAGAATGAAAATATAGTCAATCTTTTAGGCATGAAATTCTCCTCTTTTCTTTTTTACGGATATATTTTCCCCAATTATAGAAGAAAAATATCATTTTAATACAAAACGGAATAATTACGTTTTAGTTTGCGAACTTAGTATAATACATCTTTTATAAAGTTGCAATAAATAATAATCATTCCGATTTGATTTTGTTATAAAGTTGTCAAATATAGAGGTGTTATTTTTGCGAATACATGCATATGTGACAACGCTGTGTTCATATATATGAAAGGAGGGTGTAGAGGGGGATGAGTGTTTGGGTTACTTAATGGAAGCTATTTTATTGATATTAGCGGTAGTATTCCCATTAGCCTTAGTCTTAATTTTTTTAAGAAGATTAATAAGTAATTTAGGAGATGCATCAACAGTCACAAAATTACGAGAGAACGATGAGAAAAAAGAGTGAGTAAAGCACTATGCGTACGCATAGTGCTTTACTTGTGGTAAAATGAGAGAAGGAAACTCCTAAAAGTTGTATTTTACTGAAGGAGAGAAAAGTAAAATAAGAGGTATATGCATATATGAATAAGCGAACAGCGTTAGTACTTGGTGCAAGTGGTTTAGTTGGACAAGAGATAACGCGTCTATTACTTGAATCAGATTACTACGATTCGGTTACTATTTTTGTAAGAGAACCAATACAATGGCAACATGAAAAGTTACAGCAAAAGCAAGTAGATTTTTCAATGTTAGAGGAATATAAAGAGTTTTTTGCTGTAGATGACGTATTTAGTTGTCTAGGAACAACGATCAAAAAAGCAAAAACAAAGGCAAATTTCAAAAAGGTAGATTATGAATATACGTTACGAGCTGCTTGTTTAGCTGAAAAACAAGGGGTGCAAAATTTCCTAGTTGTGTCCTCGATGGGAGCAAATCCTAAATCATTTTTCTTTTATTCGCAAGTTAAAGGGAAAATGGAAGAGGAATTACAAAAATTAGTGATTGGTGGTATTCACATTTTTAGGCCGTCATTATTAGTAGGAAATCGACAAGAATTTCGTTTTGGAGAACGAATGGCTGAAAAGTTATCTCGTATGATTCCATTTATATTTAAAGGGGCTTTCAAAAAGTATAAACCAATTTCAGCGAAAGATGTGGCGAAAGGGATGTATATCACTGCATTGCGAGAAGAAACAGGTATATATTTTTATAACTCAAATGAAATTACAACGATAGAATAACAAACGAGAAGAATGATATGTACTAGTCCATACTTTTTAAGGGGTTGCAAAAGGAGGATATACGAATGAGTAAAAAAGAAATGTTGCAAAATGGAATTCAGCAAGTTTTTTACGAAGAAGCATGGTATCCACCTATATCAGACGCGTTAAAGGATCTTACCGCTGCACAAGCGTGTTGGCAACCAGAAGGAAGGGCTAGTAATACAATTTGGGAAAATGTAAACCATTTACTTATTTTTAAAGAACGCCTGCTTGCCCGCTTACACGAAGATGAAACATTTGTTGCACCACAAAATAATGATGAAACGTTTGTCCAAGGTGGATGTAATGATGAAGATGCTTGGCAACGAACAGTGTTGCGAACAATTCAAGTGCATGATGCTTTACAATCTGTATTAATATCCCTTCAAGAAGCAGAACTAGATCGACTAACCCCTTCTCTTCCAATTTGGCAACAATATCAGAACATTCTTTTGCACGACGCTTATCATACAGGACAAATTGTACAAATTCGCAAGCTTCAAGGTTCATGGCCAGCGCATCGTTCCTATTTATAAACGAAACAAACGAATTTAAAACAGTATACTATTATAATAAAAAACAATTTCCTACTTAATTTGAGAAATTGTTTTTTTATTACTTCAGTTGTGATCCATATTATTGAATGTGGATTGTAACCTTGTCGCATATTTAGAGTGTGAATATGCTTGTTTTGTTCATTGAGTTTAATTGTTTTTATATAACGTTATTTAAGTGTATAGCTGCATGTAGTGAGAATAAGGAGATAAAAAATAGGCGTATCAAGCAAAAT
The DNA here is from genome assembly GCF_001884045.1 of Bacillus mobilis. Lineage (GTDB taxonomy): Bacteria > Bacillota > Bacilli > Bacillales > Bacillaceae_G > Bacillus_A > Bacillus_A mobilis. Next base: position 97,066 of record NZ_MACF01000069.1, on the reverse strand, counting down.
GTTGATACACCTTAAAATGATATTATAAAATAACATACATTGTCTTGTAGTATACTTTTAATTTCTCTGTAAGTAGTCGTACATAATATTCTCGGTTTTATCCCGCTTTAATGGGCAGTAAGACCCCCACTGATTAAAGTTTCACTTTATTTATTCGTTTGGATTTTCCCTGGTGCTCGCTTGTATTGGTATGGTTCTTGTAACTCAAAGCCAAGTTCATTGGCGGCTATTCTTGGGAAGTAAGGATTGCGAAGTAACTCACGTCCGATAAAAATTAAATCTGCTTCGTTATTATTTAAAATTTGTTCTGCCTGTGCCCCGGTCGTAATTAATCCAACAGCACCAGTTGCAATGTTAGCATGTTCTTTAATATGTTTAGCGTATTGTACTTGATACCCAGGATATACATCGATGTGTGCCGGTACAACAGCCCCAGAACTACAGTCGATTACATCTACCCCTTGTTCTTTCATCCATTTTGTATACTGAACGTAATCTTGAACCGTTAACCCATCAGGATGATAGTCATTTGCTGAAATACGAACGAATAACGGTCCGTTCCAAACTTCATTTATTGAGTCAATAATTTCACGTAAGAAACGATAGCGATTTTCAGGTGAGCCTCCATATTCATCAGTCCGCTTATTAGAAAGTGGAGAAAGAAATTCATTAATAAGATAACCGTGAGCACCATGTATTTCAATAACGTCAAATCCAGCTTGTTTTGATCGTATTGTAGCCTGCTGAAAAGCGAATATAGTATTTTTTATTTGCTGTATATTCATTTCTACTGGTATTTTCATTGTTTCATTAAACGGAATTGCGGATGGAGCGAGAGCATTCGTTTCTAATTCTGCTTTTCTTCCGGCATGAGCGAGTTGAATGGCAGCTTTTGCACCGTTATCATGTATAAAAGTTGTTGTTTTATGTAAGCCTTCAATTAGGCTGTCATCCCATATACCTAAGTCTTTGTTAGAGATTCTTCCTTCCGGTAACACGGCTGTCGCTTCAATCATAACTAAACCAACTTGACCGGCAGCTCTCGTTCCGTAATGAACGAGATGGAAATTAGTTACTTGGCCATCCTCGTTTTCTGATGAATACATGCACATAGGTGACATAACGATACGGTTTTTTAATGTAACGTCCTTAATTGTATAAGGTGAAAAAAGTTCGGAATTCATCCAATAGCCTCCTAGATTGAATTTTCTTACATTGTATCATTCTCTTTTTTGTTTTCCCTAATAAAACGCTTATACGAAAAATTTTGTCTATTCGTGTTACAATAATTAATATGAATTGAATTGGAGGATGACATATGTATCAGGCTTATTATGAAAGTGAATTAGGTTTGCTGGAAATTACAGCGAACGATAAAGGAATTACGTCTGTTATATTTGTTGATGAGAGACAAGAAGAACATAAAAATGAAACGATAGATCGATGTATAAATGAGCTAGATGAATATTTTAAGGGGAAAAGAAAAGAGTTCACGGTCCCGCTGTCTGCTGAGGGAACATCATTTCAAAAAAATGTATGGGATGCGCTCTATACTATTCCTTATGGCGTAAGTGCTTCATATTTAGATATTGCAGAGAAGGTTGGAAATACGAAAGCGGTACGAGCGATAGGAGGAGCGAATAGTCGTAATCCAATTTCAATTATCGTTCCGTGTCATCGTCTAATAGGAAAGAGCGGGAAGCTTGTTGGGTATGCTGGTGGTTTATGGAGGAAAGAGTGGTTATTAAAACACGAAGGTATTTTGAAATGACGTATGGATGAGAAGAGGGATTGTTTTGAAGTGTATAAATTGTGGGCAACTTTGCAAGGGAAATCAGTTGAATTGTGAAAGTTGCCAGCGGACCTTGCATAATGAACAAGGTGAAGGAAGCTCGCAAATAGATAAGGAATTAGAAGTATATGTAGGAAGACAATATCCACATTACAAAAGGAAATGGGAGCTTGAGGAAAAGCGGATTGCTAGATGGAGCTGGAATGGTTGGGCAGCTATTTTTAATGTAGGTTGGCTTGGATATCGTAAGTATTATGTACCTGCAGCTTTATTTATATTGTTATTATTAGCATGCGATGCATTTTCTTATTATATGGGTTTCAACGTAGCACTGCCGATCATTAATATGGTGCCTCTTACGTTTTTATTGCTCGTTTTTATTTTATTTGGAATGGCGATTTTTGCGAATGGATTATATTATCAATTTGCAGAAAGGCGTATATATCGAATAAAAGCACGAGAAATTCAAGATGAATCGGTTGAGAAGTATCTCATTCGTGATAGTGGTGGAACGAGTAAAATGGGAGCGACAATTGTTACGATTTTAGCAGTTGCTAGTATCTTTTTCAGCCATTTCTTTTTCCCGACTGATCGAGATATTATCCAAAAGGTTCGTACAGGCTCACTATATGAATATCCATTCTTTTCTATTGGTGAATCGTTTGAAAATTATTTTAGAAATCCAGGTTGGGTATATTATCGTGGCACCGAAGGATTAGAATTGGTAGAGTTCCAAGGAGAAAGTCCTGATATGCCAAGGAAAAAGGTGAAAATCCAATTTGTTGTTGATTATAAATTGGGCGAGATTGAGCCGTACTCATTGACGATTAATGGAGAATCCAAAAATGAGGAAGAGTTTTTGAAGATAATGGACGAAATATTTAAAGTTCAAAATCCATTTGACATAGAGGATGGATTACAAGTAAAAAGAATAGAAAAAGAAGCGGATAGAAGGGCGTTCTATCCGCTTCTTTTTTTACTGTACAAAAATAATATTTGAAATAATCTGAATCTTTTGTATAATGGTATGTATTATACTACTTTCATTTATACATATAGATTGGGGGAAGGAAGAATGAAGAGAAGGGTAACAACGATTGCTGCAGTTGCATTATCGACAAGTGTATTAGTTGCAGGTTGCGGAACTGGGGAGAAGGCATCTACAACGAAGAAAGAAGCAGGTAAGGGAGCAGCAGATAAGCAAGTATTAAACTTATTAGAAGCAGCAGAAATTCCTTCAATGGATACGTCAAAATCAACAGACTCTGTATCATTCCGTGCCTTTGTCAATGCAATGGAAGGTTTATATCGTTTAGATAAGGATAATAAACCAACTCCGGGTATGGCAAAAGATGTGAAGATTAGTGAAGATAAAACGACATATACATTTGAATTACGAGATGCAAAGTGGTCTAATGGCGATCCAGTTCGAGCGCAAGATTTTGTATTTGCATGGCAACGCGCATTAGATAAAGCAACGGCAGCTGAGTATGCATTTATTTTATTTGATGTGAAAAATGCACAGAAAGTAAATAAGGGAGAATTACCGTTAGATCAATTAGGAGTAAAAGCAAAAGATGATAAAACGTTAGTAGTAGAATTAGAACAACCAGCACCATATTTCCTTGAGCTTACTTCATTCCCAACATTTTTCCCTTTAAATGAAAAATATGTGAAAGAACAAGGGGATAAATATGCATTAGAAGCAGATAAACTATTATATAATGGACCATTTACGATGAGTGAATGGAAACATGAACGAAGCTATCAGCTAAAGAAAAACCCTAATTATTGGGATAAAGATACTGTGAAGTTAGAAGAAATTAATGTGAATATTGTGAAGGAAACGAGCACAGGAGTAAATTTATATGATAGTGATCAAGCGGATCGAGTTATTTTAAGTTCTGAATTCGTTGATAAATATAAAAAGAATAAGCCAGATGAATTTAAAACGAAGTTAGATCCGCGTATGTATTTCTTACGTTTTAACCAAAAAAATGCAACGTTTAAAAACCAAAAAGTTCGTGAAGCGATTGATCTAGCATACGATAAAAAAGGAATTGCCAATGTTATTTTAAATGACGGATCATTACCAGCATATTTCTTAGTACCTGAGAAATTTACGACAGGACCAGATGGAAAAGATTTCCGTACTGTAAATAAAAATTTCCGTGATAGCAAAGATAATGCAGAAAAAGCAAAAAAATTATGGGAAGAAGCGAAGAAAGAGCTTGGCCAAGATACAATTACAGTAGAATTTCTAAATGATGATAACGGTAGCCGTAAAAAAGTGGGCGACTTTATTAAAGAAGAGTTAGAGAAAAATTTACCTGGTATTAAAGTGAATTTGAAACAACAACCATATAAGCAGAAGCTAGAGTTAGAAAAGAAATTTGAATATGAATTCTCATTATCTGCATGGAGTCCAGACTATCCGGATCCAATGACTTATATTGACATGTTTGTTACTGGAAGCTCATTTAATGAAATGGATTATTCTAATCCGAAGTATGATGATTTAGTAGCGAAATCAAAAGGAGAGCTACTAAAAGATGATAAAGCACGCTGGAGTGCCCTTGCAGAAGCTGAAAAAATCTTAATTGGTCAAGATGCTGCTATTTCTCCTGCGTACCAACAAAGTACGGCATATTTAGAAAAACCATACGTGAAAGGTATTGCGAATCATACGTTTGGTGGGGACTTCAGTTATAAATGGGCATATATTACAAAGAAATAGTATAATAAAAGATGAGTGAATTTTTGCTCATCTTTTATTTGTATAGGAGGAATTAGAGTTGTTAAAAGGAATCAATCATCTTTGTTTTTCAGTATCTAATTTAAAAGATTCTATTACATTTTATGAAAAAGTATTGGAAGGGGAATTATTAGTTAAAGGGAGAAAACTCGCATATTTCAATATATGCGGGGTATGGGTAGCGCTTAATGAAGAAACACATATTCCGAGAAATGAGATTCATGAATCTTATTCGCATATTGCGTTTTCAGTTGAACAGAAAGACTTTGAACGCCTACTGCAGCGATTAGAAGAAAACGATGTTCATATTTTACAAGGAAGAGAACGGAATGTAAGGGACTGTGAGTCTATATATTTTGTTGATCCTGACGGCCATAAGTTTGAATTTCATTCAGGGACATTGCAAGACCGACTTAATTATTATAGAGAAGATAAACCTCATATGACATTTTATTAAGGGAGGAAAAAAGTTGCATGCGCTAGTAATTGGCGGGACAGGAATGCTAAAGAGAGTCTCTATGTGGCTTTGTGAGAAAGGATTTCATGTTTCTATTATTGGACGAGATGAAGTGAAATTAGAAAATGTTAAGCGAGAGAGTGCTGCGCCAGAAAGGATCACATGTCTATCATTAGATTATCACAATAATGACGATGTAAAGCTAGCTATTAAAAGTACAATTGAGAGGAATGGTCCAATAACAGTAGTTGTCGCATGGATACACGCAAGTGCGAAGGGTACGTTATCACTCATTTGTAGAGAATTAGACTTATTGTCTGAAACATACAATGTTTTTCATATTTTAAGTAGTAAAGCGTCGCGTATGCCCGCACAAAAAATAGGAGGTACGCGGTGTAGTTACCATAGAATAATATTAGGTTTTATATTAGAAGATTCATACGGGAGATGGCTTACCCATGAAGAAATATCGGATGGGGTAATAAAAGGAATTGAGAGCAATTGTGATGAATACATTGTAGGACGAGTAGAACCGTGGGGATTGCGGCCAACATGGTAAGGGGGAATGAGAAATGAAGACAACTGTATATGTAACAAGGCACGGTGAAACAGAATGGAATGTAGCGAAGCGAATGCAAGGACGGAAAAATTCTGCTTTAACTGAAAATGGTATGCTACAAGCTAAACAATTAGGAGATCGAATGAAAGATTTATCTATCGATGCGATTTATAGTAGTCCGAGTGAAAGAACGCTACATACTGCAGAGCTAATAAAGGGCGATCGTGATATACCGATAATTGCGGATGAGCATTTTTATGAAATTAACATGGGTATATGGGAAGGACAGACAGTCGATGATATAGAAAGGCAATACCCAGACGAAATACAATTGTTTTGGTATGAGCCACATCTTTTTCAGTCAACATCAGGAGAAAATTTTGAGTCTGTTTATAAAAGGGTAATTGAAGGGATACAGCTTCTTCTAGAAAAGCATAAAGGAGAAAGTATATTAATTGTTTCCCATGCGGCAGCGGCAAAACTACTTGTAGGACATTTCGCAGGTATTGAAATAGAAAATGTTTGGAATGATCCATTTATGCATAGTGCTAGTCTTAGTATAATAGAATTTGAAGAAGGTAAAGGTGAAGTGAAGCAATTTGCAGATATAAGTCATTTTCAGTAAGCATAAAAAAAGGCCGTGAAAACGGCCTTTTTTTATATGAAAAACTAGCAATTACGTTTTTTGTACCAGAAGTGATCGAATTTCTTGTTTTTGCAAGATGGGAATTTATGTCCGCCATCTTTGCAATCGTTCCATTTCTTTCCGTCATCACACGAATCGTCGCAAGAGCCACCGTGTCCGTTCGGGAAGAATTCGCATTTTTTACAGTAACATCGTTTAGTCCAGTAAAATTTCTTTTCAAAGCGTACACATTTTGTAACGAATGTGCAATGCTTTCTGCGAGTACGTTTTGTAACTAAAACGCATTCTTTTCTACGTGTTACTTTCGTAACGAATGTCCATTTTTGAACGCGCACACGAGTACATTTTGTAACAAATGTCCACTTTTTAACGTGAGTACATTTTGTAACGAACGTACAATGTTTCACGCGAGTACATCTTGTTCTTGGGCATTTACAATCTTCGCTACAATCTATTTTTGTCGTGCAATCATCATCGCACTCAAATGTACTTGGATCTTGATGTAAGAAATCTTCCATCCCCGCACTTTTGATTTCCTCGACAGCTTTTCTAATATCACGTTTCATAGAAATCCTCCTTATCATGTATTCAGGTGAAAAGGTATTCTTTTTCCTTAACATGATATGAGATATGACGTCTTTCTGAACAGGACAAGAGTGTAATTTTATATAAATAGATGATAGCGGATGTATGGACAAGACAAGGCGCATACATTGAATGAAGAGAACTGAGAAGGGATGAGAAAACATGCTGCCTTCATATGATTTTTTTATTCATCCAATGTACGTAGTGGAATTGAAAAAAGACATTTGGTCAGACAGTCCAGTGCCAGCCAAATTAACTTATGGAAAAAAGAAGTATGACATTGATATCGTATACCGAGGGGCTCATATTCGTGAATTTGAGAAAAAGTCTTATCATGTTATGTTTTATAAACCAAAAAAGTTTCAAGGTGCGAAAGAGTTTCATTTAAATTCTGAGTTTATGGATCCGTCTCTCATACGAAATAAATTATCTTTAGATTTTTTTCATGATATTGGTGTACTTTCACCAAAATCACAACATGTATTTATAAAAATTAATGGTCAAATTCAAGGTGTATATTTACAGTTAGAATCAGTTGATGAAAACTTTTTGAAAAATAGAGGATTACCAAATGGTTCTATTTATTATGCGATAGATGATGATGCGAACTTTTCTTTAATGAGTGAGAGAGATAAAGATGTTAAGACAGAGCTTTTTGCGGGATATGAATTTAAATGCTCGAATGAAAATAGCGAAGAACAGCTGAGTGAATTTGTATTTCAAGCGAATACTTTGAAGAGGGAAGCTTATGAAAAAGAAATTGGAAAGTTTTTGCATGTAGATAAATATTTAAGATGGTTAGCTGGCGTCATTTTTACGCAAAACTTTGATGGTTTTGTTCATAACTATGCGCTATATCATAATGATGAAACAAATTTATTTGAAGTGATACCGTGGGATTATGATGCGACTTGGGGGCGTGATGTACAAGGAAGGCCGCTAAATCATGAGTATATTCGTATTCAAGGCTATAACACGTTAAGTGCAAGATTGTTAGATATACCTGTTTTTAGAAAACAATACCGAAGTATTTTGGAAGAAATATTAGAAGAACAATTTACCGTTTCATTTATGATGCCGAAAGTTGAAGGTTTGTGTGAATCGATTCGTCCATATTTACTTCAAGATCCATATATGAAAGACAAATTAGAAACATTTGATCAAGAAACTGATATGATTTATGAATATATAAATAAGCGAAGAAAGTATATACATGACCACCTACATGAATTGGATTAATTTTGAAAGAGATTGGAACATTATCAATCTCTTTTTTTGTATAATAAAGATGTATCAGTAGAACTAACTTAATATGCAATTAAAAGAGGATGGGAGATGTGGAAACATGACGGTAAAGTGGATTGATTGGGTAAAACAAATACAAGCTATAGCCCAAGCGGGTTTAACGTATTCTAAAGATGTGTATGATATAGAGCGATTCCAACAATTACGGGATATTTCCATTTCGATGATGTCACATTACACAAAGACAGATTGGGAAGTTGTAGAGAAGTTATTTGCAAATGAGACAGGTTATCAAACACCAAAAGTTGATATAAGAGCAGTCGTTTTTCAAAATGAAAAGTTATTATTTGTGAAAGAAAAAAGTGATGGGAAATGGGCATTGCCAGGTGGATGGGCTGATATCGGTTATACGCCAACAGAAGTAGCAGCGAAAGAAGTTATAGAGGAGACGGGTTATGAAGTAGATGATTTTAAACTACTCGCTATATTTGATAAAGAAAAACATCAACCATCGCCTTCAGCAACACACGTATATAAAATTTTTATTGGTTGTAAGATTATTGGTGGCGAAAAGAAAACGAGTATTGAAACAGATGATGTGGAGTTCTTTGGCGAAAATGAATTGCCTAATTTATCGATTGCTAGAAATACCGAAGAGCAAATTAAAGAAATGTTTGCCTACATGAAAGAATCTCAGAAAGAAATATTAATAGATTAATCATGCGCATGCCAATCAAATTGTTGGAATGAAGATATTGGCAGAATGCAACCTTTATGTAATAATGGGATGGTATGTGAAGAAAAAAGGAGATAGAAAATAAAATGTTAGCAAGCATAATAGATCAGTTATTGCAATTTTTTGCAAGCTTAGGTTACTTTGGAGTAGCGCTAGCTTTAATGATTGAAATTATCCCGAGTGAAATTGTACTATCGTATGCGGGCTTTTTAGTTGCAGATGGTAAAATTAGCTTTGTCGGTGCAGTCATTGCTGGAACAATCGGTGGTACGTTAGCTCAAATATTTTTATATTGGCTTGGATACTATGGAGGACGTCCAGTTGTAGAGAAATACGGGAAATATCTACTTATTAATAAACATCATTTAGACATAGCGGAAGGTTGGTTTAAGCGTTACGGAGCAGGAGTAATCTTTTCTGCGCGCTTTATCCCAGTCGTACGTCACGCAATCTCTATTCCGGCAGGATTAGCTAAAATGCCGTTAAAACTATTTACACTGTATACTGTAGTTGCGATTATTCCATGGTCAATACTATTTATATACTTAGGTGAAAAGCTTGGTGGAAATTGGAGACATATTAAAGAGTATGCATCTGATTACACACATTACATAATTATAGGAGCTGTTCTCTTTGTTGCTTTATACTTCGGTTTAAAGTATTTCAAAAAGAAAAAAGCAGCGCGTTAAAGTCAATGATTTTTCATTGGCTTTTTTATTTGTTTCGGTTCTAAAAAAAAGGAGTTGTCCATAATGTGTAATAATAAAGCGTAGCGGAGGAATGTGATGAAAGGGTCACCGTTTATACGTGGAACGATATTTTTAACGATGGCAACGATGATATCTAAAATGTTAGGGTTTATATATGTTATACCATTTACAGCAATGGTTGGTACGAGTGGGTACGTTTTATACACATATGCATATCGTCCATATACGATTATGCTCAGTATTGCAACGATGGGACTACCACTGGCAGTTTCGAAAATGGTATCAAAATATGATCAACTGAATGATTATCATACGGTTAAGAGAGTGCTAAAGAGCGGTATCTTTTTTATGTTGATAATGGGAGTAATCTCATGTTTAACCCTATATATATTAGCTCCACATTTAGCTAAACTTGTAATCGATGGAAATGATCAAACAGGGAATAGTGTAGCGGCGGTCACAACTAATATTCAAATTGTAAGCTTTGCGTTAATACTTGTACCGGTAATGAGTTTATTAAGGGGATTCTTTCAAGGGTTCCAATCGATGGGGCCTTCTGCTTTAAGTGTAGTGGTAGAACAATTTTTTCGAGTCTTAACCATTTTGATAGGAAGTTTTGTCGTTTTATATATTTTAAAAGCTTCTATCTCTCTAGCTGTTGGTATTTCAACGTTCGGTGCCTTTATGGGAGCGATAGGTGGATTAACGGTTTTAAGTGCGTATTACATTAGAAGGAGAAAGCACTTAAAGAAAAAAGAAATGGCAAGTATTCCGCAAACAACGAAATCTTTTTTCTCGCTTTATAAGGAGCTCTTTACATATTCAATCCCGTTTGTTGTCGTTGGTTTAGCAATCCCGTTGTATCAGACGATTGACACATTTACAATTAATAAACTACTTATACAAATAGGCTATATGCAAGGCGAAGCAGAGAAGATTAATGCAATAATTGGTCTTGTTCAGATGGTTGTACTTATCCCAGTTTCCGTTGCGACTGCTTTTAGTATGTCTCTCGTACCTGAGATGACAAAAGCCTATACAGCAGGAAATGTGAAGTTACTGTACAAACATTTTACGAGGACGAATGTATTAGTAGTAGGTATTACGGTACCAGCAGCAATTGGAATGATGTTGCTAGCAAAACCAGTATATACGCTTTTATTTGGTGCCGGCAATGACCCGGAGATGGGGAGAGTGATTTTACAGTATTATGCTCCTGCCTGTATACTATTTTCGCTATTTACAGTAACAGCTGCGATGTTACAAGGAATTAATCAACAACAGAAAACAGTGCTAGGATTAGTGATTGGCATTATTGTGAAAATAGTTTTAAATATTGTATTGCTTCCGTATTTCGATTATGTAAGTTTTATTATTTCAACATACGCTGGTTATACGATTTCAGTTGGCTTTAACTTGTGGATGCTTTCTAAATATGTTATAAAGGCAACATAAGCTTTTTAAGGCAGAGAGCACTCTGTCTTTTTCTTTGTTTATAATATTTTTCTTATAAAAACGTTTTCAAAATAATTTTTCTATTGAAATTTAAACGTATGTTTCATATGCTGAGAATGGCGGTTCAAAAACTGTTCTGTAAGAGAGGTAGATTCCTACATGTAAAAAGAATCGGGGTGATAGTATGTTAAATATTTATTTAACAGACCGAAACGGAAAACTACAAGAGGTTGAGGAAATGCAAAAGGGTTGCTGGATTAATGTACTTCATCCAACGGAAGAAGAAATTCAATATCTAGTACAAACTTTAAATGTAGACTTAGATTTCATTAAAGACCCTTTAGATGATGAAGAACGCTCTCGTATTGAAAAGGAAGACAATAATACTTTAATAATCGTGGATATTCCAACAGTTAGACATGATGAAGAAGGAAATTCGATTTATGACACGATTCCAATAGGTATGATTGTCATGCCAGATTGCTTTGTGACAATTTGTTTAGAAGAAAATCCAATTTTTGAACGTTTTATTAATCAACGTATTAAAGAATTTTATACGTTTAAAAAGACACGCTTTGCACTTCAGCTCTTATATACGATTTCTACTTATTATTTAAGATACTTAAAGCAAATTAACAGAAAAACAATCGATTTAGAGCATCAATTAAATAAGTCGATGAAAAATAAAGAGATTTTCACATTGCTAGGCCTTGAAAAAAGTTTAGTTTACTTTACAACATCATTAAAGGCGAATAAAATTGTAATTCAAAAATTAATGCGTAACAGTACATTTTTAAAAATGTATGAAGACGATCAAGATTTATTAGAAGATGTATTAATTGAAAATAAACAGGCTATTGAAATGGCGGAAATATATAGTCACATTTTAAGTGGAATGATGAATACTTTTAGCTCCGTTATATCAAATAATTTAAATAGTGTTATGAAACTGTTAACGTCTATCACAATCATTTTATCGTTACCAACGATGGTTTCTAGTTTCTTTGGAATGAACGTAAAGGTTCCGTTTGAAGGGGAAGCACATGGTTTTGTAATTGTACTCATAATATGTGTAACACTATCTTTCACATTAGCGTTTGTTTTTTGGAAGAAACGTTACTTTTAACGAGAAGAAAGCTGCTCTAGCATAGTTGTGAAACTGCGCTAGAGCAGCTTTTTTGCTATGAAATCCAAAGTTTTGAATCGAATATAACCTATAAAATGTAATGTATATGAAGTGAGTGTATTCCGTATAAGTCTTGTCCAATTAATAAAATAGGGTTAAAATTACATATTGTTAATGAAAAGTTGGAGGAAATACATCATGGAATTGTTTCAATTACCGAAAGCATTCCTGCAAATGAATACAATCTTTATCTCCATATTAATCGAAGCACTTCCTTTTGTGCTCATTGGTGTATTTATTTCAGGATTCATTCAAATGTTTGTGACAGAGGATATGGTAGCGAAATGGATGCCGAAAAACCGTTTTCTGTCTGTTTTAATGGCGACTTTTTTAGGTATGATGTTTCCGGGTTGTGAATGTGGAATTGTTCCGATTGTAAGGCGATTAATCGGAAAAGGGGTTCCGCCATATGCCGGGATTGCATTTATGTTGACTGGGCCAATTATTAATCCGGTTGTATTATTTGCAACATACGTTGCCTTTGGAAGTAGTATGCACATGGTATGGTATCGTTCTATTGTAGCGATTATCGTAGCAATTATCGTTGGAATTATATTATCATTTAAGTTTAAAGAACATCAATTAAGAGATGATCACTTCCCAGAAGTGAATCATAAGCGTCCATTACGTAAAAAAATGTGGGATGTATGTACGCATGCTGTTGAGGAATTTTTCTCGATGGGAAAATATTTAGTATTAGGTGCCTTAATTGCAGCTGCAGTTCAAACGTTCGTACAAACTTCAACACTGCTTGCTATAGGACAAGGGCCGTTTTCTTCACCAGCTGTTATGATGGGACTTGCTTACATTTTATCACTTTGTTCAGAAGCGGATGCATTTATTGCTTCGTCATTCCAAAGTACATTTTCAACAGCATCACTTGTCGCGTTCCTCGTATACGGACCGATGGTGGATATTAAAAATATGTTTATGATGCTTGCAACATTTAAAACGAAATTTGTAATTGTCGTTACAGTTACAGTTACACTTGTTGTTTATGCAAGCTCACTACTCATTTATGCGATGGGGTGGTAGATTATGTTTCGAGCATATATATTATTAGGTTTTACAATCTTAATCGCGCAGCTTCATATTTCAGGTAATATTACGAAGTATATCAATATGAAGTATGCCTATTTATCAAAAACAGCAGCTATTATTTTAGGTTTTTTAACGGTCGTTCAAATTATTATCGTTTTCCAAAAAGAACATCAAAAAGAAAAAGAAAGAGAAAAAGAACAGCACAATTGTGGTTGCGATCATAGCCATTGCGGACATGATCATTCAAAAGATGAGAATACATGGTGGAAAAAAGCATTTTCGTACACATTGTTTTGTTTTCCGATAGTCTCAGGATTGTTTTTCCCAATTGCAACGCTAGATTCAGATATTGTTAAGGCGAAAGGGTTTCATTTTCCTGTTGCGCAAGCAGAAAGTAAAGATCCATTTATGACAAGGCAATTTCTAAGACCTGACACGAGCATTTATTACGGGAAAGAAGGATACCGTGGTGTAATGGAAAAAGGGAAAAAAGAGTTCGTTACGAAAGATAGTATTACTTTAAAAGATGAAGATTTCCTAAAAGGGATGGAGACAATTTATAATTATCCTGGCGAGTTTACTGGGAAAAAATTATCTTTTAAAGGGTTTGTTTTCAAAGATGATTCTTCTAAAAAAGAACAATATTTCTTATTCCGTTTCGGTATTATACATTGTGTAGCGGATTCTGGTGTATATGGTATGTTAGTGAAAAAACCAGAAGGAGTAGAATGGAACAATGATGATTGGATTCAAGTTGAAGGAGAAATAGCAACGGAATTTTATCAGCCATTCCATGCGAACATTCCGGTTTTAGAAGTAACGAAATGGAATAAAGTTGAACAGCCGAAAGAACAATATGTATTTAGAGGAGCCGATTGATCACATCGGTTCTTTTTTGTGGACTAAGAGTTCTGAATGTTGTTAATATTAAACGTGTAGTGATAGTAAGTTCATACTGTTCTAATGTTAATGGGAAATGGAACTCTTACCGAATTTCTTTGCTCCAGCCGAATTTTGTGGTGGGTAGTTCACTGTCTGCAAATAGTGGATTAAATAATCAAAGAGGTGATAACAATGACTGAAGTAAAGGGAAAAACAGCTAATGAATCCAGAGTGTTTAAAACGAGCCGAGTATTTCCAACAGATTTAAATGATCATAATACGCTATTTGGTGGAAAAATATTAGCCGAGATGGATATGGTTGCTTCTATCTCAGCAACGAGGCATGCAAGAAAAGAATGTGTCACAGCATCTATGGATTGGGTAGATTTCTTACATCCTGTTCGCTCTTCAGATTGTGTTAGTTATGAATCTTTTGTAATTTGGACGGGTAGAACTTCTATGGAAGTATTTGTGAAGGTAGTAGCAGAAGATCTCATTTCAGGTGAGAAACGTATAGCAGCAACATCATTTGTTACATTCGTTGCACTTAGTAAGGAGAATAACCCGGTTCCAGTTCCTCGAGTAATCCCTGAAACAGAAGAAGAGAAAGAATTACATCGCATTGCTGTGTTGCGTGCAGAACAACGCCATATACGTAAGGCAGAGAGTAAGAAAGTAGCTACATTACTAACTTTTTGAATTGAATATGTAGTCGTTAAAGGTATTATAACGGACTGAAATGTTTTTCATATGAAAAGCGGACACCTAAAAATAGGTGTCCGCTTTTATAGTTTTTTCATCCACATATCATACGAAGATAACTACTTAGCAGAAGCAAGCAGCACCGACGATGATCAAGAGGATAAATAATACGACTAATAGCGCGAATCCATTACCTTGTGCGAAGCCCATTGTTATTTCCTCCTTTTATTTTAAGATACAACATACAATATGCAAATGAGCTATCGTTTGATATGGACATATATCATGGAATGACATATTTTCTTGAATGATAATGTATTAAAAAAGGGAAGATATAGAAATAACAGTAAGTGGAGAAAGGAAAATATCCATGAAACACTTTTTCGCTGTACTCCTTTTTTTAGTAGGTGTATTCATTTGGATGAACATCGATGTGGAAATGGGGAAAAAAATGGCTAGTGAATATGAATTAGGACAAGTTCGATTAGGTGACTTTCAACTATATACGAACGGCGAAGAGTTATATAAGAATTTATTTGAGGATATACGTAATGCAGAAAAGTACATATATATCCATTTTTATATTGTAGGTAAAGATGAAATAAGCCAAGAATTTTTGCAGTTGCTCGAGAAAAAGGCATCGAGCGGAGTAGAAGTAAAATTGTCAGTCGATCGAATAGGTGGATACAAGCTGAAGAAAAAGATAATTCGTCAATTAAAAAGAAACGGTGTCCAGTTTACGTTTAGTAAAAAGCTTAAACTGAAACATGTATTCTATTCATTGCATCAACGGAATCATAGACGTATTGTTACGATAGATGGGAAGATTTCATATGTCGGCGGTTTTAATATTGGAAAGGAGTACCTTGGACAAGATCCGAAATTTGGTCCGTGGCGTGATTATCATGTACGAGTCAATGGGAATGGTGCTACCGATATGGAAAGAAAATTTGCTGCTGACTGGAAAGAAGATACAGGAGAAATAATGCCTGTACATGAAAGTTTACCTGCAATAGGGGATGTGAATTATCAATATTTATTTTCAGATGGAAAAGGTTTATGGGAGAAATATGGAGGGCTTTTAAAACAGGCTAAAAAGTCTTTAATTATTGCTACGCCATATTTTGTACCAAGTAAAGAAATGATAAATGAGTTAAAAGATGCATTACATCGCGGTGTCAATGTGAAAATTCTCGTACCATTTAAAAGTGATGCGGTATTGTTAAAACAAGCGGCTTATCCATATTTGAAAGATATGAACGATGATGGAGCAGAAATTTATCAATATCGAAATGGTTTTTTTCACGGGAAAGTAACGATCATTGATGGAGAAATTGTCGATATAGGTACAGCGAACTTTGATAATAGAAGTTTTTATTTAAATTGTGAATCTAATTGTCTCATATATGATAAAAAAGTTGTTGCTGACGTATGGAACCGATTAAAAGTAGATTTTCATAAATCAAAAAAATTTTCGAAAGAAGATTTTGAGAAAATTAGTAAATGGGATTGGTTTTTAGCAAGAATAGCAAATGTTATAGCATCATATTTATAGTGTATATACAAAAGGGAAGGGAGGTACTTTCATGGATTGTATGAAAGAATTAATGAGGTATAGTTATATGCTTATATATAAGGTTGGGGAGTATACAGGAAAGGTAAGAGACGAAGAATTAAAGGAGCTATTACAGCAGCATTTACCTTATATGTTGCAAGCATATAATGAACAAGTGAATTTTCAAGAAGGAGAGAATGTACAGCCTATAACTTGTGAACCAATTCCATTTCATTTTCATGAAATGGAAAAGGAAACTGATAGTAAATATACAGGGGATGTCCATATTGCAACTTGTTATATTTCGCATTTAAAACGGTTATCACTAAAGTTCGCTCAAGTGTCAGTTGAAGTTGCGAATCCGGAATTTCGCTCTTTTTTAGAAAATTGCTTCCTGAAAATGAACCGTTATGCCTATAGTGTATGGCAATATGTTGTGAAGAAAGAGTATAAGATTAAACATGTATATGAAAATGAAAAGTTTGCATAAGAAACTAAGGCGGAAAGATAGGCGCCTTAGTTTTTTACTTTTCATGGAGAAAAAAGAATAGGAGTCTATATGTATTATCGGAAAATTTACAAAAGTTTACCGTTTATTTACTATTTTTCAATCTTTCCTTTAAAAATAGAGAGTAATATGGGGTTGTACATATTCTATCTAAAGGAGGAAACGCAAATGAACAAATGGGTTAAATCATTAACTGCTATGGCACTTGCAAGTTCTTTATTAATGGTAGGTTGTAGTAAAGGTGAGGACAAGAAGAAAGAAGACGATACAACAACACAACAAGAGGACAAAAAGGATAAAGAAACAAGTGGAACTGAGAAGTCTACGGATTCTAAAGAAAAGAAATAAAATAATAATAATAGAGCTTCCTCCTAAATATGAGGAAGCTTTTTTGTTGTAAATTGAGTGAGATTATTGAAAAATAGAGAAAGAATGAAAAGGGGGAAAACAAATGAAAGTATGTATATTGGGAGCAACTGGGCGAGTAGGTTCAAACATTATAAAATTAGCATTAAAGGATTCAGCTGAAGTGACTGCATTAGCGCGTGATGTAAATAGAATGGAAATACATCATGAAAGGTTACGAGTTATAGAAGGTAATGTATGGAATGAAAATGATATAAAGAAAGCGATAGAAGGAAGCGATATAGTAATTAGTGCACTTGGTACGGATCAAAATGGGACATTAGCGAAGAGTATGCCACAAATTATAAAGCAAATGAAAGAAGAAGGAGTTCATAAAATCATTACAATAGGAACAGCTGGTATTTTACAAGCGAGAACAAATTTAAATTTATATCGTTTTCAATCAACTGAATCAAAAAGGAAAACGACAACAGCAGCAGAAGATCATTTAGCTGCATATAAGATACTTAGTCGTAGTAATTTATGTTGGACGGTCGTTTGTCCGACGCATTTAATAGACGGTGATGTGACAGGGGTATATCGAACTGAAAAAGATGTATTACCAGAAGGTGGAGCGAAAATAACAGTTGGTGATACAGCGCAATTTACGTGGAATCTATGTAGTGAAAACAAATATGAGAATAGTCGAGTCGGAATTTCCTATTAAAAAACCATCCCGAAATTGGGATGGTTAAAAGATGATATAACATACAAATATGATAATCATAATGATTTGGAGAATGGCTTTCGCTACTGTACTGCTTAAAAAACCAACTACAGTAGCAACTCCTACTAGAAAGGCGTCTTTTGGCGCTTTTTTATGCATGAGTTCTGTAATAAATACCGATAAGAACGGTATGATAATTAAACCGAATGGTGGGAAGAAGAAAGAGCCGACAATGATAGAAATCATACCGACACGTTCGCCCCATTTAGAACTCCCATATTTCTTTAGGAAATATCCATTTGCGATAAAATCAGCAACGAAAATGAAAAGTGTGAAAATGACTTGAATAATCCAAAAGGAAGTTGTTAGTTCTCCGCCATTTATACCAAAATGGTAAATGAAATATCCAGCCCATACAGCAAGGATGCCTGGAATGATAGGGTAAATAAAGGCGAGAAATGAAACAATGAAACAGGCAATGATACAGATTGTTAATAATACTGTCACTTTATAACTCCTTCTTCGTGTCTAATTTATGTACCGCAATTTTTTTCACTTGATGTCCATCAAGTTCTAGTGCTTTAAATTGAAAACCGGCAAATTCAATGAAATACCCAGCCTCAATATTTAAGTCAACTGCTTGAGAGAGGAACCAGCCTCCAATTGTATCTAAATCGCTATCATCAATATGTAGGCCAAACATATCATTTACTTCAGAAATGAGCACCTTCCCGTCTAAAACAGTAAGCTTCGGCGTACGTTTTTCAATCATAGGTGATTCATCTGCATCAAATTCATCTTGAATTTCTCCAATGATTTCTTCAAGAATATCTTCCATTGTTAAAAGTCCAGCAGTACCACCATATTCATCCATAACGATTGCCATCTGAACACGATTCTTTTGTAGATGTACGAGTGTTTTGCGAATTGGAACAGTTTCAAATACAGTTAGTACTGGATGTATGTAAGATTCAAGTGGCTTATGAATGCCTTTCGTTTGATCGTGAAATACTTCTTTCGTATTGATCATACCGATAATATCATCTTTATCTTTTTCGATGATCGGATAGCGTGTAAACTTTTCAGTTGCGACGATATTCATATTTTCTTCTAACGTATTTTCAGTAGATAAGCAAATCATTTCTGTACGAGGGACCATAATTTCTTTTGCAACTCGGTCGTCAAATTCAAAAATATTATTCACATATTTATATTCGGTTTGGTTTATTTCACCGCTTTTGAAACTTTCACCTAAAATGAGGCGTAGTTCCTCTTCAGAATGGGCAAGTTCATTTTCTTTCGCAGGCTCTAATCCGAGTAGTTTTGTGAAAAAGATAGCTGCACTATTAAGTAACCAAATGAATGGATACATAATTTTATCAAATAAAATAAGTGGTCGTGCAAACTTAAGTGTGATTGCTTCTGCTTTTTGAATGGCGAAAGACTTTGGAACTAATTCACCTAATACAACATGGAAAAATGTAATAAAACTAAAAGCGATAATAAAGGATAAAGTATTCGCCATTGTTCCAGTAATATTAATCTTTTCAAAGAGCGGTCGTAGTAAATGTTCCACAGTTGGTTCACCAAGCCAACCAAGCCCTAAAGAAGTAATCGTAATCCCGAGCTGACAAGCTGATAAATAAACATCTAAATTAGATAGGACACTTCTTGCAGCTAAAGCTTGTTTATTGCCTTCATTTGCAAGCTGGTCAATTCGACTTTTTCGTACTTTTACAACAGCGAATTCCGATGCAACGAAAAAGCCTGAAATAAGGATAAGTATAAAGATGAGAAAAATATTTAATATGTCCAAGTGTGTTCTCTATTCCGTAGTTTGGAATAAAGATGTCACCTCCTGCAATTATGTTATACTTTTATAATAAATCCAAACGAAAAGAATAGTCAAAGAAAAAGGGTAAATATTGGTATGTTTCTGCAATAGTTTTTGAATTTGCTGTTATTTTGTCCGCTATACAAAAGGAATAACCCTCCACTTTCAGATTCTAGAGGGTTATTTCAAATTAAGGTTTTGGAATACTTCTCGTTAAAGCGTATGATTGTTGTTTAACATGATTTGTCGTCCATAGTGTTTGAAGGAAAGAGAGTATGCAATACGGGATATACAAAAGCAGTAAGCTAATTGTGACAATTACAGGTGCATTTCCGCCGAATTGAACGATAAATTGTAATAGTCCGCTTGCATGAAAAACGCATTCCATAAAAACGAATGAAAGAATAATGGAACCTAGAATAGATTTATGGTTCGAAGTAAGCGCCAAAAACAATGTATCTACAAGGAAAGAAGATTGTTTTATTTCATATTCATTTCTGTTACTTAAGAAAGGGACCCACTTTTTTATTGCTTGCATAACGATAATCATGGAAGCACTACAAACGATGATGAAAGATGAGTAGTAGGGAAGTTTTATAAATTTTGCGATGTATAGGAGTAGAAATAAGACTGAGCATTGTAATAATACGGTACAAAAAGAGTACGGTATCCATCTTAATAAAGAAGTGAACTTCTTAACCGAATGAGGTGCTTTAAAAAATAAATGACCGATCCCTAAACTGATGAAGAATCCGATCGCAAGAGTAAAGGTAAAACGAACAATCGATACAAAATATATTTCCCATATGTAAGGGAATAACGGTGTTGAATGATTCGAAGTATGAACCATCTGATTTGCTGAGAAAAAGATAGATTCGTGCATCCAATCAATCTTTGGAATTGTCATAGAAGAAAGTTGTGCGAAGTTATGAAAAATACTTATAAACCCAGTTATGTATGAGTATTTATGTGTAATGAATAAAGCAGGAATAGGACTAATGATAAAAATAATGAGAACACCGACGATAAATTTACATATATGTGAGCGCAATAAAGACATGTAATCACCTACTCTTAGAATATTCAGAAAATTCTTATTCTTATTTTAGCTTTTTTCTGTGTAAGTTACAATATATTTTTCTTAAAGAAGTTTAGTATTGTAGGGGATATAAGTGAATGAAACGTGAATAAATTATGACAAGAAAATGAATAATTTTCAGAAAAGTAAAATAAATTATTTATTTTTTTCTGAAAATATAATATAGTTATGGCACAGAAAGTATTTTAACATAAGGAGGCTGTTTATGAGGATTAAAGGGAATTATGTGCCGAAAAGGGAAGTTCTATTTTGCTCAAGTTCAATTACAATAGGGGAAGCGCTGAAGCATTTAAATAAAACTGGCTATCGGTGTGTACCAGTTTTAGATGAAAAAAAAGAGAAATATTTAGGGAATATATATAAAGTAGATATTTTAGAATATAAAGGTTCGCTGGAGGAGAGTGTAGAACAATTATTAAACGATAAAGAAGGATATGTCAGAGAAGATTCTTCGTTCTTTAAAGTATTTTTTACAATAAAAAAATTACCTTATTTATCAGTGGTTGATGAAAAAGGAGTTTTCCTTGGAATTTTAACACATAAAAAAGTTTTTGAGTTGTTAGAAGATGCTTGGGGCGTTCATTCTAGTAAATATTCTGTCATGATTGGAACACAAGATTATAATGGGGCCATTCAAAAATTATCGACAGTATTAAAAAAATATACAGGTATCCAAAGTTTAATGACTTTTGATAATGATGCCTTATTAGTTCGTAGAATTATGTTTACATTAGGAGAAGAGTTTAACGACGGTGAATTAGAGACGTTATTGACAGATTTAGAAGATCACGGATTTAGAGTTGTGTATGTGGAAGAGATGAAAAATCCACGTGAAGTTGAAACGATAGAGTAACATGCAAAAGCCATCTAATTATGTTGGATGGCTTTTGCTATGTTACGTGCATAAAGTTATTTGAAAATAATGATAGGATAAAAGGTGGGATTGTAACAATATTTGTGTAAAAGAATAAAAAATGTAGATAATTTTGATTTTCAAAAAAATCAATTTGAAAATATGTTTTTATTTTTCAACTAAATATGTTACTATATGTGTGATAAAAACAAAGAGGTCTGACAACTATACTCCACGCAATACCACTCTAATGAGTTAAATATTCAAAAAAATCAAAATTAATAGTTAGAGTAAGAATAAGGGGAATGGAGAAATTATGGAGAAAGACACTGCTTTGTAAGGGGCATATTTTATCATCTTGAGCAGAGAGGAGGATGCATAGCATATTGTGAAAATAGAGATAAACAATGAAAAAGTGCTATGCAAATGAAAAGTATGAAGGGACGTTTAAGGCCAGGTGATACGATAGCAATTGGTTTAATGTTATTTGCACTATTTTTAGGAGCAGGAAATTTAATTTTCCCACCAGTTTTAGGGCAACAAGCTGGAGAGAATGTTTGGATTGCTACAATTGGATTCCTTGTAACGGGAGTCGGATTACCCCTATTAGCTGTAACAGCTGTCGCGTTTGTAGAGGGGGACTTGAAAGCGCTATCTTCTAGAGTTCACCCTATATTTGCGTTTATTTTCCCATTGATTAGTTATTTAGCGATTGGACCATTTTTCGCGATTCCGCGTACGGGAGCCGTTTCATTTGAAATGGGTATGAAGCCATTTTTATCAGAGGCAATGGTTTCAGAATGGTACATGCTGTTTCTATTCACAATAGTTTTCTTCGGAATAACGTGGTATCTATCATTAAATCCATCTAAATTAGTGGATTGGTTCGGAAAATTTCTTACCCCATTGTTAGTATTAATTGTTGCTGTTATTGTCGGAAAGGCAATTATTGATCCAATTGGAGAACCAGCTGCGCCGCTAGCGGCATATCAAGAAAATGCTTTCTTTGGTGGATTTATACAAGGATATTTAACGATGGATGCAATTAGTGCGCTCGTATTTGGAATTGTCGTTGTACAAGTTATCCGCTCTAAAGGGATAAAAGAGAGTAGTGAAGTTGCAAAAATAACAGTAGTATCAGGTATTATTGCTGTACTTGGTTTAACGTTAATCTATTTATCACTTGCTTATCTTGGTTCAACGAGTACATCACTTGGTGTATCAGAGAATGGTGGGCTTATTTTAACGAATGTTGTAAATGAGTTATATGGAACAAGTGGTAAAATTTTATTAGGGCTTGTTATTATACTCGCTTGTTTAACAACTTCTGTTGGATTAACATCAGCTTGTGCCGGCTTCTTTACAAACTTATTCCCAAAACTTTCGCATAAAACGATTGTAACAATGGTATGTGTGTTTAGTTTAATTGTATCTAACCTAGGTTTAACACAATTAATCGCAGTTACTTTACCAGTATTAATGATCATTTATCCAGTTGCAATTGTATTAATTGTACTTTCTTACTTCCATAAATGGATTGGGAAGCGTAATACCATTTATATTGGAGCTATTTTAGGTGCATTGTTAATTAGTTTCTTTAACGGTTTAGAAAGTGCGAACATTAAAATTGACGCGATTTCTAACGTACTACAAATGTTACCATTATATAAAGAAGGAATAGGATGGTTAATCCCATCATGTATTGGCGGGATTCTCGGTTTCTTCTTCTATAAATCAAATGAATCAAGTGAACTACAAAAGAAAGGTGCTTAGGCGCCTTTCTTTTTTTAAAAGGGAATTTTTTTGTTTTGTCTAAGTAATAAATGGAAGGAGTGATAAAATGGCTAATTTTGAAGATTTTTTAACTTTGGATGTAAGAATTGGAACTGTAATACATGCAGAGGAATTTAAAGAAGCGAGAGTTCCGGCGATTAAGCTGAAAATTGATTTTGGAGAGCTTGGAGTAAAGCAGTCAAGTGCTCAAATTACGAAGAGATATACCCCAGAAGATTTAATCGGTCAGCAAATTGCTGCTGTTGTAAATTTTCCGCCAAAACGTGTAGCTGGATTTAAATCAGAAGTACTTGTTTTAGGTGGAGTACCTGAAGCTGGTGATGTTGTATTACTGCAGCCTAATATGGAATTACCAAATGGAACGAAAATTAGTTAGTGTAAAGGCGGGGGAACATGGATATTGGACGAGAATATTTACAATGTGCCATTTCAAACTTTAAAGCAACAAAGAAGCAAGGGGAACGGGTGCTTTCTCAATTATCATATGAACAAATTGAAAGGTCTTCTCATGAAGAAACCAATAGCATAGCAATCATAATTAAGCATTTGCACGGTAATATGCGTTCTAGATGGACTGATTTTTTAACATCTGATGGTGAAAAAATAGATCGTAATCGAGATGCTGAATTTGAAGGTGGCTATCATTCTAAGGAAGAGGTTCTCGCAGCATGGAATGAAGGATGGGAATATGTTTTTAAAACGATGAATGTCCTAACGCCGCAACAGTTGTTACAGACGGTATATATTCGCAGTGAAGCACAGACTGTTATGCAAGCAATTGAAAGACAAATTTCTCATTACGCTTTGCATATTGGACAGATTATTTACATCGGTAAAATGTTAAAAGAAAATGAGTGGGAATGTTTAAGTATTCCGAGAGGACAGTCTGCACGTTATGTAGAGAAAAAACGTTCAACATAATAATAGGAAAGAAACCGATATAAAATGGGGAATAAGAAAATAACCCAAATAATAGATGGTTCTGTAATCATAAGAATGCTGCCAAAAATAAGTCCATATATAATAAGAAAGAAATTAAAAAGTGTATTCACGGGAATAAATCGTGAGATGAACACTTGCTGCCGTTTAAAGCAATCACTGTGAAATAAATATAAGCGGAAGTACGATGTGGTAGTAATAAGATCTTTCTTTCGCGCAATTCTTTTTTTACATATATGACAAATGAATGGTGGTCGCATTTCATTACGCTCCATGTTTCATATTTATAATTAGGTAAGACAAAAGTAAGTATAAAGTGTATATCCCTATATATGCTCCTGATATAAGAAAAAATGGATTTAGTAAAATACCATGAATGCTTGTCATAAAAACTAAATCTTGTATTAAAACGTCATATATATTAATAGAAATAATTGTACCGAGTACATAAAGTGCTAAGTAAGCTGAAATATGTAATGCAACACGGATTGTAGGATGCTTAGCAAGCCAATAAAAAATAAATGATAGTACAATGGGTAATGTTCCTATTAGTAGCTTCAATTCATTTCACCTCATAAACAATATAGCCGGAATTTAGACGGTCTATTCTCTAGAGCTTGTACATAACTTGGAATAGAGAGGGTGATAGTATGAATCGAGGCTTTTTTTATGTGAAATTCACAAGTATACGTAAGTTAGTTTTATTTATTATTGCTACAGTACTAGCGACTTTTTTTCTTATTAGTATGATGGTAACTTCTATGAAAGAGACAAAGTCAACGTATTTATATAATTGGTTAAATGAGCTATCGATGAATGGTTACATGTACGTTCTTGGGAAAGAGAATCATTATTTTACACAGGAGTATCGAAATTTAAATCAAGATTTTTCGATTTCTTCTTTTCTCTTTTCGATGGCTACGAATATTCGCTTTAACGATGTTCGCAGTTTTGTCGGTAAAGAGCTACCTGGTTTTGGAAAGTACGATACAGAAATTGTAATTGCGGGTGAAGGGACAAATTATTCTAACTTACCGATAGAGTCGAGCGTTCCACTTGAAGAAGTAGTAAAAGAACGGACTGGTGAAGCTGGACAGGCTCAAAAGCCAGATACGAACAAAGAGAAAAAGCAACCGGCTCAAACGACAGGAAAAAGACAAGTTGCGTTTATTTATCATTCGCATAGTTGGGAATCTTATTTGCCGTTACTTAATTTAGCAAACGATCCAAATCCGAATAAAGCGACCAGTTCTGTTACGAACATATCAATAGTGGGCGATCGATTTCGTGAACAATTAGTAAGCGAAGGGATCGGAGCTACTAACGACAAGACAGATATCGGCCAAAAGTTGATTAGTAAAGGGTTAAATAGTAATAGTTCTTACAAAATGTCACGGGAAATTGTACAAGAAGCAATGACTGGCAATAAAGAACTGCAGTACTTTTTCGACTTACACCGTGATAGTGCTCGGAAGAATGTTACGACAAAAACCATTGGCGATAAATCATATGCGAAGCTTGCATTTGTAGTAGGGAAAGGAAACAAAAACTATGAAAAAAACTTGCAATTAGCAACGGCTTTACATGAGGCGATTAGCAAGAAGTATCCAGGTGTAAGTCGTGGTGTCATTCAAAAAGGATTCCAAACAGGAAATGGTGTCTACAATCAAGACTTATCAGGGCAAGCGATATTAATTGAAGTTGGTGGTGTAGATAATACAGAGGAAGAACTAAATCGATCGATTGATGCCCTTGCTAAAGCGTTTGGTGAATATTTCTGGCAGGCAGAAAAGGTGAATGGATAAAGTGAAACATAAATAAGTGGAAGAATTTGAAAAAACGTGAGTGTAATACTTACGTTTTTTTGTCATGATGAGACGTCACAGAATAGACATAATTTGTCGTTGTTATAGTAATATCGAAATTTGTCAAATTATACTGGGAGATTTACAAAGGGATTTTCAGGAAAGTAGAGAAAATCTTTTTACAAGGAAAACTTTTTATTATGAAACTGATAGGGTGATAGAAGTGATTAGGGAGATCAAAATAGAAGATGCAGCACCATTTTTGCAATTAAGTAAGCAACTAGATGAAGAAACGAAATTTATGTTATATGAACCAGGAGAAAGAAAATTTACAGAAGAGCAACAAGAACAGATGATTCATCGATTTATTGAAAATAAGTATGCAACGATTTTCGTAGCAGTTGAAGATGAGAGAATAGTAGGGTTTATTTTAGTGAATGGAAATCATATTCAAAGAAAAAGACATGTAGCAAGTATTGTAATTGGTATTTTGCAAGAGTATAGCGGGCGAGGTATTGGGACGAGATTGTTTAAAGAGGCTGAGAAGTGGGCAAGATTACATGATGTATGGCGTTTAGAATTAACGGTAATGGCCCACAATACAAGAGCTCGGGCACTATATACAAAAGCTGGATTCGAGAAAGAAGGTGTCAAAAGAGCTGCTCTTATTATCGATGGAGAGAACATCGATGAGTATGAAATGGCCAAATTATTAAAATAAGAGGTCGTTATATGAAAAAAAGATGGACACTACTTGGTATCGTAGCGATGATACTCATTGTTGGAGTAGCAGGAATCAATTATAAAATGTATAAGGATAAGCAGGCGCGTGAGGTAAATGTAAATAACATATTTCCGAAAGCGAAAGAAACGATTGCGAATATGGATGGAGATATTGCGGTAATTAGTAATCCAAATTCGATGCTTGTGCTTGTGAATAAAAATAGGCGTTTACCAGATGGATATAGACCGCCAGATTTAGTTATTCCGAAAGTGCGTTACTCAAGTGAAGGTGATCAAGAAAAGAAAAAAATGAGAAAAGAGGCAGCAGGGGCGCTTGAGGAAATGTTTCAGCAAGCTGATAAGGAGGGCGCTTTTCTTTTTGCGGTTTCTGGATTTAGATCTTTTGATCGACAAAAAGCATTAAATACGATGTATAAAAAACAAGATGGAGAAGCAAAAACAGCGATGTCTAGCGCAGTTCCTGGAACAAGTGAACATCAAACTGGACTAGCGATGGATATTACATCACAATCTGCTAAGTTTCAATTAGAGACAATTTTTGGCGAAACGAAAGAAGGGGAGTGGCTTTCTGAAAATGCCCATAAATTTGGTTTTGTCATTCGATATACAAAAGAGAAAGAATCGCTTACAGGTTATCGATATGAACCATGGCATGTGAGGTATGTGGGAAATCCACAAGCTACATATTTATATGAAAATCAACTGACACTTGAAGAAGTAACGCAGTGAACAATTGAGGGGAGAGAAGGATTATGACGGTGTTATATAAGAAAAAAGTACACGCATATGTAACAAGAGAAAAAGAAGGAGTTATGCAACTGCTTGTTTTTAAACATCGTGATATACCTGAAGCTGGTATACAAATACCAGGGGGAACAGTTGACGAAGGGGAAACGTTAGAAGCAGCACTTTTACGTGAAGTACAAGAAGAATCTGGATTACGTCATTTATGCATAGAAAGATTCCTAGCCGATTACATCATACTTGTGAAAGACAAAAAAGAATATCAAAAGCGCCATTTCTTCCATGTAACGTTACTAACAGATGTAAAAGATGATTGGGAACATATTGTAAGTGCCGGTGAGGAAGATGAAGGTTTAGTATTTTGCTACGAATGGATTGATATTGCAAAGTGCCCTGAATTAGCCGGAAAACAAGGTGAGTTTTTACATTTGTTAGATGAGGTATATGTAAAGTAATAAAAGAGTCTGAAGCGGAAGTTTATTCGTTTCAGACTTTTTTTATTTTTCAGGAAATAAAAGGTTTTTATATCGGTAAGTTGAATTCCTTTAAAAGGATTGTATTTGTATATACGAGGAGCGGAGAAAATGAACAAGTAATAAATACATGATATCAATAAAAGGATTTATAGAAGGAGAATGACGATGGAGATTCAGTTCAATACACGATTACAAAAAGAATTAACAATTCATGAAATACAAGCAGCGATGGAAGCTGGGCAATTAACTTCAAAAGAATTAGTTATGTATTACCTCCATAGAATCGCAAAATATGATCAAGACGGACCAAAAATTAATTCTATTTTAGAAATCAACCCGGATGCAATCTTTATTGCAGAAGCGTTAGATTATGAAAGAAAGATAAAAGGTGTAAGAGGTCCATTACATGGTATGCCTGTGTTACTTAAGGACAATATTGGAACGAATGATTCCATGCATACAAGTGCAGGTACGATTGCTCTAGAACAAAATATAAGTAGTGAAGATGCATTTCTTGTGACGAAACTGCGAGAAGCAGGAGCGGTCATAATAGGAAAAACAAATATGACAGAATTAGCAAACGCAATGTCATTTGACATGTGGGCTGGATATAGTGCAAGAGGTGGGCAAACAATAAACCCTTACGGTACAGGTGAGGATGATATGTTTGTTGGTGGCTCAAGTACAGGATCTGCGATAGCAGTTGCAGCTAACTTTACAGTAGTATCTGTTGGAACGGAAACAGATGCTTCTATATTAAGTCCAGCGATTCAAAACTCTGTAGTCGGTATTAAACCGACTGTTGGTTTAATTAGTCGTAGAGGTATTATTCCGTTCACGTATTCGCAAGATACAGCCGGTCCATTTGCTAGGACAGTAACAGATGCCGCTATTTTGCTAGGGAGTTTAACTGGGGTAGATGAGAAGGATGTAGCTACTCATAAAAGTGAAGGTATAGCAGAGCGTGATTATACAAAGTATCTTGATGTTAATGGCTTGCATGGAGCAAAGATTGGTGTATTTAGCAATGCACCGAAAGATTATTATGAAACTGGAGAGTACGATGAACAATTGTTTAAGGAAACAATTGAGGTGTTGCGTAGTGAGGGAGCAACAGTAATAGAAAATATTGATATTCCTTCTTTTCATAGAGAATGGAGCTGGGGAGTTCCGCTTTATGAACTAAAGCATAGTTTAGATAACTATCTTTCTAAATTACCTTCTACTATTCCAGTGCATTCTATTTCAGAGCTAATGGCGTTTAATGAAAACATAGCTGAAAAAGCTTTAAAATATGGACAAACTAAGTTAGAAAGAAGAAAAGATTTTCCCAATACGTTAAGGAATCCTGAATATATAAACGCAAGATTAGAAGATATATATTTTTCGCAAGAACAAGGTATTGACTTTACACTGAACAAATATAATCTTGATGCAATTTTATTCCCTTCCTATATCGGCTCCACTATATGTGCGAAAGCGGGTTACCCGTCTATAGCAATACCGGCAGGATATATGGATAACGGGAGACCGTTTGGAATTACTCTTGCAAGCACGGCTTTTTCTGAGGGGACCTTGATTAAATTAGCATATGCTTTTGAACAAGCGACAAAACATAGAAAAATTCCGAGTTTGTCATAAATAGAATATATAAAAAGGACAGGAGTTCCTGTCCTTTTTGCTTTATTGATTACATTGAAATATCTTTCTGATCTGTCTTATGATATTTTAATAGGCTGAAAGATAAACAAGCAGAACATAAAATAAGAAAAGCAGCGATGATATAAATCGTACGAACACCAAATAAATCGGTAATAATTCCAACGCTAAGCATAGAAAGACCAGAAGCTGTAGAGAGGAGTGCACCATGAGCTGTATAAATTTTTGATAGTAAAGTAGGGGCGACACTGGATTGTAGCACTGTCGTTTGAGAAATATCTCTAATTTGATAACATGGACCCATTAGAACGCATAGAAAAAGCGCAATAAACCCGCTACTTGTCATACCATATAAAAATGTAAGAATACTAAACATAAGAGAGCCTATCGCCATGGAGCGTATTAAATTGTTTTGAATGTATGTACTCATTTTCCACGCTAATATCCCGCCAATTAACGTCCCAACATAATAACTTGTATTAATATACCCCCACCATTCTTCACCTTTATGAAGGACAGTTGTTACATAAGCCATCGTAATAGCACCGATCCATATCGTCCCTGCGAAAGTTTCAATTAAGTCCATGCATGTAACGATACGGAGAGACGGGTTCTGAAATAAGAGTTTCCAACCTTCCAATAAAGCAGTGCCTTTTGAAGAAGAAGGCTCTATTACTCGTTCATTATGTATGGAACGCAATGAAACGTGTAGTGCAACACATCCAAAAATCATCAATATGTTATTCAACATAAGTGTAGAAGTGGCGCCGATTAGAAGAACAATAACACTTGTAAATGAATAAGCAGCGGCCTGCGCAATTTGTGTGGAAAAGGAAAAAATACTATTTACTTTTACTAATTTTTCTTTTCGTGTAAGGCGAGGCAGGATACTGTATAATAATGGTGCGCTCCAGCCGCTACATAATGAAATGAAAAAAATGAAAATGAATAGTGCTACAACGTTTGTGGATAGGGATGGAAATAAAATCATTAATAAAAATAATAGGGCAGTTTTTATCCATTGTAGTGTGAAAAGTAATGAATAAGATGAAAAACGATTCATGATAAGTGGTGCAGATGTATTTGCTATAAGATTAGTTATGACTTGGAGTAATGGAAACAGAGCAGTTAATGTTGCTGATTTCGTTGTGATATACATATGGGTTGTAATAATCATGATGTATACGATGTCAGCGGGAGTAATGCATATTTTTGATCCTAAATAGTAAGTTAATGAACGATTTTGCAAATAAATACACCCCTTTCTTTTAAAAAAAATTCACTAGCCAGAATAATTATAATTTGGAAATTAAATTTTCGAAAGAATTTAATTTTTTGTCACTTTTTGAAAGGGATTTTCATGTATAATGAAGAATATATTAATATAGTATTTTAATAATACTCATTATAACAGTGAATATGTACAATAGCTTGTAGTAAGCGCCCCTGTATAAGAAAGGGCGGATAAACCATTCTTTTTTTCATATACATATAGAAAATGAGAAAGAAAGTGAGGGTTGTATATGGCTACTTGGGTAATTTGGTTTATAATAGCGGGTATTTTATTTATTGCAGAAATGTTGTCGATTACGTTTTATATGCTTTGGCTTGGAATTGGAGCTGTTGTCGGAGGTCTAATTGCTTTGTTTGCTCCTGATGCGCTACTGTTACAAGTTATTGCTGGCGCGATTGTAAGTTTAACACTGACTTTCTTTACGAAAAGAATTTCAAAAAACTTTCGAGAAGCAAAAGGTTTTACTGATACAGTAGATATGTTAGTCGGTAAAAAAGGGATTGTTATGCAAGCGATTACAAATGAAGCGAATGGTATTGTGAAGGTGGATGGAGATACTTGGACAGCTATTGCAGATGATCCAATTGATGCTGGAGAAAAAGTTATTGTTATAAAGAGGAATAGTACTATATTACAAGTGAAAAAGGAGAGTGAATAAATATGGCAGTAGCATTAACATTAACCATTATTTTCGCACTAATTGTTGTTACATTTATTGCATTAACAATTAAGATTATTCCACAGCAAAAAGTTGGAGTCGTGGAGAGATTTGGTAAGTTTCAGCGTATTATGCAGCCTGGATTAAATTTATTAATACCAATTGTAGACCGCGTTCGTGTATATCATGACTTACGTATTCAACAAACGAATGTACCACCGCAGAAGGTAATTACGAAAGATAATGTACAAGTAGAAATTGATACAATTATTTTCTATCAAATTGTGGAACCAGAACTTGCGACATATGGTATTTCGAACTATGAATATGGTGTTCGTAACATTACTTCTGCAACGATGCGCCAAATTATCGGTAAAATGGAACTGGATGAAACGTTATCTGGTCGTGAAAAAATTTCAACAGAAATTCGCTTAGCACTTGATGAAGCAACAGAAAAATGGGGCGTTCGTATTGAACGTGTTGAAGTTGTTGACATTAATCCGCCGAAAGATGTGCAAGCATCAATGGAAAAACAAATGAAAGCAGAACGTAATAAACGTGCGATTATCTTAGAAGCGGAAGCTGCAAAACAAGATAAAGTCCTTCGTGCTGAAGGGGAAAAGCAAAGTAAAATATTAATGGCTGAAGGGGATAAAGAAGCACGTATTCGAGAAGCTGAAGGTATAAAAGAAGCAAAGGAACTAGAAGCGCAAGGGGAAGCAAGAGCGATTGAGGAAATTGCAAAAGCAGAACAAAATCGAATTGAATTACTTCGTGCAGCAGATTTAGATGAACGCGTACTTGCTTATAAATCATTTGAATCATTGATTGAGGTTGCAAAAGGACCAGCAAATAAAGTCTTTATTCCGTCTAATGCAATTGAAACACTTGGTACTCTCGGGGCAATTGGAGAAATCTTTAAAGAAAAACAAACGAAGAAATTGCCTTCTTCAGATACACCAAAAGAACAATAAGCGTGAAAAAGAGAAATGGGATGCCATTTCTCTTTTTATTTTTGATTCATGTAATAATAGTGGACAATTTTTATCATTGTTTTGATGCATAGAGTTGTAATTAGTTTCCTAGCTGTTAATAAGTAATATTTCTCGACGTTTTTAATTTCATACTCGTATTTAACGGAAAGTAAAAAACATTCAAAATAAACGTTTTAAATGTTTGTGATTTGTAATATATTTTAAATGTCTTAGTCAATTTTATATATAAATAGTTATCCAAAGTAGAATTGAGGGGAATTTGTGAAAAAGGGAATTATTATTTTAATAGGGATTATTATTGTGTGTATTGCTGCAATTTTTGTGTATCAATCACAGGGGGCAAAAATGAATACAGAGCGACAGCAAACTGAGAAGAAACAAACAGAACCGAAGAAAGAAGAACAAAAAACAAATGTGAATGGGGAAAAAGCAGATGCAAGTGTAATAGCCAAAGAACTTATTCCGAACCTTAAAGAAGTATCGCTGAAGCCTGGTGAAGAAAAAAACATTGATTTATCCTTAAGATTATATGATCAAGGAACAGCGAAAGAAAATACGATAAACTTAGGAGTAGATGAAAAGGAATTTCTATCTGTTAAATCAAAAGACGAAAATGTTGTTAAGGCAAAAATAACCGATAGTGGGCAAGTGAACATCATTGTAAACGAGTCGCCTTCAAAAAAAAGTGTGGAAATTGAAGTTAGTTATAAAAATAATAAGCAGAATGGACATTTAATCAGGAAGGTACCTATCATAATTAAGGAGTATGCATCAGATGCAACGAAAGGGCTAAAAGGAATGTGGCAGAGTGAAAAGGATAATACATACTTCTATAAGATAGTTGAAAAAGGTCAAAATATAATTGAAGTTTCTGCAATGGCTTTATATGAAACTGACTATACTGCGGTAGTGAATTTTACAAATATACAACAAAATGTTCTTTCAGGGAAACCAGAATATACATTTATGTATCCTGGTACTCATCAAGAACCAGCTTTAGAATTTAAGTTAGAAAAACTTAGTAGGGATAAAATACGCATTACTCAAGGGGATTACCCAATTGTCCTAACGAGATCAGCAGAAAAAGCAATGGAGGAAGAGAGAGCAAAGCAAGCAATGCCAAAGTCTGATAGCAACTCAGGTGAAAATCAATCTAATGCGAATACCCCAAGTGGTAACCTGAAAAACAATGCGGAACAATTAAAACCGCTAAAGGCGTTCTTCGACCCTGTTGATAGTAATAGTGAGAATCAGGTAAGTGTATTCATTCAAACATGGGGAACTACTGAATCTAATCCGAATATAGATAAAGCTACGCTGAATGTAGAACAGCGCCTAAATAATACATTTACCGGTATGTTCGAAACAAAGGCTACAAAACAAAATGAAACAACCTGGATATTTGATTGGACAGATGACACTGGTACAAAAGGAACTGGGACATTAGTTATTAACGGTGAAAATGCAACAATCGACCTCAAAAGTGAACGTAAAAGTGTGACAGAAGGAAAAGGAATTGTATCTTACAAAGCCCAATTGATAAAGACAGCTCAAGCTGAATTTTAATAGACAAAAAAGTCCTATACTTATATATAGGACTTTTTTGTTTGTCACTTTTGAAAGAATAATAAGTTTAGAGTGCTTGGAATTGTTAAGTGGAATAACACGTTTACTAGATGGGTTAAAAAACTGTCAAGGTAATATATTTTGATATAGAAAATTAAAAATATGATATAATGGGATTTTGTGGATATTAAACGAGGGAGTGGAGAATAAATGCAAATACTACTAATAAGACACGGTGAATCCGAAGCAGATATTTTACATGTACATGAAGGACGAGCTGACTTTGAATTAACAGAAAAAGGAAGGCGGCAAGTGCAAAGGCTTGTACAGAAAGTGAAAGCAGATTTTCCGCCAGATTTCATTTGGGCAAGTACGTTAAAACGTGCTCGTGAAACGGGTGAAACGTTAGCTGAAGGAATTGGATGCCCAATTCAACTAGAAGAGGAATTAATGGAGTTTAATAACGGAGTGCAAGCTGGCTTATCTTTTGAAGAAGCAAAGAAATATCCAGAGCCAAAGTTTCTTCATGACCGTTTTGAAAACGGGGAATCATTTATTGAATTTAGAATGAGAATAGAAGGAATCTTTTC
Source organism: Bacillus mobilis (assembly GCF_001884045.1). Taxonomy (GTDB): domain Bacteria; phylum Bacillota; class Bacilli; order Bacillales; family Bacillaceae_G; genus Bacillus_A; species Bacillus_A mobilis. The sequence continues at coordinate 62,130 of NZ_MACF01000069.1, read as the reverse complement.
TAAAATCGTGACAGAGAATACTTATGAACGGATAGCAATTGTTGCACACGGTGGTGTAATAAATAGTCTATTACGTGCGTTTTTCAAAATGCCCATTTCAATGGATTATTATTTTAAAATGGGAGATACGGGAATAAGCTTAATTGAAATTGATGGGGAACAGAAAACGGTACATTTCATTAATGATACGAATCATTTAGACGGGATGTAAAGAACCGTGTATAAAGTAGTGTTTTTTGATGCTGACGGTACGCTTTTAAGTGAGATTGATAGAAGTATGCACGAAAGTACAAAAGAAGCGATACAAAGATTAATAGCTAAAGGGGTTCACGTAATTGTTACTACAGGGAGACCATATAGCTTATGCTCGCAATTTAAGGAACTAGGCATACATACAATTATCTCTGCAAATGGTGCACATATTAAGTGTGGAGAAACAGTTCTACATAAATCGGTACTTTCTAGTGAAATCGTTCATGATATTTCGGAGTTTGCTAAATTACATGGTCACGGTATTTCTTATTTTACCGAGGGTTTTGCAATGAACGGAATTGCCTCGGATAATGAGCGTGTAATGCAAGCGCTTAGCGAGACGTTGAATTTAGAGAAATATCCTGAAAAAAGCAGGGATTTGTCAGAAGAGGTCTATTGTTTATGTCTGTATGCAGATGAAATAGAATCTCAAAAATTTCTTGAAAGATATCCTAAGCTTACGTTTGAGCGTTTTCATAATTACGTAATAAATGTATTGGAAGATAATAAAGTATCGAAGCTAACTGCGATTCAAAAAGTATTGGATCACTTAAATATTTGTAAATCAGAAGCGGTTGCTTTTGGAGACGGTAGAAATGATATTGAGATGTTGCAGTATGTAGGATTAGGGATTGCGATGGGGAATGGTGGAGAAGAGTTAAAAATAAGAGCTGATTTCGTTACAAAGAAATCAAGTGAAGGCGGTATTTTATTTGCCTTAAAGAAGTTTCGTATTATTTAAAAATAATAGTTAGTCAGGTTGAAAAATCCTGTTTTTATGACAGGATTTTTTTGTAACAATATTCTTGCAATAAAAGGAAAAATGTGCGTATAATAAAAGTAGTTAGGTAAGCTAATTAAAGGGAAAGGAGACTGAAGATGGATGAATTCAAGAAATGATTCTCTTCCTTTAGGGATTGGGCCGTATGCAGAGTTAATAAAAAAGACGGCATCAGCAGATACGGATCCAATCGCAGCAAAAATTGGTTTGTTAATGTTATGGACGTCTGATAATGTTCTTGATTCTGTTGACGTAGATTTAGCTCCGCTTGGTATTTCGGAAAGTAAATTAGATTTTTTACTGTTGTTTATTTTACGTGAAATGGAATCCAATGGGGAAGAAGTGAATATGAGCCCTTCTGATATTGCGAGTCGATTAGGGATAACACGTGCTTCTGTCACTGGTCTATTAGATTGGATGGAGAAACGAGAGTTAATCGTAAGATTCCATCATTCTAAAGATCGAAGAAGATTAAAAGTGAAAATTACTCCAAAAGGAAAAGAATTAGTTACGCACTCTTTACCAACTTTTTGGTTATCTTGCGCTTCGTTAGTTGACGATTTTAATCAAGAAGAGCGTCAAGTTTTAGAAAGGTTATTAAATAAAATGCAAGTAAATATGCAGGTGAAATTAGGAGAAGGTAGGTAAATAAGTTGATTATAAGGGTCAACTTATTTATTTGGAAATATAATTAGCTTACCTTATTATATGTTTAACTAATTTCATGATCTGTCATGTTTTTTACGATGTAATTAAAATAAGTAAGCGTGCTTTAGAGGTTTTAAATTGATAAAAAATTGTAATAAGGGAGAGATATTATGATGGAAATAGGAAAGGAAATAAATAGTGAAAAGAATTATACAATAATGACCGTTGTATTATGTTGGTCGGGTATGGTAGTGATGTCTAGCTTATATGTAACAATCCCTTTAATTGCACTATTTTCAGACCTTTTTAATGTTTCACTAGCACAAGCTGCAGCTACAGGCAGTATATTTTCTGTTGGCTTTGCTATTGGTTGCTTGTTATTTGGGGCAATCTCTGATAAATATGGGCGGAAAAAAGTGATCTTCATTGGATTACTTGCTCTGTCGATTATTTCGTTTTCCTTAGGGTTTGTGGATAGTATATTGTGGCTTGTTATTTTTAGGGGCTTACAGGGTATTGCAGCAGCTACATTTTCTCCGGTAGCGTTAGCTTACGTTGTAGAAATGTTTCCAGTAGAAAAAAAGGTTACAACAATAGGATTTGTTAGTACGGGTTTTTTAGTAGCTGGAATTGTAGGGCAGGTAATAAGTACGGTTGTTAGTCAACATTTTGGATGGCATATGGTGTTCTTTCTTCTTAGCATTGTCTATATGATTACTGCTGTATGGATTCAGTATTCTCTTCCGAAAGGGGAGATATCTCAATCTTATACTGATATTTTGGGACCGATTAAACAGATAGGTAAAGTCTTTACACATAAAAGCTTATTATTGAGCTATATGATTGCGTTTGTTTTATTAATGGCTTTTGTTAATATGTATACTGTTTTAGGGAATTATTTGAGCTCTCCTACTTATAATTTAACTGCAGAACAAATCCTTTATTTTCGCTTAGCGGGGCTAATTGGTATGCTGCTGTCACCACTTACAGGTCGTTTAACAAAGAGGTTCGAAGTAAGGAAGGTTCTGCAAGGTGGATTGCTAGTCGCTATTTTTAGTCTAAGCGCAATGGGCTTTGTTTCGTATTTGCCTCTTCTTGTCATAATGAGTGTCTGTTTTGTAATAGGTATTGCTATATCCGTACCGTCTTTAGTCGCTCTTGTCGGCCAATTGGGAGGGAAAGCAAGGGGAATAGCAGTTTCTATTTATACCTTTATTTTATTTTTAGGCACTAGTATAGGACCCATCATTTCTATTTATCTTATGAAAATAGGAAGTTATGCCCAAACATTTATTTTATTAGGAATGATACTTTTTATTGGTTTTATAGCTTCTCTATTTATAAATAATGAATGAGTGAAAAATCATTCAAATAAAGGAATGTGGGGATCTTTCGTATGCTCACACAATAAAATATGAATTTGCCCACGATGATGATAAAAGTGTGCAACAATTTCAAGCAACCATTCAAAGCGTGAATAAGAAATCCCCCAATAAGCAGTCTTCATTTCCGCTAATTGTTCATTGGAATAGGATAAAAAAGTTTTAGAAAGTAAATCGTAGCCCTGTATCATCGTTTGTTGTATTTGCGTAATTGTTTCGGGTGTTTGTTCTTTATAGAAAGTATGTAGTTGTTTTTCCGTAATCCCATTTAAAATGAGTAGATCTGCATGGCAAATAAGAGAAAGATGTGCACACATTTCAAATACTGATCGCTTCGAGTGAATGGGGCGTATTTTTAAAGTGTCTTCATTATATTGGTTAAGCATTTGAATAGAAGTATCAACAGCAACTTTAAGTTGATGCAAGGCAGATTCTACAAACATTGTAATTCTCCTCATCTCCGTATATAATAGTTTCTTAAGGGTATTATATCATACTCAAAATTCCGAAAATTCTAGTAGTTTGACTAGCATATTGAAAAGTATTATATTGTAAAAGGTCATATGAAACGTGAAATAGAATGGAATGCAATTATTGAGTTAGGAGTTAGACCAATGAGTTTGAAATATGGAAGAGATACAATTATTGAAGTTGACTTAAATGCAGTAAAACATAATGTAAAAGAATTTAAAAAACGAGTGAATGATGAAAATATTGCAATGATGGCTGCTGTAAAAGCAAATGGGTATGGCCACGGGGCAGTTGAAGTTGCGAAAGCTGCTATTGAAGCAGGAATAAATCAGCTTGCAGTTGCATTTGTAGATGAAGCGATAGAGTTAAGAGAAGCAGGAATTAACGTGCCGATTTTAATTTTAGGCTATACATCAGTAGCAGCTGCTGAAGAGGCAATTCAATATGACGTTATGATGACTGTTTATAGAAGTGAAGATTTACATGGTATAAATGAAATCGCAAACCGTCTTCAAAAGAAAGCGCAAATTCAGGTGAAAATTGATACAGGAATGAGTCGTATCGGTTTACAAGAAGAAGAGGTTAAACCATTTTTAGAAGAATTAAACCGTATGGAGTATGTAGAGGTAGTAGGAATGTTTACACATTACTCTACGGCAGATGAAATTGATAAATCATATACGAATATGCAAACAAGTTTATTTGAGAAAGCTGTCAATGCAGCAAAAGAATTAGGAATTCATATTCCATATATTCATAGTTCAAATAGTGCAGGTTCAATGGAACTAAGTAATACATTTCAAAATATGGTTCGTGTAGGTATTGGAATTTATGGAATGTACCCTTCAAAAGAGGTAGATCATTCAGTTGTTTCTTTACAGCCTGCGTTGTCGTTAAAATCAAAAATAGCTCATATTAAACATGCGAAGAAGAATCGCGGTGTAAGTTATGGGAATACGTATGTAACGACGGGTGAAGAATGGATTGCAACTGTACCGATTGGCTATGCTGATGGCTATAATCGTCAGTTATCTAATAAAGGGCATGCATTAATAAATGGAGTTCGAGTACCTGTTATTGGCCGTGTTTGTATGGATCAGCTCATGTTAGACGTTTCAAAAGCAATGCCAGTACAGGTTGGGGATGAAGTAGTATTCTACGGTAAACAAGGCGAAGAAAACATTGCAGTAGAAGAAATCGCAGATATGTTAGGTACCATTAACTATGAAGTTACATGTATGCTAGACAGAAGAATCCCGCGAGTGTATAAAGAAAATAATGAAACGGCTGCTGTCGTAAATATACTAAGAAAAAACTGAATCGTTATGATTCAGTTTTTTTATTTTTGACAAATGAAAAATGCTCTATTTGTACCGTGTATTTGAATGTTCTTAAAACCTACAGATTCCAACGAAGAAATTATTTCTTCATTGGAATAACAAGCTTCCTCAAAAGAAAAGTCACTTCTTGTCCAAGCATTATCTAGATCATGTTTAAATAGTATAAAGTTCATTATTGCTTTTTTATTTTCGTTATCATAGGTAGAGTCAATCGTACATACATATTCTTCCGCTGAAATATGAAATGAAGCAATCCAATTTTCAAGAAAACCTTTCTCCATATTCATATCAAATACGAATGTACCTTCGCTATGTAATACGGAGTAAACATTACGAAAAACATTTTTTAATTCATCTAATTTTAAAATATGGTTTAAGCTATCACCGGTAGAGATAACATAGTGAAATTGTTCATTTATATTGAAATAACGAGCATCATCGACGATAAAGGTTGCGTCTGGCGCGTTTTGACGTGCGTATTCAATCATTTGAACAGAACCATCTATACCAGTTACTACAAAAGTATTATCAATTAATTTCTTAGTAAGGTGACCAGTCCCGCAGCAAAGATCTAAAATATGAGAATGAGGTGGTGCATATTGTAAAACGAGTTTTTCCAAAAGTAGATAGGAGTGTTCAGCGTAATGCCCCCAATGTTTATTATAAATGGATGCGAAAATATCATAATCAGAATAAATTAGTTTTTTAGACATATGTATTCACATCAAGATTCATTACATTATAATAATCATGCTTCGTTTTTATTTCAAAACCACATTGTGTATATAGTTTTAAAGCATTGTTATTTTTCGTTTCGACGTCTAATTCAATTGTTGATATTCCTTCTGAAATAAGGGTATGTACCATATAACTAAGAATATCTTTTCCGTATCCTTTACCTTGATAAGAAGGATGAACGGCGAAGCCTGATAGTGTAGTAGATTGCTCATGCTCAGAAACTGTAATCGTTCCTATCACTTTGTCGTCGATAAGAGCACTGTAAACTTGATGAGAAGGTGAACTCATCATTTTTTGTAACCATGTAGCGGTATTTTCTACTGAATCTCCAAAAGCTTTACTGGAAAGTTCAATAAGATCAAGAAGTGATTCTGAAGATGCAAGAGTAAGCTGTATAGTATGCTTTGTTGTTTTTGGCCCTTCTTTTGTTTTGAACGCCATACTATATTCACTATATAAATAAGGTAACTTCAAACGTTTTGCAAATTCTTTCCCAGAAATAGAATCTCCATTCATAATAAGAAGAGCTTCATTTGCCTCTCTTGTTCGTATTTCTTTCATTGCGGTTTGTAGAAGAGTAGTGCCTATATGTTGTTTCCTATAGTTCGGATGAACAAACCCTAGTAACTCCAGTTTTGTCGGTCTTTCAAAGTCATACATACTTAATACACCAATTAATTGAGTATTATCATAAAATAGGAAATCATATATCTCTTCATTGTTACGAGCAGTTAAAAAGTTTACATGTAAATCTGAAGAGTAATCAATTTGATCGTGTTGCCCACAAATATGAGCTAAATCTTTCATTTGCTGAATTTCGTTCGTAGTTAAAGATTTCTTTCGTTCAATATTCATTTCATAATCCCTCGCATTCATATTTAAAAATAGGATGGATGACTTAGCCACTTTTTTAACTCCACGCTGCCCTGAACAGATAATAATCGGTACAAATATCGATAGGGAGATCTACATTCTGCAAGGTCAGGAATGGGCATGATGGTTTCGTAACCTAGTTTAAAAGCATGAGCCTCTTTTTCAGTAAATATATATTCTAAGCCGATAAAATCAAACTCCCTTGGAGCAACTGCGTAGGCTTCTGTATCTACTAAACCTGTAATAGTTGTACCATCTGATAAAAACTGAGTAGGGTCCATATCAATTAAAACGAGCGTTGATTTCTTTGGTGCTGGTAAGGAAGAAAGTTGTGATTCAAAAGTAGGAAATACATTTTGTATGTGTTCATTATCGGAATAAAACATATTCACAAGCTCTTTACTCACATTTAAAATGTGTGATTGGAATTCATCTAGTGTAATTTGGAAGGAACCTGACACATTTCCTATGTAATCGGCTTTGAATGTATGTATTTCTGCAAGCCCTTTTCCTAGACTGAATAAAATAGAATCTGGTTGCCCGATAAAAGATTGAACTGTGTTACCTACTAACTTTTCGGCTACAACGAATTCACGCCCATTTAAAATATGTTTTTCTAATATTGCTGGGATAGGAAGGTTAGTATGTTCTTGCAGCAATGTATGCACAGCTTCTATATGATGTACGTTCCTTGGATCCATTCCAAATAGGTTTTTACACCCCCACCAAAAATCATTATTTGGTTCTTCATCCATTTTAGAAGAACGAACGATAACTTCTGCACCTTCTGTTCGGACGAGAAACACATCGCTTGCATGGTCTTCATAACCTGGGTGTAAAGTTTGAACAGATAAAATAGGTGAAGTGAATAGTTGTTGTAGCATGAAGTTGCTCCTTTTTCTGTAAATTCTATAAATTCATTATATAACAGAATATGTACTAAGAGGATAATGATGTGGAAAACATAGAACTTAAATAAATTTATGGTGAGAAATAAGTATGGAAATTTTATTTTTCTAGTTTTGTATGAATTATCAAAATAATATTCTGTTGATAAATCTATAAAAATACTTTAATGTAAATCTCGTATTTTTCAGTAAATGAAGAGTTAAGCGTGCTTTTATGAGAGTTATAATGTAGGTTATGAAAAATATTTCTCAATAATAAAATGAAGAGAAAAATATGAATAAGTAGAATAGATTCCTTTATAATAGTATTAAATTAATTAACATAATTAATTATTAATAATATTAGATAGGAGAGAATATGATGGCAAATGTACTCGTAATAAATTTCCCTGGAGAAGGTCATATAAATCCGACTTTAGCTATTGTAAGTGAGTTAATTCGGCGAGGAGAGACAGTTGTTTCGTATTGTATTGAAGATTATAGAAAGAAGATTGAAGCAACAGGTGCAGAATTCCGAGTGTTTGAGAATTTCCTCTCTCAAATTAATATTATGGAGCGAGTAAATGAAGGCGGGAGTCCTTTGACGATGCTATCTCATATGATTGAAGCATCAGAGCGTATTGTTACTCAAATTGTAGAAGAAACAAAAGGGGAAAAGTACGATTACATGATATACGATAATCATTTTCCGGTAGGACGTATTATAGCCAATGCTTTAAAATTACCTAGCGTTTCTTCTTGTACAACGTTTGCTTTTAATCAATATATTACTTTTAACGATGAACATGAATCAAGAAAAGTAGATGAAACGAATCCATTGTATCAATCTTGTTTAGCGGGAATAGAAAAATGGAATAAACAGTATGGAATGAAATGTAATAGTATGTATGATATTATGAATCATCCTGGTGATATTACTATTGTATATACTTCAAAGGAATATCAACCACGTTCAGATGTATTCGATGAATCGTATAAGTTTGTCGGCCCATCCATTGCTATGCGTAAAGAAGTAGGCAGTTTTCCTATGGAAGATTTAAAAGATAAAAAATTGATTTTCATTTCTATGGGAACAGTTTTTAATGAACAACCTGAGCTATATGAAAAATGTTTTGAAGCATTTAAAGATGCAGAAGCGACAGTTATATTGGTTGTTGGTAAGAAGATAAATATAAGTCAATTTGAAAACATTCCGAATAACTTTAAATTGTTTAATTATGTGCCGCAATTAGAAGTGTTACAGTATGCTGATGTATTCGTGACACACGGTGGCATGAATAGTTCGAGTGAAGCACTATATTACGGTGTTCCGTTAGTTGTAATTCCGGTAACAGGAGATCAGCCTTTAGTTGCGAAACGAGTGAATGAAGTAGGGGCTGGAATAAGGCTTAATCGTAAAGAATTAACTTCTGAATTGTTACGTGAAGCTGTAGAGAAAGTCACGAATGATGTAAGGTTTAAGGAAAATAGTCGTAAAGTTGGAGAGTCACTTCGAAATGCTGGTGGATATAATAGGGCAGTTGATGAAATATTAAAAATGAAAATGAATTCATACTCAAAACTTAAATAAATGTTTGGAGCACACTTACTGTAATATGTAAGTGTGTTTTTGTAAAAAAATTACATAAAAAATCACTGTAAAGGTGAAACTTTTGTGTATATAAACTCATATCTTTGAATTAGTAGTAAAATTACGTTAAAATAATACTAAGAAAATATATAAGTTTTGGGGGTAATGAATGAAAAGGTTATTTGAATACATATTATTAACAATTGGATCGATTATTGTAGCGGGTTCATTAGAACTTATTTTAGCACCTAATGGATTAGTAGATGGCGGGGTAACGGCCATTGCTATCATGGCAAATAAAGTTGCTGGATTACCGCTGTACGGAGTGTTTTTAGGACTTAATATTCCTATCCTGCTATTTACCGCAAAAGTAATGGGGAAGAAGTTCTTCATCCGTACATCTTATGCAAATGTAGTTACAACACTCGGATTAATTTATTTAAAACCATTTCCTGCGATTACAACTTCTGAACTATTAATTGTACTTTATGGCGGAGTATTGTTTGGAATTGGCGTTGGGATCGTTGTTAAAATGGGTGGAGCAATAGACGGATCAGAAATGTTAGCAGTTTGGATGAACAAACACTTTAAAGTACCGATTAGTACATTTTTACTTGCGGTAAATGCAGTTATTTTCACATTTGTAGCGATTTTATTTTCAATCGAACAAGCGATGTTCTCATTAGCAATTTTCTATATTGTTACGAAGATGATTGATTTCATATTAGATGGTATAAATCAAGGAAAGAGCGTTATGATTATTTCTGGTAAAAATAAAGAAATAGGCGATCTACTTATGAAAGAATTGCAATTATCTGTTACGTATCTACATGGAGAAGGTGGTTTTTTAGGAGAAGAAAAGAGAATCATTTATTGTATTACAAACCGTTTCATTTATCCGAAAATGAAAGATCTCGTTCTCTCTGTAGATCCAACTGCTATCATTGAAGCTTCCTATTCAACAGAAACAACTGGTGTTAAGCGTCCGGGAAGGACTGCGAGATCAGAAAAATAGTGTGTGGAAATAGCTCCACGTAAGTATAACTTACGTGGAGCTATTTTTATTTAGAGAACCAGGCTTTTTTCAGTAATTGGACAACAGTTTCGATACAATCCTCTGGAATACTGCCAAAACCGAGTAATACATACGATTCTTCTCTTTTATTATGAACAGAATCGTATGTGGAGAGAGGGTATAACTTAATACGTTCTTTTGCGGCCGCATAAATAAGTTCTTGTTCATTCATCCCGTTATGAACGTGAAGTACGATATGAAGTCCAGATTGTTCACCAAGTACATGAACGTTATGTCCCATTTCGTTTGTAATAGATTTAATTAAAGAAATATGTTTTCTTTTATATAACGTGCGGCTTCGGTTAATATGACGTTCCCAGTCACCATTTTGAATGAAGGTGGCAAAGGTAAGTTGTTGCAGCGTAGAAACTGTTTGTTTAAACATACCACCAAGTTCTTGATAAGCTCCTAATAGATGAGGTGGTAAAACGATATATCCCATTCGTAAAGAAGGTAAAAAGGATTTCGAGAAAGTCCCCATATAAATAACACGTTCATTTGCATCTAGTCCTTGTAAAGAAGGAATAGGTTTTCCTATATAGCGGAATTCCCCGTCGTAATCATCTTCAATAATATACCCCTTACAATCATTCGCCCATTTTAATAACTCGAGTCTTCTAGATAACGGCATAATGATTCCAAGTGGAAATTGGTGAGATGGAGTGACATACGCTACATTGGAACCCGATTTACGTAAAGCGGAAATTTGAATTCCTTTATCATCTAAAGGGATAGGATGAACAGGAAGGCCAGAACTTTGAATCATAGCAGGAATACGGTGAAAACCAGGATTTTCGATTCCGTATTCTTTTTTTTGACCAAGCAGTTGAAGTAGTAGCCAAAGAAGAGGCTGCGTACCTGCTCCGATAATAATTTGATCAGGTGAAGAATGTACCCCGCGAGCATGATATAAATACTTTGAAATATGTTCTCGTAGAACGAGCTCACCTTGTGAATCTTCTTTAGCAAATAATTCATTTTCATACTGAAATAAAGTTTCTTGTATTGCTCTTTTCCAGTTTGTTATCGGAAAAGCTTTTTGATCAATAAGTCCTTGACTACAATCATAATCATACTGTTTGCTTTCTGTATTGTTAGCACTGTTTGATGCAATTTGCTGTTTCTTTTGAATGACATCGATATCAACTTCTGCAACAAAAATCCCGCGTTTCGGTTTGCTTTCTACATACCCTTCAGCTAGTAATTGTTGATAAGCAGATTCAACTGTAATACGGCTCACATTAAGTTGCATAGCTAAATTTCTGTGAGAAGGTAGGCGTGTACCGGCACATAGTGACCCATGAGAGATTTCTCGTTTTATATATTCATAAATTTGTAAGTAAATGGGTGTTTTACTTTTTAATACTAATGGGATAGTCAGATCCATTTATAGACGCTCCTTTTTATACTGGCCTTATAAAAAAGAATAGAACTGTCACTTAAGCTAAGGGCAGTCGCTTTCTATAATGATGATATAACATTTAGAAAATTTTATAAATAGTAAGGGGAGGTTCATAATGAATATTAGAGCGGTAGTAACAGAGGCAGACTTACATGATGTATTCCCAGTATTACAGCAATTACGAACGAAGCTTTCAAGAGAAGAAGCGAGTTCTTTATTTCAAAAAATGAAAGAAGAAAATTATAAACTATTGGCGCTACGTAATGAAGAGGATGAAGCTGTGAGTCTGGCCGGTGTAGCAATTTGTACGAATTTTTATAATGAGAAACATGTTTTCGTATATGACCTTGTAACTGCGGAAGCTCACAGATCAAAAGGTTATGGTAAGGTTCTGCTGTCCTATGTAGAAAAATGGGGGAAAGAAAAAGGGTGCGGTTCTATCGTTCTAACATCCGCGTTTCCAAGAATTGAAGCACATCGTTTTTACGAAAGAGAGGGCTATGATAAGGTAAGTTATTCTTTTTATAAAGAGTTATAATACTAAGTAGGTTCCGTGTGCGAAAATATATGGAGCCTATTTTCTTTTTCAGATCTGAGCTAGGAACAGGTTTAGTAATATAATTTGTCGAATATTAGAAATTAACAAGGGAATATTGAATTTAGAGAATGTTAGGAGCGTTTATACTTGGAAAAAATAAAGAAATTGTCTATACCAAATGATGTAAGAGTCATCATTATTTCTGATATTCATGGAGAATTAGATCTTTTTAAGGAACTACTACATAAAGTTAATTTTCAAGATGAGGATTATTTAATTATTAATGGCGATCTTTGTGAGAAAGGAAGAGACAGCATCGGCGTTGTAAACTATGTGATGGATCTTGTAGTTAGTAAGCCAAACGTGTATGTAATTGAAGGTAATTGTGAAGTTGTAGTAGAAGCGCTTGTAAATGAAAACCCTGCGCTAATACATTATTTATGTACGCGAAAGAATACAATTTTTAATGAGTGGCTAGGTCAATTGAACGTTTCTATTAATGAAGAAAGTGATATTTGTGAACTGAAAAACATATTGATGGGCCATTTTTCAAAAGAAATAAAATGGCTAACAGAATTGCCAACTGCTATTGAAACAGAAGATTATATCTTTGTACATGCTGGCCTTGAAGATAGAGAAGATTGGTATGAAACGAAACGAAAAAATGCGATAGCAATACCGGAGTTTTTCAATAAATCACATAGCGCAAATAAGTATGTAGTTGTCGGTCATTGGCCTGTTGTAAACTATTCTGATGAAGCACCATCTAATAATCCAGTTATTGATAGCAAGAAAAAGATTATTGCGATTGACGGTGGAAATGCGATTAAAGAAGCAGGACAATTAAACGCATTTATCATTCAGAGGACAAGAGCAGGCGATACGTTTTCTTATACATATGTAGACTATTTTCCAGTGTTTGAAGTGATAGCAGATTTTAATGCAAACTCAGAAATGCAGGGCGGGGTGACATATCCGTATTATTACATAGAGCCTATGCAGAAGATGAAAGATTATACGGTATGTAAGCAAAGAGAAACGAATAAATTACTCTCTGTGAAAAATGAATATATTAGGCAACTTGATTCAGGTGAATACACAGTGAAAACTGATATTTCTTGTGCACAAATAAGCGTAAGAAAAGGGGACATTGTTTCTCTCATTGATAACAGATGTTCAGGATATGATTTAATTAAAAGAGATGGAGTAGAAGGCTGGATAGAGAAAGGTATTTTAGTTGAGATAGAAAAGATGAAATAGGAGGTATGGAGCCTTCTATTTTTTATTATCTTTTTATAATCGATATTCGTTTTGATTTTTCTGAAAAAATATTATAATTATATATGAAATAAAGAGAGATGTAGGAGGAAATTATGCAAAACGTAATAGTAAAAGGGGATAAAGTTACAATTCGTACAATTGAAGAATTAGATATAAAGACATTATGGAATCTTGTATTTAAAGAAGAAAATCCAGAATGGAAAAAATGGGATGCGCCATATTTCCCGTTCTCAATGCAAGAATACCCGTCTTATAAAGAGAGGATGCAAACGCGTTTAAAAGAAGAACCTCTATCCAATTTAATTATAGAACATAACGGTCAAATTATAGGGACAGTCGGGTTTTATTGGGAATATAAACCGACGCGTTGGTTGGAGATGGGGCTTGTTATTTATAATCCAAATTACTGGAATGGTGGCTACGGTACAGAAACGTTAACGTTATATCGAGATTTACTATTTGAAAAGATGGAAATTGGTAGGGTAGGAATCACGACTTGGTCTGGTAATGAACGAATGATGAAGGTAGCGGAGAAAATAGGAATGACTTTAGAAGGTAGAATGCGCAAATGCCGTTATTATAACGGAACATACTATGATTCTATTCGAATGGGAATGATTCGTGAAGAATGGGAAGCGCTACATGTAACGAAGGGGTGAGGAAGTATGTACGCTATTATTGCTACATTTGATCGTGTGTTTACTAATAAAATAATAGAATTGCAAAATGAAATAACAAATATCATTGGCACGAATCAATTAGCCGGAGTAGAACCTCATATTACATTAGCTGACTACAATGAGTTAGATGTTCATTTATACACGGAGAAATTAGAGGGATTTGTAGCTGTTCAAGAGAATATGGCTGGGATAACTTTTCCTTCTGTAGGAATTTTTCCTACTAACGGAACGATCTTTTTAGCACCGACTATTACAGATGAATTGTTAAAACTTCATCATTCTTATCATGATAAATTTAAAACTTTTCATGATAATTTAAATTCATATTATGTACCAGGAAAATGGGTTCCGCATTGTACAATTGCAAATAAGTTACATGTAAATCATTTTTTAAGTGTAATGGAACATATATATGAAAAATTTGATTATGCAACAGCATCAATTGAGAAATTAAAATTAATTAAAGTAAATTATGAAAATGGTTCTGCCATTTCTTCTAGTATATTAGCAGAATATAATTTTAAGAGAATGGAGACATCGAGATGACATATGTAATTAGAGAAATGAAGCAAGAAGACATTCACGCTGTACAATCAGTAGCGAAAATAGCTTGGCATGATACGTACGAAGGTATTATTCCGAGAAAGATTCAAGACAGTTTCTTAGACGAGGCTTATTCTGATGAAAAAATGAAATACCGTCTCGAAAATACACATTTATTCGTTGCGGAAGAAGAGGGAGAAGTAATTGGCTTTGCGAATTTTTCACCTGTTAGACTGCAAAACGAAGCAGAATTAGGCGCGATTTATTTGTTACCAGATCAGCAAGGGAAAGGGATCGGAAGTGCCTTATTACAAAAAGGGTTAACGGCATTAAAAGGAATTCGGAAATTATATATTCATGTAGAAGCAGCGAATGAAAAAGGAAAACGTTTTTATGAAGCGAAAGGTTTTGCGCAATTAGAGGAATTTGAAGAAGATTTTGAAGGACATATGATGCAGACAGTAAGGATGGTTTTATACGTATAAGGAGGACTAGAAATGAAGATATTTGATTTTAGTGAAAAAGTAGGAAAACACATATCAGCATTTCAATCTGATTTTATAATGTCGAAAATATTAAACCATAAAGGAATTGTGCATATCGGTGCTATGCATTTACAAGAGAATGGAATAATTGGATATCATGAAGCAGTTGTATCGCAACTGCTTCTTATTGTGGACGGAGAAGGATATGTATGCGGAGCAGATAAAGAAAAAGTGAAGGTGGAAGCGGGACAAGCTGTGTTTTGGGAGAAGGGCGAATTTCATGAAACGAGTACGGAAAAGGGATTGCTGGCAATGGTAATTGAGTCGGAGGAACTTGAACGAGCAATATTAATGCCTATTAAAGAGGAGAGTTGTGAAAAATGATAGAAAAGGCAAATCGGGAAGAAACGGAAGAAATAATACAATATGCAGCTCAATCGCTTTTTGAAGGTACGAGGGGAAATTGTCAGTTAAGTAGAGAGAAAGCGATTGAAATTACAAAGCCGATTGTAGAAAAGGGAGCATATTATTTAGTCGTTAAAGAAAAAAACAATGTAATGGGATGGATATTAATAGGGGAAAATACGGACTATTTTTCTCATGAAAAACTAGGATTTATATACGAATTGTATGTTTTTCCAGAGTACCGCGGGAAAGGGTTGTCAAGAAAGTTAATGGGGGCTGGTATTAAGGAATTACAAAAAAATTATTCGGAAATTCGTTTGAATGTATTTGCTGGAAATTTTGCGAAAGAGATGTATGAAGAGTTTGGTTTTGTTGAAAGACAGGTAATTATGACCTTGAAGTGAGAATATGAGGGGAAATAATAGAGTTATTTAATATGAAGTGGCACAAAAAAGGTTACGTGCAACAACTTGTAAATCTAAGATACGAAGATTTACACTATATATATTAATTATTTTCATTCTTCAAATCCGTTATTTTATATACTTAATTATCTTGCATGGAAAAATAAAAAATATCAAATTTGAAGTGCCCTTTGAATTGTTAGAGACATCCTTACAATTCAAAGGGTGTTTTTTGTCTCTGCGGAGATTATAAAAAATATTTTTAATATCAATATAAAATTTTATGTTTAGTTCACCAACTTTCGGAAAAACTAGGAAAGATATGACAAAGGAGGTTATGAACGGTGGATCATCCAATTCAAGGATTAATGAAAGCGGCAATGGAAAATTTAAAAGAAATGGTCGATGTAAATACGATTGTTGGAGAGCCTGTTCAAACGGCTGACGGTGGTGTGGTGTTAACGGTTTCTAAAGTTGCGTTCGGGTTTGGAGCAGGAGGTTCTGATTTCCAAACGAATGATGGACAAAGAGCGAATGGTAACCCTGCATTTGGTGGCGGTAGCGCGGGTGGTGTTTCTATTACACCAGTAGCATTTCTTGTAGTGAATAAAGATGGAGTAAATATTCTGCATCTACAAAATGCGACACATTTAGCAGAAAAAATGATTGAATTAGCTCCACAAACAATTGATAAAATTCAATCGATGTTCCAAAAAGATGAAAAGAAAGAGGGAAATCATCATCCTCAAAACCCAGATGAAATCCTTTAAAAACGCCTGCTCACGAGCAGGTGTTTTTTCTTGTAATCACTATGTAATAAAACACATGAAATTGTAAATAGTTTTTGAATTTTTTTCTATGTTTCTAAAATTTTTCATGTTAAAATATGCTATAGAATTGAAACATATAAAACGAAGGTGGCTAGGTGCTTTGTCTGGAGGATCTGACCAAGTAAAGAATATGATATATATTAATGGTAATCGTCGGGGTCATTGTTTTATTACATCAGGTATTACGTTTAAAGAGTTTGCAAGTAACATCCCTTCACCGCTTCATCAAGTGTTGCTTTTGAAGCACAACTTTGAATGGACAGATTTTCACTATCATACTTTATTTGAATATGTTGAGGAAGAAAATATACATAAGTTAATTCAAGCAGAGATTGATGAATTTGATGAATTTTGTTGGGTTGATTTTGATGATGCAAGCGATTTAGATGAACTAGAGCCAAAAGAAATTGCAGAGCTTTTATATTTGGCTCACAAAAAAGAACCACTTGCAAGAACGTTCTTTCCGCTATTGAAAAATAGATTTGTTTATTTTTCACATGATGATGGATGGTACAACAAAGTGTATTATCGTAGAATTGCTGATTTTGTAGGCATGTTAAGTAAAGTCATTCCTTATAAACTCGGTGCTTTCGGTAAGAAACGTTTTTCTTTGTTCCAAAAATCAAAAATTTTCCCAGCAATTTCGAAAGAATTGATCATGGGGCTTATTCCATTAATGGAAGATGGTCTTTATATTGATCTAGCAGGGAAAATTGAGTCAAGAAGGGGTCTTGAAATTCCGGTATATGTAGTTGGTTCGTATGAAAGTACGGATGAGGTACTAGATAATATCGATGAATTGAAAGAAGAAGCAACAGAGACAGGTTGGCTCATTTTTGATAAGAAAGAACAAGAATGGCAATGGGTTGTGGACTAAGAAAACTTGGCGCATGAAGTCAAGTTTTCTTGTCATTTGAAAGGAGTACAAATGAAGAAATATTATACAATTGTGGGTATTGTAAGTATTATTCTCGTGGCGATTTTACTTATTACTTGTCCGAAAGAATCAGATTTTAAAGTGTATGTAGAGGATAAGTATGCATTGAAATGTGATGAGAGTAGTTTTGAATGCACACAAAATGTAGATGGTAAAAAAGAAAAATTAAAATTTGAAAGTACAGATGCACGAAATGGTGTATTCTTTATGACTGTAAAGCAAACATTTAAAACAGAAGCTGATGTTACGAAAGAATATAGCGGAGTAGGAATGTTTGGTACATTTCTTTTTGTTTCAGAGAAGACTTTCTAGTAATAGAAGGTCTTTTTCTTATGCTTATGTTCATATAGATGAAGTAAGACAAGCATAGGAGGGGTAGTAATGAAAAATACATGTATCGTTTGCGGTGGTGAGGAGTTTTTTTCCTCCACTTTGTATGCACGTACGAAACAAGATTGGGCATATGCACAAAATATGTATCGATTTGAAAAGGTGTTTATTGAGCATCGGGATGAAGAGAATTATCCAGTGTTTCAAGAAATTACAGCGAAACATTGCTGTGGATGCGGTCATATTATGTTGTATCACGAATGAACACACCAAGTATAACTTGGTGTGTTTTTTTTAAAACGCTGACAAAGCAAGCGGATAGAGTAAAGTAAATAAAACAGAAAAACTTCCAAAACCAATTGCAGTATATCCAAGTGTTCTTGCTCCGAAATTGACAGCTAATAAGCCGACTAAAATCGCAAGAGAGCCGAGTGTAACCGGATAAAATGCAATTGAGAAAAGCGAAAGAAATAAAGCGACATAGCCTACCATTGCACCGGTATTTGTACCTTCTATTTCATTTGCAATTTCTTTACGCTTATGTCTAATCGGAATGCCAGCTGGTGATATTTCAGCTGCATACTCTTCGTTTTTTTCACCACTTTTAAAATGATGATTTCTCTTTCTTCGCATGTACATCCCTCTCTTTCAATTGGGTGTACCTATAGTATCTTACATAAAGAGAAGAACATGAGTATGAGTTAAACCCAAGTAAAGCAAAAATTGGAGAATAAAGATTCCATTATTAGCTTGTACATCTCCTAATGAAGATAAACAGGAATTTTGGAAAATGATGTAGAATGAAATGAGTGATAAAACGTGAAGGCAGGGAAATGTATGACGAAATTTAATTGGCATGAATCAGCAGAGAAAAAATGGGATAGTAGTGCAGAATTTTGGACTCAGAATAGTCAGGAGATGTGGGACAGCGGGAGCAGAAGTACAATTATTCCATTTTTTGAACAGTATGTGAAGAAAGAAGCTCAGGTGCTTGATGTTGGTTGTGGGGATGGATACGGTACATATAAATTAAGTCGCGCGGGCTATAAAGCAGTTGGAGTAGATTTATCAGAAGTAATGATTCAAAAAGGGAAGGAGCGTGGAGAAGGACCGAATTTATCTTTTATAAAAGGAGATCTTTCTTCCTTACCATTTGAAAATGAGCAATTTGAATCAATTATGGCAATTAACTCTTTAGAATGGACCGAGGAGCCATTACGAGCATTAAATGAGATAAAGCGCGTTTTAAAAAGTGATGGGTATGCATGTATTGCAATTTTAGGACCGACAGCCAAGCCTCGAGAGAACAGTTATCCTCGTTTATACGGCAAAGACGTTGTTTGTAACACGATGATGCCATGGGAATTTGAACAGTTAGCGAAAGAACAAGGTTTTGAAGTGGTAGATGGCATCGGTGTATATAAGCGCGGAGTAAATGAGAAGATGCTAGGTCAACTACCTATCGAGTTACAACAATCGTTAACATTCTTATGGGTATTTATGTTAAAAAACGCATAAAGAAATGAAAGAATTTTTAGGAGGTAAATAAGTGCAGAAAATACAAAAAACTGATACAATATCATCAGAACCAATTAAAGGGGGACTAGGGTATATGACAACTACTACAACAGTTAAATCCGACATTGAAATCGCACAAGAAGCGAGTATGAAGAAGATTCAAGAAATTGCAGCTGAATTAAATATTTTAGAAGATGAATTAGAGCCATACGGGCATTATAAAGGTAAGTTATCTCTTGACATTTTTAAGCGCTTACAGAACGAGAAAGACGGTAAAGTTGTTTTAGTAACAGCGATTAACCCAACTCCAGCTGGAGAAGGTAAATCAACAGTAACAGTTGGTTTAGGTCAAGCTTTTAATAAAATTGGTAAGAAGACAGTAATTGCACTTCGCGAACCATCTCTTGGACCAACGATGGGACTAAAAGGCGGAGCAGCAGGTGGTGGTTTTTCACAGGTAGTACCTATGGAAGACATTAACCTTCACTTTACTGGAGATATCCATGCAATCACAACTGCTAATAACGCGTTAGCAGCGTTTATTGATAATCATATCCAACAAGGAAACACACTTGGAATTGATACACGTAAAATCGTTTGGAAACGCTGTGTTGACTTAAATGATCGTGCCCTTCGTAACGTAGTAATTGGTCTTGGTGGACCAGTTCAAGGTGTACCACGTGAAGACGGTTTTGATATTACAGTAGCATCTGAAATTATGGCGGTATTCTGCCTTGCAACAGATATTCAAGATTTAAAAGCGCGTCTATCTCGCATCGTAGTTGCTTATAACTTTGCAAATCAACCTGTAACGGTTAAAGATTTAGGTGTAGAAGGTGCGTTAACATTATTATTAAAAGATGCATTAAAACCAAACTTAGTACAAACGTTAGAAAATACACCAGCTATCATTCACGGCGGACCATTTGCGAATATTGCTCACGGTTGTAATAGTGTTATCGCTACAACAATGGCAGCAAAATTAGGTGATTATGTTATTACAGAAGCTGGATTCGGTGCTGATTTAGGTGCAGAGAAGTTTTTAGATATTAAAGCTCGTGCAGCTGGCATTAAACCAGAAGCAGTTGTTATTGTTGCGACTATTCGTGCGCTTAAAATGCATGGTGGCGTAGCAAAAGATCAATTAAAAGAAGAAAATGTAGACGCATTAGCAAAAGGTATGGAAAACTTACAGAAGCATGTTGAAACAATTCAAAGCTTCGGTGTGCCTTTCGTAATTGCAATTAATAAATTCATTACAGATACAGATGCAGAAGTTGCATACTTACAAGAGTGGTGCAATGAGCGTGGCTATGCAGTATCCTTAACGGAAGTTTGGGAGAAGGGTGGCCAAGGCGGAGTTGACCTTGCTGAAAAAGTGTTAAAAGAAATCGAAAAAGGTGAGAACAACTACGCACCACTTTATGAATTAGAATTACCATTAGAAGAAAAAATCCGTACAATTGCTCAAAAAGTGTACGGCGCAAAAGATATTGAATTTGCTCCGAAAGCACGTAAGCAATTAGCTCAATATGAAGGAGAAGGATGGAGTAACCTACCAATTTGTATGGCGAAAACACAATACTCTCTTTCTGACGATGCAACAAAATTAGGTCGTCCATCAGACTTTATCGTTACAATTCGTGAGCTGAAACCATCAATTGGTGCAGGATTTATCGTTGCGTTAACAGGAACAATGCTAACAATGCCAGGCCTTCCAAAACAGCCAGCAGCACTACAAATGGACGTAAATGAAGATGGAAAAGCAGTAGGTTTATTCTAAAAGGTTGTAATTCATCTCGTTTATCTGTAAACTATATATACATCAAGTGGCGCCTTTCCATCGAAAGGCGCCTGTTTTTTGGAGGAAATTATGTTTGATCCAACTGCTTTTGATAATTTAAAAGTAATCGTAGAAGGTGCTGTATATGATTTTGATTTACATGGAGATATTCTTGTAACAGATCGAAAAGATATGATGGACCTTGCCTCATTAAGTCGTATATACAATATTTCATTTCAATTAACAGAGCCGTTCGAACAGTTAGTAGAAGCAACATTTTCACTATCTGTAGATGCAAAGAACTTATCTGGTGAAATATTGGAAGTACCACAATTTACACCAGGTTGTGAAATGAAGTTAGCATTTTCATTCCCGATAGAAAAGCCAGAGGTAGTGTGCGAAGAAATTGAAACTTTCATGCATTCTATATGGGGAAAAGAAAGAATGATTACGCAAAAACTTTCATACGAATATAATAAGCAAGCGATTTCATATCATAATAAGGTAGAGGTTCTATTTCAAAAAGCGATTACAGAAGACCATGTTGATGATTTAATAGCTGTTATTTCACACATGATAGAAACGGTGCGAACAATACAACATTTTCTTCAAAAATAGAGATAAAGGAGAAAAACAAATGATAAAAGATATGCAACCATTTTTACAACAAGCTTGGGAGAAGGCTGGTTTTAAAGAATTAACTGAAATTCAAAAACAAGCGATTCCAACTATTTTAGAAGGACAAGACGTTATAGCTGAATCTCCAACTGGAACAGGAAAAACATTAGCGTACTTATTACCCCTTTTACATAAAATTAATCCTGAAGTAAAACAACCACAAGTTGTTGTTTTAGCGCCAACACGTGAGCTTGTTATGCAAATTCATGAAGAGGTTCAAAAGTTTACAGCAGGAACTGAAATTTCAGGTGCATCTTTAATTGGTGGTGCAGATATTAAGCGCCAAGTTGAAAAATTAAAGAAACATCCGAGAGTAATTGTCGGTTCACCAGGACGTATTTTAGAATTAATTCGTATGAAAAAGCTAAAAATGCATGAAGTGAAAACAATTGTATTTGATGAATTTGATCAAATTGTAAAACAAAAGATGATGGGCGCAGTACAAGATGTAATTAAATCAACGATGCGCGACCGTCAATTAGTATTCTTCTCAGCGACAATTACCAAAGCTGCAGAAGACGCGGCACGTGATTTAGCAGTTGAACCACAAGTGGTACGTGTAACACGTGCAGAGTCAAAAAGCTTAGTTGAGCATACGTATATCATTTGTGAGCGACGCGAAAAAAATGATTACGTAAGAAGAATTATGCATATGGGCGATGTAAAAGCAGTTGCTTTCTTAAATGACCCATTCCGTTTAGATGAAATTACTCAGAAATTGCAGTTCCGTAAAATGAAAGCAGCAGCTCTTCATGCAGAAGCAGGTAAGCAAGAGCGTGAAGCAACGATGCGTGCTTTCCGCGGCGGGAAATTAGAAATTCTACTTGCTACTGATATTGCAGCACGCGGTATTGATATTGATGATTTAACACATGTAATCCACTTGGAGTTACCAGACACAGTAGACCAATATATTCACCGCTCAGGACGTACAGGACGTATGGGTAAAGAAGGAACTGTCGTTTCTCTTGTAACACAACAAGAAGAGCGTAAATTACTTCAATTTGCAAAAAAACTAGGCATCGTATTTACGAAGCAAGAAATGTTCAACGGATCGTTTGTAGAAACGAAACCGAAAGCACCAAAGAAAAAGAAACCAGCGTTTACCGGGAAGAAAAAGCCTAGATAAAGAATGGGAAAGACGTAACTATTTGTAGTTACGTCTTTTTGATTGTAATTGAATGAAAAAGGAATAATAATAGTACCTGTAGAAACCTACATAGAATATAAAAACCATTAGGGGGAAATACAATGATTCATAAAGTTGGACAAATTATGTTATATGTAAATAATCAAGATGAGGCAGTAAACTTTTGGACGGAAAAGGTAGGGTTTCATGTAGTAGCAGAGGAAGATAACAAGCAAGGAATGAGATGGATTGAAATCGCTCCGAAAAGCGATGCAGAAACGAGCATTATATTACATAATAAAGAAGTGATTTCTAAAATGAGCCCAGAATTAAATCTTGGTACACCATCTTTAATGTTCTTCTCAGAAAATCTTGATCAATTATATACAGATTTAAAAAATAAAAATGTTACTGTTGGCGAAATGGTAACTATGCCTTCTGGTAAAGTATTTAACTTTGCGGATAGTGAAGGGAATTATTTTGCGGTTATGGAAAAGAACAAATAATAATATCACTATGTGAAAATCCCCCTCAAATATATTGAGGGGGATTACATGTTTGAAGGGGATTTTTCATTAGAGAGTTGATTAATATAAAATACGCCCTTTTCAATAGCTGTCTCAATATAACCAACGATTTGATTAAACGTAAACACTTGTAAGTCCTCATGCAAATGTTGCTCTGGATACAACATATCTTCAAAAAGATACTTTCGAAAAGCTAATACGTTTTCTTTAGAAACCTCTTCAATATCCATAATGTGAACCTCTTGATTGAGAAGAGAGAAGAGTTGTTGTTCTTTATCGTAATGATGAAGCAACTTTGCATTTAACAATTTAAAATCGTTATAGTACATAGGTGCAATCGTTTCGTCATTTTCTATTCTATTTTTTAGCCAAGGTAGAAAAAAGCCACTTAGCCAATTATCATCGGCAATGAGATGGGTGTAATAACCTAAGAGAAAAGGGGAATCCATATGAACTTTATATTTTTGAAAAAAAGAATTGAAATCTATCCTTCTCGTATAGTTTTTCGTTGTGCCAGCGTAAAAGTGTGAAGCGCCTTTTTCTTCTGTTGAATGAACAGCATCAGGGGCTACACCTCCAAGTATGAAAGAAGTTTTATCTTGAATAGATAATTTTTCGGCAATCCTGTTAGCGATAATAGCATGCATAATTCGTGATCCCATGAATGACACCTCGGTTCCAAGTATTCATTTCAGGAAGGGGACTGAACAGTTAGTATGACTTTCCCTGTACTTTTTCTACTTTCGACCCATTCATGTGCTTTCCCTGCATCTTGAAGTGGAAAAGATTTCGTAGCCTTAATTTGCAAACTTCCGTCACGTAAATAACGGAAAACTTCATTTGCAGTTTCTTGGAGTAGTTCGGGACGTTTTTTTCGTGTAGTACCAAAGCTAAAACCGAGTATAGAGCGACAACTTGCGTGTAAATCTTTCGTTTGAAAGTTACCAATTTTACCGCTTGCATTTCCGAAATGAACGAGGCGACCATAATAAGCAAGACATTTTAAACTTTTTTCCGAAACTGTTCCAGAAATAGAATCTAAAATTACATCGACCCCTTCACCATTTGTCAGCTCATTGACTTTCTCTACAAAATCCTCATCTTGATGACAAATAACATAATCAGCTCCAGCATCTAAAGCGATTTTACTTTTCGATTCATTTCCGACAGTACCGATAACAGTTCCAGCTCCTAATAGTTTAGCGATTTGAATTGCTGTTGTACCAATTCCACCAGCCGCTGCATGAATGAGAACCGACTCGCCTAGTTGAAGCCTTGCTACATTTGCAAGTAAATTATAGCTTGTGAAAGATACGATAGGGCATGCCGCTGCAGTTTGAAAATCGACTTCATGGGGTAAAGAAAAAGTTAGGTTTTCGTTTGCGACAACGTATTCTGCGTAAGAGCCATTTTGAGGAAAAGCAATGACACGTTGTCCAGGATAAATATTTTTTACATGAGAACCGACTCGTTCTACCACACCAGTTGCATCTATCCCTGGTATAAAAGGTAGTGCTTTATTTCCTTTTTTACCATAACGGGATTTAATATCGGCGAAATTTATACTAGTAGCAACAACGCGAATCAAAACTTGATTTTCTGAAATAGCGGGCATATCCACATCTGTATATTTCATCACTTCAGGACCACCGAACGACGTTACAACGATAGCTTTCATCATATATCCTCCTAAATTTGACTATATAAATCATTTTAAATCTTCATTAGGAATTGGAAAATTATATAATTGTTATGCATGGTTATAAGTGAAGTTTATGAACCCATTGAATTATTATATTAATTTATATGAAAAACTTTTTTGAAAAAATCGAACGAAATATCAATTACTTGCCAATATATAGTGTAAGACAAAGGAGGGGTGGTATATGAAGGATGAAACAGTGTATATGGATTTAATCCAATTAACTTTATCGGGCAATAAAGAAGCGTATAGCGAATTGTATGATACAACGATTCAAGAAGTGTATAAAACCGCGCATTTCTTAATAGATGATAAAACGGATGTAGATGATGTCGTTCAAGAAATATACATACAGCTATATGAATCGCTTCGTAAGTATGATAGCGAGAAGCCATTTCGTCCTTGGTTAATTGGACTTGCGATTAAACAAATTCATTCTTATAGAAGAAAGAGGTGGATGCGACTACGAATTATAAAAAAAGCAGAAGAGCAAAGAAAACCAGTACAAATTGATTTTTCAAACGATGTTGTAAGTAAAATATCAAACCAAAAACTAGTCGAACTCATTCATAAATTACCGTATAAATTGAAACAAGTAATTATTTTAAGATACTTACACGACTACTCACAAGAAGAAGTAGCAAAAATATTACATATTCCACTTGGTACTGTGAAATCTAGAATTCATGCGGCCTTAAGGAAACTACGTCAAAAAGAGCAAGTAGAAGAAATCTTTTTAGGAGAGGTAGGGAATGTGAAATGAGTTTAGATTGTAGAGTTAGAGAATCTATACAAGAAGAAGCGAAGGGGGTTGTAGCCCCGCCGGAGTTAAAAGAAAAAATAATCGTTCAAATAAAAATGAAGCGCGGGGGAAGTAAGGTGAAGAAACGCCTTATCGCAGGAGTGCTTGCAGCAGCATTTTTAATCCCTACGACGGGTTTTGCTTATCAATCTATCATGGCAGATGGTATATACGGATCTTTTGAGAATTTAAAAAAACATGCCGGAGCGATGACATTAGAAGCGTATATGCGTTTTAATGCAAAGTTGTCACAAGCGAAAGATGAAATGGGTGCAAAGGAATATGAAGAGTTTACAAAAGAACTAAAAAAATTAACAAATGCTAAGCTTGAGTACGGAGATTCGAACGGTAATATTGATTACGATCAATTATCACCAGTTAAAAAAGAAGAAATGAAAAAAGTAGAGATGGAGCTTCAGCCATATTTTGATAAATTAAATGGCCATAAATCTAGTAAAGAAGTATTAACTCCTGAAGAGTATGAACAATATATGGAAGCATTAATGTCATATCAAACCGTATTAGTAAAAACGAAATCAAGTGGTGGGATAACAGTAAACGAAGTACCTGAGGCATACAAAGAAAGATTTATTAAAGCGGAGCAGTTTATGGAGTATGTAGACGAAAAAGTACGATAAGTAGGAAAGCTCATAGCTTTAGCTGTGAGCTTTATTAATTGTATTAACCACCTATTCCTTTTGCTAGCAATAGAAAATATACAACTACTAGTATTACGCCATTTAATGCAGTGCCAACTATTCCGAATAACCAATTTTTTGATGCTATCGCAAAAATAATTCCGAGTAATGAAAGGGGAGCTAGAATCGCAACAATTAAAGTTAAATTTGCATTAGGCCCTCTTAAAATAAAGAAAGAACATATACTTGCGAGAAACATTAGACACGAGAATCCAAAAAGTTTATACATAATAATGCTCCCTTAGTTGAAATGGCATTTAACTTAGTACACGATTTTCTTTAGTTTAACATAAATTTCCTAGTATATATTGAATAAGTAAACAATAAAAAACGAGTATACAATCTATGTGATTGTATACTCATTTTATTATTATTTAAATTTCCTTACCGCATGAATAGCGACTCTTACAAGTAATATCGCACTTATAAATAAACCACCGTAACCAACGACACTTAAAAATTGATTATTTGGCTCTTTCGCATTGTTTGCTAAATGCAATACGCCTACTGAAATCCCACCAAATGCAGTTCCAATAAATGCAATGAGGAATTGCGAGATAAACGTAGTAATGAATGATGCATTTGTTTCGTCAGAGAAAAAGCCGACTTTTACAGATAATTCTCCGTTTTCTAGTTTTGAACTTAAATCATCTAGTTTTCTAGGAATGCGTCGTATGGCAGGTAACATAGAGAGTAATTCGTTTGTTGCAGCTTCTTTTAGACTAGAATAATTGTTAACCGGCATAAAACTAGCTGCATGATCTTTCGCAAAGCGTTTCGCTTCGTTCATTAAATTGAATTCGGGATTTAGTTGTAGCATCGTTCCTTCTAGCGTAATTAAAGAGCGGAAAGCTCCTGCAACCATTGGATAAAAAGCCAATTCAAACTCAGCGATTATTTGAAATAATCCTTGCATGAATTCTTCAGAACTATTTGTAGAAACATACGTACTTTGGATTAATAATTGACTGATAGCTTGTTCTAATCCTTCTTTATCAACATTTGGTTTCTTTTCAACTAATTGAAGCAGTCCATCAAGCAAGACATATGAATTTTTGCGCTCAAAGCCGATAAGCAGTCGCTTGAATGCATCTTGTTGTAGTGTTCCTAATCGTCCGACAGAGCCGAAATCAAGTAATGCAGGAGTGCCATCACGGAGAATATATACGTTACCTGGATGAGGATCTGCATGGAAAATACCTTTAAAGAAAATTTGCTCTAAAATACAATCGAAGAGTTGTCGTTGTACTTTTTTCGTATCAATTTGTAATTCATTTAATAAAGCTGACCCGCTTTTAACACTTACCCCATCCAAAAATTCAAGCACAAGTATTTTTGAATTACTGTATTCTTGATATACTTTCGGTATTTTTACTTTCGTTTCACTATTTTTTAGTGAATCAGACACTTGTTCGAAGTTACGAGCCTCGATTTTGAAATCAATTTCTTCTTTCATTGCGGTAGAGAAGCCATGTGCTAAATCAAGAAAGCCGATGTTTTTAGCCCAAGTTGATTTGTTGGAAATCCATAAAGCAAAGTGAATTAAAATATCTAAGTCACGTTTAATTGTTTCAGAAATATTAGGCCGTAGTAGTTTAACGACGACATCCTGGTCGCTTTCTTTTAGCTTTGCTTTATGTACTTGTCCAATAGAGGCGGCAGCTAACGGTTCCATTTCAAAGAAGCTGAAAATTTCATCTTTTGGTATATGTAGTTCCTTTATCAATATCTCTTCCACTTGTTTTTGTGATAAACGTGTTACATTTTCCTGAAGGTTACATAACTCGTGAATAAAAACAGATGGTAATAAATCAGATCGAGTTGATAAAACTTGTCCGAATTTAATAAATACACCACCGCATTCTTCTAGTGTATTTCGAAGTGAAGTGGCGAGCTTACGATCTGCTTCTGGCGAGCGCTTTAATGCTAAATATTTTCCCATCCCGTGCTTTATTGCAATAGAAGAGACGCGCATATATCTTTTTTGTCTACCAATCTTAGCGAAGAATTTTGAAATAGGATTTCGGCTTTCTATTACTAGCTCATCCATTTCGCCACGCTTAATAGGATCAAATAGTTCAAAAACTAGGTAACAAAGCATTGATACGATTAATGAGCTTCCTAGCCAAAAATATCTATCAACACCGATAATCGATTCATCTTGATAGCGTAAGAATAAAAACCAATACATAGCTGACGTAATTGAAACACCTAAAGTGGCCGCACTTGCTTGTTTGAAGAAATTTAGTTTTGTACCAATTAGCCGACCACTGATGAAAGACATAATGATTGCTAGTAGAAAAAGTTGAAAAAACATTGTATCATTCCTCTAAATTTTATTCGATTACTGTATTATACTGGAATGCAATTATTCTAACAACAAGCCAAGGAAGTACAAACCTTGGCTTGCAAGATTCAATAGAGTACTCAATTATATTTTTTCATAGTTGCATTATCTTTTTGTATAAAACAATCTAAAAGGGAATAACCAGCTATTAAACTAATTATCGTAACAAAGGTTGTATTTATAAGAATAATATTAGCTAAATAAGGTAAATATTGGCCAAGCGGTGAAAAGAGTAGAGCTGGAGAAAAGGAAATTAATATTGTAGGCACTGTAATTGCGATAAACTTATCTGGTTGAAAGCTCCAGCTTTGTTTACTCGTTTCGCGATTAATCGATTGAAGGAATCGTAATAATATGCCAACGATAAGAGGGAAGAGTGTAAAGTAGAATAATCTTGGATATACGTTAAAGTTTACCTGGGCGTCTGTATCTAAATAAAATTGAATTTTCACTCCGACAAATAATAATAAGACGATAAATAATGTAAAACAGAGGTATAACATCACTTTTTGCATTGTATTCCACCATCCTTTATTAAAGATATATTCAAAGAAAAAAGAGATATACAATAACTACTGTTGTATATCTCTTCTTTTACGGTTAGTTAATAGTGGGTTTTGCTTTTTCTTGCTTCGTGAAATAATCAATAATGCCCATCGCACTAATTTCTATGTCTAGATGTAAAATGTTATAAACGGAATGATCTGATGGAACGTTTAACTTTGTAAGGTGGGAAGAGATCTTATCCATTAATACAGTTTGTAAAGCTTTAGTCGCTTCATCGAAATCATTATACTGTTCAAAGACCTCTTTACCAGTATGAACGAAAATAGGTAGCCAATGTTCAAGCTGGTTATATACTTCTGTAACATTAGATGATGCACCGTAATGACCGAAATAAATAGTATCTACATTCATACTTTGAATGTGATTTTTTGAAGCAATCATCGCATCTGGTTGGAATTGTGAAGGAGACGTTGATGGGAGATATAGTTCTATACCAACGTCTGCGAGTTCTCTATAATAAATGCCAATTGTATCGCCAGTAAAAATGCCGTTTGTTAATGAATCGTGAATGCTAATATGGTGCTTCGCATGTCCCGGTGTATCGTAAAATGTAAGGATGCGGTCTTCGGCAATTTGTAATGTATCACCATGTTGTACAATACGAACACGTTCTTCTTCTATAGGAAGAATGGGATCAAACAGTTTATCGAAATCTTCTTTGTATACAGCTTTTGCGCCTAAAATGAGTTTTGTTGGATCAATCATATGACGAGCACCGCGAGAATGCACATATAAAGTAGCATTTGGGCACTTTTCCATCATTAAACCAGCAGCCCCGGCATGATCTAAATGAACGTGTGTTACGATAATGTTTTTTACATCGTTTAAATCAATATGTAATTGTTGTAAGCCGTCTAAAATATACGGAAGAGAAGGGGCTGCACAAGTTTCAATTAAAGTAATATCGTCACCTAATAAAACGTACGTACCAGTTCGTTCATTATGTTGTAAATCGAAATCATCAATAAGATATAGGTGAGAAGATAATTGCTCTACTTTTTTCATCATTACCACTCCTTATTTACTGTATGTTTCTATTATACGCTAAAATAGAAAAAAGCAGAAAACGAAAGCTCGTCTTCTGCCTTTTTAAAGTGTTATTATTTCGTTTGTTCTTTATTGATAGACATAACGAACAGTCCAACTATGCCACCAACGATTGGCAGCATAATCTCTCCTGCTAAATTAAAGTAGGAGCTTAAAAATAAACCATTTACATCGATTATCCAGCCAATCACATACAATAACATCATATATAGTACGAAATAAAACTCGCGATTTGAAATCGTTTCATGTTGTGCAGTTTTCATAATGAACACCATCCTTTTCTTTTATAATGGAATATAAACTGTCACATTTTGTCCACAATTTAATTGTAAAACTTTCCAACATAAAAGTCTAGTATTTTGTGTCGAATTTTTGAACAGAAATAAAGCGCTCTCATTTCGGAGGAGAATACGTAATAAGAGCTGTATATTCACGAATGTAGTATAGTATAAACATAGAATGATAGTGAAGAGAGGGGCAAGGACCATGACAGTTTATGATTTTTCAGCTAAAACGATAACAGGAGAAGATAAGTCGTTAAAAGATTACGAAGGAAAAGCACTTCTTATTGTAAATGTAGCTAGCAAGTGTGGTTTTACACCGCAATATAAAGGTTTACAAGAAGTATATGATAAATATAAAGACCAAGGACTAGAAATACTCGGTTTCCCTTGTAATCAATTCGGAGGACAAGAACCAGGTACAGAAGCAGATATTACTAGTTTTTGTGAGTTAAACTACGGTGTGAATTTCCCGATGTTTGCAAAGGTTGATGTGAAAGGTGATAAGGCACATCCGCTTTATACATACATGACAGAACAAGCACCAGGTTTACTCGGTATGAAAGCAGTGAAATGGAACTTTACTAAGTTTCTAATCGGAAAAGACGGGAAAGTAGTAGGGCGTTTTGCGCCGCAAACGAAGCCGGTGGATTTAGAGGCTGAGATTGAGAAGGTACTTGGGTAATAACTAGAAGTTTCACTTTATCCCGCATTAACGGGCAGTAAGACCCCCAGCTCAAAATTCAGTGAAAGCAAAGAAGTTAGGTGGGGGATCAACTGCCCGTAAAAGCCCGATTGGTTCAACTAATAATCAGTGGGGGATGAACAAAACCCCCACTGATTAAAGTTTCACTATATTAAAAAAAGCCTCAAAGAACAATGTTGTTCTTTGAGGCTTTTTCTTTTATTTAACTCACATTATCAAGATTAAATCGCTGAATGGAAGTCATTTGATTTAGGCGGAGAAGCTGCTTTTTTCATAAGCACTTCCCATAAGTGTACGGATTTTTTCCATTCTACTGTAGCCTGTCCCTTTTGATACATAGCGTTCTCATAACTGAAAGTAAGTTGTTGCATATCATTCGAGTTGTAAAGTGTATCGATGTGGAGAGCATATTCTCGGAATGTTTGACTTTCACCTCGTCGTATACCGATTCGCGCAAATTGTTTTAAAAGTGCGCCATAAGCTTTGCTATAAACAGCATCATCTTTTCGGTATTTATAGAAAAGAATGATAAAAAATGTAATCCATTTCATTCTAGTAGCGAAGAGAGTATATCCTATAATACTAATTAGTATCGAAGAGAGGAATACGTACCACCAAGAAAATACATTTTTAGCATTTGTAATCTTTTTAGTAGGAGCTTCTTCTGTATCTTCTATTAAACTTTTGAGCTTTGCTTCATTGTTTCTTTGGTGCATTTGCGCGTTTTGAGAATTAGTTTCTTCGCTATTTTGTATTGTGGGAGCAGGAGTATTATTTGTAAAATTATAGGGATTAGTAAATCCTTTTGTTGGTTCGAATGGAATCCATCCGTATCCAGGGAAGTATACTTCGACCCAAGAGTGTGCGTTATCGTTCGCGATTTTATAAACATCCTCACCTTCTGCAGAGGCAAGCGTATTATCAAGAGTTCCTTCCGTATACCCTTTTACCCAGCGAGCAGGAATCCCGGCAGAACGAAGTAACACGATCATAGATGTTGAGAAATTATTACAGTATCCGCTTTTTGTATCAAAAAGAAATTGATCTACATAATCTTGGTTTTTGGCAGGGAACAACACATTCGTTGTTTCATATACGAAAGAATGGTCGGTAAAGTAGTTTTCAATAGCTAATACTTTCTCATATCGGTTGTCTTTATCATTTGTTAGATTAGCAGCTAAGTCTTTTACTCGCTGCGGTAATGATTCGGGAAGTTGTGTGTACTTTGTCATGAAGTAAGGATTTGTTTCTTGGCCTTCATTCGTTTTTACAGCTTTCAATTTTTCTATGGAAAACTCGGGGACCTCATACGTTACTTTATATGAATGTAAAGTAGTGGAGGAGTCTCCGTCCATCGTATAGATTTTTTCAGAAAATGGATTAACGCTGTATGATGCATCTGAAGAAGCCTCAACTGATATTAACCCTGCTGGATAGGTAAGGTGAGGATAACTTTTTTGCATGTTAATTGTTGACTTTGTTGTCTCCGTTTTTGTATTTTGTTCGTACCAGCTCAAGACGTCGTTTTTATTTTTAAAAGAAATCTTTTTTTGATTTTCAGAAACCTCCCATCCTTTTCCAGTATAAAAATCTTTCGTTTCAACTCTCCAATATTGTTTGTTTTGCGTTTGTACTGTGAAAACAATTGTAGGATCAGCCTTAAAAGGACCACCTAATCTCGAGTCATCTAAACCATACCCAATTTTAGAAACTTCTTGCTGTTTACTTGCTTCGGATGTGTTGAATTTTAAAAAATCCATTGGGTTGGGCCATTGAGGACCAAATTTTGGTGCGAAGTATGCGATGGTTGCTGACAATACAATAAACACTGTAAGAGGTCTAAGTAATTTTGAGATTTCTTTAGCATAATTTTGTAAGTGTTCCATCTCTTTTATTCGTTCTATGCGAAGAAGGCTAAGCATAAAAAAGCCGATGACAACAGTACGAATAATAGCGAAGTTTGCATTGTATAAATGTAAGTTATGAAAAACGGTGATATAAATAATAGTCAATATAAGAAATAACAAACCGCGCTTTCTATGAATCATCCAAAAAGAAATGAAAGCACTCAAAAACCAAAATGATAAAAAAAATAAAAGTGTTGGAAAAACTGGAGAGATATCTAGTAAATTCCCCTTAAATAACAGGGAGGAATTTAGAGAAATATCAGTAAAAAATTTCGTTAGCCAAGATGGATTTATAAAAGCATTTTTATAATATAGGAAATGAATAATGAATAAAATTGTGATGATCTTTATTGGAATCTGCCACTTTGTTTGAAAAAAAGAGAGAGTGAAGCAAATCCCTATAAATATTACAAAAATATCTAATCTACCTACGTTTGTAATACCTATGAGGGGTCTTAGCCATTCTAGTAAAAGTAGAAATGCGCATGCATGCATGAAAAATCTGTTCATATCCCATTGTTTTTTTGTTTGTAATGTTATCATTTGCTCACCTCAAAAAATACGTTTGTATAGTGGTTTTCATAAACCGCTTTTACAAATATTTTTCGTTTTTGTAGAGTTTCTAGAATACTGAGTTCTCGATGTGAGAGTTGATTTGCTTTTTCTTTTACGACAAACACCATTAATTTTCTATTTTTAATAGCAGCAAAGTCAGCCGCCTTTTGAATATCGGGAGAAAGATCGCTTGTTACGAGTATAATCGTGACGGGCTCATAAATTTTTCTTAATTCCATTTCTACACTCCGGGAGAGCGGGAATGCACTGTCCGCTTGTACTTTCGCTAAATGACAAAAGATTTGATGCAACTGACTATCTCCATTGTCTAAAGGGAAAAAAGTTCGTTCTTTTCCGACAGATACGAATGACGCTGGTGAATTTTGCTTCAAGACAGACCTGACAATAGAGGCGGTAAATGTGACGACTGATTCGAATAGAGGGGATGGGGTTCTGTCCATGAATATCATAATATTATGGCTGCGCTGTTGTTCAAACTCTTTCGTCATAATGTTGTTTGTTCGGGCAGTTGCTTTCCAATCAATCCATGAAAAGCGGTCACCAGGTTTATAGTCTCTCACACCGACAGAAATGGTAGAGTCTTTTACTAAATTTATATTTGCTGAAAGTGCTCCTTGTTCGAAATGATTTTCCATTTGTCGATATGTTATATCTACATACTGGGGATAGACTAAAAATGTATCTGGAACTGAAAAAGTTATTTCTTTCTCCATCATACCGAATAAATCACCAGTTTTGACACGTACGCTTGAAAAAGAGTGCTCTCCTCTAGGGATTGTATCAATTGCATATTGAAACGAAATATTTCGTTTCAATCCTGGAAAGAGTATTACTTTATTCATCTTTATTTGTTTACAATTTGTAAATTGTGATGGCAGTACATCTTCTATAATTAAATAAAGTAAGGGAAAAGGAAAACTTCTTTTTATTGTAATCGTACTTAAAAATGGTTCTCCTGCTACATATTCGTCTTGATTTGTTATTCGTTTTACCTCGGCGTTCCGTAAAGCATAGAAGGGAAGCAGTAGTGAATAAAGTCCAATAGGAATCATACTGTAAAACAAAAACCAACTTACAAATCCTCCTTGAAGCATAGCGTATACAAATGTTAAGACTAGGCATAACGGAATGAGTGATAACTTAGTAAAATGATAGAGTGTTCGTAGTATCCGTTTCATCAAAGGTTCATCTTCCTTTGAGTAGGTACGGTAGTTCGCGCAACGATTTTTGTGATAACTTGTTCTCCTGTAATTCCTTCAAATTTTGCCTCCATTTTTAGAATGAGTCTGTGAGCTAATACGTAAGGAGCTAAAAATTTAACATCGTCTGGAATAACATAATTTCTGCCATGGATGAATGCATATGCTTGTGAAGCTTTCATTAAAGCAATCGAGCCACGTGGACTTGCACCAAGCTGTATAGAACTATAAGAACGAGTCTGACTAACAAGCTTTACAATGTAATGTTTGATTGCTTTGTCCATACTTATTTCCCGTACGCTCTGTTGTAAATAAAGTAATTCTTCTATTGTTGTAATAGCTTGTAAATGGGAGAGGGGATTTGTTTTTTCCATCCTGTTTAAAATTTCAAATTCTTCTTCTTGTGTAGGATATCCCATTTTTAGTTTCAATAAGAAACGATCGAGCTGTGCTTCTGGTAAAGGGTATGTTCCCTCATATTCGACCGGATTCTGTGTAGCCATTACAAAGAACGGTTTTGGCAACGGTCTTGTCCTGCCATCTATTGTAATATTGCCTTCTTCCATACTTTCAAGTAAGGCAGATTGTGTTTTGGGAGATGTACGATTAATTTCATCAGCAAGTATAAAATTCCCCATGATTGGTCCAGGTTTGAACTCAAATTGGAGCTCTTTCGGATTATAAATAGAAACACCTGTTACATCTGACGGCAGTAAATCAGGTGTGAATTGAATGCGCTTGTAATCAGCATCAATAGATTTAGAAAGAGCGCGAACTAACATTGTTTTCCCAACGCCAGGAACATCTTCTAATAGTACATGACCTTCCGCTAACAGAGCTGTCAAAGCTAAGATCGTTTCTTTTCGCTTTCCGACCATTAACTTTTCAATATTATTAATTATTTTTTCTATAATGGGATGTAATGAATCAAGCTGGTGCATCGTAATCCTCCTAATGTTATTATCGTTTTTTAATCTATTTAGTGGAAAATAGAATGTATCAATCTAATTACGGGTATAAAGATTTTATCTTTAATTCTAAGAATATTCAGATTATTTATTCTGATTACATCTAGTATAATTGTTTCCGTAACTAAGGGCAATATGGTAAATAATGATTTGTAGTTTAATGTGAAATATGTCTTGATATAAAATAATATCGTGAAGAGAAAATTCAAAACTCTGTTTCATATATTTATAAAGAAAAACGTAGGAATATCTCCTGCGTTTTTTCTTTTGCAAAATAGTCGATCCCTCAAAATACTATTCTCCTAATAATTAAGATTAACCATAAATCTTCACAACGGAACAAAAGATTTTCTCACAAAATTATTTTTTACTGAAATTTTGACAATCTCTTGAACTGTGCGAAATGTCACATCTGTATTTTACAACCTCTCTTATAGTAAGGGTATGTAAGAGAGACGTATTAAAGGAGTGAACAGTATGAAGAAGAAATCTTCAGCACTAATGAGACGTTTAAAATATTTTTCACCAATAGATCGTTATAACGATAATCATACACAAGAAACATATGAAGATCGCGAATGGGAGAATGTGTACAGAAAGCGTTGGCAGCATGATAAAGTAATTCGTTCTACACACGGCGTGAACTGTACTGGTTCATGTAGCTGGAATATATATGTGAAAGATGGAATTGTAACTTGGGAAGGGCAGGAACTTAACTATCCGACTACAGGTCCTGATATGCCTGATTTTGAACCGCGAGGATGCCCACGTGGAGCAAGTTTCTCTTGGTACATTTACAGTCCACTTCGTGTGAAATATCCGTATGTACGTGGTGTTCTTTGGAATATGTGGCAAGAGGAACTGCAAAATAACGAGTCACCATTAGATGCTTGGAAGAGCATTGTGGAAAACCCTGAAAAGGCACGTACGTATAAGCAGGCGCGTGGTAAAGGGGGATTCATTCGTGCGAATTGGGATGAAGTGTTACAACTCGTTTCAGCTTCTTTACTATACACAGTTATGAAATACGGTCCAGACCGAAATGTTGGTTTCTCACCAATTCCAGCTATGTCGATGTTAAGTCATGCAGCTGGTAGTCGCTTTATGCAACTTATGGGTGGACCGATGCTTAGCTTCTATGATTGGTACGCAGATTTACCACCAGCTTCTCCGCAAATTTGGGGTGATCAAACAGATGTACCAGAAAGTAGCGATTGGTATAACTCTGGTTACATTATGACGTGGGGTTCAAATGTACCGATGACGAGAACACCAGATGCACACTTTTTAGCAGAGGTTCGATATAAAGGAACGAAAGTCGTTTCTGTCAGTCCTGACTTCGCTGAATCTACAAAGTTTGCGGATGATTGGATTAGTGTGAAACAAGGTACAGATGGTGCACTTGCGATGGCAATGGGGCACGTAATCTTACAAGAATTTTACGTAGATAATCAAGTGGAATACTTCACAAACTATGCAAAGCAATATACTGATTTTCCTTTCTTCGTCACATTGAAACAAAAAGGAGACCAATTCGTTGCTGATCGATTCTTAAATGCTTCTGATATTGGACGCGAAACGAAGTTAGGAGAATGGAAACCTGTACTTTGGAACGAGAACACGAATGATTTTGCAACACCTCACGGTACAATGGGGTCACGTTGGGATAACGAAAAGAAATGGAACTTACGTTTAGAAGATGAAGAAACCGGTGAAAAGATTAATCCGCGTCTTTCTTTACTTGGAATGGAAGATAGTGTTCAAACTGTACAAATTCCGTACTTCTCTGATGATGGAAATACAATATTAGAACGTACAATTCCAGTGAAAAAGGTTATGACAGAAGAAGGTGAAGTGTTCGTTACAACTGTATACGACTTAACGTTAGCGAATTACGGCGTGAACCGAGGACTCGGCGGACAAGAACCGAAAGATTTCAATGATGACGTACCGTTTACACCTGCATGGCAAGAAAAAATGACAGGAGTGAAACGAGAACTTATTATTCAAATCGCTCGTGAGTTCGCACAAAATGCTGTTGATACGAATGGTCGCTCAATGATTATTATGGGAGCTGGTATTAACCATTGGTTTAACTCTGATACGATTTATCGCGCCGTTTTAAATCTTGTACTTCTCGTCGGAGCGCAAGGTGTAAACGGCGGTGGTTGGGCGCATTATGTTGGTCAAGAAAAATTGCGACCAGCGGAAGGATGGCAAACAATCGCGATGGCAAAAGATTGGCAAGGGCCACCGAAATTACAAAACGGTACATCTTTCTTCTATTTCGTAACTGATCAATGGCGCTATGAAGATACACCAGTTGGACATTTAGCATCACCAGTTGAAGGCAATTCTCGTTATCAACATCACGGTGATTACAACGTATTAGCAGCAAGGCTTGGCTGGTTACCCTCGTATCCAACATTCGAGAAAAATGGAATTGAATTATATAAAGAAGCTGTTGCTGCTGGTGCAACAACGCAAGAAGAAATCGGAAAATACGTTGCGCAAAAATTAAAAAATAAAGAACTGAAATTCGCAATTGAAGATCCTGATAATAAAAATAACTTCCCGCGCAACTTATTCGTATGGCGTGCAAACTTAATTTCAAGTTCTGGTAAAGGTCACGAGTATTTCTTAAAGCATTTGTTAGGTACAACGAATGGATTAATGAATGACGATAGTGATTCGTTACGACCAGAAGAAATAAAGTGGCA
Organism: Bacillus mobilis; assembly: GCF_001884045.1. Classification (GTDB taxonomy): domain Bacteria; phylum Bacillota; class Bacilli; order Bacillales; family Bacillaceae_G; genus Bacillus_A; species Bacillus_A mobilis. The sequence goes on along the minus strand of NZ_MACF01000069.1, from coordinate 23,102 downwards.
TGAAGAAGCGCCAGAAGGGAAGCTTGATTTACTCATTAACTTAGATTTCCGTATGGCTGGAACAGCGCTTTATTCTGATATCGTCTTACCAACTTCAACTTGGTATGAAAAGCATGATTTAAGTAGTACAGATATGCATCCATTTGTACATCCATTTAATCCAGCAATCGGTTCACCGTGGGAAGCACGCTCTGACTGGGACATTTTCACTTCTCTTTCTAAAGCTGTGTCTGATTTAGCGAAGAAAATCGATCTTGAACCAATGAAAGAAGTTGTTGCAACACCACTTCTTCACGATACACCGCAAGAATTAGCGCAACCACTTGGCAAAATTAAAGACTGGAGTAAAGGTGAGTGTGAACCAATTCCGGGTAAAACGATGCCGCAAATTCATGTTGTCGAAAGGGATTATAAAACGATTTATGACAAAATGACTGCGCTAGGACCAAATACCGGAAAACAACCGATTGGTACGAAAGGGATTTCTTGGTCTGCAGAAAAAGAATATGAGCAATTAAAGAGCCGATTAGGAGTCGTTCGAACGGATTCTATTGCGAAAGGTTGCCCAGACATAAAAGAAGCAATTAATGCTGCCGAAGCGGTATTAACACTTTCTTCTACAACAAACGGTCATATGGCTGTAAAAGCATGGGAAGCACTTGAAAAACAAACGGATTTAAAACTGCGTGATTTAGCAGAAGAACGTGAAGAAGAATGCTTCACATTTGAACAAATTACAGCGCAGCCAAAAACGGTAATTACTTCTCCGGCCTTTACAGGTTCAGAAAAAGGTGGACGCCGTTACTCACCATTTACAACAAATGTGGAACGCCTTATTCCTTGGAGAACAATCACTGGACGACAATCTTTCTATTTAGATCATGACATGATGAAAGAATTTGGTGAAACGATGGCTACATTTAAACCAATTCTGCAACATAAACCGTTCCGTAAATCACGACCTGAAGTAGAAGGAAAAGAGATTACATTAAATTATTTAACGCCGCATAATAAGTGGTCAATTCATAGTATGTATTTCGATTCATTACCGATGTTAACGCTGTTTAGAGGTGGTCCAACCGTTTGGATGAATAAAGAGGATGCTGAAGAAGCTGGCGTTGCGGATAATGATTGGATCGAGTGCTTTAACCGTAACGGTGTTGTTGTAGCACGTGCTGTTGTAACGCATCGTATACCGAGAGGAATGGCGTTTATGCACCATGCGCAAGATCGTCATATAAACGTACCTGGTACGAAATTAACAAGTAACCGCGGGGGAACGCATAATAGTCCAACTCGTATTCACGTAAAACCGACACATATGATTGGTGGATATGGCCAATTAAGCTATGGATTTAACTATTATGGTCCGACTGGTAATCAGCGTGACCTAAACGTAGTAATTCGTAAACTGAAGGAGGTAGATTGGCTTGAAGATTAAAGCACAAGTCGGAATGGTAATGAACCTAGATAAATGCATCGGCTGCCATACTTGTAGTGTAACATGCAAAAACACCTGGACAAATCGTCCAGGTGCTGAATATATGTACTTCAATAACGTAGAAACGAAACCTGGTATTGGTTATCCGAAACAATGGGAAGATCAGGAGAAATATAAAGGCGGCTGGGAATTGAAAAATGGTGAAATTCAGCTGAAATCCGGTTCGAAAATGAAGCGCCTTATGAATATTTTCCATAATCCAGATCAACCAACCATTGATGATTACTTTGAACCTTGGAACTATGATTATGAAACGTTAACAAATAGTCCGCAGCGTAAGCATCAGCCAGTTGCTCGTCCGAAATCAGCAATTACGGGTGAATTTATCGACAAAATTGAATGGGGTCCAAACTGGGAAGATGATTTAGCTGGTGGACATATAACAGGATTACAAGATCCGAACGTAAAGAAAATGGAAGAAGAAATTAAAACAGATTTTGAAAATGTCTTTATGATGTATTTACCGCGCATATGCGAACATTGTATGAATCCATCTTGTGTATCCTCTTGTCCATCTGGTGCGATGTATAAACGTGAAGAAGATGGGATTGTTCTTGTCGATCAAAATGCATGTCGTGCATGGAGATTCTGCGTATCTTCTTGTCCATATAAAAAAGTGTACTTTAACTGGCAAACGAATAAAGCTGAAAAATGTACAATGTGTTTCCCTCGTATTGAAGCGGGTATGCCTACAATTTGTTCGGAAACATGTGTAGGGCGTATTCGATACATTGGGGTAATGCTATATGACGCTGACAAAGTAAAAGAAGCGGCTTCTGTTGAAAATGAAACAGATTTATATGAATCTCAGCTTACGGTTTTCTTAGATCCAAATGATCCAGAAGTAGCAGCTGAAGCGAAAAAGCAAGGGATTCCTGAAGAATGGATTAAAGCGGCACAACAGTCACCAATCTATAAAATGATTATTGATTGGAAAATCGCTCTACCTCTTCACCCGGAGTATCGTACTATGCCGATGGTTTGGTATATCCCGCCGCTTAGCCCGATTATGAACATGGTGGAGGGAAAAGGTAGTAACTGGAAAGCAGAAGAAATTTTCCCTGCTATTGATAATATGCGTATTCCAATTCAATATTTAGCGAATTTACTCACTGCAGGAGATGAATCACATATTCGTCTTACATTGAAAAAAATGGCTGTTATGCGAACACATATGAGAGCACTTCAAATTAATAAAGAACCAAATGAAGCTGTATTAAAAGAAATCGGTTTAACGAAACAGGATGTAGAAGATATGTATCGACTTCTTGCGATTGCAAAATATAAAGATCGCTTCGTAATCCCAACGTCTCACCGCGAACAAGTTGCAGATTTATATAACGAACAAGGAAGCTGTGGTTTATCCTTCGCAGGTGGCCCAGGATCTTGTATGACAATTTCTTAAATAATGGGGGCGGAAAAATATGAAACAAAGTTTACAAACTGCTTTTTCGTGTTCTTCATTCCTTCTCTCCTACCCGGAAATCGGGTGGAGAGAAGCTTTAGTTGAATTACAAGAAGAGGTTGAAGCAATTGAGCAGGACGAAGTTAGAGCTCCACTTACAACATTTATAGAACAAGTACTAAATAAAACGAACGATCAACTTATTGATAGTTACGTATATACATTTGATTTTGGTAAAAAGACTAATATGTATTTAACGTATATGAACACTGGTGAACAAAGAGAAAGAGGTATTGAATTACTAGAGTTAAAGCAGCATTATAAAAAATCTGGTTTTGAAGTAACAGATAAAGAACTACCTGATTATTTACCTCTTTTACTAGAGTTTTTTGCAAATGCAAATGAGCAAGACAGTGAACCAATTATGAGTAAATACAAGGAAAACATACAAGCATTACACGTTCAGTTAAAAGAAGCAGATAGTATGTATGAACCAATTCTTGCGGCTGTTCTACTCGCTATCGATACATGGGGTGTACAGACAAATTAGAAAGGAGAGTTGTCAAAATGATGGATCAATTTCTATGGGTATTGTTTCCCTATATCATTTTTACAATCTTTATCGGTGGACATATTTTCAGATACAACTATGATCAATTTGGATGGACATCAAAATCTAGTGAACTATTAGAAAAGAAAATGCTCCGAATCGGAAGTCTACTATTCCATTTTGGGATTATGTTCGTAATTGGCGGTCATGTCATGGGGATTTTAATTCCAGAAGCTGTATACCGTTCAATAGGTATTTCTGAGCATATGTATCACATAATGGCAATTAGTTTTGGACTTCCGGCTGGTATTGCTTCTATTATCGGTTTAATTATATTAACGTACCGCCGCGTAACAGTAAAACGTATCATTGCAACGAGTACAAAGGGAGATTATATTGCGCTTATATTATTACTTATCGTAATGCTAGCAGGACTTTCTTCAACATTTTTAAACATTGACTCAAAAGGGTTTGATTATCGTACAACGATCGGTCCTTGGTTCCGAAGTCTCTTTATTTTTCAACCGAAAGTTGAGTATATGACGGAAGTGCCAGTATGGTTTAAAATTCATATAATTGCAGGTATGGGTCTATTCGCAGTATGGCCATTTACTAGACTAGTACATGTATTTAGTGCTCCAATTAAATACGTAAGCCGTAGTTATGTAATTTACAGAAGACGTATTCCAAATGAATTGAAAAAATAATTTTGTTCTATATGTTTAGTAACTTATAAAGAAAGCCGAGATCTAATTGGAGACCTCGGCTTTCTTTATAAGTATAAGTACTTAAATAAGATGCTAATCAATGCTACAAACAGAAGCAGAGCAATCTTCACAAGCAATTTCACGTTTTAAAAATTGTAAATCGTGGATTGTAATCTTTCCTTTATGAATAGAAAGTGTACCTTGCTTTTTTAATTCATTTAACATTCGATTTACACTTTCACGTGAAGTTGCACAGAAATTAGCAAGTTCTTGATTCGTTAAAGGTAAATCGATGAGAATACCATTTTCTTTTAACACACCATAACTATTTGTCATTCGAATGAGAGTAGAATACAGGGCACCTTTTTTGCCATGTAATACTAAATCTCGAAACTTCGTCTGCATTCTTCTTAAATGTTCACTAATCCATTTCATAAATTCAAATACAAGTGCCGGCTTTTGGAGTAATTCTTTTTCTAATGCTTCACGCTTTATAACGCCTACTTCCACATCTTCAAGGCATTTTGAATTTAATAAATACTTCGCATTGTCCGTGAACAATGTTAATTCTCCAATAATGTCATATGCCGAACAAATGCGGAGTGTCAATTCCTGCCCATCAGCACTTAATTTACTAATTTGTACTTTTCCTGTGTGGATGATATAGAGTTCGGTTGCCTCCATACCTTCTTGAAAAATAAAACTTCCTTTTTTAATTTGCATTTTATATTCAACAGATGCAAGTAATTCCTTTAAATCTTGAGATAATGTCATACTGTTTGCCACAGCGATCACCTTTCTTCTCGTTAACAATATATTTCTTATTTTGAATGTAATTATGATGAAAATGCAAGAGATATTTTTGAAAAAAAGTGAAATTTCAATGACCGTAAGGAGTAGGGGCTGAAGATGTGAACAAAATTCGAACAGATTTGTGAAGAATTTTTGAATGGGGAAAGTGATGTGAGAAAAGTCACATTGAATGTGTAGCTTATTTTTTATAATAAAGGCAAATAAAAAATTGAAAGCTTACTAAGGATTGCAGCAGAAAAGAAGGGATATAGATGCACGAGAAAATGAAAGATTCTTTAGAACGGCCACTTCAAGATTTACGTATTTCAGTTATTGATCGTTGTAATTTTAGGTGCACATATTGTATGCCTGCTGAAGTGTTCGGGCCTGATTACGCTTTTTTACAAGAAGAGTTTTTATTAACGTTCGATGAAATAGAAAGATTAGCAAGACTGTTTATAAGTATGGGAGTCAATAAAATTAGGCTTACTGGCGGCGAACCTTTATTGCGTAAAGACTTACCGCAGTTAATCGCAAGACTTACAAAGTTAGAAGGTTTAAAAGACATTGGGCTCACAACAAACGGTATTCATTTAGCAAAACACGCTAAGGCGCTAAAAGAGGCGGGATTAAAACGTGTAAATATTAGTTTAGATGCGATAGAGGACCACGCCTTCAAAAAAATTAACGGAAGAAATGTAAGTACAAAACCTGTACTGAAAGGAATTGAAGCAGCAAAGGCTGCTGGATTAGAAGTAAAGGTAAATATGGTCGTAAAAAAAGGAATGAATGATAGTCAAATCCTTCATATGGCCCGTTATTTTAAAGAACAAGAAACCCAGCTCCGTTTTATCGAGTTTATGGATGTAGGCAGTACGAACGGATGGAATTTTGAACAAGTTATTACGAAGGAACAATTAATAGAGAAGATTAATCGAGTATATCCAATTGAGCCTGTTCCACCTCGTTACTTTGGAGAAGTTGCGAAATTGTATCGATATGTAGGGAGCGATTCAGAAGTTGGATTTATTACTTCAGTATCAGAGTCATTTTGTTCTTCTTGTACGAGAGCTCGTATTTCGGCAGACGGCAAGTTTTTTACGTGCCTATTTGGAACGAAAGGAACGGATTTACGAGCGCTTCTTCGAGAAAATATTTCTGATGCATCACTATTAAAAATTTTACAACATACGTGGCGATATAGAGCAGATCGATATTCAGATGAAAGAACGGCGGAAAGTACAAATAAACGTCCAAAAGTTGAAATGTCATACATTGGCGGATAGCGAAAGGAGGATTCTCTATGCAAGAGCGATATTCAAGGCAAGTATTGTTTTCTGGGATTGGTGAAATAGGACAAAGAAAAATGAGAGAAAAGCATGTGCTCCTAATCGGTGCGGGTGCACTAGGGGCTGCGAATGCAGAAGCGCTCGTTAGGATGGGAATTGGGAAATTAACAATTGCCGATCGTGACTACGTCGAATGGAGTAATTTACAGCGGCAACAGTTATATACAGAAGAAGATGCACAGCAGTGCAAACCGAAAGCAATTGCAGCGACAGAACATTTAAGAAAGATTAATTCTGAAGTGGAAATTGTACCAGTTGTAACAGATGTCACGATGCAAGAGATAGAAGGGTTAATAAAAGAAGTGAATCTCATAATAGATGCGACCGACAATTTCGATACGCGTCTACTTATAAATGACATTTCACAAAAAGAGAATATACCTTGGATATACGGCGGATGTATTGGGAGTTACGGTGTAACGTATACAATTCTTCCTGGGGAAACACCATGTTTTCGCTGTCTAATGGATCATCCTATGGGCGGTGCAACATGTGATACAGCCGGAATTATTCAGCCAGCTGTACAGATGGTCGTTGCTCATCAAGTGACAGAGGCGATGAAAATATTGGTGGATGATTATGAGTCGCTCAGAGGTACGATGTTATCATTTGATATTTGGAACAATCAACATCTCTCATTAAAAGTAAATAGACAGAAAAAAAGTACATGTCCATCTTGTGGGACATCACGAACGTATCCAAGTCTAGCATTTGAAGCGCAGATGAAAACGGAAGTGCTATGCGGACGGAATACAGTTCAAATCCGTTCAGGAATAAAGAGAGATCTTAATTTAAACGAAATTCAAAAACGATTACAAAAAAGTGTACATGTCCAAAAAACGCTTTACTTACTATCATTTCTAATTGATGAATATCGTTTCGTTTTATTTACAGATGGTAGGGCATTTATTCATGGAACAAATGATGTGAACATAGCAAAACGATTATACGCAAAATATATAGGATGAAGAGAAAGAGAGTTTCTGCTTATTAAAATGAGGTGAAAAAGAATGTTAGAAAAACGTATACCAATTCCAGTGGCAGAAGCAGTTGCACGTGTAATGGAATATGCCTACCAGGGTGAAATAGAAAAGGTTTCTCTTATAGAAAGCTACGGTAGAACGCTTGGAGAAGATGTTATTGCAGATTATGACGTTCCGCATTTTGATCGCTCTCCATACGACGGGTTTGCAATTCGAGCGGAAGATACAAAAGAAGCAAGTAGCAGTAATTTCATTAAGTTTGAAGTGATTGGCGAAATTGGAGCAGGTTTTGTTTTTACAGAAGAAGTGAAAGCATTTCAAGCTGTACGTATTATGACAGGTGCCGCAATCCCGAAAGGGTGTAATGCAGTTGTTATGTTAGAACTAACGGAAGGGTTTGAAGAAAACGAAAAGACTTATATGGTATTAAAACGCTCTTTCTCTTCTGGGGATAACATTTCTTTTAAAGGAGAAGATGTAAAACAAAATAGCATTCTTGTGAGGAAAGGGACTGTTATTAATCCTGGAGTAGCAGCACTTCTTGCTACGTTTGGTTATAGTGCAGTCCATGTTGTAAAACAGCCAGTTATTGGAATTGTAACGACAGGGAGTGAACTGCTTGAAGTACATGAACAATTAAAGCCAGGGAAGATTCGAAATAGTAACTCCTATATGATTGCTGCTCAAATTGAACGAGCGGGCGGGGTTGTACGGTATTATGGACAATTCGCTGATGATTTAGAGACGTGTTATAACACTGTGAAAAAAGCGATGAAAGAAGTCGATATATTAATTACAACTGGTGGCGTTTCGGTAGGAGACTATGACTATTTACCTGCTATTTATGAGAGATTACAAGCTAATGTACTTTTTAACAAAATAGCGATGCGACCAGGAAGTGTGACAACTGTAGCTGAGGTAGAAGGAAAACTACTATTTGGTCTATCTGGTAATCCTTCTGCTTGTTATGTCGGTTGTGAATTATTTGTTCGCCCAGTCATTCGAACATACTTGCATAGACAAGATCCGCACGTATTTCGTACAGACGCAATTTTACAGAAAGACTTTTCGAAAGCAAACCCATTTACTCGTTTTGTAAGAGGAAGAGTGGTAATTATAGATGGAAAATTGCAAGCTACACCAGTTGGTTTAGATAAATCTAGTGCTATTTCTTCACTTGCAGAGGCGAATGCATGTATCGTCTTGCCAGGCGGAACGAGAGGATTTGAAGCAGGAATAACTGTTTCGGTACTGTTACTAGAATCAAGTGCCGGAAGTGAGTGGCCGTGGGAAGAACAGTTTCGATCATATAAGTAATAGAAAAATAGATTGCTAACTTATACAAAGATCAGAGGTGCAAGATGACACATACGTATTATGAAGTAATTGATACACCTATTTCAATTGAAGAAGTTACAAATAAAGTAGTTCGTCGTGAGTGCGGCGCAGTTACTACTTTCATTGGTACTGTGAGGGAATTTACGAAAGGCCGTCGTACGCTATATTTAGAGTATGTAGCATATAAAACAATGGCAGAAAAACAACTTGAGAAAATTGGCACCGAAGTAAAAGAGAAGTGGCCTGGGACATCTGTCGCTATTACACACCGCATTGGTACATTACAAATTTCTGACCTTGCTGTTGTCGTCGCTGTTTCTACACCACACCGGAAGGCTGCCTATGAGGCGAACGAATATATTATGGAGCGTATAAAACAAATTGTTCCCATTTGGAAGAAAGAGTTCTGGGAAGATGGTGAATCATGGATTGGTGATCAGTTAGAGAAGGTAGTGTATGCAAATGGTGAGCCTGGAAAGGAGATGAGCATATGATTGAAGTACTATTATTTGCACATTTACAAGAAGAAGTAAGTAAGCCAGTATTACACATAGATTGTGAAAATATTACGGTTGCTGAACTAAAGGAAGTGCTCACTAAAAAATACAACGTAGCGATTTCAAGCGAGATCATGGTTGCTATCAATGAAGAGTATGCAAATGAGGATGACATCATTCAAACTGGCGATGTTATAGCAATGATTCCGCCAGTAAGTGGTGGTTGATTCTTTTCAGCCTAATCATGTTAGGACGTGATTAGGCTGGAGGGAATGAATATAACTATGCATACATAGGAGGGAACAGGATGAAAAGTCCTAATTTTCAATTAAGTTTACAAACTTCTAATCTAGTTATCGGTTTTATGGTATGGGTCATTTTATCATCATTAATGCCTTATATTAAAGCGGATATTCCATTAACTGCGGGACAAATTTCAATGGTAACAGCAGTACCGGTTATTTTAGGTTCTGTTCTTCGTATTCCAATTGGTTATTGGACAAATCGTTTCGGAGCAAGAAAATTATTCTTTATTAGTTTTATTCTATTATTATTTCCTGTCTTTTATATTAGTGTTGCCAATTCAATGATGGATTTAATTATTGGTGGATTATTTGTCGGGATCGGCGGAGCCGTATTCTCTGTAGGTGTAACTTCTTTACCGAAATACTTTCCGAAAGAGAGTCACGGTTTTGTAAATGGTATTTACGGTGTCGGTAACGCCGGAACAGCAATTACTTCGTTTTTAGCACCTGTCATTGCAACTTCAGTTGGCTGGAGAACGACAGTACAGTGTTATTTAATTTTACTTGCAGCATTTGCACTTATGAACTTTTTATTAGGCGATCGTAAGGAGAAAAAGGTGAATACACCATTAATGGAACAAATAAAAGGTGTATATAAAAATGAAAAACTTTGGTTTTTATGTATCTTTTACTTTTTAACATTCGGATCATTTGTCGCATTTACAGTATACTTACCAAACTTTTTAGTATCTCACTTCGGATTAGAAAAAGTAGATGCAGGTATGCGGACAGCCGGATTCATTGTACTCGCAACAATGATGCGTCCGATTGGTGGTTGGCTTGGTGATAAGTTTAACCCGTTTAAAATATTAATCTTCGTATTTATCGGTTTAACACTTTCAGGTATTATCTTATCATTTATGCCTAGTATGAACGTGTATACATTTGGTTGCCTACTAGTCGCATTTTGTGCAGGGATTGGTAATGGTACAATCTTCAAACTCGTTCCCATGTACTTCTCAGAGCAAGCTGGTATTGTAAATGGACTCGTTTCAGCTTTAGGTGGACTAGGAGGGTTCTTCCCGCCATTAATTTTAACTTTACTATTCCAACTAACAGGTCATTATGCAATTGGATTTATGGCATTATCAGAAGTCGCACTTGCTTGTTTAATCATTACAGTGTGGATGTATAGTCAAGAAAAGCTGTTAGTGATGTTAAAGAATCATTAATAAAGAAAAAGAACCATCCTAAAGTAATCTAGGATGGTTCTTTTAGTAATAGGCTTCAATATGTTATATTGCTATCTTAACAAATGCTTGTTTTCTAAAATAATGTGGTATTAAAATGAAAACCAGAAGCCTTATGGGATTTTATGTTAAAATATAGATATCAGATGTTATTCAATTAAAGGGCAAGTTAGCTCAAAAACAAAGATCAAACTAATTTCTAGCATACAAATATTTAATTGGATCGGGGTGTTTAGATGAAAAAATTATATAAGTCCACTAAAGATAAACAAGTATCCGGTGTATTAGGTGGTTTAAGCGATAAGTATGGAATTGATGTTAGTATCCTTCGTATAGTAACTGCATTATCAGCCTTTTTTACTAGTGGATTTACGGTGTTACTTTATATAATAGCTGCGATTGTTTTGCCTACAGATAAAGAAATTAAGCGATAAATGTATAAAATTAAATCGAATTCCACAATGAGGAACTTTAAAGGAATGAGTAACTAAAGGTACTTCGCCTCTTACACGTTTAGCGTACTAGACAGGGACGTTGCCTTTGTCGGAATATATCGAGAACGAAAATAATAACTTTTGAATGAAACGATGACTATTGGTCGCTAACGAATCGATAAATAGTCGCGCCTTTCTAAAAGCTAGCTATTAATATGTATAAAAAATATATCAATAGCTTGAAATGTTCCGAAATTAAAAAAACATATAGAGGTACCTATAATAAGGAAAAAATGCATATTTTTTAGGCCCAGATTTTTGGGTAAGGCTAATGGATATTGTGAAAAAGTACACTTAAAATAAAGAATACAGTTTAGGTCGATAAGATAAAATTATGAATTTTTATAAATAATCCATAATTTTCTTTGTGAGTCATAATTGATATGTTAAAGAAAAGAGAGCGTTTAATCCAACTAAAATATATGTAGAATGAGGTATTAAATGTTTATTTTCATTATATTAGACGTAATATTACCAATATTAATATTGATGCTAATTGGTGCAATCTTACAAAGGAAGTTCCAATTTAACTTAAAGCAGCTATCTACACTTATTAATTATTGCTTGATGCCAGCGGCTGTATTTTTGAATATATATGATATTAGTATAGAAACAGGTTTGTTGCTCCAGATCATGTATTATTTAATGCTGTATAGTCTGAGTCTAATGCTAGTAAGTCATTTCATTTCAAAAACATTAAAGTTAGAAAAAGGAGAAAGTGCAGCTCTAAAAAATAGTATTTCGTTAATGAATTCCGGTAATTATGGATTACCAGTCAGTCAATTGATTTTCAGTCACAATCCAGTGGGGGTTTCCATTCAAATTTTTATTGTGATTTTCCAGAATCTTTTAACTTATTCGTATGGGATATATAACTTACTATCAGCGACAAAAACAATCGGAAGTATTATTCAATCATTTCTAAGACTGCCTGTATTTCATGCACTCATATTAGGGGTTCTCTTTCAATCTTTTACAATTCAAATACCTAATTCTATCTTTCTACCTCTTAATCAGCTTGCGAATAGTTTTGTTGCCATAGCACTCATATTGCTAGGAGCGCAATTATCCAATATTAAGCTTAATTTTTTCCATCGAGTCATAACATGGGCTCTAATTGGAAGATTATTGATGGGACCATTATTAGCACTTGCCATGATCTACTTATTAAACATTAATGGAATTGTTGCGCAATCATTATTTATTGCAAGTTCTTTTCCTACTTCAAGAAATACATCAACCATTGCTATGGAGTATCAAATAGAGCCTGAACTACATGCGCAAATCGTTTTATTTTCAACACTTTTCAGCATTATTACAGTAACTGTCGTTATTTATTTGTCATATATGTTGTTTTGAATATACGTTTAAAACCGAATGGATTTGAGGCGGTAAATGATGGATGGAAATCCCATCGATGTAAGAGGAAAACTGTCTTTGATATATTAGGTGTCGTTGACAATTGTACTATGTCTGATAATCAAGCGACTTAATTCAAAAAAGAAACCAAAATAAAAAGAACAAACGCTTCTAAAAAACGTTTGTCCAAAGGTAATTACCATTTTAGCTAAGAAATAGATTATTATTTGTGAGTACGAGAAAGCTTTTTTATAAGATTAGGAAGTATAGATATAAATTCCTGCTTCAAAAGCTTCGTAAACGATGGATCCTTACCTGAAGTTGAAATCGTTATAACATATTTATCATTTCGGATGATACCTGGTGTGTGAAACGATGATTCTGTACCATCACTTACAACGTTAACCCATTGAAAATCATGAGCGGCCTGTTTGACCATCATATTTACATCATGTTGATTTGTAGCTGCGTAAATAAGGTGAGCATTTTTAATATCATCATTACTAAAGGTTTTTTGCCTCCAGGTAATATAAGAAAGTTCCTTCATTTCCTCGCAAATTTCTGGGCTGATAACGGTGACAAAAGCGCCTGTATTTTTTAATCCAGACGCTTTTCGATATGCAATTTTACCGCCACCAATAATAACGACCACTTTTTTATTTAAATTAAGTATAAGAGGGTACATGTCATACATACACACATTCCTCCATTCGTTCTAACAATGTTAATTTCATATATGGATCAAATTGTAGGCAGTTACAAGTCGTAACGTGATCATATTTTTTCGTATGCAATTTAATTTTTTGAAGCAACAATCCGGTAAAGAGAAGGTACGGCATGACATATACATGGGACGCAGTCGATGATATAGCCTTGAGTTCAGTAGTAAAATAGGGCGTTCCTTTCGTTAAAAAGGAGCAACATACTGGCATACCGAGTTTTCGTTCGACAGCTGCTCCGATTTGTTGTAACTCATATATCGGCTGTGGATCACTACTACCTCGTCCTACGAGTAAAATACTACTACCTTGCATTGGCGTAGCTTCACGTATTCTTTTTACTACAAGTTCCACCATATGTGGGTGTGTACTAAAGGGTGATGCAACTGAAAATGTTATTTGTGGATATTTCTTTTGTAGCTGCTCTAATTCAAAAGGAATATCACGTTTATAGTGAGCTGCTGCAAATAATAAAACAGGTACAATCATTATTTCAGTTGCGCCCTCTAGAATTGTTTCTGTAACTGCATCCGAAATGGTAGGTGTTGTTAGTTCTAAAAAAGCTATTTTTTGAATTCTTTCGTTACGTTCTTTCATAACAGATTGAATAAAGTGAATGAATTGTTCATTACCTTCTTGCAGGCGACTCCCGTGTCCAATATATACAATACCTTTCATCGCAGCACCAAATCTTTCTTCATAATCATTTCTTGTAATTGCTCATCTATATGATGAAATCCGACTTTATTCGCATAGTGTAAAGTTGAAATGTCGGTATACGAGAAGGGGAGAGTAAGGATATCGCTAAAGCCAAGGCGTTTTATTTCTGATAAAAATGTATCAATTGAGGCACGCCCTTCAAACACAATACTATCCCATGAGAATTCAGAAAGCATACGAGAATGCACTTCATCGAAACGATGGTCAATTGTATACGCATGAGTCATCATATAGGAGCCGGCACCAATTTTCTTTTGAATAAAAGCAATTCGATTAATATTTCTGCCTAAATAAACAGTAGTATCGGAAGAGAACTCTGCTTGTTTACTTAGTAGCCCATATTGCATGAGTTTTTCTTGAGTGGCAACGTTCATATGCTGCAGTTGCGCCTGTAAGGAACGGATATCTTTCTGATGTTTACTACATGATCGCATCAATATTTCTACACTGTCAGCTGAACAAAAAACAAGGCGATCAACGTTAAAAATTTCATTGATTTGTTCAGAGGTTAATGTGTATTCTTCCTTTTTGAAAGTTGGAATTTGATATATTTCTGCACCGGATTCTTGTAACTTTTGCTTCATTAAAAAGGTTTTATTTGTTGCGGATGCAAATAAAACCTTTTTACCATGTAATGGTTTATGCTCTTTCCAAGCTATTTGATCTCGTAAGGAAACGACATCACCAACAATTGTCATGGATGGATTAGAAATATTTTCGTTTTTGACGATAGGAACAATGGTTGAAAGTGTTCCTGTGACAACGCGCTGCTTTCCAGTTGTACCCCATTCAATGACTGCTATTGGTGTATCATCTTTTTTTCCTGCTTGTAGTAAGTTTTCGCAAATTGTAGGTAAGTTTTTTATACCCATGTAGTAGGCGATTGTGTCGCTATTATGGGATGAATTAAATTTTCCATGATCGCTTAAAGGACCTTTCGCATGCCCGGTTAATAAAGTAACGCTGTTACTGTAGTTACGGTGGGTGAGGAGGATACCTGCATAGCTACTAGCAGCGATGCTAGATGTAATACCTGGTACAATTTCATATGGAATGTTCGCTGCTGCTAACGTTTCTGCTTCTTCACCAACACGGCCAAAAATAGATGGATCTCCGCCTTTTAATCGGACAACGATTTTTCCTTCTTTCGCAAATTGAAGGAGGTGGACGTTAATCATTTCTTGTCGCATAATATGATTCTTTGGCATTTTTCCACAATAAATAAGTTCACATGTTTCTTTTGTATAACGAAGAAAGGAAGGGTTTAATAAACGGTCATATAAGACAATATCTGCACGCTTTAAACAATCTATCGCTTTCTTTGTAATAAGCCCTTCATCACCTGGTCCTGCACCAACTAAATATACATATCCGTTCATAATCGCACCTCATCAATTTTTATTTAAAAGGAAGCCAGAGGAGGCTTCCTTTCGAAAATTACATGTATAAATAAATGTCACCATCAATAACTTCTACTTCGTAAGTTTGGATACAGCCGTCATCAGGTTTTTGAACTTCACCTGATATTAATGAGATTTTCCAATCATGCAGTGGACAAAAGACGAATTCTCCAGATACAATTCCTTCTGCTAACGGTCCGTTTTTATGAGGACAACGATTTTCTACAGCTCGAATATCTCCATTTGAAAGGCGGAATAGGGCGATAGACATACCTTTCATTATTACTTCTTTACCGATTTGAATAGGAAGGTCTTCCTCGCGCATAACTTTTATTTTTTCTTTCGTTTGTATCATATAGATCACAGCTCCTTATTTCACAGTTTCTACTTCATACATCGCTTTTAATGACTTCGTTTCTAGTGCTTGTCCCCATGCTTCCGTATATGTGCTACGAGCTGTTTGGAAGCGTTCATTTAGCGTAGTAACCATGCTTTCATCCTGAAGTATTTCCTTTATGTGATCGAATCCTAAACGTTCTGTCCAGTAGGCAGTACGCTCTCCGTAAATACCAGTTTCACGATAATATTGCATGTAAGCTGTAGCGATGCGAAGGACATCATCTTCAGTAGGGACGATCATTACAAAATCAGCTTCGCGTACTTCCGTACCACCATTTCCGCCAATATAAAGTTGGTATCCATTTTCGACACATACAACGCCAAAATCTTTCGTTAATACTTCCGCACAGTTACGTGGACAACCCGTTACACCCATCTTCATTTTATGTGGTGTATCTACCATTTCTAACGATTGTTCAAGTAACATACCAAGTCCTAATGAATCTTTCGTACCGAAACGGCAGAAACGAGAACCGACACATGATTTTACATTACGAAGCGATTTTGAATACGCATATCCGGAAGTCATATGTAAGTCAGCCCATACGTTAGGTAAATCTTGTTTCTTAACACCGTATAAGCCGATTCGGCTGGCACCTGTAATTTTCACAAGTGGAACATCATATTTTTTCGCAACTTCTGCAATTTTCATTAAATCATCTGCTGTTGTAACGCCACCATACATACGTGGAATAACAGAGAATGTACCATCGTGCTGGATGTTACCATTCATTCTTTCATTAACGTAACGGGATGATTTATCATCTTCATATTCTTCTGGAATCGCCATACGTAAATAATAGTTCAAAGCAGGGCGACATTTTGAACAGCCGTCTTCATGTGCAAAACCAAGAACATTTCGTACTTCTTTTGGAGATTTTAAACCTTTCTCGTGAATGGCTGCTACGACTTCATCACGTGATAAAGTTGTACATCCGCACATACCAGCAGACTGCGCTGAAGCATCAAAAGCATCTCCGAGTGTATGAGATAAAACTTGTTCCACAAGCGGACGACATTTACCACAAGAACCAGCGGCTTTCGTGCATCCTTTTACTTCTTCAAAAGTAGTTAGCTCTTGTTCTAAAATGGCATGAACGATGGTACCTTTCGTAACACCGTTACATCCACAAATCGTATCATCCGCACTCATTGTAACAACGTCAAGTTCACTTTCTTCACCAGCTTTGTGAAGAAGGGAAGCGGCTGTATAGTCTTGAATATCTTCTACTTTCTTTAACATGCTAAAGAGGCGTGTACCATCAGCTGTGTCACCATATAAAACGATACCGACGACTTTATTATCACGAATTAAAACTTTTTTATAGGAGCGTTTACATTCATCAAAGATTGATATTGCTTTCGTCTGATCATCTTCATAAATTTGGCCAGCAGAGAATAAATCACAACCAGCAACTTTTAATTGCGTACCGACGATACTGCCCGTATATCCATTCGTTAGTAAATTTGTTATATGCTTAGCTAATATTGCACCTTGTTCATAAAGAGGGGCAACAAGTCCATATGCGATACCATCATGTTCCGCACATTCGCCAACTGCATAAATGGATTCATCGTTTGTTAGCATATAGTCATTGACTACAATGCCGCGATTGACAATTAGACCAGCATCTTTTGCTATTTGCGTATTTGGTCGTATTCCGACAGCCATTACGATTAAATCACAATCTACAACTTCACCATCTTCAAATTGAATGCCCTCAACATGGTCTGTACCAAGAATTTTTACAGTTTTCTTTTCCATTAGAAACTTCATGCCTTGTGCTTCTAAATCTTCACGCAATAGAGAAGCTGCTTTCGTATCTAGTTGTTGCTCCATTAAGCTAGGCATTAAATGAACAACATGCACGTCCATTCCTAAGTCAATAAGACCTCTTGCTGCCTCTAAACCAAGTAACCCACCACCAATGACAACGGCCTTTTTCTTTTCTTTAGCGGTATCGATCATAAATTGTGTATCTTCAATAGTTCGAAATCCTGTTACACCAGGAAGAGTGGAACCTTCAACAGGTAAAATAAAAGCACTAGAACCTGTTGCTATAATGAGTTTGTCATATGTAACAATACGATTCTTTTCTGTAATAATAATTTTTTCTTTTCTGTTAATACTTTGAACTCTTTCATTCGTATACAAAGTTATTTCGTTCTCTTCATACCAACTGTATTCATTCATAATGATATCTTGCATATTTGTTTTGCCTTGTAAAACATGAGAGAGCATAATGCGGTTGTAGTTTGGATGCGGTTCATCTCCAAAAATAGTAATCTCATATGAATCACTATCATGTTTTAAGATTTCTTCCATACAGCGAATGCCAGCCATACCATTTCCGATCATAACTAAACGTTTTTTCATTTTTGTTTCCCCTTTTTATGTGAAATGTTGAACAAAGGATTATATTTCTATTATAGAAAATCAAAAAAGGGGGAGATGTGATATTTATCACATTTCTATAATGATTCACAAATTATTAAAATTCGGGTTTATGTGAAGGGGAGAAGTGTGAATGTTATTCATGTAATGAAAAAGCAGGACATGAGTAGAAATGCTCATATCCTGCTTTTATTTATGCTTTCGTAATCGCACGCGGAAATAAAATATTATTTTCTAAATGAATATGCTCAAATAAATCAGACTCTAGAGCTTCAAGACGTTGGTAAACAAGTCGATAAGTGCCGCAAGCGCCTTCTGGAGGAGTAAAGTCATTTGTCACTTTACGAAGTTCTTTTATAATATTTCCAGCATGATTGTGCTCATTTTCTAGTTCATCTACTACTTGAAGTAACTTTGCATAGTTTTCATCAGTTGGATTTTGTTCAAATTCTAAAATTAATGGAAAATCTTCCATTTCTTCTTTAATTAAATGTTGTTCTAATTCCATTTTAAGTTCATGAAATAGCTTATGAATTTGAGCTAAGTGAGGCTGATTCGCTCCATGAACGCGTAATACTTTCATCACATATGGACTTAGTTGCGGTAACTCTTCATTTAAATAACGATGATGCTTATTAATCACATAATCAATCAATTCGCGATAAGAAGCATTTTTCCAATCAATTTCAGATTCATTTAATCGTTTCGCATTATGATAAAGTGTATTTAACTCTGTAATTACTTCATCCGCCGAAAAATTTCTTTCATGAATTGCATCAATAAGCGGCTTATTACCACCACAACAAAAATCTATTCTATATGATTTAAAAAGATCACTAGCTTTCGGAAATTGTGTAACAATCTCACCAACAATTGAAGTTTCAGTAAATGTATGTTCCATATGAATGCCTCCATAAAGTTTTAATGTAATATCTAAATTAAGAATAGTGATAATTGAAAAACAATGTAGTGATTGAAATCACTTTTAGTGTGTCAGTTTTGAGAATAATAGGCTTGTTATTCAACAGAGGACTTTACAGAACCGATAGCGAAGGTTTTTTGAGTTGGGAAATTATTCAAAGAGTATTATTATGATATAGATGGTTTACAAATTTATTTTCTGTCAATCTAAGATCGCTTTTGAGTAGGAAGTATATCTTTTATAGGAGGTTTTTATGGAATATATTTATCATATGGTACCAGAAGAACTAAAAGGAGAATATTTAATCCCATTAAATGAATTGAAAAGTGTATATCCAAATTTATACGGTGAGTATATACAAAAATATAAAGATCATCCTCAAAGGGAGAACTTATTAACACGTAAAATACCAAAACTAGAATGTTTATGGAATGATGTTGTGCATTTTTTACCACTGCACCCTTATGAGATTTATAAAGTATTGTTGGAAATAGGAGTAAACATTCATACAAATAAACTATTTTATAAAATGCCTATTAGCGCACTGAATGGTCAGTGTATGGCAATATACAAGTACTCAAAGCATAATTGGGGTGGACCAAATAGAGAATTAAAAGAAAGTGAAATAGAATTCATCAACTTTAATGAATATAGAGAATTAAAGCAATTAAATATCTGCACAAAAGAATATTACAGAGAGGAATATGAAAAGGGTAGAAGATTCGGGATGTTTCACCTAATTCCACATGTTCTTGTCAAAGGAAAAGTGGAGGTGAAAAATATTGAAATCATTAATTGGAGTATTGATCCCGTTAATGATTAATATTACAAGCATTTTTAAAAAAAAAGATGCCAATTTGAATTGATATATGGCTTACAAGAATGGAAGAGTACTAACTATACGTAATAGTAAAAAAGAAGCTTACTAGAAGCTTCTTTTTTACTATTATTATTCACATGCAACTCCATCGCCATCTCTATCTAGTTTCCGACTATATCCTGGTTGATCTCTATATAAAGGTGCTTTCCCGGCACTTCTAACTGCGGCACAGTTTGCGTAAGTTACATTACTATTGTTACTTGCAGCTGGTTGTGTTTGAGCTTGCTGTGCTTTTTTCTGTTCCTCTTGTTGTTTACGAGCCTGTTCATCAGCCTGGCGTTTTTGCTCTTCTTGTTGTTGTTTACGAGCTTGTTCATCAGCTAGACGTTTTTGCTCTTCTTGTTGTTTACGAGCTTGTTCATCAGCTAGACGTTTTTGCTCCTCTTGTTGTTTACGAGCTTGTTCATCAGCTAGACGTTTTTGTTCTTCTTGTTGTTTACGGGCCTCTTCATCAGCTAGACGTTTTTGCTCTTCTTGTTGTTTACGGGCCTCTTCATCAGCTAGACGTTTTTGCTCTTCTTGTTGTTTGCGAGTTTGCTCTTCGGCTTGGCGTTTTTCATCCTCTTGCTTACGAGCTTGTTCCTCGGCTAGACGCTTCTCGTCTTCTTGTTTTTGAGTCTTTTCGTCCGCTTCTTTCTTTTCTAGTTCTTTGTTCTTCTCGTTCTCTTTTTGTTCTGCATTGTTAGAAGCAACTTTTTTACTAGTTGCTGTCGTCTTTTCAGAAGAAGGCGCTGAAATACTTAATAATGCAACAAAAATGACAAATAAAATAGCAGTGATAATAAATTGTTTTTTTGCTACACCTGTCTTTTTAATTACAGATAAGATTGCTAGCACTAGGAAGAAAATAAATAAAATGAAACTTAAAGTAGCAAAAAAATTGATGACTGGGTGTTCAGATTTTGTAGTGCCCATTCCTGTTAAGAGAATTGAAATCATAAAAAGAATAACAGCAGGACGACCGTATTGTTTTGCTTTTCCATTTTTCTTAAAGAATGAAATGATACATAAAATTAAAAGAATAAAAGCAATAAAAAATAAAGCTGCACCAATATTACTCAAAATCGCCATTTTTATACCTCCATTTGTAAGATTTTCACTATTGATTATATAGGAACTTATTGGATATTACACGATTTATATAAATTTAGAAAATTAGTATTTTTAATAGACTCATAAACATTTATTTTATATATAAAGAAAAATAGATATATTTCCTATTACGTTTTTAACGAGATTTCATAAAGTATAGTATATCGATTGAAAGGAGGAGATTTGAATGGAATTTCAATTGTTAGTGAATTGTGTGTTACAAGAAGGTAATGCTTACTTTTTAGTAACGAAAGTGGACGATGTAATTACTTTGAAAGTACCGATTACAGCGGGAGTAGCAGGTTTATTCTTAGCTTTCGGTGTACCAAGATGTTCTTAATTTAAATCCCTACAGTAGAAAGAGGAGGACAAGCCTCTTTCTACTGTTACATAATAATTTTATCCTTTTCGGCAAGAAGACTCCATCTGATTTGTGTTATGGGTGAAACCCAACAATTCAGGTGGAGATGAATTGCCGTCAGTCAATAAGGCTGAACTCTTTGGTTTCGTCCATAACAATTTTCCAAGGGAGAATATTTGTTTCTTTTGTCTTACGATATGTCGGAAATAAGGAGGGAATATATCTTAAGATAACGAAATTGGATAATAATCATCATTCAGTTACTTGAACCAAAAGGAATTACGCTGAAGACCACATTCATATTTTGTTCCGTTTCGTTCCAAGTATTGATTTGTCAAAAGTAATTAATAATTTTAATGAACTCTCTAAGAAAGGTGGTGAAAACAATGGCTAGAAAGAAAGCAGTGAAAGTATTACGTAAACAAAAGAAAAGAGAAACTATGCAACGATTCACGCAGAAACAAAATATCGGACGAGCTTGTCTCACGGCTAAAGAATTCCGCTTACTGCAACGTATGTCACATAGTTCCAAAGCGTTGCGAAATGTTGGATTGTATACGATTAAACAAAGTTACTTGAATCATAACAATATAGCTACTGTAAAAGAAGTGGACACTGCTATGCAAGCCGATATGAACTACTGGGGCATGCAATCAAACTCTGTGCAGGCTATTCGTAGAGCCTTATTTACAGAAGTAAAAAGCTTTTTTAAGGCATTGGAACAATGGAAGAAAAAACCTGAAACCTTCACAGGTCGTCCTAAGTTTCCGAATTATTCTCGTTCGACTGACAAACGAATTATTGAAATCTATCAAGTTCCAAAAGTGGATGAGAACGGGTATTGGGTGATTCCAATGAGTGTTGCATTCAGAAAAAAATTCGGTTCCATTCAAATACGTATGCCAAAAAACTTAAGAAATAAAAAAATCTCCTACATTGAGATTGTACCGAAGCAAAAAGGTCGGTTCTTTGAGGTGCATTACACATATGAAATGCACGTATCTCAAATGAAGAAACAATCTACGACCACGAGTAATGCTTTGAGTTGCGATTTAGGTGTAGATAGATTAGTAAGTTGCGTAACGAATACAGGGGATGCATTTTTAATGGATGGGAAGAAATTAAAATCTATTAACCAGTACTTCAACAAAAAGATACGTAATTTACAGCAAAAAAATATAGAAAATGGAATTTCAAAACGCGTTGTAACGAACAAAATGGCTGTACTTTGGCATAAACGAGAACGACAAATAAATGGTTACATTTCACAAACTGTAGGCCTGTTGTTCAAAAAGATGAAAGCATTTAACATTGATACGGTTGTCGTAGGGTATAACGCTGGTTGGAAACAAAAATCTGGTATGGGGAAAAAGAATAATCAACAATTTGTTCAAATCCCATTTCATAAACTGATTGTGGCAATTGAGAATAAATGTGTAAAAGAAGGCATCCGATTTTTAAAACAAGAAGAAAGCTATACTTCAAAAGCTAGTTTTCTGGATAAAGATCCGGTTCCAGTTTGGTCTAAGGATGATAGGACCCATTATTACTTTAGTGGCAAACGAATGACGCGTGGTCTGTACCAAAGTAAAGCAGGAACATGTATCCATGCTGATATTAATGGTGCACTGAATACGTTGGAAAAATCAAGAGTGGTACAATTGGATGAAAATCTTAAAGTAAAAACGCCGATTCTATTAGAAGTGCAAAAACGTAAGGCTGTTGCTTCGCGCATAGCTTAGTG
>NZ_MACF01000068.1 GCF_001884045.1 Bacillus mobilis | reverse complement strand
ACCGGCGCTACTGGGCCTACTGGAGACACTGGTGCTACTGGATCAACCGGCGCTACTGGGCCTACTGGTGCTACCGGATCGACTGGGCCTACTGGACCTTCTGGATTAGGACTTCCAGCAGGGTTGTATGCCTTTAACTCAGCTACAGTTTCTTTAGCTCTTGGGATTAATGATCCAGTACCATTTAATACCGTTGGATCTCAGTTTGGTACGGCAATTTCTCAAATGGATGCCGATACTTTCGTAATTAGTGAAACTGGTTTCTATAAAATTACTGTTATTGCTTATACAGCGGCAGTAAGTTTATTAGGAAGTCTTGGGATTCAAGTTAATGGAATTCCAGTACCAGGTGCGGGCACAAGCTTAATTTCACTTGGAGCTCCAATCGTTATCCAAGCCATTACACAAATTACTACAACACCATCACTCGTTGAAGCAATTGTTACTGGAATTGGATTATCACTAGCTCTTGGTACAAGTGCATCCATTATTATTGAGAAAATCGCTTAATTTTGTACTTAGCAGTAAAACTGATATCAGTTTTACTGCTTTTTCATTGGTAAATTCAATCATGAAATCTTTCTTTTCTACATAATCATAATGTTGTATGACATTCCGCAGGAGGCACTTATATGGAAAATAAATCTGCTGTCCAGCTTTATCTTGAGTTATTAAAGAAAACAATTTTATTTGAAATATGGTTAGAATACGAACCATACTTACCTGCTTCTCTACATATATCTAAAGAGCTATCATATGAACCAGTTACAGTTCCACTTCCTTTATTTCTTAAGCAGTACGTAGAAAATCACAATTTAAAAATCGTTGATCCAAGCGTTTCAAAAAGTGAACGACAAGGCGGCAATGATTGGCCAAGAGCAGCACACAGTATGGTTGGTCGAAAACGTATGAATCAATTACATGAGGCTATGGAAACTGTTGTTAGGGAAAATATAGAAGGTGATTTTATTGAAACTGGTGTATGGCGCGGAGGATCATGCATTTTTATGAATGGTTTTTTACAGGCAAACAACATTACGGATCGTACTGTGTGGGTTGCCGATTCTTTTGAAGGTCTGCCAGCACCGAACCTAGAACAATATCCGAAAGATTACGGTGATTATTTGCACACATTCGATTACTTACGAGTTTCTTTAGAAACAGTGCAAGAAAACTTTAGAAAATACGATTTATTAAATGATCAGGTGAAATTTTTAAAGGGTTGGTTTAAAGATACCTTACCTTCAGCGCCGGTAGAAAAAATTGCAATTGCTCGCCTTGATGGTGATATGTATGAATCAACGATGGATAGTCTTGTAAACTTATACGATAAAGTTTCAACAGGTGGCTATATTATTATTGATGATTACGGATTGGTAACATGTGCAGAGGCTGTAACAGATTTCAGAAATGAAAGAAACTTAAAAGCTCCTATTACGAAAATTGATGATTTCGGTATTTATTGGCGAAAAGAATAGAATTTTATTTTTTGAGGGGTTCTATCACACTACTTATTCATAAGAGCTAATTGTGTAAAGTTCCCCTCACTATAGATTGATTTATAAATCCCCTACTTTACTACAAGGACGGAGTGAATGTATGAACGAAAATGAGAAAAAAATCACATTAATTCCACCCCCAGAACTCGTTCAATATGTAGGTGGTAACTTTGAAGAAGTTGGAAAAGAGTTTATGCAGTATTTTATTGAAATTGGCAACTTAAACTCAAATGAAACAGTGTTAGATATAGGATGCGGTATCGGCCGAATGGCAGTTCCATTAATGAATTATTTAAGTGATGATGGTGCTTATTATGGATTTGATTTATTCAATGAGGGAATTACATGGTGCAAAAATAACATTTCAACACGCCGCAACAATTTTCATTTTGAACATGTCGATATATATAATCAATTCTATAACCCCGAAGGAAAAGAAGATGCTTCCCAATACAAGTTTCCCTATGAAGATGATTCATTCGATTTTATTTTTTTAACGTCTGTATTTACCCATCTCCTTCCGAAAGAATTAGAACATTACGTATGTGAGATTTCACGAGTTTTGAAAAAAGATGGGAGATGTTTTATTACTTTCTTTTTAATTAATTCTGACTCTTCCTATTACTTAAATGCAGGATTAAGTACGTTAGGTTTTTATCATCAAATGGACAATTGCTATGTTCTTAATAAAGACATCCCGAATTTCGCAGTTGCCTATCCTGAGGAAAATATTCATACCCTATTAAATAAGTATGGACTAGAAGTACAGACTCCCCCCCATTATGGTTCATGGTGTAGCAGAACTGAACATACAAGTTATCAAGATATTATTCTTACACAAAAAATTTCTGAAAGGTAGTTGTATATGAATAATACAAAAAATTCGCCTCTCGTTTCCATCCTGATTCCCACCTATAATCGACCACATTATTTTAAAATTGCTCTAGAAAGCGCATTAGCACAAACGTATTCAAATATCGAAATTATTGTAGGAGACGATAGTACAAATAATGAAACAGAAAAGCTAATATACCGACATTATTTACATAAGTATAAACATATAACGTACATTCGAAATAGCTCGACTCTTGGACAATTTCATAACGCCCTTATGCTCTTAGAACGGTCAAATGGAGAGTACATAAATTTCTTAATGGACGATGATATATTTTATAATAATAAAATCGAAAAAATGATGTTTCATTTCCAACAAGACTTAAATAAAAATCTCGCACTTATCACATCCTATCGCACTTGGATTAATGATAATGGAGATACAATTGAACAACATCCCTCCATGAAAAAATTATATGATGAAGATACGCTACTAAATGGGAAAGATTTTGGAAACCGTATGCTTATAGCAGGACAAAATATTATCGGTGAACCTACAATCGTACTTTTTAGAAAAAGCCTATTAACAGAACCTTTCGGCACCTTACATGGCAGAAAATATGGCTGTAGTGTTGATATGGCTTCTTGGATCAGTTTACTTTCAAAAGGTGATGCAATGTATATCACTGAGCCCTTAAGTTCATTCCGCCTTCATACTGGACAGCAAGTACATCATAAATTCCTTGAAGGCTGCGAAGATTTTTCTCAGCTCGTTTTAACCTCGAAAAAGTATGGTTTCTTACAAGACGCCAAATATTATAAAAAGGGGTTGATACGAGCTTACGGATGGTATAAAAATGCGGTCAAATTTTATAATCTATTTCCAAACCTCATTCCAGATATAAATACACATGCACGTCTTTCTTATTGTTTACATATCATTACAAAAGAGCTCCGTGCAATATAGTCTATCACAAGGGAGGTGCTATTCCTTCCTCGTGATGTATGACTTCCCACAAATAGTGGAATAAATGTATGCATAGTCTGCTTGTATATTATTTTTATCATGACATGATCCATATACTTACTAGGCGATAGAAAGGAATACATACATTGAAAGATCCAAATTCTCAATATCAAATAGACTACGTATTACTATTCATCTTATTTGCCATTGGGACTGTTAGTTGCTTTGCAATTGCAAGTGCACAAGCTTCTTTACCACCATTTTTGCAAAGCGTAAATTTTGTATTAAAGCAAATCCAATGGTACTTCATTGGATTTATAGCCATTGGTGTCATTATGATTATTGATTTCGATCGTTATCAAAAAATTGCTTGGTATTTATATAGCTTTGCATTGGTACTACTCATTGGACTAGAACTTCAAGTACCAGGTGCCGTCACAATTAAAGGTGCGACCGCTTGGTACAGGCTCCCAGGCATCGGAAATTTCCAGCCTTCTGAAATTATGAAATTGTTTTTAATTCTCGTCACCGGACGAATTATAGCAAATCACAATGAGAAATATTTTTTCCGAACAATACACGACGATTTTTTATTACTCGGAAAAATATGTGCAACAAGTTTGCCACCCCTGCTACTTATTGCAAAGGAACCTGATTTAGGAAACACGATGGTAATTTCAGCTATGCTCGCAGCAATGATATTGGTTTCTGGTATACGTTGGCGTTTTATTTTCGGATTAGTTTCTGGTATTTCTGCAGCTGGCGTTACATTAACTTATATTTTTTTTACTCATACAAAATTCTTTAAAGAACACATTTTACAAGAATATCAACTAAATCGCTTTTACGGCTGGTTAGCTCCATACAAATATGATGCGCAAGGCTATCAATTAAGACAAGCTTTCTTAGCTACTGGATCAGGAGAAATGCAAGGAAAAGGTTGGGAAAATGGACAAGTATACTTTCCAGAACCACATACAGATTTTATTTTCACTAATGTCGCTGAACAATTCGGCTTTTTAGGCGCAAGTGTTATTATTGCACTTTTTTTCCTACTTATTTTCCGCATGATTCATATCGCGCTAGAAAGTAATGATCCTTTTGGTAGTTACATCTGCGCTGGTACAATCGGAATGTTTACTTTTCAAGTATTTCAAAATATCGGGATGACCATCGGGTTACTCCCTATTACAGGAATCACACTCCCCCTTATGAGCTACGGAGGAAGTTCCTTACTCACATACATGATAGCGATTGGATTTGTTTTAAACGTTCGCTCAAGGACGAAAATCTTTATGTTTAAATGAAGTGCAAAAACGGTATATTTTTATCTCTATCCTTTTTTAGATATACTAATGGAAAATATGATGGAGGTTTAAATATGAAATACGACATTATAGGGGATATTCATGGATGCTTCCAAGAGTTTCAAGATTTAACGACGAAACTCGGATATAAGTGGAATCGCGACCTGCCGATTCATCCTGATCAACGTAAGCTTGCATTTGTTGGTGATATTACAGATCGCGGTCCTCATTCATTACGTATGATTGAAATTGTATGGGAACTTGTCATAAATAAAAAAGTAGCTTATTACGCTCCAGGAAATCACTGTAATAAACTATACCGCTTTTTCCTTGGGCGTAACGTATCAATCGCTCATGGGCTCGAAACAACTGTTGCCGAATATGAAGCACTGCCTTCTCATAAACAAAATATTATAAAAGAAAAATTCATCACACTTTATGAACAATCCCCTTTATATCACGTACTCGATGAAAAAAGGTTAATTGTATGTCACGCCGGAATTCGGCAAGATTACATAGGAAGACAAGATAAAAAAGTACAAACCTTTGTATTATATGGCGATATAACAGGAGAAAAACATGCTGACGGCTCCCCTGTCCGTCGCGACTGGGCGAAGGAATATAAAGGAAAAGCTTGGATTATATATGGACATACACCTGTAAAAGAACCTCGCTTTGTAAAGCATACAATTAATATTGACACTGGTGCTGTATTTGGCGGGAGTTTAACTGGATTACGTTATCCTGAAATGGAGACTGTTTCCGTCCCTTCCTCCCTACCTTTTGTCCCAGAGAAGTTTCGCCCAATTTCATAACTTACGAGAGATTACGATATCATTTAGGCCGTTCTCCTATAAAAACTAGGTAAAGTAATTAAAAAAAGATGCAATAAAGTGCATCTTTTTTTAATTACACGGCATATACTGTCGCAGGAGGTGACAGAATGAAGAAAAAATCTTCTAAACAAAAAAGAAAATGCCCGCCTTTTTATCTGCCCATGTACGGAATTAACAACTGGTGCAGCATCCGAGCTGCAGCTTTAGAAGAACTGGAAGGACAAGAGGCATCCCCAAAAAACAAAGCCAGACCAAAATATGTCTCTTTAGAAAATGCTGTAATGAGCCGCATAATTGATAATAGAAAAACAAAGATGCAACAAAAAAATAAACCTCTCTCTACTCATAATGAACAGATTGTACCCTCTGAGCAAACAGAGAAAAATATAGAAGAAAATATACCTGTAGCAATAAATAAAAAAACAGAAGTAGAAATTCCAGCTGCTATTATCAATCAAGTGAAGAAAATAAAAGAAGCATTAGCACCATCCAATGATATACAAACGGAAAAAACGATCATAATTCAAACCCCTACACCTGAAAATACAAAAGTAAAAAAAGGTGGACGGTATGCATATGCAGAGGGGCTTCACTCTCATGCAGAGGGGACAGCTTCACATGCAGAAGGGCTTCTTACACATGCAAAAGCTTCTTTCTCTCATGCAGAAGGATCAAAAACGAAAGCAACTGGACATAGTTCCCATAGTGAAGGAAGTGAAACGACAGCAGGCGGATCTTATTCTCATGCGGAAGGTAAACATACAATCGCTTTAGGCGAAGCAGCACATGCAGAAGGAACTGCGACTATCGCTAACGGATTCTCTTCTCATGCGGAAGGTAATCATACATCAACGGCTCATTTTGCAGGTAGCCATATTATGGGGCGCTTCGGCACAGCAGAAGAATCTTATTCTTGGTTTATTGCTAACGGTACAAATGAAACTGATCATCATATCGGTGCAAAGTGGCTTGCTCATAATGGGGAAATGTATATTGATGGCGCTTCTTACAATGCAAGTGGAACTGATTTTGCACAAATGTTTGAAACAGCAGACAATAATCTTATTGATGTAGGTTATTTCGTTACATTTAGTAGCGAAGAAAAAATTCGGATCGCTACTTCAAACGATTCATTCATTTTAGGAATATCTAGCGCAACCCCGGCCCTTATAGGAAATAGCGGTGCTTTAAGTTGGCAGAAACGCTACAAAACAGATAGCTTTGGAAAACGTCAATATACACGTACGGAATCGCAAGACATACAACCTCTTTTAAATACAGAATGGGATCCAGCTTGCAAATATATAGCAAGAAAAGATCGTGCCGAGTGGCTTCCTGTCGGATTAATTGGACAAATGCTAGTACGCGATGACGGCACTTGCGAAACGCATGGATATTGTCGTCCAAATAACGATGGCATTGCAACAAAATCCGAAAGTGGATTTTTTGTTATAAAGCGTACGGGTAAAAATCAAATTTTAATATTATTCCGCTAAGAAAAAAGGGAACAAAATTCTTCATTACATAAGAATTTTGTTCCCTTTTTAAGTATGCCTTACTACCTCTTCCATATCGCTTGGAATCGTTGTAGTGAAAGACATTTCCTTCTCTAAAATAGGATGATAAAACGTCAAAGATGTACTATGAAGTGCTTGACGTTTTATCACATCTCTTCGTCCTCCATATAAATCATCACCAAGTAACGGGTGGCCTATATGAGCCATATGTACACGAATTTGATGCGTTCTTCCTGTCTCAAGCTCAAGTGATACATGCGTCTTATGATTAGCGCTATCCATCACTCTAAAATGAGTAACTGCTCTTTGCCCATCTTCACAAACTATTCGCTCAATAATGCTATCCGATTTTCGTCCAATCGGTGCGTCAATTGTTCCTTCTCGTTCAACCATCTCACCATGAACGATTGCTTCATACGTTCTTTTCACAGCTTTTTGTTGATGCTGTTTCGATAAAAGATGATGCACGAAACGATTTTTTGCAATGAGCATAAGCCCTGAAGTATCACGATCTAACCTTGTTACGATGTGCACTGTACTTGCAAGATGCTGCTTATCATAATGACATAAGAGCGCATTCGCAACACTCCCTGCCGGATGTTCTCTAGACGGAATCGTTGACATGTTCGCCTCTTTGTTTATGACAAGAACCGCATCATCTTCATATACAATACATAAAGGGATATCTTCTGCAATCATCCCTTCACTTCTTTCCTCCACTGGAAAAAAGACACGTAATTCTTCACCAGCTTGCAACTGATGACGAACGCTCGCATGTTGATCATTTACTTCAATAGCTCCGCCGTGAAATTTTATATCCGTTAATGCGGCTTTAGAAATCCCTTTTGTTTTTAAAAATTCTCTAACTAAAGTTCCCTCTTCAGCCGATTCTATATCCCATTTCAATGTAAATCTGTTCAAATATATAAACCCTTTCTATTTATCTGCAACAAACGAGTCACGAACTCGTTTCCAGAACGGGAATGGACGGAAACGAACAAATCGTACTTTCTCGTTTGCAACGCGATACTGGATTGATTTCACATCTTGATGCACCATCGTTAAATGGTCCACAGTAATTTGTAAGTTCATTCCTGCAGCCGGCTTCAACACACATGTATGATGCTTCGGCAGTACGAGTGGCGAGCCTACAGTACGAAACACACGGTTATTAATAGATGCCATTTCTGCAATTTGAATCGCTTCAATAGAAGGGTGAATAATCGCTCCGCCAAGCGCCTTATTATACGCAGTACTTCCAGAAGGAGTAGAGATACAAAGGCCATCCCCGCGGAACGTTTCAAAGTACTCTCCGCGTATTTCCACTTCTGTTACTAATGTACCTTCCGCACTTTTCACAGTTGCTTCATTCATCGCCAAATACTGTGACTCTTTACTCCCATTCACATAGCGAATAATCACTTCTAAAAGCGGATATTCCACCACTTGGAATGGTGTTTTAGCAATTGCAATTACTAATTTCTCTACTTCTGTCGGTAACCAATCTGCATAGAAACCTAAATGCCCTGTATGTACACCAACAAATGCTGTTTCATCCAATCGATTATAATAACGATGAAACGCATATAAAAGCGTTCCATCTCCCCCAACAGAAATTACAATATCGGGTTCCTTTTCATCCATTATAAATCCAAAATCTAGCAAGTATTCTTTCATCGTGCTTGCCAGTGTATCTGATGATTGATCTCCCTTTGACATAATTGTAAATTTCATCGCCCAACACCCTTTAGTTTATGATTCGGAATCTTTCGTTTCTTGTTTTCTTGAAAAAGCTTTCTGCGCTTCTTGAATCTCAAGACGAATAGAAGACATTTCTTCATCTAATAAAAACGCCGCTTCCGCTGCGCGTTGCAAGCGTATTTTAATATCTTCAGGAAAACGTCCACTATATTTATAATTTAAAGAATGCTCAATTGTTGCCCAAAAATTCATTGCTAACGTGCGTATTTGGATTTCTACCAATACTTTTTTTTCTCCCTGAATCGTTTGAACGGGGTAACTAATGACAACGTGATAAGAGCGATAGCCGCTATCTTTCTTTTGCGTGACATAATCACGTTCTTCCACGATTTCAAAGTCATTTCGTTTTCGAAGATATTCTACAACAGGCTTAATCTCATCAACAAATTGACACATCATTCGAAGGCCCGCGATGTCTTGCATATCTTCTCTTAGCCGATCTAGCGGTACATTTCTCTTCTCCGCTTTATCAATAATACTAGCAACCGACTTTACCCTTCCTGTTACAAACTCAATTGGAGAATGCTCTGTTAACATTGCAAATTGAGTACGCATTCCTTTTAGTTTCACTTTCAGCTCTGCCACCGCTTGATGGTAAGGTGCTAAAAATTCTTCCCAATTTCGATTCATTTCAACCACCACCAAAATCAATCCATTTGCTTATAGAAATACTTTTTCTACAGCAGTTACTAGTTCTTCTCCGTAATTTGCATTACCTTCAATATTTTCAACTAAATATTCTACTTCTTCTTTTAAATTTTCTAATTCCATTTCAACGTCATTCACACGAACGAACATTACTATATCGTTATTCATCGCTTCATGCATTGCTTCCCAGCATGTGTGCGGAATACTTACATAGATGAAAGATGATTCGTTTTCTAAAATATATAAAAATGATAAATTGTCTGAGTCTACAAGTACGTGATTACGCGCACTTAACTCCTTTACCTCTATTTCATTATTTTCCGCACAAAAAATAAGCGCATTCTCTCTCTTTTCTACGCTCTTAACTTGAATTTTATTTTGCATGCTCTAACTCCTCCATCTCAACTTCCTGTCTTACTTAACAGTATTATTGTATCATAACATGGACGCAAACAAATAAAACATTGAACCAAATTTGTGAAAAAGCGATAATGTGTAAAGAATTATTTTTCAAAAGGAGCGCATACAATGACACAAGAAATTGAAATTGAATTTAAAAATATTGTTACAGAAGAAGAATTCGATACATTATGTAAATCATTCTCTATTGAGGTATTTACGAAACAGGTGAATCACTACTTTGAAACACCGGGCTTCTCATTAAAAGAAGCTGGCTCTGCACTTCGTATTCGTCATAAAGGAGAAACTTATACATTAACATTGAAACAACCTGCAGAAGTCGGCTTGTTGGAAACGCATCAAGTCGTAACAGAAGACGAAGCAAGAATAATGATGGAAACAAACGTAATCATTTCAGGGGCTGTAATGGATCAACTACACAAATTACAAATTCCTGTTTCCGCTTTAACTTATATGGGTAGTTTAACAACTGAAAGAGCCGAAACGCTATTTGAAGGCGGAACACTTGTCTTTGATCATAGTTTCTATTACAATCACGATGATTATGAAATTGAATTTGAAGTGCAAGATGAGGAAACAGGCAAAGCTGCATTTATTCATTTATTAAAGCAGCACGACATACCAATCCGTCATACAAATAATAAAGTAAAACGCTTTTTCCTTGCCAAACAAAACAAAGCACGCTAAAGTGAAAATTCCACTAGTGAATACGTTCTACTAGTGGATATATCTCACTTTTTAAAAGGAAAAGATTCTTTTACATCTGTAGAATAAGCAAAGAACGTTATGAAGGCTATTTATTTGCCCTCTGGAACATTCCATTGCTACAATAGATATACATTTCATGGAAAAAGGAGTTTATAAAGGATGAGCAAGCAACCGATGACACCATTTGAAGCAATTGGCGGTGAACAATGCATTGCAATATTAGTAGACACATTTTATTCCTATGTCAGCAAACACCCTGACCTATCTCCCATCTTCCCGGATGATTTAACAGAAACCGCTAGGAAGCAGAAACAATTTTTAACGCAATATTTAGGTGGTCCTAATTTGTACACTGAAGAACATGGTCATCCTATGTTAAGAGCACGCCATCTTCCGTTTGAGATTACTCCAAAACGAGCAGAGGCTTGGCTATCATGTATGGAGCAAGCAATGGATGACACAGGAGTGCACGGTCATATAAGAGAGTTTGTTTTTGAACGTTTAGCATTAACTGCTCAGCATATGGTTAATACTCCAAACGAAACAGGTGAAGTGTAATGGATAAGCAGGAAGCAAAGCATATCAATATGCCATCTCCTTCCGCATGTGAGCATAAGTCTGTAGAAGCATATTTATTTATTGATCCACTTTGTAAAGATTGCTGGGAAATTGAGCCCTTTATTATTAAACTATGGCTTGAATACGGGAAATACTTCTCTATTCGTCATATCGTAACAGGAAAAGTGGACGGAACGAACGCTTCCTCACACAAATGGAATAAACCTGCTAATATTCGATTTGTGTGGGAAAAGACAACAAGTTTACAAGGTTTTTCATGTGATGGAAAGGTACATATGCAAGAGGCATCGTCAACACCCTATTTAGTTTCGATGGCAATTAAGGCAGCGGAGTTGCAGGGCCGAAAAGCAGGTTCGAAGTTTTTGCGAAAACTCCAAGAATACATTTTCCTTGAAAATGTATCAAACCCTGATTGTGAATTATTACTTGCATGTGCAAGAGATAGCGGTATTGATGTAGAAGAATTTAAAAAAGACCTACATTCCACTAGCGCAAAAAAAGCTTTCCAATGTGACTTAAAATTCACAAATGAGATGCATATTACAGAAATACCTTCTCTCGTATTTTTTCATGCGAATTCAGATGAAGAAGGTATTAAAATCGCTGGAACTTATTCTTACGACGTATACGTACAATTATTGAAAGAACTTGTAAAATGTGAAATTGAGCCAGAGCCATTACCACCTTTAGAAGTTTTATTGGAAGCAACGCAATTTATCTCTTCAAAAGAAGTAGCATTTATATATGACTGCTCACAACAAGAAATCGAGCGTGAACTGAAAAAATTACAACTGAAACGAAAAGTACAAATGATTGACGTAAAATGTGAGCGTTATTGGAAATGGATAGCAAAAGAAAAAGACCTGGTGTAAAACACCAGGTCTTTTTCTTTACGGCTTATAAAAATATTAAAGGGGATGGGAGAAATTTTCACGTTCAAACAAAGGGGTATATGTTTGTATGTGAATTCGTTCACGCTTATTATATTACAAGATTCGACGTCAGATGACAACCCCTTTTGTCGAATTTCACACTTTTGTCACATTCTAAACGTTTTCATTTCTGAATAAGCTATAAAAAAGCCATTTTGGAGGTGTTCTGTATGAAAAAAACGTATATTTTACTTCTCTTACTAGCTGTCATCGTTTCTTTTTTCTTGTACATCCTCTCTCTACTACAAGCTTTTCCTAAAATTATTGCCTTTCCTCTTTTATTTGGAGTCATTGTCATCGCTCTCTCTTATTTCAACCATAAAAAACGATTTAAAGGGTTTTAACTACAAAAAAATCGCAAAATTGCCTTCTAATTTAGAAAAAAGAAGGCAATTCACTTGAATTTTTTCGACAAATATCGACAAAAAAGATTCAAAACAAAAAAGACGAGGTAAATTCCTCGTCTTTACTATTACTTCTCTTCAAATAATAATGCTTCTAATTCATTTAATTTCTCTTCAAATACTTGCAATGCTTCTTTTACCGGTTCTGGAGATGCCATATCTACTCCAGCTTTTTTCAGCACTTCAATTGGATAATCTGAGCTTCCTGCTTTTAAGAACTCATTAATGTAACGTTCTACTGCTGGTTGCCCCTCTTCTAAAATTTGTTTAGATAGAGCTGTTGCTGCACTAAATCCTGTTGCGTATTGATATACGTAATAGTTGTAGTAGAAGTGCGGAATACGAGACCACTCTAAACCAATCTCTTCATCGATTACTAAAGAATCACCGAAATATTTCTTATTTAAATCATAGTAGATCTCCGTTAACATGTCTGGCGTAACCGCATGTCCCTCTTGTACTTTCTTATGAATAATATGCTCAAACTCTGCGAACATCGTTTGACGGAATACAGTACCACGGAATCCTTCTAAATAATGATTTAATAAGTATAGACGCTCTTTCTTATCTTCTGTCGTTTTTAATAAATAATCGTTTAGAAGCGCTTCATTACAAGTTGATGCTACTTCTGCAACGAAGATTGAATAATCACCGTATACGTGCGGCTGCGTTTTTCTTGTGTAGTAACTATGCACAGAATGACCGAACTCATGAGCAAGTGTATATAAATTATTTACATTATCATGCCAGTTCATTAAAATATACGGATTTGTTCCGTATGCACCAGATGAATATGCTCCGCTTCGTTTTCCTTTATTCTCATACACATCTACCCAGCGATTTTCATATGCTTCTTTTAAAATGTCAACATACTCATCACCAAGCACGTTTAAAGACTTTAATAACATGTCTTGTGCTTCTTCATACTTCACGTTCATTTTCACTTCTGGTACAAGTGGTGTATATAAATCATACATATGAAGCTCATCAAGCCCTAGTGCACGCTTACGAATATCAATGTAACGATGTAGCAAATGTAAATTATCATTTACAGATTCAACAAGTTGATCATACACAGCTTCAGGAATATTATTATTACTTAATGCCGCTTGACGTGCAGAATCGTATTTACGAACACGGGCGTTGAAATTATTACGTTTCACAGCTCCGCTTAACGTACTTGCAAATGTATTCTTATATTTTCCGTACGTTTCATATACAGCTTTGAATGCATCTTCGCGCACACGACGATCATCACTTTCTAAAAACTGAATGTAACGACCATGTGTAATTTCTACTTCTTCTCCATCCTCACCTTTAATAGATGGGAATTTCAAATCCGCATTATTCAACATACCAAATGTATTACTTGATGCACTCATTACTTCAGATGCTTCTGCTAATAGAGCCTCTTCCGCTTCAGATAATACGTGCGGGCGTTGACGCGTAATTTCTTCTAAAGCATGTTCATATACACTTAAGTCTCTATTTTCTTTCAAGAATGTTTGCAGTGTATCTTCTGAAATCGATAAAATTTCAGGCACAATATATGCTGTGCTACTAGATACTTGTGAATATAAATTTGTCGCGCGGTCATTTAACGCTTGATACACAGAGTTTGTTGTATCTTGATCGTAACGCATATGTGCATATGTATATAGCTTACCTAATCGCATTGAAATTTCATCTTCATATTGTAATGCTTCAAGTAAATTGTTCGCAGAGTCACCAAGTTTCCCTTTAAATTCAGTTAACTTCGGTAATAGCTCTTTAATGGCTTGGAATTCTTTTTCCCATTCTGCATCTGTTTGGAAAATATCTTCTAATCGCCACGTACTTGATTCTTCAATCTCTTTGCGATCTGGTAATGTTTTTGCTGTGTTTTGTTCAGACATCCTTTAAGCCCTCCTTTAAATATCTCTACTTACATACAATTCGATTTTTCTTATGTAATTCCTTCACGATCAGTCTTTATTATATCCCCTTTTCCTTCTCTCATGTTGTACTTTTCCTCAAATAAAGATAAGGCATACGCTAAGCAAATTTCATCATATTTCATAATTTCCTCCTCTGTTTTCAGTATGACTACACCCCTTTTTTTCCGGTACTTATAAGTCCCCACTTTCTGCAATACACCTGCATAACACAGAAATACCATATATTCAGTAATTGCCACTTTCCATATATGCTGTGAAAAGTACGGGAGCATACGCCTTTTCGTATATTTTTTCACATAACTACACGCATACCCGAGGGAAATATAATCGCCTACCGCAAGCTCGCCTATACACTTCATATATAGAAAAGCTTGCCATATAAATGGATTTGTTTGAAAAGCAAATGAAGACGGGAGCGGCACACCAATTTCAGAAGGAAAATTTGCTGGGGTACATTTACATTGATATAAGAGGCGTAATAGTGACTTATGATTGTAATTCCAAATCGGCAGAGCATTTTGCCGAAAGTAGCTCTTTCGCTGTTTCCATTCCTCACCTAATGTTTCTTTTCGGAAAGAAACGGGAGAAAAGAGCATTTCAAAAGTAGTCGTTTCAGTTGGTAAATATATAATATGTGAGAAAGAGATGCTTGTAGAAAATGAAGTGAGAAACGCGCATTTCATAAATAATTTTTGTTTCGGACAGAAAAAAATAAGAAATGGCTGAGGATAAGATTGTAAGGAGAAAGCCATAAGTGAGGAGAATTTCATCCAATATGCTGATTGCTTTTTCAATTGATTTCCACCAATGATCCAAATGACCTGTATACCAACTCGCCAATACGAATAGGTTCGTTTGTACAGCTGCTCTATAGAAAGATTTGCGCATTGATATTCAATCGCAATTGTTCTCCCCGCTCTCTCTATAAAAATATCTGGTCGTTGCTGGATTTCTGGAAGATAGTGCTCTATATATACGGGGAAGCTTTGACGTTTGAACCACCTATATAACAATTCTTTACCGTGCATATGATACATAGATTCCGCTTCATAAAAGGCAAGACACGCGTCCATTTTCTTATGAGCAAAATGCCAACTTTTTTGTTTCCCTAATTTCATTTGCACTTCTTTCCCGCAAGCTATGCAAAAGAAGCTTTCCCTTTTACGCATACGATGTAAAAGCTCTTCATCATGATGATAGAGTAGATGAATTTTTTCTCCGTTTTCTCTTTTAGCGATAAACATCAGAATCACACCCTTTCAGCTCCTTATATTCTACAATTTATTACAAATTCCTTTTAAAAAAGAGATGTCCCAATTTGGGACATCTCTTTTTATAATAAAGGTGATAATAATCGATACGTCGATTCCACAATCCGTCTATGAAGACGCCTTTTATGAAAACGATCGACATGAATTTCACTTGATTCTTCTATATCCTCTTTAAAGTCTTGAACGAGTTTTCGAATGCTGTCTGTATCATATAAAAAGGCATTTACTTCAAAGTTCAAATGAAAACTTCTCATATCCATATTAGCTGTCCCAATTGAAGCTAAATCAGAATCGACAATGACAACTTTACTATGGAGAAAACCTTTTTCATATTCATATATTTTTACCCCTGCATCTAAAAGCTCCGGGAAGTACGATCTCGATGCGTAAAAGACGGTGCGCTTATCGGGCTTACTCGGCATTAATAAACGAACATCAATACCAGCAAGTGCCGCTACCTTTAATGCAGATAAAATATCATCATCCGGAATGAAATACGGCGTCGCAATCCAAATGGATTTCCGTGCAGAAGAAATCATAGCAAAATATAAATGTTTAATTGTTTCCCATTTATTATCCGGTCCACCTGCAACGAGCTGCACGCCTCCCCAATGATCCCCCTCAACTGCTTTCGCTTGTAAATATTCAGGGGCTAGCACAGCCTCTCCAGTCATATAAAACCAATCTTGAAGGAAGATAAGTTGTAAGCTTTGAACAGCTTCACCATGCAAATATAAATGCGTGTCTCGCCAAAAGCCGAAGTACTTATCCTTCCCTAAATATTCATCACCAATATTTAATCCACCTACAAAACCTTCATTCCCATCAATAATAACGATTTTTCGGTGATTTCGATAATTAATCTTATCGTTTAAAATCGGAAAGCGCACAGGGAAAAACGGAATCATTTCAACACCTGCGTCGTTTAATTCTTCAATATACGAATTCGATAATCTAAAACTTCCAACCGCATCATATAAAAAACGAACAACTACGCCTTCTTTTGATTTTTGTATTAAAATATCTTTAATTTCTGTTCCAAGCTTATCATCACGCACAATGTAATATTCCATATGAATATGATGTTTCGCTCGTTTTAATCCATCTAAAATGGCCTGAAACGTTTCATCTCCATTTGTTAATGTTCTCGTTTCAGTTTGAAATGAAATATTTAAAGCGCCTAAGCGGTCCGCTAAACGAAATAACAGCTCTTGATGCTTATGATTGCGCAAAATCCGTTCTTCATAATCTTCATGTCCCTTATATTGTAAAAACGCTTGTTCATCGAGCAACGCCTTCTTTTGGAACATTCTCTTCCTCCGAAAGTTCTGTCCGAATAATAAATAAGCGAAGAATCCAAATACCGGAAAAATACCTAACACAATGAGCCATGTAAGTGTTTTTGACGGATGACGGTTCTCTAAGAAAATCACGCAGCCAATTAAAAATGCAGATACTGTAAATAAAATACTAATAATACCTAGGATCGACACATCTTTTATCCCGATCACATCCGAATAAAATGCTACATCAATAAACATACGTAACGAAACAAATAATGCGAACAATAGTAAAACAAAGAAAATCAACTTTAACGTATTTTTCATCTCTTACCTCCTTACTAAGAAAGCTTTCCTATTCTTCATATAAAAAGCCGATTTCATACTACAGAAATCGGCCTACGTTTTAGCAGGAAAATTATTGCGAATTGTTTCAAGCGCATGCTCTTTCACAATTTGTTTCCCATACTCACTTACACGATGAATTGTTAATGTTGATTCTTCTCCGTACTCTAAAACAATACTTAAAATACGATCAATTTCTTCTTCATCATGTAGCACTTCATCGAATTCCACATATACATAATAGCGGTTCTCAAATGAATACAGCTCATCTTTTATATCTTCAAAGATAAGACGGTGGCTTAATGAAATGACATCTTCAAAATCATTAAACTTAATTAAAAAGCCAAACGTACCATCTTCGTTAAAGTTTGTTCCTGCTTGCTCTTCTACCTCTTCCACTAATTCTTGCTGGAATAATGATTCAATGCCTTCATCTAGAGGAATGTCTATGATTTTATCTACACCTATTGGTAGTTCTAACTTTTGTCCATCCTTTGAAAGCTCTGCTTTCGTAACAAGTACTTCAATCCCTTTATCGACTGCTTGCACTTGAATCCATAACGGCCCATCAATAAAGAAATCGTCATGATCACGAGCTTCGTCCATCATTTCCCAAAAGAGCTCTTCGCTTCGTTCGCGGTCATACCAAATTTCCTCACGATTAAAGCCTCTGTCCTCTATATCAATGTACGTAATAAAAAATTTCATCGTATGGTCATTTATTCTTTCAATATCCAAAATACAACTCTCCCTTCCTGTTTGGAATTGTTATGAAGGGATTCCCCACTCATATGACAAATCAATAGATTCTTGTACTCTCATTTTATGATAAGATTCTCCAGAATGGAAATAAAATCGATTTATTTTACAAAAATAGTTATATGCCTATCTTTATTCGATTGTCTACACAAATATATCATTATAGCGATTTCTTACTCACAAAAAATTTGGACATACATTTCCACCTTCCCCCGTACACTGTAATAAAGTGAAACTTTTATTAGAGAAGATGATTTACTCTCTCTTCACCACATACATATAGTTCGCTTATTAAAACATCATAAATGGAGGCAGACGAATGGACTTAGAGTTTTTAACATCTGTACTAATGATTGTCGGTATCGATGTTGTACTAGGTGGTGACAACGCAATCGTCATCGCACTGGCTAGCCGAAATTTACCTGAATCGAAACGAAATAAAGCCATTTTGATTGGTACTCTTTTAGCAATCGTACTAAGAATTCTCCTTACTATACTAGCTGTCTATTTACTCGACATTCCATTTCTGCAACTTATCGGCGGCGTTTTACTTACATTAATTGCAGTAAATTTACTAACCGATGATAGCAACGATCTTTCTTCTATTCAAGGAAAAACAACTTTATTTCAAGCTGTGCGTACAATCGTATTCGCGGACCTTGTTATGGGATTTGACAACGTTATTGCCATTGCAGGGGCAGCTCACGGAAGATTATTACTCGTAATAATCGGCTTACTCATCTCTATCCCGATTATTATTTGGGGCAGCAAACTCATTTTAATACTTATGGAACGCTTTCCATTCCTCATTTATTGCGGGGCAGCGATTCTCGCCTATACAGCAGGAAAAATGGTCACACATGAAGACCGACTTGCAACCTTTTTTCATAACAACCCAAGTTTCACTGCAAGCATTCCTTACTTATTTATTTTCACCATTTTATGCATCGGTATTATCGTGCAACAAGTTCGATTACGGAATGTGAAACATTAAAAAAAACCTTCTACTATATAATAAGTAGAAGGTTTTCATATTATTATAATTAATTTACAAGACGCTGTGCTTCACGTAATTGGAACGTTCTTACAGTACGTGGTAAGAAACGGCGGATTTCGTCTTCATTGTAACCTACTTGAAGGCGTTTCTCGTCAATCATAATTGGACGACGTAAAATCCCTGGATAGTCACGAATCATCTTATATAAATCTTGAAGTGGTAAAGACTCTAAGTTTACATTTAATTCTTGGAAAACTTTCGAACGAGTAGAAATAATTTCATCCGTTCCGCTTTCTGTCATACGTAAAATCTCTTTAATTTCCTCAATCGTTAATGGATCTGAGAAAATATTACGTTCTGTATAAGGAATATGATTTTCCTCTAGCCATAATTTCGCCTTTCTACAAGACGTACAGCTTGGAGAACTATATAATGTTACCATACAAAGCTCACTCTCCTTAAAGAGTACAAATTCTGTACTAATTACAGTTTAAATTTCTAAATTCAGCAATTTTTTGCGATACCTTGTCTTAAAACAAAGTGCAAAAATCGCATTTCATGTAAGCAACAACTTTTAGCAAACAACAATTACTTTTAATAAGTAACTTCTATAATCATTATACAATAGATTTTGCAAGAAATATACAGTAAATTTCCTTCTAATTGAGAAAACTCTTCCGTGCATTCCACTGCTATGTAACATGATCACACTCGCTTTATCTGTACTTTAACAATACCTCCAACCCTCTTAACGCTTGCTTTTCATAGATTATTCATATGATATATAGTTATTGTTCCAGAATCTTTCCTATGAAAAAGAGAACGTTTTCTTACCTTTTCTTGATAAATCAATTAAGAAATGTAAGACTATACAAGTGAGAATGAAAAGGAACGTTTGTTCTTATTTTAACAAACATTCTCATTCGTGTCTATACGATTTCTAAAATAAATCCATTATTTTTCTGACATTTCTTTCTTTTTTGTCTTTTATCTCATACAATAAACATACAGACAGGCAAAGGGGGAATTTGCAAATGATTGCTTTTTTTATTGATTTTGTCACGGTTGCTGCCCTCATCATCGGAATAACAGCATTGATTGGTGTCATTACAAATAACATTGGTGAAAAACTCTTTGGCGGAAAAGAAAAGATGAAGTTTGTTAATAAAAGTTTGGATGTGCAATCCGGCTGGAATCAAGTTGGCGGGAAAGGTATTTATAAGAAACGTACGTATTAAAAAAAGCAGGCAATCACCTGCTTTTTTCTTATTTCTCTACTGACGCCCATTTAAAGCTTAAATCGCCGCCATATTTATGGTTGTACATATTTTTAATTGATTCTCTTTGTATATATGCTCTACCACGTTGATATACTGGAACAATCGCAGCGTCATCAAGTAACATTTTCTCTGCTTCTAGTAAGTTTTTCCAACGGGCATTTACATCGCTTCCATCTTTCTTCGCTTTCATGATAATTTCATCATATTTCGGATTAGAGTATTTCATTTTATTTTGCGATCCGTCCGTCACAAACATATCAAGGTATGTAACTGGATCTGGGAAGTCTGCACTCCATCCAGAGAATGACATCACATAATCGCCCGCATCTTCTAGTTTTAGTTTTTGCGCGAATGGTTGTTGTTTAATTTTCACTGTTAAACCTGGTAAATTCTTTTCTAACTCACCTTTTAAATATTCACCTGTTTTCTTCGATAATTCAACATCTTCATTTAATAACTCTAATTCGATTTCATTTTTACCAAGTTCTTTTTTACCAGCTTCCCAATACTTCTTCGCTTCTTTCACGTTTGGTTTTACAATATCTCCATTTACAGCACGGAAGTCTTTCTTATCTGGCCCTTTAATGAAGTTATCAGGAATTAATCCTGTTGCTGGCTTAGAACCGTTATTTAATAATGTATC
Source organism: Bacillus mobilis (assembly GCF_001884045.1). Lineage (GTDB taxonomy): Bacteria > Bacillota > Bacilli > Bacillales > Bacillaceae_G > Bacillus_A > Bacillus_A mobilis. The sequence goes on along the minus strand of NZ_MACF01000068.1, from coordinate 55,310 downwards.
AACGAACGGCTTACGTTCAAAAGCAAGTGAAATTGCTTTACGAATATTTTTATTTGCTAAAGCTGGGTCTTTTTGATTTAAACGAAGGAAGAATACAGATGTATCTTCTACTGTTTGGAAATCCGGTTTTCCTTTATATTTATCGATGAACTCTGCTAATAACGTCGCTCGATCGACTGCGTTTGTTTCATATAAATTAATTGGCGTAGACGTATCTTTTACAATATTAAAGTTTACTTCCTCAATCTTCACTTCTTTATTGTCCCAATATGACGCGCTCTTTGTCATTTTAAAGCTACGTTCATGTTGCCAATCACTTAATGTAAATGGTCCATTATAAAGTGTTGTATTCGCTTCCAAACCAAACTTCGTACCTTGCTCTTTCACAAACTTTTCATTCACAGGATAGAAGATTGGATATACCATTAAATCTACAAGGTATGGAATTGAATTGTCTAATTCCACTTCTAATGTATGATCATCAATCGCTTTCACGCCTAATTGATCTGGACTCATCTCTTTTTTATTAATTTTCTCTGCATTTTTTATATCATACATAATGTACGCTGATTTCGCAGCTGTATCTGGGTTAATCGCTCTTTGCCATGCGTATACGAAATCCTTCGCCGTCACAGGCTCACCATTTGACCATTTTGCGTCTTCACGTAATTTAAATGTATATTTTTTACCGTCTTCTGACTTTTGGAATTCCTTCGCTACACCAGGAACTAGCTTATCATCTTTCCCTAAACTGTATAAGCCTTCCATCGTATTAGTCATTACTCTTGAAGAAACTGCATCAGCTGATAACGCTGGATCCATCGTTGGAATTTCTTGTGTTTCAATTAAGTTAATAACTTGCTTCGCACCGCTTTTCCCGCTATCCCCTTTTGCGTTCGCTTGCGGTTCATCTTTTTGGTAGCTACATGCCCCTAACATCATGCTCATCGCTACTGTTGACGCTACAAAAACTGGTATCTTTTTTTTCATACTTCCACCCTCCACAAAAATGTTAGCCCTTTCATTTTCAAACAAATAGAAATATATATATGTTCTAACAATTCATATTATACACACAAATATATTTTTTGTATATTTATATTTCTATTTTATTAAAATTTTCTGTTAAAAAATAAACCTTTGTAAACGTTTCATATTGCTGATTATCCTTACTAAAGTGTTGAAAATAACCATTTTTATATTTTTCTAAATTATCAGAGAAAAATAAATTTTATATTTTATAATACTTTGTGCATAATTATCCTTCTCTTTTTATCATAAAATAGCGCTCCCTTCATAATAAAGATATGTAGGTTAAAATGAGTGCAAAGGATAAGAAAGTATGTTACGATACACTTTGCTAAAAATAGATATCGGTAAAGAGGGGACGGACATGACAGCAATTCAGGCAAAAAACGGACCGACAGAGAAATTAAGTTTATTCTTATTAACATGGCCTATTTTTCTAGAAGTTTTTCTATTTATGTTAATGGGGATCGCTGATACTTTCATGTTAAGTGCATTATCAGACGATGCTGTATCTGGGGTTGGTGCAGCGAATCAATACCTCCATATCGCTATTTTGGTACTTGAAGTCATCGGGAACGGCGCAGCTATCGTCGTATCTCAATACCTCGGTTCCAAACGTTTTATGGAAGCATCAAAAATATCAGCTTTAGCCGTCACATTAAATTTAGTGGTCGGACTCATTATAAGCGCTGGTTTTCTTTTATTTTCAAAACATATGATGATGGCAATGAACTTACAAGGCGATGTACTCATGTATGCGCAAGGCTATTTATCCATCGTCGGAGGCGCTATTTTCCTTCAAGCTATTATTAATTCATTAGCCGCAATTATCCGCGTACATGGCTTCACAAAGCAAGCGATGTTTATTTCACTTGGAATGAATATTATTCATATCGCTGGAAACTACGTACTCATTTTTGGGAAATTTGGTTTCCCTGAGCTCGGTGTACAAGGGGCTGCCATTTCTTCTGCTGTCAGCAGATTAATCGCACTTATCGTTTTCTTCTGGTTACTGTACCGCGTTATGGAATACCGTGTGAAATTACAATATTACTTCACCTTATCAAAGGAATACATCGGAAAAATTTTAAAAATCGGGATTCCATCTGCATTTGAGCAGGTTATGTATCAAGCTTGCCAAATTGTCTTCTTATACTATGCAACATACTTAGGAACGGAATCATTAGCGGCTAGACAATACGCTACGAATATTTCTATGTTCACTTATTTATTCGCGATTGCGATCGGTATGGGAACAGCCATTATTATCGGACGCCTCGTTGGCGGTGGTGAAAAAGACGAAGCGTATGAACGCGTATGGAAAAGTGTAAAGTGGGCAATTGGAGTCACTTTATGTATGGTCGCTCTCGTTATTACATTCCGTACACAATTAATGGGACTATTTACAGATAATCCGCACATTATTGCGTTAGGTGCGTCAGTTCTTTTACTAAGCGTACTACTTGAAACGGGACGTACGATGAACATCGTCATTATCAATTCACTTCGCGCGGCTGGCGATGCAAAGTACCCCGTTTTAATCGGAGCATTCTCTATGGTGTTAATGAGTTTACCACTCGGTTACTTTTTCGCCTTCCATTTAGATATGGGGCTCGTTGGTATTTGGTTAGCGATTGCTATTGATGAATGGACACGTGCCATCATTATGTTCTTCCGCTGGAAAAGTAGAGCGTGGGAACGTTATGCACTCGTTAAACCAGAAGAACAAGAGGAGAGTATTTCTGTTCAGGCACAGTAATACTCGTTTAATTAAAATGCATTCATTGGAAAATAACATTTATATTCACTTACCGACAAATGTTAACAATACAACTGTTTATAGAATAGAAAAAGAGCCATCCTTCTGTAGCGGAAGAATGGCTCTTTTTTCTTATTGATAAATCTCTTTATATTTCTTATACTCTGCTTCAGAACATAATACGAAATGTCCTGGGCGAATTTCACGCATTGTTGGTGCTTCACTAGCATAATCATGCTGAGATGGATCGTATACGATACGTTTACGATTGCGCTCATAATCTGGATCTGGAAGCGGAATTGCTGATAATAGTGATTTCGTATATGGATGAATTGGATTCGCATATAACTCTTCACTTGTTGTTAGCTCAACGATTTGACCACGGTACATTACGCCGATTCGGTCACTAATGTATTTTACCATTGATAAATCATGGGCAATGAATAAGTATGTTAAACCTTTTTCTTTTTGTAACTTTTTCAGTAAGTTTACAACTTGCGCCTGGATTGAAACGTCAAGTGCTGAGATTGGCTCATCGGCAATGATAAATTCAGGTTCTACAGCAAGTGCGCGTGCTATACCGATACGTTGACGTTGTCCACCCGAGAATTCATGAGGGAAACGGTTTGCGTGCTCTTTATTTAAACCAACTGTGATTAATAATTCATGAACACGGTCCATACGCTCTTTTTTGCCTTTTGCTAGTCCGTGAATATCAATACCTTCTGCAATAATATCCCCTACTGTCATACGAGGGTTTAATGATGCATATGGATCTTGGAAAATCATTTGCATTTTACGGTTGAACTTCTTCAGTTGTGCGCGTGATTTTTTACCATGTACATTTTCACCATCGAACAATACTTCACCAGCAGTTGCATCATATAAACGAATAATCGTTCTTCCAGTTGTAGATTTACCACAACCTGATTCTCCTACAAGACCAAATGTCTCTCCGCGGTAAATATCAAATGAAATATCATTAACCGCTTTGACAACACCACCACTCACGTCGAAGTGCTGCTTTACATTTTTTACTTCAATTAATTTCTCACGTTGTTTAGTCATGTTGTTCACCTGCTTTCATTTGAAGAATGCGTTTTTCAACAACTGCCGGCGGTCTTACTTCTGGAGCTTGCTCGTGAAGTAACCAAGTTGCCGCATAGTGTGTATCACTTACTTTAAATAAAGGTGGGTCCATTTCAAAATCAATTTTCAATGCCTGTGGGTTACGTGGTGCAAAAGCATCTCCCTTTGGCGGCTTTAATAAATCTGGAGGCGTTCCAGGGATTGCATATAACTCTTCTTCTGAACCATCTAAACTTGGCATAGATGCGATTAAGCCCCAAGTATATGGATGTTTTGGATTGTAGAAAATTTCGTCTACAGTTCCGATTTCAACAACTTTACCAGCGTACATAACTGCTACGCGGTCCGCAACGTTTGCCACTACACCTAAATCATGCGTAATGAAAATGATTGCTGCTTCTGTTTTTTGCTGAATGTCCTTCATAAGTTCTAAAATTTGCGCCTGAATTGTAACGTCTAGCGCTGTTGTCGGCTCATCGGCAATTAATAATTTGGGGTTACAAGCTAACGCCATCGCAATAACTACACGCTGTCTCATACCACCTGAGAATTGGTGAGGATATTGTTTTAAACGTGCTTCTGGATTTGGAATACCTACAAGGTCGATTAATTCTAATGCAACTTTACGTGCATCTGCTTTACTCATCCCTTGGTGTTTAATAAGGCCTTCCATAATTTGATTCCCAATTGTCATCGTTGGATTTAATGATGTCATAGGATCTTGGAAAATCATTGCGATATCTTTACCACGAACTTGCTGCATTTCTTTTTCTGTTAATTTCGTTAAGTCACGACCTTCAAATACGATTTCACCGTTTTTAATACGTCCTGGAGGATTCGGAATTAATCCCATTAACGCTTTAGAAGTAACTGATTTACCAGAACCAGATTCTCCTACAATCGCTAATGTTTCTCCTTTTTTCAAATCAAAAGTAACACCGCGTACAGCTTGTACTTCACCTGCATGTGTATCAAAGGAGACTTGCAAATCTTTTACCTCTAGCAATGTTTTCATTTTTACTTCTCCCCTCTTTTACTTACGCATTTTTGGATCTAACGCGTCGCGTAATCCGTCTGCCATTAAGTTGAATGCTAAGATTAACATACTGATGACAACCGCTGGGATGAACATCATATGTGGATACGTTTGAATTGATTTATAACCATCATTTACAAGAGAACCAAGTGACGCAAATGGTGGCTGAATTCCTAAACCGATGAAACTTAAGAACGCTTCACCAAACACCGCTGATGGAATTGTAAACATTGTCATTACGATGATAGGTCCCATTACGTTTGGAATTAAATGTTTCACAATTAATTGTGTATTTGTTGCACCTAATGTACGAGATGCTAATACATATTCTTGATTTTTTAACTTTAAGATTTGTCCACGAACAATCCGCGACATCCCTATCCAGCCTGTAATCGCCATTGCAAGTGTAATTGACCATATACCAGATCCCATAATGATTACCATTAAAATAACGATGATTAAGTATGGAATACCGTTAATAATCTCCATAACACGTTGCATAATATTATCTACTCTACCGCCATAGAACGCTGAAATACCTCCGTATGCAACCCCAATTACTAAGTCAATCGCCGCTGCTAAAAGAGCGATATATAACGATACGCGCGTACCTTCCCATGTTCTTGTCCATAAATCGCGTCCAAGATCATCTGTACCAAACCAGAAATACTCTTTAATATCACGTTTTTCATATTGGTCAACACCATATTGATCTGTACCGTCAAATGGTAGCCAATGAACATTTTCAATAACAGGAATTTTCGGTGGTAATTTCGCACGACCTAAGTCTTGCTCTTTATACGAGTGTTTACTTACCATCGGCCCAAAAATTGCTAGTAATACAATAAGCGCTAATAAAACGAAACCTAACATTGCTCCTTTATGTTGGAACAAACGTCTTCTTACATCTTGCCAAAACGTTAAGCTTGGACGGGCAATGACTTCATTATCCACATTATTTTGATTGGCTTGTTGAAATAAATCTGGAGATAATTTTTGTACATCTTTCATCATTTTTTCCCTCCCGCTAAACGAATTCGAGGATCAATAATTCCGTATAAAATATCAACAATGAAAATAACTAAGATGAAAATCGCACTATAGAAAATTGTAGTTCCCATAATAACTGTATAGTCATTCACTGTAATAGATTTAACGAACTGTTCCCCTAGTCCTGGTACTGCATAAATTTGCTCGATAACGAGTGTTCCTGTAATTAATGCCGCAACCATTGGTCCTAAAATTGTTACAACTGGAATTAGCGCGTTACGAAGTGCGTGTTTTACAATGATAACGCCTTGACTAATCCCTTTTGCTTTCGCTGTTAAAATGTAGTCAGCTTGCATAACTTCAATTAACTCTGCACGAGAGAAACGTGCGATTGTTGCTATAACTGCCATCGATAAAGCGATCGTAGGCATCACTGTAAACTCTGGCCCTTTCCAGAAGGCTACTGGGAACCAACCAAGTTTTACCCCTACGAAATATTGTAGTAATGCGGCGAATACGAACGATGGTACCGACATCCCGAGTACGGAAATAATTGTCGCCCCATAATCGACCCACGTATTGTTACGAAGTGCCGCAACGATTCCTAAAAGTAAACCGATAAATGTTCCTAATATAATCGCTTGTAAACCAAGTTGTGCGGATGGTCCAATGCGATCCACGATCATATCTGTTACTGGACGGTTATCATATTGGAATGATACCCCTAAATCACCTTTTGCTAAGTTACCTAAGTAACGTGCATATTGAACTGGTACTGGATCATTCAAACCATATTTTTCAAGAATGATTTCTTTTTGTGCCGGTGATAGTTTCTCCTGGTTTTTAAGCGGAGAACCCGGAAGTAATTTCATCAAAAAGAAAGTCAGTGTAGTAATTAAAAATAATGTCAAAGCCATGTACACGAAACGTTTTAATACATAACGTCCCATAGTCAAGCACCTCCCCGTTTTTCTCAAAAGCAATAAGATAGTTTAAAATATTCTTACTTTTATTTTTTTAAAATAAGAGCATATGCCCATCATAGGCATATACCCTTATTCATGATGGAAACCATTTTTAGTTTTTGAGTTCAACCCACTTATAGCTAAATTCTCCGCCATATTTATGTTCTAATAGGCCAGTTATTGAGCCACGTTGTAAATAAGCTTTTCCTGGTTGATATACTGGAGCAATCGCTGCATCTTCAAGCAGTTGTTTTTCCGCTTGTAATAATGCATCCCAACGAGCTTGTACATCAACTTCTGTTTTCGCTTTTTTAATTAGGTCATCATACGCTGGGTTTGCATAATTTACTTTGTTTTGCGCATTACCTGTCGTATACATTTCAAGGAATGACATTGGATCCATATAATCTGGACTCCATCCCGCATATGACATTGCATAATCTCCACTTGCTTCCAGTTTTAATTTTTGTGCAAATGGCTGCATTTTTGTGGAAACTGTTAAACCTGGTAAGTTCTTTTCAAATTGGCCTTTTAAATACTCTCCGATTTTTTTAGCATCATCAGTATCAAAGTTTAATAGCTCTAACTCTACTTTGTCTACACCAAGTTCTTTTTTACCAGCTTCCCAATATTTTTGAGCTTCTTTAATATCCTCTTTTATAAGCTTTCCGTTCTCTTCACGGAAGTCTTTTCCATTCGGACCTTTTGCTAAGCCTTTCGGAACAAAACCATATATCCCCTCTGAACCATCGTTTAAGATAACTTTCCCGATATTTTCACGTTCAAAGGACATTGCAATTGCTTTTCGGATATTTTTATTTGCTAAAAATTTATTCTTTTCATTTAAGCGAATAAATTGTGTAGATGGTCTCTTAATCGTTTTAAAGTCAGCATCTGATTTGTATTTGTCTACAAACTCTGATGTTAAGACTACACGATCAATTGCTTTCGTTTCATATAAATTTATAGCAGTTGAACGATCCTTAACAATATTGAAGTTTATTTCCTCAAGTTTTACTTCTTTATTTTCCCAATACGTTGGATTCTTCTTAAGTTGGAAACTTTGTTCATGCTTCCATTCATTTAATACGAATGGACCATTATAAAGTGTCGTATTGGATTCTAATCCAAATTTTGCTCCTTGTTCTGTTACAAACTTCTCATTCAAAGGATACAATGTTGGATAGACTGTTAAACTTACAAAATAAGGAACAGGGTTATCTAATTCCACTTCAAGTGTATGATCATCAATTGCCTTTACACCAAGCTCTTCAACTGGCAATTCTTTTTTGTTAACTTTCTCCGCATTTTTAACATCAAATAGTATGTAAGCAAACTTGGCACCTGTGTTTGAATCTACAGCTCTTCGCCAAGAATAAACGAAGTCTTTCGCTGTTACAGGTTCACCATTAGACCATTTCGCATCTTCACGTAACTTGAACACATACTTTTTGCCATCTTCTGATTTCTCATAAGATTTAGCGACACCTGGAACAAGTTTATCGTCTTTCCCCAGACGATATAATCCCTCCATTGTGTTATTCATGATGTTAGAAGATGCTGCATCTGTTGATAACGTCGTATCCATAGTTGGAATTTCAGCTGTCTCGGTTAGATTTAACACTTGCTTGTTTGAGGATTTTTCTTTTGCGCCTGCTTTATTATCCTCTTTTTGGTAACTACAAGCTCCTAACATACTGACCGTCAACGTCGATGCAAGTAATAACGGTATCTTTTTCTTCATGTTGTGTTGCCTCCCCTAATTGCACTTCCTGTACCCTCACTTGTAAAAAAGTAGAATTGAAAGAATAATCTCCAAGTTTCTACAATTTTCATTATACATATAATATAACAATTGTGAATATAGTTTTTTGTTTTTTTGTTAAAATTTTTAATAAAATGTTTATTTTTTTATTTTTTTGTAAAGGGATACGTTAACATTGCTACCATCATCTTGAAATCAGACCTTTAATTGCGTATAATTTTCAAAAAATTAATTCTAGTACATATTATAGCTTTTATAGTATAATAATTCTAGTAATATTTTGACGGAGGGGAACATTTTGAATAAAGTTTTTTTTCATACTTGTATACTAATTTTCATAGCGATAATCGCTTCTAGTATTGGCGCAATCCTCATTTCATCGCAATTTTTGTTGAATTTTGTCAATATATCGTTTTATGCCGCACTACTTTTTATTCTTGTCGGCGGTTTTTTATTCATATTTCAAAATGGATTTTTCAATGTAACAATTTACGCATTCCAAAGAGTATTTGGTACGAACAAAAAAATTGAGTCTTTAATTGAAGAAGTAGAGGAACCTGCCGATAAGAAAGAACGTATTTATAAAACATATTCATTCAAATGGACGTATCCAATTTGTATTACAGGTATCGTTCTTGGGTTGTTCTCGACCCTCATTAGCTTTACTATTTTGATGTAGTTTGCAAACACTATCCCATATGATATAATAATCAGCAAAACATTTTGTTATAAAACTTTAGTTCTTTCATATTAAAAGAGCTCAGGTAACAATAAATAAATTTATATGTATGCGATGATAAAGAAGAGTACATATTGAGGCAATTTCAGAGAGCTTGTGGCTGGTGTGAACAAGTAATTGCGCAGTGTGGAATGGGCTTTTGAGCACCAAACCGAACCGAAAGTAGTAGGCTTTGGCGTTATATCCAAACGTTATTATGGATTAGAGAGATTTCACAGTAGTGAAATAATTAGGGTGGTACCGCGGTCCATTCGTCCCTATAGTTTTTTGGGATGAATGGGCTTTTTTGTTTGCCTTCTCTTCCCTATCACACATTCAAATTTAGGAGGAATTACTTATGTCAGTTATCTTTTCTGGTATTCAGCCGAGTGGAACGATTACACTTGGAAACTATTTAGGAGCTATGAAGCAATTTACAGAGCTTCAAAATGAACACGACTGTTATTTCTGTATTGTAAACCAACATGCGATTACAGTACCTCAAGATCCCGTACAACTTCGTAAAAACATCCGCAGTCTTGCTGCACTTTATGTAGCATGCGGCATTGATCCTGAAAAAGCTACTTTATTTGTACAGTCAGAAGTACCCGCACACGCTCAACTAGGATGGATTATGCAATCAGTTGCTTACGTTGGAGAATTAGAGCGTATGACGCAATATAAAGATAAAGCATCAGGTAGAGACTCAGTTCCAGCTGGATTACTAACGTACCCACCATTAATGGCTGCTGATATTTTACTTTACAACACTGAAATCGTACCTGTTGGTGATGATCAAAAACAACATATGGAATTAACACGTGACCTAGCAGAGCGTTTCAACAAACGCTTCCGTGAAGTGTTCACTGTTCCTGAAATTCGTATTCCAAAAGTAGGAGCTCGCGTTATGTCATTAACAGAACCTACGAAGAAAATGAGTAAATCTGATCCGAATCCAAAATCAATGATCAGTATGCTTGATGAACCGAAAACAATTGAAAAGAAAATTAAGAGTGCTGTAACAGACTCTGAAGGTATTGTGAAATTTGATAAAGAAAACAAACCTGGAATCTCTAACTTATTAACAATCTACTCTTCATTCTCTGGAAAAACAGTAGAAGAAATCGAAGCAATGTACGAAGGAAAAGGCTACGGAGACTTCAAAGGCGACCTAGCACAAGTAGTCGTAGATGCAATTCGTCCAATCCAAGACAAATATAACGAACTAATCAGCTCACCAGAACTAGACGAAATTCTAGACAAAGGTGCAGAAAAAGCAAACCGCGTTGCATTCAAACAACTACGCAAAGTAGAAAACGCAATGGGATTAAGTAGAAAACGTAGGTAACTTATATAAAGCGGAGGCGGCTCGTTCAGAATGTGAGGGGGATGGAGCTCCTGACGTAGAGGCGCTTTTTGCCTCGCAGGAAGGCGCGAAGCCACCGAACATTCTTGCTGCCGGAGCTGGATTACTATATAAAGCGGAGGCAGCTCGTTCAGCCCTGACTGGCTAAGGTTCTTTCCCACAGAAGGTGCTTTTTACCTTCTCGTGGGGAAGGTTCTTAGACGCGAAGGACTTGCTACCGGAGCTGGATTTCTTAGAATGCTCGCTGAAGCCAAGTTACAACAAATAAAAAAACCGCCAATTGGCGGTTTTTTAATTTACCTTCTGCTCGTTTTCCATTTCCCATAACTTTTCAAAGAATGGCTGTCCTTTTACGAGACGCTCACATAATTGCTCGTGCTTCTCAGACCAGCCTGTTTTCGCTTCATCATACAGTTTAGCCCAAATATCTTCAAATTCCATATGTTGAACCATTCCGTATGCTGATGGATCCCACTCTGTGAACCAATAGCGAATTTCTGCTGTATTTTTCGTTGTATGTAATTGATCTAACGCCATAAATAATAATTGTTTAAGCTGTCGTTCTTTACGAGTTAAGCCATTCATAATGAAAGGTGATGGTGATAAAATATGATGTTCTTTTTCCATTTCTTCTACTTGGAACTCATACTTTTCTGCTTGTACGTTTTCTACCATCTCATATACCATCTGCTCTTGGCGCGGTATAAGTCTACTCTTTCGAATTGGCACATTGTAACCAATTGTGTCAATCGCAATAATTCCTTTTCCATCTGTAACTACAAAGCAATACTCTTGCTGCAAACGTTCATGATTTTTACGAATATAAGCCTTATGATGTACGTCTTCCAACAATTTTTGCGGAAGCTCTAACAATTCGTCTTCGATGTAATGATATAATGTGGAATCTACTTTTAATAATGGCACTTGATCTAATAGCTCAATCGTATCATCTTTTCGCCATTCGTAAAAATGACAAACGTTATACCCATTCTCTTCACCTTCAAACCAATTTACCCATACATCATGTAGATATAACATTCACTACCCCTCACTTCACTACTGTTTGTATCAATCATTATGTTCAATTTTGCTTAACTTTATTCCACCTTAGGAAATATATTCTAATTATTATTTTTTCTTCTATTAATAGTAAAAAAACAGGAAATAGAATTCCTGTTTTTTTATATATGAAATGTATTTGCTTTATTCAATATTTCTTTCGCATCTATAGATAATAGAGAAAGTGTATCTATAGATGCGGAAGTTACACAATCTTTGACAATATGAAATCCAAGTGCATAGCCAAGCATCTTCGGATAAGAATGAAATCCATTTAATAAGATGTCATGCTCCCTTGTTCCTCGTTTTATACTTATTCTTTCGTGTACAACGTTTTCCCAATAATAAATAGCCTCTTCTTTTGAAAGATACGTCGTCCACGGTGCATTGTTTTTTTCTGAATATCTTTCCGTTACTGCTTGCTCAGCTAGCCCTTCCATAATCATCGTATCAAGTAATGTATATTCTGTTTCTTTCGTCTCAATTTGATGTAACCTGCATATGTGATGATATTCATGCGCCAATAACACTTTTAATTCTTCTACCGAATTCCGTCCGCATACGAATAAGAAAATAACGTGACGCATAGATAATCCAGCCCTGCCGTTATACTCTTCTTGTACAGTTCGATTATAGGAATCTGATAATAAAATAAAGACAGGGACATCCGGACCTTTCAACCAATTTTTCAGTTTCTCATACTCCATACGTAACTCTTTCCAGATTTCCTTTTTCTCTAACTCTTTAATCTCTTGTTCTCCTCGCATAACCGGGCGATACATACCTTTAGAAATTAAAAAGCGGTACAATCTTTCTTTTGGCAACGGGATATACTTCGTAAACTTCTCACACAACTTTTCTGGCCGTCCATAATATAGATGTAACCACTCGGCAGTTTCAACAATCCCCATCTTTATCCCTCCTTTTTCTTATTTATATGCAAAAGGAGGAAAAGGCGTAAAAATAAATAAGGAGTTTTTTCGCAATATACTACGAAAAAACTCCTTATTTCATCTATTATTTATACGATTTAAATACTAATACTGCGTTATGACCACCGAATCCTAGTGAATTACTTAAAACCGCGTTTACTTCTTGATGTCTCGCATTATTCGGTACGTAATCTAAGTCACATTCTGGATCTGGTGTTTCATAGTTAATTGTTGGAGGAATTACTCCGTCTGTAATTGATTTAATAGAGAAGATCGCTTCAACAGCACCAGCTGCTCCTAATAAGTGACCTGTCATTGATTTCGTTGAGCTAATTGCTACTTTATACGCGTGCTCACCGAACGTTTCTTTAATTGCCATCGTTTCATACTTTTCATTCGCATCCGTACTTGTACCATGCGCATTAATGTAATCAATATCTTCTGGCTGTAGACCTGCATCTGCTAAAGCTTGACGCATTGCACGCACGCCACCTTCACCGCCAGGAGCTGGCATTGTAATATGGAACGCATCACCAGTTGCACCGTAACCAGCGATTTCCGCGTAAATGTGAGCACCACGAGCTAATGCGTGCTCTAATTCTTCAAGAATTAAAATACCTGAACCTTCACCCATTACGAAACCACTACGGTTTTTATCGAATGGACGGCAAGCTGTTGCTGGATCTTCATTGAATGTTAATGCTTTCGCTGAGCTAAATCCTGCGAATGCCATGCTTGTTAACGGCGCCTCTGCTCCGCCTGTAATCATTGCATCAGCATCACCGCGCTGAATCGCTTTAAATGCATCACCAATTGAGTTTGCACCAGATGCACAAGCTGTTACTGAACAAGTGTTAATTCCTTTTGCTCCTGTTGCGATCGATACTTGACCTGCTGCCATATCTGGGATCATCATTGGTACGAAGAATGGACTCACGCGGCGCGGGCCTTTCTCAGTAAAAATCTTAAATTGTTCTTCGTATGTTTCCATACCGCCAATACCAGAACCAATCCATACACCAATTCGAGGTCCGTTTTCTTCTGTAATTTCAAGCTTTGCATCTGCAACTGCCATTTTCGCTGCTGCTACTGCATATTGTGTAAAGCGATCCATACGGCGCGCTTCTTTTTTATCAATATATTTCTCGACTTCAAAGTCGTTAATTTCTGCTGCTACTTTTGCTGGAAATAGTTCCGGATCAATTCTTGTAAGTCGTCCGATTCCAGATACACCCTTTTTAATGTTTTCCCACGCTGTTTCAACATCTGTACCGACCGGTGTAACAGCTCCTAGTCCTGTAATTACGACCCTCTTTTTTTCCATACAAAATACACTCCTTTTTTTCTCTCAGTCCTTATTTACCCCAACGAAGAGCGACTGCTCCCCATGTTAATCCGCCGCCAAAACCAACAAGTATAATTAAATCACCATCTTGAATACGTCCGTTTTGCAATTCCTCTACCATTGCAATTGGAATTGAAGAAGCTGATGTATTACCAAACTTTTCAATTGTCATACTCATTTTTTCTTGTGGTAAATTTAATCTCTCTCTTGCAGATTCCATAATACGAATATTCGCTTGATGCGGTACTAAGAAATCCACATCCTCTTTCGTAAGACCAGCCTTATCCAGCACGCGAAGACAAGATTCACCAAGTTGACGAACGGCAAATTTAAAGACTTCTCTGCCATTCATCATAACATACTCGTCTTGATATAGATGCTTACCGCCACTTCCGTCTGCTCCTAATTCAAAAGATAGAACGCCTCTTCCTTCTGAAACAGCCCCCATTACGATAGCACCGGCTCCGTCTCCAAATAGTACTGCTGTATTGCGATCATTCCAGTCTACAATTTTAGAAAGTTTATCACTACCAACTACTAATACATTTTTATAAGTTCCCGTTTGAATAAATTGCTGCGCTGTAATCATTCCGTACATAAAACCAGCACATGCTGCACCTACATCCATTGCAGCCGCATGTTTCGCTCCAATTGCTTCTTGAATGACACAAGCTACTGCTGGAAACGCGCGATCTGGTGTTACTGTCGCTACTAAAATAAGATCGATATCTTCTCCGCTGACCCCTGCATCTTCAAGTGCTTTTTTAGCAGCCTCTACGGCCATATATGAAGTATCTATTGTATCATCGGCAATGCGTCTTTCTGCAATTCCCGTTCTCGTACGAATCCATTCATCAGATGTATCCATTATTTTCTCTAAATCGTGATTTGTGACTACTTTTTCTGGCACATATCTTCCGATCCCTAAAATGCCCACGTTCACATCGCAGCCCTCCGTTTTATATCAATTATTATGACTTGGTACTAATTTTAAAACATAAATGTATTTTTGTCTAGAATATATTTCAGCTAAAACATAAAGCTAGGCATTATTCACTTTATTGTTTATTAAAAGAAACAGAAACATACCTTTCCTATTTCTTTTGAAATATAAAAAGGCCCAAACCGCTTCTATTCACGGTTCGAGCCTCTATTCCCTCAAAAAAAGAAGGTTTTATTCTTTATCTGCTTTCCCAAGCTCATATGCTTCGTTCATAACTTTCATTAATAACTCTAATACTGGTTGTGCTTTCTCCATATCAAGCGCAATTCCATTATCATCTAAAATGGCCTTTGCTTCTGGTAAATGCTTCATTGCGATTTGTAAAAATTGCATGCTTTTCTCATTCATATTATGTTCTTCCTCTCCATTAAAACTTTCACATACATAGTGTAACACGCTCGCTATCCTTCGTATAACTCTTTATATTTTTTCATATGTGCCAATTGTTTATTTAAACCGTATTCTAACGGAGTATTTCTTTTTATCGAAATAATCTCGACAGTATCATCTCTTTCTTCCTCATTCTCTTTGTTCACTTTATCCTCTGCACGTAAAAGGTTCATACCTTTTTTCCATAATGATTTTTTCCCACTAAGTAAATTGTATATACCGAGATGCTCCTCGTTCATTCCATTTTCCCATAAGTATTCACATACATCTTCCACGTACAGTAGATCACTTCCGTTTTCCTCACTCGCATAATGGCACTCTTTCTCATCCAGTTCTGATAAAATGAGCTGATGATACATCATAAAAGATGGTTGCCATGGCCCATATAATGTAGGAACTCGAAATACACTATACTGTACCTCTCCTTTTTTCAACCCTTCTTCCACTTTCGAAAATAAACGTTTATTTTCGGATTCATCTGCGTTTCCTACTTTAATAGAAGAAATTAGATTTAACTTCACTTTATGTTCTGCACACAATCTTATAATCCGCTTTAAATACTGTAATATGACCCTTTCATTCCGAAAGCCACTTTGTTGATTTGGCTCATACAGGCAAAAGTAAACCGTATCGAACTTCTCTCCTTCTACTGATTTCCATCCATCTTCATCTCTTATCGAGTAATACGTAAATAACGCATTTCGCCCAATTAACAATAACTTCTCTTCATTAATTTTTGTCATATTCTCGAATTCATCAAAATCAAGACCGTACACTTCTACTTCTTCTGCCATCATTTTATTCACAAGGTGATAACCTACAAACGTAAGTGCACCTACAATTAGCACGCGCTCCATACCACCAACCCTTTCTCCTTGAAACAACTAGCTCCTCATTTATGTATATGGGAGCTTCACAATTCTTCTTCATATTTTTTAAAGAAATCAGTCGTTTGCCTAACCATTTTATATTTCACATCTTGCAGATGGAATAAGACAGAAGTATCGCATTGATTGAATTGCCTCATTTTCTCATATTTACGTAACAACTGTTTTCTTCCTCTTTTTTCTTGTGTTGATACGAAAACTTTAACAGGTACACAAGACGGAAGAAGCGTAAATGTTTTCTTATTTATTTTGGATTCTAACTCCTCTTCTTTGGAGTCATACGCTAAACTTAATTCCTTCACTAATCTTTTGTAAAAAAACTTATGCTCTTTCTCAAACTCCACATATTCTGGTAAATCTAAACACGGATTTAACATAATGACTGAGCGTATACATTCAGGGTATTTGTTCATCATTTCAAGTGCTACAAGTGCACCCATACCATCTGCCATAATGTGCATTTTCGCATTTAATGTCTCTTTTCTCAAAACAACGTCATATAAGCGTTTTGCTAGACGAACAGATTGGTCGTTTCCCCAATGTCTTCCGTATAAATTAGAAGAAAAGACCGTGTAGCCTTTCTCAATAAGGCCATGTAAAAAATAGGATCTACCTGCATGCTGTGTCCATAAACTTGTACCATTCTCAATAAAGTAATTGTAATCACCAAGAAGCATTACAGAAAATCCATTTGGCTTCTCCGGTAAATAAATGACACATGGTTCTTTTTCTAAATAAAAAAAACGTTCTGTAATACTCATTTTTCCCCCGCCTTATTTTCTAAACGTATAAAAGTACTCTTCTATAATGTATGAACGGAATGCAAATTTGCGTTGAAAAATCTACAAATATTTTTCTATATTCTTTTTTCAATTGTGTTACAATAAGGACAGATTGAACGAATAGAGGTGTAAAATATGCGTTTCATTTGGGCATTAATTTGGTCGTTCGCGCTTGTACATATGATGAGCTACGTAATCGGCTCTATGACTGGCGGTACATACGATTTTAACCAAGCGTCTATTTTCTCAGTTGTTCTTGCGGTATTAGTACTAGCAATTTCAGCTACAATTCCAAACGAGCCAGTAGAACAACACTAAAAAAAGAGTCCGGATTTTATCCGAACTCTTTTTTATTTTATTTTACATGAACGAATAATTCGTTATTTTCTACATCAACCACTACGTGACTGTTATCAGTAATCGTTCCTGCAATTAATTCTCTCGCTAATTTCGTCTCAACTTGACGCTGTACATATCGTTTTAACGGACGAGCTCCGTACATCGGATCAAAGCCAGCTTCTACAACAAATTCTTTCGCTGCATTTGTTAATTCTACTGTAATATGACGGTCAGCTAAACGACCTTGTAATTCTTTTACAATTTTATCAACAATACCTTTAATTTCATTCGTTGTAAGAGGTTTGAATAAAATAATTTCATCGACACGGTTTAAGAACTCTGGTCGGAAATGTCCTCTTAACTGCCCCATTACCAGTTCTCTTGATTCCTCTTTAATGGCGCCATCTGCTTCTAATCCATCTAACAAATGAGCAGATCCAATATTTGAAGTCATAATAATAACCGTGTTTTTAAAGTCTACTGTACGTCCTTGCGAATCTGTAATGCGTCCATCATCTAACATTTGTAATAAAATGTTGAATACTTCTGGATGTGCTTTTTCGATTTCGTCTAATAAAATAACGGAATACGGTTTACGTCTTACCGCCTCTGTTAATTGACCGCCCTCTTCATATCCAACATATCCAGGAGGCGCACCAATTAAGCGTGACACAGCGTGTTTCTCCATATACTCAGACATGTCGATACGAATCATTTGCTCTTCACTATCGAATAAAGACTGCGCTAACGTTTTTGCAAGTTCTGTTTTACCAACACCTGTCGGTCCTAAGAAGATGAAGGAACCAATCGGACGATTCGGATCTTTAATACCAGCGCGTGCACGAAGAACTGCGTCTGACACTAAGCTTACCGCTTCCTCTTGTCCGATGACACGCTCTGATAAAATTTGCTCTAAGCGTAGTAATTTCTCACGTTCGCCTTCTACGAGTTTTGCGACCGGAATACCCGTCCAGCGTGAAACAATATCAGCAATCTCTTCTTCACTTACTTCCTCACGTAATAAACGATTTTCCTGTTTATTATGTGCGCCCATTTCTTCTGCTTCTTTTAACTCTTTTTCAATTGCAGGAATTTTCCCATGTCGAAGTTCCGCTGCTTTATTTAAATCGTAATTACCTTCTGCTTCTTCTAATTCACGGCGCAGACGCTCTAAATGTTCACGTAAGTTACGAACTTTGTGAATATCTTCTTTTTCTTTCTCCCATTTCGCTCTCATACCACTTGCAACTTCTTTTAAATCCGATAATTCACGTTGCAACGTTTTTAGACGTTCTTGGCTACCAAAGTCCTTCTCTTTTCCAAGAGCTGCTTCTTCAATTTCCAGCTGCATAATGCGGCGCGTTACTTCATCTAATTCTGTTGGCATAGAATCAATTTCTGTTCGAATCGTTGCACACGCTTCGTCAACAAGATCAATTGCCTTATCTGGTAAAAAACGATCCGAAATATATCGATCTGACAAAACAGATGCTGCTACAATCGCGCGGTCATGAATATTTACACCATGATAAATTTCAAAACGCTCTTTTAAACCACGTAAAATGGAAATTGTATCTTCAACAGTTGGTTCTTCTGCTAATACTTGTTGGAAACGTCTTTCTAGCGCTGGATCTTTCTCAATATATTTACGATATTCATCTAATGTTGTCGCCCCAATACAATGCAGTTCACCACGCGCAAGCATCGGTTTTAACATATTTCCTGCGTCCATCGCACCTTCTGTTTTACCAGCGCCGACGATTGTATGAAGTTCATCAATAAATAATAAGATGCGGCCTTCACTCTTTTTAATTTCATTTAATACAGCTTGCAGGCGCTCTTCAAACTCACCACGGAATTTTGCTCCAGCTACAAGCGCACTCATATCTAATGCAAAGATTGTTCTATCTTTTAACCCTTCTGGTACATCCTTTTTCACAATACGCTGCGCTAATCCTTCAACGATTGCTGTTTTACCAACACCTGGCTCACCAATTAAAACCGGGTTGTTTTTCGTTTTACGTGAAAGAATGCGAATTACGCGGCGAATTTCACTATCACGGCCGATAACAGGGTCAATTTTCCCCGCTCTTACTTCCGCCACTAAATCACGGCCATATTTTTCTAACGCTTCATAAGTTGCTTCTGGATTTTGACTAGTCACTCTTTGATTCCCCCGAACTGTCATTAAAGACTGTAATAAGTTATCTTTCGTAATATGAAATCTTGTAAGTAATTGATTTATATCGCCTTTTTCTTCAGAAAAAGCAAGCAGTACATGTTCAACTGAAATGTAGTCATCTTGCAATTTCTCTGCTTCTTTTCCTGCTCTTACAAGCAGTTGTTGCAGAGCACCTGTTATATATAATTTACCTGCTTCTGCACCGCTTCCTGTTACAGAAGGCTTTTTCTTAATTAAACTTTCTACTCCTTGTTTTAACGCTTCTATATCGACATTCATTTTTTGAAAAATACGCACTGCTAACCCATCTTGCTCTTCTAATAATGTAAACAAGAGATGAACAGTATCTACTTCTTGATGATGATGAGATACCGCTAAAGATTGGGCACTCATAATCGCCTCTTGTGTTTTTGTTGTCATTTGATTTAAGTCCATCTTTACAGTCCTCCAAATGTTTGACTTTCTTTGACCTTTGATTTGATTATACGCCAACTGACTTTTTTATACAATAATTTTGCTTATGTATTTCCAAACTTATTATTGGAAAAAGAAAATGAGTGCATTCATTATACAAGTTAAAAAGTTAAGGTAAATGTAATTACAATGCCCCATAACAAAAAAGCCGCAATAATGATTGCGGCTTCTGTTACGGTTTTCTTTTATATGTCCACTGACGGTTATGATTTGTGTTATCTGGAAACTTTTCACCGGCAGTTAATTTCACCATTTGCGGATCTTTTACCATACTTCCTGTTTCACCAATCTCTACATAAATCCCATCATTTGGCGCTTTTTGTCCAGAACGAAACCTGCGATTTTGTCCCATTTCCATTCTCCTTCCATGACGTCTTTGCCTCATTAGTATATCCATTTTCAAAGAAAGCTTTTCTGTCATGTTTAGGAAACAAGTACTACATTTCGTTCTTGTACATATACATGAATGACACAAGCTTAGGAAGGGATTTCTTTCCTATTTGTAGAAAAAAAAGAAACCAACCTACTATAGGCCAGTTTCAAAGGAGAGTCAAACATATACGAGAAGATTACATGTTCATTATAAGCTCCCTCACATGAGCAATGTAACCCTTTTCACAATTTGTACATAATGAAAGAAACATTATTTGAACTTTCTAAAAAGACGTTGACTTTTCTTAATTTCCAACGAGAAATAGTAGACACCGTAGCGCTTTGCGACGTAAGATGGATATATAGTGAAGTTTCCATCTTTGGTGGTCTCACCCAGCTCAACCTCTTATTTCTGCATATTAAAAACGGAAATACAGATAGAAACAAAAAAATTATTATAAGAGGTGAAATTATGAATAAACAACATTTAATCGCATTAGACTTAGACGGTACTTTATTAACAGACAACAAAATAATTTCCACTCGAACGAAACATACAATTGCAAAAGCAAAGGAACAAGGACATATTGTCGTTATTTCAACAGGGCGTCCATTCCGTGCTAGTTTTGATTACTATAAAGAACTTGGTCTGAATACACCAATCGTAAACTTTAACGGCGCTTACGTACATCATCCTCTTGATTCAAAATGGGGAACACATCACTCTCCTCTTGAGCTAGCAACAGCCCAAGAAATTGTCCGAGCTTGCTTTGATTTTGGTGTAAAAAATATATACGCTGAAGTAATGGACGATGTGTATGTTCGTGAAATTGATGAAGATAAAAAACATATTTTCGAATTCGGTTCTCCGAAGATTTTTACAGGAGACTTATTAAATACTTTAAACGATCATCCAACTTGCTTATTAATTGACGCACATGATGAGCATTCTAGCGCAATTCGTCAACATTTAACTGATATGCATGCTGAAGTAATCGACCATAGAAAATGGGGCGCACCTTGGCCAATTATTGAAATTGTAAAAAGCGGGTTAAATAAAGCTGTCGGATTACAAAAAATTTCTAGTCATTACAACATTCCACAAGAGCGCATTATCGCTTTCGGTGATGAAGATAACGACTTTGAAATGATTGAATTCGCTGGTCACGGCATCGCAATGGGGAATGCTATCCCTGAATTAAAATCACTCGCAAACCATACAACGTTAACGAATGAAGAAGATGGTATTGCACTATATTTAGAAGAGGTTCTTGGGTTGTAATCTAAAAATTCCCTGCTTATAGTTTCTCGCTAAACGCTCATACTATTATTAGACGCAAAAGTCAGCGCGTCGATTGTTTTCAGCTAAATAAAGGGGGTTTTTCGAATGGGTAAAAAGAACAAATCAAAACGTTTTATCCAACAAGGAGCCGATGCTGTAATGAAGCATGATGCAAGATTCCCGTACAGAGGTACATTAGCTGAGGCAGAAAAAGCGAGAAGTAACTCTTCTTTTGGAGGGGTTTAAATGGGGAACTTACTATTCCAACAAGCTAGAGATGCTGTTGCAAATGCCGTAACTTGTTCAAGCGGTGCTGAGCAACAAGATCTCGTATATAGAGCAAAAAACGCTTTGCACTCTGCTTATGCAAACTCTTCAACAGCTGAAAAAGTTCAGCTACGTGAAATGCAGGAGCAGTTGCAAAACATTACGAATTTGCATTAAAAAAGAGGACCAGCTTTGGTCCTCTTTAATCTTTTCTAAATAATCCAAACACCCCGACCGTTTGCAGTACATTTGTAAATGCACCTGGGTCCACTTGTTTAATAACCCTCTCTAATTCATACAGTTCATAACGAGTAATAACGATCATTAACATTTCCTTATTTTCATTTGTATAAGCACCTGTTGCTGGGATAGTTGTAATCCCCCTCACTAAGCGTGAATGAATCGCCTTTCGTACATCCGTCCCATTCTTCGTAACGATTAATGCTGTAATCTTCACATGCCGCGTATGAATCGCATCGATAATTCGCGTTGAGACATACAAAGTCACCAAAGTATATAATGCTTTTTCCCAGCCATACACATAGCCAGCAGCGATAATAATTAGTGCATTAAAGAAGAAAAAATATGTACCGACAGGCTTGTCTTTTATTTTAGATAAAATCATGGCGATAATATCTAAACCACCTGTAGAAGCCCCCCACTTCAACGCCATACCTACCCCGATTGCTGAAATAATCCCGCCAAAAATCGCATTCAATATGATGTCGTTTGAAACCGCTCTAACTGGGATAATTTCTAAAAATAAAGTCATAAATATAACGCAAAGAAAACTAAAGAAAGTAAAGGCCTTTCCAACCTTTTTCCATGCTAAAATAACGACTGGAATATTAAACAAGCTAAACAATACCCCCGTTGATATGTGAATAGATAAAAAGTCACCTAATATTTGTGATAATAATTGAGACAACCCAGCAAAGCCACTCGCGTACACTTTCGCTGGCGTTAAAAATAAATTCATTCCAATCGCGTTTAACAAACCTGCGACGATTACAACGATTAACTTCTTTATAAGTTCGGTATAATTCAACTTCAAATCCATTTCTAATCCACCTTTATTATTCATGAATGCACCGCTATACATAGTCTTTACGAAAAAGGAAATGATAAACGTACAACGTTTAGAAATGGAGTTGATACATATGCCACATACGAGTGATAACGACAAAAAAGCACGCGATAATAATGCAAAGCGTACGCAAAAAAATGAGCAAGAACAAAAAAATATTCAGCAAGGTAAACGTGCCTATTCTAAAAAGACCGATCACCTTTGATTCCATCGTACATCAACAATATTGTTGATGTACTTTTTTACATTTTACAGGAAAAAACATTGAAAATTCACTTCATGTTCACTTCTATATTCTACAATAGCGATAACATATTCGGATGAGGTGTTGGCATGAGAGGGAAACACATTTTCATTATTACTGCACTAATAAGTATATTAATGCTAGCTGCTTGTGGACAAAAAAACAGCTCAGCTACAGTCGCTACGGCAACAGACTCAGCCATTACGAAGAGCGACTTCGAAAAGCAGTTGAAAGATCGTTACGGAAAAGACATGTTATACGAAATGATGGCGCAAGACGTTATCACGAAAAAATATAAAGTATCTGACGATGATGTAGATAGAGAAGTACAAAAGGCGAAAAAGCAATACGGCGATCAATTCTCAGCTGTACTAGAAAATAATCGTTTAAAAGATGAAGCTGATTTCAAAAATCAAATTAAGTTCAAACTTGCTATGAATGAAGCGATTAAGAAAAGTGTTACAGAAAAAGACGTGAAAGATCACTATAAGCCAGAAATTAAAGCGAGTCACATTTTAGTAAGTGACGAAAATGAAGCGAAAGAAATAAAGAAAAAATTAGATGCTGGTGCTTCATTTGAAGAATTAGCAAAACAAGAATCGCAAGATCTACTATCAAAAGATAAAGGCGGAGACCTTGGATACTTCCATTCCGGTACAATGACACCTGAATTTGAAACAACTGCCTACAAGCTAAAAATCGACCAAATTAGTGAACCCGTCAAATCACCAAATGGCTATCACATTATTAAACTAACTGGTAAAAAAGATTTACAACCTTACGATGAAGTGAAAGACTCCATCCGCAAAAACTTGGAAGCAGAACGTATGGCGGACCCTACATTCAGTCACAAATTAATACAAAAGGAATTAAAAAAGGCAAATATTAAAATAAATGATAGTGACTTGGAAGATACGTTTACTCTTGCGCATGAGCAAGGAAATTAAAAAAGCACCGTCTTATTTTTTATGACAAAATAAGACGGTGCTTTTTATTTCATTTACTTCTTAAAGTACGTCCAGCCTTCTTCTTGATAAATCTTTTCTTCTTTCATCAACTTACCAAGCGCGCGCTTAAATGCAGCTTTACTCATGTTGAAGCGTTCTTTTATGTCTTCTGGGTGGCTCTTATCCCAAAACGGCATTGCTCCGCCTCGTTCTTCCATATATGCATAAATTACAGCAGCATCATCTTCCATTCCTTCTTCTTTACGAGGAAGAAGTGAAATGTTAATTGTACCATCATCTTTTACGTCAATAATACGGCCCGTTACACGTTCACCGATACGTACTTGTTCTTTTCTTTCAGTATGGTGTAAGAAAGCACGGAAATGCTCATCAGTTAGTATGAATGAACCAACTTGAAGTGAACGATACACACGTCCATTTACGTTTTTATTACGCATAGATGGTGTCGCATCTACGATAATTTCTTGCATATCACTATCTCTTGCCGGAAGAGCAATAAGACGATCACGATTCGTTAGTTTTAACGTACAATATAATTCGTCTCCAACCTCTGGCCATACTGGCATGTAAATCGGGAACTCATCAGCTGGGATTAGTATATCTTTTGATACACCAATATCAACAAACACACCTAAACTAGGGATAACTTCTACAACTTTTACCCAGTTCCAATCAAAAGTCGTAATAAGTGGCTCCTTCATTGTTGCTGAAACACGATTTTGATGATCAAGGTATAAGAATACATCAATCTTATCGCCTTCTTCAATTTCTCCAACTAATTCGTTTTTATGTAGGAAAATTTCTTCTTCTTCATTCCCAACCATATATCCGATTTCCGTTTCGCGTAAAACAGTTACCTGTTCAATCGCTCCTAATTGTAAATACATATTTTTTAATTCCCTTCTCTATATAAAGTGAAACTTTAATCAGTGGGGGTTTTGTTCCTTCCCACTGATTATCAACCCTCACCAATCGGGCGTTTACGGCAGTGGATTTCCCACTTAACTTCTTTGTTCTAACTGAATGCCCGTTAATGCGGGATAAAATTATCTTTTTTATCATTCCAAACAAAAGTTAATTATAACACGATTTCTCCTTTATTTGTCCAACTGCCCAAAATTCACTATAATAAAATGAGGTTACATGATTATAAGTATGAAAACACTTAAGTCTAAGCTCGTTTTCAGCTATACTTTAGTATGTACAGTACATAAAAAGATTAGAAATTTATTTGGAGGTGCTAACTATGGCAAAAGAGAGTTCTTTTGACATCGTTTCGAAAGTAGAATTACCTGAAGTAACAAACGCAATTAACATCGCATTAAAGGAAATCCAAAACCGATATGACTTTAAAGGAAGTAAAAGTGATATTAAATTAGAAAAAGAAGTACTAGTTTTAACTTCTGACGATGAGTTCAAATTAGACCAAGTAAAAGACGTTCTAATTGCTAAACTTGTAAAACGTAACGTTCCAATTAAAAACTTGGATTACGGAAAAGTTGAAGCTGCGACTGGTAACACTGTTCGCCAACGCGCAACACTTCAACAAGGTATCGATAAAGATAACGCGAAAAAAATTAACAACATCATTAAAGAAATGAAATTAAAAGTAAAAACACAAGTACAAGATGACCAAGTACGTGTTACAGCGAAAAGCCGTGATGACTTACAAGCAGTTATCGCAGCAGTTCGTAGCGCTGACTTACCGATTGACGTACAGTTCATTAACTACCGCTAAAAAGAAAAACATCCTCTGTGTAGAGGATGTTTTTCTTTTTAGCGTGTAGGGAGAATATTACATCGCAATCGGATAGTTAGAATGGGGATTTGATTATTATGCATAAATCAAGAAGGCCCTTTTGAAAATCGAGGAAAAAACCTCCCGCCCCACTCAAATGTAACAATTTATGAGTATAAGAATATTTTCCACCCTTTCATGTGATGTAAAATTAGTAAGGAATTTATTTTATGAAAAAATGTTAATTAAAAAAGAGTTAGAAGTGGTTATTTGAAGAAATTAATACTATGTTTTTTATTAACTACATTCTGCCTACATATTGCAGGATGTTCTAATAATATGGATACGCTTAATGATAAGTCTAAAACTTCAACACCTGCGAAGTGTAAATACATCAACAAAGCTTGGTATAAGAAACATATATAATGCAATTTAATAGTATAAGTCATAAAAAAAGACACCATAAGGTGCCTTTTTTTATAGAAAATAATACGATGTTCATCAGAAATTATGAGTAATTTTTTTATTTTGATTTTCAAAATAATTTTCTTTAACTATTTTTATTAGATTTTCTTTTTCTGTTAGTTCAAATATAAATAATGCTTTTTTCATGTTATCAGCTATATCTTCTTCATTATATTGTTTTTGTTTTAGCATATTCCAACCTTTTCCATAATATAATTCACCTAATAAATATAAAGTGTTTAAATTAATAGCTAATTTAATACCCATATCATTGTATTTTATTGCCTCTTCATGTTGATTTGCATGACCTAAAATTTTTGCTAAATTAAAAATAATTTTTAATTTAATCTCTTTATCCCTAGGAAAATCTAACTTATTAAAATTAGTTAAACATCTTCTTAATATAGTAATACTCTTTTCATATTCTTTATTTGCCCAATGAAATATAGCCATTGACTGCATAATATCTATTTCTCTTTCTGATAAAAAATTACCATTCGTTACAGTTAGTTTTAACGCACTATGTAAAAGATTTAAAGCAGTTTTTATTGATTTATTTACATAAAATATAGCAATTGCTTCATGCCATATTAGAAATTGTTTATCTTCTTTTAACTGGAAATTATTTTCGTTTTTCTCTTGTTTCACTATTTCGTAAAGTTCATTATATTGTTTTTGTTTTGTACAATCTCTCATTACATACTTTACATTTTCTACATATTTTAGTTTTTTGTTTTGAGTTAGTGCGAAAATATTATTTGGATCAATACCAAGTCTTTCAGATAACTGATATAACAATATACTAGATGGATAAATCATACCTTTTTCTATTTTACTAATTTGACTTTGTGAACATATTCCATGACACAATTCAGATTGTGATATATTCTTTTTCATTCTAAGTTCTTTAATGGTAATACCCAAATCGTAAAATTCCATTGTTCCTCCTCAAATATAGCCCTCAATGAGTATCAGAATATTTTTCACCCTTTAATGTAATGTAAAATTAGTATAGTTGCAATTATTGTTTGTTCTAAAGGTCTTTTCACTTCTTTGCTCAGCTGCATTTCGAGGTAAGAGTCTTACTTCACACAAATAGTAGAATGAAATGAAAATGAGCTTGCGGAACTAATCCTTCTATAGAGACTAATGCGTATACATCATAAGGATTTTTTATCGGTTCCCACACAAAAACAGGCTAGGGGAAAAGTCTCCTCCTTAGCCTGTCCCCCGAGATTTCACATTTATTAAGAGCAACACCATATCGCTTTATTAAATGATTTTTCCGGAATATACACTTTATCATTTTTGATTTTGTACTTTATATCGTTTCTCTTCAAAACTGCCGTATCAACAGAATGAACACTATCGCCCCACCGAACAAATTCCCCATCATCACGGTTGTCCCAAAAATAAAAACTTACGAATACGATAAAAACACATAAGCATAGAGCGAACCACTTCTTTTTCCGCAAATACCTCACCACCTTAAACTGAAGAAGAACTACTAAAAAAACGTTACTCATTTCCGTCTCTTTTTAACCGCAACTAAAAACGCAATAAATAATACATTCACACCGACTATTAAGGAGATAAACAACCAATTCACACCTGTTTCCCCGTTAACTTTATACACATTTGATTCTTCGCGCTTTAAAACGAGATAAAACTTTCCGTTTTCTTCTCTTATAATTTCATCTTCTAACAATCCTCTTAACTCTTGTTTTTCACCAATCACACTTACTGGTAAAGCAACTTTTTGCGTTTCTTTCGTATTATTAATCGCTACTACTGTCACTTCATCTTTGTACTTTCGCTTTAGTACACTCATTCCATCTTTATCGTATAGAAGCTCAAACGTACCGCGTCGTAAAGATGGTCTTGCTTGTCTAAGCTCACCGAGTTTCGTTATGTGCTGCATAAATTTTTCATCTGATTTGAAATCCATTAATCGTCTATTATCCGGAGTACCTCCTCCATCTAATGCAATTTCAGTCCCGTAATAAAAATTCGGAATACCCGGTGATGTTAATAAATATGTAAGAGCTAGTTTCAAGCGAGATGGCGGATAATTCATATTCTCTTTTGCAATACGAGCAAATCTTTTCGTATCTTGATCATCTAAAAATGTAGCTGATTCTCCGTCTTTTTTACTCACATCATATAAAGGTTTCACCGATACATCCGCTTTGGAAAACGATTCTACTATTTTTTCATTGTATTCACTATCTTCTTTTGTCATAATACGAAAATCTTTCTTTATCGCTTGCATATCTTTTTGCACGTCATCCCAGAAAGAACGCGTTTTTTTTTCACTATGTATTACATAACTTGCATCTAAATCGACTTCTTTGATCCACCATTTCATCGCGTCGATGACTTGTTGTTCGTTCTCTCCAAGCGGAAATTGAAGTACAATTTTCATTCCTTTTGCGTGAGCAGCTTGTACAAGTTCTTTCACATCATTTTCTGTTCCGAAATGTTCATTTACCTTTTGAAAATTGTGCACGTCTAATCCATCGTACTTTCCACTTTCAAAAAGTGGAGAAAGCATAACAGCGGTAAATCCCATTTCTTTTATGTAATCCAGTCTTTTTATACTCCCTCTTATATCTCCACCTTGATATCCTTCTAGATTACCAACTTCTAACTGTTTGTCATTTTTCGGTTCTCCATTATTAAAGCGATCAATCATAATGGAATAGATAACTTCGTCTCGCCACTCTCTTTTTTCATCCGCAAACGTATGTATTGGTACAAACAAAACGACAGCTAAACAAAAACAAATGAATAGTTTCCTAGTCCGTATTTTCCTCACACGCATCCCCCATATTTTTTAATTGTAAGAATATTATACCAATTATCTAGACGAATCGCATACGTTGATTTCTTTCTCCGCAAAATACTTCATGTCATATTTCCTAACATGAATTATAAAATTTTCTGAATTTTTAGTTGATTTTACACTTCGTTTCGAATATGATATGAAACATAACGAGTTGATGTTATTTTTTCTAACATTATAGGAGGAGAGAGAATGAATACAGGAGATACGGTTTTTATGTTTGTAACGACAGTAATGGTCATGTTAATGACACCAGGATTGGCACTTTTTTACGGGGGCATGGTTCGCAGTAAAAACGTACTCAGTACGACAATGCATAGTTATAGCGCAATGGCTATCGTTTCGATTCAGTGGATTTTGATTGGCTATTCTTTATCATTCGGACCAGATTGGCACGGACTTATCGGTACACTCGATTGGTTCGGTTTAAACGGCGTTACCTACGCACCAAATCCAGACTACTCATCTACTATTCCTCACAACTTATTTATGATGTTCCAACTCATGTTCGCCATTTTAACTCCTGCTTTAATTTCAGGTGCATTCGCCGAAAGAATGCGATTTTCCGCTTTCCTTATTTTCATCCTTCTATGGACAACAATCGTTTACAATCCTGTCGCTCATTGGGTATGGGGCGTTGGCGGGTGGCTTAGAGAGCTTGGCGCGTTAGACTTCGCTGGTGGTAATGTCGTTCATATTACATCTGGCGTGGCTGGCCTTGTATTAGCTATTTTTCTCGGAAAACGAAAAAACATAAACGGTTCGTCTCCTCACCATTTACCATTTACGATGTTAGGCGCAGGCTTACTATGGTTCGGCTGGTTCGGTTTTAACGTCGGAAGTGCATTATCTTTAAATGATGTAGCTTTAACCGCATTTATTAATACAAATATAGCCGCAGCTGCCTCCGCATTAACCTGGATGCTTTCAGAATGGTTCTTCCAATCAAAACCGACTGCGATGGGAGCTGCTTGCGGAGTTGTTTCCGGTCTAGTCGCTATTACACCAGCTTGCGGGTTCGTTACACCTTTCTCGGCTCTTCTTATCGGAGCAATCGGCGGCGTATTATGCTTCGGAGCAGTCTTTTTCTTAAAAACAAAATTCGGATACGATGATACACTTGATGCATTCGGATGCCACGGCATCGGCGGAACTTGGGGCGGTATTGCGACAGGACTATTTGCAACTACTACGGTAAACAGTGATGGCGCTAACGGATTATTTTATGGAAACGCGGCTTTACTGTTTAAACAACTGATAGCAATCGGCGCAACATATGCATTCACGATCATCATGACGTATGCCATTATTAAAGCAATCAACTTCTTCCTCACTGTTCGGGTAGATGAGCACGAAGAACATATGGGACTTGATATTTCGATGCACGGGGAGAAAGCTTATGAGTATACGGAGCGGGTGAACTAAAAAAGAGATGCAATCTATTGGTAGTAGATTGCATCTCTTTTTATTGCACTTGTTGGCGGTATACCCCACCTAGTATTGCAGTGAATATATCGGCGATTCTCCGGATATATCAACGATTTTTTTATATATCAACGATTATTTCAATATATCGACGTTTCGACACAACATATCGATTTATCAACAAATTCCGACATAATGAACCCGAAAAATACCCTGCCCCGGCGTAACTTACGAATCGCCGTACTTTCTTTTATTCGTACTTAAAATAATAAGAAATGCCACAGCTATTACAGCTAAAAAGCGAACTGGATTAAACGGCGTTCCTACCGTTTCATTAAAACGATGATAAATAAACGGGATCATCTCAAGTACCATTAGCCCCATCGCAATTTGAAACGTCTCAGCCATCGCTTTGTTTTTTATAAACGTAGCACGCTCATCACCTTGTTTCTCAATCGCTATAAACATTTTTATAATAGCAAACACTACAAATAAAAAGACACTTAACGCAATAATAAAAATCAAAACATCCATCAAAATACACCTCTTATATGTAAAACTTATTTGACAACAGTTTAACATCTTTCGCCCCGCATGTAAAACATCTTTTACACGCAAAAAGACGACTGTTAAACAGTCGTCTTTTCCTATTTATTTCGGAGCATTCCCTACATATTGCGTAATATCAACATTTAAAGACTGCGCTAAACGCATTCCGTACTCTTGATCTGCACGGAAGAAGTTACAAACAGCTAGTAATTTCGTGCGCTCATTTACGTCTTTTAAGTCATTTGTTAAGTTTGCAATTAAGTTGTCTTGCTCTTCTTTAGAGAACGAACGGTAACGCTCACCTGCTTGTTTGAAATCATTTGGTTTGTCAATTTTTTCACGAGATACATAGCCTTCTACTTTCATAGTTGAATCGCGGTAAGTCGGGTCTTCAACTGGATTTTCAGTATGACGGCTCGGTTCGTAGTTAATTGTAGATGGATTTTGATTTATTTGCATCGCACCATCACGTTGTTGGTTATGAACAGCTGCGTACGGGCAGTTTACAGGAATTTGTAAGTAGTTCGCACCAAGACGGTAACGCTGTGTATCTGGATAAGAGAATAAACGACCTTGTAATAATTTATCTTCTGATGGTTCAATACCATTTACAGTTGCACTTGGAGAGAACGCCACTTGCTCTACTTCTGCGAAGAAGTTTTTCGGATTACGATTTAACGTCATCGTCCCTACTTCAATTAATGGGAAGCGATCTTCCGGCCATACTTTCGTTGGGTCTAATGGATCGAAATCTAAAGAATCCGTTTCTTCTAGTTGCATCACTTGTACGTGTAAATCCCACTTCGGATAATTTCCTTTTTCGATTGCATCGAACAAGTCACGAGTTGCATGGTTGAAATCTTTTCCTTGTACTTCTTGCACCTCTTTTGCACTTAAGTTACGTACACTTTGCTGTGGTTTCCAGTGATATTTAATGTAGACAATTTTACCTTCTGCATTAATCCATTTAAATGAATGAACACCGAAACCTTCCATTTCACGATAACTAGCTGGTGTACCGTAATCAGAAAATACCCATGTCATCATATGTGTAGATTCTGGACTTAACGTCATGAAATCCCAGTAACGGTCTGGCGTTTGAACGTTTGTATCAGGTGCTGGTTTTAAAGAATGCACCATATCAGGGAATTTAATTGCATCACGAATGAAGAAGACCGGTAAATGGTTACCTACAATATCGTAATTTCCTTCTTCTGTATAAAATTTAACAGCGAACCCGCGTGGGTCACGAGCTGTTTCTGGAGAACCTTGACCATGAATAACCGTCGAGAAACGAACAAATACAGGCGTTTCAGTTCCTTCATTTTGTAAAAACGCTGCCTTTGTATATTGCTTCATGCTGTTTTTCGTTACGAATACACCGTGAGCACCTGCACCACGTGCATGTACAACGCGTTCTGGAATACGTTCACGATCAAAGTGAGCCAGTTTTTCTACTAAATGATAGTCTTCTAATAATACCGGTCCACGGCGACCAGCTGTACGAGAATTTTGGTTATCTCCAACCGGAGCACCTTGGTTTGTTGTTAAGCGATTATTTGGATTCATCTGGGGGATCCTCCTCTTTCTTTCATAGTAATAATTATTTATTTAAAATTATTATAAATTAATTATTATTCAAAATTAAGTTCTTGTCAACTATTTCCTTCATTTTTTTGGAAACAATTTCAGCTAAGCAATTGATAAATACAGATTGTGAATTTGGCATATTTGGTCTAAAGTATCGAGCATTTAATTCATCAGTTACAACTTTACACTCATAATCGTTGTCATATAAAACTTCTAAATGCTCTGCGACAAACCCAACTGGGCAATATACGAAAGATTCATATCCATGCACTTCAAATAAATCTCTCGTTAAATCTTGCACATCCGGTCCAATCCATGGATCCGGTGTATTTCCGGCACTTTGCCAACCAGTTGTATAGTTTTGAATATTTGCAGCTGCTGCGATTAAATCTGCTGTATGCTGCAATTGCTCCACATAAGGGTCCCCTGCTGCAATAATTTTCTCTGGTAAACTATGCGCTGAAAAAATTACGACAGCTTTCTCCTTATCTTCAATCTTTGTAAATGTTTCTTTTATTTGCTCTGCCCAATAGGAAATAAATTTCGGTTCATCGTACCATTGTTCAATCGGAGCAATAACAGGACCACCGATTTCTTTTGAAAGACGAATCGCACGATCATTATACGCTTTAATGCTAAACGTAGAATAATGCGGCGCTAATACGATACTAATCGCCTGCTCAATTCCATCGCTCTTCATCTCTTCTACTGCATCTTCTATAAATGGCGCTATATGTTTTAATCCTAAATAACAAGTAAATTCATACTCTGTAAATATATTATTCATTGAATCTGTTAATTTATGCGCCTGCTCTTTCGTAATTTTTGCAAGTGGCGAAATTCCACCAATCGCTTT
The DNA here is from genome assembly GCF_001884045.1 of Bacillus mobilis. Taxonomy (GTDB): domain Bacteria; phylum Bacillota; class Bacilli; order Bacillales; family Bacillaceae_G; genus Bacillus_A; species Bacillus_A mobilis. The sequence goes on along the minus strand of NZ_MACF01000068.1, from coordinate 21,512 downwards.
ATAGCGCCCGATTAAGTCTTGGAGTGCTTCTTCTGAAGGCTTACGCCCGTGGCGAATATGTGTATAGTACGCTTCTACATCATCTAATGATTCTGGTGTTCCATACGCCATTACGAGTAAACCTATTTTTTTCTTTGTCATCTATATAACACCTCAATTTTGTAAATGAGAATCTTTTTCAAGAACATTTGTTTCCAATTATAACAATGAATAATAAGTACGTAAAGATAATTGTTATAAATAAATATTATTTCTAATATGATTTTGAATTTTATTTGACAATTTATTTAATAAAAAGCGACTTACATAAAAGTAAGTCGCTTTTCTTCTATTCCTTAATATTTACCCCATACTCTTTAAACCAAACGTGAATTTGCGCTAAATGAGCTAAAAGCTGAGGCCCAGTCATTAATTGACCGAACCAAGGCGATTGAAATGCACTGCCGCCTGACTCAATCAAGCCGCTCAATTGCTCTTTATCAAATAACTCGTGCAAAATTGAGCCTTTATCCGTTAATAAATCTTGTAGCCATACTGTGACTGCTTTCGTATAGTGCGGATTATGCGTTTTCGGATATGGGCTCTTCTTTCTATATAAGATGTCATTTGGAAGTAATCCTTCTAACGCCTTACGCAATAGACCTTTTTCGCGGTTTTTATACATTTTCATTTCCCAAGGAATATTCCACGCATATTCGACAAGTCGGTGATCTGCAAATGGAACACGTACTTCTAAGCTTGCCCCCATACTCATACGGTCTTTTCTGTCTAATAATGTTGTCATAAACCATACCATGTTCAAGTAAAATAATTGTCGTCTCTTCGCTTCAATTGGGCTTTCTCCCTCTAAAACAGGAACTTCTTGAATGGATTCTTCATAGCGCTGCTGTACATATTGTTGTAAGTTTAATTTATTTCTCCATTCTTTCTTTAGCAGTTGTTCACGTGCTTCTGTAGATCGCATCCACGGAAAGGCACTCGATTGTAAATCATCTTCTCTATAAAACCACGGATAACCACCAAATATTTCATCTGCACATTCCCCAGATAAACCGACGACAAAATCTTGTTTAATTTCACGGCAAAACCACAATAATGACGAATCGATATCTGCCATACCAGGCAAATCACGAACGAGTACTGCTTCTGTTAAATACTGTGCTAATTGTTCATTTGAAATGACGCAACGATGGTGGATTGTTTGAAACGTCTCTGTCATCAAATGAATAAATGGCGCATCTGAATTGGGCTGAAACGCATTCGCTTTAAAGTATTTGTCATTATCTTCATAATCAACAGAATATGTGTGTAATTGCCCTTTTCCTGACCTTGCATATTCTTTCGCAGCAATTGCTGTAATAGCACTCGAATCTACACCGCCTGATAGAAAAGTGCATAGTGGTACATCAGAAACGAGCTGCCTTGTAATCGCATCTTGTAATAAAAAGCGTGTTTTCTCTACTGTTTCTTCAAAGGAATCTTCATGTTTTTTGCTTTCCACATTCCAATATCTCCATATACATAAACCGTTCTTTGAAAATGTCATCGCATGACCTGGACGTAATTCTTTTATACCAGCATAAATACCATGACCAGGCGTTCTAGACGGCCCAAGACCGAATATTTCGGATAATCCTTCTAACGTTACTTCTGCCTTCACATCTGGATGAGCCAGTATCGCTTTCAACTCTGAACCAAATAGTAATCGTCCACTATCGTATTTATAAAATAGCGGTTTTACACCTAATCGATCTCGCGCAATAAATACTTGTTCTTTCTGTTCATCCCATACAGCAAACGCATATATACCGTTTAAATGATCGACACATTCTTCTTTCCATTCCATATACGACGCTAATAGCACCTCCGTATCAGAATGCCCTTTGAACGTATATCCTCTTCTTAATAATTCCTTTCGAATATCCTCTGTGTTATACAGTTCACCGTTATAACAAATTGCATAATTCGTTTCATCTTTTAAACAAGTCATCGGTTGTTTCCCGCCCTCAGGGTCCACAACGATTAACCGTTTATGCCCAAATGCGACATTGCCTTTAATCCAAACTTTATTATCATCTGGGCCACGTTTTGCTAACGTCTCAGCCATCTTCGTAACGACGTCCCGTTCTCCTTCTAATGAGCGTTTATAATCCACCCATCCTGTAATCCCGCACATATAAATCATCCTTCCATCCTATTTCTTTTCCTAAACGAGCAGTAATCCCCACCCTACAAGGTGCGGATCAAAAAAACGAAAAACTTGACGATAACCTACTATCCACATATGGAATAGCATTTTCACTCAGTAAAACGTGTTTTATTGTATGCCCACCTATGTCTAGATGTGTCTAGTTATAAAGAATGCACGAACTGTCTATAACAGAAATAACTACTTTTCATAAAGGAGAAATCGTGTATGATACAACGTAACCATATTTTATATAACCAGCCTCGCGCTCATACAGTCGGTAATGTAGAATATATAAACAATGAATGGGTATTCTTTGATGATGAAAATGATGAAGCATTTTTATTAGAAGATATTGCCGAAGATGGTTTTGAGATTTTATATAACAACAACTGGCTACCAGCTCGTTTCTATGAACAAGATGTATTACAAATCGCCAACGAACAGCACCACCTGCAAAACGGGGAAATGATACGAATTCGAAAGAAATTACTTCTTAGCTATACGGAATGGCTTGAGGAATTACCTGACTCTGTCTTTACGTTATTAACCGAATCATTGCAATCCCTTCACTACTCTTTATATGATTGCATGTATTGTCATAATTATTTATCTTTCTTACCGAAAGAAGAAGCATGCGAAGGAGTAAATATTCTTTTGTTCGATAACGAAGAAATGATTTGTACATTGCAGCATCATTTCGTTCGTCACGCTGCGTCAAATAAAAACATGTTTCGTTTTACGAAAGCAAACGGAGAAGAGTTGCATATCGATGCAACCTAAAATAAAAAACCACCTTACCTCCCAAACATTTGAGATTATAAGGTGGTTTTATTTTTTATTAGAATACTTGCCAGCCAATCGGTAATTTTAGACCTAAGTATATTACCGCTACTAACGCAACAATAAATAAGCCCCAAACCGCCCCTGTTGGTTTGTTTTTGCTCATTTTTACAAGAACCATTTCCATTCCACCGATAACTAAAATACCAGCTACCATTTTTAAACCATACCACATGTGCATGTTACTTGTTGCAGTCTTCATAATACCCATGTACAACATGAAGCCTGTCACAATAATGATAATGTACATAAGACGAAGCCCCATATGTACACCTTTACCTTTTCTTCCTGCTGAATAAAGTGAATATGCAACGAAGAATAAAATTAAACCTAACGCCCATGCTGTAATATGCATATGTACCATCGTATCCCTTACCTCCTCTTTTCACACTTTTTCACTCTATATGATAACATGTTCATTTATTTTCAGGAAATGTTTCGCTTTTTTACATTTAAATGCTATAATATTTAGAGTATTTACAAACTTCTTGTAATAACAAAAGGGGGAACAATCATGATTCAAACTAAGGATATTATCGAACTTACAGACACATACGGGGCAAATAACTATCACCCACTTCCAATCGTTATTTCTAAAGCAGAAGGCGTTTGGGTAGAAGATCCTGAAGGAAACCGCTATATGGACTTATTAAGTGCATATTCTGCAGTAAACCAAGGTCATCGTCACCCAAAAATTATTAACGCTTTAATTGACCAAGCTAATCGTGTTACGTTAACTTCTCGTGCTTTCCATAGCGATCAATTGGGTCCTTGGTACGAAAAAGTTGCGAAACTAACTAATAAAGAAATGGTACTTCCAATGAATACAGGTGCAGAAGCTGTTGAAACTGCAATTAAAACGGCTCGCCGCTGGGCTTATGATGTGAAGAAAGTAGAAGCAAATCGTGCTGAAATTATCGTTTGTGAAGATAACTTCCACGGCCGTACAATGGGTGCTGTTTCTATGTCTTCAAACGAAGAGTACAAGCGTGGATTCGGTCCAATGCTTCCTGGCATTATCGTAATTCCTTACGGTGATTTAGAAGCGTTAAAAGCTGCTATTACACCAAATACAGCTGCATTCATTTTAGAGCCTATCCAAGGTGAAGCAGGAATTAACATCCCACCAGCTGGTTACTTAAAAGAAGCTCTTGAAGTATGTAAAAAAGAAAACGTTTTATTTGTAGCAGATGAAATCCAAACAGGTTTAGGCCGTACTGGTAAAGTATTTGCTTGTGATTGGGACAATGTAACTCCTGACATGTACATACTTGGTAAAGCACTTGGCGGCGGCGTATTCCCAATCTCTTGCGTAGCAGCAAACCGCGACATTTTAGGCGTATTCGAGCCAGGTTCTCACGGTTCTACATTCGGTGGTAACCCACTTGCATGTGCTGTTTCTATCGCAGCTCTTGAAGTGTTAGAAGAAGAAAAATTAACAGAGCGTTCTCTTCAATTAGGTGAAAAATTAGTTGGGCAATTAAAAGAGATTGATAACCCAATGATCACTGAAGTTCGTGGTAAAGGTTTATTCATCGGTATCGAATTAAACGAGCCAGCTCGTCCCTACTGTGAACAACTAAAAGCAGCTGGTCTATTATGTAAAGAAACACACGAAAATGTGATTCGTATCGCACCACCTCTAGTAATCTCTGAAGAAGATTTAGAGTGGGCATTCCAAAAAATTAAAGCGGTATTATCGTAATAATAGAGGGGTTGTCCTACATGTTGGGACAACCTCTTTCTTTTTATATTGATTTATACTAAAATAAAGTTGTAATTTTCTGCCTTTTAAAATTGTAAAGGAGATTCGATATGTTATTAAGGTACGGCAAACACATTAACTATTTGGCTACATCTTTTATTTTAGTTACATTCTTTGGCTTCCTACTTTCCACAACATTGCTTATTAACTACTCAACTTCTACTACATTCATACTACTGAAAGCATCATTTTGGACTGCTGTTATTCTTACCATCATTGGTTTTGGACGAGAAAAAAGTGCACTTACCGTTATACTATTTGGCATTTGTACACTTGCATTCATTGGTCTTTACATTTTTTCTATTATTGATTACCTCTATAACCCAAGACCGTAAAAAAGAGCTATCTTCGATAAGATAGCTCTTTTTTCATTTCACTACATTTCGCAAAGTACCAATGCCTTCTACTGTAATGACAACTTCATCACCAGCATGCAAAAACTTCGGTGGTGTGAAACCTTTTCCGACTCCAGCCGGCGTTCCTGTTGCGATAATATCTCCTGGTTCTAACGTCATGCCTTTACTTATCGTTGAAATAATTTCTTCTATTGAAAAAATCATTTTATTTGTATTTGAAGTTTGCCTTACTTCCCCGTTTACTACCGTTTCAATGTGTAACGCATTTGGCGTTTCAATCATTGATTTATGAATTAAATACGGTCCCATCGGACAAAATGTATCGAAACTTTTTCCAAGGAAAAATTGTTTATGCTTCCTTTGAATGTCGCGAGCAGTTATATCATTTATAATGGTGTAACCAAACACATGCTCAAGCGCTTTTTCTTTTTTTATTTGTTTCCCTCGCTTACCGATGATGATAGCTAGTTCTCCTTCATAGTCTAGTTCATTCGTTGCGTGGGGATGACTATTAATTTTTTCATCCATGCCAATAACTGTCGTTGGCGCTTTCGTAAAGATCATTATATTTTCCGGAATGGATTCTACTCCGCCCATTTCTATCGCATGCTCACGATAGTTTTTTCCAACGCAAAGAATATTCTTCCTCGGCCTTGGAATTGGTGCTAATATTTTCACCTCAGTTAACGGATAATACGCCGCCCCTTCATTTTCCTTCGCCCAATTTACAATATCACATATTTTTTCAAAGCACTCGGTTCCTCTTTCAATACACTCTAACATCGTAATTGGAATCGTAACTTTTTCCCCTTTTTGTCTTTGCGCTTCTCTTACATGCAATACCTTTTCTTCCTCTTCATCCACAACACCAACAAATACCTTTTCATCTTTTTTCGCCGTTACCAAACGCAATATTTCCACTCTCCATCCTAAAACTCATACCATTTAATTGTATTCGCATCCGTAAGAAAAAAACCTTCTCATGCACGCTAATTTTTACAATATTCTTCTCATATCCTATCCGTTACTCCTTTATATTTGGCATAAAATGTAGAATTTTTACTTTTTTTAGCGAAGGTGTTTCTTTTTTATGGGATTTTTGTATAATATGTACTACATATATACTAAAAATTTCATTTAGAGATGGAGCCGATTTCAATGTTTGAGCAAGCGATTGAAAAAAAACGTGAAAAAATGATTTATTTTGCTGAACGCTATGGAATGACTTCTCAAAAAACAGTGGATTGTAGCCAAGAACTGGACAGGCTCTTAAATGCAATTTGGCATGTACATACGGATTTTCACCCTAATCAAACACTCGAAACACACACGCAATAACGCGTGTGTTTCTTTTATTTCAAAAAAAACACACATTTTATTGAAAACGCCCATACAATAGTAGAAAAGAAAATTTTAAAAACGAAAGGTGTTTTGTATGCCAGCTATGGTCGGACATATTCGTATCGTCAATATTGGATCAAGTGGTATTTTTCATATTGGAGATGTATTTGCGATTAGGCCTATTAGTTATTCACGCGCTTTCGCCGGGGCCGGCTCTTTTAATGTTGGAGATAACGTTTCTGTCTACAATTATCAAAGCGCAACGACTGTTAATGACTCCGATGTAATTGATCAAGCGATAATTGGTTCAACTTAGAGGAGGCGATTGCATTGAATTTTTACGTAAACCAAAGCATCATCATTAACAGCATTAAAATTGATAGCATTACAACCTCTTCTGTATTTCAAATTGGTACTGCTGGAAGTATTAAAGCTCTATCTAAGTTCTCTAATACTGGCGGATTTACAGAACCCCTTCGCCCATTACAGGCAAAAGGACAAATTATTTCTATCAAACCATCAACTAGTTCTTCTTAAGACATCCTTGTCATAAATATATAGCAGGAATATATTTACCCTCCCTATTGAAAAGGAGGTTTCACAAAATGAATCAAGATATATATACTTACTTACACCAACTTCAGCAAGCTCTTCAAATACAACAAGCATCCATCCTGAATTTAGAGGATCAAGTGCGCCAACTCCAAGAAGAGCTTAACGAATTAAAAAATCGCCCCTCCTCTTCTGTAGGAAAAGTGGAATACAAATTCGATCAATTAAAAGTCGAAAATTTAAATGGTACTTTAAATATTGGTTTAAATCCGTTTTCAGCAAAAGGACAGCAAATTGAAGATTTCCAAGTGGATACAGAAACATTAAAAGTAAATCCTGAAACAGATACAAATCCAGACTTTTACCAAGGTATCCTTCAAGAAATGCATCGTTACTTAGATGAAGAAGCATATAATCGAATTCTCCATTTTGAACAAGAAGAGAGAACGCCGCTCGATGAAATGTATCGACAAATGATGGTTGATGACATAAAAAAACAGATGGAGCATAGACTTCCTTATTATTTAACACAAGCGCAATCATATGAAGGAATTTCAACAGACCCAGACTATTTACGAGATATTATTATTCAAGCAATGAAACATGATATCGACAAAGCCTTCCTCTCTTTTATTCAACACATACCGGGCAATTTCCGAAAGGAGTAAGTATGTATGAATCTTAACGTTGTAAATCGTGAATTAAAGGTCGGGCAGATTAAAATGAACGGTGTATCGTCATCTGCACTCTTTTTAATTGGGGATGCGAACCTCCTCATTCTATCTTCTATTCTTGATACACCATTTGAAACTGTAACAGAGGGTCCATTTGTACCGTTAGTCACAGATGTCCCTCCTACTCCAGGTTAAGGAGACTGAGAAATTATGTTACATCATGTGTCTGTTGTCCAAAATGTTTCTATTATTTCTTTAGGGATTACTGCCGTATTTCAAGTTGGGGACGCAAATCAAATGGAGTTAAAAAGTAGAGCTCTTGCCGTCCATAGGGAAATTCCTTGTTATATAAAAGGCGAAGGTCGCTTAGATGCATTTGAAATTTTTACTGATGAACATGTCACAATCCCAAAACGAACGACAGATGTAAAATTAAACATTGTAAATGAATGTCCTTTTATTGAAGTGAATGACGTTGAATTACGAACACTCTTAAATTCTGGTTGCTTTCAAATTGGAAATGTTGATTATGCTTTCAATAACTCTCGTATTATGCAAATCCGCCAATATATTACTGATGAACCTTCCGCTCCATAATTCATATAGTAATTAAAAAGCTTAGTAAAGTAGGTGGATGGTATGCCTTCCGTTGTTGGAAATCTCGTCGTTCAAAACAGTAATGGTTCTTTTAATTTAGGGGATTTTTATAACGTATCTCCGAAAGAAAATACGAAAGCTTATAACGGATCCGGAGCTTCCAATGTTGGATTTGTCGTGAATACTTTTAGCGGCGTTAGTGCAACAAATACGTTTGATTCTGATGTGGCCGATCAAGATCAAATTGGAACAGCGTAAAAAAAAGTAGGAGAATATCTCCTACTTTTTTCTTATTACAATTTCATTTTATTTAAATGATAATCCGCTTTCCTCCAAAGCCTTTCTAAGCTTCGGCATAGACGCTGGCCCCATACCATGCAGTTTTAAAATTTCTTTCTCACTATACTTTGATAGTTCTTCTATCGTGTGAATTCCATGATGCTCTAGCGCATTTCGTGCTGGTGATGAAAGAAGTGAAAGAAATCCTGTTGTTGGTTTCTTTTCTTTCTCACAATCTGGGCAAGTTGGACAATCGCTACTTTTATAGTATTCATGTCCTTTTTCACACGTTCTTAACGTTTTTTCCGTTGCCATTTTCAAGTCCCTCTATTCTTCAATTTTTACAATATGATTGCCATCAAAGAAGTATAAGCATTTCTCTTTCACAGGATGTTGCAAGCTTTTTTCAAGTGCCTTTGCATATAACGAAAGCTGCACTTTGTATCGATCTTCTAAAATTGGTTTCGCTTGATCAAATCCACCTGGGAACTTTCCTTCAATCGTATCTGTTTTAAAGTCGATTAACGTAATGCCGTCTTCCTCTTCAATCATACAGTCGATAACCCCTTGGACAAGTATTGATTCCCCGCTCTGTCCTTGCCAATCTTGATATGCTTCTTCTGCTGCAAGCATCATCGTAAATGGTACTTCACGCTCAACACTTTTCGCCGCTAATACCCTTTTACCTAGATCACTGTCAAAGAATGAAATGACTTTTTCGATTGCTATTTCTTCGGCTTGTTCGAATGTTAATAGTTCTTTATTAACCATGCCACTAATTTGCTCCCGAATCACTTCTTCTGTAATCGGCTTCTTCAAATCAACATGTTGCATGACAGCGTGAACTGCCGTACCTCTTTCAGCGTATGTTAATCCTTTTTTCTCCATAAAACGAGGACGCGTTTGAATTGGCGCACGCATTTTTTTAATAAAGGCGTTATCGCTACCTTCTTCAGATTGATAATTTCTCTTTATTTCCGTAACAGATTGTTTCGCACGGTGAGATGTTGCTTCCTCATATCCGTACTTCCACATTAATCTGTCATACACTTCTTCTTTTCGTTCACTTTGCAGGGGAACAGCTTTTTTCTCACGAAGTGCTTCTAGTAATTCTTGTTTCTCTTCTTGAACCGGTTCTGGCGCAAGTAACGTGCTACCGTCTACAACTTCGACTTTCCAGCTCGTGTCATAGTCATAAATTTCACCCGGAATACTACCTTGTCCTAATTCAAGAAGCATTTCACTATCACGATGTCTATATAATGAAGGTGCAATCCAGTCTAAATAACAAGACGCTCCGGCACGTATATGATCTGGTAATAACCATTCACTATGCTCCCTAGCATCAAGCCATTTTTCCATTTCCTTATTTGCATCCTTAACCGTTCCGATTAAAATTAACTTTTCTTTTGCACGTGTTAACGCTACGTATAATACGCGCATTTCTTCCGCGATTAATTCCATTTTCATTTTACGCTTAATTGCTAGTTGCGATAATGTCGTATATTTAATACGTTTACGAGGATCGATAAATTGTGAACCGAAACCGAAATCTTTATGCAGTAAGAAACGTTTCATTAAATCTTGTGTATTAAAACGGCGACCAAGCCCCGCAACAAACACGACTGGGAACTCTAATCCTTTACTTTTATGAATCGTCATAATACGAACGACATCTTCTTGTTCACCTAAAGCTCTCGCCGTACCCATATCGTCACCGCGTTCTAAAATACGCTCAATAAAGCGTAAGAAGCGGAATAATCCTCTAAACGATGTTGCTTCATATTGTCTTGCCCGGTCATAAAGTACACGTAGGTTTGCTTGCCTTTGCTTTCCAGCTGGTAAACCGCCAACAAAGTCGTAATAACCTGTCTCACCGTATACTTTCCAAATTAAATCAGAAAGTGACTGTTGGCGCGCGAATTCACGCCATCCTTGCAGTAAATTATAGAACCACTCTAATTTATCATGTAGTTCTTGCTCTTCCTCAAGCGGTGCCCCTTTTAAGAATGAGCTCATTACTTCATAAAACGAACCTTTCTTTCCGTGAGCACGAAGCGTCGCAAGTTCTTCATCATTTAATCCAACGATTGGTGAACGAAGCACTGCAGCAAGTGGAATATCTTGCATTGGATTATCAATCACGCGGAATACGTTCATCATAATATTTACTTCTGTCGCTTCAAAGTAACCAGTCGCAAGATCAGCGTATACTGGAATTCCTTGCAGCTTTAACTCTTCCATAATTTGCGGCGCCCACGGCATAGAGCGAAGTAAAATAACGAAATCGCGGTATTGTACAGGGCGCATACTATCCGTTTTACGATCATACACTTCATAACCTGAATCAACCATCGCTTTAATGCGCTGCGCCATAAGACGAGCTTCAAGCTGCGCTTTTTCTACTTCCGCGCCTTCTTCACCGTCTTGCACTTCTTCTTCTGTTTGCTGAATGCATAGTAGTTCTGCCGCTACATCTTCACCTTCTGGATAGCTAGCACCTAACTTTAATTCAGCGTCTGCATCGTAGTCGATTTCTCCGACTTCTTCACCCATAATTTGTTTGAAAATAAAGTTCGTACCCGCTAACACTTCATGACGACTACGGAAGTTTTTCGCTAAGTCTATCTTCATTCCGCCGCCTGATCCTTCTTGTGTGAAGCGTTTATACTTTCCTAGGAACAGGCCTGGTTCTGCTAGTCGGAAACGATAAATCGACTGCTTCACGTCACCTACCATGAACAAGTTCCCTTCACTCTCAGAATCTTTCGTTACGAATTTAATAATGGATTCCTGCACAAAGTTCGTATCTTGATATTCATCGACTAGTACTTCAGCAAATTTATTACGATATTGAAGCGCTACTGCTGATGGCTTCATTTCACCGTTTTCACTTTGTTCACTTAAAATTTGTAAACAGAAATGCTCTAAATCTGTGAAATCGACCATTCCTTTATCTCGTTTCATCGCTTGGAAACGCTCTGTAAATACTTTTACAAGCTGTACGAGTTTTTCTAATACAGGATGCATATCTTGAAAATCTCGTAAGAAACTTTCAGGTTTGCGACTAAATAACTCTTCTTGTAATTTCTTCACTTCATCTTTCGCTTTATTACGAAGAGAGTCTACTTGTTTTACAATATCTTCATTGTAATCACTTTTCTTAATACGCTTTAACGTTTGCCAAGATACGTTTTGCATCGCTTCATAAACGCTTGTCCACGATTCACGAGCAGCTGATGATAACGTTCCAAGTAAAACTGCATCAGCTTGCAAGGTTTCAACGCGAGGCGCCGGGCCATCAGGAAGCATTGCGAGTTCGATTGCTTTACGAATATGCTGTTCTGCTGTTTCAATCTGGAATTTCACATCTTCCAATAAGTAAGAAGCATACACTAAATCTTCAATTGTTTTTCCTTCCACGTCGTATGCTTCTACTAATTTATCGAGCCATTTTTCCGGATTTGGATGCGCTCTTGATTCTGTATGAAGCGCTAAAATCATACGCTGTAAGTCATCATCACTACGATCACTCGTATAACGATCAACGAGTTCAAAGAATATCGTATTATCTTCAATTCCATACTCTGCTTCTAATATGTCATCTAATACTTCTTCTTTTAATAATTCGTTTTCTGTTTGATTCGCAATGCGAAAACGAGGATCAACATCAAGCATGTAGTAGTATCCTCTAATTACTTGTAAACAAAAGGAATGGATCGTCGAAATAGATGCTTTATTTAATAGGCTCAGCTGCTTTCTTACGTGCTGAGAGCCTGGCTCATCAATTAATACTTTTTCTAACGCTTCCCCAATTCTATTTTTCATCTCTTGCGCCGCTGCATTCGTAAATGTTACAACGAGCAGGCGGTCGACATCGACTGGATTTTCTTCACTTATAATCTTTTTAATAATACGTTCAACTAATACCGCTGTTTTCCCTGATCCAGCTGCTGCTGCGACTAAAATATCACGTCCGTTCGCTACAACTGCTTTCCACTGGTCATCTGTCCACTGACTACCTTCTGGTTTTTTAGGCCAATTTTCAATCATTCTCCGCCAACCTCCTCTCTAATTTTCTCCATCGCTTCGCTATCTTTCATATCTTTTAGCGTACGGAATTGATTATCTTCAAGTGATTCATCGAACTGACAAACAGATTTGAAGTTACAGAACGTACATGCCGCTTTATTCCCCTTTTTGTAAGGAGCAATATCAATAACGCCTTCTGTAATATCTTTTCCGATATTTTCAAACGTATGGTGTACGTATTTTTGCAATACGTTAAACTCTTGTTCACTTGCAATGCTCGAACGCGCACTAAAGCTACCGTCTTTTTTCAGACCCGCAGAAATAATATCAGAGCTTCCTGTTGAAAGTTTGTTATCCATTAAACGAACAACATCAGCATCGCCTAGCACGAGTCCTTTCATTTTAAATTTCTTTAAAATTTCTTTTTCGATTTCCGCTTCAGATGCATCACCCTTCATCTCAACAATCGGGTTATGAATATGGAAGTACAGCACACCAGCCGGTGATGCCGTGCCGCCTTTTTTCATCCACGTATGTGCATTTGAAGTAACAACATCTAAATACGTTAACATTTGAAGTGCCAATCCGTAATATACTTCCGTTAAGTCTAACGCTTTTGAGCTTGATTTATAGTCAATAATACGTAGGAACGTACCACTTTCATCTTCTGCCTTATCAACACGGTCAATACGCCCAACTACTTCCATCTTCACACCATTTGGTAATGAGAATTCCATCGGCGGAAGTGATCCTGTACCGCCCATACCGAATGGCACTTCTAAATCAACTGGTACGAAACCGCTTGATTTCGCGTGCTCACGAAGAATGATTGACGTACGGAAAATGATTTGTTGTAGTTTTTGTTTTAAATAGAAATGACGGTTTGAACTTAATAAAATTTGTCTTTGTAATAACGGTGCAATTTCTTCTATTACTAAAGCAGAAAGATGCTCACACTCTTTTATTGATAAATCTGCCCAAGTACGATTTTCACGTAATAGCCTGTCTGCAATTCTCTTCAGCGCTGCATGGAATAGCTCGCCAATATCCGGTGCATCCAGTTTGAAAATATCACGCTCTCTTAACGATAAACCGTGCTGCGCGAAATGAGCATATGCGCAACGGTTAAATAGTTCCATACGAGAGACGCTTCCTTTTATTGTGTCTCCGTATAAATCTCTACTTACAACTGAACTTAGCTTTTGCGCACGATTTCGATAGAATAAGCTTGATAATACGCGGCTACTTTTTTGCTTCCATTCATCTGAAGTAACGTAGAAGTTATATACATCCCACCAAAAGTCTAAATTCCCTTCAAATCCGTATCGTTTCCACGTTTGAAGTTGCTGCATTACATAGGACAACGTTACTTCTGGCGTTGCTACGTATGAAATTTGTTCCGAACGTGATAAATCATTTACGTCATTCGTAATAAATGTATCTTTCACATCAGGGAACATTCTTTTTATTTTCTTAATAAAGCTAGACGCAAGTAAAGTCTTTCCTTCTTCATCTGCTAGCGGACAAGAAATATATAATTTCTCAGTCGCTCTCGTTACCATTTGGTACATAACAAACTGTTCTTCTAGTAAAGTTTGTCTCGTCGTTGGTGCTAATTCAATACCTGCAGCGCTAAGAACATCTCTTTCTTCATCAGAAAGCATACCTTCATCCATCGGTGTTGCCGGAATCACACCTTCATTCACGCCAATGACAAATGTTGCTTTCACATTTGATAATCTAGAGCGATCAATATTCGCAATTAACACTTGGTCTAATGACGGCGGAATGTTTGCGAATTGAAGCGCCTCAAGACCTGTCGACATAACATCTGTGAACATAGAAAGTGACATTTTCTCTTCGCCAAGCATTTCAACGAACGTATCAAGAAGACTCATTACTTCTTCCCATACTTGCTCATGATCTGTCGCGAATAAGAAATCTCCGCTCTCTTCTGCACGAACACGTAATGCTTCTAGCTTTTTCGGAACATCAAGCTCTTCTAAAAATAAGTAAACAGCTTCGCACATTTGCATAACTGTTCCCGCACGCTTCAGCCTTTTTTGCATACGAATAACAGGCGTTCTTACAACGTCGCGTAGTCGATTTATTTTCTCTTCCATTTCACGTTCACTGTCTGTAATCATCCCGTCTGTATCGTCAAGAGAACGATAGCGGCGATACATCCACGGATCTTCTGAAGTCCATCTCTTCCCTTGTACACCGTACGCTAAACAGTAGTTTTCAAACTCATCCATCTCTTCGCGCATCGTTTCTTTTCTTACGTCTAATGGATATAAAAGCTCTGTTTTCACACAGCGAAACACTGCATCATAACGCCAATTCCCGCTAATAATCTCTAGTGCAGAACGAATACATTCTACTAGCGGATGATGTGACATCGGGCGTTTTTCATCGATGAAGTGCGGGATATTATAATCTGTAAATAACGTTCGCATCACATCGTAATAACTTTCTCCATTACGAAGAAGAACCGCAATATCTCGGTAACGGTAGTCTTCATCCGCCACAAGTCTACGAATTTCACGGGCAACACCTTCTACTTCAGCTCGTAAATTCGCTGCTGTATGAATCGTTACACTTGCTTCCCCGTAAAACTTTTCATTCGGACGCGCTTCATAATGCGTTTCTAAATGCGCTAATGCTTGCGAATGAAAACGTGGTTGTTCCATAAGTGGAATCGTTTTTTCAATTTCTATCTTCTCTTCACGTGCTACTTGCTTTATTTTTTCATATGTTAACGTCGTTTCATAAAATAAATCTAGTTCATTTACTGGCTGCGCTAACGTTTTTTCATCTATCGTTAACGTGATTGTAACTCTCGCTCCGCAAATCATAAGCTGTCTTACAATTTCTAGTTCTTGCGGTGAGAAAGAATGAAATCCATCTATATAAATTTCAGCCCCATTTACATATTCAGATTGCGGAAGCTTTTCCACTAGCAATTGCAGGTAGTCTTCTGAATCTAAATATTTTCCGATTAAAGCACGTTCGAAATCATCATATAATAGTTGTAGATCATACACTTTATTCGCTAATAGCTTTTGTTCGGCACTGCTACTATGTGCATCTAATTGTTGCCACATTTCATATACGTTAGATGGCGTCACGTTGTAACGTTTAAACTCCGCAATCATACTACCAAGATGTTCAAAGAAACCGTTTTGCTCCGCTGCTTTTTGGAACACTGATAATCCATCTTTACGAGACTCTACAATTTTACGAAGTAGCATATGTACGCCCGCTTCATCAATGTGAAGACGACTCGCTCCGCCAACTTCTTGCAGCACCTTCCACGCTAACCGTGAAAAACTAAAAACTTGTGCCCGAATAGAACCTCTAACATCCTCACTACCAATTAACGCCTGCTGCGTTTGGAATGTCATCTGTTCTGGCACAAGATATAATATTGTTTCCCCTCTTGGGCGCTGCTTTAACTCTTCTTGCACTTCGTGTAAACAAAGTGTACTTTTTCCACTTCCCGCTCTACCAATCACAAATCGAAGTGACATGTAACCCCACCTTTCACTTACATAACGAACGTTAGTTTGCTACTATAATTGTATTATAGGACACGAAAAAAGACAAACGGAGTAGTTTGTCTTTTACTATACTTCTACCTATTATATCAACCTTTTGAAAAATTCGTTTGCACCTCTTGAATTGGCCAATATCGTAAATCAACTTTACCGACAACTGTATCAGCTTTTACAAATCCAAAGTGTCTACTATCCCAGCTTCCGAGGCGGTTATCGCCTACTACAAAAATATATCCAGGTGGTACCGACTTTTCTTTCGTTAACTCTTCTAGTTTAAAATCACCTGTTAGTTGTCGTCCATTTATCTCTTTCTTATACGTCTCTAAATAAGGTTCATCCAAGAATTGTCCGTTTATATATAGTTTATCATGCTTATATTCAATTTGATCCCCAGGTAAACCGATAATTCGTTTTACATAGTCCTCTTTTTTATTCGCATGAAACACAACAACATCAAACCTGTTCAAGTCCCCCACTTGATAACTCACCTTATTTACAACGAGCATATTGCCATCTTGCAATGTTGGCATCATTGACTTCCCCTCTACAACGTACGTTGAAAAGAAAAACGTTCGAAAAAATACAGCTAATAATACACCAATTAAAATTGTTCGTATCCACTCTATGCCTTCTTTTTTCAAAGTTTTCTTCATCCGCTTCTCCCCTTATCCTTTAATAATGAAGCTTTCCTTTACAAAGAAGACTATTCTTACTGTAGTTCTAACTTTACTTCGATTTTCTTGCCGACATACCATAAAATAAAAATACCAATTGCTACAATGACTGATTTCACCGGATTATGAATAAATGACATTAAATCATGGCCGATATACGTTAAAATAAAAATCATTACAAGTTTTCCGAACGCGAGCGCAAGGCCAAACTGTTTTATACTAATGCGAGATAAACCAGCAACAACATTTATAAGCGCAGACGGTGTAAACGGAAAACAAAATATAACGAAAATCGGCGCGAACCCTTTCCTTTCAATCCATCCCATTGCCTTCCGTACTCTCTCATGCTTATTTACAAAAGAAAAGAAACGACTTCGGCCAAAATGGCGGATAATGAAAAAGACAAGCAAAGCACCCATTACTGATCCAAGCCAAGAATAAAGAAAACCGAGCCAAAATCCAAATGCAACAGCATTCGCCAGTACAAATACGATGAGTGGCAATGCCGGAATCAACGCTTCTATCATCGGTAAACCAATACCAAGAAGTGGTCCGAACGCTTTATAACTTTCAACAATATGATCCATATTTTCTGGTGAAAAATACTCTTTGATTGTCTGAAAATCCATTCTACACTTTACCCCTTTACTCTAAGTACTACCTCTACTGTATCATTGCCTATATGAAAGAGGAAATGGTAGATACGACATATGGAGATGTAATTATTAAGTTTCCATATCTTTCATTAGAATTCCTTCATTATTATGCTATGATAATCTATCAATATTCGACAAGATATGAAGTCAGTTTAGACAATGTGCCCAGATTATCACTCAATGATTATTATAAAAAAGAAGAAAATAGAGAAAGTAATAATTAATCTTTTTCATAAGAATAATCCTACTGCATGTAGGGTTATTTCTACCTATACAAAAATAAGTAGCAGCGGATCATTTACCTTCAAACAATGATCCTTTTCTATTTTCTATTTCTTACATTTTTTCAACAAACGTACACTGTCAATCACAATTAGGATCAACATGTATATAAAAGATAGTATTAATACTGTACTCCGAATAGGTAACATTCGAAATTTGTATAGAAACTTATCAATCATATATATATCTTGCTCATTCGTTATAGTTGCAGGAGTGAATATAAGATAATCTTTCCAATTATCTATCCACGTTAAATCAACTGCGGAAAACTTCATCGTTCCTAACCACACGTAAAGAAAAATTGGGATAAGAATCATATATTGCAAGCTGTGTAATATCTTTCTTTGCTTCTTGCATTCCATAATTTGAAAAACAAGAAGTGTCAGTACATACACGATCGACAGTAGAAATACTATGGTGACAGCTGGTTGAATTGAAAAAGAAAATAGGAATTTATCAATTTCACTAATTTGACTATATTCTGTTGCATTTTGAGGCGTAAAAATAAAATATTGTTTGTCAGCCCCTATCATTAACTGACTACCAACAAAACCAGTAAACATAAAGGTAAGCAATAGTATAGGCAAAACAAGAATATATTGCGCCCAAAATAACATAGTCCTTTTCAACATACCATCTCCTTTTTATACAATAAGGTAAGCAATATCATGTATGCCACTAATGTAAAATGATATATATTAACAGTGTAATAAATATATGAAGTAAAATTACACTGTTAATGTAATTTTACACTATTCCAAACCACTAAAGAACAAAATCTTCCGAATTTTCTTTTTTATGAAGCTTACAGCGTGACGATATATATAATAAAGTGAAACTTTAATCAGTGGGGGTTTTCTTCATCCGCCACTGACTATTAGCCCTCACCAATCGGACTTTAATGGGCAGCCCGCCCCCCACCTAACTTCTTTGCTTTCGCTGAATTTTGAGGTGGGGGTCTTACTGCCCATTAAAGCGGGATAAAATCAAAAAAGGATGAGTCACCCCATCCTTTTCCTCTCATACATCCTCTTCTCTAACAAAATACACTTTCTCATAAGCTGGCCTCAATGTTGATTCATCCCTTTGATCTATCTCTTTAAAACAGGGGCTCCCTTGTTTTTTCCTACGATCTTCATATTCAGTACGCAATTTTGCCGTACGATTTAGTTGATTTTCAAAACTACTTTTTGATATTTCTAATTTCACAGCAAAGCCATTTATAAATCTAACAATAACATTTCCGTCCTTTGACTCTTTATTACTTTCAATATAAAAATGAGACAACCAAGCGCACTCTTTTCTAGAGTATGAATAAGTGGGGAAAAAATAAAGTTGATCTGTCGGACTAATCGCAATCGGTGCTTTATGTGTAATATGAGTTAACTCTTTCGTTCCTTCTTTTCTGCCTAAGAAACTAGAACCATGCTTGCGGCAACTTCTTTCTATAATATCTAGAGGCTTTTGAAATACGAAAAAGGAATCTTCCCTCTCAACAACTCGTGTAACAATTTTCTTCTCACTTAGAATAACAGGAAGTAAGGCCATTGTATTTTTATTTACCACATAGTTTTCAACATAACGTTCTACTTTACTTTCCATATTCTACTGTCTCCTTTTTTCCATTTATATTAGCAGCTGCATATATAATTTTAGCATCTATGAAAAGGAAATGGTTTACAGATTCCGCTTTTTTACAATACTTTATCATTTATCAAACATCTTTTAAATTATAAAATAATTATATAGTGATTTTTAAATAAAAAACCGATACAAAATGTATTTATACTATCTATAAATATTTACAACTGCTTCCTCATTTCGCATCATTACGACAATTAACTTTGCTATAATTAAAAGATAAATCCAATATATGGAGGTCCACTATGGAAGAAAAAGAAATTCAACCAACGATTCAAATGAAAAATAGCAGCATTGTGATCGTGAAAAACTCATCCAGCATTATATTCGGCTTATTTTTCATTCTACTATTCTTCGTAAAGCCTTTTCGAAAATCGAAATGCCCTGAGTGTAAGAAACGCGAAAAGAAACAGATTGGAATAGAAGAGTAAAAGGCCTTCCATTTTGGAAAGCCTTTTACTCTTCTTCGTTTTGTATACTATTCCATCGTATATTATAACAAAAAAAGGGATGGCAGCAGCCATCCCTTTTTTCCATAATAAACTATAAAATTATAGTTTGATTACGTTTTTAGCTTGAGGTCCACGGTTACCTTCTTCGATTTCGAAGCTAACTTTTTGACCTTCTTCTAAAGATTTGAAACCTTCAGTTTCGATTGCAGAGAAATGTACGAATACATCGTTTTCGCCTGGAACTTCGATGAAACCGAAGCCTTTTTCGTTGTTAAACCATTTTACTTGTCCTGTTACTGCCATGATTATTTCCTCCTAAGAAAATACAAATTTTTAAATTTTTAGTCTTCCTGTCTAAAAAAAGAATCCACACATTATCAAATACGAAACATAAACTAATTCTCACATACTTTTTCTCGTTCGTTTTCAGCACTTGATAACATATGGATTGCTTAATTTAACTATTCAACTGGGACTATCATAGCACATTAAAATAAAATGTACAATCTTTTTTGAAAATAACTGACAAATCAACTGGATTGTACATTCGTAAATAATTGATTTTAGTATGTGTGGATTTCACTTTAAAATGAACACACACATCATTTGAATGCGATTACACCTTTGTTCTGAAGTGTTACAATATAATTATATTGGAGGGGATTATATGTCGAACTACACCAACGAAGAAAAGCTTACAGGGGGAAATGTATCAAATGTATATCGTTCTGAAAATACTGTTCGGCGAGAATTAAAGCCAGGTAGCGCAAACATTCATACATTATTACAACACTTAGAAAACAAAGGGTTTCATCATGCTCCAAAGTTTTTAGGTGTAGATGAAAAAGATAGAGAAATTTTATCCTTTATTGAAGGAGAAGCTGGGAATTATCCGTTAAAAGAATCTATGCGGTCTAATGATGTTTTAAAAGAAATAGCAAAGATGCTTCGCCTGTACCATGATGCTGTAAGTGATTTTCCTTTATTAGATGATTGGAAACCGATGGATTGTACTCCAAATAATATTGAAGTTGTATGCCATAACGATTTTGCCATATACAATATTATTTTTAATCAAGAAAAACCAGTAGGCATTATTGATTTCGATGTTGCTGCTCCTGGTCCAAGAATTTGGGATATCGCTTATACACTTTATACTTGTGTGCCTTTAAGTAGAGTGTATTATACAGAATCAGGCGAGGCAGTTCATTATGAATCAGCACAACATGCTGATCGTATGAAAGAAAGAGTACAATTGTTTGTCCAGTCCTATGGTAAAAGTATGGACGAAGATTACTTAGGAATGGTGTTACTACGATTAGAAGCGTTATGTACATATATGAAAAGAAAAGCACAAGAAGGCGATGTGAATTTCCAAAGAATGATTGATGAAGGACATTTAGAGCATTATGAAAAAGATATGGCGTTTATTCGTGATCATGGAGCTGAGTGGATGTAATCATATTGTCTTTTTTTGTCGGTAAGTCGATATCCTTTGTCGAATCGTCGATATATTGAAATAATCGTTGATATATCGAAATAATCGTCGATATATTTTCATTTACTCGCGCATCGTTTAAAAAATAATAAGGGGCACCCTTCAAAGAGGTGCCCCTTCCG
>NZ_MACF01000067.1 GCF_001884045.1 Bacillus mobilis | reverse complement strand
GGGCAGTAAGACCCCCACCTCAAAATGCAGCGAAAGCAAAGAATTTAGGTGGGGGATCAACTGCCCATTAAAGTCCGATTGGTTCAACTAATAATCAGTGGGGGATGAAGAAAACCCCCACTGATTAAAGTTTCACTTTATTTTGTAAACTGTGCTTCTTCTGTAGATCCTTTTAGCGCTGTCGTTGATGAAGTACCGCCTGTAATAACTTGTGCTACTTCATCAAAGTAACCTGTTCCTACTTCACGTTGATGACGAGTTGCAGAGTAGCCGTGTTTTTCTGCTGCGAATTCTGCTTGTTGTAATTCAGAGTACGCTGCCATGCCGCGCTCTTTATAGCCACGTGCTAATTCAAACATACCATAGTTTAATGAGTGGAATCCAGCTAGTGTTACGAACTGGAACTTATAACCGTAAGATGCGATTTCTTTTTGGAAGCTCGCAATTGTTTTCTCATCTAGTTTTTGTTTCCAGTTGAATGAAGGTGAACAGTTATATGCAAGTAATTTCCCTGGATGCTCTTTATGAATTGCGTCTGCAAATCGTTTTGCATCTTCTAAATTCGGTTCAGACGTTTCACACCAAACGAGGTCTGCATAAGGAGCGTATGCTAAACCACGTGCAATTGCTTGATCAAGACCCGCTTTCGTACGGTAAAATCCTTCTGGAGTTCTTTCTCCTGTAATAAATGCTTTATCAACTGGATCAATATCGCTCGTAATTAAATCTGCTGCATCTGCATCTGTTCTTGCAACAATAATGGTCGGTACTCCCATTACGTCTGCTGCAAGGCGTGCCGAAATTAAATTACGCACCGCAGTTTGCGTCGGTAATAATACTTTTCCGCCTAAATGGCCGCATTTTTTCTCTGAAGATAATTGATCTTCAAAGTGCACACCTGATGCACCTGCTTCAATCATACCTTTCATCAGTTCGAATACGTTTAATTGTCCGCCAAATCCTGCTTCTGCATCTGCTACAATCGGTACGAAATAATCTGTATCATCGCTTCCTTCCATATGCTGAATTTGATCCGCACGTTGCAGCGTTTGATTAATTCGTTTTACTACAGCAGGTACGCTGTTCGCTGGATATAAACTTTGGTCTGGATACATATGTCCAGAAAGGTTCGCATCTGCTGCTACTTGCCATCCACTTAAATAAATTGCTTTTAGTCCAGCTTTTACTTGCTGCATCGCTTGGTTCCCTGTTAATGCGCCAAGTGCGTTAATGTAATCTTCCGTATGAAGCGATGACCAAAGCTTTTCAGCACCGCGGCGCGCTAATGTATGTTCAATATCAATCGATCCGCGCAGGCGAATTACATCTTCTGCCGAATATGGACGTGTGATCCCTTTCCAACGCGTATCTAATTCCCAGCTCTCTTGTAATTTCTCGATTCTTTCGTTTTTCATTTGTTCCATCCCCTTTTCAATTTTTATAAAATTTCATAACCTGGTAATGTTAAAAATGGTACGAATTCATCATTCCGAACGAGATTTGTAAACAACGTTGTCGCCTCTTGGAATCTCCCTTTCTTAAAGGCTTCTTTACCAATCTCTCTTTCTATTTTTGCTAGCTCTTCTTCTTTTAGCTCTTCCATCAGTTCAAGCGTAATATTACGACCGTCGTTTAGCTTTCCACCTTCATGGCGAATCCATTGCCATACTTGTGCTCTAGAAATTTCCGCTGTTGCCGCATCTTCCATTAAGTTATAAATTGGTGCGGCTCCCCGGCCGCTTAACCAAGATGCGATATATTGAATGCCTACGCTAATATTTAGGCGAAGTCCCTCTTCTGTAATCGTTCCCACTGGTACTTCTAATAAATCCTTTTCTGTAACATGTATTTCTTCACGTTTTCTAAAAATTTGATTCGGTGTTTTCATAATGTGATTAAATACTTCCATCGCGACTGGTACAAGTCCCGGGTGGGCAACCCAAGTCCCGTCATGACCGTCTAAAGCTTCGCGATCCTTATCTGCACGCACTTTTTCAAAAGCTGCTTCATTTGCTTCTGGATTGTTTTTAATCGGAATTTGCGCTGCCATTCCTCCAATAGCTGGTGCATTACGGCGGTGACACGTTTGAATAACTTTCAAAGAATACGCGCGCATAAACGGCGCCGTCATCGTGACTTGCGCTCTATCTGGAAGTAAAAATTTATTATGATTACGGAAACTCTTTAGAAAGCTGAAAATATAATCCCATCTTCCGCAATTTAACCCAGCAGAATGATCTTTAAGTTCATACAAAATTTCATCCATTTCAAACGAAGCGTGAATCGTTTCCAGTAGCACCGTTGCTTTAATTGTTCCGTTTGGAATACCGATATATTTTTGAGCAAATACGAAAACATCATTCCATAACCTTGCTTCTAAATGACTTTCCATTTTCGGTAAGTAAAAGTATGGACCGCTTCCTTTTGCTAAAAGAGCTTTAGCATTATGGAAAAAATAAAGTCCAAAATCTACTAAGCTACCAGACATATTCTTCCCGTCAACTTGCATATGTTTTTCTTCTAAATGCCATCCTCTTGGACGCACAATTAATACTGCTGTTTTACTATTTAAACGATATTCTTTTCCGTTTTCACTTTTATGTGAAATCGTTCCCCGAACTGCATCCCGTAAGTTTATTTGGCCTTCAATTGCATTCTCCCAAGTTGGTGAATTCGAATCTTCAAAGTCTGCCATAAAAAGATGTGCTCCTGAATTTAAAGCATTAATAACCATCTTTCTATCTACTGGTCCAGTAATCTCTACGCGGCGATCCTCTAAATCTTTTGGCAACTTGGCAATTGTCCAATCCGCTTCACGTATGCGCTTTGTTTCTTCTAAAAACTTCGGAAACTCTCCTGCATCAATTCTCTTTTGTTTCTCCGCACGCTTTTGTAAAAGTTCTATGCGGCGCTCATTGAAATTTCCATGTAGTTCCTTCAAAAAACTAAGCGCCTCAGGTGTCAATATTTCGTTGTACGCTGGTAACATTTCTCCGGGCATTGTAACCCGTGAAGTTTGCGTCGACATATTAGCATCCCCTTCTTAAACTGTTTTATAACAGATTTAATTTTATGTTTTATATTATATAACAAATCTTCAGAAAAGGAAGTTTTTTTTGAAAATTTAATCGTTTTTTTCTAAAACTGTATTCTTTCACCGGCATTTCACATAAAAAAAGAAGCTAGTGTTATACAACACTAACTCCTCTTTATTATTTATTCAAACATTGTGTTAAATAAGAACTGTGCATATTGTTCACGTGTTACTTTCATGTTCGGAGCGAAGTTACCCTTCCCATCTCCTACTGAAATACCATTTGAACCTACTGCATTAATCGCATTTTCTGCCCAATGTCCCTTTGGTACATCTTTAAATTTTGCTGGTCCTTTTACTTCTAATCCAAATGCTCTCGTAAGAACTTGCGCCATTTCTGCACGTGTTAACGTATCTTTTGGTCTGAAGTTTCCTTTCTCATCACCTGTAAAGATACCTAATTCCGTTACTGCTAACACTTCAAAAGGAAACATCGTTGATTTATCATCAACAATATCATTATACGGGCTTTCTAGTTCCTCATCTTCACCAAATTGTTCATCAAGATCAAGTGCACGATAAATTAAAGCTGCTACTTGTTCACGATTTACATTATGTCCAAAACCGAACATACCATTTCCGTAACCACGCATAATTTCATATTCTGCTAAAGTTTGAATTGCTTCATAAGACCAATGTCCTGCTGGTACATCTTTAAAGATTGCTGGACCTGCTTGTTGTAGCTTAGGCTTTGCAGCTATTTCAGCATTTGCTGTTGTCCCTTCAGCACTAAATGCTACTCCACCCATAATTGTTAAAGCTGTTGCTACTTTTAGAATTTTTTTCTTCAAAGTACTCTCTCCCTAATCAAAGCTTATTTTTTTCTAATATAAAGAATTAACGAAAGAGTAACAATACGTTTATTCTGCTTAGTTATGTCCAAATTGTGAATCATATTTCACTTACTTTCCTTTACACTTTATTGATAATCAAGGTGCTACAGCATATTTTTTTTCGCATAAAATAGGTATATAACCAAACACTTTTCACGCTTACTTTTCTTTCTCTTGCTACTTAAGGGCGATAAAATTCTCACAAAAAAACTGGATAATGCGCGAGTTATTTTGAAGATCTACCACCCGTAAAAATCCGGTTATTTCCGATAGTTAATCTACTTATATATAAGTATAAAAACACATAATATAGATTAAAAATAAAAAGAAGAAATGTGAAAAATCACATCCCCTCCCTTTATTCGTTATATCACTATATTTTTTATAACCTAATATTAAATTAAATGATTTTTATATTTCAACTTTAATAATTCTCATCTTTCAAATTAAAATTAATAACAGCTCTATTTAAAAAAGTTGCATATTGCTCGCGTGTTACAACTTTATTCGGTTCAAATTTCCCATTTCCTGTTCCTACTATGACATGATTAGACTGCAGTGCACTAATCGCATTTTTTGCCCAATGATTATTTGGTACATCTTTAAATGTATGGTTCTTCTTCACCTCAAATGTAAATGCATTCGTAAGAATTTGTGCCATCTCTGCACGTGTTACTGGTGCGGCTGGTCTAAAGTTTCCTTTTTCATCACCTTTAAAAATACCATGCTCTGTTAATACTAAAATTTCATCTAAAAACATTGTTGCCCTCTCAGAAATATCTTTGTATGGATTTTTTAAAGATCCTTCTTTTTTCAAATTCAATGTACGATAAAGTACTGCTGCTACTTGTTCTCGTGTTACATTATCTCCTACACCAAACTTACCATTTCCATAGCCTAGCATTACTTTATTGTATACTACGTCCATTATATCGTCATATGCCCAGTAATTTACCGGAACATCATCAAACACAATCATTTCTGGATATTCTTCTGCTTTTACGTTTGGTACATTTGTACTTACAAACAAGCCGCCCATAATAGTCACCGTTGCCATTATACGTAACATGTTCTTCTTCATTGCCCTCTCCCCTTTATCTCCATTTGAAAAAACGGAAAATAATAGACTGAAATCCTTTCCAACATTACATATGTTGCCTTCGCACCCATTATGCAATATATTACATTTAAAAAATCTATTATTGTGAAAATCACTACTAAAGGAGAGCCAATTCGCTCTCAATTTCAATTTTCATACTGAATTGTACGCAAATCATTTCCCTTTCCTATGGTCATTTAAAGGTGTTTCTATACATTAAATATTCTACTTTCTTAAAAAGAAATCCTTCACATTTTAAAA
Organism: Bacillus mobilis; assembly: GCF_001884045.1. GTDB lineage: Bacteria > Bacillota > Bacilli > Bacillales > Bacillaceae_G > Bacillus_A > Bacillus_A mobilis. Next base: position 81,635 of record NZ_MACF01000067.1, on the reverse strand, counting down.
GTTCATTTTCTAGACAAAAACCGAAAATATATGTTATTACTCCTTATATATCGACGTTTCGACAAAGGATATCAACTGGACTACAACATACGAAAATAATAACCTATCTATTAATGAAAGCCCATAATGAGCAGAGGATGTCTTCTCTACAAACTATGAACTTTCTCTTTATCTATTCCATTTTCCCCGGAGAATTATCAATGGATCGTTGTAAAAACTTCGCAAATTGCCCGCGTGTAACGAGCATTTCAGGCTCGAACTTGCCATCTCCCGTTCCAACCGCTACATTATTAGATTGCAATGCGCTAATTGCATCTCTTGCCCAATGGTTTTTTGGTATATCTGTAAATGTATGTGGACTCTTTGTTTTCAACTCATATGCTTTCGTTAAAATTTGTGCTAATTCTGCACGAGTCAGTGTATCTTTCGGACGGAAATTCCCATTTTCGTCACCTTTAAAAATACCGATACTCGTTAAATGTAAAATTTCGTAAGGGAACATTGTTGATTTCCCACTAATATCTCCATATGGGTTTTCATTAAACACACTACGCTTTAAATGAAGTGCGCGATGTAGCACTGCCGCTGCCTGTTCACGTGTTATATTATCTTCTGTCCCAAACTTACCATTTCCATACCCATACATAATGCGATGATATACTAAATTCGTAATTTCATCATATGCCCAATGACCTGTTGGTACATCATCAAATTCTATCATAATATTAGGGCTAGATTTCTGGATAACATCTGTATTTGCAGACACACCATTTGCACCTACAAATATTCCTCCCATTAATGTTAACGATGTCGCTATCTTTACTAGCTTTTTCATCTCTCTCATCTACCTTTTCCTTTATTTTCCTACCATTTATATTGTACAAAAAATAAGGGGATTTTCAATAGGATGTAGATTAAATTATTTAAAATTCAGAATACAAATTTTCTTTTACCGCTATTTTTTCCTCCTGCGTTTTTCGAAAAGTAAATGCCATTCCTACCAATATAAGAACAATCCCCACTACTTGTATACTAGTCGGTCTAAACCCGGTAAAGACTGTATCTAGTAGGATCGCAACCGCAGGAATACCGAAATTAATCTCGTCGATAAATCTCTTAAACTGTCAAAAAATAAGTAATATACAAATCCTGTATGTATAAGTCCTGTCGCTGTGATCATCATCCAGTTCATCTCTGTTAACCCTTGAAACTTGCCAAAATCTATGAATGGTAGCAATAAAAATATTCCTAAAAACGTTTGCAAAAATGTCATCGCATATGCACTCGTATGCTGAATTCCTTTTCCTAATAAAGTGGTAAAAGCATAAAATACAGCTGCAAGAAGTGCCCATACCATTCCAGATGACATTAGTTTTTCGAGCGATAGACTTCCATCTACTCCAGCTACTAAAACTGTACCGATAAAACAAATGACAATGGACATAACAGCAAACACTGTAAGTTTCTCTTTAAATACAATACTACCAATCATTAATACGATAATGGGTGCAAGATGGTAAACTGAAATCGCAATTGTAATCGACATCACTTCAAACGCTTTAAATAGAAATACCCAGTTAAAAACGAGAAATACACCGTATGCTAATATTTGCATTACTTCTTTTTTTCCATTTCCCACTTTTATACTGTCCTGTTACGAGCCAACATAATGCTAAAAATATAGTCGCACAAATGCAACGAACGAATACTAATTCAAAAGATGGTAAACCTGTTTGAACAGAAAAAATCCAATTGATCCGAAAATAGACATCGAAAGGATCATTTTTATAGCCGGCATTGATTTTGAATGAAACAAAATATTAGCCTCCTAAACATTTCACTGAATATTCCACATGTTACACACCATAATTTTCCAAAACTCGAATGACGCATAAAAAAGAAGCAGTACACTACTGCTTCTTTTCTTTTTCATATTGTTCAAACGTATGAATTCTTTCAAAAATTGGTGGATGTGTGTATAAGAAAAACTTCACTAATGCAGGCGGATTTACTTGGCTTAAACTCGTTTTTGATAAATATTGAAACGTTTTTACACCAGATGCCCCATCTTTTGTCATGTCTAAAGCATATTGATCTGCCGCTCGTTCTTCTATACGAGAAACATAGTTTGTTGCTGGCTGTGATGCAAAAGAGAGTACAGAAGAAATTAAGAAAAATAAAGGTAAAATTGAGAAACATGCTACTTTTGAAATTTGCAGCGTATCCCCCCATTTTCGAATACACATATTTATAATACGGCTAATGAGATACATCCCTATAAACGATAGCAAAACATAACTCGCAACGCCCCAATATATATGTTTCATAACATAATGCCCCATTTCATGGGCCATTATAAATAAAATCTCTTTATCTTTTAATTGCTTAAGTGTTGTATCCCACATTACAATACGGGCGTTAGGGCCAATTCCTGTTACATATGCATTTAACGCATTCGTTTTCTCTGACATATTTACTTCATACACGTGTTTAGCAGGAATGTCAGCTTTGTCTGCTATCGCTAAGATTTTCGTTTCTAATTCTTTATTTTTTAGCGTCGAAAAGTCGTTATACAGTGGATCAATTACAACAGGCTGTATAAATGTTAAAAAGATTGTAAATGGTACAGAGAGCGCCCAGCCTGCTAGCCACCATCTCTTCGGGAATTTACGGATAAGCCATAATAGAACGGTAACTACAATTAACATCGTCGCATAACTTTCCCAAAAACCGATAACATGATCTTTTATCCAGCTTTGTGTACTTTGCGTTGAAATGCCGTAATCAACGGACACTTTTCGGCTAATCCATTGCATCGGCAGGGCAAGAACTGTTGTGAGTAATGATAAATAAAAGAAATAAATCGCAACTTGCAGGACACTTATTTTCGTCGTTTCCTTCGACCATTTCTCAAACTTTCTTGAAACACCGAGCACAAGTACAAATAATAAAATAATCCATTCCAGAGGCGTCGCTAAAAAGTACAGTAAATTTTTCACGCGCGAATAATCTTGGCTTAGCGTAAGCTCTCTTGCATTCATAAATGTTTCTGGATCTGCCTTTGTTCCTTTATACATGTCCGGAATCAGTTCATGATTCCATCCAAATAAATACCAATATATAAGCAACGCAAACCCAACGTACAAAAAAAGCGACCACCCAATAACCTTCCTCACGCTATTCCCTCCTCTATGCTGCCTGTCTATTATTATTGTAAGTTCGTACATGCTAAATTAGAACAAGCTTCTTACGCGAATTGCTCGAGAATCTTCTATTTATATAAAAAAACTCTTCTACAAAAAGAAGAGTTTTACCTACCTTTAGACACTTTCTTCGGTTCATACTCTGGGATAAGAAACGTACTTACAACCCAACATATTAAACCAGCGCCTTTTATATAGCGTATATATTCATAGTCTTGAAAAAATAAAGTCGTTACAATAAGCGTAAAAAATCCAATTAAAACTAGTACGTATCCTATTTGCTTCTTAGATAACATAACGTGCCCCCTTAAGGAAGTACATCCACTAATAAACTAAAATCTTGTAAAGAAAAAGAACTATATTTCATAATACCTTGTACTGCTAAAAGTAAAATAAGACCGGTCACACACATATAATTAACGCTTTCTTCACTCTTTCTTTCAGCAACTATTCCGCCGCTTATACATAATATCCCTAATAAATGGAGTGCTAAATACATAAAGAAATAAGCTTCCTCCCAGCGAAGCATAACATTGACTGTCGTTATCAGCACTATGCTAAGCACAATCAAATAAAAAAACTTATTTGATGATATTGTTTCATTCATATAATTTTATACATCCCTTTCAAATTTCGAATTAATGATGTTTCAAAGCTATAAAGTAAATGATTGTTTTCATACTATAAAACAAAAGGAAAGCCACTATTACTTTCTCGAATACTTTATGAACCCACACATATTTCTCTTCATTTTTTTTGAAAATGCGCTTCATCATTTCTTCTACAATTAAACCAAATATTAATAAAACTCCTAACACAATAAGAAGAGAAATAATATTTTCTTTTAAATGAGTACTAGAAAATAAGTAATACTCTGGAAACATAATCGTATCTACTACAGGTTGCACCCAATGACAAACGCTTTTATCACACATATCTGTAAGAGAAGTAGACTCTATAATTTCTTTCAATATTTTTTCAAACGTTTTCTTCATCTTACTTACCCTCCACTACGTCTGAAAAACTCTTTTCCTGCTCTACATATATAGCCGGCATTTCTTTATTCCAATATTTGCGGTTAACAAATAAAAAGATGAGTACTAAGTTTAATCCCGTCATAAAAATAATAAGTCCTGGAAAGAATGTCGTAAAATTTGTGAAATCTGCAAAACTCATTATCTCTTCTTTATTTATTAGAAAAGAAGCACCGATTATAAATGCATTGTTTAACATGTGAATAGCAATTGGCATGAGTAAACTATTCGTACGAATATATACGATTGATAGTACAACGCTAAATACTACTGCACCTAGGAAATCAACATGTAACAACGCAAACAACATCGCTACTACAATGATCGCTATACTCGTTCCCCATTTTGCTGCAAAGCGTTGCAGCAAAAATCCCCGAAAAACAAACTCACCAATAATTGGTGCGATGAATACGACCATAATAAACTGATATACAAATCCCCCTGCGCTATCTATAATCGGTTCACGTAACGCGTTCATAATAAATTCCGGTGTAATCCATGCAAAGCTATACATGTACAAAATAAGATATCCGTAACTAAACACGGCTAACATAAGTGCAATGTATAAAACTTGCACCAGGTTAAATGTTTCATTTTTATTAATAAATGATGAAAAGGAAACACGGTGTTTTCTATACTCATAATAAATCCATGTAATCGGAAGGATATAGAATATAAGAATATTTATAAAAGTAGAATTTTGCATATGAAATGTATTTTCTATCAATTCATTACTGGCTCTTGCAACTAAAGTTAATAGTGCAAATACAATTAAAAAATATCTAGCTCGCATCGTTTGAAACGGATTCACACTCATCTCCCCCCTATGTTCCTTTTATCATATCATTTGATTCTTAATTTTTTGTGAAAGAAAACCTTAAAATTTCCTTAAAAATTCCATAAGTTACAGAAAGATGATATGATATTCGAGGAAATTAGGAGGGATTTTTTATGTATCAAGCAAATATTTTGCTCGTTGATGATGAAACAGCAATTTTACAATTACTAACTACCATTCTTGAAAAAGAAGGTTTTTCTCATATTACAACTGCAACATCCGCTGAAATAGCGTTATCTCTCACTGAGCAACACGATTACGATTTAATTATTTTAGATGTCATGCTTCCTGGACAATCTGGTTTTGATATTTGTCCGATTATTCGCCAAAAAACTGATTGCCCTATCTTCTTCCTCACAGCTAAAACATCTGATTTAGATAAAATATCTGGATTTTCACACGGTGCAGATGATTATATTACGAAGCCATTTAATCCACTTGAAGTAGTAGCTCGTATGAAAGCACAACTCCGTAGACATATGAAACAAGCTGTACCACACGAACAAAAAGCACACTCCAGTTCATTTGGTAGATTTGAAATTGATCGATATTCCGCAGAGCTTACAGTAGGTGGACATGTTGTCGAATGTTCCGCCCAGCTATTTCAGCTATTACTCTTCTTTTGCGAGAATCCGAACTATGTATTTTCGAAAGAAGAAATATACGAAAAAGTTTGGGGAGCACCTGCTTATAATGGCGATGATAATACCGTTATGGTCCACATTCGAAAACTACGTGAAAAAATTGAACAAGACCCAAGTAAACCAGAATATATAAAAACTGTTCGCGGACTTGGCTATAAGTTCATTACAAAGTAGGGTGACGATATGAACTTTAATAAACGACTTATTATCCAGTTTATTCTGCAACACGTATTTGTTTTAGTTACATTACTGATTGCTGTAGTAGCTGCTTTCACTTATTTAATTTTTCTTGTTACGAGCACTTCATACGAACCAAACATTCCAGACTCTGATAATTTTGTGATTGCAAGATATATCTCTTCAGAAGATGGCGATATTTCGTTAAAAGCTGAAGTAAAAGACTTAATTAAAGAGAAAAATGATTGGATTCAAGTTGTAGAGGAAAACGGAAAGGTTCTCTATCACTTTAATACGCCAAAGGATGTACCGACATCTTATACGAAAACATCTTTATTCTCTTATATACAGAATCATATAGAAAGCCCTTATACATTTACATATTGGGAAATTGAATTAGAAGAAAAAAACGTACTTGTTATTTACGGCGGTACGTTAAAAAGCAATGTATTACTGAAATCAATTCAGAAAGAGCATCCTTCTGTATCTACGGATTCTTTCACATTAACAGAAGAAGAAAAACAGTTACTTTCTAAAGAAAACGCAACGCTTCAACTCTTTAATAGTGGCGGCGAAGAAGTATTCTCCTATCCAGATGGAAAGAAAAAAACGTTTTCTGCCATACAAGCTGCTCTTAACGCAAAAGAACCGTGGAATCATAAAGAAAACACGTCTAGCTTTTACGACACAAATAGCAATCATCTTCTCGTTGTAACTGCCAAAAATGAGCACTACTACCCAGATGATGAAATAGACGATGTATTTGCTAAAAAGTTTCTAATCGGATGCGGACTAATCCTTCTTATCGTATTTGTTTATTTAGTCATTCTTTCTATTTGGTACGGTAATAAATTTGGAAAACCGTTATTACATGCGATGCGCTGGCTTAAAAATATAGCTGGCGGAAAGTACGAAGAGCCTGTTAGTAAAAAAGGGAAACCTGTCAGGTTCCGGCGATCTGGTAAAGAGAAATGGTCATTCCGCTTATTTAGTGATGTAACAAATTCACTAGAGCACCTTTCTATTACACTCAAAAAAAATGATGCGATGAGGCAAGTACTACAGCAAACTCGTGAAGAATGGATTACTGGTCTCACACATGATTTAAAAACGCCACTAAGTTCTATTTATGGCTACGCATTATTACTAGAATCACAGCAATACAACTGGACTGATCGTGACATTCAACAATTTGGCAGCGTTATGAAAGAGAAATCTCAATATATGACGACATTAATTGATGACTTAAGCTTAACGTATCAATTAAAAAATAACAGTCTTCCTGCGCAGCATGTGAACATTGAAATGAATCAATTCGTCCAAAAAGTATTATTACAATTCATTAATAACCCGACACTTCAAAATCAAAATATTGAATTCGTACCAAGCTCAAACAAAATTCAATATTTCATTGAAGAAAAATGGTTCCAGCGTATTATCGAAAACTTACTCGTAAACGCTGTAAAACATAATAATGAAACGACAAATGTCAGCGTAAAACTTTCCCAAAACGCTACTTCATTTACACTCTCTATTTCAGATAACGGAAAAGGAATGGATGACAAAACGAAAGAACTTCTCTTTGAGCGCTATTACAGAGGAACAAATACAGAAGAAAGCAACATCGGAACTGGACTTGGCCTTGCTATTACGAAACAGCTCGTTCATGCTCATAACGGAACAATTTCGATTGATAGCGAACTTGGAAAAGGAACGACGATTATACTTGTGTTCCCGTTTCATTCGTAGAAAAGGCGCTATGTGGCGTCTTTTCTTTTTGGGGAGTTTTTCGGTACATGAAATTATATTACTTGCCTTTTATTCTTGCTTAGTGCGATAGTTTGGCGGTATATGAAATTCTGGTACTCTCCCTTTATTCTTGTTTATTACGATAGTTTGGCCGTACATGAAATTATATCAGCGATTTTCTGAATATATCAGCGCAACTCGAATTATACCAGCGATTTTCTGAATATATCGGCGCAACTCAAAATATATCAGCGATTTTCAAGATATATCGACTTACCGACAAAAATCGTCAAATATAGCGGTCTATATGAAAAAAGCGAACCACTCAGTGACTCGCTTTTCTTTCTATTATTTCTTCTTCACTGGTATCCAAAGTTCAATTTGGGCGAACTCGCTTTTATCTGCATGAGAACGCTCATCATATAGTTCAAATTCATTAACGCCGCAATGTTCGTATCCTGAATGCGGGAACCATTCTGAGAATACAGCATTCCACGTTTGGTGAATAGACGATACCATTTCTTCATGAGGAACTTTCGGCGTTGTAAATACAGCATATGTCGCTGCTGGGAAAGTACGCTTCGCAACTTCATTTGGTACATTTTCAAAGCCTGTAACTTCCATTCCGATAATATAAGTGAAATCGCCTGTTTCTAAATTAAAATCAGTACATAATCCAAGCTCTACCCATTGACTCGTATCTTTACGATTCGGAATCGTTGTTCCAAGATCTTTTTGTAAATATTCTTGCCAAAATGCTGGGATGTCTTGATGGTTTTTCCCTTCTTTACTTGTCGTCTTCAGTTCATAACCCGCCATTAAAAATTCTGGTTTATTTACAATACGATATTCCATTTGTATGCCTCCTAAATACGGATTTAATTTTCTTTGCTTTACATTCACGCTGTAATACATCGGTGTTTCTATTTCTTGTTTTCGATATTCACTCGGTGTCATTTGAAATATTTTTTTAAAGGCTCTTGTGAACGTTTCGTGAGATTGAAAGCCATGCTCAAATGCGATATCAATAACTTTTTCATCCGTATGAGAAAGTTGATAAGCTGCCCGGGCTAACCTCCTCTTTCGAACATACTCCATTACTGTATCACCTACTAACGCCTGAAATACACGATGAAAATGCGACTCAGAAAAACCTGCAATACGTGCTAAATTACGCAGCGTCTGTTTTTCCATTACATCTTCTTCAATATAATCAATGGACCTTTGAATTTGTGTTTCATAGCTTTCCATCTCTGTTCACCCGCCTTATATGTATTATGATAAAAGAGAATCCTATCCAATTCTTGACGTTTTTTACTATAATTTTAAAAACAAATGTAACTTTTTTATATGTATTTCGTTGTTATGTATGAAGGGAGGGAAATGTAGTGAAACGCAAACAGTCATTAGAAGACATTTACTCCGAGCATATGCACGACTTATTTCGCTATCTTCTCTCCCTAACCGGAGATTCCCACTACGCGGAAGATCTCATGCAAGAAACATTTTACCGAATGCTCGTCCATATTGACTACTATAAAGGAGAAGAAATAAGGCCGTGGTTATTTACAATTGCCTACAACGCCTTTATCGATTGGTATCGAAAAGAAAACAGATATAAAACAACGACAGTTGAAGAGTTCCATTTACCAAACGTACCAAGTACAGAGCACTCTTATTTCGTAAAACATGAGATTGCTAGTTGGTTAGACAACTTATCTTCCCTTCCCCTTGAAAGACGAAATGTCCTGCTACTACGAGATTACTACGGATTCTCGTATAAGGAAATAGCAGAAATGACTGGTCTCTCACTAGCGAAAGTGAAAATTGAATTACACAGGGGACGAAAAGAAACGAGAAATATAAAGGAGTGATAAGGATGGGTTGTACAGAGTTTAAAAAACTATGGGAGAAGTACGAAAACGGAACGCTCACGCATGATGAACAAGAAGAGTTAGAAAGTCATATTGAGACATGTGAAGAGTGTGAAGTTTACTTAGATGAGTTGCTTTCGAAGAGTGAACCAATAAAGAAAAGACTACCTCCACAAAATCTGAAAGTCCCGTTTTGGAAAATAAAATGGAAACAGCGTTGGCAAACCGTTAGTTTTGTCCTTGCTGTTTGTATAGCAATCTATTTTGTTGGTCATTTTTCATCATCTTTTTACTTCTATAATATGAAAAAATTAGCTGAAGTAGATGAGATTCCAGCACTCGCATTAGAAGCAACAATGCCAAATAGTCGTTCCGTTGGAGAAAGTACGAAGGTTAAACCTTTTTTCCGTACAGAAAATGAAATGAATTTATTTAAAACGGTCGGCAAAAAAGAATTTCCAATTGGGACAGTAACAACACGTAGTTTCTTATCGTCTGTTACTGTCAAAAATCCATCTTGGGAAAACAGAGCCTATTCAAAAAAACTTTCCTTTGTTCATCCAAAAATCAAGGAAGCTGCTTCTTTGAAAGAATCATCTAAAAAAGTGTGGGATACACTTGGAAAGATACATGAGGGAACAGTTGCAGAAGTAGCGCTATCTTTTGACAAACCTTATACGTTACAAGAAGTCGAATCAATTCTATATAGCGCATTTGAAGCACAAGAAATGCCGCCAACTCCGTTATGGTACGCTTTAAACACAGGACAAGAAAGAATAAATGAAGACGATTTTATCTTGCATAGCGGAGAGATTATCGGGTTTCGAGAACATATAGACCTTCCTGATAGTGAAGCAGAACAACCGAAAACAAAAGAAGATGAAGTAATCGAAATGATGCGCATTCTTTCTGAACATAAAAAAATTGTGAGTGAAGCTACTCGGACTCGTGAAAAAGATCTGAACTTAGATAAGCGCTATCAGTACGTAAAAAATAACGGCGTTAAAGTATATGGCATGGTCATTACTGGCCCGTCGAAAGAGTTATTAAAATTACAAAACTCGCCGCACGTTCGTTATGCGACGCTTGGAGATATTGAGGTTTGGAATTGGTTTGATCAATGAAATTAAAAAGGTTGTATAGGAAATATCCACTATTTCCTACACAACCTTTTATTAATCTAAAACCTATATTTCACTAACAGAATCCGTAAATAAAGCGTGGAATACATTAACTTCCCCCATACGTAAACATTCCGTTTCTATATCAGGAATTGCTGTTCTAGCAACCTCTCGTTCCACTCTCATAAATCCTTTTGTATTCATTAATTTCGCAAATTCACAAATAGTATCCATTTCTACATCTATTATTTCAAAAGTCCATTCCCTTACATCTTCATCATATGTTGTTTTTAATACGTAGTAATAATAATATTTATCAAGTAAGCTAACAAAAACCCCTAAATCAAGGCGCTCGCCTCTCGATTTTCGTATCCAATCAATATCATCATTTAACATCGGTTCTTTTCCATTTAGTAACACATTGTATTCTAGACAATTATATAGGTTTAAATCTGTACAATCTGACACGTGATAATCGCAAAATGTTGACTCGATTAACGATAATATCTCTTTTTGTGAGCTTTCGTTTTTTATAAAGCTCTCTTTTAAGTCTACGAACCTTTTATGCTCTTTGGACTCCTCGTACAATCCTTCTTCTTTTACAGTATTTTTCGGAAAGAATTTATAAACCACTTCTTTTAATTCATCCATCATTTCAGGTTTTGCCATTTTAACCATTTTGTAAATCCCCCTATGTCAAAAAGAATTCTCGCCGCAATAAAGAATCACACCCCAAATATGTTATTAATTAACAAATAAATTATATTAAAATAAGCGATACGATTCAATTCTGTTTTTTTAAAATTTTTCTGTTATAATGGCTGATTCCGAACATTATATTTATCAAAATATAAAAATATCAACAAAAAACGACAAAAACCTATAAAATACCTTATTTTATCGAAAAATCTATATATAAATAACGAATAATTATAAATTGACTATTGAAAAAATATATTATTTTCGTCACATTAAAAATCAGTACTTTTTTCACAAATTATTTTCTATGGAAAACTTTACAAGTTTAATTTTTTACTATAAAAGGAATTTTTCTGGTAAAATAAAGTAGTATCGTAAAAATGTAGCACATTTCCATACGAACAACCCTTTAAAGCGAAAAGGTGTCATCATAATTGATGACACCTTTTCCTATTCTAAATAAACTAATTAGAAATCACTTTCACATACATCCCTCTCACCGCTTTTTCATAAGCGACCTCACTCATCTGTTTTATCTTTTCCGATACGACAGACGATTGAACAACTTCACCTTCACGAAGAAATGGAGGATCAATAAGACGGACTTTATTTTTCTGATACAAATCATAATCATTTCTATCTTCTTTTACTTTTACATTCGAATGAACTTTTCTTAATAAAGCATGTACTTCTGGCTCACTACATTGCTGCAATTTCGAAATAAGCTCATCATCTTCAAGAAGGAAATCATCTGCATGAATAACCTTTTTATGAAGAGCTAACTTTAACGTCTTAGCTAACATATCATTTCCGTAAATATTCATTGGTTTCATAAAGAAATCGATTACTTCTTTATAATACGTTTCTGTAAACCATTCTGCTACTTCGATACTTTGAACAACCATCTTCCCCTCTACTGCAATGACATCTTCTAAAAAACTGTGAACTTCTTCTAAAGAAACATACCCATATGTATACATATCTCGTAACGTATAATCCACTCGGTCTGCACATAATTCTGGTGCTGACCTTTCCAGTAATGTCCACTTCGAATCATCTAATAAAATATCTTCATAGTTATAACCATACTTTGAAAGAATCGCTGGAATTTCTGAGTTTTTCACGACAGAACTAAATATCTCTTCATGATAACTTTCACCCTCATTATGAAAAACGTAATCAATCACGTGGGAAAAAGCAGTATGTGATACGTCATGCAGTAAACCTGCAATTTGTTCTTCTACTGAACCACCTAGTTTTTTCACTAACAACATAACACCAACTGAATGATCAAAGCGCGTTACATTCCATTTCTCGCTCATTAAATAACTTGCACCGTTTTGATGGATGCCTTTTAGTCTTTGCACAGGCTTGCTTAAAATTAACTCTTCTACTACTTGATCCACTTTAAACTCACCGTAAATAACATCTGATATAACCACTTATAATCCCCCTTTATTTCAGCAGAGTCTTCTAATCGTACCTTTTTTATGAAATCGACATCAACATAAATACTAAATTTAAATATATTGATAATAAATTATTAGTGTTGTATATTATACATGTCTGTTATTTCTTTTAATTCATTTATTTTTATTGAGCGCTCCTTATGTGGAGCCTTTTTTTATTGAAAAATGTGTGGACTTTCATTCCAAATCGTGAACAAAATGCTAGAAATAGAAACGTACATATTCCGGCGAGAAAAAGGGTAACATTGCCAGTTTTATTCCTTTTTGATTTAATACAGGTATAGCTATTAAGGGAAAGAGGGGGAGCATGAAAAAGATTTTCTTCACCATTCTATTCATCATTATTGTATTAATTAGTTTAGGATATTGGAAATTCTTCACTTTATCTGGGGTTTCAGGCGGTGAACAGATTCAATCCATACACTCCCCAGATAAAACGTATACTTTACATATATACAGACATAATGGCGGCGCAACGACTAGTTTTGCTATACGAGGAGAGCTTGTAGCAAATAATAAAAAATTTATGAACACGAAAAATATATACTGGAATTATCGTGAAGAAGATGCAACTGTACAATGGTTAGATGATCATACAGTGATGATTAATAAACATAAACTACATGTAGAGACGGACACGTATGATTTTAGAAAAAACTAGTTTTACAGTTATAGTACGAAAGGTCGGGAATCTATGGACAGTTATTTTCCAAAAATGGGGAAGTTAATTGGTGGATTATGTGTACTTGTCATTTTGCTTTCATCCCTTTGGCTTATATGGATTGGCGAAACAAATATTCGTTATAGTGGTGATCATACGGGTACGGTGCCTTTTTGGCACAAGTGGGTCCCTGTTATGATCGGTATACTCCTTATCCGTTTCTTACCGTTTCATCATAAAAACTATAATCCTCTTCAACAGTTTGAACAAAGGCGCATCAAGATTCAAGCTATTGTCTTGTTCTTGAGCGGATCCCTCTTCACAATTAGTCTTCTCACCACGAACTTTGAAGGGATGGCATTACAATTTTGGTTTATGATATTTAAAATCATTTTATTATTATTCACGCCATTCATGCTTCTTTTGTTTTATAAAAGTAATCCCCAAAAAGAGAAACTAAAATCTATGAAATCAATAGAGAATCCTAAATGGTATCGTTTTGCACCACTTATTGTCATTATAATATGGGGATACTTCAACTTCTTTTCTACATTCTCTACACCATTTATTTCGGCTAAAATGGAACCCATGGTTTTAATATTAATTTTACTTGTAGGCTTTCTTATAAATAGTGTACTGGAGGAGTTTTTTTATAGGGTTTGGTTGCAAACACGTTTGGAATTATTACTAGGTACTTGGCCGGCTATTCTTCTTACCTCATTGTTATGGGCGAGCTGGCATATTGCATTACACGGCTCTGGTCATTGGGATATTGATACCGCTACGGTTATTGTGAACCTTGGTATCGTAGGTCTATTCCTTGGATATTTGTGGGCACGTTATCGTAAAGTATGGGCAATTATTATTGTCCATGGACTAATTAATGCACATCCAATACAACTAATTGAAATTTTATTCAAGTAACGGGCGCGATTGCGAAACAAAAAAGGATTATACATATGAGTCATGTATAATCCTTTTTTTACAATTCAAATCCTAGTAACGGATGAAAATTTCAGCTTACTGCGTATGTGATTCTACTTCTAAATAAGTAAAATTTTATAACACTACTCAAACGTAACTTCCACCTGCACAATCTCAGATCTACTTCCAAGTCGAAGCGGTGGTCCCCAGAATCCGAAACCAGAAGAAACAATCGCGTGGAATGCACCTTTTTGTGCGTATCCCCAGTCTAATTCGTACATTCTTCTCGTTACAATATGATTCGGCGCCATTTGTCCGCGGTGCGTATGACCGGATAATAGTAAATCGACGCCAGCATTCGCTGCTTGTTTCAACTCAAATGGTTGGTGATCCATTGCAATAACAGGCATAGATTTATTTACCGTACTCATTAAACTTTCAAAACTTTGGCGATCTCGCTCTGTTTTATCTCTTCTTCCAACGATATAAAAATCATCTTCAATTGTAATCACTTCATCTAACAGAATACGAATATCAATCTTATCCATCTCTTGTAAAAATTCCGGAACCGCTCGTCCGTAATATTCATGGTTTCCTAACACACCATATACGCCTAGTGGGGCTTTCATTTGTTTCATAATTGGCCCCATATTTTTTTGAATGAACACACCTGGATGATCATCGATAATATCTCCTGGCAGTAAAATAATATCAGGCTCCATCTCATTTACATGACGGACAAGTCTTTTTAAATGCGAAACGCCAGATAATTTACCGAAATGCATATCCGAAGCCATCGCAATGCGTAAGCTTTTACGTCCCTCTACTTTTTTCGGTATGTGCACCTCGTACTTTCTTACTACTGGGCTATATGCGTTGAATACCCCATATGCAAAAATAAAGATAAACGTAAGTAACACGGCCGTTCCTGTCCAAATAATTGCCGCTTCTTTCTCCACCGAAAACTGTAAAAGAAAGACCGTAATATCCGCTAACGGCAATAACATAAGCGCGTATTGTATGACCGCAAACCAAATTGAACCGACCGTTCGTAGAAATGGCAAAAACTTAAACACTTGCACGAGAATGTACGCATATGAAATAAAACCGACTACGAAAGCGTAATATCCCCAAGATTCCCAGCCGAACACCGCATGAAGCCAAACCCATCCGTTCCAGCCGATGTAAAACATGAGTAGTGTGTATACAATTAAAATAGTAAATATATTGAGATACCGAAAATTTTTCACTGATAGCCTCCTTATTAATTTCTTCTATTATATCTTGTTATGCACGTTTAACGTAAATATTAAGCACAATAAAAACCTCTAACTGCTAGATGCAAACCTAACAATTAGAGGTGCAATTCAAAACAAAATTACTTTTACAGATTTTCGTTATAGAAACTTGTTAATTTTTCAACTGCTATTGTAACTGATTCTGGTTGGTCATATAAATCATAATGACTCGCCCCTTCCACAACAAGTAAATCTTTTTTCTCTGAAGCTGCTTTCTCATACAACTCGTGACCATCTTTATAAGAACTGAATGCACCTTGCTTACTGCCGACAATAATTTGCAACGGCTGTGTTAATAATGTATCTGCTAAATGGAACGCATCAAAGCCAATTACCGATCCCATGCTCGTAAAGTTTAACTTATTTGGCGAGTTAACACTTTGCCCTCGCGGTGTTGTATAATACTCAACTGCTTCTACAATATCTATATCCGTCATACCTGCTGCCTTTAATTCCTCTTGATTTTTAGGAATCCAGTTTGTAATCATCGCTTCTGCTCCGCGTGCTTCAGCGGTACGTTGTTTACCAATCGCCTCTAACACCCTAATCGGATCAGCTTCACGATTTAATCGGCCGATATTTGCACCAACAACTGTGCCAACTGCTTTAATACGGCGCTCCGTCATTGCAGCATTTACCGCATAACCACCGCCTGCACAAACGCCTAACACACCGATACGTTCTTCATCTACATAAGGGAGAGTAGTTACATAATCTACCGCTGAGCGAATATCTTCAACGCGCGCAGCTGGTTCTTCCATATATCTCGGTGCCCCTTCACTTTCACCTTGATAAGACGCATCAAATGCAAGCGTTACATAACCTTGTTCTGCTAATTTCTCCGCATACAATCCTGCTGTTTGATCTTTACAGCTACTACCTGGATGCACACAAACAATCGCTGCATTTTGTTTCTTTTCCTCAGCACCTACAGGAATATTTAAAATACCTGCAACTTGTAATCCTCTTGCATAAAAACGTACATTTCTCTTCGTAACTGCCATATATAAAACCACCCTTACTTTATTATAAATATACACTTGTGAGAGTTAATACTCACGTATATATTTATAATAAAGCGAGCAACCACTTGTTTCAATGACCACATTTACGCATTTGGGTGATAATACACACATAAAGAAATATGTGTATCAATAACGGAGGAACATCATATGGAGAAAATCGATAGAAGAATTATAAAATCACAAAACGCCATTCAATCCGCATTTATCGAAATGTTAATTGAAGATGGCTTTGACGAAATTACAGTAAAAAACATTACAGAAAAAGCGAACATCGGAAGAAAAACTTTCTACCTACACTACCTAGATAAATACAATTTATTAGACAAAATTGTGGACGACCATTTAAATCAATTAAGAGAAATATGCGACATAAAACAAACAAAAGGCTATATAGAAGGAACTGTCATATGGTTTGAATACTTCAAAGAACACAAACCATTTTTCGCAGCGCTATTTAGAAGCAACAGCACATTATCATTTCAGAAAAAGTTCCTAACGTTCATCATGGGGGAACTAGAGAAAAAACTAAACACGAATACGTCAGTAAATAAAAACATCGATAAACATATCGTTTTAAAATTTTTAGGAACAGCTGTAATGGGCATTTTGGAATCTTACGTGTTGGATGAGATTGATAATGATGTTGAGTACGTTGCAACGCAGGTTGGGGAATTGATGAAGAGGAATATATAACGGTTATGAAAAAGTGCACCCAGATTGTTGGGTGCACTTTTTATATTTATCACCTCACATATTAAGTGCATCAACATAATACAGCGTATCGTCCATCTGAAAATACATAACAGATCCACGGCTATAATAAGCAACAAATTGAATCGGTTCTCCAAGTTCATTACGAAGATTCATATCATGCACATGATTATTATTTAAATCATAAACAACCAATTTTTTATCTTGCGTAATGAATACTACTTTGTCTTGAGCAACCGCAAAACTTTCCGACCGTATTTCCTTACTTACATTTATTTCATTCCATGACATATGAATTTCTTTATCTTTCATTTGAACTAAAGGAAATTCTGAATAATAATAGAGCCAAACGTCTCCACCTATAACGTTCATCGCATAACAATCATCTATAGGAGGCACATTAAGCCTTTCTACATATTGATCATAATGATTAAAAATCAATTGACCTTTAGAATCAAAAGCAACTATACCATTTATTCCAATTGGGCACTCTCCGAAAACCCCTTCATCACAATAACTAATCCATATATCTTCATTCGCATCAACCTGACAATCTTGAATCCCTTCTCCGGCATAAAACTTACAATATTCACTTCCATCTGGATTATAAATAACCGCATTATCATCTTCATAATTAAATATAAACAACCATCTCTCTCCGATTCGTTGCATACATAGCACGGATTCAACATCAATATCTACATTTAAATTGAAATTACTTATATTCACATTATTTTTATCTAAATAAATAATACAAGGTCGATTCTGATTGTCTTGTACTAGCAAAATTACATTTTGTTTGTAATCCAAACTCATTTTTTTAATTTGATAGGCTTCAACAATAGACTTAAAACTTACTAACTCTTTACATACGATATCTTTCATATAGATGAAAATCCTCTCATTGATTCTAAATATAGAAGTTGTAAAAAAACGCACCCTAAAATTCGAGTGCATGTTCATTCTCAACGTAGAAACTTTTGTAGCTTTTATTTTAATCCATAATCCGTTCTTCCGCATAACAAACAAATACTTGATTTTCCGAACATAAAGATACTATATAATACTCATCTTCAAAATGCCCTACTATATACCCCATTTCCCCCGCTAGTTCAATTGTTTCTTTATTAAAATATACTCTTGCCCGCTCAAATTTCATATGCTTTATGATACGCTCTAACTCATTTTCGTTTACTTCCTTTTCAGAGAAAAGAAACATGAGGCTTCCATTACATGCAGGAGAAATCACATCGAAAATATCCGTTGCGGGATCATAACGATTGATTAAAATCGTGCTCTTTACAGTCGACTTTTTCCAGTTGAACTCTTTTAATGCTTTTTCCCAAATGTAATTTTGCACCTTTGTTGATTCTTCTTGAACCCCATCACAATTCACTAAAAGATATAAATGAAATTTCGACATCATTGTTTCCATAAATCGTTCCATACCTGTATCAACATCAACTATATATCTATTAATTGTTGATAACAGATTCAAGATGTTATCATTTTCAAAATTATCATGTTCATCTAACACTAGAAAATATCCGTTCTGTTCTGTTGCAGGTTTGTGTATTTCAATGTATGTGTCCATGGTTTCTCCTTTTAGCTCGTATGGCTGATTACTGTTATCCCACTTCTTTTCAAGCTCCTTTTAAGGAAAAATACCCCATTTAAAATTAGATGCATACTGTTTTATAAAGACCTTATTTCAATTATATATAATTGAATATTATCGTGAACTGTGATGTACATTCAGCCATATAGAGCACTTCTAAAGAATATCCTAATTTATAACATATAAAAAAAGGAAGAGCTTACGTTAGCTCTTCCTTTTTCCCTTTACCTTATCTATATGTGGTAACATAACAGCTATAAATACATCACTTTTCTCACCTGGTGCCATCATCTAAATCTTCAATGGAAAAGGCTGCTAGCTCATACGCCATTTCTTGATCGCATTCAAAAAGTGAATTTATAAAAACATCATTTCCTGTAATCTTTTGTAAATCTCTCAAAGAAAATGTTAAACTCCATTGTTTTTCTATGATTTATGGGCATCATCTTGTTAAATGTTTGATTTTGAACTTACTCCTGATTTCAAGACACCCATTAAGAATTTAATGCTTACTCTTGCTAATAGATATTAGTTCACATCGTTTTTTATTTGTAAATACCTTGTTATCTTTCGCGTACTTCAAACACATTCCCACTAATACAAGTAAAATACAATAAGTTATTTGTTTTCATTACCTCATATATGGAATCAGACTCCAAAATAAACTTTGGTAAATATAATGTGAATTCTACCTTACCAGATTTTATGTCTAAGCATTTTACTTCAAGTTCATGTGAAGACATATAGATCTTATCCTCCACATATCTCGGAGATCTTATCACGTCATGCGCAAACCTTGTTTCCCACTTAACTTGGTTATGTACTAAATCTATACAATAGACTTTTCCATTATCCATAACTACAACACACATATTATCAACTAAGTTAGGTTCAAGTTTTATTTCACCTGGTAATAAGCATTCATATATTTCCTTACCATCGTCTACTCCAAAAAATTGAAGGCATGTTTTCCGTGTTACTACATCATCCATATCATATATATGTCTAACCAAACCTATTTTTAAGTTATCAGCTACCACATATAAATAATCCTCTTCTTCAATATCTATCTCTAAGATTAATTCTGGTGATTCTTTTTTCAAATCCCACCTTTGAATACCCTCCTCTCCCACTATTAAAGCCGTATGATTTTCTAAATATGTGGGAGTATTGGGGCGACAATCAATATTTTCTCTCCATAAAATATTACTATTTAAGTCAACAGCTGTCATACAAACTATATAAGGATCTATTAGTTCCCCTTCTTCATAACATTCTCCTATTAGAACATAATAATCAGAAAACAGTCGCACCTTCAAATTTTCTCCACCAATTCCAGTATATACAGTCTGTTTCTCTTTTCCTGTTTGAATATCTAATATGATATTCAAACCATAATCCATCACAACCATTACTTCTAATACATTATTTGGTAGGAAATAAACCCCTTTTATTTCTCCTTCCAACTCTAACTCCCATAATTTCTTTCCATCTTTTGCAGACATGCACACAAGTTTTGACTCTTCCTCTTCTCTACTAATATCTCCTACAAAAACCTTATCATCTTGTTGGCAAAATACAATTCCACTCTCAACAAAGTTGAGATGCTCAGTCCAAAGTGTTTTTTTATTCAACATGTCTATTTTACTAAACTTATTCGCTGGTCCATTTCCAACATATAAAAAGTCGTTGTCTCTTGAGAATTGAGGAAGAATTTCTATATTTCTTTCATTTTTCAGATCACTCCAGCTTATTTCATAACGACTTTCACTTGAATATTTCCGATAAACATTCAAGTTTCCAGTAGTAATGAAGTCCTCATCGAGCTTTTCTAGATCAATTATCTGTTTATAAGCGGCATTCAAATTAAAATGTCCTGGTACTTTACTAATTAATTTCTCTATATGTTCCTTACAAAAATCAAATACAACATTAAAAAACTGTACTCTTTCAACTGAAATAATTTCTTTACTACTACTAATATTAATCATATTTTCTTGTTGAATAAAATGTAAGGTCTTCTCATAGTTATCCAAGAATAATGTACCCTCGTTATACTTTAAAAGATTTACCCACTCATCAAAAAAATGTATTAAGGGCTCTATAATATCAGTCTCTTCTTCATAAATGATTTTTTCATCTAAGAGGAAAATTATTTTACCTCTTAACATTTCCAACTCGTCTTCATTAAAATATTCCAGTTTAATATTAAATCCTTCTTTTATTTTCCCCATAATGCCCTACCTCCAGTACACCATAAAACTTCTGCCGATTTTTCTCATTCTTTATTAATAGTTTGACTCTAATAGTGCTTTGTAAATATGAACGGACTTTATAATTGGTAAAAAACAACTTTCTATATTTAGTATCGTTATATATTCGCTGAAACCATTCATAATTTTGAAGACATTTTATATTTCTATCAATTTTTCTAGTGTTTAAACCTGAATCTAATCCACTAGATTCCAAAATCCCACTAATTAATCCTAATAAAAAACTAAACATTCATTAGTCCATGGCTTCAAATATAATATGTTAGCCATTAACCCTCCTTAAACATTTTATATAATTTTCTAGCGGCTTTTCATGTTTATTACTCAAAACCTCCAGTAAACAATACATACAACAATATAACGCCGAGCCCTATCATAAATATTCTAAACAAATAATAGCTAATAGTTAGAAGGAACGGGAATAAACCCATGAAACTGAAAAGTGACAAAAACATTCGGTTTTCTTTATAACTCTCTTTATCTATTTTAATTCCTAACCATATAAAGAGAATACTCATTACAAAAATATATAAATCAAGTATAAAATCTATTATCATCATTAACTCCCTTGTATATATGTAACAACCTCTCTGATATTTTGCTCATTCTTATATGATTTCGGTAATCCACAGACATCTACTTTCTTCTCACCTAAAAATTTAATGAATTTTAGAAAGAAACTCAATTAAAAAAATGTAAGGCTTTAAGGAAAGATAGCAATTCTGACTCTTTATCGACAATTTCCCGTTTTCTATTCCATAATTCATTATAATGAATTAAAATATTTTTATATAAAGATAATTATTAAACAAGATGTAATATCTATCTTATTTACGATGAATAAATAGTGGAAAGGAAAGGAATGAAAGCCATTCAATTTCTTTTCTTTATTACCTATTTCTCCTGAAAATCCATACCTCAAAACAAAAAACACGGTCCCTATACATACTCATACAGGAACCGCACCTTACCATTAAATCACAAAATCCTCTGGAATAAACACCTTCACTTCTTTCGGCTGTACGTATACAACATCACCCGCTTGAATGCTGAGCTGTTTGAACTGTTCTTTACTTATTTCTGCTTCTAAATACTCATCTGTTCCGTCTCGTTTTAATTCTACATATACGACAGGTCCAACTGTGTGAGAGTATGATACTTTTGCAGGGATTGCATCTACGCTTTGTTTCGTACGAGAGATGGATAAGTGATGTGGCCTTACGTAAGCTACTCCGTCTACGTTTGAAACGTGCTTATGCTCTGGTGCTTCTAGTTCCACTGATCCTACATTCAGCTTACCTTTATGGACGCGGCCGTGAAATAAATTTACATTTCCTAAAAAGTCATACACGAACGGGCTTGCTGGGTTTTCATATACTTCTTCTGGTGTTCCCATTTGTTCAATGCGCCCTTCATTCATGACAACGATGCGGTCCGCAACGTCTAGTGCTTCTTCTTGATCATGCGTTACGAATACGCTCGTAATTTGAAATTCGTCATGTAGTTTTCGAAGCCATCTTCGTAATTCTTTTCTCACTTTTGCATCAAGTGCACCGAACGGTTCATCGAGTAATAAAATTTTCGGTTCAACTGCAAGTGCCCGTGCTAGTGCGATACGCTGTCGTTGCCCGCCAGATAGTTGCGCTGGGTAACGTTTGGCGAAACCATCCATTTTTACTAGTTCCAATAGTTCTGTTACTTTTTCTTCTATCACTGTTGCTGATGGTCTTAAGCTTTTCTTTCTTACCTTTAAGCCGAAAGCGACATTTTCAAATACATTCATATGTTTAAAGAGCGCATAATGCTGGAAGACGAAGCCAACTTGCCGATTTTTCACATGAATGCTCGTTAAGTCTTCCCCATCAAATGATACAGACCCGCCATCCGCTTCTTCTAATCCGGCAATAATTCGTAATAACGTCGTTTTCCCAGAACCTGACGGGCCTAATAAGGCGACAAGTTCGCCTTTTGGAATATCCAAATGAATGTCTGTTAGCGCCTGAAATGTACCATATTGTTTTGATACATTTTGAATTTGAATACTCACCATACTCCCCCCTTATTGTCGTTTTTCCATTCTCCATTCAATCCAGTTTTTTATAACGAGCGTAAGAACAGCGATGAGTGACATTAAAGTCGCCACAGCGAACGCTGCTGAAAATTGATATTCATTGTACAAAATTTCAATGTGAAGCGGCATCGTATTCGTAACGCCGCGTACGTGACCTGATACAACAGAAACTGCTCCGAACTCACCGATAGCACGGGCATTACATAGGATCATGCCGTATAAAAGACCCCATTTTATATTTGGAAGCGTAACGCGCCAAAACATTTTCCAGCCGCTTGCGCCAAGTGATAGAGCTGCCTCTTCTTCACTTTTCCCTTGCGCTTGCATAATTGGAATTAGTTCACGTGCAACGAATGGGAATGTTACAAAGATTGTTGCGATAATAATCCCTGGAACAGAGAAAATGAGTTTCACTCCATGTTCGAGTAACCATTCACCCAGAGCCCCCCTCGGTGTGAAGAGTAAAACGAATACTAATCCTGCGATAACTGGTGACACAGCAAATGGCAATTCAATAAGAGAAAGCAATATTTGTTTTCCTTTAAACTGAAATTTGGTAATAAGCCATGCAGCCGCTATCCCGAATATCGTATTAAGCGGTACAACGATACATGCAACGAGAAGTGTTAACCGAATTGCCGAAAATGCTTCTTGATCTGTTACGGCTGCAACGTATACATCAATCCCTCGTTCAAAAGCCTTTAGAAAAATCGTGATGAGCGGCAGTAATAGAAAGAGAGATAAAAATAAAACTGTAATCGTAATAAATACAATTGGTACAAACCTAGATTCTTTTTTAGGTGATTTGCTTTTTACTATTTTCTTTTCTAGTAATGTTGGTTCCATTTTCTCCCCTCCTATTCGCTTTTCAGTTCATGCCTTCTACTCCAGCTTTGAATCATATTGATAAGAAGAAGGAAAAGGAGAGAAATAATAAGCATGACAGTCGCTACAGCTGTTGCGCCCGCATAATCATATTGTTCTAGTTTTGTCATAATCATCAGTGGTGCGATTTCTGTTTTCATCGGCATATTCCCTGCGATAAAAACGACAGATCCGTATTCTCCTAATGCTCGTGCAAATGCGAGTGAAAAACCCGCCAGAAGAGCGGGAAAGATTTCTGGTAAAATGATTTTCACAAATATTTGAAAGCGTGATGCCCCTAAACTCGAGGCCGCTTCTTCTATTTCTTTATCAATATTTTGCAGTACCGGTTGCACCATCCGAACGACAAATGGTAAACCGATAAAAGTAAGTGCAACGATTATTCCAAGTTGTGTGAATGCTACTTTTATATGAAACACGCTTAATAATTTTCCAATCCAGCCATTTTCCGCATATAAAGTGGTAAGTGTAATACCAGCTACAGCTGTAGGAAGGGCAAACGGTAAATCAATGAGTCCATCTAATAGTCGTTTCCCTGGAAATGTGTATCGAACGAGTACCCAAGCAATTAATAAGCCGAAAATAGCATTTACAACGGCCGCTGCAAATGAAGTTGTCAAGCTAACTTGATAGGAATGTAATACACGCTCGTTCGTTATAACCCCAGCAAACTTCTTCCAACCTAACTGTGAAGTTTGAATAAATACGATAGAAAGTGGTATAAGTACGAATAAACTCATATACAGCATTGTAAATCCAAGAGATAATCCAAACCCTGGTAAAACACGTTTCTTTCTCATCTTCTTTCACCTCATCCCCCTTTAACAGCGCTCATTATTTTTGATACATTTTATCGAATACGCCGCCATCATTAAAGTGTTTTTCCTGTGCTTTTTTCCAGCCACCAAACAATTCATCTACCGTAAACAATTGGATTTTCGGAAATTGAGATGCATATTTTTCTGCTACTTTTTCATTACGAGGACGATAAAAGTTTTTCGCCGCAATTTCTTGCCCTTTTTCTGAGTACAAATATTCCAAATATCCTTCTGCTACTTTTTTCGTTCCTTTTTTATCAACGACTTTATCTACAACCGCTACTGGTGGTTCCGCAAGTACACTAATAGAAGGGGTTACAATTTCAAATTTATCTTTTCCAAGTTCTTTTTGTGATAACAACGCTTCATTTTCCCACGCAATTAATACGTCTCCAATTCCTTTTTCAACAAATGTTGTCGTTGCTCCGCGTGCTCCTGAATCAAGTACTTCCACGTTTTTATAAATTTGACCAACAAACTCTTTCGCCTTATCTTCACTATTATTATATTTTTTCAGTGCGTATCCCCACGCGGCTAAATAGTTCCAACGTGCTCCGCCTGATGTTTTCGGATTAGGCGTAATGACAGACACACCTTTTTTCGTTAAATCATCCCAGTCTTTAATTCCTTTCGGGTTTCCCTTTCGCACTAGAAATACAATTGTTGATGTGTACGGAGTTGAATTATCCGCAAATCGCTTCTGCCAGTCTTCTGCTAACTGTTTCTTCTTGCTAATCGCATCAATATCATAAGCAAGCGCTAGCGTAACAACGTCTGCTTCTAGACCATCAATAACAGAACGCGCCTGGCTTCCAGATCCTCCGTGTGATTGTTTTACATTTACCGTTTGCCCATTCTTCTCTTTCCAATACTTCGCAAATTCTTTATTAAAGTCTTGATATAATTCCCTAGTTGGATCATACGAAACATTTAACAGCTCAACTGTTTTTTTATCTCCACTTCCTTCAGAATTACTAGTGGATGTTGCCGAACCACACCCTGATAAAAGCACAACTGCTGATAATACAATACCTGTACTTTTCATAAACGCTGTCTTACCCCACTTTTTCATTGTTAAGCCCCCTTAGTTTATATAATAGAAAAAGGCACACAATATATTCACAAAAGTGAATATTGTGCGCCTTCAGTTTATCTGATTAGCTTCTCATGTATTTTATTCTATTCGATTTCTTTTCATTTTAATTCCGTAATTCATATGTGTCAACTTGGATTTTGTTTTTTCTTCCTAAATAAAAATCAGTGAGGATCGTCCCTCACTGATTACAGTTTCAATTTATTTCTTCAACTTATCCGTCTTCGCAATAAATTGTGCTGCTTCTGCGCGGCTTACCGCTTTATCTGGAGCCCAGCCATTATCTGTTCCATTTGAAATGTTTTCTTGGATTAAAATATCGGCGTATTTCGCACCCCAATGATTGTTTAAGTCAGCAAATTCTTTTGGTAGTTTAACATTTTCATTTCTTTCTAATTTATATGCATTTACTAGCATAGAAGCCATTGATGCACGATTAATTAACCCACTTGGGTTAAAGTTACCCTTCTCATCACCTTTTACAATACCTGCTTTTTCAACAGCGGCAATATATGGAGTTGCCCAATGATTTTGTGCATCACGGAATGATGGCTTTGCATCTTTCTTAATTTCTAAACCTAAAACAGTTGCTAATATTTTCGCAGCTGAGCCACGGTCGATATTTTCAGCCGGAGCAAATGTACCGTCTGGCTTACCGTGCACTGCTTCTTTATCTACTAAATATTGAACTGATTCTTGTGCCCAAGTCGGGACATCTGAGAATTTAGGCTTCTGTTCAATTGCACTTGCATCGATTTCAAACTGTAGTTGATATTTATGATCATATTTAATTGCTGGAATTAATATATGCATTTGCATATTATATTTTTTCGAGAACTCACCGATTTCAAATTGAACAACTTTCGTGCCATTATTCGCTTTATCTTCGGAGATTACTTTTACATCATGGAATGTCCCTACTTTATTTGGATCTTCTACTCTAAGATACTGAAAATAGCTGCTATCTTGAACTGTTAACGTAACGATTTTTTTATCACCTTGAATAGTTACTTTTGGATTTTTTAAATATGTAGATGCAACTGATGTATCATTCGTTTGATCTTTATAAGTCTTTAAAATAACATCATATGTACCATCTGCTAATTTGCTAGCTGCTTTCATTTCTACTGCCGCTTCTGCTTTCGCAATCGGTGCCATAATACCACTAAATGGAACCGCTAAAGTTGCTGCTATAACGAACGCATTAACATATTTTTTCTTAATCATTATCAACATGACCTCTCTCTTTATATGATTATACCCAACACAACTATCATATTGATAATGATTATCAATGTCAAATAAAAAATATCATTTCCTACACAAATATGCCTTTCGTTCATTTTTAAATAGTAAATAATGTGCCGTATGAACTTTCCGTTCTAAATAATCAATAGAATACGAGCTTGATGGATCAACTAAATCACCTATCGCACCTGAAAGATGATCAATGACTTGCTGCAAAATTTCTAAGTTTTCCTTCTCACTTTCCGCGTTCATTTCATCCATAATGTCACAAATAAGATATTGAACTCTCCGTAAACGTAATTCCTTTTGCTCCACGTATATCTCCTCCTTATTAGTCATATTACGGTTTAAATATATGGGGTTATAGCTTAATCAATTCTAAAAAATACAAAGGCAACCATCTTCATCAAGATGGTTGCCCCTATTTTTATACTTGCATCGCTTTCTCTTTTAACGCTCTTCTTAACAATTTACCCGTCGTATTCTTCGGCAATTCTGTTAAAAATTCGATACTCATTGGCACTTTATATTTTGCTAAATGTAACGTGCAATAATGCATCAGTTCTTCTTCTGTTACTTGAACTTGTTTCAGAACGACGTAAGCTCGTACTGCTTCTCCTAAGTTTTCATCAGGAACGCCAATTACGACAACTTCTGCTACAGATTCGTGTGTGTATAATACTTCTTCTACTTCACGAGGATATACGTTGTAACCACCAACTAAGACGATATCCTTTTTGCGATCAACGATATAGAAGTAACCTTCTTCATCCATTTTCGCTAAGTCTCCTGTATATAACCAGCCGTCTTTCAATGTCGCTGCTGTATCTTCTGGTGCGTTATAGTAGCCTTTCATAACGTTAGGTCCGCGAACAATTAATTCACCGACTGCACCAACAGGTACTTCTTCCCCAAGTTCGTTCACAATTTTATTTTCTACATGCCAAATATTTGTACCGATTGACCCTGGTTTACGCGGACGATCTAGCGGGTTAAAACAAGTAACTGGTGATGCTTCTGATAAACCGTATCCTTCTGAAACGATAACGTCAAAACGTTTTTCAAAGTTTTGCAGAAGAGCAACAGGCATGGATGCACCACCTGAAATACAAAGGCGAAGCGTCTTCACATCTTCTGCGCTTGCTTCTTCGAATAAATATAAATAATTGTACATCGTCGGTACACCAGCAAAAATCGTTGGCTCATACGTACGACAAATACGGAACACTTCTTTCGGACTAAATTTCGGTAACATTAAAATAGTCGCTCCGTTCACAATCGGTGCATTGACCGCCACTGTTAAGCAAAATACATGGAACATTGGCAGTGCCGCAACGACGCGATCAGCAGCAGTAAATTGTAAATACGACGCCACATCGTTCGCATTACTATATAAATTTTTATGTGTTAACATAGCGCCTTTCGGTTTTCCAGTCGTGCCTGAAGTGTATAGAATAACCGCTACATCTTCTTCATCTAGCTCTGGGCCTTCGTAAGTTACATCTCCAGCCCCTATCATTCTCGTAAACGTTTTCATTTTTTCGGTTTCTGTATGGTTAAAATCTGATGAGGTTTCGCATATGATGATGTTTTCAAGTGAAGGAAGTCTTGTTGTAAGAGATTGTATAACAGGTAGAAGGACGTCGAGTACGATGATTGTTTTTACATCTCCATTTTGTAAAATGTAATGCATTTCGTCTGCTGTATAAATTGGATTCACTGGAATGACAGTTGCTCCAGCTTTCATTGTTCCGTATAAACCGACCAAAAAATGTGGTGAGTTTCCAACAACTAATGCGACATTGTCCCCTTTTCCAATGCCCATTGCTGCTAAATTGCTAGAAAACCTTGTGACCATTTTGTTTAATTGGTCATACGAGACCGACTGATCCATAAATATATAAGCCGGTTTATCCCCCTTCTTTTTCGCCGTTTCAGCCAAAGATTGAACGAGATTCACACAAACCCCACCTTTATAAAATTTAGAATATTTAAAAATTCTAAATTAATTATATTAAAAGAAAATTAAAGTGGCAAGTGATATTCCATTAACTGCATATACAACGATCACCTCCTGTTGATTCACTTTGGAAGGATAAGGGAATTTCATTTGTTAGCAAATGATGAAACGAAGGCTAAAATCATTTCAGAATAATATGCACTCATCTTTTCACTAAGTTTTTCTAGTTCCTCTTTATTCAAGCTCGTATGCTCCCCATATAAGTTGATTGCATCCGCTCCATTTTCATGAAAGAACAATGTAACATATAACGTTGGTATTCCTTTATTGTCCTCATCTATCGACAGGACAAGATCTGGCGCTTTATTCACCGTACTAAACGTTTCATTTCTTTTCCATTTCTTATTTTGAAACATAGTTTGTATATCATCTATCTTTCGTTTGTTATCTGTATGCGTAAAATATATAACATGATCTTTCGCTGGCTTTCCAATAGATAAAAGTGTCCGACTTGAGGAAGTTTCATCGTTACAAGCTGTCATTCCGATGACGAAGCTAAGCAGTAATACAACGTACATTACTCTTTTCATTTCGAACCGCCTCCTTTGAATATATATATTCCTTTACGAGGGGCAAATGTACTGTGATTTTATGGTGAATGAAATGATATCGACGATTTTTCGAATATATCAACCGCAACTCGAAATATATCAGCGATTTTCCAAATATATCGACCGTAACTCAACTTATATCAGCGATTTTTAAAATATATCGACTTACCGACAAAACGTGACAATCTACGTAAAAAAAGAGGCTGCCCATTACGGTAGCCTCCCTCATTTTTAGAAGAATAAATGTAAGAAATCTTCTGTTGTAATATTACCGAAATAGCGTACGATATCTACGCCTTCTAAAGCTGCAGTGAATGCATCTTTATCAAATTGTACACCTGTTAGACGCTCTTCAATGTCATGTACATCTAGTGAACCGAAGAAGTCACCGTAAATTTTACATTCTGTTACTGTTCCTTTTTTCACTTCAAGACGAACATCAACTTGTCCAACTGGGAAGCGGTGTGAATGTTGTAAGTTGAACTTCGGAGATTTTCCGTAGTTCCAATCCCAATTTTGGTAGCGCTCTTCAGATAGTTTATGGATTTCTTTCCAATCATTTTCTGTTAATTCGTACGTTGGAATTTCTGTTTCCCCTTCGAAAATTGTTTCTAGAAGAAGTTGTCTAAACTCTTCTGTCGTCATTTTTTCGTTTAAGAACTCTGTAATGTTCGCAACGCGGCTACGGATTGATTTGATTCCTTTTGATTGGATCTTATCCATTTTTACTTTTAATGCTGATACGACGTGATCGATTTCAGAGTCAAATAGTAACGTACCGTGACTGAACATACGACCTTTCGTTGAGAACTGCGCGTTACCTGAAATTTTTCTACCTTCAGCTAAAATGTCGTTACGACCACTTAGTTCTGCATTTACGCCTAATTTACCAAGCGCTTTCGTTACAGGCTCTGTGAATTTTTTAAAGTTGCTGAAACTGTCTCCATCATCTTTCGTAATAAAGCTGAAGTTTAAGTTTCCTAAATCATGATATACTGCGCCTCCGCCTGATAGACGACGAACAACATGAATACCTTGTTCTTTTACGTAATCTGCATTAATTTCTTCTACTGTGTTTTGGTTTTTACCAATGATAATGGAAGGTTCGTTAATGTAGAACAGTAAATATGTTTCGTTAATATCTAAATTCTTCACACAATATTCTTCAATTGCTAAGTTTATTCTAGGATCTGTAATTCCTTTATTATCAATAAATAACATCGTATCACCTCATGAGTTCCAGATGTAACCACTATGCGCTAGCGTAATATGGCCACTGAAAATTTGTTTTGCTTCTGTTACTAAATCAGATGTGTTGCCTGTATGTGGTAAGTGCGTTAATAAAAGTTCTTTTACATTTGCATCTTTCGCAATACTTGCTACTTCTGTACTATTCATATGCCCTGCTTTTGCAGCCTCTTGATGTGCATACATATTACACTCACAAATGAAAAGATCAGCATCTTTTGTGAATGGAATAAATTCAGGAATATAACTGGAATCAGCGCTATATACTACAGCGTCACTACCAGCTGTAATGCGCATCGCAAAGCATGTAACAGGATGAACAGTTTTTAAGAATGAAATCGAGAACGGTCCAACTTGAAGTGTTTCTTCTGGGTTGTACGCGATTCCTTTCGTATGCGGTTCATGCGTTAAAGAATGGAATCCATTCTCGTCAAACGTATGACCGTATATTGGTAATTCCGGTAGTTGCCCCTTCGCCCCGCTCATAATTAATCTCGCATATTGCAATACCCCAATGTCTGCAACATGATCGTGATGATAATGCGAAAGTACAACTGCATCTATATCAGATGGTGTTATATATTTTTGGAGCTGTGCTAGTACACCACTACCACAGTCTACAAGTAAACGAAAACCATCGTGTTCAAACAAATACCCCGACGTTGCTTCTCCCGCTTCTGGAAATCCGCCCCAAAAGCCGACAACAGTCATTTTCATATGTATCCATCCTTTCTAAAACCGAGTAGGAATGCATGTTTCACTTACATCCTACATTGTTAACTATAATCCATTTCCTAAACTTTTTCATTAATTTTCAATTTTGTTATAAAACAGTTGTTGACTTTTACTTTTTGTACTAATACAATGATAGTAAGAAATGGAAATGGAGGGATTGACATGATCGATCAACCAATGGAGTTTTTCAGAAATTTACCGACGAAAACTTGTGCGCACTGCGGGAAAGAAATTGATGAGCAACACGAAGCATACCATAACAAATGTGATGACTGCGTTCACGAAGAATAGTAGTTTGTGAACATAAAAAAACCTAGCAGACATAGTCTACTAGGCTAATAACATCGTATCCTTCTTCATCGTTGAACCTTTCACCAAGAGCTCCAGTTCAAACTCATACAATTCTTTTTGTCGATAATTTTTCGTATGGATTTTATCCATCATCAGGTCGACAACTTTTCGGGCCATCTCATCGATTGGCTGTTCAATTGTCGTAATACCTGGCTCTGTAATCTGTGATAATATTTGATTATCAAAACCGATAACAGCGAGATCATCTGGAATGCTCCAGTCATGGCGTTTTGCCTCTGAAATAATTCCAGCTGCAACCTCGTCGCCTCCTGCCAAAATCGCGGTAGGATTTTTTTTGTCTTTTAATACTTCATGGAATATTCTCTTTCCATCGTCCCAAGAGAAAGCGTTTTCAAGAAAATCGATCGCTTCTACTTGGCGGCTCTTCTCTGTTATGGCACGTAAAAAGCCCATTTTTCGCTGTTGGCTAACCACTTTGGTTTCGTTTCCACGGCAAAAAATAAGATTACGATATCCTTGTTCTAACACATGCTTAGCAGCTATGTATGCTCCTTGTGCATGATCAAACTTCACTGTTGGAACATTTGCTTCCTCAATATATTCATTACATAACACGATTGGACCGTGCTGTAAGTATGGCTCTACATCTTCCCACGGATTTTCTAGTGAACATAGAATAATCCCATCTACTTGTTTCGTAGATAATAATTGTAAATACTCCATCTCTTTTTCCGGTAAATATCTTGTTTGACAAATAATCAGTTTATATTTATGTTCAGAAGCAGCAATCTCGATTGCTTCGATAAATCTACTGAAGAAAGGATTTGTAATCCTTGGAACTAGCACCGCAATTGTTTCCGTCTTTTGTTTACGAAGCCTTCTCGCCGCAGAATTAGGAACGAAGCCTAAATGCTTCATTGCTAATTGAACCCTTTTTTTCTTCTCATCTGAAACATATGGATGATTATTAATCACCCTAGAAACCGTTGTCCTTGATAACCCCGCTAATTTCGCCACGTCCTCTATAGTCGACACGAAATTCTCCCCCTTTGCATGAAAACGTTTTCTTAAATTGATTATATAGTATATTATTGGAAACTGCAATATGGGTTGTTATGATTTTACTATATTAATATTATACATAGGGAAAAGTCTGTTAATGGGAGGAGAGTTTATACTGCTTTTAGAAGTTTACAGTAGGCATATTTATAAAAGATACAGGGGGATATTTCATGAATCGGACGGATCGTTTATTAGCTATATTAATTGAATTACAAAGAAGACAAACTGTTACAGCACAAAGCTTAGCTGAAAAATTTGAGACAAGTATAAGAACGATTTATAGAGATATGGATGCACTTAGTGAATCTGGCGTCCCACTTTTCGCCATGCCTGGCCAAGGTTATTCATTAATGGATGGTTATTTCTTACCACCCATTCAGCTTACGTCTGAAGAGGCTGTTACTCTTTTATTAGGCGGTGATTATATCGAGAAAACTTTCACTTCTTCTTTCTCTGTACACGCAAAATCAGCAAAAGAGAAACTTGAGGTCGTCCTCCCTACTGATCAACAAAAGAAAGCCCGAGAGTTACGAGGGACTTTCCGTTTCCTTTCTCCTATATTTTCACACAAACAATCTGAACAAGAAAAACTTGAAAAACAACTTATCCTGTTGCAAGAATCTATCCAAAAAGAACAGGCTATCTCTTTTTCTTATCGTAAACCAAGAGAAACTACAAAAATAAAACGGACCGTTCATCCTTACGGTTTAGTCAATATTTCAGGAATTTGGTACATCGTTTCTCATTGTGTACTTCGAGAACAAATACGTAATTTTCGCTTAGATCGAATGGAGGAATTACAGCAAGTACAAGAATTCTTTACAAAACCCGAAGACTTTTCTTTGCAAGAATATCAGCCTGAAAGCAACCGTACTGTGATGATTCATTTATTATTCCCAGCCCATATTGCACATAAAATTATTGAATCACGATACTTCTTCATAGATTCATACGAGCATAGAGACAATGGTTTTCACGTCTTTTTGAAATCGAGAAACATAGACGAAGTATTTCAATGGGTATTAAGCTGGGGAAGCCAAGTGCAAGTACTTGAACCAAACGTTCTATCTGAGAAAATTCATGATGAAGCAAAGAAAATGTTAAAACTTTAATTGTTGCATTTCACTACTGACATAATGTTGTCAGCATTACTTCTTTATAGTAGGGAGTAACAAATACATTTTCATAAAAAGGAGTTAGTGATATGAAGAAATTTGAAGAGTTAGCAACGTACTACATAGAGGAATTAGAAAAGTACTCTATAGAACAATTTAGGATGAAGCCTTCTCATGAGGTATGGTCTCTCGGTCAAATGTATAATCACTTAATTTCAGCTACACGCATGCAGTTAGATGCAATCTCAAAATGCACAACTGAATTGCCTTCTGTAACTAACAAGAAAACAGATATGGGAGAAAAGGTATATATGATGGGAGCTTTCCCAGACATAAAAATCAAATTACCAGATCATCCTGGATATACGCCTGAAAACCCATCTAATAAAGAAGACGTACAGAAACAGCTTCTAGAATTAATTACAATTGTTAAAGACATTGAGCCAACACTTTCTTCTATCCCAAGTGATTGTAAAGTCGAACATCCTGGGCTTGGTTACTTACATGCAGCAGAATGGTTCCAGCTTATTTCTATGCATTTCGCACATCATCTTCGTCAGAAAGACAGACTGGAAACAGAAGTTTTAGTATAAAAAATGATAAAAGGTGGTTTGATCTATATCCAAACCACCTTTATATTTCTACTTCCCATATATCTTTACGGTTTAGATATTTCCTGCATAAATCCAGCCATACTCGCTAATAAACTAGTGAAAACGAAAAGGACAATAATAAGAGGAATAAGTTTCTTCTTATATAAATTTGTTATCGTTTTCAAACCGATGCCTAATAAAATGTAATACCAAATATTAAATATATCTATTCTTTGAGCGATTGTATGCAAAACCATGTTATCCGTTGCTATTGCCCCTAAACTCGTATAAGATATCTCATATCCATTTAGAGACAATGCAATGAATCCGTTTAAAATCATCCCTAATCGTAATACAAACGAAGCATAAATAATGATAGGAAATGTTTCTTTATAGGTAATATCAACCCCGAAAAAAATCATAATGTTTTTATAGAATATAGGCGCAAAAAATAAAGCTACGATTCCACTGACTACGGAAACCCCGAGTGTAGTAAAGAAAGTTATATATTTCGGTACCGTAAATCCCGTTTTATCATGAAACATACTAAACGCAGGATTGTTTAAAGTATTCCATGACATGAAAGCACTTGAAATTATAATTAGTACTATTAAAAGTACAAGTGGTAAAAGTATATTTCTTTGATTCTTCATCCTTTTAAATTGCACTGTTGGCGAAGTGAATATCCCTAAAATTGATGGTTTTCCCGAAATTTCTTCACGTATAAGACTACTAGCTTGCAAGACAATTCCCCTTCCTCATTACATTTATAACTCCTCCCACTTCGTCCAAACTTCTCTCCCGTTTATATGGTACATATTATCCTCTCGATCCATAAACCCGTGCACAATAAACTCACGTCTAATCGTACAAAAATCATCGTGATACTGTTTTATAAAAGTATTAATTTCTTTTTCCGTATATTGATTTCCAGCGTTTAACTTGCTAATTAAATGCTCTAACAATACTAGTTTTTTCTTCTTTTGACCTGGAATCGATTTTAGGCGGTCCTCTTTATCGAAAAAGTTACGAATCGTCGTATCTCTGAATTTCATTTCATTTTCGGTCATTTTGTTATCCTCCACCGTTTTTTTAATACTACAACTTTATTGTTCGTCCTTATTATTTTTCTTCATTCTTTTACTTACAACATCCATAAGGTAATACCCGCTAATTAGCACATAGTAAACTAAAAGTATTCCTAGTGCGTCTTTCATATTTGTATATTTTTCTTTATGAAACAAGATAGGTGAAAGGGCGTAAACAAGAAAGATGATTAGCGGATTTAAAATAAAATAATAAGTAAGATTTCCTTTCATCATATCAACTCCTCTATATCTAGTTTTCTCTATAAATTGTTGTAAATCCTTTTCTTTCGTCTCTATATCTTGTAAAAAGGTTTATATAAACTACAGAAAAGACCTCCTACATTAAAATAAAAAAGCACCGAAAAGGTGCTTTTTTTTCTACGCTTCAATCGATTGATTTTCCGCAATATTTTTAAATTGTCGTTTGTGCATCCAAGTTAAGGATGCAATTGTTCCAAGTGATAATACAACAATGAAAATCATGAGCACCCCTACGTTTTGCCACATGAAGTTAAAGTCTCCACTTGATACGACTGCTTTCAATCCTGATACAGAGTATGTCATCGGTAACCAAGCATTGAATGGTTGTAATAACTTCGGAATCAATTCTAGTGGGAATGTTCCAGCACTTGTTGTAAGCTGAATAATTAATGTGATGATGGCGATGAAACGCCCTGCATCACCGAATGCTGTTACTAAACATTGAATTAATGCGATAAACGCTAAACTTGTAACGATGCTAAAGAGTATGAAATACGGAATACTTTGTACTTCTACACCTAATCCGAATAGCAATATCACATCTGCTACTATCGCTTGAATAATACCGACTGATAATAACACGCCGAACTTACTAATAAACCAACTAAATCCTGATTTTGGAACGCCAACTGTATCACGTAATGGATATACGATTGATAATAGTAATGCCCCAACAAATAAACCGAGTGATAAGAAATACGGTGTAAATCCAGTTCCATAGTTAGGAACTTCCGCCATTTTCTCCGTCTTCACTTTTACAGGACTTGCAAACATATCATACGTTTTATCCGTCCCTTTCACTTCACCAGTTTTTTCTGCCCCTTCGCCAAGTTTCTCAGCAAGTTCGCCTGAACCGTCGTTTACTTTTACGAGGCCATCTGTTACTTTTCCAGAGCCGTCTGCTAGTTTATTTACGCCGTCGATTAGCTGGGTTGAGCCGGTAGACATTTGATTTAGGCCACCATTTAAATCGCCTAGGCCTGTTGTTACTTGATTTGAGCCATCTGCTAATTTGGTTACTCCTACAGATAATGTGCCTAAACCTCCTGTTACTTGACTTGAACCGTCCGCTAATTGATTTATTCCACCTGCCATTTGATTTGCTCCTACAGATAACGTGCCTAAACCTCCTGTTACTTGACTTGAACCACCCGCTAATTGCATTATTCCGCCTGTCATTTGGCTTGCTCCTGCAGATAATGTACCTAAACCTCCTGTTACTTGGCTTGAGCCATCTGCTAATTGATTTACACCACCTGCCATTTGGTTTGCTCCTGCAGATAATCTGTCTAAGCCACCTGTTACTTTACCCGAACCATCTGCTAATTGATTTATCGCATCAATTAATTGACCGGATTCGTTTTTAAATTTATTTGCCCCTTCTTTAGCGGTATTTAACTTCGTACCAAACCCTTGGAAATTTCCAACAAATCCTTTTTGTGCACTCGCTAATTTCTCAATACCATCTGTTAAAGATTTCAATTTCTCTGTGTCCGGTAGTTTGTTTTGCGTATCACTTGTGTTTTGATCTATTTCGCCTTTTAATTGTTTTACTTCTTCATTTAATTTATTTGTTCCACCCGCTACTCCCGCAGCTTTTTGCTGAACTGTCGCTGTACTTTTTACAGCACTTGTTATGAATGGTTGTAACTGCTCTTGATATTCTTTTGGTAAACTTTCAATTTGCTTTTGTAAATTCGCTACATCTTGCGCTGCATTTTTTGCATCTCCTGCTGTTGATTGCGTAAGTTCATTTAACTGATTTATATTCGCCCCAGCTCCATCTATTTTCTCATTTACTGTATTCAATATAGAAGGGCCTTTTGACTGCATTTCCTCTAAAGCTGCAGCAGAACTTTTCACTTTACTATTTAAATCTTGCAAACCTTTTTCAATGTTTTGAGAGGCTTCCTCTAATTGTCTTTGCCCCCCAACCAATTGTTCCATACCATTTGATAGATCCGTTGTTCCTGTTTTTAATTCACCGGATTTACTTACTAATTTGTTCAAACCACCGGTCACTTTCTCAGATCCATCATATAATTCACCAATTCCTTTTTGCATTTCACCCGTTTTGCTATTTAACGTATTTAAACCGTCTGTTACTTTTCCTGATCCATCTATTAATTTCCCTATACCTGTCTGCATTTCACCTGTTTTGCCATTTAGCGTATTTAAACCTGCTGTTATTTTTCCTGATCCATCTTGTAATTTTCCTATACCTGTCTGCATTTCACCTGTTTTGCCATTTAGCGTATTTAAACCTGCTGTTACTTTTCCTGATCCATCTTGTAATTTCCCTATACCGGTTCTGCTATTTAACGTATTTAAACCTGCTGTCACTTTTCCGGATCCATCTTGTAACTTATTAGATCCATCTGCTAATTTCTGAACCCCATCCTTCATCTCTCCAGACTTCCCTTGAAGTGTATGAAGGCCATCCGTCACTTTACTTGAACCATCATGCAACTCACTTGATCCGTCGTGTAGTTTATTTGCTCCTTCCGCCCCATCTGCTAATCCTTTTGAGACGTCTTGAATGGAATCGAACATTTTCTCTGCATATGTTTTCGTTAACGTACTTGATACTTCACCTTTAATTTTTTCAATGGCTGTTCCGCCAATTTGTGAAGATAAGAAGTTTAAGCTTTCGTTTGGAATGTATTCTAAGTTTAATGGTTTTGGATCATCTTTTAATAACGTTGTAGCGTTACTTGAGAAGTCATTTGGAATGCGTACTAACATGTAATACTTTCTACCTTCCATTCCTTTTTTCGCTTCTTTTTCACTTACAAATTCCCATTTAAAACTTGTGTTATCCTTTAAATTATCAACGAGCCCTTTTCCGACCTCAATTGGTTTCCCATCAAATACTGCACCTTTATCTAAATTGACTACCGCCACTGGTAAATCATCTAATTGTTTATACGGATCCCAAAAGGCCCATAAAAACATACCTGCATATAAAATTGGCACGAATAAAACCGCGATAATTGGAATTAATATTTTTTTACTTTTTATAATTTCAGTAAACTCTTTACGAAGTAACTGATTCCATTTCATCATTTCTCCCCCTTTTCTAAATGACCAAAATGTTCATTTAGTCATTTTTATCCAAACAAAAAGGCTATACCTATTCATACATATGCCTTATCCCCGAATTTATACTATGCAACTGTTCCTTACTATGAAATGAATATTTCTATTATCCCTCCCTAAAATAAATGTATGACCGAATTGTTCAAACAGTCACTTTTTATAATAATAAAAGGATTATCTTAGTTTGACAATCCTTTTAATAAATAAAGTTCAAATAATTCTGCGATTTTTTCTTTTTCTAGCGGTTCATGATTTTTTTCCCAATCAAAAATAAGCGATACGTATAAGCGAAGCATAATAAATGCTGTAATTTCTGGATCACATTTGCTAATTTCACCTTTTTCAATCGCAATCTTTAAATACGATTGAATGACGGAAACGATTTCCACATCTACTTGTTGCATCACTTCTTGTACTTCTTTCGTTCCCATATCACGCTCTTCTTGAATTAACTTAATCATGAGCTGATGTTCTTTTCTGAATTCTAATATGCTATATAATGCTCTATGTACATTTTCAAAAAATGAAACATCTGAACGAATTGCATTCTCTGCAACTTGCTTCATCTCTGTAATTAAATTAGAAATAATTTCACCAAATAGCTCTTCTTTATTTTTGAAAAAAGTATAAATCGTTCCTTTTCCTACATTCGCTAACTTCGCTACTTGATCCATCGTTGTTGCTTTATAACCGAACGCTGAAAAAGACTTTGTTGCAGCTTCAATAATAGAACGTTTTCGATCTATCGCCACATCGTCACCTCCAAAAATGACCAATTGGATAATATAGTCAATCAGTACATCTTTGATATTACCACACGCTTACATTCTATACAAGTTCTCTTTTTTATTATTTCCAGCATAAAAAATTCCAGTCAAGTTATATAATACTGTCATAGTGTATCAGAAGAAAAGGGAAAAAGAAAAGGTGTTCTGAAGATATACGATTAAACCTTACTTAACGACAACGAATTTCCCTTTTTTCAAATAATCAAATAAAAAAACAAGAAAATCTTTACATTTAATAGTAATATAGAAAATAGACAAGTTTATCCGACTTTAATGGGCAGTAAGACCCCCACCTCAAAATTCAGCGAAAGCAAAGAATTTAGGTGTGGAATCAACTGCCCATAAAAGTCCGATTGGTGAAGGCTAATAATCAGTGGGGGCTGAAGAACCCCCCCACTGATTAAAGTTTCACTTTATCAAAATAGTGGAGGCTTTTTCAGTCATGATGCGTGCGCTTCGTTTAAATATAAAGCAAGCTTTTTGTAATCGTGTTTCTTTAATTATTATGTTTAGTGGATTCGTTCTTATTTGTATTTATCACTATTATTATGTACTTCGTTATTTAGGAGACGCAGCGAATGGTCCTATATCAACAGATATGAAATGGATCGGATTTCGCGACAATGAAATGGATGTTTATTTACTATTAATGCCCGTTATTGCGAGTTTCCCCTTTAGTACAAGCTACAATTCGGATAAATCAGATGGTTTTAAACCGTTCGTGAGTAAAGGGATTTCTTTCTTTCCTTATTCAGTAACGAAATATATCGTTACGTTTTTTTGCGGAGGATTTCTTTATACACTTCCATTCATCTTATCGTTATTATTTTGCAAATTAACCATTCCAGACGGAGCACCTACGGCTGGTTCAGGTATCATAAATGATGATGGGATGTTCGCAAACCTATATTTAGATGCACCTCTCGCTTACATTACTGTATATATCGGAATTAATTTTTTATTTGCAGGTTTAATGGCCCTTTTAGGACTTGCTGCATCTGTATGGTCACAAAAAGACTATATGGCGATTCTCTTTCCATTTGCAGTTGCCTCCATTCCGTACGTCCTGCTAAATACAATATTCCCTACAATAGGCGGAGCACCTTTTCATTTATATGACCCAAAGCAACCATTACAAGGCATGTCACCGTACATTTTAACGATGCAATGTACCTTCTTCCTTCTCGTTAGCTTATTCATGTATATACAAGGAGTAAAGCGGGATAGAAAAAAATATAGAAGAAGACTGCAAAAAAGAGATCGGTGTAGAAAAGCGTTTCAAGCAATTTCAGACTAATTCATTGAACGAATAAGAGCGTAATTCCCTAAGCTAGCTTAGAGAATTACGCTCTTATTATCATGTAACCATCCCCTTTACGGCGTACCTGCCAATCCCCATAAAATAACGAACAACGCAAAATAAATCGCTTTAATACCTACAACTGAACATAATAAAATAATTGCATATTTACTTAATTCTCTTCTTGCACCTATTAAAGTAAAAATGACTGCCAAACTAAATGTTATATAGGACGATGCTGTATGTATTAAGTTATACGTGATATCTAAATTTTGAGTAAGTCCTGTTACATCTGCTACAAATTGGAACATGACGATTATACTAAATAAAATCGCTAACTGATTCATTAATTTTCCATTTATTTGTGCTGGCATCGTTGCCCCCCTCACAAAGACTGAATGTTCAATTAATTTTATCACTAGATTACATAAAAAGGAATCACCTCTTTATACCATTCTATGACGCTACAAAAACAAAAAAGAACGCTTAGTTCCCTAAGCGTTCCCCTCATTTAAGAAGCTTTCTTCAAATCAATTTGAGCAAGTACCGGATCATGGTCACTTACACGTCCGTGCTCTTTCATAATGTTTGAGTTTAAGTGTACTGGGTCTACAATTGTATATGGTGCGATGTTGTTTGTTACTAAAATATGATCTAACACTTGTGCATTTCCTTCATGAATGTACGTGTAGCGGTTCTCTTTCGACACTGTGTTTAACATATTTTTTAAGTTTGTTCCTTCTAGTGCTTTTAATGGTTTAGCAAACTCAAAATCGTTCATATCCCCTAACACAACAACTGGTGCATTCGTGTTCTTTTTCTGAATTCCTTGTACGAATTGATTTACTTCTTGCGCTAACTGAATTCGTTTTTCTTCACTCTTTAATACGAGCGGCTGCACTTTTCCAAATGGCGTTGCATCCCCTATTTTTGAGTTTAAGTGATTTGCAACGACAACAACGTTTTGTCCTTGGAACGTAAATTCTGCCGCAAGCGGTTTACGTGTACTTTCAAATAGTGGATTTTCGTCTCCAATGCGAACAACATTTTTATCAAGTAACTTCGGTACTGCTGCTAATTTCACACGTGATGGGTTGTAGAAGAAGCCAACGCGAATATTCGCTCCTGGTGCTCCTCCGTCTAGATTATTATGCGGAGCAATTTCTACATACTCATACTTTGGTCCGCGAATCTCTAGAACTGCATCAATGATACGTTTTGCGCTTAAAGAAGCATCTGTTGTACCATCATTAATCGTTCCGTTATTATCTTGCATTTCCTCTACACCGATAATATCTGGCATTTTTAAATTGTATTTAATAGAATACGCTAACGCTTTTACTTTTTCATCTGTTGTTTCTTTTTTATTCGCCGAGAAGTTTTCAATGTTATATGTAGCAACTGTTAACTTATCAAGACGAGGCTGAATATTTGCGCCTACTTGCTTAAATCCACCGTCCACTACAGATGGTAATTCCGTTATTGGCGAAATGCGGAACGAACCGTAATCATATCCGACTACACCTGTTATATCTCCAGTGAAAGTATCTCCTACTTTTGCCACATAATCACGAGGTACTTTGACAGAAAGACGCTCTGGGTTTAATTGATTGTCATCTAATACAGGTGTGCCGTATTTTGTTACGACTTTATTTCCGCCATTTTCTACTGTTACATATAAATTTCCGTTTTTCTGAGGTGCAATAATTTTTGGCGTTGGCATCGTAACGCGCATACCTTCTATACTTTCATAAAAGTCGATTGCATCTTCATTTGGATCAAATAAACCGAATGCATCATTATCGATAATTTGATCTGGGATTTTCACACCGTTTTCTCCAAGTACAATCGGTGCTGGTAAAGGTTGATCGTTTGCGATTACAGCAACGCGGCTCGCTTTAATTTCCGTCGTCGTTAAATCTGTGTCAAACCTTTCTGCATATCCTGGACCAACATATTCTTCTACTTCTCCATCAACTTGAATTAGGTCCCCTACCGCTACATTCGCATCTTTTTTGTACACATAAATACCTTCTGAAGTAGCTGGATCATTATCCGGCTGATTATCTTCTATATAAAAACCATTTTTATCAAGCGTTGTTACAACGCCTTCCACATTGTATACTTTCTTCCCTTTGTAAGGAGAAATATGTGATTTTCCTTGAATATCATGAATACGTACTGGTTCATTATTTACGATAATAAATGAAAATGTTGAAATCGCTGAAGAAGTAAGCCCTTCTTTCTCTGCGATTGCTTTAATTACACTATTTTCATTCACTACAATTTGTCCGTTATAACGAACACTCTTATTTGTAGGATTAGAGCCATCTAACGTATAGTAGATTGTTGCTCCTTCTGTATTCGTTGTTAATGTTACCGCTGTTCCCTTCGCAACTTCTCCGCCACCTGGTGAAGCTACTACATCGCTAACACGGTTTTGTCCTTCCCCTTGAAACTTATGAGCTGTTACTGATTTTAAACCAGGGCTACTAAAATATAATTCAAGCGTCCCTGTTAAACTAACTTTCTTCCCGATATTTTCAGGATGATCTTTCACATTTACTGCCGCTCTCACATCGCCTTTTGGCAACTGAACAGGCATGATTTTGTCTGGATTCGTTTCATTTTGCGAATCCGCAATTGCTACGTTTGTATCATCAAACTTAGCCGGATCTTTCGTGTATTTAGAAGGACTTTGCGTATATCCGACAATATATCCTTCCACGATCCCCTTCGTTTTACCTTGCTGCTTAAATACTTGAATTGCTTTTTCTACTGACATAGAAGTCGTTTCTTCTGCTTGTACTAAAGTTCCAGTAAATGAAAGCAATAGTATAAATGATAAAAAGACACTTAACAATTTCTTCACAGCCATTTTCCTCTCTCTATTTCATATTTTTTCAACATGTCTATCATAACAAATGATTCGTTATATAGAACCATACTTCGACAAGTTTTACAAAAAATTTATTTAATTTACAAGCTTTCAAACTATAATACAAAATAATAATTTTACACCTTCTAAGAATGCACTCTATAATGTTAGAGAGAGAAAACAGAAAATATCGAAATTTTATTGGCATGTAAAATGGATTCATTTGAATAGGAGTGATTGGATGGAAGTGCAAACAGAAACATACCGCGCAGCTATGAATGGAACATTAGAACGTCATTTTTCAGATATGATTGCCGTTATACCAACTAGAATTACAATTAAGCAGTTAAAACAGCGGTTAGAAACGATCGCTACTAAAGTTGACGAATTGAAAATTGTTTATAGTGATGAGACAAGCATTATTGTTGAGTTGCATATGGATGAAACAATCATACCGTATGAACTGCATATTGATGAGGCGAA
Source organism: Bacillus mobilis (assembly GCF_001884045.1). GTDB lineage: Bacteria > Bacillota > Bacilli > Bacillales > Bacillaceae_G > Bacillus_A > Bacillus_A mobilis. The sequence goes on along the minus strand of NZ_MACF01000067.1, from coordinate 36,669 downwards.
TGACCCAGAAGAATATAAAATGTACAATAAACAAGATTCTACAATCGTAGATCGTCATTTTGAAGATGCTGCTTATGGTACTGAAATTTTCACTCGTACGCTATTTGTAGGCGATGTGCTGGACTGCTTTTTCCAGCAGTTACAGTTTTTATGGAACCTAGCTCCAGACTTGTTATTTGTAATCGATTCAAGTGCCGCAATGAAAGTGATATCTAGAAGCTATATTGAATATCACGTTGAAAATGAATTGTTGCCTGACATTCCTGATTTATACGTTATTCATTCTGTTTATGAAGACGGTAAAGACGGTGAGCCTACGCAATATTGGTTTCATACACATGGTCTTTTAAGAGCAGGTGTGACAGAGATAGAATTAATTATTCCAAACCGCATTTCTTCCTACTACGGTATTGGCGATCTTTTTCAAACGTTTGCTAATAATGCCGTTGAAAATGGACAAGTCCCTATGAATGAGCCTATCGTTATCGCGCATAGTCAGCAAGGTTCTATACATACAGTAGCTGTTCCATGGGAAAAAGGATTATCTTATATTGGGCATAAAACGAGTATGGATCAATTATCTTCAATTGAGGATGAAGAAGTGAAACTACAACCAATAGATGCGCAAAACGTATTTCTTGGCGGAATGGATGACCGAGATGAATACCATCAATCTCCATCCGTTCTCTTATTCAAATTAAATACTTCAGAAGAATATATTGAAAGTTTTTTCAAAGAATACGAGGAAGCTACAGGTCTCATGTTCTATAAAACAAATAGTGAAACCGATCGTATGGCTTACAATGCGAAGAATACTTTCGGGTATTTCAGCAACATTTTTCACATTGAACAATCAAATGAAGATTTTCGTTTCCTCGCTAAGTTTGGTGTCTCTTACGAAGAAGGAAAAAGTGAACATATGTGGTTTGAAATGCAAAACATTACGGAAGATTTCATTCAAGGAATACTCATTAACGAACCATATTTTATAAAAGATATGAGTGAAGGAAATAGTTATCATTTAGATTTTGATAACTTAACAGAGTGGATTATTTATGCAGGGGATGCCGTTATAAAGCCAAATAACTTATATATGTTTGTTGGCGAATAAGTAACAAAACGCCTTCAATATGATTGAAGGCGTTTCACTTTATTGTGCGATTAATTCCGTATCCATTACTTTCTCCAGATGAGATAGTACACGCTTTGCCGCTAACTCACCTTGATCAATACAGTCCGGAAGACCAGAACCAGCGTAAGAACTACCTGCCAAGTATATACCTGGCAACTCTTTCTCCATAAATGTCGTGAGTTTCTTCATTCGCTCGTTATGGCCTACTGTATATTGGGGCATTGCTTCTTTCCAGCGGCTTACGACTGTAAATTCTGGATCCTCTGTAATATCCATCGTCTTTCGTAAGTCTTCTAGTACAAGCCTAACAAGTTCCTCTTCTGTTTGTTCTACAACTGCTTCATCACCAGGGCGTCCAACGTAACACCTAAGAAGCATTTTTCCTTCTGGCGTTGTATGTGGCCACTTTTTATGTGTCCACGTACATGCTGTAATGGTGTAATCGTTATTTCGAGATACGACAAACCCTGTACCATCAATATCACGCTGAATGGCTGATTCTTGGAAAGCCATTGCCACGTTCGCAACTGATGTGGACGGAATATTGCGGAAGAAACGAAACTGCTTGTACTGCGCAAACATAGATGGCAGTACTTTATGTGATGTTGCCACTACGACCGCGTCCGCTTCTATTTCTTTTCCGTTACTAAGAGTAATCGTATAACCATCACCAAGTTTTGCAATTTTTTCAATGCGAGTGCCCTTTATTATCGTACCTTCATGCATCTTCATTTCGAGAGATTCTACGATAGATTCTAAACCGTTTTTCACTGTTTGGAAGATTCCTTTTTTCGGTTCAGTTTTCTCTTCTTTCGGTGCAAGTGTACGCATACCGAGTGAAATACTGCGATGTTTCTGCTCGATTTGATACATTTGCGGGAATGTTGACATTAAGCTCATTTCATCAATATCCCCTGCATAAATACCCGATAGTAATGGTTCGATTAAATTTTCAACCACTTCGTTGCCGAGGCGATGTCTGAAAAACTGCCCGAGTGATTGGTCAGATACTGGCTTTGATCTCGGCATTAACAGATCAAAGCCAGCTCTTAGTTTACCAATTGGAGAGAGCAGCCCGGAAAATAGAAACGGCGTAATTTGCGTTGGAATTCCCATCATTGATCCGCTCGGCATTTTATGTAACCGATTGTTTACGAGGATAAATGATTGACCGCCCTTATTATTTACAAGTTCATCGCCAAGACCTAATTCTCTCGCTAATCTTGCTGCACTTTCTTTTCGTGCTAAGAAAGAATCCGGTCCGCGTTCAATTGTAAATCCATCTTTTCGAACGGTTTGAATTTTCCCGCCAAGTTTACCCGATGCTTCTATCAGTAATGTATCGATCGGCAAGTTGTTGTCACGAATTTCTTTTTGCAAGTTATACATTGTTGTTAATCCTGTGATGCCACCGCCGATGATTACAACTTTTTTCCTCAAGCAGGCTCCCCCTTTCTTCTTACAATACAGATTCTTTTTTCTTTAATACAACATCTGTTAAGCAATCAATAAATGCGTCCGATGCATTTGGCATTTCTGGACGATAATATTTCGCGCCAATTTCATCTGTTACAACTTTACACTCAAAGTCGTTGTCATATAAAACTTCTAAATGTTCCGCAACAAATCCAACTGGTGCGTATACGAATGAAGTATAACCGTACTTTTCATTTAATTCTCTCGTTAAATCTTGTACATCTGGACCAATCCAAGGATCTGGCGTGTTTCCTGCACTTTGCCAACCTACTGCATAGTTTGCTACTTCCGCACCTCTTGCGATATAGTCAGCTGTTTCATTTAATTGATCTGGATATGGATCGCCAAGTGCGATAATTTTTTCTGGTAAGCTATGTGCAGATACGATTAATACTGCTTTTTCGCGTTCTGCTTCTGCCATACCGCTATATATACCTTTCACTGCATCAACCCAGTACTGGATGAATTTCGGTTCTTTATACCAGCTATCAATGCCGTGAATTGTTAAGTTTCCAAGTTTCTCTGCTTCTTCTTGTGCTCGTCCTACATACGATTTCACGCTAAATGTAGAATAGTGCGGCGCAAGAACAAGTGCGATTGCATCTTGTATACCGTCGTTATGCATATCTTTCACTGCATCTTCAATGAACGGTTCGATATGTTTTAAGCCAAGATACATATGATACTCTACTTCATCTTGTACTTCATTTAAACGCTGTTCTAACTTTTTAGCTTGCTCTAATGTAATAGTAGCTAAAGGAGAAATACCACCAATTGCACGGTAACGCTCTGTTAAATCTTCTAGCATTTCAGGACTTGGCTTTCTTCCTCTGCGAATATGTGTATAGTAACGTTCAATATCTTCTTCTTTATATGGCGTTCCGTATGCCATTACAAGCAAACCAATTTTCTTTTTCATACAGCAATGCTCCTTTACTTCGCTAACTGCCCTTTAGAGTATTCATGAATAAATGTAGTTAAACGTTTTAATGTATCTGGATTTACTTCTGGGAATACACCGTGTCCTAAGTTAAAGATATAACCTGGCTGTTTCATTCCTTGATCTAAAATACCTTTTACATGTTCTTCAATAACAGACCATGGTGCAAGTAAGAATGACGGGTCCATATTACCTTGTACCGCCTTATGAACGCCACGCGTGCGTGCCTCTTCAATCGGTAAGCGCCAATCTAAGCCTACTACATCAAGTGGTAAGTCGTGCCATTCATTTACTAAATGTGCAGCTCCTACGCCGTGCATAATCATTGGAACACCCATCGGGCGAACTTCTGCAAAAATACGCTCCATTGCTGGTTTAATAAATACGCGGTAATCTGCTACATTTACTGTTCCAACCCAAGAATCGAAAATTTGAACCGCTTTTGCTCCTGCGTTAATTTGCGCTTTTAAATATGTAATAACCATATCTGCTAGCTTATCCATTAAAGCGAACCAAGCTTTCGGCTCTGCATACATGAACGCTTTCGTATTATGGTAGTTACGAGATGGACCGCCTTCAATCATGTAGCTCGCTAATGTAAATGGTGCTCCTGAAAAACCGATTAACGGTACGTCTAACATTTCCGTCGTTAATAAACGAATCGTATCTAATATGTACGGCACGTCATCTTCTGGATTGATTTCCCCTAGCTTTTCTACGTCTTGTAAAGAACGGATTGGGTTATCAATAACCGGACCAATACCTGATTTAATTTCTACATCCACACCAATTGCAGGTAATGGTGACATAATATCTTTATACAGAATTGCTGCGTCTACATTATATTGATCAACTGGCAACTTTGTAACGTAAGCACATAACTCTGGATTATGTGTAATTTCAAATAAAGAATACTTTTCTTTTATCTTTCTATATTCCGGCTGTGAACGACCTGCTTGACGCATATACCATGCTGGTACATAATCAGTACGTTCCCCCCTACATGCTTTTAAAAATGTCTCATTTATATTTCTTACCAAGACCCTTGCTCCCTTCCTTGCCAATGCTTTTGCTCTAAATACGTTCTATTCCGATATTTATCTTTTTTTACTATACAGCTTGTAAAAACAAAATGCATAATATTATGTACGTTGTTCATTAAATTGACACAAACATTCTTAAAAACGCTTACTATTTTCACAACATTCTTATTATAACACAGAGAAAAACTATGGTTTAGCTACTTTTGACTTTTCTCCCTCGCGATTCGTTTGTGTGTTATATGGCACAACGTAAAAACTCGGTTTTGAAAAGATGTTAACGAACTTTTCTTCATATTCCCCGGCACCATTTACAGTTGCTACATGCGTATGGGCTCCGTTTTCTACTCTATAAATACGATACATAATTCTATCATCTGGAAGTGGTGTCCAGCTTAATTTCGCTTTAAATAAACCGAAAGGGCTAAAAGCTAATTTCATTTTCACATCTTCAATTTTGCGCAGCCGAATTGGAGCACCGATTGTTTCCACACCTTCTGGTTTCATAAACTGCTCTTTCTGTTCTACATTTGCCTTCGTTAAAATTTTCTTAAACAATTTCGTTGCTGACGCACTTTCTCCTTGCAGCTGATGCTCTTTATCCGTACGGTCATAACCAATCCAAACAGCGCCTACTAAATTTGGCGTATAGCCAACGAACCACATATCTCTCGCTCCATTATCGTCATTTGGTAAGGAAGTTGTGCCTGTTTTCCCAGCTAACGCCCCGTTATATACACCGGCTTTCGCTGTCCCTTCCTTCACAACTCCTTCAAGCATTTTCGTCATATACCATGCCGTTTGTTTCGAGAAAATTTTCGTTTCTACTTTTGGTGATTCTCCAATAACTGCGCCGTGTCTATTGAACACTTTATCAATCACGTGCGGCTCAATAATAGCGCCATTTGCTAAAAACGCACGATACATTTTCACGAGTTCAAATGTTGAAACACCGTTTTTCAATCCGCCAAGCGCTGTACTTAACCCCGCATCGGCAATATGAACATTGCCTTTCTCTAAATATTGCTTTCCTTCTTCTACCCCTAATTCATTTAATAAAGAAACTGCCGGTACATTTGCTGACTCTAAAATCGCATCGTACATCGTCATTTCTTTCGAATACGTATGGTTGTAATTTCGAGGTTCATAGCCTTCAAATGAATTTCTTTCATTCGTTAATAAAGAATACGGATTATACTTTTTCGTTTCGAGTGCTGGCGCATAGACGATAAGTGGTTTTAGCACAGAACCGGGCTGTCTTTTTGCGAAAACACGATTAAAACCTCTCGGGACATACTTTCTTCCGCCAATCGCCGCTTTAATTCCGCCCGTACGATTATCCATTAATAAAAAAGCACCTTGCGCCCCCTCTTCTTTCCCAGGGAAATTCCGTGCATCTTGAAACTGGTTATACGCTACCTTTTGAATCTTTTCATCCATCGGAACGACAAACGTATATCCTCCGCGGAGCACTTCTTGATGAGACAATCCATATAAACGAGCTGCTTCATCTATAACCATATCAATATACGGCATATATGCGAGCTCATTCTCATCTAAGTTTTTATATAGCGCAATCGTCTTTCCTTGATAACGTACACTTTCTTCTGCAGTCAAATAGCCTTGTTTATGCATAAGTGACAATACGAGATCGCGGCGCTCCTTACTTTTCTCTGGAGAGAAATACGGTGAATATCCGTTTGGCGACTTCGGAAGACCTGCAAGCATTGCCCCTTCTTCTACTGTTAAATCTTCTACATTTTTATTAAAATACAACTTTGCTGCCGCTTGAATACCGTAAGCCCCATGGCCAAAATAAATATGATTCATATACATTTCAAGAATTTGTTGTTTCGTATATTTTTGCTCTAATTGAAGGGAAATTGCGACTTCCTTCAATTTCCGCGTAACTGTTTTTTCACGAGTTAAAAAGACGTTTTTCGCTAGTTGCTGCGTAATCGTACTACCACCTTCGACCTTCTCTCCAGCTAACGTATCTTTATAAAGAGCCCTGAATATAGACGGGTAATCAATTCCTTGATGCTCATAAAAACGAGAATCTTCCACCGCAATAAACGCCTGCTGCACGTATTTCGGAATTTGCTCGACTGGTACGAGGTCTCTATTTTCTACATATAATTTCGTAATTTCTTTCCCTTTCTGGTCAACGATACGTGATGAAGAATGGAAAACGAGCTGCTTTTCATCCATCATATAGCCACCAGCTAACACAATAAGTTTATAAAGTACAATCGCTAATACAAGCGTTGCTAATCCACCTAATAAAGTCCACTTTACTTTCTTCATACATCGGCCTTCTTTCCAAATGATGGTACATTTATTATTTGAAAAAGAAGTATCTTTATGTATATAATCTTCGAAGTTTTTTAAGAGAGTTGATATAATAGAAACAAACAATTAAGGGGGCATTAAAATGAAGGCTATTATTTCATACGAAACACCTATAGAACAAGCACATTTCACTGCAAAAAATAATGAAAAAGATATGTTTTATAAAGAAAATACAGAAGAATCTGTAGAAGGCTCACTTAGCTATGACGTACTAGACGCTGTTGGCGAATTTAAAGGACAACCTGGCTATATCGTTTGTAACAACATTTCTGTCACAGATGAAGGTCGCCCAGTATTTGAAAACCGTTTTAAAAACCGTGCGGGCCTTATCGAAAACGAACCAGGCTTCCAAGCAATTCGAGTTCTACGCCCATTAAGTAACGATACATATGTCATCTTAACAATGTGGGAAACAGAGCAAAACTTTAAAGACTGGACAGAATCACGTTCATTCGAAAACGCTCACAAAAAACGCCCTGCACAAGCAGAAGGACAAGGTCAAGGTCAAGCTCAGGCTCAGGCTCAAGCGCATCCACATGCGGAACAGCAAAAAAGTATTTTCTCTCGTCCGTCATTTGTGACTACTTTTGATGTGTTAGTTTAAGGGGTTTTGTGCTGTGGTTGCTCCAAGTCTGCGGTACATGAAATTATATCGGCGATTTCCCGAATATATCGGCGCAACTCGAATTATATCAGCGATTTTTGAAATATATCGGCGCAACTCAAATTATATCAGCGATTTTTCGAATATATCGACTTATCGACAAATCACGACACAAAAAAGGAAACACCATTACGCACCGGTGTTTCCTTTTTCTTTGTACCAATTATATATACGAAGCGCATCTTCTTTTCGCATATGCTTCACTTCATAACCATGTCCCGCTACTGATACGGCAGCTGTACATAGCTCGTCTTTCTTTTGAAAATACGATTGATTGTATCCTACTGCTTGAACATGCCTTCTTCGCATGATCCCAGTATATTTCGCAAGGCCACGGTATACCATGACTAACTGATTGTCTCGTATCATATATCCACCACTTGTATACCGGGCGTATGAGAGTAACGTAAATATGATAAATAGTGGTATTAACGTGAATAACGCCATATTTTGCTTAAAATATATACTCGCACCGATAATCGGCACAGCGAGTACAGCACTTGTAATCCAGCCCATTATTACGTAACGACGTAATGCAGCCTTCGGTAAATGAACGATTTTCTCTTCCATTTCATACGGCAACTGCAAATACGTAAGTAACTGCTGGACATCTTTCTTTTTCATAAAAGGATGTAACATTACTTCATGCCCTGCTGCTTCTATACTTTGAATAACTTCCACTTCGACAGAGCAATAACCGAACGGCTGGCGAAGAATTCCTTCTTTCACCGTAATTGCTTGAATGCGGTGTAGTTTTAAAACAAACTCTTTTTTATCAAATAACCCTTGCACGATGCGAATTTCATTTCTGTTTCGCTCAATTTTAAAGTTCGCATATTTTAACGCATAACCAGCTGTCGAAACGACCCACGAAACCACCATTAAAATCGCAGCCATAACAATTAATTCATATACACCGTTATCCATCACATACGCTTCTACTTTATTAATGAGCCATTCGGGTAGAAATTGATTAAACTCTGAGTAAATAAGAAGTAATCCAGAAAACACTAATCCGAATCTACCAGACGTAATGGAAGCTGCTAAAATCTCTTTCACCGTTAACTGATAAACTGTCTTATTTTCTGCTGTCGCGGGCTCTTCTTCAGTCACAACACTTCTCTCTTTATGTAATAAAGAAATCAGTTCCTTCGCTTCACTTTCTCTAATGCCAGCTAACATCACTTCCGGTTCAGTACCGCCGCCGGCTACTTCTATGTTTAACTTCGTCAGTCCAAGCACTTGATAAATGATGTTAGAAGACGTACTAATATTTTGCACACGTTCTTTATTTAAGTAACTTTCCTTCTTAACGAACACACCGTGCTTTATATGTACAATATTATTTTCAACCCAGTACACTTTGAAATACCATTTTATAGCTGAGAAAATTGCCATAATGAATATAATAAACAAGATGAAAAGATAAAAGACATACCAAGGTTTCACTTGTTCTTCAGGTTTAAACATAACAAGGATAATAAGTGGAAATAAACTCGAAATCCTAATACCTAATAAAATCGTGATCGGATGTTGCCTCTTATACATCCTCATCACTCACTTTCGCGAGTTCTCCAATTTGTCTTTTCAGCTGCTCTGCTTCTTCTTTCGTTAAGCCTGGAATACTATGAGAAGTTGCTGCTGTTGAAATATGTAATTCTGCTAAATTATACTTTCTCATAATTGGTCCTTGTTCAATCGTTACGTGCTGCACGCGCATCATCGGAATAAGTACGCGTTTTACAACGAACATTCCTTTTTGAATCTCAACCTCTTCTTCATTTAATCTGTAACTATAATAGCGTTGACGTAAATTTGGAAACACGAAATAATCAAGCGGGATAAATAGAATAGCACCTGTTACTAACAAACCAAACAACCAACCCCACCAATTAAAATTGATCATAAAAAAGAAATATGCAATTACGACTGCTAGTATAACTGCCGCCCCAATTAAAGCGTGAATCCTCCACACTTTCAGCATATTAGAATGAATCTCCCTTTCTAACGGCTGCATCTCATCACTCCAATTATATGAATTTATTAATTATATATTAGCAGAAATTAAGGTTTTATATACAATTTTGTAAAATTATAGTTTTTACATCGTATCCATCATTTCTTTAAAATTCCCTTCATTAACCGAATACACATGAAACTGAATGTAATCTATTTCATTCGTATTCGGACGGGCATATGGCAAAATGTTAAATTTAGAAGCTGATCTTCCTAACATATCTATAATCATTAAAGAAACGTCAATATATTCGAAGTCTACACGGAATACTACTGCTTCTCCCGTAAATTCATAATCTTTAATCGCATCATAAGATTTATTCGCACTAATTAACGTTATTTTTAATAGTTGGTTCAAATTTTCTGGTTTAAAATTAATCATATACGTAACTCCTTTTTTTAATAAAACACTATGAAAACAGTGTAATCTTATCATTTCATAGCTTTGCACATCAATTACATAAAAAATAAAGCTAGTTTTTTATAAATTTTTTGATATAATTACTTACGGGAAACGGGAAGATATTTATCTTCCCTTGTGTTTTTATTTGCATCTAGTACTTTTGCTAGATGCCTTTTTTTATGCTAAAAAAGGTACCCTCATATACTTTGAGGATACCTTTTCCATCAAATTAGTGCATTTCAACGATTGTACCATCTTCGAATACTTTGAATACACCAGTAAATCCTGGTCCACCTGCACCTTCTACTTTATATGTCGTATGCACTCTTATTTGATAATATTTCTTTCCATTCTCTACTTGCGTATTCTCTAACGTGTAATCATAGTCTTCTTTATATTCATTTTTGATATATGCTTTCGCTTTCTCAAAAGTAAATGCATCTTGAGTCTTTCCTGTCTCTACTTTTTGGTTCTTTTCTGTTACTACCTTCTGATTTTTTTCTGTCTCAGTTTTGCCGTTCTTTTCTGTTGCTACCTTCTGATTCTTTTCTGTCTCAGTTTTTTGGTTCTTTTCTGCTACTACCTTTTGATTTTTTTCTGCCTCAGTTTTTTGAGTCTTTTCTGTTGCTACCTTTTGATTCGTTACTACATTTGTTTTTTGTGCTTTCGCTGCTGCTTCACTCTTTGCAGTTTTTTCTTCTTCATTTATTTTAGTAACTAATCCTACCGCTTTTTTATTATATTCTTCAAGTTTTTTGTTATCTTTTGTTTCTGCAACTAGCTTATTTAATATCTCTTTCGCTTCTGCATAATTTTTCTTACTTATTAACTCTTCACTTTTCGTCAGTTGCTCGCTATACTTCTTGTTTTGCTCTAAGATGGCTAGTAATGCTGTGCGTTCTTCCTTTGCTTGTTTTACAAGCGTAGCATTTCCATTCTTCATGTTCTCTACTTTTTCAAATGACTTGATTGATTCTTCTACCTTTGTTTCTTCTTTTAACTTCACTGCTTCTATCATTATTTTCGTTTGTTCTACAAGCATCATTGCATCTGAATCATCTTTTTTCTCACCTAGCGCTTTTTCAAATGATGATAATGCATTTTTATATTCTTTATTCGTTAACGCAGTCTTTCCTTCATCCATTGCTTTGTCAAAATTCCCATTGCTACATCCAGCTAACATTAAAAACGTAAGCCCAATTACCATTAATAACTTTCTCATTTTCTCTCCTCCTATATATCCCTAAAACAATAAATAACAGCATATGTATAAAAGTCTGTGTAGTAATTAGACTGAAAATAAAGATGTACTTTGTGTGTGGGAAAGGAAGTACATTTCATTTACTATCATTACTTAAAACTCCTAAATAGTTGGTAGTTGGTTTTCTTCTTCTTTTAAAAACAGAAAGGAATTTTAATAATGTGCGTAAAAATCTCACCAGGCTCTTTACTACACACACTCTTATACACATAGAAAAACTATTTTTAGGTTGCTATTTTTTTAGCTTTACATATCCTCACTTTGTAACACACTGAAAAACAAAAGAAAACAATCCGTAACATAAGTTACGCTTTGTAACTCTTCTGTAACACAAATGTAACATAAGGTTTTGAAACATACAATAGTTTTTTTACATTATTTTCCCCAGTCTATATTTTCGGAAAACAAAAAATGAAACTTTAATCGGTGGGGGTCTTACTGCCCATTAAGGCGGGATAAACTTCCAATCCTTAGTGTAAATAAGGATTCTTCATAAAAGCATACAGGTATCTCTCCTCATTATCATCAAGTTGAAAAATAAACAATACTCTGAAACAAAAATCCCTTACGCTATGCAAAACTAAATAAAAAAGCCAACTTCTTTACATGAAAAGAAATTGACCTTTTATTTTATTCACGTTAATCCCTATGTATTAAAAAATTTATTCATTAGTCTCAAAAAACTACAAACCACCGTTTATGAAACCTGCCTAACGTATCGTAAATCCAAGTTTTTAATGAAATAATCCATTAGCGTTTGATATTAAAAAAAGCCTACTAATGAAAGTAGGCTTAAAATAATACCGTATACATTATATTTTTTTAGAGTATCAAATTAATAGTTTGTCAGTTCATTTTCAGGAGTCTGAATAATAACAGGGTTTTTCCCTGGATCAATCCATCTTAAAATATCAATCACATTTTGTTTATCTACACCTGTACACCCTTCTGTCCATGAGGTAGAGACATGGAAGAAAATCGCGCTTCCTTTGTATGGTGTACGTGATTCCGTATTATAATTAATGACGAATCCATAATCATACGCCGGGATATACATATTTTCAGCTGATTTCCATCTACCTCTTACAGGCTTTTCTTGCAGGGTATTATAGTATGGGGATGTAGAATCATCTACCCAAACATGATTTGGTGTTAAATGAATAAAGGGCAGCTTCGTACCAGGATTCCCTTGTCTACCAAAAGCTGAACCAATTGTGTATTTTCCTCTTGGCGAACTCACACCACTTTCACTCATCTCAACTGCAAAACCTGTTTTTCCAATATATCCATTTATATTCTTTTGCTCTCTCCATTTTCCATTTGAATTTTCAAATGTACGAATTTGAGCTTGATTCGTATGATAGCCTTTTGTTGTAACTAAAATAACTTGTTGATTATTTTGGATCGTTTTTAAGTTGTCGATTACTGTTCTAGATTCATTCGTATTCATCCATTGAAGACCAGAACCAGTTCTTATACGCAACCACGTACCTCTTTCTTCAACTACTGTCACCGTTTGCGCCGTATATTTTAACAGTACATTCGCTGAGTCCGCTGGATAATCGTATGTGAAAAAGTCTCTATTAATATGAATTCTTTTTTCGTTTAATAAGATCCATTTGAACCCTTGATTTGTATGGATTTTAACCCAGCCATCTCCTCTTTCTTCATACACTGTTACAGCTTGTGGTGTACTTTCAAAAGCGATTCCTGAAGATAATGAGGCATCGTGATAAGCAAAGAAAGATTTGGACATCTGAATTTGTTTACGCTTAAACTCTTTATCTTTTGAAGTATCTGTTCGAGCGACTAAACTTACCGTTTCAGCACGAGTAATCGTTTGATCAGGCTTCCAATTATCATGACCGTACCCATTTGAAATACCTAATTCAACCAAGATATTTACATATTTCTCGCTCCAATGCCCTTTTAAGTCTGTAAATACTGTTGGTGGATTCCCTGTCACTTTCTCTTGTAATTTATATGCATTTACTAACATAGAAGCCATCGCGCCTCTCGTTAGCTTTCCATTCGGGTTAAACTTCCCGTTCCCATCCCCTTTAATAACACCCACTTTTTCTATAGTCGCAATATACGGCGCTGCCCAGTTCCTTTTTGAGTCATCAAAAGTAGGCGTTGCCGATTGATCGACAGGAAGGTCCAATATTTTCGCCATCATTTTTGCGGCTGAACCTCTATCTATCTCTAAATTTGGTGAAAACGTGCCATCAGGCATACCTGACAATACATTTTTATTTATAAGATAATCTACTGATGGCTTTACCCAACCCGGAACATCAGGAAAGCTACTTGGAGCTGCTTGTGCTTCATTCTTCGTTACATTTTCCATTTCAGCGAAAGAACTTGAAGAAATAGAAAGAGATCCTACCGCAATCATACCTATCGTTGCTATTTTTATAAGCTTCATATTTATATATGTTCCCCTCTTTTTAATTAAACTAACTCGTAGTACTATTGTGATTTGTTTCACAAAAACTATCATAATGACAAATCACACAAATGTTAATTATAACCTTTTATCCTAAATATTCCAATGATAATATAAAAAGAAATAATGTACTACCAGTTTACTGTTTATTTTAGAAGCGAAAAAATAAAGCTAGTTTTTTATACACTTGATATAATCACATATAGAAGATGGAAGATTTTCATCTGCGTCTATTTCTATTGCTACATGCCATTTTACATAGTATCGGGGGATAATAATGAAGAAATTTACTGTTAGCTATATAGCATGTTTACTAGCTTTCTCTACTATTGTGAATGTTTTACAGTATACAAGCGTTCCAAATTATGCGGATTCATGGGGGCCGATTTGGGTATCTATTATTATGTTTTCAATTCTTGGAAGCATTCCTGTTCTTATCGGTTGTTTATTAGGTGAATTTTGTTATAGAAAAATAAAAAGAAGCAAAGAATTAAAAATCGGTATTCCTTTATTTATATTGTTAGGTATTTCCTACAATCATTTCTTCTTTATGTGGTTTAACAACAGAGATTTTCTATCCTTTACTTTAGAAACCTTTCTGAATACTGGCCTTCCTATTACTGTATCATCTTTACTGTTTTATCTTGTAAGACGGCGTTAATCCTTTATTCACTACATAAAAAAATGTTATTACTCCTGATAAATTGAGTAATAACATTTTACTTACTAAATTCGTTTCCAACTAGCATCCTTCACATCTTCACTAGTTGGTTTTCTAACTGATTTCACAAAAGCTTCCTCGCAAGCACAAAATGCAATGAAGTTTTTCTATGCTGTCTTAACGAAACTTCATTCGCCCCGCCTTCCGCAAAAGACGAGCCATTCTATTTAATTCTCACTTATTCTCTTCTTATACCAATCCTGCATTCTCTCCGCATCTTCTACTCTCGTATGTTCTAATTTATACTCCGATGATGCGTTAGAGAACTTATACGTACATAGATTTGCACGGCGCTGGAAATATGATTGTGTCTTTTCCATTGATTGGACGTGTCTTCTTCTGACAAGTCCTGTATGTTTTCCGACGCTGCGATATACAAGCGTAATTTGCTCGCCGTTTACACTGTAACCATTTGTTTTAAATGTTGCGTATCCAAGTGTAAAGATGAGAATCGCGAGCGGAATGAATGCCCACATGATGTAATACTTTTCAAAGTATATGCTTATCCCAGTAAGCGGGATTGCTAGCATTGCGAAAAAGATGAAACTATCAATGAGATAGCGGCGTAATGCTGCTTTTGGTAATGAAATAATGTTTGTATTCAGTTCGTATGGTAGTTGTAAATGTGCGAGTAACTGTTGTACACGATCTTTTCGAATGATTGGGTGCAGTGTAACTTTCTCTTTCTCGTCACCCAGTCCTTTACTTTGAATCACTTCTACTTGCACAGCGCAATAACCGAATGGCTGACGTAACATACTTTCTTTTATCGTAATACCTTGAATGCGATGCAATTTTAGGACGAGTTCTTTTTTCTCAAGTAATCCTTGCGAAATGCGGACTTCATCATTTCTTCGATTCACTGTGAAATCTCCATGTTTTAGCGCATAACCGATTGTCGATATAACCCACGAAAGGACGATCAAAACGGCCACCATGAAAATCCAGCCATATATATCATGTTCCATTACATACGACTTTACACCATTCTCTATCCATTTCGGAATGTACTCATCTACTTGGTGGTACACGAAAAAGATTAACGAGAATAATAGTCCAAACTGACCAGATGTAACAGACGCTAATAAAATCTCTTTCCAAGTTAACTTGTATTCTGTCGATTGTTTTTCCTCTGTAACAATTTCTTTTTCTACTGTATGTTCTACTGCTTCGTCTAACGTTTCTTCTGCTTTCACTTCCGGAGTTGGCTCATTTAGCATGGCAATAAGCTCTGTTGCTTCTTCTACTGTAATACCAGCTAAGCTAACTTCTGCATCGTCGCCCCCACCAGCTGTTTCGATTTGAATTTTCTTTAAGCCAAGCATTTGATATAACACGTTTGAACTTGTATTAATTGTTTGCACACGTTCTTTGTTTAAATAGCTCTCCTTCTTCACAAAGAGCCCTTCTTTCACATGTAGTACGTTATTTTCAACCCAGTATGTTGTGTAGTACCATTTTTCAAACGCTGAAAAGACGGTGAGTAAACCGAATGCAGCGGGAATTAAATACCAAAACGGGAACTTTCCGTTTAAACTAAACATGAAAATAATGAGTGGTATAAAGTCTGTTATTTTTAATTCTAATAACATCGTGATCGGATGCTGCCTCTTATACATCCTCATCACTCACTTTCGCTAATTCTGCGATTTTCGTTTTCAACATTTCTGCTTCATACATCGTTAAGCCTGGGATGCTGTGAGAAGTTGCTGCTGTTGAAATGTGCAATTCTGCTAAGCCATATTTTCTCATAATCGGCCCTTGTTCAATCGTCACGTGCTGTACACGAATCATCGGTACTAATACGCGCTTTACGACGAAAAGACCGTGTTGAATTTCAAGTTCTTCTTCATTTAGTTGATAGCTATAATAACGCTGACGAAGTTTCGGGAATACGAAGTACTCCAATGGCGCTAGTGCAACCGTTAACCCGATTAACACGTACAAAATCCACGCCCACCAATCAAACTTTATCATGAGGAAAAGGTAAGCTAAAATGACGAGAATACCGATTCCTTCTTCAATTACAGCACGAACTTTCCACACCTTGACCATGTCAGGGTGAATTTCATTTTTCAATGGATCCATGTAACCACTCCAAATCTAGTAATCTAATATATGAATACTCTCAATCTATATTTTACATAACTTTACAGAAAATTAGTATTTATTCTTCTTTATCTTTCTTCTCTGGAATAAAATATCCGAACCAAAGTAGCCAAATAAACCCGATTAACTTCATCCAACTTCCATCCGCTTGAAAAGCTTCAATCATACCTGGTATTTTATAAATCCCAATGAATCCAAGAAAACCGAGCCACCAGTTTTTTGCATTTTCATTTTTATTCTCCCTTCATTACGTTTTTCACATTTTGAATCCAAATCTCTTTATACTTTAACTGGAATCCCATGAGCATGTAATTACTCATATTATCGATCACGAGCGCTAACGTATGAGCATTTTCTTCTGTTGCATGTTGTGACACAACGTCGAGTTCCACACCTTTCTTCAATAAATCGTGGAAACCATTTAAGAAATCTTCTTGTATTTCAAATAAACGTTTCTGATACTTTTCATTTCGCGATGCAGTTACGATAAATTCATTTATAACACGTAATATTCCTTCTTGCCCTTCATACTCAGAGAGCATATGTAACCCATCGGCAATTAACTTTTCTGCAAAGTTTTCTTTCGTATATTGTCCTTTATCGAAATAACTCACGAAATGATACCCCGAAAAAATTTCTTCAAATAAAAAATCAACTAGCGCTTCTTTAGAAGAAAAATGATAATAAATAGCCGGTTTTGAAATACCTACCTCTTTCGCAATCATGGAAAGGCTCATCTTCTCAATGCCGTGCTCTGCCATAAGTTTAAATGATGCCTCTACAATGTTTTGCGATGTTTGTAAATTCTTTGTCATACTGTACCTCACTTATTTTTACTTACCGGTCGGTAAATAAATTATAAAATGAAACAAAATGATTTGCAAGTTAGTTAGTATCTCCAGAAGGGGTTTATTGGTAAGTACAGAAAAGTATAAAGTAAAAGCAACATATAACAATAAGGAGGATATTCCTATGGGACTTGGCGGTAAAGGCGGTAGTGGTGGCACTGGCGGTGGTGAAGCTGGACAAGCTGGTAAGGGCGGATTTCCATTCATCGTTGTACTCTTCATCGTATTGATTATTGCCGGAGTTAGTTATATCGGCTTTAACTTCTAAAAAAAGCACCCTACATTACACATGTAGAGTGCTTTCTTTTTAATTTCTATTCAGTAATCGCATACGATAACAATTCATCGTCACTTCTCCGAGTCTTTGCAGTAATTGATAGTTCGCATACGCGCCGACCGGGGCACCGATTATTGGTACGAGCTGAAGCATTTTCGCTAAATCGATATAGTCTCGGTACTCTGTTTGGAACTTTTCCCAGTCCATATGATTTTCTTCTTCTGTATCCCACGTTTCAATTGCTTTCCATATTTCTTTTCGGTGGTCGTCACTTGAAAAGGCAAGCTGGAAAACGTGAAGGATAAAAAGGCGCTCTTCTTTGTTGCTCGTATCAAACCCGTACAACGTTGCTGCATCAAATAAAAATTTAATTTTAATGCCGAGTAAAAGCGGAAAGTCAGCAAGACCGAGGAGAATACCGCCAGCTCCCGTCCCTGCTCCTTCTGCCGCTGCTATTTTTTTATACTCATCCATTTTTTTACGTACTTCGTCGTCTCGCCTTTGCAATGACCAGTTCGTCTCTTTTAATTTCGGCTTTATAAAGTTTGATCCGGCACTAATCGTTTGCACCATCATCCGAATCGTTTCTGTTAATACTTTTTGCACTTTCGCCGGAATAAGCTGTTGTACTTTCGTCTGCACTTTCTTAGAGAACCGTGTCATCATAGAAGAATCTTTCATGAATGTAGCTTTCCACTGCTCCAATTCTTTTATAACCTTCTCTTCATATGTAATCATAGGTTCATTCCCTTCAATTTAAACGCTCAATACGTTTCGCCCCGTATTGATAAACGAAACCGATACTAAATACTATGCTTACGACTAATAAAATTCCCGTCATCATGAAATCTTTCGTCGCAAGGGCGAATATAACTGTAAATATCACGCTACCGATAATAAGGATTGCATTTAATAAGACAAGAAAATCTTTCTTCTTCTCTTCTCCCCCGACCGGATACAAATCAAGCCAAATCTTCATGCGGTGATGTTTCCATAAAGTTAAGAGCTGATAACCGATTAAGTATAGGAAGATTAAGCTTACGATAAATCGTCCATATAAAAACGGAATAAAGTAAAGAATAACTCCGCCAAGAGCGAGCAGGCGCACATATAAGCCAAAATAGTTACCAGATCGTAAAAACGTTCTCGTATATAAGTATAAATAGGTACGCTTTTCACCGATCATCGAAAGGATGAAATCAAGCCATTTTCTACGTGCTACTCTTTCTTTTAATGCTGGTACGTCAACGAACATGTTCGCGATGCGGTACAGCAGCATCATTTTCTTACCTTCTTCAGAAATTAAATACTCCCAGTTTAGTGGCTTTCCCTTCACCATTTGATGCAATACTACGAGGTATAACATCATGAGAAGGACGATTCCACCAATAAACATAACGGAAGTACGTTCTACAAGGACGTACACAAATAAGCCGTTTAAAATAAAACGAATGAACCAATCAGCTCTTTGTATATTTTGATCTGTTAAAAATGATTTTTCCCACGCGACGAATAAGTTCCACGCTTTTACAATGACAAACGCGAGTACAATCCATATGTAAGCCGCTCCTGTTTGCTTCATTTGCTGGAAGTATAACGGGGCAAGCGCTGCTGCAACGATTGCGATTATGTATAACTGAATCATAAACGTAAAGAGAAATGCCTTTGTGAAGTAAGGTTTTAACTTTTCTTCAACTGGTAGTAAGTAAACGAGATCCGCTTCTTTTAATAACGTTTGGATTGACCCAGCGGTTAATATGAGTCCGAGTAACACTGCCATAACGAGCGCCGCTGGAAACGAAGGTGTTAACGTTTGTAACCATTGCTGGTAATAATACGCTCCTGCGCCGATGATAAATACGAAAATAAATTTCAAATGATCATTAAATACGTATTTACTATATGTACGAACTTCTTTTAGAAAGTGACGAAATCGTTCTTTCCATAATACTGTGCTATTCATAATCTTCTTCCTTCGTTAATGCAATATAAATATCATCTAACGTTGCACCTGGCATATTAAACTGTGATTGCAGTTCAGATAATGTTCCCTTCGCTCTTACTTCACCTTGATGCAGAATAATGAATGAATCACAATAACGCTCTGCCGTCGCTAAAATATGTGTACTCATTAAAATACCTGCGCCACTTTTTTTCATTTGATCCATCATTTGAAGGAGTGATTGAATTGCTAACGGATCAAGTCCAACGAATGGTTCGTCCACAATGTAAAGAGATGGCTCCACTAAAAACGCACTCATAATCATTACTTTTTGTTTCATCCCTTTTGAGAAATGAGATGGAAACCACTTTAAACGATTTTTCATACGAAATTCTTGTAATAGTTGTCCTACACGTTCTTCGTATTGTTTTTCATCGACACCGTACGCCATCGCTGTTAACTTCAAATGTTCTTCTAGCGTTAGCTCGTCATATAATACTGGTGTTTCTGGGATGAACGAAAAACTAGAACGGTACGCTGTCATATCATCACGAATTGTTTTCCCATTAATTGTGACAGTTCCTTTTTTCGGTTCCATTAAGCCGATAATATGTTTAATCGTCGTACTTTTACCCGCTCCATTTAAACCGATTAAGCCGACAAGTTCGCCTTTATTCACAGAGAACGAAACATCTTTTAGTACAGGGCGTTTCGTATATCCTCCTGTAACATTTTCTACACGCAATAACTCGCTCATATGACACCACTTTCTTCATTAGTATTCATTCTATATTCATCTTACCAAAAATAGCGCTGCACTACATAGTATCGATGCCCTCAAAAAAAATTTAAATTTGTTCGCATATATTTTTACGAAAGCGGACATCATAATTAAGGAAGAAGGAACACATTGAAAAAGCAACCACCAATTGATGAGTACAACAACATAGTGAAGTCATCATGAAATGGGGTGTCCATGTTGGACAAAGAAATTTACACATAACCAGATCATTTGTTTCATTTTAGAAACGGGGTGTCTCCGAAAGAGCATATACTGTTTTAAAAAATAAACAATTTCCCTTTATAAAGATTGCAATTCATTTCACTTGAAAATGGGGTGTCTACGGCAGAAACTTTAGCCGATTTACCGTGCATTTCTTAAATAAATGAGGTGTCTGCGAAACGTAAATTACGATAATGCTTTTTCAATCCCTCTTCAGAAAACAGGAAGCTGAGTCAGCTTCCTGTTTTTCGTGTTTGTTCTCTTATGTAATTATGGTAAAATACGGCTAAGGATATTTGAAAGGATGAGATCAATGAATCATACAGCGGACAATTGTATTTTTTGTAAAATTATTGATGGGCAAATCCCTTGCTCAAAAGTATACGAAGATGAACATGTGCTTGCATTTTTAGATATTAGTCAAGTAACAAAAGGACATACTCTTGTTATTCCAAAAGTTCACAAACAAGACATTTTTGCGTTAACGCCAGAAATCGCATCACACATTTTTTCTGTCGTTCCGAAAATCGCAAATGCGATTAAAGCAGAGTTTAATCCAGTTGGCTTTAACCTACTTAACAATAACGGTGAAAAAGCTGGACAAACTGTGTTCCACTTCCACCTTCATTTAATTCCACGCTACGGTGAAAACGATGGTTTCGGTGCTGTTTGGAAATCACATCAAAATGAATACACAATGGAAAATTTACAAAACATCGCAAGTACAATTGCAAATAGTGTGAAATAGTGACACTATAATAAGAAGTAATACATAACAAGCCACTTTCCTAAAGTGATTAAATATTGCACGGCTTGTTTCTTCACTCAAGATGCTAGGGACTGTGCACTGCACACTTTTCTTGCCCTTGTCTTAAAGATATGCATATTTTTTCACATCATGAATACGAACAAAAAATAAGGAGGTTTCCTTTTATGTCAAAAGCTAAATCCTTTATTACAGGTGTCATTTGCGGCGGAGCAGTTGCTGGACTAGCCGTTCTTTTCTCTACTCCTTCTTCTGGTAAAGCTATGCGCGGCAAGCTGAAAGAAAAAGGAACTGATATTAAAAAGACTTTAGCTGATATTACAGCTGATACAAAATTATTAAAACGTCAAATCGTTGAAACTGCTTCAGAAGGTAAAGAAGTGTTTCAAGAATTAAAAGACGATATGCAAGACACGCTTTCGAACTGGAAGCAAGACATTTCTCAAAACAAACGCCATATTGAGAAAGAGATTTTGGACATTCAAAAATCAATTGAGAAACTACAAGAAGCTGTTCCAGAAAAAGCGTAAACAAATTCCTGCTTAGTTTTTTGCATATAACAAATATTTTTTATATAAATTGACCTTAACACGGCATATCACACAGATATGCCGTGTTTTTATGCATTTACAATATATGTTATCACTTAACATGTATGGACAACGCATGTATTCACGACTCATAAAACGCTTCCATAGTTATGCATGATTTGTATAGAATGTCATTTTTCCAAAAAATTTTCACAATTCTCACAAAAAGACTTTATTAATTTTTATTTTACTGGCATAATAGATAGTAATGAAAAAGAATGTTAAAGTGGGTGAGTAAATGAAAAGTGGAGAAAAAGATTACTCGGTAAAAGAAGCGATGATTTTCAGCCAACGCATTGCTCAATTATCGAAAGCGTTATGGAAATGTGTAGAGAAAGATTGGCAACAGTGGATTAAGCCTTACGATTTAAACATTAATGAGCATCATATTCTGTCAATCGCTTATCATTTAAAAGGGGCTTCTATTTCTGAGATTGCTAAGTTTGGAGTTATGCACGTATCAACGGCGTTTAACTTCTCGAAAAAGCTGGAAGAACGCGGCTATCTTGTATTCTCGAAAAAAGAAGATGATAAACGAAATACGTACATTGAGATTACAGACAAAGGGGAAGAATTACTACTTCGCTTAATGGAGGAGTATGATCCTGAAAATAACTCTGTATTTAATGGGGCTCTTGCACTTCGTAATTTCTATGGTAAGTTCCCAGAAAATATCGAACTTATCGCTATCTTGCGTAACATTTACGGACAAGACTTCATCGATATTTTTGAGAAATCATTAGAGAATATTGAGGAGAATTTTACGGAATCCGATCAGAAGTTAGTTAAGAAGTAATCTATTTATTTTTTCGCAATCATGCTTAAGAATTCATTCATAAGCGGGTTAAATAAACCTTGTTTTGCTAGCGCTTCCGCAGTTTCGTGTACTTCGAGCTGATGTGGAAGCGCTTTTTCAAATTGATCTAACAGCGCATCGAACAACAGAAGCCCTTCTGCTTTTTCCACTACATATTGCTCGTTCAGTATTTCACAAAGATTTAGTATACGTTCAATATCTTTTTTGCGAGCTTTTTTCTTTATGATTAAAGAATAAAATGGACACTTTTCTTCATCAATCATTTTAAATAGTAGGTCTACGTAGTATTCAGCTTGTTCTAATCTTCTAACAACGTCCATTTTCTCCCTCACTTTCTAACACAAAGTCTTCTATTTCTGAATTTTATAACACGAACAAAATATCGTATGATACAATATATAAAGTATATGTATTTTAGCCAAAAGGAGGTCTCGCCTCATGACACTTATAACAGTTGTTTTTGTCGCATTCGCACTTCTTGTTATATTTTACACGAATTTTATGACACATACACTGTGTGAACGAAAACAAATAGCTGCGAGCCGCCAACCCAGTGTCTTTCGGGTTATTAATGTATGTATAACAATTTTATTAATTTCTAGTTATATAGAAATTATATTTCATGGAAAGTGAGGAAGGAAGCCCCTTCCTCACTTTTTTCCTCTATAAGCAAATTATACCTACTATAACCAATAAAATAAACAGTACAAGTAATAAAATAAGTTGAGAATTCATCCCCATCCCCTCCTCTTTTCTGTATATGCGGCATGCGCCCAATATGGAACACCTTCAAAATCTGACACATACTGGTTAAATTTTCTTTATCAATATGAAATCGAGTCGAAATATGATATATTAAATTTTGTACATATTGCTTATACTATGAAATAAATGACACGCATCTTAACTTTATCCTAAAGCCTCGGTAAGCCCTGTTAAGCGCGCTTTACCAATACAAAAAGCAAAAGTATCAGTGAGACTTAATCGGGCTCTTGTGAACTAAAATTCATTGGGTAGGATAAATTAAAAATACATAATAGTAGGAGTGTTTATCGAATGAAGAAAGCTATGCTTGCCTTAGCCGCAACAAGTGTAATCGCATTATCAGCATGTGGAACATCATCATCAGACAAAATTGTTACATCTAAAGCTGGTGACATTACAAAAGACGAGTTCTACGAGCAAATGAAAACACAAGCTGGTAAACAAGTACTAAACAACATGGTTATGGAAAAAGTACTTATTAAAAACTACAAAGTTGAAGACAAAGAAGTAGACAAAAAGTTCGATGAAATGAAAAAACAATACGGTGATCAATTCGATACACTATTAAAACAACAAGGTATTAAAGAAGAAACGTTAAAAACTGGTGTGCGTGCTCAATTAGCGCAAGAAAAAGCTATCGAGAAAACAATCACTGATAAAGAATTAAAAGATAACTACAAGCCTGAAATTAAAGCAAGCCACATTCTTGTAAAAGATGAAGCGACTGCTAAAAAGGTAAAAGAAGAACTTGGACAAGGTAAATCTTTCGAAGAGTTAGCAAAACAATACTCTGAAGATACTGGTTCAAAAGAAAAAGGTGGCGACTTAGGATTCTTCGGACCTGGTAAAATGGTTAAAGAATTCGAAGATGCTGCTTATAAATTGAAAAAAGATGAAGTAAGCGAGCCTGTGAAATCACAATTCGGTTACCACATCATTAAAGTAACAGACATTAAAGAACCAGAAAAATCTTTCGAACAATCAAAAGCTGACATCAAAAAAGAAATCGTTCAGAAGAAAGCACAAGACGGCGAATTCATGAACGATCTTATGATGAAAGAAATCAAAAAAGCTGACGTAAAAGTTGATGATAAAGATTTAAAAGATCTTTTCAAAGAGCAAAAAGCTGACGCTAAAAAAGACGAAAAGAAATAATGAAGTGAAAAAAGCTTGGGCTTCGGCCCAAGCTTTTTACTTAATATCAGTTTCTTCGATTTTCATCAAATTGTCACGAGTTAAATTTACACCTCGTAAACGTACTGCTTGATTTCGTTTTGTTTCCTCATATACATTACGTACATATCTTCCGTTACCAAATTGTTCTGCTGTTCGAGCTATTTCAGCCTTCTCTCGAAGTTTCTCATAAGCAGCCTCTGTTAACGCATATCCGTTCTCTTTAAACATTTTCTCTCCCATTTGCAGTAGCTCATCAACACTATAATCTTTAAATTCAATTCTATTTGGAATACGTGACCTCAGTCCTGGATTTGTATTTAAAAACCCTTCCATTTCATCCGTATAACCAGCAAGAATTACGATTAAATCTTCACGATGGTCTTCCATCGCTTTTAATAACGTATCAATCGCTTCCTTCCCAAAACCATGGCTAGTATTTACATCTTTAGCTAGAGCGTAAGCTTCATCAATAAATAGCACTCCACCAAGGGCAGATTGAATCACTTCTTTTGTTTTTATAGCCGTTTGACCTACATATCCAGCGACAAGACCAGAACGATCTACTTCAATTACCTTATTAGAAGAGAGAATTCCTAGATGATAAAGTAATTCTGCCACAACTCTTGCTACAGTCGTTTTTCCTGTTCCTGGATTACCAGTGAAGATCATATGTAATGCAGATCCTTCATCTACTGGCAAACCTAAGTTTTTCCTTGTTTGTGTAATTCGAATTTGATCTTGTAAACTTCTCATAAAGTCTTTCACTTCATTCAGTCCAATAATTGCTTGTAAATGTTCTTCTAATTGGAATTCCGCACTTGTATTATTTTGTTCCTTCTCAAAATCTTCAGGAAGGAAAGTAACCATTTCATTTTCATCTAGAATTCCTTCATTTACAATCCGATTATCTAACTCTCTCTTAGCTTTCTCAATCACATTTCGTACCAATCTTCCATTTCCTGCATCGGCTTTCAAACGTTTAACCTCTCTTGCAAGCACTTTCGACAACGGTGCAATGGACTCCTCTGCTAATACCAGTCCTTCTTTTTCTGTCGTTACCTTTGCAATCTCTACTAATTCAGCAACCGAATAATCCGGGAAATATACATCATTCGGGAATCGAGATTTCAGGCCTGAGTTAGCTTGTAAAAAGTCCCTCATTTCTTTCTCATATCCAGCTAGTATAACGATAACGCTATCTCGATGATCTTCCACTAGTTTCACTAATGTATCAATCGCTTCTCTACCAACATTATCAGTACTCAACGCATATGCTTCATCTATAAACAGTACTCCACCAAGCGCGGACATAAATACTTCTCTTACCTTCTCAGGCGTTTGACCAGCGTAAGGGGAAATAAGATTACTCTTATCCACCTCAACCAATTTACCGCTTTTTAAAACCCCCATTCTCTTTAGTAAATCACCAACTACACGAGCTACAGTCGTTTTTCCTGTCCCTGGATTACCAGTGAAAATCATATTTAAATTTTGAGAAGACTTCTGCCTAATCCCAACGCTTTGGCGAAGTTGCTGGGCAATTAATTGTTTTTCTAATGAACGGACGAAATCTTTTATGTCTGTTAATCCAACAATCGTTTCTAGTTCTTTTTCTAAATCAAATTCTTTATCTCTTGTATCTACGAGAAAATCTGATGCTTTGAAAGTAATAAGTTCTGTAGAATCCGTATATTCGTATCCATCTTCACTAATTCGTGCTGACTGTCTACGCTCCCCTTCTTCCACAATATTTCTAATCAGTCTTCCGTTTCCTGACTCTGCGGAAGATAGCTGCATTTCAGATTCTACTCTTTCCATTAAAGCCTCTCTTGCCTCTTCTGTTAAAATAAATTCTCTTCCTTTAATCATGCTTTCTCCAATCGCAACAAGCTCCTGTAGAGAGTAATCTTTGAAGTCAACATTTAAAGGGAATCGAGATTTCAGACCTGAATTTGTTTTGAGGAATTCTTCCATTTCTTTCTCGTATCCAGCGAGAATGACAATTATATTCCCACGATGATCTTCCATAAGTTTTACAATTGTATCGATCGCTTCTTTTCCATAACTATCAGTAGCTAACGCATACGCTTCATCTATAAATAAAATCCCGCCTAAAGCAGACATAAATTTGTCAGTTGTTTTCGGTGCTGTTTCTCCTACATACCGTCCAACAAGCCCACCTCGATCAACTTCAACAAAATGTCCAGATTTTAAAATTCCCATTCTCTTTAGTAAATCACCAACTACACGAGCTACAGTCGTTTTTCCTGTCCCCGGATTACCAGTGAAAATCATATTTAAATTTTGAGAAACTCTGTTTTTAATCCCTGCACTTTGGCGAAGCTGCTCAGCACTTAGTTGTTTTTCTAATGAACGGACGAAATCTTTTATGTCTGTTAATCCAATAATTTTTTCTAGTTCTTTTTCTAAATCAAAATCTTTATCTCTTTTATCTATGAGAAAATCTGGTGCTTTGAAAGTAATAAGTTCTGTGGAATCCGTATATTCGTATTCACCTTTACTAATTCGTGCTGACTGTCTACGAATCCCTTCCTCCACAATATTTCTAATCATTCTTCCGTTTCCTGATTCTGCGGAAGATAGCTGCATTTCAGATTCTACTCTTTCCACTAAAGCCTCTCTTGCCTCTTCTGTTAAAATGAATTCTCTTCCTTTAATCATGCTTTCTCCAATCGCAACAAGTTCCTGTAGAGAGTAGTCTTTGAAGTCAACATTTAAAGGGAATCGAGATTTCAGACCTGAATTTGTTTTGAGGAATTCTTTCATTTCCTTCTCATACCCAGCTAGTATAACGATTATATTCTCTCGATGATCTTCCATAAGTTTTACAATTGTATCGATCGCTTCTTTTCCATAACTATCAGTAGCTAACGCATACGCTTCATCTATAAATAAAATCCCGCCTAAAGCAGACATAAATTTGTCAGTTGTTTTCGGTGCTGTTTCTCCTACATACCGTCCAACAAGCCCACCTCGATCAACTTCAACGAAATGTCCAGATTTTAAAATCCCCATCTCTTTCATCATTGTCCCTAATAATCTAGCTACAGTTGTTTTACCAGTTCCAGGGTTACCAGTAAAGATCATATTCAAGCTTTGATTCATCGTAGAGTGTAATCCAGCAGTCTTCCTTTTCTTTTGCGCTACAAGCTGAAGTTCCATCTCCCTCATAAATTCTTTCACTTGATCGAGACCAATGATTTTATCTAATTCAGCATTTAAGTCAAATGTATTTTCGGCACCCAATCCAAAATCTTCTTTCGTTAACATATTTAATTCTTCATCACTTAAAAGTTTTAATGTATCACCAGAATTTTGAAGTCTAGCCGCTTGCTCCACCATAGCCTTCTCAACAATATTTCTTGCCAATCGTCCATTTCCAGAATCATTTTTTCCGGGTATTTGTTTTCTCGTAAATTCTTCAATCAAATCATCTTTCAAATCATCTTCAATTGTAAACCCTTCACTTTCTACAATTTTTTCAGAAATCATGAAAAGTTCTTCAGATGTATAATCCGGAAAATCTATATGATTATTAAATCTAGATTGCAGGCCTGGATTCGTCTTTAAAAAACCGTCCATTTCATCCTTATATCCAGCAAGAATTACAACTAAATCTTCTCTAAGATCCTCCATTCCTTTAACTATAGTGTCAATGGCTTCTTTCCCAAAATCATTTCCTCCACCTCTAGCTAAGGAATATGCTTCGTCGATAAATAAAACCCCGCCTTTTGCAGAATCAATCACAGCTTGTGTTTTTGGCGCTGTATGTCCTATATATTGACCGACTAAACGAGATCGATCTACTTCCACTAAATGACCGCTCGATAAATAACCTAAAGCCTTTAAGTATTTCGATACTAATCGTGCGATAGTAGTCTTACCCGTACCTGGGTTTCCTGTAAAGATAAAATTCATCGTTAAACGCGTTTGTTTCGACCCGCGAGTTTGTCTAATCTTTTGTAATGCCAAAAACTCTTCCAGCTGAAAAACTCTTTCTTTCACTGCATTTAAACCAATAACTTTTTCAAATTCTTTTTTAATATTTTCTAAATTTTCTGCCCCTGCTTTTTTACGAGTAACTTGTATTTTCTCCACACCATCATCTAAATATAATTCATCTGATGCTGTAAGCTGATAAATGATGCCGGGTTCTACTTTTCCTGATATGCGTAAATTAGTAATAGCTTGATAAATATCGTCTTCTATATAACTCTTAATTCCGTGTACACCCATTGCTAAATTGGCTTTCTCAACAATAAAGTCAGATACACCATGAGTGTAATTCATATTCACTTGTAATTTCGTATGAATACGTTTTTGATATTTTTTCAAATAACGATCTGATATTTTTGTCAAAGTGCGAAGCGGTAATACAGACGTTTGCGGATAATCTACTATTTTCTCTAATACAGTAGCTGGGAACATTGTACGAATATCTTTCAAATCTTTTTCGGTAGATAAAATAATTAACTTATTTTCTATTTGAATCGAATCAATGCTTTTCTCCGCTAAACTGCTATATGTTTTTTCGAGCGCTTGCCAATTCGCATTGTAAATATAGCGATCCTTCAACTTAATTTTCCCATTCATAATTAATTCTGATAACTTAGAAATTAAATTAGGCGGACATTTGTCCACATTATCAAAGTACAGTACATCTGATTTAGACCTGATTCCTCTATATACATCTGATAAAAAAGTACTTTCAATATCTGACGCTCCAAGCGAACTGCTAATATCGATATAGTGTACATCTGGTTTTTCATATAAATCATACTCATTCATAATCGCTGTTAAATATTTTACGGATTTATATATACCTGTACCTTTTCGACCAGAGACAAAAATAACATTTCTTAAGTTCGCATCTGGACGTTCGTAAATAAAGCTTCTCATATAACCCGTACATAACTGATCTATAAACTCTTCCTGACCGAGTATATAGCTATTTAAACGTTTTTTCCCATCTTCAAATACCCTTTTATACTTATCGATTTCGTTGTTACGATTTTGCTCCCCCGTATTTGAATCATAATTTGGGTCTCTTCTTCTTTGCTGCTTATATTCCTCTTTAGGAGGTTGTTTCATATCTACTCCTTGAGCTTGTAGCATTAACTCACGGAATCGATCAGCCCACGAGGAATTCGGATTTCTCATCAAAAATTTCTTACAACACTTTATGCATTGCGCTTCCATTTCTGACTGTAAAAGAGCTTTCGCATAGTAATACTCTAATTCTTCACTCTTTCCGCTTTTCAACGCCTGTTCAAAATACGTAATTGCTTGTTGCACATGTTTTTTTTCAAATAGATAAGCTTGTCCAATTCTAAAGTTCGCTTCATGGTGCGATGCATCTTGACTTAAAACTTTATTGAAATAAAATCTAGATTTCTCGTAGTTTTCCTGTTTTAAATATAATTTTCCTAACCCCATTAACGTAGTAATATCTGCTTCACCTAAATTATATGCACTTAGAAGCAATGTTTCTGCTTGATTAAGCTCATTCAATTCTACGTAAGTTATCCCTAAATACACCATGTATTCACTATTGCTCTCGTCTAATGATAATGCTTTTTCAAAATACATTTTTGCCTTATCATAATTTCGATTATGTAAAAATAACAATCCCGCTAAATAAAATAACCCTGGATGATCAGGATACTTCGCAAGTAATCCCTCAATTTGAGTCAATGCTTTTGACAATTCTCCTGAATGGACATTTGCTTCAAATAATGATTTAAAAGCCAAAAACTCTTCTTTGTTATATAAATTTGTCGTTGACATTGTATCCCTCCTATAAAGCAATTAAAGATTTATGAATAAAGAAAACTCCTATATAGGAGTTTTCAAAGTGTTTCATCATCTTCTACCAAATACAACCGCTATGGCGGTTAAAATACTTCGATTTCGCTTCTCTCTTTGGCCCGTATGAACTTCTTTATTATCAAGCCAAACTGGAATTCTACTAATTTTCCAAACAAAATAAAGCAAAGCTCCACTAATTATTAAACTAATAAATGAGAAAGAAAATAGTGCATTTAAGAACCATATTGCTGGAATAAATCCTAAACCAACAAAACGTCCTACAAGGAACTTTGTTTGTAATGCTTTTTCACCTAAATCAATAAATGTTTGAATGAGTCCAAGTAAATCTCTATCTGTCGCATAAATCTTAGCTTCTCTTAATAATATTAGCCCTTGTTCAGCGCTCTCTTGAGAAATATAGCTATAATAAGTCTCACCATTACTCTCTTGAGCATATAGCATCGATAAACACTTATAATAGTAATTATAAGCTAATTCATTACCTAAACTTGGGTCTTTCCCATATGTTTCAATTAATTGATGTAAAATATCAATCGCTTGATCATAATTATCTCTATATCGTGCGATTACTGCCATTCTGAAACGATATGCTCGCTCGTTCGGGTTAATACTTAATGCTTGTTGAGTTAATCTTTCGACATGATCTAATCGCTCTTCAAAGCTTAATTTCGGATGGTCGAAATACACATCAGATAAATCATAATAGAATACATCGTTATTTGTTTCGATGTCCATCGCTTTTCTATACTCATAAATCGCATCATCATACTCATTCCACATATAATGCGCTCTCGCTAATATCGCCCATCCATGTGCGTTAGCTCCATAATCTTCAGTGACTTTTTTTCCTACAACAATTGCATCTGCAATTCTTCCTTCTTCTAATAGACTCCATGCATAATCTATTAATTCTTGTGCAGTAGATTCTGTTGTATTATCAAACTGTTCTTGTTGATTCGTATTCACTTCAGGTTCAGAACCTTCTAGCATACGATTATACTCACTTCTCTTCGCTTCATCCAAAAGGATTACCTCAGCTTCAGCGAGAATCTCAACTTTTCGTTCCGCTTCCTGTCTACGCTTTAAATCAGGTGCATTTGTTCTCCCTAACCATTTTCGCTGTGCCTCAGTTAACTTCTCTTTCAGCTCACTTGCTCCAATATTCGGATCGACCTGCAGCAATTCATAATAATTCTCCAAAGGTTAAACACCCCTATCCGTATAAAATACATCAAAAAAAATCGTTATTCTACTGAAATTCCTGCTAATTTTTCAGCTTTTTGTTCAATTGCTGCTTCTGTTAAATTTGATTTTCTTTCAATTTGCATTTCCCCTAAATGTTGACCAGTATTTTCATCTTTTCCATAAACGTGTACAACGCCATTTTCGTCATATGTAAAAATGAAGCGAACTGGGTATCCTTGTGGTTTTGGTCCTCTTAAATCTAAATTCGATCGACCGATAACTTTTACAAAATCAGGGTCACTGTCTTCCCCTTCTGTTACTTGAACGTGAAGAGATGTTTGCCCCTCATTAACTGTATAAAACACAGCTTCTTCACTAGCTGGGATTGGTGTATTTCGAACAATAATTTTTTCGTTAATGAATCCACCAGTGTTATTATCATGAATTAAAATCCCTAAACTATGCGAGTTTACATCTACTACTCTCGTTTTCGGTTTAAACTCTTCTGCATTGTCAGACGCTTCATTATCTACTTGTAATAAGCTCCCTTGAATAGCAGCTCCTAATGCAACTACTTCATCAGGGTTAACATCTTTTGAAGGCTTAATTCCTGTTGTACGTTCAATTAAATCTGAAACAGCTGGAACTCTTGTCGATCCACCAACAAGTACAATCTTATCAATGTCTTCCCAAGCTAAATCAGCATCCATTAAAACATTCTTCATAATTAAAGCAGTACGACTTAAAAGAGGTGAAAGAAGTTCATCAAATTTTTCTTTTGTCACTTCGACTTTTACTGTACGCCCTTGAGATGAAAGTGTAATAACCGATTTTTTACGAGATGATAGCATTTTTTTACAAGCTTCTGCTTTCTCACGTAAATCTTGTACTGCATTTAAATCATCGTATAAATCTAATCCATGCTCTTCTTCAAATTTCTGCTCTACTAATTCAAAGATTTTGTTATCAAAATCGAAACCGCCTAAGTTACGATCTCCCCCAGTAGCCTTAACAATTACTTCATCTTGATTTAGTTGTATCAGCGTCACGTCAAACGTACCTCCGCCTAAATCGTACACCATTACATTCTGCTTTTGCTCACGATTCGCTAAACCATATGCTAATGCAGCAGCCGTCGGTTCGTTAATTACCTTAAGTACTTGTAAGCCAGCAATTCTCCCAGCATCTTGCGTTGCTTTTCTTTGCGCATCATCGAAATATGCTGGTACTGTAATAACAGCTTTCGTCACTTTAGCGCCTATTGCTTCTTCTGCATCTTCTTTTAAACGTTTTAAAATAAGAGCCGAAAGATCCTCAGGTGTAAATACCTCTCCACCTATCGGGAATTTATAACTTGCATTCCCCATCTGTCTCTTCACAAATTGAACAGTATTTGTTGGGTCTGATACAGAAATACTTTTTGCAGTTGAACCTATAACAGGCGACCCATCTTCAAAAAATATAACTGATGGAGTAACTCTTTCTCCCTCACGGTTTGGCAGAATTGTTGGGTTTCCACTATCATCTATGTATGCCACCGCCGAGTTGGTTGTTCCTAAATCGATACCAATAATCACCTAATCAGCTCCTCAATATCCTTTTTTCACTACATATTGTTATAACAAATAAGATAAATCTAACATTTTTTTCACAAATTTGCCATAAGCACGACTCATTAATTATAATAAATAGTTAAAAAAGTTCCGTCAATGAAAATTTCCCTTAATTTAACTACATCATTTTATGTATATTTTATACCTTCTACGACCATTTTTGTTGTATTTTTTCAGAAAAATCATAAAATAATTTCTGATATAAAAATAAGGCGGCTTTAGTAAGCACACTACAAGCCACCTTAACTACAAATATATTAAATTTTTTCATCTACAATACGAATCATAAAGTACTCAACAAGCGATTCAATTGTTAGAAACTTAGTCCCAACTTCGTTCAAATCTATTTCAAAGTTCAGCTCGAAAATATCATGTAATTCAATAAGAGCTGAAATAAACATCCCTACATCCCCAGTGTATGCAACAGGGGATCCATCTATCTTCAACTCTTCTACTGGCTTCAATCCTTTTTCCGAAATCACCGCTAATACCGATGCAATTACAGATTGTATTAAATTTTCTTTTATTGTTTTTAATGTTGACACTTTATCCACCTCATAAATATTTTATTAAACTACTATCTTTTTCGCTTATACAACAGTTTTCCTAATTTAATAGTCAGGAGAGGGATAGCAATCGTAGCGTACGTAACGTGGCGCCCCACATTTTTAGCTTCTTCTCCCAGACCTTTCGCAAATTCTCTCGTAAATTCTTTCCTTCTAATTAATTCCTTATAATGTGTCATGGCATTTTTCCATTGTTCTACAAATGTATCTCCTTCACCATTTGCTTTTCCTTCCTCAACACGTGTACGAACGTGACGAAGAAATGGAACAACTTCTCCTAACAACCATTCCGTTACTTCACTTGCAAATTCGTCTATAACTTCTTCTATTTCCCCTTGTAATGTTTCACTTATTTCTTCGGGAATTTCATCTATACCAAGTTTACCTTTCACATAATGGTCTACCGATTCTACGAGTATACTATTATTTCCTTGCAGCGATTCCATAAGGTCACTTACGTCTGCATCAACTTTTACTTCTTGTATTTCTTCGGCAAACTCATTTATCGTATTCTCTGTCTCCGTTGACAGTAACCCCGGCGTCGCCTCTGTAAATTGCTTTTCAACATCTTCCCAGCCATCTAAATATAATTTACTAGATATTTTCTCTCCAAGATTATCAATAAATATTCCTCTAAGTGTTGTATCAACCTCCACTTGTAACACTTCTTCTACAATACATTCTTTCACATAAGCTTCCGCCGCCAGGTCAATCACTGTATCCCTAACTTCTTGTATACTTTCCTTTTTAAATTCTTCTTTCTCTTTTCTTCTGGCCGTCTCCAAACCAATTTCTTCCTGCAGTTCTGCTACCAATTTTTTATAATCGGTCTCCTTAACACTTTCAATTTCAGCACTCATTTCATCGAAGAAAGATGGTGGAAGTTGCTCTTC
This sequence comes from Bacillus mobilis, assembly GCF_001884045.1. Lineage (GTDB taxonomy): Bacteria > Bacillota > Bacilli > Bacillales > Bacillaceae_G > Bacillus_A > Bacillus_A mobilis. The sequence continues at coordinate 1,815 of NZ_MACF01000067.1, read as the reverse complement.
ATACTTAATTGAATCATCCGTCTCTACTTGATTCTCTATCCCGACTCTTTCTATTTCTCTAACCTTTTTTGTATCATCTTTTTTCTCAGAAGCCTTATCATCAACTTCATCAAATAACCCTGGTGTGTCCATATATTTGATAAGATACATTCTTCCATCTTCAAACAGATGTCTCGTTTCTCTCTGAATACCTTTTATATTATAATCCCACCATGCTTTTGGACTCTTATTAGCTGCCTCTAGCTGCGCCTTAAAACTACTTATTATCGTATTTGCTTCACCAGCTTCTCTCCATTTTTTATCACGTGCTTCCAAAATATCTCTTGCATCAGCTAACGGTTTATACTTATCAATGATTTTATTCGCTACTTTCATGCTATCTTCATACACTGTTTTTATTTCTCTACTAAACTCTTCTTTATTATATTTAAACCATTCTGCCGGGCCTTGCTTTATCGCTTCTATTTGTGCTTTAATACTACCTTTCAATGTGTACTTTTCGTCTCCAGACTCGCTCCATATTTTCTCGCGTTCTATGGCAACTTCTTTTATAGAAAATAGTATTTTATTACCTTCTATCATTTTATTTGCTACTTTCATACTATCTTCATATACATTTTTTATTTCTTTACTAAACTCTTCTTTGTTATATTTCAACCACGCTTTCGGACCTTCCTTTGCCGCATCTATTTGTGCCTTCACACTATTTTTACACATTTCCAATAGCGTTGCGCCCTCGCCATCTTCTATTCGCTTTTCATGTCGCTCTCTCAATGATACTTTTGCATTTGCTATTACCTTATAAGTATCAGTAATTTTATCCGCTATTTTCACGCCGTCTTCATACACATGTTTTATTTCTTTACTAAACTCTTCTTTGTTATATTTCAGCCACGCTTCCGGACCTTCTTTTGCCGCATCGATTTGTGCCCTCACGCTATTTTTACACATTTCTAATAGCGTTGCGCCTTCACCATCTTCTATCCGTTTTTGATGTCGCTCTTCCAGTGACACTTTTATATTTTTTAACGTTTGATAATTGTCGGTGATTTTATCCGCCATTTTTGCACAATCTTCATATGCAGTTTTTATCTCTTTACTAAACTCTTTCTTATTGTACTCCCACCATGCTTTTGGCCCTTGTTTTGCGGCTTCTATTTGCGCCTCAATACTACTTTTTAATGTGTACTTTCCTTCACCAGCTTCATTCCATTTTTTATTCCGCTCTTCCAGTACTTCTTTTATAGGACCTAATATTTTATTATTTTCAATTACTTTATTCGCTAACTTCATTCCATCTTCATACACATGTTTTATCTCTTTACGAAACTCTTCTACGTTATATTGTATCCAAGCTATCTTACCTTGTTCTTTCGCTTCTCTTTGTGCTTGTATCGCATTCTTACACATTTCTTTAAAACTATCACCATAGCCAGCTTCTCTCCAAGCATCTTTTCTTTCTTTTAAAATTTGTCCAATCGTTCGTTGATCTATCTCTTTCTTTTTCTGATCAAACAATTCATCTAAATCGAATCCCGATTCTTCTTCTGTCTCGCTTCTCGGCTCAAACTCTTTTTTAACAGTTTCTTCTCTTGGACCTTCCGACGAATCTGTTCCTTCTATATTCTCTCTTGTCTCAGAGGGGTTCTCATCCTCTTGCACTTCTTGTTCCGTTGGTTCTTCCAACTGTTCAAGTTTCTTACCTTCATCTGTTTCTTCTTGCTTCGGCATTTCTTCTACTTGCTCTGGTTTCTTTTCTCCAGCTTCTTCCGTTGGTTCTTCCAACTGTTCAAGTTTCTTACCTTCATCTGCTCC
>NZ_MACF01000066.1 GCF_001884045.1 Bacillus mobilis | reverse complement strand
ACTTTCACTTTTTGTTCGCCGACTTTGTTTGTATCTACAGTGCCTTCTACTACAGCTTTATCTGTTAAGTCGCCGTCTTCTTTATCTGTTACTTTTACATTAATTTCTTTCTTCACATCAAGTTCCTTTTTACCTTTTTCTACGAAGATCTCATCTTTATCTACTTTGATAACTGGCTTTTCGTTAACTACCTTATTATCTTGGCCGCCCTTACCATCTTGGCCATCTTTTCCGTCTTGGCCATCCTTACCGTCTTGGCCGTCTTTTCCGTCTTGACCATCCTTACCATCTTGGCCATCTTTTCCGTCTTGGCCATCCTTACCGTCTTGACCATCCTTACCATCTTGACCATCCTTGCCGTCTTGGCCATCTTTTCCGTCTTGGCCGTCCTTACCGTCTTGGCCATCCTTACCATCTTGGCCATCTTTTCCGTCTTGGCCGTCCTTACCATCTTGGCCGTCCTTACCGTCTTGGCCATCTTTTCCGTCTTGGCCGTCCTTACCA
>NZ_MACF01000065.1 GCF_001884045.1 Bacillus mobilis | reverse complement strand
TTACTGAGGCAACCCTATAGCGCCTTGTCTAAATACCTATACAGCGTGGTCTTACTGATACCAGTCGCCACTGTAATTTGCTTAATTGTATAGTCTTTACTCTTATACATCTTAACAGCCATTTCCACTTTATCTTCTTTCTTAGTAGGTCTCCCACCTTTCTTTCCTCTTGATCTTGCTGCTTGAAGACCAGACTTTGTTCGTTCA
>NZ_MACF01000064.1 GCF_001884045.1 Bacillus mobilis | reverse complement strand
TGGCCATCCTTACCATCTTGGCCATCTTTTCCGTCTTGGCCATCCTTACCATCTTGGCCATCTTTTCCATCTTGACCATCCTTACCATCTTGGCCATCTTTTCCGTCTTGGCCATCCTTACCATCTTGACCGTCCTTGCCATCTTTGCCATTCTGATCGTCTTTGCTGCCTTGGTCGTCTTTGCCACCTTGGTCATCCTTGCCGC
>NZ_MACF01000063.1 GCF_001884045.1 Bacillus mobilis | reverse complement strand
AATGGTTATCACACTTCTTATAAATCCAAAAAAGATGTAATCCAAGGATTTTATGCCAATTATGAAAGACTGGCTATAGGAAAGAAGGTAGTTCATATTCAGTCTATCGGAGAAGTGAAAACAAGCCAACAACTACCAAGAAATAAAAAACCATCTAATCCAAGAGTTACATTTGACGGTCGTCACTGGTGGATTAGTGTAGGGTTCCAAGAAGACTTTGCATCCCAAGAACTAACCAATGAGTCGATTGGTGTGGATGTTGGTTTAAAAGAGCTTTTTGTAGCTTCTAATGGTATGAAAGAACG
>NZ_MACF01000062.1 GCF_001884045.1 Bacillus mobilis | reverse complement strand
CCTTTTTTAAATCTCCTAGACATATCTCTTTGCGCTGACTTTTTCCTTTTCAAAAGTTTTTTAACCTTAGCATCTTTGTTTATATTTCGTTCTTTCATACCATTAGAAGCTACAAACAGATCTTTTAAACCAACATCCACACCAATCGACTCATTCGTTAATTCCTGTGATTCAAAGTCTTCTTGGAATCCTACACTAATCCACCAGTGACGACCGTCAAATGTAACTCTTGGATTG
>NZ_MACF01000061.1 GCF_001884045.1 Bacillus mobilis | reverse complement strand
AAACCTGAGACTAAACCAGAAGTGAAGCCTGAGGAAAAACCTGAGACTAAGCCAGAAGTGAAGCCTGAAGAGAAATTACCACAGGGATTAGATGCTGGATTAGCAACGCCAGAGACTAAATTTAATGAAACTGCTTTTAATAACTTACAGGTTTCTCAAGATTCAGTTTCAAGCCCAGCACAAAATATTGTTAAATCTGTAAACCAAAAATATGGAACTAATTTAAAATACAATAATATTGGTGCAGAAGTGACTCTTAAAGATGAAGGTATGTATCTTCCATCAAGCACATTTAATGCACAATTTTTAGTAGAAAGCATTGATAAAGATAATTATAAAATTCTATTCTTATCAAATAACAATGCAACTGTAGAATTAGCTAAAGAGTGGATTAAATTATTAACTCCTGCTTTAAATGTAGACAAAGAGATTGATACTATGGTCAATGAACCAAAAATCAGTAATTATGAAAAAGGTGACCATAAAGTACGTATTGGTTTAACAATGGTTGATAAAATGTTATATGTTCAAGTGAAATCGAACTAAGATTAATGAAAATATGGTATACGGGGAAGGGGAAATATCTTCTCCGTATACATTTGATACACGAAAGGGGGAAGATCGTGTATAAAATAAAATCTACACTTTTTTTAATTGTAGTGTTGATAGCATTATTTATACCAAATACAGCAAGTGCAAGAAATAATGATGTGCCATTTTATAATGGTGATCCTAGTACTTTATTGGATACCTCAACTTTGCAAATTAAAGGGAAATTACTTAGACCTGGTAAAGGATATACACCACCACTTGGTGGAGATGCATATTATACAGCTGACTTTCATTATCCAGCTATGTATAACGGTTCATTTAATTTTAGTAATAATTTTGAAAACCTAGTTCAAAATGCAGATTACTCAGAACCATATGTTAACCTTGCAAATGATGGATTTTTGGGAACAGGGAATCCAATTGGAAACCGAATGGTTACCGAAATTCAAAGAATGAATTCAACCATTATCCATAATAAGTATAATGGAAATGGAGATTTTGTATTAGATAATTTACAAGAACATAATGTAAAGAACCTAGGTACAGGAAAAAGCTACGGGCTCTTCTACTGGATTCGAGATATTGCTTATTTAAGTGGAGGATATGCAGGTGCTGGTTTAAATAAAGGTGTAAGTCCTTATCAAATTTGGGTAGTTCGTACAAGCAATCCGGATATTACTAAATTTAATGCTTCGAATGGTGCAAAATCTGACCCTGTTAACTTCAATTTAGAAGGATTCGAATATGTATCAAAAAATAAAGGTTATACTGACAATGATCCAAACTCTGATACATATAACCCATATCGTGACTCAGCAGGTGAGCGAAATCGTGTACATTGGTTTCTAGAAATTTATCAAAACGGTTCGTTGGTAGATAAAAATGATGGCTATATACGTTCACAACCACAAATTAATAATTCGAAATCTTCCGAAAAAGAAGCTGGTAAATTTGGGGGAAGTGGTACTAATAGTCCTATTCGTTGGCAACCAAAAAGTTGTGGTAAATTTACAGCAAAATTGAAGGTAGTAGATGGAGTCCAACGTGAGTCAGAGGTAAAAACTACGGATTTCACAATAGATGGCAATTGTGGTACAGAAGTGCCAGTTGATCCAAGTGATAATATGTGTAAGGATGATTTTAAATATAAAATGGACTTTTCTGTAGATCGAATTGAAGGAGAAACGGCAGAAAAAGGAACAAATATTTCTACCCCTGTAAAAGTATCTAGAGCCAATTTTAAAGAGGAAAGGGATAAATATAGGGGTGAATTAAAAGAGAAGATTAACTCTCTGCAATCAGAAATAAATAGTCTTAGAGATGATAGAGATAGTGCAAGCTCTAATTTAAGGTCATGTCGTTTGGAAAAAACTTGCTATGTGGATGCAAACGGAGAACAACATTGTTATCCAAAAGATTGTTCATGGTGGGAAGAACGTCTAGATAGTATTCTATTAAGGCTTCAGAAAGTAGAAGAAAAATTAAAATGTGAAACGAATAAATTAAAACGACTTGAAACATTAGAAGCTCAATACAATTCAACAGAACCTAATATCATCTTAAGCTTTGATGGTGATAGGGTGGGGACACAGAATGTTACCTTAAAGGAAGGAGAAAGTAAAACCATAAGCTTTGACTGGACATTAAAAAGGTCTGGACAAATAGAGGCTGAAATTAATCCATTGCCACGAAAGTATGATAACAGTAAAGATGTTGAAAAAACGAATTTTAAGAATAATAAATTGGATACACCTATATACACATCTAGTCATCAAATGTCATTATGTCCTCAGCCTGGAGAAAAAGCTAGTATTCAAGCTGTAGTAAGAACAATAAATGACAAGGGAACAAAGGATAAACTCTATGAATATCTGACAGGTGAGATAATTAATTTATCCAGAAAAACATTGAGATCGGGATATGGATTTAGTTATGAGGTGAAAACAACTTATTCTAATGAAGATCCTAAAAGTAGTGCAACAGGGCCTAAAAGTACAGATTCATTTTTTCCAACAATGACTAAGCATTTGCAATATCCAAAAGTTGATGATGGATATAAAGTGCAAATGGAAAAGACGAAAAATTCTGTAAGTGAATCGGTTTGGTCACTCCCAATGACATATGTTGAAAAGTTTTCAGGTAATGTCTTTGATAAAGACTATAAAAATCACCCAGCTTATAATCCAAAAGAGATAATTCTAAATGGTGGTCGAAAGTGGTATACATCTTTTGATCAAAAAGATGGGAAATATGCTTTTAATATTAAATCTTATAATGCCGGAGTAAATAAATTAAACTTATGTCTAACTGGCGAAGTAATGATTGAAGGTTCATTTATTGGAAATAAAAAGGGCGAAGATGATTTTATTAGAAGATCAGTAAATCCGAGTAATCCATTCCCTGATAAGGTGGGATGGAATTGGCAAGGAAAAGAAACAATGTTAACAAGTTTAAATAATTGGTGGACAAATTGGAAATATCCGAATCCTAAAGATATTCCTCCAGGTTATCATAAAGAATCTTATAAAATTAGTCCTGAAATTTACCAATCTATTAAAGCATATAATAAATCTCATGGATTAAATGTGGATTTAAATAGTGAATTCTTTAGCAAGTTTAACCTTAAATAACCTAAAAAGGGTGATGTAATTGAGTGCCCCTAAGTTTGTAATAATGGCTCTTGTATTGCTTGGATTTACATTGTTTATTGCAAGTTCAAGTTATTTGTTTGCAGCTGATACAAATGAGGACAGAACTTTAGAACAGGCAGCAGCAAGCGCTATGAGCAAGGGTATTAATATGGGACAGGTTAGGGTGGATGAAGAAGTTACAGTTAATGAGGATGTAGTAAAAGAGGCTCTTGTGAGACAGTATGTAGAGCAATCAAATCTAAGTGATGGTGAGAAGCAATTACATATATATGCTCTTGCTTCTCAGCCATCCATGCTTGCTGTAGAATCTTATAACACTTTTGATCTTCCGATACGTAAATACCTAAAAGAAGAAGATGAAAAAGCTAGTGTTCGACAATTTGCTAACATTATATTTGAAGCAAAAAAGTTGAAAAAACCTAATTAATAGGAGTTGGAAGATGTGAAAAAAAAGAGTACGCCTAAGAAGTTAGCTATTACTTTAGCAGCTTCAATAGGATTAGTAGTTGCGATTGTTGGATACGAGAATTATGCCGTTTCTAGCAAGGTCAATTTACAAAAAGTATATTTTACTAAGGTTGATATTCCACCTAGAACCAAGATAACCAAAGATATGCTACAAGTACGTGAAGTATCAAATAGCTCAATTCCCCCTAATGCGATTAAAAATCCGAATGACATTGTAGGGAAATATACTGTAAATGGTTTTGGGTTAGTCGAGAATTCATATGTTTTTAAGAATAAAGTGGTATCTAAAGATGAGCTTCCAGATGCAGCTATTTTAAACTTAAAACCAAGTGAAGTGGCATTTCCTCTATTAGTAGATATTGAGACTTCTTCAGGGAATAGTATTATTCCAGAAAGTCATGTGGATCTGTACTTTAAGGGAACAGTTAAGGATAAAGATGAAAAAGGTGAGGTTGTAGAAAAGCCTATCTTTGGCCGCATTGCAAAACATGTAAGAGTAACAGCAGTTAAAGATAGTAATGCAGCAAATGTTTTTGACCCTGCAACTATAAATGTGGAAGGCTCATATCAGGATAGCTTAAAAGAAGAAGCGAAAAATCGCCCTATGGCAAAGATTTATACATTCGCAGTGAATGAAGAAGAAAATACATTGCTAAATCAAGGTACATTAATTGGGAAAATAATCCCTGTTGCAAGTGGAACAGCATATAAAACAAATGTTGAAAAAACAGCAGATGAACAAATTGTAAAATGGATACAAAAACAATCGTACAAAGTGAAATAAGAGAGTGAGGGATAAACATGGGGAGTAATAATCCAAAAATTATCGGCGTATTTGGTATAGAGCAAAATATTGGTAAGGCTACATTATCTCATGCGTTATCAAAAATAATTGCAGAAAATCAACATAAAGTATTGTTTGTTGAGTTAGATTATTCAAATCCTTCGTTTGCCAATAAAGCCCAAATGCCTCTTGGTGATAGACATATGGGAAAATTTATGGAAGAAGCTATTTTGTATAATCAATTAAATCTTGAAAATTACATTTTTAGAAAAAAAGATATTCATAGTAACACAAAACAATTTGATTGGTTGCCCAGTTCATTGGATTTACTAGTTTATCCAAAGGAGTATCAAGCATCCGAATTTCCAGATTTTCAAAATGATAGCGAAGAAATTATTATTAAATTCGTAGAAAAATTAATGAATAGAATCAAGAGTTTAGACTACGATGCAGTTATTTTTAACCTTCCATGTGAAATTGACGATATTTTTGGATTACCAATATTACGTAAATGTGAATATGTGATTAATGTATTGAATGGTAGCCCTAAATATCTATCGAGATATATGGAATTAACAAATGTCTTTGAACAAGCTGATTTACAATACAAGAAATGGATACAAGTATTTAATCTTTGTAGTAGTAATATAGGTAAGGATATTTACGGAGAATTAACTGAGTTAAATATTTCTGAATGCATTCCGTATTGCAATGAACGAGCTGAATTTGAATTTGCTTTGAAGGTGGGCTCTCCTATAATTGATTTGCATTTGAAAACTATTTCTCGTCAACTTGGTTTCTTCATTAAACAAGAAGAAAAAAGAGGTGGCATTAAACTATGGAGATCGTAAAGAAAAATATTATCAATTTAGAGAAGTATGGTCATAGTCCAGGGAAAAAGAAAAAAATTGATATTGAGAAGTATATTTATACTATTAAAGCAAGTAATAGTATAGGTGTTAATCATGAAAAGGAACTACCGGAAGAATATTTAAAAGAAGTAAAAGATTTCTTGAAAAATGAACATAAATCATTACTTCAAGAATCCTTTGGTGATGAAAAAAAGAAAGCTGCACTAAGGAAAGTGGTTTCTCAATATCTTATTGAAAAACCTAATCTTCCAGGGTTTTCGCTAGATGAACTAACCAAATTACTAGTGGATGCTGTAGCTGGTTTAGATGTTTTGGAAGCTTTTGCAGAAAACCCAAATGTCACTGATATTATTTGTAATGATTATGATGAAATATGGATTACTGATCTTAAAGAAGGGAAGTACCTTTCTGATATTAAGTTTAAAGATAGAAAAGCATATGAAACATTATGTTATAAGTTTGCATATGCTTCTGGGCAAACTTGGTCATATTCAAAACCAGAGTGTGATGCCTTTTTCCCTAATATGCGTATTAATTTAATGGGATTTGATATTTCACAAGAGGGTATTTCACTTGCAATTCGTAAGTTTACGAAAGGTTTGAGAATTAGTCGAGAATCGATTCTAGAAACACAGCAAGCAAATGAAGTTATGGTAGATTTATTAAGAGCCATTATGAGAACACGTAGTAGAGTATTAATTTCAGGATCAACAGGATCAGGTAAAACAGAGTTATTAAAGTATTTAGTAGGTTATATTTTTGAATTGGATAGAATTTTGATGGTTCAGGATAGCCCAGAAGTTTTCTTAAAATACATTTACCCAAGACGTGACATTAAAACTTGGATAACCAGAGAAAAAGAAGGGGTTGAAAATGTTATTGATTTAGACCGGTTAAACAGATCTGCACTACGTCAATTTATAAAATGGCTAATTATTGGTGAGTCTCGTGGTGGGGAAGCATGGAGTATGGTTAAATCAGCGAAAACAGGACACCCGGTTATGACATCATTACATTCTTTTGGGGCAATTGATAGTATTGAAAGGGTTGTAGACATGTGCTCGGAGAAAGTTAATATGTCATTAGAGTCATTATATAGAAGTGTAGCAAATAACTTTGATTTCGGGATTCATCTAGAAGAAACACTTGATGGAACAAGAAGAATTACAGAGATAGTTGAATATACAGGTTATAAAAATGGGCAAGTACAATATAATCCGTTGTTTTCTTTCGACATAGAATCAGAAATAGAATATGTAGATGAAAAAGGCAGAACTAGATTCAAAGTAGAGGGATGTCATCAACAGACTGGGCATTTAAGCGATTCTATGATTAAAAAGATGAAAAAATCCAGAGTTTTTACTAAACAATTAGAAGTTTTACAAAAAGATAGGGAGAAATCAGACTTATCTAAGGAGGGGGCAGCAGTTGCAGTATCTTAAATATTTACCCTATTTAATTATGATTGCAGCCATCTATTATGTTATCAATGCGAATCTAGATAGCATACAAAATAAAAAGAAAAATGCATTGAAATATGTTTTAAATAATAAATCAAAGGATAGTAAATTTATTGCATATCTCAAGAAAAAAGGAGTATATAAGTGGGTTAGCCCTAATCAAATTATTCATGAGGGTAAAGAATTCAATTGGAATTTAACAATTAAAGATTATAGTATGCTTTTAATTGTAGGTTCATTAATTGGGGTAATAATATTTTATGGATTTTTTATCTCGGTGAATTTTGCTGTTTTTGGTGTGATAGTAGGATTAGTTTTACCGAGAATTATGATGTTTTATAAAAAGAAAAGATTTGAACTATATGTTGAAGAACAGTTGATGTTGTACTTAAATTCACTTGCAAATGCTATGTCAGCATATGAAAACCCTAGCTTTGCGATTAAAAGTATATTGCCTTTAATGCAGTCACCTATTAAAGAAGATGTTGAAAATTGTTTAATCGTACATTTAGAAGGAACTAGTATTAAAGAATCTTTTGAACCGCTGATTAACAAGTATAAATACAAGAATCTTAAGTTATTTCATGACATGTTGGATCTTATCTCTAAAACAGGAAAAGATGAAGATGGCTTGTTAATGAGAATAGCAGATGAATTTCAGCAAAAAAAGATATATAAAGCCAAATTAAAAGCAGGAATGGAGCCAAAACGATCTTCATTTAAAAAAATTGCTCTTATGACAGCATCATTTCCATTCATGTTTTTAGCAGTTACAGCAGATGATTACATTGCTTTTGCAGGGACACCGACAGGGAAAATAATACTTACATTAATGATTCTTGTAAACATTATCTGTGCAGTTAAAGTCGAGCAACATTCATTCTATGATCCAACAGAAGGTATAAATAAAATAAGTTAAAGAAGGGGATAAAGTGAATCTATTAACCACGATTCCACTGTTTCTCTTGCTGTTCTCACTAATATATTTAGTAGTGGATTATGCATTTGAAAGAAGAAATAATAAAAAATTTCAAATACATAAATATATAGGACGGTATAGGAAGAATGAGGAAAATCGAACATTTCTATTCATGCTCTTTGAACCAATTCTAAAGCTTAAAAAAAATTGGATACCTCAAAGAATGGAAGAGGAACTAAATATAAAATTAGATAAAGCAAATCTAAAGATTACACCAATTGAATTTTTGCTAAAAAAATTAGTAATATCAATATTTGTTTTCCTATTTGCGCTTATATATGCATGGATATTTCCACAATATAAGCTAATTATCTTAACAGTAGGCTTAATAATTTCAGCTCTGGTTTTCTTTTATGAAAACGTAAGGTTGAACAGTATCATTAAGTCTAGGGAATTAAGGTTGGAGCTAGAGTTACCAGAGCTCATGATTCCTCTAGGGTTTATGCTTTCTAAATTTTCAGCCTTTGAAGCGACAAAAAGATCAATTGAGTACGCATCTGATAGTATAAAACCTTATGCAGAGGAATTGGTTGCTAAATTAGAACTGGAACCTGGTAGCCATGAGCCTTATATAGAATTTGCAAAAGCACTAAATATTCCATCCGCTTATCAATTTATGGTAGCTCTAGAGCAATCTATGAAGATGGATGAAGAAAAAAGTAAAGAAATCATAAATGCACAAATTGAAGTAATGCAAAAACTACAATCTGAATCTCATGATAAATTAGTTAAAATGAGACCAGGATTAGTTTCTAAATATATTATTTTTGCTTATCTAGGCATGGTTATTTTAATTATGGGAATATCATTTGTTTCTATATTTGATAAATTCGTCAATCTTTTTTAATAGAAGGAATTAATAAATTAATAAATTGCTATATGCAATTATTATAAAAAATACAAACCAAAGGGAGAAATTAATTATGAAAACATTAGCAATCGAAACAAAAAAAGGAACAGGATTTTTAAACAAGGGAAAAGATCTATTAAGAAAAAGTAAATCATGGTTATTGAATGAATCTTCAGATGAAACTACAGATAAAGCAGTATGGATGTATATTGGTGTAGGAGTTGCTCTAGTAGTTTTAACAATCCTATTAGTAGCAATGAAAACAGGAACAGGAAATATCGCTGACTTCTTTGTAAGTGTTACAAAAGGATCTAAAGTAGAACCTTCAGGATGGGGAAAATAATAGAATAATATTAATGTAAGTTATACAAGAGGGGTAGTTTATTATAACTACCCTTTCTTTTTAGAAAAAGGAGGCCGAGATTAAGTGAGTGAGGCAATACAGTATGTTTTATTTTTCATTGCGTTAATGGCAATAATTTTCTTTGGTGCTGAGTTTGCTGGCCATACTGTATATAATACAAAAGCGAATGAGCTAAGTGAGTATGCAGTAAGTTTGGCTGAACGTGAAGGGGAATTTTCACCAACAGTTATAGAGAAAGTAAAAAAGAAACTTGATGATTGGAATATGGATTCTGATAAATGGAAAATGGATTATACAAAAGGTAAAGTAGACTTTAACCAACCTTTAAATTTTAAAATTGAAGGTGAGTATGAATATAAAGTATTCAATTTGATTCAAAGTGGAGTCGGTGTAAAGAAAGTATCAATTTCAAGTACCCGTAGTGGTTTAAGTCAAGTTTATTTCAGACCCTAGTTTTTTAATAGAGATTAGTGGTATAAAAATACATAGTTGTCCCTTTATAAGTGCTTTAAAGAACATGTAAGATACCTTATACTGAAAGGAGAATGAAAAATAGAAAATGAGGAATATGGTATGGATATTAAAGATTATAGTATAAAAAAATATAGAATTAGGCCCGAAGCAATGAAGCTAATTAAATATTTGAATTGGAAAGAGACTTCTCAAAAAGAAGAAGAGGATAAGTTTTTCTTAGATAAAATTGTGAATACATATTTCTCACAGATTTTGGCGGGACAAATTTTAATGCAAAAAGAAAAGATAAGTGGACGTAAAGATAGATCATTATTATTAAAAAATGATACTCATCAATTAATAGATAAAAAGCATTCCAAAGCAAAGTGTACAATGGGTGAGACGATAGAATTTAGCCTATTTATTTATGCTCAGGAAAATTTAACTTCAGAAGAATTAAAGATGAATGATTTAAATGCATGGAATATAACATATAGAAGGGTAAGAAAATAATATTATGTTCAAAAAAATATTAAATAATGTTGGAATGATACTATTGGGATCGGCAATTGCTATATGTTTAATATAAAGAATAAAAGCAGGTATTTTATAGTCAAGCTATAGAATATCTGCTTTTATTTTTGTGAAAATGCCTATTTTCAGAAGATAAATAAAAAATGGGTTTTCAGATTCCTTTATATGCGTGTTTCAAAGGAGTATCCATGGTTTTGGTTTAGAAGGACAGAAAATGTATTTAAACGAAGAATAAGAACAGTATAGATAATTCGATAATTTCACGTACCCTATTTTTCTATTTTTTTAACAATAATTATTTTTCCGGATGTATGGTTAATCTTTGGGATGAGGATACCTTTATCTAAAAAATCCTTCTTACTTTTTAATTGAGCTTGCACTAAATCCTCTATGGGATTTTTTTTAAATGTAAAACGCTTTTTAGATCGCTTATAATATTTCCAATAAAACGTAGTACTTTTTAACCGTTTATTTTTTTTAGCTAACGTTTTTAAAGAAAATCTTTTAATTTTTCCAGAAGAGCTATTAGCAACAATAAATTTATTTTTTTTATTATCATAGCCATATAAGGGAATCCAATGTGAAATCATAGATCCTTTTTTTAAGAATCTGTATAATTTAATCGGATTCCACCAGGAAATAGGGGTAGCAATGCTGAATAAGACAAAACAATTTTGTTTTTGTATGTCCTCAATAACACTGATATCATCTAAATAATTAACATCTTTAATTTTAATATCATAATCGATATTTTTATAGATGAAAGTATTTTTGATTTTATTAAGAAAGGAGATATACGATTCAAAATCAAAAAATTCACCTACAAAAGTAGTTCCTGTTTTACTATTTGAGTCATCTTTAACAATATTAGCCTCTAAGAATGAATACACCATTTTATCAGCTTGTTTCTTTGAAACATCTTTCTTCTGATTAATATGGTACATTCCATTTATAAAAGCATAAATTCCACAAGTGGGACCTGTTTGTTTAATACATTGAGCCATTAAGAACTCCCCCTTTTTTCAAAACGTTGATTTAAAAACAAAAGGCAGCCGTAATTCACAGCTACCTTTTCAATTATTTGATAAAACACCAGGTGAATTATGAAGCTAAACGACCCTCAATTTCATCATATTTAACTTTTGCAGTTTGTAGAACTTTGTCTAATTTAGCTAAAATTTCATTTTCTTCATCAAGGGAGAGTGCTGATTCTTGACGGCTAAAACCATTTAATTCTACTTCAATAAGTAGTAATTTTTCTGTAATATCATTATGTATAGTGGAAGTATCATTGCATATATCCCTAATCTGTTTCGCTAGCTCACTATACTTACTTTGATAGTTAGTACCACGAGCTTGTATATCACGAAATTTTTCACTCCCAATAGTCCTTATTTCAGAAATACTAGTGGTGACCACTTGAAGTATTTTTTCTAGCTCAGATCTTTTTTTATGATCATTTAACTTATCTAGAAGAGCACTTGCTGTATTAGCTGCTGTTGAGGCTCTTTTACTGCTAAATGTACCCCATGCAGCAGAACCAATAGCAATGGCACTACTAACTATACTAACTGCATTATTGGTATTACTTACAATATCCCATACAGACATTACTAAATCTCTCTCTTAATATATTTGTATTTTTCCATGCCTCTATAAAGCTCGTTAAACACTTCTTCCCAACGCTTGTTTTCCCAAAAAGCATAAGTAATAGATTCAGCAAAATGATAACCGTGATCAGGCACAATAGCATTTATTTGCATTTCAAACTCATGATGAGACACTTGTTTACCTTCACCAATTCTTTTTCTGTATTCGTCCATAAGATCCATTATTTGTGTGAATTGTATTTGAGTGAGATCGTAGTCAAATACTAATCGTTCTACACTCCCATTGGTAAATAATAAATTTTGCTTAAATGTTAAATGTGCAACTTGTTGTTTTAGCTGTTCAATTTCATCTAATAGTGCTTTGTTTTCCATATATAGTTCCTCCAAATTATTTTGTATTTACTATGGTTTTTTTTACCCAATCATTATCTTTAATTTCTTCATCAATTAAACTTACAATTTCTTGTAGGGCATCATCTAATGTTTTAAAACAAGAGGGATTACAAACAGCTGTACTAACTTCTTTATTAGTTTCAATAATTTTAGCTTGAGCAGCATACTCGTTTTCATCAAAACATAATATTTCTATTGTGGCCATTGTTCTTCCAGCGACTACAATATTAAAATGTTTTTTCTCAAACAATTGAATTGGTAGTGTAGATTTAATATGTTTCATAAAATCATCCTTTCTAGAAAATGTTTATATTATTTATTATAAAGCTTAATATTTACATATACCATTTTTAATTATTTATTGAAATTAGGTTGAAAAACTCTAATATTGCTTGTTAAAAACCAATGGATAAAAACGATAAATAATATTTATTATTTATCGTTTTTATCTGGAATTCTATTGAAAAACGATAAATAACAATGTATAATAGAATTATAAAAACGATAAATAACAAATTAGTTTTAGAAAGAAGTTAAAGGTATAATTAGTTAATGTAGTTTGTAAAGAATTAATACATGACTAAATTCTTTCAATTTATATATTAATTTAAATTAATTTAATATATAAATTAAATAATTGATTCAAAAGGAGAGAAACAAATGCAGATAATTTTTGAAATGATTAGAGAGGGTCAAAATCCAAATAGTGAATTGAGCAAGCTTGTTGTCGAACCTTATATTGCGGCAAAAGGTGTTAAACGAGAAGAAATTAACCTAAGCGATTTAGCAAAATGGATGGAGGATAAAGTGAAAAATGAAAGATAATAAGGAAATAACATATAACAAAGAAAAAATCATTACATTTATTGATGATATTTCTTTATTACAAGATAAGCTAAAAGATGAACAAAAGGAATTTAAAGCTCTTTGTTCTTTGACCAGGGAGTTTAGAAATCTAAAAAAATGTAATAAGATTTGAATTTTATAGAAAAGAGGAATAAGAGATGTTGAAAAAAGGTGACCAAGTAGTAATGCATACATGTGATGAAGCGAAGCATTACAAAGGAAAAGTTTGGACATGTAAAACTGATGAATATATCAAAAATGAAGGAGAAGGTATTTTAGAGCAAAGATTAGTTTTTTTAGAAGGATTTAGTGGATGTTTTTTAACTGAATATTTGCGACGTGTAGAAGTATTTGAAAACTAAATAAAAGCGTTATTGTATTACAATTTGAATTTTGTAGAAAAGTAGGGATGAGAACAATGAAAAAATATGCAGTTGGGGTTTGCCCTTACGATGAGGATAATGTTGTAAAAATAGTGGAAGCCGAAAATGAATTATCAGCAATGGTAAAGGCAGTTGGTAATAACGAATCTTGGGGCATTGTTGAAGAGGAAATACCTTTTGATACTGTCGATGAAGGTATTTCATTTTATTTACAAGGTGATTTATCTGTGTCTAAACCTGTTGAAATTTAAAATAAACCTTTTTATTTGTATAAACCATTGAGGAACATATTAAATATTGCAAAGAACAATTACAAAAAAGTGGAGTTCGATTAGTACAAAATTGAATTTTATGCATTTTTTCCACAATAGGAGGCTATAAAATGGAGGCAATACAAGAATTAATATTAAAGTACGATTGGAATTTACTATGTTGGGAAGATAGATATAGTAGAGGTATATGGGCTATTGTTGCACCTGATCCAAACCATACATATGAAATAAGAGAGATTACAGATGGTGAAGGTATATTAAGTACGGCATTGAGTTTTTATTTCTGTAATGAAGGTTCATGGCTCCCTGTTTCTAATGGAAGTAATCTAAAGGATGTTTTAACGAAGCTTGATGACAAAATTAAACCGATGATCGGTAACGATATATGGAGAAGTAGTGTATATGACACACTTCAACATTTTATTGAGGAAGAATATAGTAATTTCGGTTTGGAAATTGCTCTTAAAAATAAAGTGAAGATTTTATTAAAACCAGAGGAATTATAACGGGTTATGGGAAAGCTGGATATTTGGAGAGAGGAATGATAATTTTGAAAAAACCAGTAAATTCTGATGAAACTACCTCTTGTTTTTGTTGTGACAAGTCTATTTTAATAAACTCAGCAAAACTTATGGATGGACTTTATTGCTGTAACAACTATTTTGAAAAGCGTAAAGACATAATATTTAGACGTAGAACATCTAAAATGAATTTATTTCTTGTAGAAGAGCAATTAAAAAAGTTAGAAGCTAAGAGTAAAACAAAACTAATTTCTCCGGATAAAGATGTTGAATACTAGTTTTTATCAAATTTGAATTATAAAGAAATTTAAATCAGAAAGGAATAATAATATGAGTGAATTATATAACAAACGTATTAAGCAAGCTTATGAAAATGCAAAAGGATCTATGGAGATTGAAGGCTTTAGATTTACGGAGTCTGATGAAAAACTAATTACAGCTTATCTAAAAAAAGAAATCACAAAAGAAACATTTATTAAAATTGCGAGGGAGCGTGCTAGAAAACATGGTAAATAAATCTCTTTACACATATGATGGAACAGATGTTTTAAAGAATAAATTTGGTATTAAGGATCAAGCGGAATTAGAAGAATTAGAAAAATTGATAACTACGGCCAAAATCGCAGAATTAGAAATTAAGCCAATCCCTGGTAATTTTGATCTGGATCATCTTAAAAAGATACATAAACATATTTTTGAAGATATTTATGAATTTGCTGGCCAAATACGACAAGAAAATATAGCAAAAGATTTCTTTTCTTTTGGCGATGCTAGATTCATTGAATCAGGGGCAAAAGAACTATTTGGTCAACTGAAACAAGAAAATTACTTGAAGGTTATGAGTCCAGAAAAGTTTTCCGAAAGAGCAGCTCATTATCTAGCAGAAATAAATGTACTACATCCTTTCCGAGAAGGAAATGGTAGGAGTCAACGTGAATTCACTAGAACATTGGCCAAAAATGCTGATTATAAAATTGAATGGAATAGGGTTTCAAAAAGAGAAATGATGGATGCGATGATTAAATCTCATGTAAATACAAAAGAACTCGAAAATCTTATTAAGTCAGTGGTAACACCAATACAAAAGAACCCTGAAAAAACAATGATTAGAAACCAAAATAAAAGTTTGGAAAGGGGATAAATCTATATGCAATCAGACTTTTTTAGTCTAAATAAAATCTTAATTTGGATTGGCATAGGAATGTTGATATGTTTCTTCCTAAAAAAAATAAGTAATTATATTAGCAATTGTTTCTATCTAAAGAGATTATATAAAGGCAGCGATATATCGAAAAGTAAGTGTGAAAAATTTTATGTGGGTGAAATTACGAAAGAAGATTTAGGGGAATGGGAGAAAACGCTTAAAGACTTAGATGTCTTAATTCCTTTATCTAATCGTAATGGATCTATACCAGCTATTATAAATTATGATTTAGGCATAATGTATTCTACATCTAAAGAGATGTTTTCAGAGTATCTCACATTATATCATCCAGAGCATGAAAAAATAAGATTTCAATCTGAACAACTAACAGAGCATAGAGAAAGAATTCTTCAAAAATATCTATATGAATTAATTTATGAATCCTTGAATTGTTTGGATAGTGAATTAGATAATGTTCATAATATAAAAGAGCAAATTACCAGCATAATAGATATTCAAAATAGTAGTAAGCTTTATATTGTATCAAAGAGTTGTGAAGCGACTTCGAGTGAAGAATTAATTAATATACTAAGAAAAGTCAGCCAGTATGTATCTTGTACCAAATTTGAAATATGGCACAAAAGATTAAGTTTTTGTATGAAAATTGCTGAAGATAATCAACGTTTATTAAGAGAGGGAAAATAAATATGTATATGACGGTAGAAATTAACATGCATTTAAATAGAAAATTATCACATAAGGACACGACTGCTATAGCAAAGAAGCTTGGCGACTTTGGAACGATGGATGATTATGTGAATTTTGAAGGGGATTCACTTATATTTAAAATGACTAAAGAGAAAAATAGAAAGTATATAACTAAACTGCTTTCTTTTTTAGAACAATTTTTAGAGGATACGGATGTAAATAAAATAGGAATGATAAGTATAGAAGCAGAAGAGAATAACAATCTTCTCATTTATGCCTTTAAAAAGCACATTTTTATTACTATTGAAGGAATTAAAGAGGGGAAAAGAAGCTATAAAATTTTTGATGTGAAGGGCAATGAATATAAGTATAATATGGAAGGAACAGAACAGGTTCCTATTGAAAATCATGTGGCTGCAACATATTTTTTACATTATTGTAAATAAGGATTTTAAAAGTAGAGAGGATTAAAATAAACTTCTTCACTTTTTCTTACTAAAAGGAAAAACATGTTCCTTAGAGAACATGTATAATAAGAACAGTAAGAGAAGGGAGAAGAACACATGAGCGAACAGGGATATTGGAGTAAAGAGATCTCTGAGCTATTACAAATTGGGGATAGTACACTGAGAAAGTGGTGTATTGCTCTAGAAAATCAAAAATATATATTTATTCGTGGCCGAAATAATAGTAGGGCTTTTGTTGATAAAGACATTATTGTTTTGAAAAGAATGAAAGAGCTTGTACAAGAAAAAAGTATAAATTTAGAAGTAGCAGCACAAATATTAGTAGCAGGTATGAATCCTGAAGAAAGAACAATGGGCGTTCCTGAAGAGGAACGCCCTGGAAACTATCTACAGACCATAAATATAGAAGTTCAAAAGCTAGAACAGATATTAGAACAACAAAAACAGCAAGAAGATTTTAATAAAGCACTTTTAAAAAAACTTGAAGAACAGCATAAATACTTTGAAGAACGGATGAACGAACGGGAAAAAAGGGCAGAAGAACGAGATAATTTACTCTTACAAAATATAAGAGAAATGCAAGAAACAAAAAAATTAATAGCAGCTAGTGAGCAAAAAAGGAAAGGCTTTTTTAGCAGGTTCTTTAGAAATACTTAACAAAAGGTAAGGTATAAATAAATTTAAAAGGAGAATTAAAAATGAAAATTCCGTTTAACACTCATACTATTTATGTTACTTTGGATGATGGTAAAATCTATGAATTAAAGAGTGATTATACAAAAATTGAAGTCACAAAAATTCTAAAATCTAGTAAAGAAAACCCTGTAACGGTGCTTAATAAAAGCCAATTTGACTTTGCGAAAGGTTATTTATTAAATAAAGAAAATCCTTTCAAGATTGATAAAGAAGATGCAAAAATATATCATCAGATTGGCTTTATAAGTGTTGAAGAATTAAACGAATTCATTATTTGACTACATATAAAAGAATATTCATGTAGTTATTAGCAGATTATAAATAGAGAATAAATGAAGGTGATACCTTTAGGGAAAGGTAATGTTAGGTGATTGTTTTATGGAAAATTATATAGTTTGGTTGAAAGAACAGGGAAAAAGAGAGAATACAATTAAGCAATATGAAACTACATTAAAAGAGTTTATTCAGTGGTATGAAGATACAAATGGGGTTGTATTCCAGGGAGAGTCGATTACACCTATGGATCTTCAAGAGTGGAAACAATTTCTAATGGAAGTTGCAAAAACAAATAGTGGAAAACAATTATCAGTTTCTACAGTTTCTACAAAAATTGGTCGAGTAAAACCATACTTTAAATTTTTATATGAAACGAATAGAACGCAGACAAATCTAGGTGCAATGGTAAAACAACCTAAAATTCAAAATAAAAATGATGCTAAATGGCTTGATCGTATTTCTAAAAATAGGCTTATGAGGTACCTAGAGGATGTTGAATTAATTAAGAAAAATCCTTGGAAAAACTATAGGAATTTGGCAATAGTTAATATAATGTTACAGGCTGGATTAAGAGTCAGTGAGGTTTCTAAATTAAAACTAGACGATATTGAAGATGGTTTTATTTCTGTACGGGATGGAAAAGGTGGAAAAGCGAGAAAGATTCCTATGAATTCAGATGTAGTCAATAGCATTAATAAATGGAAAGAACATAGACAAATACATCAAGCTTTTAAAGAAAATCAAACAGAATATCTTTTTGTCTCTCAAAAAAATGGTCCGCTATCAGTTGTAGGAATAGAAAATATCTTTAAGACAATTCGTAAGCATACGGGATTGGAGGAACTAACACCGCATGTACTTAGACATACTTTTGGCCATGATCTAGTACAAAAAGGTATTCCAATTTCATATGTAGCTGAATTGATGGGACATACGGATATAAATACAACCAAAATTTATGTTACAGCTGGCCAGCAAGAAAAACAAGAAGCTGTAGAAAAGTTAGCCTCTGGAAAGTATACAAAATAGTTTTTCTCCTTAAAAGGTTGTAGTACTTGGGAGTATTTAAGTACTACAATCTTTTAATTATTACGGAGGAAGAAATGAAGGTGGAAAAATGACCGGTAATTTTCTTGTAGACAGTTTTATACTTATTGCATCGGTAGGATATTTGAGTTGTATTTTATACAAGCTAATTATAAATATAAGTGAAGATGAACATGAATAATCCATTAACATCCAATTTATATAGATAAAAATACCTAATTAATTAATTTTTATATGGTATAATATACTCAATAGAGTTCTTTAAAGAACTCTATTTTGCAAATAGCTTAGAATATCTAAATCTATATTTATTTTTTTGAAAAGGAGTAATTTAATTGAGAGATATTTTACAAGTGAGAGAAATTTATAATGTATGACGGTGCTTTTTTTAGAGGATGTTTCAATGCTTTAAAACTAGTTGCTCCATTTTGGTTGATTATTGGTTTATTAGTTTATATGAACATCTAGTAATGGATTATAAGTAATTTTTAGGAGGTAAATTGATGGGAAAAACATTATTTATTGCAGAAAAATATAAAGTAGCACAGAAACTATTAAAATCTCCACGTTTCAAAAATTTAAAAAAGGTAAATGGCACAATGCCTTACTATGGTTATTTTGAAGATGAGGACTATATTGTAAGTTGGTGTCAGGGCCATTTATTAAGATTAAAATATCCAGAAGAAATTGATAGTAAGTATAAAGAATTTGATTTTGAACATTTGCCAATTCTTCTAGAACCACATCTTAAAGTTATAGAAGAAACTGAAGAACAATTGAATATCTTAGTAGAACTATTAAATAGAGAAGATGTTGATTTAGTGGTTAACTCATGTGATAAGGACAAGGAAGGAGAATTAATCTATCGTGAAGTTTATAGCTATGCAGGCGTAGATAAAAATGAAAAAAGGATATTCACAGCATCATATGAGCCAGCAGAACTAGAAGCAGCACTAAATAACTTGTTACCAGGAGAAGAGTTTGATGCGTTAGCATCGGCAGCAAATGCAAGGCAGTATTTAGATTATGCCCTTGGAATCAATATAACCAGGGGATGTACAACTAAACTAGCTAATAATCAATTTTTATTAAGTTCTGGACGAGTACAAATGTGCTTGCTTAATGAAATACGCCAACGTGAAATAGCTAGACAAAATTATAAGGAACAAACTTCTTATAATTTAAAAGTCTTAACAGCTCCAGGATGCACAGCTGTAATGAAAACTGAAAAACAAATTTTAGACTCAGCTCCATTAATACAATTAGCAACTAGAATTAAAGATACACAGTTAGTTGTAAAAGAATTTAGTGAAAAGGAAAGAAAAAAACAATCTAAGTCACTATATAATTTAACGGATATTTACAAGGATGCTTTAGCAAAACTAAAGATCAGTCCTGAAGTCGCTAATAAACATATTCAACATCTATATGAGGAAGGATTTATTTCTTATCCTAGATCATCATCAAGACATTTACCAAAGGAACAAGTTAATAAAGTAAAAGAAATAATCACTGTTCTAGAAGAGTCTAACTATAAAGAATTTGCAAACATGATTGATATTTCAACGATTTCTGAGAAACATTCATCATTTAATGATGAATTAGTTAATAGTCATTATGCTGTTATTCCTACGACTAAAAAATATGATGGTGCAAATAAAAATGAACTAGAGCAAAAACTATACGAACTTATTGTAAAACGATTTATTAGCAATTTTATGCCGCCTGCTATATATCTTGTGCGTGAAGCATCCTTTGTTGATCAAGAAGGCAATGAATATGTATCAAAAGAAAGACTTTTACAGGAAAAAGGGTTTTTAAGTGTATTCCAAGAGGATGAAGAAGACGACGACGTAAAAGAATTTAAAATCCCAATGCTAAGTGAAAATGATCGTTTATTAATTGTTAATCATGAATTAATAACATCTAAATCTAAAAAACCAGCATTACATACGGAAAGTACAATGTTAACTTTTATGGAGTCAGCTGGAAAGAAATTAGAGGATCAAAACTTAAAAGAATTAATGAAAGGAAAACGTATTGGGACTGTAGCAACAGAAGCTAAATTCATCCCAACCTTAGAAAATAGAGGATATATTGCTATTGAAAATGGAAAAATTAGTACGACTGAGATTGGAAGAGCATTTGTAGACACTTTCCCAGTAGAACAGGTAAAAAACCCTGAGTATACAGCGGAATTAGAAGGTATGATTACATCTATTGAAAATAAAGAAATGGACTATAACGAATTCGTCTTGCAAACAAATTCGTTTGTAGAAAAGGTAGTTGAACAGTTAGGGAATATAGATAGTAATGTGGCAATTAGAATGGTAAATACTCATAATAAACAAATAGAAATATGCACTTGTACATGTAAAATGGGAAAAATCATTAACAAAGGAAAATTCTATGGATGTAGTACTTATCCAAATTGTGAAATGTCTATTCCTAAAAAGATAAAGGGAAAGACTATTCCAGAAGAACAAATAAAAAAACTTTTTAAAGATAAAAAAACAGATTTAATTAAAGGGTTTGAATCAGAGAAGGGGAAATTTGATGCATATCTAGCCTTTCATGAAGGAAGGGTGCGATTAGCACTTCCTACAATAGATGAATTATCATTAGGCAGATGTCCAAAATGTCAGAAGGGTAAAATTCTTTCAAAAGAAAAATTTTATGGATGCAGTGATTATAAAAATGGTTGTGATTATTCTTTTCCTATTAAATTAAAGGGAAAACTCATTCCTAAAGCACAAATAAAAAAATTGTTTAGTGGGCAAAAAACAGATTTTATCAATGGATTTCAATCTGAAAAGGGAGAATATACGGCTGCACTACAATTAAAAGATGGTAAGCCAACATTTATATTCCCTACAATTGATGATCGTACATTAGGTAAATGCCCACTTTGTAGAAGCAGGGTACTTGTAGGAACAACAAATTATAAATGTGAACACTATAATAAAACATGCGATTTTAAGATTAACGGAACATATCTAGGTAAAAATATTACAAATAACCATATGAAAAAATTATTAGAAAAGAACTTAACAGATATGATAAAAGGTCTCAAATCTAATAAAACAGGTAAAGAATTTGATGCCCGGTTATCATATAGCGTAAATCAAAAGCGGTTAACATGTATTTTTGAAAAATAGGATACCAGTTTATATTTTCATATTGCTAGATAAAGGGAGTTTGAAAAATGTTGAGATCTAGTTATTGTACTTCGATAGGATATCATATTGGTAACCTAGAAGTTGAAATAGTCATAGATACAAATTATCAAACAAAAGAAGAAGCTGAAAAATTGGAAAATAACACTTCTCTTCACCAGGCAAAGTTAGATAAAGAAAAACTAGTAATAAATGATTCAATTATTATAAACAAAGATGATATTGATAGATACCAGTTTAGGTTATGTAAAGTATGGAATCCCATTATTTCTGCTACAGATTTTGTAGCAGTTTCATGGGATGAAGCAATACAATATTTATCTAAAGAATCTGGATTCAATATGTTCAATTTGGAATCTTACTACTTTGAAGTCCATAAGGGGAAGCATATAGTAACTAAGTAATAGGAGGCAAAGGAATGAATAATAATACTTTCATAGTCAGTCCTAGTAAATTTGGTGTAAGAAGAGAATACCTTATCCCAAGTTTACTATTGGAACAAAAAAAGAGCTTAATTGTATTTGATAATAATGCAAATAACTCATATGAGTATACAAATAAACAAAAACAGGAACAAGGGTATCTAGTCTTTAAATACGATTTATTTGATAAAGAACTATATATAAAATTGCAGCAACTACTAACAGATAAAAATACTCAAAAATATATATTCTATATTCAGCAGGGAGCTTTTACATTAAACCAGGAATTTAGAACTAAAAATGGAAACGAAAAAATGGGAGAATTATTTCGGATGATTCTAGAAGAAAGTACAAACTCTGGAATACACATTTTTATAAAAGATTTTCTTAGACATGATCCTGAGAATAAAGAGTTATTAAAAATCCTCAATACTGGACGGAACAAAAAAATTAGTGTAACTATTATGGAATATTCTTATAAAGAATGTATTGAAGTGGTTAAGAATTGTTTTTCAAAAATATTTGTATTCGGTATTATGGATATAGGTGATGCAGAGTACTTTAGTAAAGCATCTAATAACCTCGTTACACCCTTAGAAATGATGTATATGCCTGATAATAAAGCGTTAGTTTTATTATCAAATAAACCTCCAAAGATTGTTGAAAAAGCTATGGCTTATAAAATGGAAAGAGTATAGGCTTTTTTATTATCAATATACAAGTAAAAAAGAGATAGCAAATGCTATCTTTTTTTATGTGAGTTTAATGCAATCACTTTAAATGGAGAAACACAAGTCACTCGTGCAGATCCAGGTAAGACTTATATTGGCCAAGATAAAAAAACGTCATATGAATCAATAATTACGTGGTCTATTGTTGCCGGGCCATAGATTGAAAAATGAGTAATAATGCTCTTAATTCAATTTATAAAAACTGAAAATTCTGCATAATATTTAGAAATATTTATAGTAAACTTACTTAATTTTGTTTTTGTTACTATGTAGTAAAGGGATGAGATGAGGAGGGATTTTATGTATACAGCAACCAGTAATGAGAAGGTTATGGAATTGTTAAATACTTGGTATATAGAAATGAGAGCTAGACGTATAGGCAATGCCCAACGTCTAAAAGAGAAAATAGATATTAAAATTCAAAAATTAAAAAATGAAAAAGAAGAAGCGTTACAAGATCAAAATTTATTGTTGTATTATTCTTTATTGGATTTCCGATACAACTACTTAATAGACAATTTAGGTATATCAAAAGATAGCTTTGAAAAAATTAATTCTTTTGAAGCTCCAGGAGATAACTTTCTAGCATATTATTATAACTTCTTTAAAGGCATCCACTCAAACGAATTAGGAAATTATATTGAAGCAAAAGAACACTATGAAAAAGCTGAAACTTTTTTAGAATATGTTCCAGACGAATTAGAGAAAGCAGAATTTTATTATAAATTAGCAACATATCATTATGATATCCAGCAAGCTCTTTTATCTATTAAATATGCAACTAAAGCTAAAGATATGTATATTCACTATTCAGGATACGAAATAAATGTTGCCTTTTGTGACAATATTTTAGGTCTATCTTGTACATATCTTAAAGAGTGGGAACTTGCTGAAGAACATTATACCGCTGCTATGAGTCAATTTCAAAAGATTGGTGAAGAAAAGTTTATTATAATGATCCGACACAACTTAGGCTGGATGTATGCGACTCAAAACCTATCAGTCTTAGCTATTCGTTACCTATCTGAAGTTGTCGAAAAGTCCCCTAAACATTATAAAGCAATATATGTTAAGGCAAAGGAGCACTTTAAATTAAATCAAACAGAGTTAGCAAGTGTATTAATAGAAAAAGGCCTAGAAATTTGTAATGATTTACACCAGGAAGAATATAAAAATCGTAATTTAATTTTAAGAGAAATGAACAATAATTCACCTGCTGAACAATTCGAACAGGTAGCATTGGAAGGGATTAAATATTTTGAAAGAGAAGAACTATATTATAATGTCCAGGAATATTATGAAGCGCTAGCAACCAAATTTTATGAAGAAGACGGACATTCTAAAGCGAGTAAGTATTTTCATTTGGGTTTACAGGCTAGAAAGAAAGCATTCGATAAGGAGGCATTAAAATGAAGAAAACATTAATTAGTTTAATGGGAATCATTACGATTTTAACTTTTACAATAGGTCTATCTAATTCAGGAGAGGTTCAAAAGTTTATTCAGACTAAGGTTGCTGCATCCGAAGGCGACTATGGAGGATAATAATTAGGGCTCATGGCACGGGATGTACGGCAGCTGCCTACATTCCGTAAGCCACCGCTCCACCTTTACTCAACTCGATAACTACAGATTGTAAAAAAGATTAGCTGGCAGCTGCAGCTAATCTTTTTTACAATCTGTACGTTCCTGAGTTTCGCTTAACAAGGTGGACGGAGCGTAAAACCCGAAAAACAAAACCTAAACCCCTTAAAGGAAGCCAGGCTAGTGCCTGACAAAAAAAGTACCTGGTATAGCAAGCCCATTCCCACCTGACTTTGAACGTGTGGGACCCCCGAACCCTTCACGCTCAAAATCTAGGTGGGGAGCTCGTCTGTCAAGGGCAAGACAAGAAGCGGAATAGCCCAACTCTTACTGCTTTTGAGTTTCGTATGACCTACTCGTCATGCTTCCTCGTATCCCAACTCAACTAACAAAAGACTAGTAATCGTATAGCCTCTCCCACTTCCCTTGACAGACGAGCTCTGGGCTTGCTGTTAAGCTTCGCACCCCGTCGGGAAAAATAATTCCCAACGGGAAGGATAATACCAGGTATTTTTTTAAAAGAAAAAACAAATACCCCATTGGGCTATTTGCCCAATAACAAACAAACGTTAGCCCATTGGATCGCTAATATGATTAAACAATAGTAGATACAGCTTGTTTATAGATAAGTTGTTGTTTTCCATTAACGATCATAAGGATAGTAAATTTGTCTACACCTACAATTCGTCCTGTCATACGCACACCACTAATTAAAAACAGTGTAATTTCTTTTTTTGCTAATTTTAATTGCTCATATAATTCATTTTGAATATCTTTCATTTCAGTATTATATCCCCCATTCTAGTAATATTTATAATATAAATAAAATTCTATCGTTTAATTCTTACTATGGCCACTAAGAATTAAAACATGAAATATTAAACTGAATCATTTTTGTGTTATTATTTATCGTTTTTATATAAAAACGATAAATAATACTGTATTTTTGAGGGATAATATGCTATAATTATATATGTAAGGGAAAGAGAAAAATTGAAAGGATTGAATAACTATGAATGAATTATCAATTGTTAAAGAAACAAATCTTATTATTTTAGAATCACCAAAAAGATATGTGAAAGCATTTGAGGAAGAAGCTACAACTAAAGTGGATTCAAATAATATGGATCTTACAAAAAACCAGTATAAATGTTTTTTAAATGCTGTTACAAGTTTAACATTTTTATTAGGTGAAGCACTGACACAAGAACAAAAGGATAAAATTATTAAAACAAGGCAGGGCATAATTAATATAGCAGGGGAATTAGGTTATAACCGCCATGAGATAGTTAGATCATCATTATTTTATAGTGAAAATAAAGCACTTTTTAAAAGTGTATTATAGTTTGCCTCTAACATATACCAAACCGATATAATGGAGGGCGGAAATGAATATATTCGTTGTTGCAATTTCATACAATCTTAGTGTTAGTCAAAAAGGAAGGAAAGTATATGCGGAAGTATTTACTACATTTAAAGAAGCTTTTGATTATGCTAAAGATGAAATCTTTGACTTACAAGATGAAGGGATCGAAGTTGATTATAGAGAGGTTATAAATGATGAGTTAAAAGAAAGAGAACATAATTTATCATTTTTAGTACAAGAACTAAATGGAACAGATTTTATACAAGTTACGATTAGACCTAAAAAGATATAGATAAATATAGAGATAAAAAATAACAAACAAAATAACAAATCATTAAGAAAAAAAGAGGCCATATATATGAACCAAATAAACGTAGCATTTAAACGTAGAGCTGTTACAGCAACAGTAGAAATTCGCCATAATGATTTTTATGTAGAATTCGAACATTTAGCGGGATATCTGTATATTTGTAAATTTGAAAGAGAAATAGTATATGTAAAAAATAAACAAAATGGTGAAGTAGTTAATTCATATTCAAGGTCGAATGAAGTGAAAATATATAAGGGATACATTAAGTATTCGGCTGATAATCCATTTGGAGCGATTCCCACTATTGAAGAAATGTTGAAGAAATGTGACCTGGGTACAATAAGAATAGCAAGAAATTATGTAGAGGCTTATTATGTGGGCCATAATGAACAGTTAGAACATTTGTATCCAATTATAAAAAACGATTTATCTGTATATAAGGGTGTTTTTGTTGATGGATTAACAGTTAGAGAAGTGATAGAACAAACAGATTTTGATATGTTAAAGGATTTTAAGATGTTTAAAGTAGAACGTGTTTGGGATGCAATAGAACCTCATTTAATGAAAATTGAAGAGATGTTCTTTACAGAAATATACACATTTTTCAAAGGGAATTTTTTCAAAGTGAATTATAGAGATATTTGTACGAAGTTCTTTTCATAATAGAATCCCTCCTTTTTTAAGAAGGGGGATAAAAGGAGAAAATAAGATGAAAAAGTTTATATATATTACAAGTATTTTAATAGGCGGTTTATTAGGTAGCTATATATCACTAACTTATGCAAAGGATGCAACTTTATTTGAAAAAGCAGGAATGTATTTCCTTATTTTCCCTACAATCATAAATAGTTGTGCAAAATTATGCTATAAAGCAATTACTGGAATAGGAGAAAAAAATGAAACATTATTTTTTCCTACGGTACATTGTGCCATTTGTTGGACAACACTATTGTTCTATATCAATATAAAATTGAATTTCCATTTTGTTTTAACATTAGTTCTAATAGTAAATATAATCGTTTGGGTAATTCTAACAATTACAGCATGGAAGCGTAAGCAAGAAAAGTTAATTGCAATAAAATAAAAGAAAATCAAAAATCTTTGACTTTAAGATATACCAAATAGATATAATAAGAAGTTGTAATTTAAAAAATGGAGGACTTTTTATGAGAAAAGTAAAAGTTATAGTTAATACACTAGAGGGAGAAGCTGGGAGAATTGCTTTTAAAGATGTTGGGTGCGCCAATGCCTTTATTATGGTAATGAACAGAGAAGCTTTAAAAACCAATCAATTAAATTGGAAAATTGAAGTTGAATTGGTTTTACAAGAAGAAGATTCTCGAAAAATTCTTAAATTATTTTATAAAGTTAATGAAAATAATGATGATTCGCCGATTCAGGATGAACTAATAAGAAGTTATATCCAAACCAAGAATGAAATGCAAGAAGAAAAGGATTTACAAAAAATTAAGGAACTAGAAGAACTAATTAAAAAGTATAAGTCTATTATAAGAGAGCTAATCCCTAATATTTTATAAATAATAATTTGAATATCATTATATAAATCTAAAAAGCTCTTATAATATACAAATTTTAAAATAGTAACATATTAGAAACCTGTTAGAATGGCCAACTGGAGAACAAATTATATCTTTGAGATCCAGTTGGTTGCAACAGGAAATAAAAATACTAAATACTATGAAAGGTGTAATGAATATGGGGGATTTTTTAATTGGTTTGTTTAGTGTTATAGTTGTATTAATCTTATTATTCTTATTTTACATAGGAATAAGTTACACAAAGATAGTGGGAATTGTATTTGGAGCTTTTCCACTTGCATTGATTTTCTTATTTTTATTATATAAATTTTTAGAAACTACAGGTCAGCTTGTTAATGAAATATATAATAATGCAGGTGTTAAAGGAATTATAATAGGAGTCTTTGGTTTTTGTTTTATACTAGGCATAGTTGGATTGATAGTTAATGCTAATGAAAAACAAATACGTAAAGAAGAATTTTGATTATAAATTTATTTATATGGATTAAAGGTTATATAAATATAAAAAAGGGTGTGTTTTGATGGATAAGATACATGAAGTAGAAATGTTGGAAAAGAAGAGGAAATCAAGCCTTAGACAAACGACCCTTACTATAGCATTAGTACTTATATTGGGAATAGTTATAGAATATTTTTCTTTTTTTGCTGATTTATTTGGGCTTATGGGAATAGAAGGTTTTTTAAAATTCCTTTTACAAATTATATTTTTGGGGTTAGGAATGATTAGTGTTTGTAACTTTCTTATACTTCTTACAATAATTCATCAACTTGATAAAAAAAGGGACGATATTAAATCAAGTAAAACTTTATTATAAATAATAATTTATTAACTGTATAAAAAAGGATCACCCACCTGGGATGATCCTTTTTTATACGCCAGGAAAGAAGCGGCTCAATAGGAGCCGCTTCTTTTTATTTGAAAGGTTGGCATCGAGCCAACCTATGGAAATGCTCTGCTATCGCACAGCATCTTTATTTAGAAGGTTAAGCGTCAAGCTTAACCAAACTAGAAACCGCCCTGTTCTCCCTTAGCATAACAAAATACCACTCCATGCAAGGGGCAAAAAATTCCTTTTCCACTTTTCTTCTTCCGTGTTTCGTTTGTCCTTTCGCTGCGCTCCGAGTTTTGATATTTCATTTTATCAAAACTCTCCACTTGCAAAAGCTCAACTCAACATCGGAAGCGTTCCAAAGAAATTTTTATGCTAATCCCTTGCATTCCGTTCTCCCATTTTGTTCAGCACGGTTCGAACAGGGCGGTAAAGAAAAAAACTAAAAGATTAAAAGACTAAAAAACAATATCGAAAACTATTGGAGGTTTTACAAAATGTTAAAAATAATTGAAAAGTCATTCGACTTATATCTATTAAATGAAAAGGAAGGCGAGAATATAGTAGAATGCGTCTTACATTCTTATGAGCTATTCGGTGAGGTCGAAAAGAATGATGAGTATGTCGGTCATGTACTAATCACAATAGGGAAGCGCAAACCGTTTGATTTTGCCATTTGGAAGGGTGATTATGAACCAGGGGAAAATTGGACTAATCATTATGTGTGCTTACCTACGATGCTAGAGGAAAATGAAGATGATGAGCTAGAAATTATACCACTTGGTGATTTATTAGAAGGTATGGAAGAGGAAAATGATTTCAAAGATTCAGCAACTAAGGGGGAAGACCAGCATGACAAATAAGCAATCTGAGTTATTAAATAAATTGGCTAGTGTTCTATTAGAAGTCAGCGAAGAGTGTGAGAAAAATGAAGATTTTCATAAAGAAGTCATACACTTAAATTTTTTTAGTCGCTGTATTGATGAAATAGCTTTAGACATTAAAAATCAATCTTATTACAAAAAAACGATAGTGGCCAATTGGACATTAAGGGATATGGAAAAAGTTCTTTGTGAGAAGGCTATAAAATATATTTGTGAGAATAATGTATTTAAAATTCATGATGTTAAATACTTAAGATATAAAGAGGGTAAATTTAAATTTATT
This sequence comes from Bacillus mobilis, assembly GCF_001884045.1. Lineage (GTDB taxonomy): Bacteria > Bacillota > Bacilli > Bacillales > Bacillaceae_G > Bacillus_A > Bacillus_A mobilis. Next base: position 664 of record NZ_MACF01000061.1, on the reverse strand, counting down.
GGGTATGAACAAGAGACTAAGGAAAAAGTCAGTTGTATTTTATATGCATATGATTTTTCTGTAACGTTAAGATTTGAAAAAACTAGAGATTTAGAATTTTATATAGGAAATCTAATACATTCATAATTTATTCGAAGAACTTGCTATATTTCAGCGAGTTCTTTTGTACGCCAGGTAAGAAATAAATCTATACGATTTATTTCTTTTTATTGGAAAGATTGGCATCGAGCCAATCTAAAAATGAAAAACACGGATGCACCGTGTTTTTATCAAAGTAGCAAGCTAAAGCTTGCTAAATAAAAAAACAATTGATCTGCTTTATCTTGGTTTAGAACTATGTTCTAAACCAAGATAAAGCAGATAGTCAAAGAAAATTTGTTGAGTAACTAAGTGGATTAAAAATAAGGGCCCAAACGTGAGTTTAGAGGTTAATTATATCTTTTCTGTACTTATTGTTTAAATAAATTCACAAATGTGATAGAGGGAGAGATAGGAGCCTTAAATTGCGTTTTTAAACTAATTGTTAGAGTGGAACAAAAATTAAATTGAAAATAAAAGTATTTAATTAGTGATTAGGGCTCATGGCACGGGATGTACGGCGGCTGCCTACATTCCGTAAGCCACCGCTCCACCTTTACTCAACTCGATAACTACAGATTGTAGA
>NZ_MACF01000060.1 GCF_001884045.1 Bacillus mobilis | reverse complement strand
TTGAAAATCCTACGAATGAAATGTACTCACTATATTTAAGGTAACTCTCTATCATTCCGGAATCATATCCTAGCAAAGTTAGGCGGTCTATACTAATATCTGTTTCCATACCTAACACTCTTTTCCGTTTTATTTGCTATCTTAGTATGCTTTAGTAATTTCTTTAGTTATAGAATGTACTCAAAACCTCTGCGAGAGAGTTTTGAGAATAAATATATTTAGTAGTCTTATATAATATCTTATTAGTTGTAATCAAAAATTGGTTAGGTTTAATTAAAAGGTAATCAATTTTTGACTAAGTACCTAATCAATTTTTGGTTAGGTATTTATTTTACAAAAGATAATATATAATGACCTTAGTTGTTTAGTTCAATATGTTTTATAAAGATTGCGACTTACTTCCCGTATAAGTCGTTTTCTTGCGCCTAGTTGTTTTCTTACACTGGGCTTTTTTCTTTTTATATTCAGCTACCTTCTTTTTAAACCTCACTACATTCGAAATTTTTTCTTCTTTCTGCGCTCGTTCTTCTTCAAATTCATTCTTGATATGTTCAGCTACCTTTTCTAGTGCCACTTGATATCCCTCAATACTATGAGGTATTTCAGCTACCATACTAGAATAAACATTTTCATTACGCACGATTTTATTTAACTTCTTTACAATGTTATCAGTAGAAACATTGTAATACTCCTTAGCTAACCCCTCTACCTCTTCCATCGCTTCGCTAAGAAGAATATAAGGATTACTATGTAAATCCTTCAGAGTGTAAGTTAATGGCACACCACCATTCTTATTCTCACTAGAATTTATCTCTATGAAGTATTTCTCTTCTAAACTAATTAACTTATCCCTTAAAGTCGTAGGACTGCTAATATTAGCCCGCTTTTTCAATCTCGATTGATTAGTTCTATCCTTACCTTTTCCATCAGCAAAAGCCGACAAGGCTAAAATAATACGTAATTCATTAGCGTCTAAGAAAGGACAGAAATGCAACGCTTGTGGAACAATCGTATAATACTTTCCATTAGGCATTTCCGCTTCTGTGAATTCCCTTATAGCCACATCAATAACATTCGTTTTAAAATCTTTTTTCACTATAGATCACCTTTTCCTTTTAATTTTCCCTCCTTGTTATCTTGTTTGCTATGTTAGTATGCTACGTTATTTGCGATGGGATATACATTTTATTGTGCTAACTCTTTTTCTCTTCTTAATAATTGAATAGCAAGGTCTAAAATCTTCCCTTGGCTCAAACCTTCTTTTTTCTGCAATTCTTCAATAGAATCCAATGTTTCTTGTTGAATCCTAAAAGTTTTAGGAACTCGTACGTTACTAGCCTTCATAATTTTAGGCATAATATCACTCCTTTCTTAAAATGTAATACATAAAAACAGCTTAACATCAATGATTTATCTTGTCTACTAATACTAATAAAAAAGATAGAATGCTCTCTTTCCGCTACCGCTCCAGTCGAGTTTTAACTAAAAATCAAAACCCTTCTTAGTTTAGTGGTCGTAAAAAGTACAGAGTAAACTGGGTGTTACAGCACCCAGTCCCCAAATAGAGTAATCTCCTAAAAAATAAATCCTTAACTCCTTTTCTGATTGACAATCCAAATTGATATTTTTACTCAGGTTTTATATATATCACGCCATTAAATCAGAATGGCTGCGCCTATAAAAACGTAAGAAAAAAATTTCTTTTAAAAAAAATAAGGGTTTCTCAAAAAACGTCACAAGTAATAGATAGAAAGACGAATAACTACTATATAGGAGGAATTAATTTATGAAGAAAAATAAAAAGCAATCTAAGAAACAAGTGAAAAAAGCAATGAAGGTAGTCGGAATAACAAAAGACGTGGTCAATTTTGTTGGAAATCTAATCCGAATTTATACATTCTTCTTCTAAACAAAAAGAGCTAATCTATAACACTATAGGTTAGCTCTTTTTCTATTTACAGATGCTATTGTCAATTCGAAATTTAGTCTATCTAATTCTTGATCATATAGCTTAATAAACTTTTCATACACCGCCTTTTCTTCTAAAGAAGTAGTCCTTTCCGCAAATGTTTGAAATAGAACTTTCTCTACAAGAAAAGTCACAAATGCTTCTTTCTTAGCCTCTATATCCATAACTTGCTTCCTCCAATAAACGGAATTCAATCATTGACAACGAGCCTCCAGTCCGTGGGTCATAAGCCAATGCCCCACTCCTTCAACTCGCTAACGCTCAAACAAGGATTGGCAAGCCATAATAGGCTACCACGGACATTCTCATTGTAAATGAACCGCTACGCTTTGATTCCTTAGTGGTCTTCCCTAATCTTCGCTAATACTCGATGAAAACCAATTAATTTAACCCTTAATTCTTCGCCAATCCTCGTTAAACCTCGCCATTTCTTCCCTAAAAACCGACATACCGTAAACCGCGAGGACTATGCCCTCGCATGAATGCCTCCTGGTTCACCGCTATTCCTTGCGGGGTTCTCTAATACATTTAGCGTAAATTAGCGTCCTACAGAAAGAAGTGTCGTGTTTTTTGCACTTCTACCATATAAAAACTAAAACGTACAAAAAGTTCCCTTATCCCCTATCATTTCGAGGAATTCAGCTTCTTTACTATTAGTTTTTAATCATTTGATCTTGTTTTTCTTCTTCCTGCAATACTTTCATTGTGTATCGTTGCATATATGCTTCTAATACATCCTTCATTGTCTTCCCGTTTTTTTCTACCGCTTCTTTGAAGTTCTCTTTAGTTGATACGGGAATCTCTATACTTAACCGTGCTTTTTCAAACTCTAAGTTAAAGTGTTCCTCATTCCGAACTATCTTTTTCCGCTTCAGCTTTATCTTTTTTACTTCCTTCATTCTTTTCACCGTCCTTTTTCTTCTTAGCCGGCTTTCTTAATTTAGGTTTCGGTTTAATTTCCTCTTCCACTGGTTCAACGTGAAAAAAAGTAGATTCTTTCACTTCTGGTAAACCTAATTGCTCCATTCTGTACACATATTCAGCTATCAAATGACAAAGGGCATTATTCATAGTCGTCCCCGTCTTTTTTGTAGTAGCCTTAAATTTTTCGTGTAACTCTTTAGGTATTCTATATTGCTTGTTAACTATCATTATTTATCCTCCTATCGTTGCCCGGTTTGTCCAAATACAGTGTAAAAACTTTGTGGAATTGCATAAGGTGTTTCCTTTAACCCATTTTGAATTACTTCTGCTCTTTTTCCATTAGCCTGTTGTCGTGTTTCTTGTTGTGGTACTTCAGCTAACTTAACTCGCAAATAGTCTAATGCATTTGTAAATTCATTTACTCCCGGAGTATTTCTATATGCCTCAAGGCTCATTCTAACTTTCACTATTCGATTAGAATAACTAGCCTTCTGGATCAAACTCATTGAAGAAATATCCTTTCCGTTTAAATCTTGAATCAAACTGTTAGCTTCCTGTTGTAAACTTAATAAATTCATCATCGTAATAACTTCCCCCTTTGATTAGAAAATATGAAATCTGCTATATGATGTGCTATGCAATCTACATATTTTCTTCTTGCCATCATAGTAACCCTTTTCTAAAAATCTGTATACTGGGTTACTAAAAGAATTTGAATTTATTTTTAAATTGTCACCGTACCTATATAAACTCAATAAAATCGAGAGGGTGTAGGCAACGGTTTTCGGGTGTAGAAGTCAATAAAGGGTACGTACGGTGTTTTTCAAACAGTAACCTAAATAGCAACTATTAATCCTAAAACACAAGCTAACTCAATAATCTTAAAGGAAATACATATAATCTTAACGAATCCCCTTAAAACAAAGAAAAAGAGAGGTGAATTCCCTCTCTTCTTTTGCTATACTAACATTAGATATTTACTTGTTATAAGTTTTAAAGTTTACACTTGTGCTACGCTCTTAGCACAGTGTGCGAACAGGCTTGTTAGTTGCTCAGCTAACAAGTCTTTTTCTTTTGTATAAACTTCTATTGGTTCGGGATTTATAGCCACGCCACTTCTTTCCCTTGCTTCTAATATCATCTTCTTATATTTAGCTCTTGTTCTATCATTTAAGTTTAATAGCTCCTTAGGCTCTGCTAATAAACCTCTTAACATTATTCTTTCCTTAGCACTTTCTATATGATCTAAATTGACCACCTTTCTATAAGGCTTAATGTCGAATAAATCCGCCGCAAAATAATCTACCGGGTCTAATATGTTGTTGGACTCTTGAAAACGTTGTTGTACCTCTACCCGCCAATGTCCATTAACTGCTCTATGGTCCGGTTCTTCTTTCTTCTCTAACCGCTCTAGTCTTTTGTTATAAATACGATACCGTTTATCGCTCGTTGGTGCACCTATGTATAATGTCTCTACCTCATTCGATTGGCTTAACCATAAATTCCGCTTCCGTCTTTTAATACTTGTCCATTCAATCTCAGACAAGTCGATACCAAAATAATCTACCGCTACATCAAGTCTCGTTAAATAGGGGTATTTCAGTCTAGAAACGATTTCTCTAACTTGTGGCATATTTGCTCTATTAGGGTTGAAATCTAAGCGTATCTTCCCCTTCTCGCCTATTTCTAATAACTCCCCGTTTAGTCCTTGATACATATGACGAAAACTATAGTTCTTTGAAAATCCTACGAATGAAATGTACTCACTATATTTAAGGTAACTCTCTATCATTCCGGAATCATAT
>NZ_MACF01000059.1 GCF_001884045.1 Bacillus mobilis | reverse complement strand
AGCTTTAAAAATACGGTAGAAAACGGAAAACTAGCAGAGGTGAAAATAGAAGATACTTTACCAGAAGGTTTAGAGTATATAGAAAACAGTGTGAAAGCAGAAGGTGCTGAACCAAATCCAATAGAGTTGAAAGTGGAAAACGGTAAGGTACTGGCGAAGTATCCAGAGATTACGGATACAGAAGAAAGAAGTATCACTTTTAAAGTGATAGTAAAAGAAGAAGTAAAAGTCGGCGAAAAAATCGTCAATAAAGCAATTATTGATGATACAAAAAACAAACCAGAAACACCAAAGGTAGAAATTACTCCGCAGTATAAAGATGGAAAACTTGAAGCGAAAAAGATGGTAAATAATCAAGCGCCGAAGTTAGAAGAAGAAATCGAATACCGAATTAGTTTTAAAAATACGGTAGAACATGGAAAGCTAACAGAGGTAAAAATAGAAGATGATTTACCAAATGGTTTAGAGTACGTGAAAGATAGTTTAAAAGCAGAAGGATCTAAGCCAGATCCAGTGGAATTGAAAGTGGAAAAAGGCAAGGTACTGGCGAAGTATCCAGAGATTACGGATACGAAAGAGAGAAGTATTACTTTTAAAGTGAAAGTAAAAGGTAAAGTGAGCGATACAATTGTCAATCAAGCGATTGTGAGCGATACGAAACATCCGCCAGAAACACCGAAGGCAGAAATTATTCCGCAGCATAAAGATGGAAAAGTTGAAGCGAAAAAAGTAGTAAATAACCCGTCACCGAAGTTAGGAGAAGAAGTAGAATACCGAATTAGCTTTAAAAATACGGTAGAAAACGGAAAACTAGC
>NZ_MACF01000058.1 GCF_001884045.1 Bacillus mobilis | reverse complement strand
TTCTCTCTTGAATGTATCCTGAGTACGGCGGAACACGTGAAATTCCGTCGGAATCTGGGAGGACCATCTCCCAAGGCTAAATACTCCCTAGTGATCGATAGTGAACCAGTACCGTGAGGGAAAGGTGAAAAGCACCCCGGAAGGGGAGTGAAAGAGATCCTGAAACCGTGTGCCTACAAATAGTCAGAGCCCGTTAATGGGTGATGGCGTGCCTTTTGTAGAATGAACCGGCGAGTTACGATCCCGTGCGAGGTTAAGCTGAAGAGGCGGAGCCGCAGCGAAAGCGAGTCTGAATAGGGCGTTTAGTACGTGGTCGTAGACCCGAAACCAGGTGATCTACCCATGTCCAGGGTGAAGTTCAGGTAACACTGAATGGAGGCCCGAACCCACGCACGTTGAAAAGTGCGGGGATGAGGTGTGGGTAGCGGAGAAATTCCAATCGAACCTGGAGATAGCTGGTTCTCCCCGAAATAGCTTTAGGGCTAGCCTTAAGTGTAAGAGTCTTGGAGGTAGAGCACTGATTGAACTAGGGGTCCTCATCGGATTACCGAATTCAGTCAAACTCCGAATGCCAATGACTTATCCTTAGGAGTCAGACTGCGAGTGATAAGATCCGTAGTCAAGAGGGAAACAGCCCAGATCGCCAGCTAAGGTCCCAAAGTGTGTATTAAGTGGAAAAGGATGTGGAGTTGCTTAGACAACTAGGATGTTGGCTTAGAAGCAGCCACCATTTAAAGAGTGCGTAATAGCTCACTAGTCGAGTGACTCTGCGCCGAAAATGTACCGGGGCTAAATACACCACCGAAGCTGCGAATTGATACCAATGGTATCAGTGGTAGGGGAGCGTTCTAAGTGCAGTGAAGTCAGACCGGAAGGACTGGTGGAGCGCTTAGAAGTGAGAATGCCGGTATGAGTAGCGAAAGACGGGTGAGAATCCCGTCCACCGAATGCCTAAGGTTTCCTGAGGAAGGCTCGTCCGCTCAGGGTTAGTCAGGACCTAAGCCGAGGCCGACAGGCGTAGGCGATGGACAACAGGTTGATATTCCTGTACCACCTCTTTATCGTTTGAGCAATGGAGGGACGCAGAAGGATAGAAGAAGCGTGCGATTGGTTGTGCACGTCCAAGCA
>NZ_MACF01000057.1 GCF_001884045.1 Bacillus mobilis | reverse complement strand
CCCCCAGCCCCCGTTACATCGGGGGAGCTACCCTCGCCGGTAGGCAGGCCAAAACGAAAGGTTTTGGCAATGCCAAGAGGGTATTGGTGTAGTGAAATTGTCAACTCCTTATCCTCCCTCCCGTCGCCTTGCTATGGTCAGTCCGGTACCGTTGACAATGCCCCAGTGTACATGTCTTCGACTTTTTAAGTTAACCTGAGTGTACACAAAAACCTTATTATAACTTAGGTTAACAAAGTTAACCTGAGTTAACTTGATGGAGTCGCTATACCATATGATGTCTGCTAATATCAAGTCAACTAGTTTATAAGCTAGTTTGTCTTGAAATGATAGAACATGTTCGAGAACGTGTTCTATCATTTTTTACAGCTGTTCTTTAGAAGAACGTAAGTTGTTCGCAACTCAAATGCTAGTGGTTTCTTTTAATTTGAAAATAGTTACACATTTATTTATTATTTATTGTTTATAATTAAAAACGATAAATAATAAATATATTTTATTGAATAACATATACCAATGTGGTATAATTATATATGTAAGGAAGAGAATTTAAAGGTTCTAAAGTCAATTGAAATATAAAAATCAGTATATCATTATAATGGGATGGTGAATTTAAGTGAAGTATCCAATATGTCCGTATTGTGCAAGTGAACAAAAAATAAGAAATGGAGTTCTACTACCAAAATGTGATTTTTGTGGTGCGGATCTTAGAGATAAAAATACAGGTTGTCTTCGCCTAGTAAGTGATAAGGGAGAAAGGTTTAACTTTCAAAAAATGAAAACTAATATTTTCGAAGAGCATGCGATGCAATCAGTAGAAATATTAAAAACATATCATAGTTTTGATTTATACATTTTATTAAAAGAGATAAGAGAAAAAAGAGAACTTTTATATATGGGGTATGAAATATTTTTAAAAGCAGCAAAGCAGGACATTGAATTTGAAAAAAATGCTGAAAAAGAGTTACTTGTTTTTAACGACTGGACTAGGCGCATGTATGTAATTGAAAATATTTTAATAGAAAGACAAGGTTATTTTCCTTCTAATATAACTGATAAAGTCCTTCAATACATGTGGGATCAAATGAAACATTCTAAACAAAATAAGATGATTGTACATAGAAATAATTGTAATGAACCTAATCATATAAATACTGATTGTGTTTAGAAATAAATAACATTATTTTGATATATAAGAATTTAATAATGTTAAAACGATAAATAAATAATAAAGGAGAAATTCTAATGACAGTGCTTCAAAATCAAATGAAACAAAAATTAATAACTGAGGAAAATATAGATATGCTAAAAATTTTAGCGCATCCGGTAAGACTACAAATAGTCGATGTTTTAATGCGACATAAAAAATGTAATGTAACACAATTAGTGGAGTTATTACATATCCCACAATCAACGGTATCACAACATCTATCGAAAATGAGGGGAAAGGTGTTAGGATCTGATAGAAAAGGACTGGAAGTTTACTATTTTGTTACTAATGTAACTGCACAAAATATAGTTCGAACTTTATGTGAAAAAAAGGAGCATGGGGAAAATGAATTGTAGATATTGCAATACATATATAGATATTAATTTATGTGGAACATGTTCTTTTTGTAAGCACAATTTTACAGAATGTACGATAGGGCCTAAAAAAATAAAAAGATATGTAGATGAAAATGATGCTGTACAGCCTATAGAAGTATTAAGAAAGTATCATACATACGATCTAATAGTATGTTTAAAAATTATGCGAAAAAAGAAATCAGATTCATATTCATCGTTAGTCCAAGCTAATCATGATACGGATAGTACAAAACATTTAATTAAAGAAAAAAAGGAATTATATAGATTTTGGAAAAAGAGAACTTGGATAATTGAAAATTTACTTATAGAAATACAAGGCTATTTTCCTGAAAGAATTACTGATAAGTATTTAAATGAACTATATAGTCAATGTTTTAAGTCAAGTCAGAAAAGAAGTAGGGAATTGTTGTCTAGATGTGTATCCTTGTAGTTTCAGTAATTATAGAAGGTGAATATAATGAATAAATTAACATATAAAGCAATTTTAAAGAAATATAATCCTGGCACAAACAAAGCAGGTCGAGAGGTTCGTTCAATTACATTTTTTGCTAAAGATATTAAAGGGGTAGCGTCAGGAAAATGCGTATTTACAACGCTAAGGAAGTTCCAATCATAAAAAAAGCCGATTTCCAGTCTCTCAAGGAATCGACTTTTTAATTTAGATTGTTGAACTAAAGCACCCTTTAGTTTAAGTGTAACTATTCACAAAACAAGAATACAAAAAGGGCTAGCAGCTGCCAACCTAAAACGTTCTATCTATTTGAAATATACTTTTAGCTATTCATCACTGCTGTTAGGTAATGAAACTGGAATATATTTGACACCTATTCTTTCACTATTGAGAGCCTCATAACAACTTCGTTTCCTTCCATTTCTCCCGTTTCTGAAAAACCAACTTTTTGATAAAGTTTTTTTGCCACTAAATTTTCTTCAACATAATTTATTTGGATATAGTCGAATAAATTTTCTTGCTTCAAAAATTCTATAGCTTTGTTTAATGCTTCTTTACCATAGCCTTTTCCTTGATATGCACTCCCTAACATAAATCGCCAAATCTCTACTTTCCTATTTTCTATTTTATAGTCAAACATTATAAATCCTACAATTGTATCATCATTATAAATAGCATAAGGCTTGGCTCTTTCGTAAAATACCCAGGCTTGTGCCAACGATCTCATATTTGATGAAACAAAGTTTTCCTGTTCTCCTACAAGTTCTAAGTCAAAAACTTTTTGGTAGTTATCAGCGTTTATTTTCTCTAATCTAATCATCTTATACATCTCCGAGTTTTGTTTAAATACTTGTTCTTGCGATAATTATAACATAATTTAAAAGACTGGGCAGGGGTTTATATATAACACTAAAATTTGTTGAAGTCTTAATATATATTTTAAATAACTTGCCTTTCACTAACCTGCCCCATTAGTTTAAGTACATTTTTTCACAATCTCAATAGAGTAAGCCTATTGGTACATAATTAAATTATCGTTAAATTAGGACTTCATAATTTCTCATAAGACTTGTATCAAAATGCTTAACGTTGTAAATCCGCATTTTTCTGACGCTACCCCTTAAAGAAGCATGGAATAAAGCTTCTGATGAATTTGAAAAAGAAAGAGAAAGTAATGATACTATTGAGGTTAAGTTTATATAGTATTGTCTTCAGTTTGTTATTATGCTACTATGATTGATGGTTTAAGCTTTTTTTCTTATAGTTTGTTATTTTATCCTGGATTAAAACATCCAGGAATTTTTTTTTAATATTTAACTGGATAGATTTGGCAAAAAAGAGGTGGTATCAAATGAAGACACAAATGTCATTTAATATTTATATTGATCAAATAAATGATTTTACGAAAATCGTTCCTGAGACTTTACGGGCACATACAATCTGTAAGTTTTTAAAAAAGGAGTATATTCCTTCTAAAATATTTAATGCATTTGAAGGTGAAGGTGAAGCTTATCAAATAAGAATGGATAAAAGCAGTATTAATAAATTAGATGAAATGGTCAAAATAGCAAATGAAAGCGGATTAAACGCTAAAAAAGACGTGAATCGATCAGCTATTATGAGAGATGTGTTTGAACAATTCATCAATAAATATAGACATATAAAATTTCCAAAGCCAGAACGAAAAAGGACTTTGCTGCACGTCGAAGCTGGTACAATAAGCGAATTAGCTAAATATATAGATAGTTATGAAAGAAATAAAACTATAGAAGAGTTTATTGTACAGGAATACAGTGGACCAAATATAACAGCTAAAGAATTAAAGAAACGATTACGTACTGAATCAGAATTAATTCCTATTACCTTGGATGCAACAACCTTTTTAATCTTGGATGAAATTGCAGAGGAATTTGGGGAAAATGTTAAACGGGCACACATTTTAAGAGATGCAATAAACCAATTATCACAAAGATTTAATGCATCTCTAAATATGTAAGTGTAGGTCAAATAAATGTTCTATATAAAATAATATCCAGGTTTATTACATCTGAATAAGCAATAACCAATTAAAAATTTTAGAGGGGGGATTAATTCCCCTAATCCACTTAATCTATTTTAATCCATCCTTTTTTTAATGCTTTTAAAACGGCATTAAGTCGATCTTTTACTTCTAATTTTTTTAGTATACTTGAAACATGATTTTTTATTGTTTTATCACTTAGTTCAAATGTTTCCGTTAATTGTTGATTAGAATACCCTTTACCTAGTCCTTCTAAAATGTCCCACTCTTTATTAGTTAGTAAACCGTCAGGTCTTCCAGTGTTATGCTCGTAAATTTTTAAGCGATCTAAATTATCTTTTGTATTATCTAACTTCGAAGAAGTAAAATCAGTGTGGAAGAAGGCAACTCCTGGATCTTCAATAGTTTCTAGTACACACATTAATTTATTAATCTCAATATTTTTAAGCAAATAAACGTCTATATCATATTCATCCATTGCACTAAACACATCTTCTTGTAGGCTTTTGTTTGATAATGCAATTATTTTTAATGAGTAATTATCCTTTAAACTAGATAGTAAAAAGTTTCTTCCTTCAATTGTTTCATAGTCTATAAGTAATATATGTGATGCACTATCTAGTCCTTTTTCTAGTAAAGTAGATTCTAATTCATTATAAGTAGATACATCCTGGATTTTTCGATCTAACTTGGCTTCTAATATTTGTTTTAGCCCAGCCCTGTATATTGGTTGATCACTCCAAATGATAATATTACTGTTATAAGGAATGTTTGTAGGTTCCATATCCTTATATCCCTCCTTTTATACTTTTAAACAACAATAAAATAACAATAGAAAAGTTATTAGACCCATATAAATATTAACACGTTTTGAGTGGAATTTAATTTTTTGAATATTGAAAAAGAACAAAAGTGAATTAGTACTATATTCTATTCATACAACTATAATCCTATAATAGTAATAAGATAAAAAATACTGAGATTTTGTGGAAAATGCAAGAATAAAGAGTTTTGAAAGGATATAGGTAGGTATATGGGGGTATTTTGATGAAAAACAACTGAATTTGGAGGGATATTCGGTTTATTTATTAGGTAAAAATAACTATATAAAATTATGTTTTTGTAGTTAAAAAGTTCTATTTTAGGTATAATGGTGAAGGATACGTATTGTAATTTGGATGATATTTTAGTATTATTAGTATCGAAGATAAATATTCTACCAATTTATTTCCCGAATTGGTTGTTTATATTTTAAATAAAGATAATAAATACATATATAAATAAAAAAATATAAAAAAAGACAAATAAAAAAGGATGATGTTTCCCGCATCATCCATCATAGTAGTGAGCAACCCCGCTAAAAGTCGAGCACTACAATTCGCAATATTTACATCATCATAATATCATGTTTTATTTTGTGTGTAAAGTATATTTAAAATATGATTCTATAATTTTTTGCGAATAAAGTGTATTCTAAATATTAGATATTCGAAGACTATCGAGTGTTGTTTACTGCTGTAAAAAAAGCAGAGAACAACACTTTTTTGTTGTTCCAAAAGGAGTAGAAATTTAATGGAACAAGTTAAACATATTTTAGAGCCTATAACAGAGTACACATCGCTTGATGTAATGCGTTTTATGGTTCATGGTGCATTATATGAAAAATCACCTAAAAGTTGGACAATGGATGATAGAAAGAGAGAAATGCAACGTGAAAGATTAAGAGAGGTTGGAGTTGTTCATGTAACTACTGGAAAAGAGCAACTTTCTACGGGACAAAGTATTGTGGTAAGTAGCTTTGAGACATTAGAACGCTTAAACAATCATTTGACACACTGGACACCACAAGTCTATATGTGGGGAAAGGCTAATAATGAAGGGCGTAATTTTGAGAACATTCGTTTCATTACATGTGTTGGAGTAGAAATAGATAAAAAAATTAGTCTTGAAGAAATTCATTATGCAGCAGCAGTAAATAACTTGCCATCCCCAAGCGTTATTCTTTCAACACCACGAGGATTGCAATGGTTTTATGTATTCTCTACACCATTTTTGACAGAAAAAGGCCGTAAGGCAGGTCGTTTTGTTTCTGAAGAAATTAAAAGAGCCTTTGTAAATGTCATGGATGCTAGTGAAGTAGAAGAAGGAACTACAAAGCCTATATTTGAATTAGAAGCGGATCTTGGGGCCTATTCGCTAGGGTATTTTAGAATTCCACGAGAAGATAATATCCTTTACTTTAATGGACAAGCATTGAACTCAGAATGGGCTTTAGCATGGGCTAAAGAACAATCTAGGAAGCATAAAAGACCAGCGGTTGCTAATACTTCTTCAAGTCGAATGTATAAAAAGGTTGGCATCATGGAAGATCCAGCAATTCAAAGTATTATAAATAACGTGTTTTTACGTGGATGTAAAGGCAAGCTAGGCCGTAATAATGCTGTATTTATTTTATCTTTAGCTATGAAATATGAAGGTAAAACAGAAAGTGAAATCATTGACAAGATAGATGAATGGAATTCTCAAATAAAATCACCATTAAAGCATACTGAGATTCTACGTACTGTTAGAAGTTCCATGAATGATAAATATAATGCACCTAAAAAGGATTATGTAGAAGAACTGGCAGAAATGAGAATGGAATTTGTCTTTGATATCCGTACACCAGCAAAGGAACGCTTAGACCGTCAGCAAAGCCATTATTCAGAATGGGAGCAAGATATTATAGAGATGATAGAGCAGCAATGCACGTCTGATGCACCTTATTTATGCGGATCTCTACGTGCTTTAGCGCAAAAAATTGGTGAAGAGTCACCAGTAGGGAAAGCAATGAATAAATCTAGCTTATCCGATGTATTAAAGGTTTCTAAAAAATTAATTGTAAAGACTAATGGAAAAAAGGGCAGAAATGCTCGTACATATATTACAACAAGAAGTGTATTACTGAAATCCAATAAACATAACTTTAAAGCCTTTTTATTAGGGAAATTAGCGTTCAATGAAGAAATCGAGAGTACTACACTTGAAGTACAATTTCAAGACCGAACAAGCGAATCTAAAGCAAATAAAAACAGTAGAAATAAACGCTCTGGGCCAGGGGGATAATTTTAAAAAATAAATGGCCGAACCCGTACATATATACCTATCGGTATAAGTTTGGTTTAGAGTCTCCTGTTATTAGGGAGTTCTATTTACTCTATTCCGTATATGGTTCTTGTTTTACTATTTACGTATGGTACGTGAAATTATACTAGGAGTACTCTTTATTTAGGAGTCTTTCTATATTTGATAGGCATGTATGGTTTTGTCTAAGAATGAATGGGAATGAAAAGTTGTTTAGAGCCCTGGGGGATGTTTGGGGAGATATTATTATGATTAGCAACAGCGGAGTTTTATGAGTTACTTCCTGATTGGTTTATTAAGTAAGGAGAAAAAGTTATTCTTGATATACTTACATGATTTTAAACACTAGAGAGGAGGAATCTATTATGGCATTTGTGATACGTGGAGAAGGTTTTATACTAACGGATTGTGAACCAGGAAAAGAAGAGCAAGAACTAGAATTTGAAACATATGAGGAAGCAGAACGCACGCTTGAACTTATACAATTTCCTATGAAAAAACCTAATGCACAAATAATTGAAATTTAATTTTTAATGTGACGGAAATACCGCCATATTGTGTGCTAGGGTGTAAAAAGAATGGAGGTGATAACATATGACTGAATTACTACTCAATGGAGAAGTCCTGGATTATAAAGATTGCGCAGAAAAGCAAGATGAACTATTTAATAAGTTAATACGATTTATAGAATTAAAGAGCCATCAAACAAGTAAGGATCGTGTAGAAGTTATTAATGCTTGTGATTATTGTGGACATGCATTACAAAAACCATATGACTCCTTTGCAAGTGAAGTAAATCCTTCCGACATGTGGACGATATCCATATTAGATGAAAATGAAGAGGACTGGGTATTAATCATGGGCGAAGATGCAGATTTCACTCAAGAGCAAGTACTGGTTTCTCGTTGTCAGGCATGTGGAAAATGGGAGATTTGTAACGATGGTTAAATATTCAAATTTAGTTCTTTATCTTGGAATAGGTACCTGAAACATATTCTAAACAAAGGGGAAATGAGTATGTATTATGCAAATGAAGATCATAAACGCAACTATTTAAGATTATTAACTGAAAGAGGAACTAAACACGGTGAAGATCCTGAATATGAAGCAGCATTTTATATCACTGCTTATCCTGAAATTCACAAGTGTTTTGACTGGAATAAATTTAAAACTGAGTTTTCTCCATTAGGAGCATTATTGAGTAAGCAGCCGGAAGAACGTGGCGTAAGTACGGCTGCTTTAACTAGTTCTACATTACCTCTGGTACAAGCAGGGCAATCGCTTTTCAATGGTTACAAAGTAGATTTATCTGATCTTGCTTTATATAACGAAGAACTGTTCAACGTTTTTATGCAAGCCTGTAAAATACGTGGCAGAATGTAAATGGAGTTTGAATCTCAATGTAAAGACTTTATTAGATTCTTTACATTGAGATTAGGTAAAGAATCAGAAAAACATCTTTACTTTTATTTTTGGTAGTAGTATAATAATAAGTAAGCAGAGGCACACTTAATACTACGTCAATTACTATATAAAGAAATGAACATTTAAATGTTCTGCTCATTTACAATTCGCTATAGGAGTATTAAGGATTAAATTACTGAGAAATAACAAAACGCAACACCTACGGAAAATAAAGAAGGATGTGTGTACTATGCAAATAAAAAATGAGAACAGAGGGTTAATTTCGTCTTCAGGTCAATTTACGTCTACTCTTTCTCAGAAAGGACAAGTCACAATACCAGCTAAGATTAGAGATTATATAGATGCAAAAGCAGGAGATCAGATTCAATTTGTGATTGAAGGAGACAATGTTTTTGTAAATGTAGTTAAAAAAAATTCTTTGTTGGCATTGTTTGGTGCTATGCCACCTAAAGCTGGTGAGCCGAATTTGTCTTGGGAAGAAATTAGACGTGGAGCTAAAGAAGAAATGATTTCCTCCGAATAAGGGAGAGTGCAGTACATGCAATACGTAGTTGATACTAATGTCATTGTAAGATTTTTGACAAATGACGATGAAGAACAATCAAAGAAGGCTTTTGAAATCTTCAAGAGAGCTGTTAATCAAGAAATTACATTATTTTTAACACCAATAGTGATAATAGAGTGTACCTGGGTTTTAGGTATGAAAAGATACGGTTATTCTCATGAAGAGATTGCCGATAATCTTACAACAATTATTACTTCACCAGGCGTTAAAACATTGGAAAGTGATGTAGTATTAAAAGCATTACATGAATATAAAACAAATAGAATTGATTTTGCTGATGCTTATTTAGCAGCTGTATCTACTAAGAACGGAGTTCCTTGTTTGACATGGAATAGCAAGGACTTTAAAAAGTGTACTGGCGTAGAGCATTATCGTCCTGATGATGTCCTCTAATACATATTGTGTACGAAATTACTTTTCAAGAGAAGAACACGTTACAGAACATGTTCTTTATACAAAGCAAGTAAATAATGTGTTCGTGGAGCGAACGACTACTGTTCTCTTCACGAACCATATGTTTAAAAGTTAAACATGTATACAAATTTTTTTATTATTAATTAAACTAGTTGATAAACTAGTTTAAACTAAACTATAAACTAGTTGTAGGAGGAAAATATAATGGTTGAGCAAATGCTATCTAATAATATGTTACTTGGTGGTTTTGATACAGGTAATATTAAAGCGAAAATTAGTTTCTTGAATGAAAAAGGTAATATTGAATCTTTTTCTGTCCCTACTGTAATCGCAGAAGCGCCACCAGCGAAAATAGATTTAAAATCTGCGCCTTCTAAGAAAAATGATTACGTAAATGAGAAAGACGAAGACATCGAGTTATTACATGTTCGTATAATTAGTAATTCTTTAGATGGTGATGCAAGAAGCAGAGCATGGTATGTGGGAGCATATGCTAAAGATCAAGAAGACCGTCAAGAACCAACTGTAGACGAAATGGGGAAAACGGAAGATAAATTTAGCCAGAAAAATAAGAAGTTACATTTGATTCCATTATTCACAAGTATGGCGGTGGCAGCAGCGAGAATTGGAAAAGAAGAAGTTTCTGTTCCTTTTAGTGGTGGAATGCCAATTGAAGATTATAAACTACGTGGAGAAGAACAAATTTTAGAAATGCTCTATGGAGAACATACTGTAGAATTTCTAGATGGTACATATGAGGGTAAAAAGATAAAAATTACGATTAATGATGGAACAATGAATGTTGAAGGTGTTTCCTCTGTCTTGGCATTACTATTTGACATTGTAAACGGTGAAATAGTGGAAGTTGAAGGAATGGATGCAGAAATTGGAGAATCATATGCTATCAATGATCTTGGTGCTGGTACTTCTGATAATGCTTTCTTTGAAGATGGAGAGTTAAATAAAAAATTATCTACAAATACGGATTTAGGAACAAATAAGTATATTGATGAAATTTTAAAGAATATAAAAGAGCGTTTCATGGAAAATGAGATTTTAAAAAGTTTCATGACAGATGAAATTGAGTCACCTTTTAAAACAAGAGAAGATTTTATCCAAAGGCTAGTGATGCCTGAAGTAGAGAAAATGATTGAAGATGATACTTATAAGCCGACATTTAGTGTGAAATGGGGCCCTGTAAAAGAGAATGTTACAGATATTGTAATGGATGGGATGTTAAAATATGCAGAAGATCAAAAAGCATCTCTAATGAAGTTTTGGTTTAAAACAAATGCGGATAAAAACATTGTAGTTGGTGGTGGAGTTTTATTTGGTTACGCTGGTTTAAGAGATCTGAAGGAACAAGATGGCTTTATTTTACCTAAAAACATTCAAGAGTCAGCATACTTTACAAGTAGATCATATTTAATAGCTAATCTATTAGAGCAATTAAATAAAGAAGGCGTTGAAGCATAATAGAAGGTGGATTCACACCTTCTTCCTTGCTATATAAGAATATGAAGTGTGGTGTTATATATGAGTAACGTCGGTTATGAGGCAGGTAAGGGAAGAACATTTACACCTTCTATAGATGCTAAATGGATTAATGAATTTAATGAAATGAAATCGGAATTAGGTATAAGTCGAAATAAACTTACTGAAAAATTAATTCAAGATGGTTTGAAGTTCAATAGAAATAGCGGTAGTACAGGAGCATTGTATATCCCGTTAACTACAGAAAATTTGTCTCAGGGCCAAATCGAAATGCTATCTAGTAGTATAGGACAAGAGATGCTATTAAATTTAGCTTTAACAATGATTGGTGGTACATCTGAGCTTAACAAAATAATTAAAACTAATAATACGAATGAGATGCCGATTTCGGATAAAGAGGACGATACTATAGGCGGTAAGGTTGAAGTACCATCAGCTCACATCGCTCAAGAAATCCCGTCTTCTGATATAAAGGGAAATAGTAATGAAAGTAATGTAAGTGAGCAAATAATAAAACCGAAGGTTTCAGAAATGGGTACTAAGCCAAAATCAGCAGCGCTTAAAGCTTTAGAAAAATACAATAAAATGAAAAGCGATATAAAAAATTAGCTATTAATAGCTAATTTTTTATAAATATAAATAAACTAGTTTATAAACTAGTTTAAACTAAATTGACAACTAGTTTAGTTTTCGATGTGATTTACACATAATAAATGTCGTTCCCCTTAAGAGCAACTAGTGTTCTTAAGGGGAAATATCTATACAAATATAATGCCACCTAGAACTCAGAATAAGAACACGTTCTCGAACGTGTTCTGGCAATATAGAGTACGGTTAACTGTTGTTCTTTGAGAGAACGCAAGGTGTTCTCTATATAAATTCTTGTAATTAATTCTTAACGTGGGTTTTTAGATGCTATTAAGAAGGAACAAAAGAAAAGACATACAAGGAAGAGACACCCTAAAAAGAGTTGGGAAAAATTAAAATCTTTCAGTCTGGAAAAAGTAGGAGAACAGATGCGAGATCAAGTCAACTAGTTTATAAGTTAGGTTGTCTTGATTGAAATGTTAGTAGTTGCTTTTAACTTGAAAACTGGTAGGGCTCATGGCACGGGATGTACGGCAGTTGCCTACATTCCGTAAGCCACCGCTCCACCTTTACTCAACTCGATAACTACAGATTGTAGAAAAAAGATTAGCTGGCAGCTGCAGCTAATCTTTTTTACAATCTGTACGTTCCTGAGTTTCGCTTAACAAGGTGGACGGAGCGTAAAATCCAAAGAACAAAAAATTTAATGGGTTACTCGCCCAAACCCAGCCAACGTTAACCCGTTGGATCGCTGTTTATTCCCCATAGCCCTAGCTACATTGGGTGTTTTTGCCCATCCCCTCGAAAAGGGGGAATAAGAAAACAATCTTTCTTAAAAAGGAAGATTGCCGTTTTGTTTAAGGTTTTTCTTTTAATGAATTTTCTTGTGCTAACCTGGTTAGAATATCAATTTCCTTAATAATAGCATCTAAATTTACTACAGTTGGGGATTTACTAAATTCATAACGTCCATAAAAATTGATATGCTGCCAGGCAATTGGTGAAATGTTCTTTAGTATGTATATTCCTATGTTATCCTATTATTAGATTAAAAAACTATGAGAGGGGAATAAAAATGGTTAGAGATTATTCATGTCCAATTTGTAAAAAAGGTTGTATTACTATTGAAAAAGAAAGAGTTGGAGAACCAGGATTCCGTGAGACAGAATATACTATATTAAGTAAGACTTGCGAATGTATAACGTATGATAGTGAGTCTATAGCTATGGCTATTATAGGAACTAACGGTAAGCTTACTAAAAATGAAGTTTGTAAAGATTGTGGTGAATTTGAGGCTACAGTAGAGTATCCAGTAAAACCTTGGGTAGGAGAATATAAAAATATTTGTTCGAATTGTTTTAAAGTGGAAATGGATCAAATGAAAGAAAAATATAGTAAAAATTAATTTAAGACGCGTAATGCGTCTTTTTTTTATAAAGAAAAGACACCCTAAGGTGCCTTCCTTCGACTTGAACCATCTTAATTTTAATAATATGTATCTCGCAAATATAATTTTACCATATTTAGTTATTTCACACATTGAGAAATTTTAAATATGGGTGTTTTTGCCCATCCCCCGAAAAGGGGGATTAAGAAAACGTCATTGTACCCACTTTTTATAAGAGATAGCACCAGACATTTTACGAAATTCATACAATTAGATAACAATAAAACTTTAATCAGCCCTCCCAAATTGTGCTCTTAAAGACAGTTAATCTACGATATAACATTATATCTGTATCCGTAATTAAATTGATAAATAAAATACAGAATATTAAAATTATTAAACTGTAAATATCTTGAAACAGCGGTTTTAAAGGTAATAATCGTTGGATTTCATTATTTTTCCGCTTTCTGAAGGGTATATATTTTTATAGCTTTATGTATTAAGATAGAGTTGTGCTAGAAAATACCGGTAAAAAAGCATAAATAAGGAAAAAAGGATGGGATTAAAAATGAAGACTGTATTAAGAAATATTGTATCGATGGCTCTTGTACTCGCTTTGTTTACAACTTCTTTCGCTGGAATCTCCAAAGCTCAAGAGATTAATAGTGAAGAAGAAAAATTAGTGCAAGAAGTAGCTGCACAATTGAAATTTGTTGTTGAAGAAGCTGCAATTAAAGATAAACATGGAAGAGTAGTAGATATTGATATTGATATGATAGAAAACAAATATGGTAAAACTGAAGAATTAGAACAATTGAGACAAGAAATCCAACGTGTAAATACACCACCTGGCTATGAAGATCCATTCAAACAAGAAACGGAAGCTGTAGATAACTGTATAGAAAGAAAACTTATAGCAAATTATAAAGAATTTCTATCAGTAGGCTTTATAGGTTCTATTATTGCTAATATTACTAACAAAGAATATGAATTAGCAGCTAGAAAAATGATCAGATTAGGCGTCAAAGGTAATTTAATTGGTTTAGCTGGGCAGCTTGCTTGGTATCTAGGTACATGTATATATGAAGAAGAAGGATGGACTGGGAAAACTTGGTGATTGATAAAAAACAACCTCTTATTTTCTAGAGGTTGTTTTTTTTGAAGAAAATAACCACATCATAATTTCAAAAAAACCTACTATAAATAGTGTTTTTATAAGGTTTTCAAACCAATTAAATTGATTATGATTTGCATAGTTAAAAGCTATTAATACAATATACAGTAGGACAATAAAAATTAACGGTCTCTTATATGTCAAACTCAAATTATTCACCCCTTAAATACTTACTTAGGAAAGTTACCTTAATACTATGTTAACCCAAAGCGCAATCACTTTCGATATTTTTCTATATTTCTCCACATTTGTAACACCCCCCTTTTTTAATAACACGTCCTCATAATAAATTTTCTTTGCTTGTTTATGCCTATTCACCGAAAAAGGGGGATAAGCTTAATCCATAAGAAATTTAAACTTGATGTCAAAAAATGCAACTTTGTGAAACAGCTTAAAATGTAGAGTTTTTCATTTCAAAAATACAACTTATTTATATTTGATACATGTCGATACAGTTATAGAAGATGTGAAACATATATTTTTAAGGGTAATCCAAATGATATTTGGGATATTCTGTATTAATACCCCTTTTCGGGGGATGGGCAAAGATACCCAATATATAATCCCACGTTTCTGCTGGAGTGTGATAAAGACTTTTTTATTGATCCAATGGATGGTTAAATCAAGTAAAACGCAAAAACAAACTAGTTTATAAACTAGTTTGTTTTTGTGTTTTATAATATAGTGGCTAATATCTTCTCTGTTTTTTTGTAAGAATGCTAAAATACACTTAAAATATTTTAATATCATGGAGGGTGAAAGTATTGTTATCTAACTTATTTATTTGGATTTCTTTAATACTATTTATAATTATTATGAAAAGTAAGATGCGACTATTATTTAGGATTCCTATAGCTATCTTTATAACTTTGCTAATTTTGTCCATTGGTGCTATTTATGAATTATATCCCAATTTGGAGAAAATTCAGGATGGATTAGAGGGGAATCAAGAAATTATTATTAGATGATGTTCCAATATGAGAAGAATTAATATGTGAATAACTGCATGAATATTATAAGGTGTGAAATACGTGAAAGATCATTTCGTTACACGAAGTGATCTTTCTTTTTTTTGCGTAAATCCAATAAATATATAGAAAAATCGGGGGATACGGAAGGACGGAACGAAGTGGAGCGAACGACATTTTTTTCGCTCTTTGAGCAAAAAAAATTAGTAATGCAGGATAAGGGGGACGCCACATACGTGGCTACAACTACCAGGCAAAGCCTGGTATATCATGGTTTTTTCGTGAACACATTTGTGTTCATTCTACTTTAATAAAATGCTTTTATGTGGGAACAAAATGTGATACTATTTTACTAGTACTAAATAACTATGTAGCAACAAAGTATGGTGGTGATAATTATTCATAAAAATAAAATTAGTAGGTATAATGACCTACTCAGAGTCCGAGTTCCAACAGATTTAAAAGCGAAATTAAATGCGGTAGCAGAGGAGAGGGGAGAAGATACAGCAGATGTAGTAAGGCGTTTTTGTGAAGAGGGATTACACAGGCATTATGCAGAAAATAATATGGATTTTATTAAAGTTGAAATACGAGAAGCTTTAAGAGATGTACTGAAACCTTCGGTAGAACGTCTTGCGAAAATTGGTGCTAAAGGATCAGTTTCAGCAGGTACAGCGATGTATATGTTAGTTGAATCATTAGGTAGACAGAATTTAGATGTTAAAGACATATATTCTCGTGCACGGATTAAATCTGTAGAAAGTTTAAGGTCAAAAGGAGATATTGATGAATAATAAATTACTAATTTTTTAAAATTTTTGATTTGATTTATTGAAAGGTATAAAAAGAAGTATGAAAGCTCCATTTATCATGAAAACAAGTTTTTATTTACCTAGCACTTCTAATGCTAAAAAAAATAGTGCCCATGTTGAATACATAGGAACAAGACCAGGCGTAAGTATGGAAACAACAAAAGACTTTGAAGAGTTAGAAGAAAAAACAGATGCCGCACATCATGCAAAGTATGCTGGGGAACGCCCTGGATCACATGGCCTTTTTACCCAAAATAGTAATGAAGCTCTCGTTTTGAAAGACGTACAAAAAGAACTAAGAGAGCATGACGGGGTTGTTTGGCGAATGATACTTAGCTTAAAAGAAGAAGATGCTTTGAATCTAGGATTTACGGAAAAAAGGAAATGGGAAGATCTTCTTCGTTCGACAGTTCCAGATGCAGCAAAAAAAATGGGTATTACAGAAAGTAATTTGAAATGGATTGCCGCCTTTCATGAGGAAAAGGGCCATCCGCATGTTCACCTTATGATGTGGGAAAAAGAGACTAAGCGTGAAAGAGGGGCTTTGTCTAAAGGGGAACATAGAGATGTAAAAAATGTATTTATGAATGAAATATATCGTGAAGAAAGGCAGGAATTAAATTTAATAAAAACTGTAGAACGTGATTTCATTCGAGAGTTCGCTTTAGACAACGTTGTAGATGCAGTCAAAATGTTAAAAGGTTTAGATGAAGTAGATAAAACACAAGTTGGCATTGCACCACGCATACACACGCATGATATTGAAAAATTGCAGAAGTCTCTTTATGAACTTTCCAAAATGTTACCAGAAAAGGGCCGTATGAGTTATGCATTTATGCCAGATGAGGTCAAAAAAGAGGTTGATGAAATATCAAATTGGTTAATAAATCGACCTCAATTTATGGAATCTACAGAACGTTATTTATCATCCGTAGAAGGTCTAACAAAATTACATTCTCATGATCCTGAAAAAATAGAATTAGCGAAAGAAAAAGCAATGAAAGACATTCAAAAAAGAGTTTCGCAGGTTCTTTTAAAGGGTGCATTAGAGACAAGGATTAATTTTCTACCAAAAGTTGACCAAGAAAAAGCGATGAAGGCACAAATGCAATTTATAAAAGCTAATGGTAAACCGAAACAAGATCTTAGTTATGATGTGACTAAAAAAAGTGCAGCATTATTAAAACATCTATCCTTTTCGGAAAATGAAATCAAAAGGGTTTTTGAAACCTGGTCGGAGAAAGCGGATTTGGGGGTTAGTGAAAAAGAAATTAGCAAAAGTATTGCTAATTCATCAAAAGAAGATATTAAAACTATTGATGAAAAAGACATTAAAACTGGAGCTGAAATACTAAAATTAGCAGGTTGGACAAATAATGAAATTATATCCAAGTTAAATAGATACGATGACGTTTTAGATGGGATTGAAAAAGTTTTAAATAAGATCGAAAAAAAAGCGAACTCTAACTTTGTATCGAAAAAAGATTTTAGCAAGATTGAGGAAATAACAGATGTATCTGTGGATTATCCATATAAATTAGTAGAACGCAGTGAAGTTTCAAAAGAAGATGTGGATAAAATGATTGAAACATTTTCGCAAGGTATATGCAGGGATGAAGCGGCAGCTGGATGGACAGCGTTTTGCATGAGTGTTGCCCTAAAGCAAAGTGAAGTTTCTGAGAGTAAAAGAATTGATGTTGTTTCAAAGTGGATTCGTTCTAATGAAATAGCAGGAGTAGATTTGTATGCGATTAATGAAAAAATCGAAGAAGGATCTAATTTTTTACGTAAGAATACATGGGATAAAGTATTAGGAAATATAGGTGTTAAACCAGAAGATTTTAAATACCCATTCAAGACTTTTCAAGAATTAGAGTTTGACGAACAAAAAGCTGATGAAACTTTATTGCAGTTAGAAAATATTGTAGTCGAAAAAATGGAAGTGCCAGATAGAGAACATTTAACCGAGGTCTATGCAAGGATTTTAAGAGGCGTGGCATCTGACAATTCGTTATTTAAAGAAAAAATAAATGTTTGGGCTAAAAAAAGAAAGTTACCTCAAAGTTTAGTTACTAAGGTAATAAAAAAATATGAAAAAAGAACAAACGACATTGAATACTTAAAAAGACCTTTAAGAGTACAGGATATGACCGAAAAAACTATTCGGGATTACAGTAAGGTTCTATTTGCTACAGGCATGTCAGAAGAAAAGGTTAAAGATACCGTACTTGAATGGAATAGACGGGTGAAAAGTAATGCTCCACCCGAAAAAATCGAAAAAATAATTGAACAAGTAGGAGCTCTTAACGAGGAAAATCAAAGATGGGGAAAAGCAACCTATGTAAATAAAGAGAGTTATAAACAATTAAATGAGACTTTAAATGTTAAAGCTCCATATATTTATAAAATGCCATCATTCAAGAATCCGAACGCTTCAATTAATAAGATATGGAAGTCATTCTGGAATGAGTTAGAAAAAGAGCGTATGAAATCAGAAAAAGAAATGGAATATGCAAGAAAAAGAATGATGAGAGCAAAAGAACAAGAACAAAAACAAAGACAAGAAAGGGAAGAGAGAGGTTGAAATTCCGAATATTTTTAGTTGTTTTTGTGATTTTAGCTGATTTACTAATCTTACCAAAGATTGTATATAATTTAGACCTTTTATTTAAGGGAATTGATCTTCAAATTGTTATTAATAATTTAACTACATTTTCCGTTATATACCCATGGGTAATTTTGAAGCAATCTTATGGAACATTTTATTTAATATTACAGGGCTTTGTTGCCACAGCTATTGTTTTGATTATCTGGAAAGAAAATAGAGGCATAAAAAATAAAATGAAGAATGGTATTGGCGGTCCAGAGGCATCCGGTGGTGGGCAATTTGGGACAAGTAGGTGGCAAACTGAAAAAGAGAGAGATGCTAATAATAGTGTTTGGAAATATGAAAAAGAACCTATAAAAACAGCTGGTATAGTCCTGGGGGCTGATTTAAAAAAGAAAAAAGTATGGCTTGTATCGGAAGATGAACATACATTAATTATCGGTACAACTGGTTCAGGTAAAACACGAAGAATTATTTATCCTGCAATATGGACGTTAGCAAAAGCTGGCGAAAGTATGATTTTAACAGATCCAAAGGGTGAATTATATGCAGCAACCAAGAAATTCTTGGAAGAACAGGGTTACGAAGTAATAATGTTGGATTTCCGTAAACCTAAGGCTAGTACACATCATTGGAATCCAATAAAAGCTGTTGTAGATGCTTTAAAGGAAGATGATGAATCGAAAGCTTCTGAAGCAGCATGGAATATAGCAAACATGATCGTATATCAAAAAGAGCGTACGGGCGACCCTGTTTGGGCTACTGGAGCCGAAAGTGTTATTGCCGCATTGATTTTATATATAGCCATAGAATCAAAGAAAGATAGTCAAAAGCATATGGCTAGTGTGTTTCAATTGCTAGTTGAGTATGGGGTAGTTAAGAAACGTGAAATTGGCGATGGGATGATGGAGGAATATGTTCCCTTATTGGAATTGATTGAATCGTTAGAACGAGGCCACCTTGCAAAATTAGCATTTGCTACAGCTGGTATGGCTCCTGAAAAAATGCGTGGTAGCTTCTTTGCATCTGTTGCAGCAGATTTAAGATTATTTGCAGATCCTTCAATTGCATATATGACTAGTTTTCAAGATCACGATTTAAAACAACCTGGTGAAAAGAAAACAGCAACATTCCTTATTATCCCTGACGAAGTTAAGACTCGACATTTCTTAGCAACGTTATATATAGATCAAACGTATTTTGAGTTGGTTAATTTGGCAAATTCTAGACCAGAGGGACGAATTGCAATAAGAACTAGCTGTTTACTTGATGAGTTTGGTAATATGCCGAGAATTTCAGATTTTGACACTAAAATTACTGTTTCAAGGAGTAGGGGAGTTAGATATAACATTGTTGTTCAGGGATTGGATCAAATTAAAGAAAAGTATGGGAAATTGGCTAATACAATAACCGGAAACTGTAGAGTCTGGTTATACTTGTTGACTGGTGATAATGAAACAGCAGAAGTTATTAGTAAAAAATTAGGAACATACACAGTTGCAACTGATGGCTATTCAGCTACTACTAGAACGAAAGACTTTTCTGCTAGTTATTCACAGAATCTATCAAAACGTGAACTGTTAACACCTGATGAAGTAATGAGATTTCCAGATTTTGAAGCGATTGTTATTAGGCAACGTCAATATGCTACAAGAGTCCCTACTCCTGATATTTCGAAGTATCCTATTAAATTTATACCCATTGAAAGGGGTGATTTGGAGAAGAAAGATATTAGATTTGATGTATTTGATCCATTTAAAGCACAATGGGAAGGAGAACTTGAAGCAATCGAAAAAGCTAATGAGACAAATGATTTAGAAGAAACTGCTGAGACAGAAGAATTTGAAGCAACAATGGAAATTACAAATGAACCAATAGATGTAGCTGAACAAAAAGAAAGCTATATGGACATTATTTAGGAGGATTAGGGAATGGAAGAAAATAAAGATTTAAAAATGAATAAAGGTAAAAAGAAAAAAATTAGTTTTAAGCATTATTTAGCTTTTGCATTACCATATGTATTGTTTGCAGCACTGTTTGTAATTGATACTTCAGCATATGCGGCTGATGAGCCAAAGATTTATTCTGGTACTAAAAAAATGATTGGTGATGCTACAACATGGCTTATCGCATTAGTTCCTATTGCGGGTGGTTGTATGGTTGCTTGGCAACAGTTTAAAAAGCAAATGTCTGATAATGATCCAGCTGATATTGCACATGCAAATAAACGTACTAAACAGATTTTAATTGCAACAGCAATTGGTGTATCGGCTGTAGGGTTAATTAAATGGTGGGCTAGTTACTATAACTAAGAAGAAGGTTAAAAAACATGGGATTCATATTAGATAAGATATTTAACAGTTGGATTAATGGAGCAATTGAATTTTTCTTAAAAATAATTGCCGAAATTGCTGGCGTATCTGTTTATGTATTAGAACTAGATATTGTAAAACAGGCCATAATCTATACGCAAGTTATTGCTCTATCCTGGGTTGTAGTTGTTGTTGCATTCCAAGCTATATACACTTATATACTTAGAATGAATGGGGATAGTGGAGCAGATCCTATGGCACTTATAAAAGGTTCTGGTCAAGCGGTAGCAGTTATTTGTACGATGCCTTGGATTGTATCTTATGTATATAAATTTGGTACACAGATGGCTGTTGATGTAGCTAAATTACCTGGAGCCAAATGGGACAAGAGTACTAGTGAAATAAAGCAAACACTGGATTTAATTGCAAAATCAACATCTGTTATACCTCTATTTGTATTATTATCGGTTATTGTGGCTGTTGTAGCCATTATTATTGTTCTTATACAAACATCTATTAGAGCAGCTGAATTAGCTTATGCAGCTGTAGCGGGGCCACTTTTGGCTACTGGATTGGTTACAAATTCAGGGATGTATTCAGCTTGGTGGAAAGATGTTTTAGCGATATCATTAGCCCAGGCTTCACAGCTATTTATGTTAAAACTTAGTTTTGAGGCTTTAAAAACAATGGTATACAAAGATTTTCCGATTATGTCGTTATTCCTATTCTTGGGGATTCTTTGGGTGGCAATCAAAGTACCGAAAACCCTTCAAAATTGGGTTCATAGTACAGGAACAGGGAGAATGGCAACAGGCGTAGCTCAGCAGGCAGCTACAGCAGTTATAATGAGAAAAGCAATGACGAAGGGAGCTTAATATCTATGGAAGATAGAGAGTTTGAGAATCCGTATTTAATCCCTAAAAACATTAAAGCACGATTTGAATTAATACCTGGTTTTGGGTGGCGAGAAATTTTCGTCACCTTAGCAGGTGCAATAGTTGGATTTATGCTTTTACTGTTATTAGGAGTTTTCGGAATTCCTATAATTGTTAGGATATTCCTAGCTGTAATGTGTGCAGGTATAGGATATGGTATATCGGTTCAAAATCCACGTACTGGCGTGAACTTACTAGATATTTTAAAAATGATGAGGCAGTTCAATGCGAGACCTAAACGATTTTATTACGTTTTTGGTGAAGGGAGAGAAAGAGATTAATGAGTCTTTTTAAGAGTAAATCTAAAAAAAATCTTTCACCGGAGCAAGTTGCAACTCAAAAAAACAAAGCAGTTGCTCAACAGTGGATGCCCGTGATGGATATTAACAATGAATTGCTTCATTTGAAAAACGGTTCGATTGTAGGGTTTATAAAAGTTCAGCCTTTAAATATGGATTTATTATCAAAGAAGGAACAACGAAGAAAAATTAAAAGTTTAACTGAAGTTTATAACGGGATAACTCGTGGTCAACAAACATTAACTATTGCTAGACCAGTTGATTTAGATGGTTATATCTATAGACTACAAGAGAAAAAGGCAAATGAAGAAACTCCAGTTAAAAGAAAAATTATAGAACAGGATATCAAGCGTGCAATTATGATGTCTAGTGGTGGTGAGGCGGTAGAACGTCAATTTTATATCATAATATCAAGCCGAAATAACAAAGATGATATGGATCAGGATCAGTTACGTAGAACATGTAATGAAATTGCACAAGAACTTAAAGGAGCAAGTTTATCCGGACAAGTATGTGATGATCAAATGATTCGTGATTTACAATTCTTATTTGGAAATTCAGCACAATCTTCAGTGGAAAGAGCGCCGATAGATAATGGCCCATTTATACAAGCTTTTTATAATGGTAATGATACTGTAAATGATGAGGAAAATGAGGGAGCATAAAATATGGCGAAGGTAAAAGAAAAGAAGAAAAAGATTGCTGGCAAAAATCAATTGTCAGGATTCTTAGATGTAATTACACCTAGTGTTATAAATTTTCAGCCTAAACAATTAAACTATGGGGATAGATTTCAACGTGTACTTGTTATAACTGATTATCCTCAACGTGTAGGGGAAGCATGGCTAAGTCGAATTGCAAATATTCCTGGTGTAGTAACTTCAATGCATACGGAACCTATTGACCCATATGATTTAGTAAATGAAATTCGTGTTTCTATGGGTGAACTTGGAGCCAAAATTGAAAATATGGGAAATCCAGTTTCAAGAGAAAGGGCCCAGGATCAATATGATGATGCAAAGGCAATTTTAAAAAAGATTGATAGAGAACAGCAAAAAGTAATGTTAATGACGGTGGTACTTTTAGTATCAGCTGAAGATTTAGATGAATTAAATACGAGATGCCGAAGAGTAGAAAGTATGCTTGCAGCAGCAGGGTTAAGGGCAAGAACACCGATGTTTCTACAAGAAGAAGGATTAAGAACTGTAGGCCCATGGGGGATGATGGAAAATCGAATTAAAGATATAGGAGCTAGAAATATGCCAGCTGAGTCCGTAGCAGCAGGCTTCCCATTTGTATATTCAGGTCTTAATGACGGTGAAGGTATTTTATTAGGTACTGATAAAGGTGGAGGGATTATTCTTTGTGATTTCTGGACTAGGCGAGAAAGTAGAACAAACTCAAATCTAACTGTTATCGGCCGCCCAGGTGTAGGAAAGAGTACAGCTGTTAAAAAGATTTTACGTGGTGAGTATGGTCGTGGAACAAAAATTATCATTATAGACCCAGAAGATGAATATGGTGATTTAGCAAGAAATATGGATGGGGATGCTATTGATTGTGGGGGATCACAAGAAAGTCGAATAAACCCCCTACAGATAAGAGATGTCCCATTAGATGATAAAGATGAAAAAGAAAAGTTATATGAAGAAGTTGAAGGAAATAATAGTGGCCCATTAGCGTATCACTTTCAATTCTTACGAACATTTTTCAAACTATATTTAGGTAATATAAGTAGAAGAGATATGAGTTTATTGGAAGTAGCCTTAGAAGCATTGTATAACTCAAAAGGTATTAATTGGGCTACTAATCCACAAGACATACCTAATGAACAGTATCCAACATTAAAAGATTTATACTTTATACTATTAGATTTATCGAAGGAAAATGTGGAGGAACTTACAAAAAAATGGGGAGACTTATCCAACGTTTCTCTAACGGGTGCAAATAGCAAGGATTGGCTTGATCTATCTATTTTATTAAGATCAGCAGCGGTAGGAGCAGATTCATTTTTATGGAGTGGACCGACTACAATTAATCCTAAATCAGATTTTGTTGTATTAAATATTAAGAACTTACTAGAGGCGAATGATGAGATTAGAAGGGCACAATTTTATAATGTTTTAGGTTGGGCCTGGAATGAGGTTTCAAAAAATAGAAAAGAAAAGGTTTTACTTGGTGTGGATGAATGTTACTTATTAATTGATCCTGAAGTCCCAGAAACAATTAAGTTTTTACGAAATACCTCAAAACGTATTCGTAAATATGAAGGCGGTTTAATGGTAATAACACAGGATTTAGTAGATTTCTTAGATCCAGCTGTAAAGCGATATGGACAAGCCTTACTAAATAACCCTGTATATAAAATTTTACTAGGACAAGGTGAAAAAGATATTGAAGCATTAGAAAAATTAATGACTTTATCAGAAAGAGAAATACATACATTATCAGAAGGGAATAGGGGAGAAGCTCTATTTATTGCTGGTAATAGACGAATGCATTTAAAAATAGATATTTCTCCAGAAGAATTAATTATGTTTGGTGAGGCTGGAGGCCGTTAATAGAATTAAGGTGAAATATAAATATATTTGTTCTTAAAAGAACGTAGAGTTTATTTTATTAGGTAAATATTACTACTCTATGTTCTTTTTAGAACGTTTTAGAAGGTGAAACGGTGATTTACTTAAAGGCAGCTTTACTTTTAAAAGATTATTGGAAACCAATTTTGATGGTCTTGATAACTGGGATTGTTTTAGTGTTATTAGGCCCTTTTCTTTTACTAACATCTTCAACTCCAGGTGGAAAAGAGGACACCATTAAAAAATATATAGAGGTAGCAACTAACTTACAGATTAATTGGGTAGAACTGGTCGCATTTGATATGGTCAAGTACGAAAATCATTTAGATGGAAAAGATCCTCATGATTCAGCCTATCATTTTATAAAGCTTAAATATGAAGAATATAAAACAGAAGAAAAATGTATTAAAACAAACAAAGAAACTGGCCAATGTGAAGAGAAACAAACGCAAGAAATAGTTACATCTAGTAAAGAAATTAAAGGGAAAAAGGCAGTTCAAGATTTTTTTGCGAAATTTAATCTTTCAGGAAATAGTATAAGTAACAATATAAAGAAGATTAGCGATATGCCTGGAAAACGTGTAATAAGTTCCTCTGTAACATTAGATGAGGCGATGGATGATGCTAAGTTTACAAAGGATCAGAAAGAATATGTTAAAAAGCTGATTGAAGCAGGAACAATACAGCAGATGTTTCCCGATGCAGGTACAGGAACAGGAGCGGTGTGTACACCAAGCGGTACTTTAAATAAGGAATTAATTCGTCAACAGATGGATAAAGCGGGGAAATTTAAAGGGATGACAGATGATTTTATAAGCATAGCGGAAAAACATAAGATTGATCCAGTTATTTTTATTTCAATCGCATTTCACGAAACCGGAAGAGGAACATCAAGGGCGGTTCGAGAGAAAAATAATCCTGGAGGAATTATGGGAAGTGGAGGACTATGGACTTTTTCTACTTTACATGAGGGACTAGATTTTATGGCGAAGAACTTATATAAACTATACATATCACAGGGGTTAACAACAATTCCAAAAATAGGTGCTAAATATGCTCCAGTGGGGGCAAGCAATGACCCACAGGGAATGAATAAAGATTGGGTACCTGTAACTACACAAATAGCAAATTCATTGGGTGGACTAACGATGAATTGTGAAGCTGGAAATCAAGGTGGAGGTATAGTTTTAGATGGAAGTGGCGGACAAAAGTTTGATGCTAATAAAGTATATACATCTATGGCACAATTCCTTGGTAGACCTTACGTTTGGGCAGGTGCCAATCCAGCACAAGGTTTTGATTGTAGTGGTTTAATGCAGTGGAATTTTAGACAGGCAGCTGGGATAAATCTTCCACGTACAGCGCAAGAACAATATAATGCCACAGCAAGAGTAAGTAAAGAACAATTACAGCCTGGGGATCTTGTATTTTTCTATGGAACATACGTAGGGCCAAAAGTCACACACGTTGGAATGTACATTGGAAATGGGAAAATGATTAACTCAAACAGTTCGGGTATAAAAATTGATAATGTATTTGAAGGATATTGGAATAGACAATATTACGGTGGTGGACGAATTGTTCGTTAAGTATCTAAAAGGAGAGGGACAATTTGAAAAGTAGAGTGATTATAAGCGTGGCAGTCATATTATTTATGACGGTTTCTTATTTATTTATATATACTTATGGAGAAAATCGACAATTAAAAAATGAAATTGCGAAATTCCATTCAGAAGAAGAGGTAAAAACAGAAATGAATGGATTTATTAAAGAGATGTCTGAAGGTAAATCCGAGGAATTTGAAAAGTATTTGATTGGTGAAGCTAAAAAGAATTTTTTAAGTATAAAAGAAAGAAAGCAAGAAGATTTAAAGGTTAAGCAAACAGACATCCAAGAGCTTAGGGCAATAGCGAAAAATAGTGAAAAAACTAAGATTACATCTTATGCAACATATAGGACTACATATGATGTAGGTACGGATGTTATTCAATCCATTTATGTACAAGCTATTAGTGTAAAGGCTGAGTGGATTAAAACTGATACGGGTTGGAAATGTGAGCATTATGAAATTCATTTGTAGAAAGGTAGTGTGTAAGGATGGATGGTATTATAGCACGTCCTAAATTTGTTGA
Source organism: Bacillus mobilis (assembly GCF_001884045.1). Classification (GTDB taxonomy): domain Bacteria; phylum Bacillota; class Bacilli; order Bacillales; family Bacillaceae_G; genus Bacillus_A; species Bacillus_A mobilis. The sequence goes on along the minus strand of NZ_MACF01000057.1, from coordinate 2,847 downwards.
AGAGATAAAAGCTGCTCTCGAAAGAGAGGCTGCTTTTATAAAAATTGGTGAATTTGAAGAAGATAGTTTTAAGCAAGCTTGTTTTTCAGCAGCTCAGGTTTCGTTAAAGCTACTTTTAATTGATATAGGGGTTACAGATAGTGCTAGTTTGATAACTGGAATTAAATCTATTCGTGCTAGTAAGCCATCTATAAGAATTGTATTATTAGCGATAGATAAAGAGCCAGGGGATAAAACGGTAGCTGCTGTTGTGAGTATGGGCATTACAGATGTAATACCGTTATCGACTGAAACTATAGATGAAAAAGGGAAGGAGCGAGAAAACTTCACCCCTTTAATAGAAAAGCATATTAAGAGGAATACAACATATGCTGATGTTGTTAGATGGCATTATGAAGTAGGAAATGAATTTTCTACTTCTAATGAAAAGATAAAAACCAAGATACTTACAAAAAAGCAGGTTATAGAGAAAAAGATTTATGAAACAAAAACCGAGGTAGTATCCGTTGCAAATAAAAATATAGCAATATGCGGTTTAAGTTCGAAATCAGGTAGTAGTTTTGTGTCTATGAATCTTGCAATGGCAATGAGTGATTATGATCTAGCAATTTCTATAGTAGAACCACCAATAAATCCGTATTTTTTTGATACATTGTTACTACATGAACACGAAGAAGAGGATAATCAATTCATGTCAATTCCTCACATGATTAAACAAAATGAAATTGGAAACAAGGAGTTTAATAATAAGGTCTTTGATATTTATTGGAATGTAGCTGATACTAGAAAAAGTAAAATTGGTGAGTGGGGAATTAATGAATTAATAAAACAAATACATTTTGAGAAAAAGGCAATTAATATTGTAGACTTTGGGGGGAATGTACCACTAGATGCATTTAGCTATATGGATTATATATTTATTATAATAGATCCTCAACCTTATTTAATCGCCAAGGAAATAGATAGAGTAATGAATTTTGTAAAATTAAAGCAGGAAGGCCATCCAATATATTTTATCTTTAATAAGATGAATAAAGGGGTAGATGGTAAAGGTTTATGTAATTCTCTAGGATTAGAAGGGGTTATAAATATTCCACATATAGATCCCGTAATTACATATAACTGTCTATATGATGGTAGGATTCCATTTGAGCATAAAGATATAGATGAAGAATTTGTAGATAGTATGGATATTATAACAAAAGAAATTATAGGTAATAAGTACTATAAGAAGGAGAGGAAAACTTCTCTGTTTAATAGAATTTTTAAGAAGTGAAATATAGTGAATTTAATTTAATATTTATAAAAAAAGAATTGGAATATAGGTTGATAGTCCTTACTAACACCTATATTCCAGTTCTTTTTTATATTAATAAATTTTATTTGTAAAAAATGTGTACATTAATTTTAAATATGCTATAATGTTCCTAAAGGAACATTATTAGTTATATATAACTAATAAATAAATTTTTATATAGTTATAAATACCTAATATTAATGTTGAGTAGTTGGGGGTTGGTACATGAGTCTACTCATAGTTTCGCTGTTTATTACATATATGCTCTTTAACATTTATACAGATTTTCTGTACTTAAAAACTAAAGGTTACTGGCATCTTATATTTTTAGTTCTTTGTATCTGTCTGGGCGTAATAACACATATAAAATTATTAGATCTAATGTGTGTAGTTTGCGTTTCACTAGTTGTAGGGATATTGCGAGAGAATATGAAACTAATTCGTTTTTCTCCTGGTGACACGAAGATGATTATTGTTGCATCTTTGTTTTATTTCCTAATTAGCCCAGAGGAAGGCGTATTATATACAGCATTAATGGTGCATATTGCAATTTTCATGTGCTCATCAATTTTGACAGGATTTATTACTTTGTTATTGCTTTTCAAATCTTTTATACGATTTAAAACAATAACCGGATATCACAGTATTAAGTTTAAAAAAATGAATATCTCGCTAGTGACAGATGGGTGGAAGGTAACTCGTATGTACTATTGTTTGCCGGCAGCTATTTCAGTGCTAGGGGGTGTTATACCATTAATTCTAATATCATTGAAATAGATGAATGCATTGCTGGTTTTACGCAATGATTGTATATTAGAATAATGGAATTAAAAAGGAGGAAATAAATTATGAAAAAGAAATTATTAACTACAGCAACAGCATTGACTATTATGGGGACAGCAGTTTTAGGCACAGGAGCTTCAGTTAGTGCAGCTGATAATACAGATTCATTAAAATATAATGATGTTCCAGCAAATCATTGGTCAACGAAGGCAATTTACGATTTAACAAACCGTAAAGTAGTGCAAGGGTATGGAAATAATGTCTTTGGTTTTGGTGACAATGTAACTCGTGGACAAGTAGCACGTATGATTTATACATACGTAAAACCAGCGGATGCAGATGCTGGTTTCAAAAATCCATTTACTGATATTAAAGGACATATGTTTGAGAAAGAAATCTTAGCACTTGCTAAAGCTGGACTTGTGAGTGGATTTGGTGATGGGAAATATGGCCCAGATGATATTTTAACTCGTGAGCAAATGGCACAAGTACTTACAAATGCTTTTAAATTTAAGGGTACGAAAACAACAAAATTTGCAGATGTTGATACAAATTCTTGGGCTTATGGTGCAATCAGTGCATTAGAAGAAAATGGAGTTACAATTGGTACAGGAGGTAATATGTATTCACCACAAATGCATGTAACACGTGAAGCATATAGTCAGTTCCTTTATAACTCTATTAATGTAGTAGAAAAGAAAAAACCTGAGACTAAACCAGAAGTGAAGCCTGAGGAAAAACCTGAGACTAAACCAGAAGTGAAGCCT
>NZ_MACF01000056.1 GCF_001884045.1 Bacillus mobilis | reverse complement strand
ATTTCGTATTTTTTATACGGCTTTGTGAAGTCTTTTCGTACATTCTTGAGTGATACTAAGGATATCGAACGGTGTACGACACTTATACCTTCATGCTTTTCTTCCGTTTTTGACAAGATCCTGAAAGAGCCTGGTTAGCACTGATACAGGATGTTGAAAGGTTGTGAAAAGCACGTCGTGTATACTAGAGAAGTAAATTTTGACGATATATGTACACTTATACTCACTCACCTCTTTTTGTTTTTTCTCCCATATAAGTCTTCTCATTCGATATGTAATGCTAGCTACCAAACACAAACCAATTAATTGCCCATATAAATGACATTGAAATCGTTCCAGTTTCACAGGTTTCACTTCAT
>NZ_MACF01000055.1 GCF_001884045.1 Bacillus mobilis | reverse complement strand
AGTGGCACGTACCGTGCGGATCGGGGGAAAAGTTGGAGATAACCTCAAAGACTTACCTATCGACAATTTTAGGAAATGATTTAGCGGCGGGATTTTATCCAACACCACTAACAGAAGGGAATCATTTAATACAGTTATTACAAATGGAATCAGAGCGAGCTTATGCTTGCTTTGATCCATGTTGTGGAGAAGGTACAATTTTACGAAGTTTTGCAGATGCGGTGAAACAAGTTGGTATACAACTTGATACATATGGTGTGGAATTAGATGCAAATCGATATAACAAAGCAAAAGAGCAATTAGACGTAGTAATACGCTCTAGCTTTGAAAGTATGATGATTAGTCATGACTATTTTCCACTTATCTTTTTAAACCCACCGTATAATACAGAGCTTCGGACAGAAAAAAAGAAATCAGAGAAAATGGAGTTTAACTTCTTAAAGCGTGCACACCATTATTTACAAGACGGTGGCATTATGGTGTATGTCATTCCATACGATCGTTTTGCTCGAGATGAAATTAGCTACTTTTTAGCTAAGAATTACGAGGAAATCGGGTTAATGCGTTTTGGTGATGAAAATGAAGAATTTGAGCAATTTAAACAATGTGTCTTTATTGGCCGTAAGCGTGCAGCTACGAAAAATGATACATATTTTAACGATCGATTCGCTAATTTTTGTGAGAATATGTCAGAACTAGATTTTGTTAGAGAACATGTAAATACATTAGCGCAAATGGTGAATCGTAAAAGTTGGACTATACCTACATTACGAAATCAAAATAAATTAATTTTCACATCTCGCGTAGATTATAAAGATGCTTATGAAGGTGTAGGTAAATCAGAGGGGATCTTAACATTAAAGAAACGCTTAAATAGAGGAAATGGTTACTCACTTCAAGCTGAGAAAACAGCTGCAGAGAGAGCAAAGATGCCAATTGCTTCTGGACAATTAGGACTATTGCTGATAACGGGTGTGGCAGATGGATTGCTTGGTGAAGGTGATACACTCCATGCTGTTCGTGGTTCTGAAAATGTGTTTTTTGAAACTTCATTCGAGAAACTGGAAACAACAACGAAAGAAGTTGTATTACAAAAACGCCGCGCGAAATTTATCATCGCAACACCAACTGGTGAAGTCAAAGAACTTGTCTAGGAAAGGAAGAGAGATATGTCTGTACTGTTAGGGATAGGAGCACTATACATTGTATGGGAGTTTAGCAATCGTATATTTCGTATTGCTATTGTACTTACAGTTATTTGTTTATGTGCTTCTCAATTAGGTGCAGGTACATCTTTGGAAGTATTAGAGCAATTCTCTGTTTTTCAAGGTGCCAGTGATATGCTCCATGCGGCTGAACAATCATTACCAGAGTGGAAACAGTTTATAGATTTTTAACCAATAAATTGAATGAGTAGGACATGAAACGTATCGAATAAGATGCGTTTTTTATTTTAGGAGGGAAACTTATGTTACAAGAAATAATTCAACAAGATACATTTGACCAGGAACAAACACCAGCGATGTTGCAATTGGAGACAGGCACTGCTTCACATTCAGCTTTCTGCTTTGCTATGGCAGTTAATCATAACAACCAAATGCAATTTGCAGTGTTAGGTGCGAATGACAGTACATTAAAGTCATTCAGAGCAGCCATATCAATGGGTACTAGTCGTTTGTATTTTGGAGAGGGGCAAAAAGAAGAATTACATTATGTATTAGGCAAAAAAATGAATGTAAATTCGAAAGGGCAATTTGAGTTTATAAATACACAAACAGTAAATAGAAAAAAGGCAATTATTGCGTTTTCTAAAGAATTAGAAGAAAAGTATATTGTGGCAATTGATGAAGCACCAGAAATGCAAGTAAGAGATTTCTTAATGGCTCCTCCATATGGTCTCCCAATTTTAGAAGAATGGGCGAAACCAATTTATGAAGAGATGTTAACAAGAAATTTGTTACAACCATTAAATGTGTATTTTGATAGAAATGAATTTACTTCTCTATCTATTGCGCAGGTAGCGTTAAAAGAGGAGGATTGTAAAGAGTTTTTATCAGAAATGATACGTACTGGAAAATGTCAATTCCCGCAAGAGGGTACAGGTGAAAAGATCAATGAAATTAATGATTTAAATGAATATCTATTGGAATATTCGCCTGTCATGCTTGATAAAGTAACAAAATTAGATGAGCCTTTACATCAACCGATGAAAGAACAGGCATTATCTCATTTTGATACATACCAAAGACCATTATTCCCTGTACAGGCACATGTAGCAACAGGTGCAGCAAAAGCATTACAAGTACAAAAAGGGATCATTATACAGGGGGAAATGTCGAGCGGAAAAAGTGCAATTATGACAGCGACAGTAGATGGATATTTCCATTTGACAGGACAAAAAGGATATCGTACCTGCGTATTTGTGCCACCGACTCTAACTGAGAAGTGGGCAAAAGAAGAAATACGACACTTAATACCAGACGCAGATGTACATCTGATTAAACGTACAGAGGATTTAATTCGCATTCATCAATCTTGGATCCAGGCAGGAAGACCAAAACCAGAAAAGCCAACCTTCTTTGTCATTAGTTTTACTACAATGCGAGGGGATTCTATTAAACAGATGCCATTACCTTATAAGCAAATTGCACTTTCCAAGAAATCGGAGGAAGAGGTGCAAAGATATTATAAGAATGGATACTATTGTCCAGATTGTGGTGCTAAGTTACGTAAAAAAACGTCTTCTATTATAGTTCAACAAGCTAATGGTGAACAGAAAGAAGTCTGCCAGTATAAAGATTTTACAGCAAGTGACTTAGATTCGAAAACAAATAAAAATAGTGTATGTGCTGATTGTAATTCAAACATTTGGAGTCCAAAAGTAAAAACGAAATATGCGAGTTTTAAAGATTGGACCAAATATGAAAATAAATTAGTACAAGCAATAAAAGAGGGAAATAAACCGCTGCAAAAACAACTAGAGCTAGAGAATCGTGTGAAGCCATATGATGCGAAACAATCAGGAAGAGCATATCGAAAGGTAGCTACTGTTGAGTATATTCGTAGAAAAATGAAACACTTCTTTGATGCTCTTATCGTTGATGAAGTTCACGAATGTGTGACACGTTACCTTATAAGTGTCGCTTAATTGATACGAAATAGGTGGCCTAAAAGTATTTTAGGTACAACTGATATACCGATGTCAGGAATGAAAGCCGTCATGTTGAGCTGAAACTGACAGTCTAATACTCCTACATGCATTTATCTTGATAGAGATACATTGCGTTATGTATGAAACTAGGTGAAGTCGGCTGAATCTAATTCTAAAGCCACTCTTACAGAGAGGGTATGGTTAGAGATAGGCCGGGACGCTATAAAATACCTATGATGAGAATGTTCCATGGGGAACTGACGAAGACTGCGAATGTACGCGCCTATAGGACTAAAGAATGGGAAACCTTTCTTGCTACTTATGTAGTGTGAGATACCGATGAGTAAGATTATTCGTTATGAAAATCGGCATAGTCAACAAAGAGACTATAAGGCTCACAGGTGTAAAGCAGCCATCTAAGGGTATATGTAAAGCTAGGTATATTGGAACGTGGTAAGCAGCCAACTTCTATACCAAACACCTATCAGTGGGAAGTTCACTATAAGATTCAATAACGAATCGAAATGTGTTTATGGTTGTGAAAGTAGGGTCACAGTACCGTTGAAGCTATGGAAACATAGTGGAGGGATAGGCCCAAGTCTAGTTTTACCAATAGAAATTCGAGTTAGAGTTGTAGCTCATATTTCGGGTAAGAAGGTGAGTTGGAAATCACTTAGAGGAGCTGATTTCTACACCAATGAGCGCGATAGCAAATCGACATAAACAATACTACGATTTCACAGGAATACAGAATGATTTATTCCAAAGAAGTCGTGAGGGTACTAAGAATTTCAAGAACCTACTAGAGATTGTCATTTCGGATGAAAATATTTTATTAGCATATCGGCAAGTTAAATCAAACACCGGTTCAAAAACCCCGGGTACTGATGACAAAACAATTTTGGATCTTGCTAATACTAATCAAGATGAGTTCATTCATTATATGAGAGAACTAGTGTTAAACTACAAACCAAAATCGGTTAGACGTGTATGGATAGATAAAAATTACTCAAAAGGGAAAAGACCTTTAGGTATTCCTTGCATACAAGACAGAATCGTCCAACAAATGTTCCTGAACGTTCTGGAACCAATATGCGAAGGGAAATTCTACAATCATTCTTATGGTTTTAGGCCAACACGTACTACACGACATGCGGTTGCAAGAGTTCAAACATTAGTAAATATCAACAAATATCACTACACGGTTGATATTGATATAAAAGGTTTCTTTGATAATGTAAATCACTCCATTCTTCTTAAACAAGTCTGGAATATTGGCATAAGAGACAAACGAGTAATCGCTGTAATTAGCAAAATGCTTAAAGCACCGATTAAAGGAGAAGGTATACCAACAAAAGGCGTACCCCAAGGTGGAATTCTTTCACCACTGCTATCTAACATTGTCCTCAATGACTTAGACCAATGGGTAGCCGATCAATGGGAATGCTTTGAAACGAGGTACCAATACTCCGTCAACTATTCCAAATACGTTAACCTTAGAAGAAATTCTAAACTTAAAGAAGGATTCTTAGTGAGGTACGCAGATGATTTTAGAATCATGACTAACACTCACGATTCAGCGGTTAAATGGTTTCATGCAGTAGTTGATTTTTTAAATAAAAGACTAAAGCTTGAAATCTCACCAAATAAATCAAAAATTATTAATCTTCGAAAGAAGTCTTCTTCCTTCTTAGGTTATAAATTTAAATCTACTATCAAGGGAAACAAAAGGGTATTCTTCTCGCATATAGATGATGACAAACAAAAACAAATCATCACGAAATTAAAAGAAAGAATCTATGAGATACAAAAGCATCCTTCGGCCGGCAATGCAAATCTTTACAATTCAGTAGTATTAGGAGTCCAAAATAATTTCCAATATGCTACTCACATTGTTAAGGATATGAGCGACATTGAATATAGGGTTTTACGAACTCTTAACAACCGACTGAAAAAAATTGCATGGTATGGCAAGCCCAATGAACTTCCAGAGAAAGGGGCATACCTAAAGTTTTACAAAAATACACGTAAAACATACAGGGTAGCAGGTGTATATCTTTTTCCTATAGGACAGGTTACAACAAAGAATAATCTAAATTATTCACAGTCCATTAACCCCTATACAGATGAAAAAGTATTCGATTGGGACAAAGAACTTACCGAGCTGATGAAATCCAGACTTCCTAATAGAAGCATCGAATATATGGACAATAGACTATCCAAATATTCCGCACAAAAAGGGAAATGTTTTATTACTGGATTACCGCTTAAAGCTAGAGATGTTCACTGTCATCATAAGAAACCCACTTTCCTTGGTGGAACAGATGAGTTTCAGAATCTTATTATCGTTCATAAAGATATCCATACATTAATCCATGCATCACTAGAAGGCACCGTACTAAGGTATGTTAATAGATTACGATTGCACACAAAACAAATTGAGAAAATCAACCAACTCAGGAAGCTATGTAAACTCGAAAGAATTACTATTAGATAAAACTAGAGGGAACGCCGTATGAGCTGAAAGGTTCACGTACGGTGTGGAGCGGGGGAAAAGGTGGAGATTACTTCAAAACCTTACCTATCGCTATTAAAGAGTGAAACAGCACAAGGAACTGCTTTAGGAAGTTTAGCAAGGGTTTGTAAGAAAGTCGTAGCTGGAACAGGTACATTATTTGGTGGGCGCGCAAGCGACGTATTCTATACGTTATGGCGTCTGTTCCCTCAAAAAATGGTGAAAAGTGGGTTTGAATATAGTTCTTTAATGGAATGGAATGAAACCTACGGAAATATCGAGAGAACATATTACCATGATGGTGAGGTCACATCTAATATAGCTTCACGTGGAGCACAAGGTAATTTAGATAAAACCAAGGTCGTACCTGGTATTTCACCTTATGTGTTTACCCAATTTTTAATGGATACAACCATTAATGTGCGCTTAAAAGATGTGTGGCCAAATCCTGTGGAGTTAATTAATGTACCTACGATTCTTGTCGATATGTCGGAAGAACAAAAACAGGCTTATGAGCATATGAAAGAATCTTTTGAGAAGGCGATTGAAGGGGCGAAAGGTACACCAGATGTTGGGAAACTATGGCTCTCTTATATTCGTACAGGAAATTCGTATCCAGACAATATGAATCACTACCCAAACTATCACTTAGATAATGCGGAAAGAGAATTAGTTTGGTCCAACGAAGAATTCAGATTTGATGAGGATTGTATACAGCCGAAGGAGAAGAAGCTGCAAGAAATATTGCATACTGAAATCTCTGAAGGCCGTCCAACCATCATTTATGTATCTGATACAGGATCTACAGTGAAAGAACGAGACATTCAGCCTCGTTTACAAAAGGTTGCAGAGCAAGTGCCTGGGGCAAAAGTAGCTATACTTCGTACGAATACAGTTACTCCGCCAAAGCGCAGTGCATGGTTAAAAGAGCAAGTAAATAGCGGTGTGAATGTTATCATCTGTTCACAAGAATTAGTTAAGGTAGGATTGGACTTGCTGGCGACGCCAACATTAATTTTCTACCAATTATCATTCAGCTTATTTACATTAAATCAGGCTGCAAGAAGACATTGGCGCATTGGTCAAACAAAGCAATGCAGAACTTTCTATCTTGGATATCGAGAAACATTCCAAGAACAGATGGCGCAATTAATTGCCCAAAAGAATAAAGCTGCTGAAGCAATGAATGGTGATGCAACAAGTGATGGACTGAATGCAATGCTTGGTGATACAGGAGATCTTCAGACGTTATTAATCCAAAATATTAAAAGCGGGAATCAATTAAAAGGTTCAACAGAAGAGTGGACACAGGCAGCATCGGAAGAATCTAAGCGAGTACTTGCAAATATCGGTAAAGTAATTACACCAGTGTTTGAATCAATTGAGATCCAATTTACAAACTGGGTGAAAACATTACCGAGTACATTTGACGTATCGTATATGGAAGATGCGAAATTTGTGCAAAAAGCCGTTGAATATATCCAAGAAGAAAAAGTTCCTGGCGTTGTAGTAAAGCAACGTAAACTTGAAATTGACGGGAATGTAGAAGATATCATACGTACTTTAACAACATTGAATGCCGATAAGCGTATGCTTGTACAAAAACAAGACATTACACTCTGGGATGAATTGATTGTGGAAGTAGATGGTTCTCAAAAGAAAGGAAAAGGAAAACGAAAAAATAAAGTAATTGAAGGACAATTTGAGTTTGATTTATTTGGTTAAACGAGAGGGGAAAGTCATGTTTACGAAACTTCTTATCGCACTAATTTGCTATATGGTTTATGTAGTTTGCAAAACCAAAAGAAACATGTTGATAGAAGAGAAGAAAAAAGAAAAAGGGCCAGAACCGGTGGAACGACCTGTTTATTGGTGTCCGAGAGAAAATAGACCTATTGGTAGGGAACAAGAACGTGTTACTGTTCCAACGAAAGAGATTACCTTAGAAAAGGATGTAGCCAATATATACGATTTAGTTGCTACATCTATTCGAATAAATGTAGGCGAAGAAGAAAAAGCGTTTGAGCAGGACAAGGAAGTTGCAAAAGAAGTGGAGTATGCTGAAGAATTTCATCATACTCCTGCTTCTGAAGCAGAATATGAAATTCCTTTTCCGAGCGATGAGGATATACCAGAGGAAGTATTTAAATATGAGGAGATGTTTTCGGAACTAGAACAGTTGCCAATCCCACTAGAAACAGAACAGAATCTACCTTTTCCACAAGGAGTATCAGAGGTAGAAGATATGAATCGGGTTGGGTGGACTGCAAAAGTAATAAGACGAGAACAAGGACTGACACGCGTACTGAATATGTCGGATAACAAGCGTTATTGGATTCATACAGAGGGAGAAATCTTACCAGAAAATCGACCGTTGTATTTAGAATTACAAATTGATTCACCGTATTCTTATACATTAGTTGAATGGAGCGATAGACAACTAGGGAATATATAAATTAATTTCCTAGTTGTATTTTTATAGATAGATAGTATGAATGCAGCATTTTTCCACTCATTTGTACAAGGATAAAACATTTTTTTATTTTTGTACAAATGAGTGGGACAGAATGATTCACCATATAAGAATATTCGACTATAATGAGACATTGTACGTCATTGTAATATTAAAATGTTTAAGATTAAGTGATTATAATCTTAAAACAGGAGAACTGAGAACTCTCCGCAATATAACAATGCTTAAAATAGATTAAATCCAAACATGAGGATTATATGAAGTAAAAATATTTATGATTTAAAAAATAACAATTTTGAAAGGTGAATGTAAATGATTATTAATTCCCTAAGTAACAATGTAGTAGAAAAATTAGAACAAACGGTGCGCTATGAAAAGAAACAAGTTCAGGTATTACGTGTAAGTAAAAGTAGCTCAAATGTACATGCTTATATGATTTTTCCGGAATTCTCAGAGGTTAAAATTTCAAATACCGAACTGGATGAATATATAGAAAACCTGTCAACAAGCGTGAAGTATGTCATTGATCGTAAGTTGAGTCAACAAGAAATCGAAAAGCAAAATCATTCTTTCATTATGACGTGTGAAGTTGAGGAAGATGGTGTGATAGATGATGAAACTCTTCATTTTAATACGACTTATGTTAAACCACCAACAATTGCAAATAAAGTATTTAAATTAGTATGTGGATTAGGAAATCGTCTAGATAGCCTAAAAGAGTTACATATCACAGTACTAAATAATAATATTAATCGAATTGAAATTGAATTTTACAATGAAAATGAAACATACATTGCAGTAGAGAAGGAAGAAATTGCGAATGCTATTATGGGAGCATATACGAAAGCAAATATCTATTATGCAGCAGATCTTTATTATGTTGCGGAAGGAAATCAAATCAAATTAAAAAGCGTTAAACCGAAATTAGCGGGTGATGTGTGATGAAACAAGAAAAAGGGATGATTGGAGTCCTATGTACGCTTATTTTAATGATTTTACTACTTATACCCTTACAAGCGGCTCAAGCTTCTGTAAAACCAAGTTTTAATGAAGGAAAAGGGAGCGAACTTTCGTCGTCCTTTCAAAAGGGATTAAACAATCGAGCAAAAGCAACAGAGAAAGATGATTCATTTGGCTCATCAATCATACAAAAGATTGAAGGTATGTATGCACCGGCTTTTAAAGTAGGAGTAAATATCTTTTCTATTTCATTCGTATTAGGCGTTATTGTCATGGTTATGGCATTAATTACAAAGAATGGTCAATGGATGAAGTGGGCGACTGGGAGTATGATTTTCTCATTTATTAGCATGATGTCCATGAGACTAAGTGTGTACTTCTTATTTAGTTCCGATGTATTTTCGTTTATGAACATCTTTACGGATTTTTTAGACCTGTTTAAAGCAACAGCACTTATTTTCACACCATTTATGTTAATTGCAGGTATTCGTTTAAGAAAGATTCATGAAAGTACGAAACAGCCTGAGTATTATCGTTGGTCTAACCGTGTCATAACAGGATCTTGTTTGCTGTGTATGTTAGCCGTACTCGCTCCATGGCTATTTGCTAATATATAAAGAACCATATATAAAGATGGAAAAGGTACTGAATCTAAATTCAGTACCTTTTATCTACCCATTAGGTTACTTCTTTCATATTCCGCAAATGTTTCCTTAGTTATAGGAGATAATATGCCACTTAGATACACTGCTCTATATAAAAAATATTGTTCATCTTTAGTTTGAATGGTAAGAGTTCCGTGTTCCTCATTATAGGGAATAATTCGATCAATTTTTAGTTGTTTTTTGTCGCAAATGATTTCTTGTATTGTATAGAGATTATGTATTGTCAATCTTTCGATATACAGACAACTACGCTCTAACAGATAGAAAGTGAGTGCCATTTGTAGAATGAACACAACTTGTAGTAGAGCTGGTATGCCTGCAAAACTGACAAGGAAAATGGAAACTAAAATAATATTTAACTCGGAAAACCATTTCTCGTATTGTTTCATAGAAAGAATACTTGTCTTTGTTTGAAAGACTAGGAACCTCGTTATAAGGAACAGAATTGTAAATATCCCTTCATAACTAAGCAAAATATGCCACTCCGAATTAGAAAGTTCCATGGCTAAATATATGATGCTGGTTGAAATAAGAATTGGTACGAGGTGTACCAGGGTAAATACTATTGTATGTTCTAACATTCTTTTCTTATAGATGTGATTAGTCATTGAATCCAAGTTTTCTAACTCCTTCTGCAATTTTCATGATGACACCGCCAATAAGTAGATGGTATTCGCCTATGCCCTTTTCGTTCACATACCAGCACATATAGTGTCTGATGCCTTCTTTTGCTCCGTGATCATGTAAAGGGAAAGGAGAAGCATATTTTTCTGGGCAGTTATTATTAAAAGGAACTTGTTCTGCAAGAGTAAAGCGTTTTTTTGAGTCATTTACAATCCAACAACCAAAATCTATTGTTCCATACCACATTGCATCTTTATGAATCGGATCAATAGAAGGTTGTGCTGGATAATTTTCAGCTAACATTTGCGCTTTTTCTTCACGAAGTCGTTGATGTATATGTGAATTCAATGGATCTTCCGTTCCAATTTCATAGGTTTCTTCAAAGTTCCCACATTCATAAGGGATAAGGGGATTATTTGAATCAGCTGCTAATTGTAGACTGCAAGAATCTGATTTTGAAAGATAATATACGCAGTCTTTGCAGGTGAAAAAGTTAGAAAAAGCTGAATCTGTTTTTGGTTCTGGTTCTGTTTCTGTTACGGTATTATCTACTACAAGTTTTAACATATCTATCACAATCCTTTATAGGCTATTTCAAAATTTAATATAGACGTATCATATCATGCTTATTTTTAAATGTAAATATTTTCCATTTAAAAATACCCTAATTTATTTTGAAAGGAATGTTTGTTTTGAGAAGAAATCGGGAATATATTGCTTTGCGAAATTCTATTTTAATAGGTTGGCTGCTTACAATTATCGTTATAAGTCTATCTATCTATTTTTCATCTATCGTATATTTACTAATTGGATGTTTCATTTTATCGCTAAAATACGGATTAACGGGCACTGTAAAGAATGTGGAAAAGCGTTTGCCTACCTGGGCAAATTTTGGGGTTATTGAAAAACCAGTAAATCGAAGAGTGACAAGACCGTTTCCGTTTAGGGGCGGGCTCCTTCTTTCATTAGCCTTAGGATTTGTAGAGATGGTGATAAAGGGCTTATGTATCTCATATTTTATTTTAGGATTAGAAACGTATATCTATCGTCTAATGCGCAAAAACGTAAGAGTGTGAAAAGGAGGATTTTACAATGAAAGTATTGATATTCGAATTAATTCTCATTGCAATTCTAATTCCATTGAATATTGTTGTGAAAAAACATGTACCAAAATGGAAAGCGAAAGTTGGAGAAAAATTAGTGAAGCGTACATTGAGCAAATTGGATTCAGAAAAGTATTGCGTGTTACATGATGTTACGATTCATACTGAGTATGGTGATACAACGCAAATTGACCATATTGTTATCGCGGAAACCGGTGTATTTGTTATAGAGACGAAAAACTACGAAGGTTGGATCTGTGGAAATGAGAAATCTGCAAGGTGGACACAGAGTATTTTTAGAAAGAAATCTTCTTTTCAAAATCCATTTCGACAAAATTATAAACATATAAAAGCTATTGAATGGGTAATGGAACAACAACTGCCGACCATCTCTATTGCAGCGTTCCATCCAAAATGCAGTCTAAAAAGAGTAAATGTTCAATCTAATGATAAACATGTCCTGTATTATAACGAACTACAAAAATGTATTGAATTATATACTGAAGCGCAACTAACAAATGATGAGGTCCAGCACATCTACCAAACAATATTGCGAGCGAACATTATGGATAAGGATATTGAAAAGAAACATGTGAAATATTTACATAATAAGTTCGCTAAACAATAAGAAATGGGGAAAGAGAGACATGTTATATGTAATAGGGTTCATAGTAATCTCCATAGTATCTATTCGTCTTAACATGAAGTATTATAAGCTAAAAGGAAACCAAAAAGATTTTGAGATGAAAAAGAATGATTAAAAATATATTTTAGAAATAAAGGGTGTATTTTGAGATGTCTGATGGAGTAAATATTATCTGTGATTATATAAATTAAATTGAGTAAGAATATAAAAAGTGTTATAATTAACGTAAGTTAATATATTGATATTACGTTGCAAAAGGACACACCTACGCAGACCACTGCCATAGGTGTGTCCTTTTTTAATGAAATATTAAATAAGGAGGGAGATACGGTGGAAAGATTTAATATTATGCTTAATGGTTGTCTCTTTCTGATCGTGTTTTTGGTTTTAATAATTACAATATATCATTTTACCTTATTTATAGTAAAAAGGAATATGAATAAGATGAAAAAAGAAATTAAAGTTGAAGTAACAAAAGACTCCTATATTTATAATAATAAAGGTGAAGTTATACAGGGTTTAAAAGAAGGTGAGCAATTTGTTGTAAAGTTGAATAATGATACATGGAAGTTCATTTGTGGTGAGATAGTAGTAGCGGAATATAATTACTTTGGAAAAATAAAGATGCATGATGGATTTAAATTAATTTAGGGGAAATTGTTAATTGGTTTTAAATTTGAAATTTGTAGAAAAGGAGCGAATCAAAATGAAAAAAATCAAAAAACGTCAAAATAATTCTCTTGTTCTCGGGAAACCCGGGAAAGGTACAAAGGTCCATTTTTTTGAAGAAAGTAACTTTAAACCGGAGCTTGCACCAAAAGGAGCTAATTTAAAACATATTCAAATTAACGGTAATAATATAGTAGTTATGTCCTATTAAAAATCCGATAATATTCCAATCACCCTGAAAAGGAATAAGTGAGGTGTAACCAATTGATGAATCGTAGTTTGATATATTGGAATGTTGAAGAAATCGATAGAAATATAGTTTTAATTACTTTGAAGAAAAATATTACTGTAACTAAAAAAAGTGTCTTACAACTCTATCAAAGATGCTTAACAATAGGTGAGAGTAGTATACAAATACCTATTACACCACTAAAAGCAAAATTTCACCGGGATTTTTATTCTTTTTATAAAGAGTATGCTCGTAAGAGCGAGGTAGATAACTATATATATTATGAAGAAACAAAGGTTGATTTTAACGAATTAATTATTTTTTTACCTTTCCTCGGTGTTATAGATTGTGATTTTACCAAGGGAGTAATGTTTGGTTACCGAAATGAAAAGGATTTAACGAAACTGCTTAATTTGTTAGATAAATCCTATGCAACTTTTCTTAATGGAAAATTACATAATTAACTTTCGCATAAATCATAATTAATCCAATAGGAGGCAATAGAATGGATGCGCTACAAGAATTAATATCAAAACATAATTGGAATTTACAATGTTGGGAAGATAGATATAGTAGAGGCATATGGGCAGTGGTTGCACCTCATCCGAATCACACATATGAAGTAAGAGAGATTACAGATGGTGAAGGAAAATTGAGTACGGAATTAGGGTTTTATTTCTATAATGAAGGCTCTTGGCTCCCTGTTGCTAATGGAGATAACCTAAAGGATGTATTAATGAAGCTAGATGACAAAATTAAACCGATGATTGATAACACTATATGGAGAAGAAGTGTATATGACACTTTTCAACACTTCCTTGAAGAAAACTATAGTTATTATGAATTGGAAGGTGCTCTTAAAAATAAAGTAAAGGTTTTACTAAAACCAGAGGGACTATAAATAGATGTTAAATTGCGAGGAAAGTGAGGATGAAGAGTTAATGGCAACTGGGAAACATTTTTATAAACATTTAGATAAGGAACAATATTGTAATGTAAATATCGAATTAAATATGGAGCAATTGGCTCAAATGGTTTGTAAAACAAACTATGGACTACATCGTTTTATCTCTGAAGTAATCGATATAAAGAGAACAAGTAAATGGCAAGAAGATAAAGAGTTTGCGGACGGTTTAGAGAGTTTATTGAATAAAGGTTATTTTTAAAGCTAATTGTTATTGTAATTGAGGTTAAATAATATTTTTAAAAATCCATTCGAATGTAGTAGCAAATAATTAAAAGCTTTAAATATAGGAGATGTTTATAGTGGGATTACTTTTTCAATGTGAAGATTGCGGTAAGGAAAACAATATTTCCGATATTAAGGGCACATGTGGAAATTGTGATAATAACAAAATGAAAAATTTTAAAGTTATCATAACTAGTGGAGAGTTAAGAGGAATGAGTGGAATGTATACTCTATCTAAAGCAAAAGAAATATTAGAATCGGCATTGAATAAAGAAAAAATTTTAATAATAGATCCTAAGAGTAATATTAATATGATTTTTATACAGAAATGAGATGATATTTATTGAGTCACGGAACTTTTAAAAGAGTGATTGTATTTATGACAGTTGTTTTTATTATTACTATGGGAATTTCATTTATTCTTAAAATGTTTGGTTGGCTTTAGATTCGAATAAAAATTATTACTTTAATTTAAATATGAGTTGATAACATGGGGACGTTTACAGCATTTCGTGGAAAAGTAATCACTGATGATAGAAAGGTGTGATTTTTAGATGAATTGGAAAGTGAATGCAGGAGCAGTTTTGTTTGGGATCTGCTTGGTATTTGGTTTTGTTTGGTACAGTGAATACCAAGGTAATAAATTGGTGGATCATATGTTGCAGGAACAAAAGGAACACTTAAGTGGCGAAGATAAACAAGGAGTAGTATTAGGGAAAGAGGAAAAGGAAGAAGATCTTGAAATGGATACAACCTTTGATACGTCTTCTATGTTTGTACCGGGTATTAACATGAGTGTACCGATGACAACGACAAGTACAAGCGTTTCTGATGGTGAGAAAAGGTATTATCTAAAAGTAAATGTAGAGGAGAAAGAATATAAAGTGTCAGTTGAGAAAAGCTTGTATGAACATATAAATATTGGAGATAACATCGATGTTGTGGTCGGTGATAATATGATTAGAACAAAATAAGGATATTTTAATTCAATTAAAAAAACAAGAACGATACTTAGTTTGAACAAGGTGAACTTAATAATTACCCTATTGGAGCAATAATATTAATAAGTTTATTATTTGCTAGCAATCTTAGTCTTAATTTCTTTTATTTTATATATATATATAAATACTATGTACGAAACATACAAACATAGATAATGTGCTATAATAGAAATAATCCAATACTAAAAAATCATATTGCAAAAGGACACACCTACGCATAACCATAGCGTAGGTGTGTCCTTTTTTTGTTTAAGGAGGAAAAGTTATGGGGAAAACGCTATTTATTGCAGAAAAATCAAAAGTGGCCAATGAAATTATGAAATCGCCACGATTCCGTCACTCACAAAAGTACATTGGTAGCAAGCCTTATTATGGTTATTATGAAAATGATCATTATATTGTCAGTTGGTGCCGTGGACATTTGCTGGAACTAAAAAATCCGGAAGAGATGGATCCAGAGTATAAAATGTTTAAGTTAGAACATTTACCTTTAATTTATCAGCCAGCTTATAAAGTGATACAAGAAAATGCTGAACAATTACAAATCCTTGTTAAACTACTGCAACGTCCTGATGTTGACCATGCGGTGAACGTATGTGACGCGGACCGAGAGGGAGAGTTAATCTATAGGGAAGTGTACGAATATGCAGGTGTGAATAAAAAGCAATCTCGCGTATTTAAATCCTCTTTTGAAGCTGCAGAACTTGAAGCAGCTCTCAATCGATTAGAAAGCGCATCTAAATACGATGGACTGGCGTATTCTGCTAAAGCAAGGCAGTATCTGGATTATCTATTAGGGATGAATATAACCAGGGGATGTACCACAAAATTAGCACAAAATAAATTCTTATTGTCATCTGGCCGTGTACAAATGTGTTTATTAAATGAGATACGCCAACGCGAATTAGCAATTGAAAACTATAGAGAGCAATCTTATTATCATCTGCAGCTAATAACAGATTTAGGACTTACACCGGTTATGAAAACAGAAGATCAAGTGTTAAACCCATCGCCATTAAGAAGTTTGGGAGAAAATTTGAAAGGGCAATATCTTGTAGTAGAAGAATTTAAAGAGGGAACCAGGAAGAAAAATCCTAAATTGCTATATAACTTAACAGATCTGTATAAAGATGCCCATGCGCAATTGCAAATTAATGCTGAAACTGTAAAAAAACATATTCAGAACTTGTATGAAGAAGGGTTTATTACATATCCTCGTTCATCTTCTAGGCATTTGCCTACAGAGCAAGTAGAGCGTGTAAAAGGTGTTATGCAGGCACTAGCTAAGAGTCAGTATTCTTTACTGGTACAATCCGTAGATATTGAAGCAATTGATGTGAAACATAAAACATTCAACGATGAGCTTGTATCAAGTCATTTTGCTATTATACCTACGACTAAACAATATCAAGAGGAAGGTCGTCCAGAGATTGAAAAACAACTATATAGCCTCGTAGTAAAACGTTTTGTGGGTAATTTCATGCGTCCTGCAGTATACCTGGTAAGAGAAGTATTACTTATTGACGCGATGGGAAATATCTATCAAACAAAAGAAAGTGTACTTCGAGAAAAAGGATTTCTAGAAGTGTTTCAAGAGGAAGTAGAGGAAGAAAGTGTGGAAGTATTTAAAATTCCTATTATGCAGAAAGGACAGGAACTTCAAATCTGCGATTTTGAATTACTAGAATCCAAAACAAAGAAACCTGCTCTACACACAGAAAGCTCCATTCTGACCTTTATGGAAACAGCAGGACGTAAAATAGACGATGAACATTTAAAGGAATTAATGAAGGGGAAAAGAATTGGAACCGTTGCAACCGAAGCAACCTTTATTCCAGCTTTACATGAGAAGAACTATATAGCCATTGAAAAAGGGAAAATTACTACGACTCCAATTGGACGTGCCTTTATTGAACAATTTCCTGTTCAACAAATTAAAGATCCACTATACACAGCTGAAATGGAAGGAATGATACACCGTATTGAAAAGAATGAAATGAGTTATGAAGACTTCATTGCCCAAACAAATACATTTGTACAAAAAATAGCACAAGAGATTATAAGAATACCTGACACGGTTTCGCACAATCTAATAGAGACCTGGAAGCAACAAATAGAAGTATGCCAATGTCCTTGTGGAAATGGAATAATTTTAGATAGAGGGAAATTTTTCGGGTGTAGCAATCATCCAAACTGTAACATTGGATTACCCAAAAGAATAAAAGAAAAAACGATTCCTGCAGCACAAATTAAAAAACTGTTTGAAGAAAATAAAACGGACATTATAAAAGGATTTAAATCTAATGGCAAAGAATTTTCTGCTTATTTAGCATTCGTTAACGGTGAAGTCAGCTTTAATTTGCCTTCAGTTGAAGAATTATCGCTAGGTCAGTGTCCAAAGTGTCAAAAAGGACAAATCCTAAACCGTAAAACGTTTTTTGGGTGCTCAGAATATCAAAACGGATGCGATTTTATGTTGCCGGCTAAAATTAAAGGAAAGAAATTATCCGATAGCCAGATTAAAAAACTAGTGAATAACAATGTAACAGACTTCATTAGTGGTTTTAGTGGAGAAAAAGGAGAATTCACAGCTGCGATTCGATTAAACCCGGACCTTAGTATTTGTTTTGAATTTCCAACTGCAGAGGATCGTACAGTAGGTAAATGCCCATTATGCCAGAGTAGAGTCATAATAGGGAAAACAAACTATCTATGCGAACAGTACAAGAAGGGCTGTGATTTCATTGTTTCAGGAATGATACTTGAAAAAAGAATTACAGCTAGTCAAATCAAGAAATTATTAGAAAAGAATATGACGGATACAATAAAAGGATTCATATCGAAAAAAACAGGAAAATCATTCGATGCGAAATTAACATATGACTCTACACAGAAGAGAGTCACGTTTATATATGAGAAGAAGAAATAATATCGCAAAATCTTAAATTTCATATATAAAATTAATAAGAAATATGATATGATGAAAGTAACAAAATACTTCTAAAACTATCTTGCAAAAGGACACACCTACGCATATATATGCCATAGGTGTGTCCTTTTTTATTTGTTTTTGAGATGCAGCTATTTACGAATTTTGATTAGGAGGAAGAAATTTCGATATGAAAATATGGATTAAGGCTATTTGTTTAACATCATTCGTACTTCAAATGGCAGCATGTAGCAATTCGACACAAATAAATAATGAATCAAGACCTGCCCAAGCAGTACAAAACGGGATACAACAGCACATGGAAGGGAAAGGTATTGTTGATGTTCCAGAAGCTTATAAGGGAAAAATAAAAGACTTAGAGACTGTTAAAGGGAAGGTATTACATATAAAGGACGGAGATACGATAGACGTGAACGTAAAGAGGCAGAAACAGACGGTACGGTTACTGTTATTGGATACTCCTGAGTCTGTATCTCAAAAAATCCCACCACAAAAGATGGGAAAAGAAGCCTCTTCCTTTTTAAAGAAACAACTAGAAGGGAAAAGTGTAACTTTGGTTTATGATCGGGGACAAAAAGAAGACAAATACGGTAGGAAATTGGCTTATGTATTTTGTAACGGAATACATATTAATGAATTAATGGTCAAGTCTGGTTATGGGATTATAGCCTATATCTCTAGACTTAATACTACATTTCTACCTGAAATGCTAGAAGCAGAAAAAGAAGCAAAAGAATTAAAGGCTGGTGTGTGGGGCATTAAAGGATTTGTAGATGAAAAGAATCGGCATTATAACCGTAATGATGCAGCTTAATATCAATACTTATTCCAAAAGGAGGTTTCTTGAATGAATGGGAACAAAAGAAACATGCTCTTATCTTTTTTTATTTCTACTTTTTTTATTTTTTTGAGTCTATTTCCATTTAGCGGTAATGAATTTGTATATGTTATTGCAAAAATTGGAGCTGCAGCCGGTGTAATAAATATTGTGATGATGAGTGTGGTCTTGTATTTTCAAAGCAAAAAAATGAGACACCTCTTAAATTAATACGGCAAAAACGCTTGTTTTCCTTACTCGTATACAAAAGAAAGGGGTAAGGAAAACCGAAAGGGGCATTTTTTAGATGAGTCAAATTCCAGGGTTTTTGAAGTTCGTTTTAGCAAAGGAAAGACGATATGTATATTTGGCTGTAGCAGAAAAGAAAAACAAACGAGTGAAAACACATATTGTATATAGATTCGGTCCACTAGAAACAGCATTAGAAACTATGTACGGAATGCGTGATGATTTTGAGAATTGCTTTCCACCAGAGTTGAAAGATAAGGGGTATGACTGGGAAGATCTAAATGATTGGATACTATCCATTGAAACCGGTTATTCCAAATACGGAAATAAATTAGTGACATTCTAAATAGATAATTGAGATAATATTGCATCCTTATTATAAAACCTTCAATACAATTAAAATCGTGTGAGGAGAACATAAAATGGAATGGATTCGTAAGTACCACATTGCAATTGCTTGGATGATAGCTACTAGTGCAATGCTAATTAGTTTATTTTTTAGTGAATGGATGAAGCTGCCGCCATGTGATTTATGCTGGTACCAAAGAATGGCCATGTATCCATTAGTATTAATATTGGGGATAGGAATGTATAGAAAAGATCCGCGCGTCAGCATGTATGCATTTCCATTTACGTGTATCGGTTTAATATTATCTGTATATCAAATTACAATACAAGCATTTCCTATTAATGAGATGAAGATTTGTTCAGTAGGAGTTTCATGTACAGAAGATTACTTAAATTTATTCGGTTTCATTTCGATACCTATGCTATCTTTTATTGGATTTTTAGTCATCATAATACTTATATATATTGAATCTGATAGAGAGACAAAAGAATAAACATTATAGTGGTTATGAACAATGTACTCAAGTAAACACAACATACTTAAAAATAGATAATTAAAATAAAACAAAATTATAAAAGGAGAAATTAAAATGACAACTATTCAAGCAAGTAATGAAATGTACAAAATCCCAGAGGCGGATGTAGAATTATTAAAGATTATGGCCCATCCAGTTAGGTTACAAATTGTGAAGGAGCTAGAACACCGCAAAATTTGTAATGTAACACAATTAACAGAGCTATTAGATGTCCCTCAATCAACTGTATCTCAGCACTTATCTAAGATGCGTGGCAAGATTCTCCGCTCGGAAAGAAGAGGGTTAGAGATGTACTATCATATTGCAAATTCCAAAGCATGTCAGATTGTTAGTGTACTAGGTTTATAAATACCTCAAATTAAATAGCGGATTATGAAATTAAAAATAAAATAAGGGCAGCCTAGCATAGCTGCCCTTATTTTATTTGTGATTTTGCATATATTTGTGCGCATTTAGTATAGCAAACATTATTCTTTGCTTTCAACCTTCAATATTTTTTGTTTCTCAATATGTTTAGTATGCTTTTATTTTATAATAAACTTAATTCTTTTTATTTATCTATATTTCCTGGGGTGAATCCTTTTATTAAGGATTCCTTTTTTGTTTTTACCACTTTTTAAATTAAAAAAATTCAATTTTAAGCAGATTTATATTTATAAAGAAACCGTTGAAATAGCTTGTTTATAAAGGAATTGTTGCTTTCCGTTACTGGAGACTAGCACTGAAAATTTATCAACAGCAATAATAATGCCAGGTACTCTTACTCCGTTTATTAAAAATATTGTTACTAGTCTTTGTTCCTCTATTAATTTTTTATAGAAATCTTCTTGTGTATGCATTAATAGTTAATTCCTCTCTTAAAATTTTAAGCTCCCTTTTATGGATGCAAAAGGAACCAGTTACTTTTAATTTCTATATTAAGATTCTGAAATGATTGTATTTTGTAATTTTATAATAGGGATCCCCATATAAAAATAAAAGTCCTCACAATGAAGTGAAGACCCTTGTTTTTTATCATCCGCCAGTATGGCCGTGAGCATATTGTACAATTTTTTCCTCACTAAGCGCTTTCTGTGTATCAGTTGCATGGCTAGAATTCAAAATAAATGTGAATGCAGCTGTAATCCCGATTAAGCTAAAAATTACTTTTCTCATTTTAAAGCCTCCTTCTCAAAGTTTTTTTCTTCGGCTTGATGGCTAAGGTAAAAATAATCACTTGCTTTTGAACGGTTATTCTCTTGATGGAATAAAACTGCTAATTTTTTAGCGTATTCTTGTACGTACTCATGTAGGTTTTCTCTCTCAAAATAAGAGATTCCTGTTTTAATTGTCTTTTCTAATTCGTCAGCGGTTACTTTTTGATTTAACTTTTCTAAAATCCAAAAGTGATGTTCGTACTCTTCATTTTTAAGCTCTTTACAAACTTCTAATCCTTTATCTATAAGGTTAGAAGTTTCCTCTGAATCTCCCATTTCCATATGCTCTCTAGCCTTAATAAAGATTGCTTTATAGTCTTTAGGGAGTTCTTGTATTACTTCAGATAAGTATCGTATTGCTAGTTCAGATAAATTTTGGCCAGCATACATTAATCCTAAGTTGTGACGAACAAACGTAATAAATTTTTCTTCACCTGATTTTTTAAATGTATTAATAGCTGTAATAAAGTGTTCTTCAGCTTCTTCAAATTGTTTTAAGTGTGTACAAGCTAAACCAATTAAATTATCACATAACGCAATAGTAGCCTCATATCCTGCATGCTTTTTAAAAATCTCTTTTGCCTTAGTTGCTTCTTTGATAGCCGCCAATGGCTTATAGATATGATAATGGAAAGTGGATAGTTTGAAATAAAATTCTCCATGTTCAACTTCATCCGGGATATGGTTTAATAGTTCTTCAGCTTTGTTGTAATGTTCTTTCGCACTTGTAAAGTTACCTGTAATATTTGAATGAATAGCTTTAAAGAAATGGTAGTAGTACGATAAAAACTGATCTGCAGGCACCTCTAATGATTCAACCTTATCAAAACTGTCTTTTCCAATGCTTAAACTATCAACCATATATTGATGACGAAAATCTAAAAGAGAATAGTATAAAAGCAGGTTTTGGTCCTCTTCAATATTGTGTATTTTTTGATCAATTTCAACTTTTAATTTATGCGCCTTTCCAATATGTCTGGCACGAATCTCTATATACCAGTCATTTAACATTTTTGTGATTTGCTCATTACCCTTTATCGAAGCAATCATTATATATTCCCCCATCCTATAGAGTATCCTATTTATTACCATCATAGCAGAAAAGCAGGATATATTATGTAATTTTAATTTATTTATCAATAAAATTCTGAAAAAAAAGTTAATTCACTCATCGCTCAAAAAACAACAATAAACTTCATTAAGTTTATTGTTGTTTTTCGTATATATAAAATATATAATTTATATATATATTATTCTAAAATTAATACTCTGAAAGGGGGAGTGCCGAGATGAATATTAATAAGCTATAAGTGAAGAAGAAGGAATTCAACTCAGTAAAGAAAGAATTGTAGAAGTAAGAGAGAAGTGATTTTCATAACTGGGAAGGGATAAATATAATGCATAAATCTAATGAAAAAACCAATGCAAATGTTATAGTGTGTTTTTTTATAACTATTATTACGATTATAATTGTGTGGTTTATTTTTCCGGCAATACAGTCAGCTATGACAGAATATGAAATTGAAGAAGAGACAGTAAAAAAAGGAAGGTTAGTACAGGCGAAGGTTATCGATAAAAAATTTATTGAAGGCGATCCTGGAAATCCTCTTATGGGTGATACAGGTTCTCCAGACAAACATCTTATTACATTATATACGAATGAAAAGATGCGAATTATAGACGTGAAAAGTGATGTTTTTAACCAAATTGATGTAGGTAATGAAATAAAGGCTTATGAATATAAAGAACGCATAACAATAGAACAAGAAAAGAGAAAAAGTGGTTGGGATTAAGGGCAACTGCTCCAAGTGAATATGAAAATTTCACCTTTATTTAGTTAAGGGGGGATAGAAAAATTGAACGGTGATTTTTCGTGATTACATATATAATACATAATATAATGATATAATGTATTATATAAAAACCTAATACGTTTAGTTTACATAAATTGAAATGGGGTTGAACAAGAATGAAAAAGAGTTTACTTGAAAAGATTTTAAGTGCATTATCAAATAATATACCCGCTAAGGGGCTTTCAAATTACTTATACCAACAAATTCAACAGTTAACATCACAAAAGGATATTGAAGCCTTTTCAGCTAATTTACAAGAACGAGTCAAGAATATTGAGTCAGCATCTCAATTCGAATTAGTGAATTTAGGCACAGCACTATATGCAGCGTTCTCAGCTGATAGAGAGTATAAAAAAGGTTGGATCGTAGATGCTTATTGGGAAGTGTATAATAAATGTAATTCAGCCAATCAAGCTGTATTAACTGGTGTTTCAGGCTGGTAAGTTTTTTTATCACTGAGTAATAAATTCAACAGTATAAAAACAGGATACTTCTTTAAGGAAGTATCCTGTTTTTATTCAAATTGTCTTTTTTCTAATCGATCAATGGCTTCGCGTTTCTTCTCGTTATTAATATTAGTATAAATACTAGTAACTTCAACAGAGGTATGGCCAAGTTGATCGCGTAATAATACTAGATCCTTATTTTCTTTATAATGATTTGTAGCATAGGTATGTCGTAGTTTATGAGGACTGCGTTTTTCATCAAATGCACTTGTATATTTATCTACTAAATTTTGTATGGCACGGACAGAAAGCTGGGTGTATTTTCCTTGGTACCTTGTTACAAACATAATTTCTTCTTCTGGAGGACAACCATACCTTTCTTGGCGTACTTTCAAATACTCTTGTACATCATCTAGACTGGATTGAGTAGCAAGTATGGATGATTTTTTATTCCCTTTACGAATCACTTTGATAGTTTTTTGGCGGAAATTAACGCTAGATAGGCTAAGACTTGCTAATTCTGATACACGTAGCCCTGTACCTAAAATAAGGCTAATTAAGGCAATATCACGTTCTTTGTCACGTAAAAAGTAATTGTATTTACGAGTAGAAGTTTCTTTCAGAATAAATTCATAATCGTTTGCTAGAAAGCGCAGGAATGCAGCATCATCATTATTATTAAATATCATATTCGCTACATCATCTGCTCTTGCTGCAGCATCTATTTTTTCTTTATGTAATTCTATTTTATCCATTACATTTCGTGAAAGATAGCTATTCCCATATTCATCTTCAGTTTTTTGTGAAAGGTATTTAAAAAGAGATTTTAAAGCCGAAAAGGTCCTGTTAATTGCTTTGATTTCAATACCTTCACTCTTAAGGTACATATGAAATCGATTCACTTCATTTAAAGGTAGGCTTTCTAACAATTCAATTGGAATTTCATGTATTTCAGTTGCGACATTTCCATTTATGACCGCTATTCGTTTCTCAATCATCCATTTAAAAAACTTTTCAAATTCTGTTATATATCCATATAAAGTAGCAGGGGAGAGCATTGCTTTCATTTCTATATATTCTACTACATACCAGGGCATATTTTTTTTGTGCTTTTCGACAAGTGATTTAAAGCGTTCTTTTTCTTTGTTACTCATTTTATACACCTCTAATACTTTGGAGTATTATACTGATTTACTTTTGGGAAATTCCCAATTAGATTTTTTTAATTCGGGATGAATTTTTTGAATAATTAATTCTGCTTTCATCATTATCTCTTCAAAACTCTCCGTTAAAAAGTCAAACTTCCATTTATATAGGGAGTTATATACTCTAGGTATTGATTGCCTACGAGCAATATTTCCCTTAATTTGGGGATTTTTAGATACTATTGAAATAATATTTGATTTTAATTGATGTAATTCTTGACTTGAAAGATACCCTTCCGTTGGTAATTTAACTTTTAAAATAAGATCTTGATAATTAAATTCCCAATAGAATGTTATTTTTTTATTAGAAATGGTTTTATCTAACCATCCTGGTTCCCAATTCATAATTGGATTATTATTACCACTGTAAATATTCCAGGCTATTTCGTTTTTTGAATTGGATTTTAGATGTTTGTAAAGGTAATAAAAAGCAGTGAAATGCGTACGATACCCGTTCTTGCGCCAAGAATCTTTATCTTTAATATTAGTTAAAGTAGGAAGTAAGTTCTTAATGGTTTTACCTTTTTTTAACTCGACTTGCAAAGAGTCCATCCAATCCCTGTATATATAGTGCTCACTATCAATGTTATTAAAGGCAGACATGATATCATTTAAGCAAAAAGTATTAAAGTGCTTATGTTTTGGAATCTGACAAATTTGAGAAGATCCAAACAGGAAAAGAATAAATATAGCATCTTCGCTGCTGTGAAAACCATCGTAGGTTGCAGTAAGTTGGTCTTTTTTGGCTATAGTGTCAACTTTCATTTCGATTACTATATATTTTAGGTCACCATTATTTAGTGTTATTTCAATAACAAGATCCACTCTTTTTCCACTTCCGATAGAAAATTCGGGTTTACACTCTATAAAATCAATATCCGAACTTTTGAAAGGGGGGAGGATGCCACACATTTTATATAAATTGCGAAGCACATTTGATTTTTCGTTGTGATCAATCAATTCATTGCTTGAGTCTAACAACCATTTTATAGCACCTGTATGAACTTTTTCAAACTGATACCCTACAATATCTACAAAATTAGATCTCACAGTAAAAAACATCCTTTCATAGTGGGAAATTTGATTATTGTAAAAAGACATAAAACTCTAAACTAAAATATCATGAGCAATCGTTGATAAACAGCCATTATCATAAAATTTGTAGGTACTTTCATGTCTCAGTGCTGGGACATGAAAGTCTAAACTTTTTGAACAAAGGACAAGAAACTCTAAACTACTTAGTCAGTAATAATACAATAAAATGAAAGTAGCTAACAACCGCGTTATCGATTATGATTTGTGTGCCATGAGTACCTTCTACAATTCACTTGTAATTTCTTATTACTTATTTACTTTTTTGCTTTTTGATAGTAATCGTTAATGGCTTCAGCTAATATATCTACAGTCCGATTTAGTTCATCCAAATTATTATCTACACCGCCAATCTCTACTAGCATAGCATGTGGAGATAAGTCTTGATTATAGACACCATTTCCTTCTCTTCGATCTTTTACGAATATACCTCGACTAATACCATAATAATTTTTGTCTAGATAAGAATTGATGGCTTTAGCAAATTGTAAACTCTGCTGAAAATGTTTATTTTCTTTACCAACAACAAAATAGAGTCGACCATACGATTTCCCGTTTATCATTTTTGTCGTTAACGGTTTTCGAGAAGAATCTCGATGAATATCAACGAGGTACTGGATATCCCTATTTTGTGCAAGAGTTTCTTGGACAACTTCTCTGGAAACGTTATATGAACTAGGATAACTTAATCCTCGTTTTAATAACATATCTACTATGTCTTTCTTATTATTTATAGCACCAATTCCTTTTTCTTCAAGTTTGATTTTTAACCTGTCTCCCAACAAGGACACATTCACTTTATCGCTAGATGCTGCATTAGGATCAGTAGTACCAGGGAGTAAGGGAAGAAAGGATTCTCGACTATGAGAATGGTAAATGAAAATGGATTTTTGCTGAATATTATTTGTTGAATTTTCGGATTGTTTTTTTTGTGTAGCATCTAAATTAGCGTTTCTTTGTTTTGTAAGTTCTTCTAATGAAACATTTGGTTCTTTAGGAATATTACTTTCATTAGTTCCTTCTCCAGCTACAGCAATTTCTGAATAATATGTTGAGAATCCAGGAAGTTCATTCTTTATGAGAGTTGGTATATCGTTTAATTTTATATTGGTTACTAAAGAAAAAATGGTAGAGGAAAGGTTCAATGAATTTGTTTGTTTCTTAAATTCTTGTGTGAAATAATGGTTCTCTGTTTCAAGTGCATATAAAAAACTAGTCAATGATTGAGTTTGTGACCAGTTTTGTAAAAAGGAAGCTTTTAAATGAGATAAGAGAGAAACACTAATAGCAGATAGGAGAAATAATAGTTGAATACAAAAGATAAACGTTAAGATTCCTTTTTTAATACTTATTTTTTTCTTATAGGTATAGTTAAGTGCCAATATACCCCTCCTCTCTCTAAATTATATGTACAAGCTCTTTATATCAGACTATGAAAAAGAGATAGATTTTAAAAAATTAGTAGAGTTTTTCACCAAAAAACGTACATCTCTTTTTGGGATGTACGTTTTTGTGTCTGGGGGAATTGACTTTGATATTAATAATTAAATTATGCTATGTCATTATGATTTGTTGCGTGTTTTAGCTGCTGGATTTCATGTCGAAGTTGCTTGTTTTCAGCTAATAATTTTTGATCCGTATCTGTTTGGTTATTGTGGTTTCCTCCTTTTGAGTGATGGTTTCCTTTACGCATACCTTTCATACAAAATAACATCATGAGAGGGCATAGTAAGATAAGGAGAAGGTTTAACCATTGCATATTTTCAACCTCCATCTGATAAGTAGTGTTTATGCCGTGTTAATTACAGGATGAAGTTCCTGTAGTTACATTATAAAAAAGAAGTTTAAAGAACTTATGCAGAAAAAGTATGGAAAATAATGAATTAAGATTCTTCTTTATTGGTATACCATTTCTTAATTTTTCTTTTGTTTGTATGACAACAACCATTTTTATTTGTTAATCTTATAATGGAAAATATTAAAATAGGGAATAGAATAATGATGAAAAGGCTTAACCATTGCACATAATTCACCTCAGTTTATTTATTATAAATTGTTATTAAACCCTATAATGAAAGACCCGTCAAATTATTGACGAGCCTTTCATTAGGAAAATACTTTACTTTTTAAGAAGAATAGTAAAGATAGTCCCGTGACCCAATTCACTTTTTACAGAAATACTCCCTCTATGCAATTCAATAATTTCTTTTACAATTGCTAGACCTAGACCACTACCACCTGTAGCGCGAGTACGAGATTTATCAACTCTGTAAAATCGTTCGAAAATATGAGGAAGATCTTTTTCAGGGATACCTTCTCCTTCATCTTTCACTATAATTTGGATACTTTCCTTTTTATCTGTAACCATAACAAATATTTTAGAATTTACTTCAGAGTGGGAATATGCATTGTTTAACAGATTGAGTATAACTTGTTCAAAGCGCTGTTCATCAAGTAGAAGAACAAGATCTTCTGGACATGAGAAAATGATATGAATATTTTTTTCAGTATAAGCTGGTTGAATTTTTGCTACTATATGTTTTAACAAATCATATAGATTAGTTTGCTTTGTATTGATAATAAAGTTATGCTTTTCCATTTTAGCTAATTCAAATAAATCTTGAACAAGGCCTGTTACATGATCAGCTTCTTCTTTAATAATAGAAAGATAATGCTTCTGATCTTGTGTAGACATCTTTGTTTTTAAAATAATATCAGCATACCCTCTAATATATGTTAAAGGTGTTCGAAGTTCGTGTGCAACACTTGCTAGAAATTCACCTCGTTCTTTTTTCATATAATTTAAATCGTCTGCTAGCTTTTGAATAGAGTGTGCTAATTCTCCCACTTCATCTTTTCCATTAATATTTAAAGACACTGATAAGTCACCCTTACTCATTGTTTCTGTTGCTTTTTTCATTCTAATTAGAGGCTTTGTTAGAAATCTTGATAATAAGAACATAGTTATAACCGTAATGATGAAAGTAATAGCTCCAACAAATATAAATTGATACGTTAAGCGCTGAATCATTTGTTTAATGGAGTCAGTACCTAAAAACATGTATACATAGCCTTTAATTTCATTATCGATTTGAATGGGACTAATGGTACAAATATAATTAGATGTTTTCCAGTGGTCCTCTGCAACACTACCGTTTGTATTAACATCAGGCATTTTTGTATATAGATGTTTTTCCATGGAAGCATCTACATCGCTTGATTTTGCAAGTATTTTACCAGTTTTAGAAGTGATTACAACTTTTGTTTCAGCTTCAGACTCCATGAGAGCTACATGGGATATCGTTGGATTATCAAAGTATTTCTCCAAAACATCACGGTGACTATTTCCTCTGGCAAGGAGCGATTTCACTTCTTCTTGAACTCTTGTATCGACTAAACTGTAATACAATAAGAGAAATAATATGCTTTCAATTAGAAAGGTGCAAATAAAAAAATAAAATCCAAATTTAACTGAAATACGCTTCATAAAAATCCACTATCCTTGTTGTTTGATAAGATCATATCATATATCTTTCTCTTCATGTGCCCAGCGATATCCAATTCCGTATATAGTCTTAAGGTGCTCATTAATTGGAAATGATGCTTTTCTTAATTTTTCACGTAAGTTTCGAATGTGGGAATCTACAGTTCGATCCTCAGTTTCTGACGCATGCCCCCAAATACGTTCAATCAGTTGTTCACGAGTAAATACGTAATTTAAATTATTTAAAAATAAACCAAGTAGTGAAAATTCAATTGGGGTAAATAAAAGTTCATTTCCATTCATAGCCGCAGTGTGTCTGGCTTCATCCCAAATTAATCCTTTATATTCAATTTTATGGTGACGCTTTGTCCTACGAAGAACAGCTTCTATGCGGGCTAATAACTCTTCTTCATGAAATGGTTTTGTAACATAGTCATCAGCACCTTTTTTTAATCCTTGTATAACATCTTGTGTATCATCACGAGCAGTTAACATAATAATTGGTACGCTACTGAATTCACGGATTTTGTTGCAAGTTTCCCATCCGTTCATTTCAGGCATCATAATATCTAACAATAGTAAGCGAAATTCTTTTGCTTCCACTAAAGAAATTGCTTCTTTACCAGAAGTTGCTTTTATACAGTGATATCCCCGTGGGGTTAAATATAATGAAAGTAAATCTAACATACGTGGTTCATCATCCACCAATAGAATGTCTATCATAAAAATCCTCCTTAAATAAGATAATACCTAAGCAAAAGATATTTTACTAAAAAATATTGAAAAAATTGTGCAGGTCTTTTTTAATTTGCCCATTTTCCATCTCCATAATTTCTCGATAATCGTTTTATATAATAACCTTGAACAAACAGAAGGAGGAGTTTTTCATGAAGAGATTTGTATTAACAGCAGTTACAGTCTCCGCAATATCTTTAATTGCCGCATGTTCTGCGACTACAAATACAACAAGTGATCAAAAAAATATGAATGATAAAAAGGTAACACAAACTGAAACGGCAACAAAGCCGTTACAAGTTGTAAAAGGGCCAGAAGTTACTCTAGTGGCGAAAGAAGAGAAACAAAAACTAAGCAACGGTGTTGTTGTTCCGGTATGGACATTTAATGGATCATCTCCTGGACCAGAAATCCGTGTAAAAAAAGGTGACAAGGTTAAAGTTACATTAAAGAATGAACTATCTGCACCTGCGTCTATTCACTGGCATGGGTATCCGGTTCCAAATAATATGGACGGCATCCCGGGAGTTACACAAGATGCGGTTGAACCTGGAAAAAGTTTTACCTATGAATTTGAAGCAAACGTACCAGGAACGTATTGGTATCATTCACATCAAGACTCTGTTAATCAACTAGATAGAGGATTGTATGGCGCTCTTGTTGTAGAAGATACAAATGAAAAGTATGATAAAGATTACACATTAATGTTAGATGAATGGGTAACAGATAAAAAAGAAATTGATAAGCAAATAAAAGAAATGACAAAAGGTAAAGTAGAAAAAACAGACGGTGATGCGAAAAAGAATGATGATATGAAAGGCATGGATCATTCGGGTATGGACATGGGAAGTGACAAAAAAGACTCTGGTAGTATGGAAGGCATGGACCATGGAAATATGAAGATGGATAAAAATAAAGAGTCGAATGGAATGCAAATGGAAGGCCATGATATGAGTATGTATGATTTATTCACAATCAATGGTAAAAGTGGGGATTTAATAGAGCCATTGAAAGTGAAAAAAGGTGACAAGGTTCGACTTCGATTCGTTAATGCTGGTTATCTATCACATGATATCCATGTTCATGGTCATGATATTAAAGTGATTGCGACAGATGGCCAACCAATTAATGATCCAAAGGTTATAAAAGACCAAGTAATTTCAATTGCACCAGGTGAACGGTACGACGTTGAGTTTACAGCTAACAACCCTGGAAAATGGTATGTTGAGGATCATGCAAAAGATAAAGGGGCAAAAGGAATGAAAGCTGTTATTGAATATGATGGCAGCAAAGAGATGAAAGATAAAGCAAATGAAAAAGAAAAACTTCCAAAATTAGATATGACAAAATACGGTGCAAAGAAATTAGGAGGTTTTACATTAGACCAACAGTATACTGCCACATATACAATGGATTTAAACACTCAAATGAATGGAAATGAAATGGTATACACAATTAATGGAAAAACATTCCCTGATATTGATCCAATTCAGGTGAAAAAAGGAGATTTAGTAAAAGTAAAATTAGTAAACAAATCTAAAACAGATGATCATCCAATGCATTTACACGGTCATTTCTTCCAAGTATTAAGTAAAGATGGAAAGCCAATAGAAGGTTCTCCAATTATAAAAGATACCCTTAACTTGAAACCAGGAGAAGAATATGAAGTAGCCTTTGTAGCAGATAATCCAGGTGAATGGATGTTCCACTGTCACGATTTACATCATGCTTCAGCGGGGATGGTAACAGAAGTGAAATATAAAGATTACAAATCTGATTATGTTCCAAACCCTAATATTCCTAATATGCCAGAGTAATTTTAAAATCACATAACTTACTATATACTAATCTAAAGCAGCTATCTCTAAGATAGCTGCTTTATTGAATAGTTTAATAAAAGAATGTAATTTTGGGATAGCAGAATAAAATATAGCTCGTTTAAACTGTAAAATATTTAGAATAGATTAATATGTAATAGGAAATAACTAACAAACGATATAAAAACTATCGTTTGAGGTGAAAAAATGGGAATAAGAAAAAATCAAGCATGTTTGACAGATGAAGAGAAGGCAGCTTTTGTAGATGCAATTCAGGAACTAAAAAGAAATGGAGAATATCAACCCTATGTTGATGTACATCGTAAACATTTTTTTCATCCTATACATCAAAGTGCAATGTTTCTCCCATGGCATCGTGAATTTCTTCATAAATTCGAAATTGAATTACAAAAAGTTAATCGAAATGTGACAATTCCATATTGGGATTGGACGGTTGATAATTCAATAACATCTTCAATATGGCGAGGAAACTTTATGGGAGCATTTACAGGGCTGAATCGTCAATTAGGTGCAAATCCTTTTTTGCCAACTCGTACTCAAGTTAAGGAAGCTATAGATACAACGCCCTATGATACAGCTCCCTGGAGGCAGGTAACAAGTGGTTTTAGAAGTGCATTAGAAGAGTTGCATAATGGTCCTCATAATTGGGTTGGAGGAGTTATGGCAGGAGCAGGATCACCCGAAGATCCAGTTTTTTGGTTGCATCATAGCAATATTGATCGTCTTTGGGCTATATGGCAAAGAGAACATCTTAATGAACCTTATTTACCAACTAGTGGTACAACAGGTGCAGATGAATTGGGACTAGATGATCCAATGCATGAATTTAGAGAAGGAGAAAAAAATACATTAACTCCGAAAGACGTACTAGATCATACATCTCTTGGATATCAATATGATAACTATTCGTTAGATCCAGTAGACTGTTGAATTTAATTCAGCAGTTTTTTTGAGGAGATGAATTAAAATAAAACAAGACAAGACCCTATTTAATACATATCGGGGGGATAGTTTATTGGTTTATCGAAAAAGAAAGAAGTTTATTTTATTACCAGATTATATAAGTGTAATAAAGAAACCTATATTACACGTGAAGGTGTGATTCTAATATAAATGATTATGATATTGGAAAAATCGTAATGTATTAAAGCGAGGTCTTAAAAGTTTTATTAAAAGGTGACAACAGTTTATTCATTTATAACTTTTTAGAATACAACAAGTTTAATTAAAGAATATATTATTTTTTGAGTTGTGAAAAGACCGTGTGCATTTACTAAATAGGTGGGGCGTTACCCCTTATAGTATGTTTTTGGGCATAGCTTCTAATATAAGGTTCAAACCAAACTATGAATCAAAAAACGCTCCAGAACAAATGCTGAAGCGTTTAAATATTTATTTCAAACTACGATTTAAAAAAGCTTTCGTTCGTTCAAACTTTGGGTTCATAAATAAGTCCGTAGGATTACCCGATTCAACAATCTCTCCATTGTCCATGAAAATAACCTTGTTTGCCACTTCTTTAGCGAACCCCATCTCATGCGTAACCACAATCATTGTCATTTGCTCTTGAGCTAGATCCTTCATGACTTGTAATACTTCACCAGTTAATTCTGGATCCAAGGCAGAAGTCGGTTCATCAAATAACATGAATTCTGGATTCATCATTAACGCTCTAGCAATTGCGACTCTTTGTTTTTGTCCACCTGAAAGGTTAGCGGGGTATGCATTTGCCCGATCAGAGAGTCCAATTCTCTCTAGGAGTTCACCACTTCGCTGATGAATGTCAGCGGATAGTTCCTTTTTTAACATTTTAGGAGCTAGCTCCAAGTTCTCTTTGACCGTAAGATGTGGAAAAAGGTTAAAATGCTGAAAGACCATCCCCATTTTACCAGTAATCTGTCTAATTTCTTGAGGTATTGCGTATACTCCATCTTTCACTAGATAATCGCCAGATACACAGATGCTACCGTTGTCTAACTCTTCGAGATAGACGAGACTGCGAAGCATCGTGCTTTTTCCAGAGCCAGAAGGACCGATTACTGCTATTACATCATTTTTATTTATATCAAAAGAAATTCGTTTTAGCACATCTAGATTGCCATATGATTTTTTTAAATTGGATATTTCAATAATCCCCATACTTACCACTCCTTCCTATTCAAATTTGAATCGACGTTCCAACCATTTAAAGAACATAGTTAATACGAGCGTCATGATTAAATAAATGAGACCTGCCACGAAAAATGGTGTGATTGTAAAGTCCCGATTGACAGCAGTTTGAGCAAAATGTAACAATTCTGGTACAGCAACCGCATAGAGCAGGGCGGTATCCTTAATGAGTGTTACAGATTCGTTAGCTACAGCGGGAAGTGCTATACGAAACATTTGAGGAAGTATAACTCTTCTCATCGTCTGCCATTTACTCAAACCGAGAACTTGAGATGCCTCATATTGGCCTTTATCAATCGCTAAAAGACCGCCACGAAAGATTTCTGCAAAATATGCAGCATAGTTCAAAATAAACCCTAAACAGGCAGCGACAAATCGATCCATAACCAAATATTCACCAATCACAGGTAGCAACGGCAATCCGAAGCATATAAATAGTAATTGAAGTAATAGTGGAGTTCCACGCAATACGTAAATATAACCTTGAGCAAGCCAAGACAGTGGCTTTAAATTACTTCTTACAGCCAGTGTTAATAAAAAACCCATTGGAATTGACACCACAATGGCAATCAAAAATAAGAGGACTGTCATTTGTGCTCCTTCCAGCATTGGCATAAGAATTGAATTAATATAATCAAAAGACATAAAAGGATTCCCCCAAAAGCAAAACAGGGTACCATAGGGAAATCCTGTTTTGCTCTATATTCTTAATTATTTTAGTATTTTATTTTCTCCAAACCACTTTTTAGAGATCTCTGTAGCAGTACCATCCTCATTCATCTCATCAAGTGCTTTTTGAAGTTTCTTAAGTAGGGCATCATTACCTTTCTTAACACCTATTCCATATTCTTCTGGAGAAAGAAACTCGTCCAATATCTTAAAAGTATCTTTCTCTTTAGTCATATAATAATTAATAACGACTTCATCAATAATTACTGCATCTAAACGACCACTCTTTAAATCATTTAAGGCAGAAACATTGTCGGCAAACTCTGTAACGGTCTTAATTTTAGATTTGATAGGATTAGAATTCAAAGCATCTGATGCAGAAGAAAGGGATTGAAGACCTACAACTTTTCCTTCTAAATTATTTAGTTTAGTAATAGGTGAATCAGCCAAAGTGACAACCACCTGTGCATTCTTTAAATAAGGCTTTGTAAAAAGAACCTTATTTTTACGGTCATCTGTAATTGTGTAGCCGTTCCAAATGAGATCAATTCGACCACTACTTAACTCAGACTCCTTTGTTTTCCAATCGATGGGTTGAAACTTAACCTTTGTTCCCATTTTTTCTGCAGCTGCTTTAGCATAGTCAATGTCAAAACCAACAATTTTATTACTCTCATCTCTGAACCCCATAGGTGCAAATTTATCGTCGATACCAATTACTAATGTGTTATCCTCTTTTTCTTTCGGTTTAGAGCAGCCTGTAATAACCGAAAATACCGCCGCTATTATTAAAATTATAGTTATTAGACGTTTCATTTTATAAAATACCACCTTTAACTGAGTTTTATTTTTCTTTAGTTTAGGAATTCCCCTGACATTTTATGAATTTTGTAGATACAGTATTTGAGCCTTAGTAAATACCGAATTTTAGGCATTTCTTACAACAAACAAATGTTATTAAAATCCATAAAGTCTACTTTTCATTTCCATAGCTGTATAACTCCTTTGTATTAGTTTTGTTCACTTATCATTTTTTCTAGCTTTTTTGAAAATAAAAAAGAGCCATGTAGATAAAAAATACCTACATGGCTCTTTGCCTGACGTAGGTACAACGGGAATAACCCTTGTACCTACGCGTAATTTTTCCGCTAGGTTTCAAGGGTTAAGTGTGATGATGATGTTGTTTTTGTGCAAATGTAACTAAAGTTGTATTTGTAAGCATAGTTGTTTGCTCCCTTTCTCCTCTGATTTTGAAGTTAGTATACTACATGTTTTTTTAATTGAAAAGAAAAATATAATTTTTTATAAAAATACATATATATGATTAAAGATTTTAATGGGATTTTATTGTCTTGAAGAATAATGTAAGGGAGAATTAATTTCTAAAGTACTATAGCGAGAGTAGAGAATGTGCAAGGGCTATTTAAATGTTGAGTAAGTATGAACAAGCAAATATGGAGATATAAAATTCAATGAGAAATGGAATT
This sequence comes from Bacillus mobilis, assembly GCF_001884045.1. Lineage (GTDB taxonomy): Bacteria > Bacillota > Bacilli > Bacillales > Bacillaceae_G > Bacillus_A > Bacillus_A mobilis. The sequence continues at coordinate 79,922 of NZ_MACF01000055.1, read as the reverse complement.
GATTCATTAAAATGAAACAAAAACCTATTTTATACCTATCTAGGGTATGGTATTATACTTTTAACAAAAGAAAGGAGGTTATTTATTATTGAATTTTTTAATTGTTGATAAAGGAACCTGTATTACATGTGCAAATGTGGTCCTAATATAGATGATCAAGATAGTGAAAAATCGGGAATGTATTTGAGTGAGGTCCTATGAGTTTTATTCAAAATTGGAAATACCATATTCATCAATGACTTTTAAGACTACCAAAAAGTTTAACTAAGAAAAATATTCCCTCTTCAGTCGAGAATAGGTAATGAATGTTTATAAATTAATATAAAAATTAAGGTTGTGAATCCAAATGAAATCAAATGAAAAAATGGTTAAAATAGCTGTTAATGGTGGTATATCATTCGGTGCAATGTTGAACGGAAAACAATTGCTAGCAATTGCTGAATATTTGAATGATGGTGATGAACTGGAGCTAACCACTTTCCAACAACTTTACATTGAAGTACCTGAAAGTAATGTAGAACAAGTGAAAGAAAGTTTTAGGGAAGTTGGTTTATCTTGTTATCCAGTGGGCAACTTTACCAAAAGTCTAAGAACCTGTAATTTCTGTAAAGGAGAAGAAGAAGAAGGTATGCCGGTTGCAATTGAATTAAATAAACGAATTGCTGGGAAACCAGTACCTTTTACACTCCGTCCTGCCTATACTGGTTGTCCGGTTGGCTGTGGTGAACCTCTTGTAAATGACATTGGAGTAATGAAAATAAGAAATGGATATGATTTATATATTGGTGGTAAAGCAAAAGGAAAGGATGCTCAAATGGGGGTTTTATTTATGGAGCAATTATTACCTAAACAGCTTTATGAGGCAGTTGAAAAGATAATTGATATCTATTCTGAACATGGTAAAAAGAGAGAGCCTTTTTCAAGGTTTATTAATCGATTTGGATTAGAGAATCTTAGAAGTCAAATTGTCGGATGATTGTTTTTAGTCAGACCTTTAAAATTTTTAGGAGGTATTATGCATGCTAAAGGAAATTAATCTAACTGAGCTTGAACAGCAAATTTCAGTAATAAGTAAACCGATATTATTAAAGTTTACTGCAGAATGGTGTCCTGGATGTAGACAATTAGCGCCAGTAGTTGAAAGTGTTTCTGAGCAATTTGGTAATCAAATTGTATTTTTTGACGTTAACGTTGACAAAGAAATCGATTTAGCAAAAAAGTTTGGTGTGATGAGTATACCGACACTGGTATTATTGAAAAACGGAAAAGAAGTTGATCGTGTCACTGCTCCTGCTCCCAATGAAGATGTAATTGTAAGTTTTATCAAAAATAATTATAATGCATAAATAAAAAGAGTTATGAATTGATTTTTGTTTTTTGTAAAAGTCTATTGAATACAATTAAATCAACCAGATTAAAAATTCGAATGAATTTTTATTTGTAAATATGTATCTATGTAAGAAGAGAAGGGAGAGAGCCCCCTTCTCTTCTTACTTTAATTAAGTAGCGTAAGTATTACTCAATTGAATTAATATTATATAAGGATATATTTATTTAAGAGCACATAACAGAAAATCCCTTATTAATTAGGTTACTAAAAGTTAAAGGGGAAATTTTATTCTTTTCTAATATAGAAACTTTGCACAGGTTCTGCAAAGTTGCTTTGTATAATAACTAAGGGGTATATAGATAAGCTGTTAAAATGAAAATTACCATTGTACTTTGTTTATCTACTGTTGGGAGCAGCAGGAGAATAGTAAGAAATATGAACACTACTCAAAATGTGCATGTTTCTCTAACTTATATTAGCTTACAAAGGATGACTTTGTATAAACAGAAAATGATACCTCTATTTAAAATGGCATATACGGGAGTAGGTGAAATGATATAAGAGAGAAGGTAATAACTAAATAAAACGCTTATGAAGTGTTGTTTTAAGGATACAATATTTTTTCAAATCAGTATAAGACTTATTCTTTTTTGATGTTATAAGTAAAATTAAATGGATTTCTAGGATCAACATCAATAGCTATATAACTTGATAGAGATCAACATGTATTTAAACTCTTTTACTTAAAGAAATGTAAAATATATTTACGGGAAGGTGCCTTACACTTATGAAAAAAATCCTAGCTAGTATGGCAGTAGCTTCTGTTGCAGGAGGCACAGTTATTGGTACTGCTCAAGCACAAACATCTATAGCACCAGAAGACACGCAATCCAAGCAAGCTTCTGATGTAGTAACGCATGAAAATCGAGTAACAGTAAATGTAGACGCATTACGTGTCCGAACAGGCCCAAGTACATCTAATACAATTCTAGGACTGGTATCAAAAGAACAATCTGTACCAGTAGTAGATGAAACTGAAGATTGGTATAAAATTAAATATAATAACACGGAAGCCTATGTAAATAAGGAGTATGCAACTCCTAATCATATAAAAGTAAGTACTACAACTTTACGTGTTAGAACAGGTCCAAGTACATCCAACTCTATCTTAGGACTTGTAGGTGAAGGAGAAATATTACAGGTCACTGGGGAAGCTGATGGTTGGTATAAAATTAAATATAATAATAGGGATGCTTATGTTAGTAAAGACTATGTATCAATTAATAAATCATTAGTAAAATCCAAAAAACAAAAGGTGCAAGCAAGTAGAAGTTATACAGTGAACGTATCTTCTCTTAGAGTTAGAACAGGTCCAAGTATGTCTCATCCAGTAGTGAGTGTAATGAACAAAGGTCAGGTTGTGCAAGTGGTAGGAGAAGTCCAAGATTGGTATAGAGTAAAATTGAATGAGGGATTTGCTTATATAAACAAAGATTATGTATCCCGCGGAACAAATAATACCGCTAACCTTCCACAATCGATACAGACAGAATCTGTTCAACAGAACGGTACATACATAGTAGATGCTGCTGTTCTACGTGTTAGAACAGGTCCCGCAAACTATCATCCTGTTATCGGAGGAGTCCTAAAAGGACAAAGTTTACAAGTAGTGGATATAGAAAACGGTTGGTATAAAATTAAGTATAACAACCGTACAGGGTATGTGAGTGGTGAATTTGTAAAATTTTTAAAAGGTTCTTCTACTCAAGAGCAAACTCAAACAAAAGAGAAACTAGAACAAGCACAGCAACCAAATCATGAGCAAGAGAAACAAGAAGTAGCTCAACAATCAACTCGTGAGCAAGAGAAACAAGAAGTAGCTCAACAACCAACTCGTGAGCAAGAGAAACAAGAAGTAGTTCAACAACCAACTCGTGAGCAAGAGAAACAAGAACCTGCTCAAAACTACTATGTTAAGTCTAGTTCTCTAAATGTCAGAAGTGGAGCAGGTATGAATTATGAAGTAATTGGAGTTGTTGAGCCTAATCAAAAAATTCAAGTTGTTGGACAGCAGGCTGGATGGTATAAAATCAATTACAATGGAAAAACAGGATTTGTAGGTATGAACTATCTTTCAAAAACAAAGGTAGCTACCGTGGAGGAACAACCACCTTCAGAGGTAGGTACAACAAATGAAAATACAGCAAGTGGTTTCATTAAGCCAGCTGCTGGAAGTTATACTTCTGGATTTGAAAAACGCGGTGGACAAATGCATTATGGATTAGATATTGCTGCCTCTGGCACGGTATCCGTTTCAGCAGCAGCAGATGGAGTGGTTACACGTTCTTACTATTCGGAAAGTTATGGGAATGTCGTGTTTATTTCTCATAATATGAATGGACAAACATACACAACTGTATATGCTCATTTAAATAGTCGTTCTGTTTCAGCTGGGCAAAGCGTAAAACAAGGACAACAAATTGGGTTTATGGGGAATACCGGTCAATCCGAGGGACAACATTTGCATTTTGAAGTTCATAAAGGTGAGTGGAATGCTCAAAAGAGTAATGCTGTAAATCCAAAACTATATATTAAGTAAAATGCTTTTTAATTTAAATAACGAAACTAACAGTCACTCATCAAGTTAAAAAAAGGTATTATTTCCAATTTACAAAAGCGCTATTTTTCTGTGGAATTATGGAGAAATAGTGCTTTTGTATGAGTTTTCCAATTCAACATGACCTACAACATCTACTGTTTTCATAGTTATATCGGCATTGCACAAGTTGCTTCGCCTAAAGTAGTGTTTGTTAATATAGGTGCATCGTTTACAATGTCTTTTGTTTTTCACTTCAGTTAATATTATTATTTATTATTGCTAAGGTTTTCAAAAACTAAGAACAAAAGATATATTCGAGAAAATATATCTTTACGATACTAAATAGATTTCAAGAGAATTTTTCCTAATGCTGATTATTACTTTGCTCAATAATGCTTAGACTTTAGAAATAGAAATAGAATTATAAACTGAAAAGGTGTTTTCTGAATGTAAAAACACCTTTGGTTACCACTTTATTTTGCTAAGTTTCCTGTGAAAACTCATCCACTCATTTCTTCACCTATTGAATTCATATATATTACGAATGACCTATTTCATTTTTTCTATTATTATTACAGGTTTATTATAAGGGTATAAATTGTATCAAAAATACGGTGGTATGATCGGAAAACTGGTGTTTCTCGATTGATAACTCGAATTTTATTTATAATATCGAGGACAATCCCGAAATCTTGTTCTAAAGAAGTCTTTATTTGTTTTGCATTTTCTCAAGGTTTATTTTCTGTAAATTCAGAAATACAAAGAACTTTCCTCTTATATATATTTTGTATAGCTGGTGCTATACAAAGTTGATAGATAAAGAGCAAAATGAAAATCAAAAATAGAAAGATAGCTGATGCGTTCTGCTTTATATTGATTGGAAATTCTAATATTTTTGTAGATCAATTATTAATAGTATCAATAATCATTTGAGGAATAGTAGATAGCATATTCAAACTAGATGGAAGGATTGCTATCGTACGAAGTGTGTTCGCTAAAGGGAGCGAATAAGTAAAAGAATTGATAGCTGACAGTAACTTAGTATGTCCTTTCATCATATATTGGAATCTGTGAAGTTGATTGGTTGGTGGTAAAATATTATTCCAATTTATCATACCTAAAGTCGAATTTTTGATATTCAATTTTATTCCTCCTCTTCTAAAAGGCTATCATTTTCTATAGGGAATTTTTCAACTAAATAGAAAAATCAAACTGCAACTTCATTAACATTTTTCTTGCTTTCAGTAGATAATTCCACAATAACTTCTGTACTATATGGCTATCAGTGAGAATATATTTGTCATGTTGAAGGAAGAGAAAAAGTGATTTTATTAAAACGGATGGAGGGATTGATATGTCTAAAACGAAGTGGCATTTAAAAGGTGAGTGGTTCGATGTCTGCAGTTGCAAACTTCCTTGTCCCTGTACATTTGCTCAAGAGCCTACGAACGGGGATTGTCTCTTTACACTGGTATGGCAAGTCCACGAAGGGTATTACAATGACATACGATTAGATGGTTTCGGAGTAGTAGCCCTTGGTGAATTTGCAGGGAATATGTGGATTGGCGATCCCGATGCGACGATGAAGTTGATGTTCTATATTGATGAACGTGCTGATCAAGATCAGCGTAAGGCTCTTGAACAAATTTTCACCGGAAAGGTTGGAGGTTGGGCGGGGGAATTTGGCAGCCTCATTAGCGAACTACGTGGAATTGAGTATGCCCCCATCAAGTTTGATGCTGCAGATGATTTAGCCTATTGGCGAGCAGAAATTCCAAATAAGGTATCCGTTGGTGCTGAAGCTCTTACAGGTCCAACAGCTGATCCAAAGCGTCGAGTTCAACTACACAATCCGCCGGGTTCTGAAACGGGTCCAGGACAAATTGCCACTTGGGGTGTTGTAAAAGAGGATAAAGCCATTGGATTTGATTTCTCTCATGAATATAAAGGAAAATCCAGTAAACATATTCCTTTTGATTGGAAAGTAGGCTCTTGATGAATACCCAAGAAAAACAGCCACTAATTATTCGATTAATTCGATCACGAACGATAGGTAATATTCCTTTGACAGCAATTCTCTTAACGATAACAATTATTGCTTGGATGATTATGCTGGATCACTATAATATGACTAGTAGTAATGGCATGGTTCTAGGTACATTTGGCTGGTATGTGGGTATGTGGGTAACGATGACGGCAGCTATGATGCTGCCATCCGTCACACCCATGGTCATTACCTTTGCTCGCGTGTCAGCAGAGCGTACCCGAAATCTGAAGATTCCACTTGTATCCACATGGGTTTTCCTTATTGGATATCTGATAGCTTGGACTACATATGGCCTAATTGCATATGGTCTTTATTTGATCATTGACTTATTGAATCTTGGTTTCCTTGCATGGAATCAACAAGGGCCTATCGTTGCCGGTCTCACCGTAGCTTTAGGAGGACTCTACCAGCTTACACCACTCAAACAAGCTTGTTTACGACATTGTCGAAATCCTCTTCATTATGTATTAAACGGTTGGCGTAGCGGCCGGCTTGGGGCAATACGTATGGGCGTCGAACATGGATTTCATTGTGTAGGTTGTTGCTGGGGGCTGATGGTTATTTTATTTGCAGTCGGTATTATGAATTTGTTCTGGATGGGGATTATAACTCTGCTTACTTTTCTTGAGAAGATACTCCCCTCAGGTGAATATTTTTCAAAAATAATTGGTATAGGGCTAATAGTATTAGGAATCTGGATAGTGTTTGATCCAAGCAGCGTTCCTTTTTTGGTAGAACCAGATATTTCATCTCATGGTACACATACTTTGAGTGAATAAATGAGGTTACTTTAACAGTATTTTTAGCAGTGTTTTTGGATATAGGTTCAGGCTTAAAGGATAAAGCTAAGATAAATCGAAAAGTAGCTTAATGTCTTCTACAAAATTAATATAAATTATTATTAGGAGTTCTTGTATTTATAAGTAAAAACCAAACCCCAGCCGTTCAAAGCTGAAGGGATGGGGTTTGGTTTTATATTTACTTCTTTTTGCTAGATGAGTTTATACTGACCAATGAAAATCTATTTTAATATTCCGAAGTTTCCCTTCATAGCAATTATATCTTCTACTACAGTGGAGATACGGGAAATATCCAGTTTTCTAGAAGCGTTGTCATGGTCCAATTCCAGTTCTAATACCATAACAACAGATTGCTGCACTATTACAACAATTACATTTTATGTATACGATCAATTCGGTAAAGTATTTTAACTGTTAATTTTTATATCCAGTAAAGAAGAGTATCGTAAATCCCTATAAGAATCATAAAGAGACCCGCTGTAAATTGAATTATTTTTCCAACTCTTCGACTCTTTTTAAGTAAAGAGCCACTTAGGCCAAGATATGCAATAATTAAAAGTAAAAGGATAACTGGGATAGCAGTTCCTGCTGCAAAAAACATTGGAAACCAATATCCATTGTTAGATGATAAAGATAGAGGAATTAGTGTTCCAAAAAATAAAACAAACATGGTAGGGCAGAATGCTAAAGAAAAGATAAATCCCATAAAAAATGAACCAACTTCTTTTTTCCTCTTAAAAGCAAGAATAGGAACATGTAAAGAGAAAGAACTTCTTATTTTTATTATTCTTACTAATATGAGTCCGATAAATATTAGCAACGGACCTATAAATCTACGAAACCATGGAAAGTATGAAGTTAATGATTGTTGTACTTCTTTCCCTAGAAACCATACTAATAATCCAAGGGACGTAAAAGCTACTATTTTCCCTAAAGTAAATAACAAAATATGCTTCCAAGAGATACCTTTCTGTAGAGACTGATTTCCATAGAGAGTCATTGCACTAATGTTTCCTGTCAATTGACATGGTGCAAGAGTACCTACTACACCTAATAAAAACGAAAAAAGAATAGGTATTGATTTAGTGGAGTTAGCGATGTCTATAAAGGGTGACATGAGTTGATAACTCCATTGACTAATTGTTGAAAACAAGTTGTATTCACCTTTCTGAATTATATTTGGGATATATAAGTATCACTCTATTTATTTTTTATATTAATGATTAGTTATATTCTAAATTCCCATTCTTAACGATTTGTTTCCATGTATTTCCGTCATCAGTAGTAAGAAATACATTTGCTTTTATGGTGGCAAAAACTATTTCAGCAGGATTTTGAGGATTTTGAGATATATACATGATTTGATCTTTAGAATCTAAAGCTGGAATGTTTAAATCTGCTCCCTGACTCGTAGCAAGGGGTTGCTTCATCAATTGTTGTTGTTGTTGTTCAGTTATGTAAGAGTAAATAACATCCTCACTTCCCAATGTTAGTGCAGTTGTTTCTTGTGATTTAGAGAACAATTTAAATGTATTACCATTGTCTGTAGATAAGTAGATTCCATTTTTGGTACTCATTGCAACAACACTGGATTTATCAGGATGTACAGCAAATGAGCTAACTGCACTTGAGATGCCATCTAATTTACCCTGCTTCCACGCATTTCCGTTATCTGTACTGTAATAAAATCCATTTTTCAGTTTAGAATTTGGGCGTTCATTATATACATATACAGTTTCGTTATTGTATCCTGCAGCAAGGTTATGGAAATCCGATTCACCATAAAAAGCTAGTTTTTTAAAACTTGCTCCTCCATCATTACTTTTAATTAATCCTAATGGGTTTTTTAAATCCGAACTTGGTTCAGGATGACCACTTGCAAAGAATCCATTTTTTGTAGCTTGAAAGCCCATATAATCATGTTTTTGCTCTTTTGATTCTAACCATTTTCCATTTTGATATATTTTTATTCCACTGTGAGTTGCAATTGAAACTCCGGTTAGGTTTCCAGGGTATCCAATCCCATGTATATGTTCAATTTTTCCTGATGAAATTTCTTTATACAAGTTTTGAGCAATAACATTTGATGTTACATTATTTTCTTTATTTGTATCCCGTCTAGCTTGGGAAACCTCTTCTTTCTTTTGGGATGGTTCTTGTCCATTAGAACAAGCTGTGACTATAAAGATAGATGTAATAGCTAAACTACTGATTAATATTTTTTTCAATGTTGCGTCTCCTTTCTAATATACAATTAATGCTCTAAGTATAATGAAAAATTGTCGAGAAATTATGAAGCTGAGGATAGTGTGAATCCCAAAATACGTTGGGAAAGAAAAATATAATTGCAATAAAAAAGCAGGTATTCGATTGATTTAGAATCGAATACCTGTATATAAATTTTAATAGGAAGGGTACACGGAAAGTAAAGTAAAGATTGCGTGGAGGCAATAGTCAATTTTTAATGCTGTGCCAGCAACTTGATAAATTAAGTATAAAAAACTATTATCAAGAAATTATGGAGAAAATGACGATTTTTATACTCTTTCTAATGATTTATACATTAAAGAGTTTTATGTGTTTACCAGAACATAATAAATCCTTTGCATACTTCTAAAACAGTTTATTATTAATTTAAAGATAACCAGAAAAAATTATTAAGATGTTTAGTTCTAGCAACTTGGAATCTATATAACTATACTTCATTAGATTAAAACGCTTTAACAAAAAAAGGTTGATATATTTTTAATGCATGGTAGCATAATTCTAAATATTACGTAGGGGGTGGCGTATATAAAGTTTAATAAATATTTATTATTTGTATTGTTATTACAAATGTTCTGTATTATTTTATTTTTCAGCACAGCACTAGCTAGATTGCCTGAATTCATCGCGGATATTTTATGGATGGTAGTTACAGTGATTGGATATATATTTGGTTTTGTATCGCTGCTAAAAGAAAGTAAAAAAGAATTGCCTATACTAATAATTCTTCTGTCCTTTGTGATGACTACTTTTTTTGTGTTTGCATTGCTTCTTTCAGGAATGTAATAACTACGTATCGATAATAAAAGGAGTGAAAAAATAAATATTGGTTTAGGTATTACAATCTTATTAGGGATACTTGCATTCATTGTACGAAACAAAAAATGATTCACTTTTTTCAGATTGATTGTGCTAAGTATACTCTTATCTATTTCATTGTTGAAGGGTGTATATGATCCATTTGCAAATAATCATGAAAATCATAACTAAAATAAAAATTTTATAGTTAATAACCTAATAAATTCGAAAAGAATATTTAGAGGATAATTATGAAGACAAAACTCAGGTGTTCAATTTGTAGCGAGCGAGACTTTACTATAAAAAGCTGTTTACTTCAAGATATAGTAAACAGCTTTTTGAGTACAAAATTATTAGTTTTCGTGTTGATTGAATGGCTAATATTTCTAGGAGATTTTAAGCAGTTAATGATTTGAGATTAACTCGCCATTAGCTTGCAAGCTTCTGCGCATCGGAAACAAGCATCGGCACATTCTTTACAATGCTGATGTTCATGTTTTTTACACTCATTTCCACATGCTTCGCAAATTTTAGCGCACAGCTGACAAATTTCTTTCGCGAAAGGGCTATTACTGCTCATTGATTTAGCAGCAAGTGCACAAATATCAGCACATTCTCGATCTAATCGAATACATTCTACCATCATTTTAACGTCTGATTCTTGCAAACATGCACTATAACATGAATTGCAAATTTCCATACATTTTAAACATTCCTCGATACAAGCTTGATACATATTTTGCATTGTTTTTTTCTCCTTCTAATAGTTTATTTATAGTTGTTGAAAATGGATTATCCATGCCTCTATTAAAGTGCGTTTATCTCCAATAATTATGCGGGATTTTTTATTAGTTTATTTATTGGTATTATTTGACAACGAGTAATAATAGCCCAACATTTATTGTGTTGGGCTGTTATTTATATTGCTATTTTTTATGAGATTTCTCATGAAGAGAGAGTAGCTAAATCTTTTGATATAAAAGATAACAAAGGATAGGGTGATATTATGATTATGTCCATTATTCTAATGCATTATTGTTTAGTTCATTATAACGTGTAGTTGCTAAACCTTTTCGTCTACGATAAATCATAAGAAGAAGCGAAATGATGATAAGGGATATTGACATAACTTGAGCCATACGTAAGGAAGATGTAAGCATTAGACTGTCAGTTCGCAGTCCTTCAACGAAAAATCGACCTATAGAATACCAAATTAGATAGCTTAAAAATATTTCACCTCGTTTTAGGCTTCCTTTTCGAAGTATTAACAAAGTAACAAATCCAATTATATTCCAAATGGATTCATATAAGAACGTAGGATGGTAGTAGGAACCATTGATATACATTTGATTAATTATAATATCAGGTAATCGTAAAGACTCTAAAAATGTACGAGAGACTGGACCACCATGAGCTTCCTGATTCATAAAATTACCCCAGCGGCCAATTGCTTGACCTAAAATCAAACTTGGAGCTGCTATGTCGGCTAGCTTCCAAAAAGAAATATTTCGTTTCTTTGTAAACACTATAGTGGTTACAATAGCACCAATGAGTCCACCATGAATTGCAATCCCACCATTCCAAATAGCAAAAATTTCGTTGAGGTGATTTTTATAATAAGCCCATTCGAAAAGTACATAATAAATACGTGCTGACAGAATGGAAATCGGTAATGCGTATAATACTAAGTCTGTAAATGTATTAGAAGGAACTTGTAGTTTTTTGCCTTCACGAGTGGCTAAGATTAATCCGAGTAAAATCCCAATTCCAATAATAATTCCATACCAGTAAACGGTTAAAGGACCAAACTGAATTGCTATGCGATTTAAAGGTTGAATAGATAAAAGATTCATTGTATAGTTTCATCCTTTCTTTATGTTTGCGCTATTTAAAGTTAATTTTTTTATTTTGTCATAAGTAATAGGACCAATAACATTCTCTGCAATTATTCCATTTGAATCAATAATATATGTTGTAGGAATAGTAATAATTTTGTATTGTTTCCTGATTTCTCCCTTAGTATCAAGTAGAATAGGAAACGAAATCTTATATTGTTTAGTAAAATCCTTTACTTGCTTTGTATTAGATTCGTTATCTGTTAAGTTTACTCCAATGATAATAATATTGTTCTTCTTATAATCCGAATAAAATTGTTGCATATCTGGCATCTCAGATTTACAAGGTGGACACCATGTAGTCCAAAAATTGAGTATTACCGTTTTTCCACGTAATGATGATAACTTTACTGATTCTCCAGTCAGTGTTGACAAAGTAAATTCAGGTGCTTGTTGATCTTTTTCTAAACCAACAGAAAATGTAGAAACACTTTTTTTGTCTGTATTGATCGACTGAGGTGCTTGAGCTTTAGGAGTTTCAGATGTAGGGCTTAGGAACTTAAACCCCAATATCAGTACCACTGCAAGGATAGCAACAATTCTGATTTTCAATAAAATACCTCCTTTGTACATGGTTCCTTTACTTTAAAATAAAATTGTGCATTTCTTATGGAGAGGCAAGACAAAAGGAAAATTAAATATAACCTTCATAATTTCTTCATAATTTTGTGATAACATTTGAAAAATGAAAGGTACATTCCAAAGTTTTTTAGACACATTATTTTTGGAACCGCTTTTCTAAAAGGGTATAAGTTACTTCAGCTATTGAAAGACAGAATGTTATTCCTTACAATGAAGGGAAGGGAGATATGAAAAAAAGGTCTCGTATTGCAAAAATTAGATTGGTAGGATTAGTATTTACTTTATCCTTAGGATTAGCTGCATGCAGTAACAATGGGGAGAAAAAAGTGGATCAAAAGGATATGAAGAATATGGATCAAAAAGATATGGATAAAATGGACCATGGGTCTATGAAAAAAGACGAAAAAAAATAACGATCCGAACTTTTTTTAAAATTTATCTAAAAAAGTATTTCTTATAACTTATTCAGCCTATTTAGCCTATCAAAGATGGAATATATTATTTATTATGAATAGGTTTAGTTACATATCACTTGTTCGTATTACTGAGAAAAACACTAGCAAAAGCTCTGCTAGTGTTTTTCTTTGTTTAGATAAGTATGCTGTAAAACAAGTAAAAATGTTTTAAAGCAGAATATCATTTTATTCGTAAAAATATTTAAAAGTGGGGAATGTTAAGAGAGAAAAATGTATAAGTCAAAGTGTTGATATATTTATACATGATTCAAAACGAAGGAGGAATATAAATGAAAAAGATATTTAAATCATTCAATTTAGGAGTAATAGGACTGATATTGCTCTTGTCTTTAGGAGTGGTTGCATGTGGGAAAAGTAATGAAAACAATATGAATCATGAGAATATGAAAGATTTGGATCATGGCTCCATGGATAAAGATGAAAATAATGATATGAAAGATAAAGGAAATATGAAACATAAAGTTATGATTCCAACTGATTTTAATGCTAACGCAACAAATGGACTTTTGGTTACGAATACAAAGAATGTTACGCGCCTTAACACGAGTGATCCAATTCAGTTAGCTATACAGGTCTCTCAAACAATTTGGCCAGCGACGCACAAGGAAAATCAGCCCAGAGCAGTGATTCTTGTACCACTTGGATCATGGCAAATAGATATTGCGAGCGCGGACTTAATTCATCATCCAAATAACGGACCGGTTTTGTACATTGATAAGGATAATGTTCCAACTAGCACGTTAAACGAAATTAAGCGGTTAAACCCAGTCGGAACAAAAGATGGGATACAAGTGATGGTAATGGGAGATGTGAGTAATTCTGTTATTAATTCTCTAAAGGATTATAAGATTAAGCAAGTAAAAGGGACAGATAGTGCGACGTTTGCAAAAGATGTAGATAAATTGTATGCGAATGACACCGATGGATATCCATCAAGTGTTATTATTGGTTCTTCAGATGAAGAAGCGCGTCTATACACGACACCTATTGTAAATTGGATTGCTCATATGCCAGAGCCCTTACTATATGTAACCAAAAATGAAGTTCCTCAAGCTACAATTGAAGCTTTAAAAGAACGTAAAGGAAAAGCAAATATTTACGTGGTAGGACCGGAATCGATTATCTCAGCTGATGTAGAGAAGAAGTTAGGAGAACATGGAACGGTTACTCGGATAAGTGGTAAAGACCCTGTGGAAAATTCTATAGCATTTGCAAAGTTTAGAGACACAAAAACGAAATTTGGTTGGGGGATAACACAACCAGGACATGGAGTATCATTTGTGTCTACAGATTCTCCAGATCTAGCTGTTGTGGGGGCACCTATTTCACATTTAGGAAAACATGCACCAATTATTCTTTTGGATAAAGGAGAACCTACTCAACCGGTTTATGATTTCTTAGCAACTATCAAACCTATGTTTAAAGAATCACCAACTGAAGGCCCATATAATCATGCTTTTTTGTTAGGTACAGAGAAGGAACTTTCTAATAAAACACAAGGTATTTTGGATGAACAATTGGAAATTGTATCAGCAAGTGGAAAAGGTCATGGTGGTCACTAGAATTTTTTATTCAAATCTGTTCAAGAATAAAATAAATGAAATCTATAAAAACACCCCTGATTATATGAAAAGTTTGGGGTGTTTTTATTGACATAAACTGCTAATGTTCATGCATATGTTGCTCATGTTTGGATGAGGATGGAGGAGTAAGTTCTGGGAATGTAATGAATACAGTAAGAACAACTACTACGCTAATTGAAAGTAGTAATAGGAACCTACGGTGAATATAGGAAGAAAAAGTTTCTGACAAGAATTGAATGATACATGAAGTTGTAATGGCTATGGTAAGCAAGAGACTAATCAGGAGTATACTGTGTGCTTGTTGAGCATTCAACATTTCTGTAATCATTGCTCCCATCATACCTGCCATTAATCCAGAAAACATGCCTTCTAAAGCAGAATATAGATGAAAACGTAGGCCGACTAAAAGACCGATAATACTACTAATCAAAATAGCAAGCAAAGTAGAATATAGTAATTCACCTTTAAAGATAATACCTAAATAAAATCCTATACTTAAACCGATACACATACTAAAAGACATAATAAATACCATATACTCCATTAGGGTACCTTTAGATTTAGAAATGTATGTTGTAACAATAACTGATATACAACAAAGCGTTAGGATAGTTAGCGTATAGGTGGACATAATGATACCTCCCTGTCCTTTTATTCATTTCATCATATGTTTAAATGTGGAGTACTTATGCCTATATGTATCTGCAAATTATCTGCATAATCTATGAAAAGTATTTACTTTATTGTGTAAAACAAATATGATAACTTCATTATAAACCGTAATGATAACGATTTATAATGAGATTGAATTCATATATATGATTAGGAAGGAAGAACTTTATGCGAAAGTTAATAAAAGTATGTATTTCTTTATTATTGGTAATTAGTCTTTTTAGTGCATGTGGTGTTAAAAAAGAGAATACGGAAAAAGGGCAACAAAACAGGGTGAAATCCGATAAATTACAAATATATACTACCATTTATCCACTTCAATTTTTAGCAGAGCAGATTGGAAATGGTTATGTAGAGGTAGAAAATATTACTCCTCCAGGAACGGAAGCACATTCGTTCGATCCTACTCAAAAGACAGTGGTGAAAATCGCTCAAAGTGACATGTTTATTTATAGTGGTACGGGAATGGAGGGTTTTGCAGACAAAATTAAACAAACAGTAAAAAATGAGAAGGTTTCAATTGTAAAAGCAGCAGAAGGTATTAAGCTGATTAATGCAAAAAATACTGAAGTACAAGAGGGAAAACAAGAGAAAGAGCTAGATGTAGACCCACATGTTTGGTTGGATCCTATACGAGCCATTAAAATGGCTGAAAATATAAAAGAGGCTCTAATCCAACTGAAACCTGATGCGAAAGACGATTTTGAAAAAAACTTCAATGCATTAAAACTAAAATTAGAAAGTCTAGATCAAGAATTCAGAGATATAGTTACAAAGGCTCCAAAAAAAACCTTTGTTGTCTCCCATTCTGCATACGGATATTGGGAGGATGTATATGGACTGAAACAAATTGGGATTAGTGGACTATCTCCTACTAATGAGCCATCTTCTCAAAAGTTAAAGGAGATTATTGAATTAGCTAAAGAAAATAATATTTCTTATGTATTATTTGAGCCTAATCTTAGTAACAAGGTTGCATCAGTTGTAAAAAGAGAAGTTGGAGCAGATTCGTTAACACTTCATAATTTAGAGAGTTTAACAGCGCATGAGATACAAAATAAAGATGATTATTTAAGTGTTATGAAATCAAACATACTATCACTTCAAAAAGCATTACAATAAGTATGATTGATAAATGAGTATGTAAGAACCTACTGATCATGGTAGGTTCTTTTTTATGGAATGGCTTTTATTAAAAGTAATAGCTCCCCTGAATTTAATAAAGATTATGGAGTGTATAGAGTGAAGTTATTCTGTTGAAAATACATACAGATTAGTTTATTGGCATATACGTTCTAAAAAAAATTTTAAAAATAGGTTTACATACAGTTGCGTTTTATACCCCCTACCCGTATAATGTATTAAAAGAACAATAAATA
Organism: Bacillus mobilis; assembly: GCF_001884045.1. GTDB lineage: Bacteria > Bacillota > Bacilli > Bacillales > Bacillaceae_G > Bacillus_A > Bacillus_A mobilis. Next base: position 63,496 of record NZ_MACF01000055.1, on the reverse strand, counting down.
TTATAAATGAGGTGATATTGATGGGGCATTGTGAAGGCAGTGAGATAAATCCTAAAATGGTTCCTCGAACAGAAGAAGAAATTCAAAATGTTATAAAACGTTTAAAACGTATTGAGGGGCAAGTACGTGGTGTCCAAAAAATGGTTGAAGATAATCGTTACTGTGTAGATATTTTAATCCAAATTTCAGCGATTAATGCTGCTTTAAATAAGGTAGGTTTTTCTTTATTAGAACGTCATACAAAACATTGCGTAGCAAAAGCAATTAACAAAGGGGATGGAGATGAATCTATTCAAGAATTAATGAGTGTAATAAGACAATTTTCAAAATAGGAGGGGTATAAAATGGATAAACAAAAGCATGTGACGCTCGGCGTTACAGGAATGACATGTGCAGCATGTGCAACCCGAATTGAAAAAGTGCTAAATAAAATGGATGGGGTAGACGCTAATGTAAACTTGGCTATGGAAAAAGCAAGTATTAAATATGATCCATCACAGCAAGAAATCTCTAATATAAAAAATAAAATTGAAAACCTAGGCTATAACGTAGCAGAGGAAAAAATCACTTTAGATATTGAAGGAATGACATGTGCAGCATGTGCAACTCGAATTGAAAAGGTACTAAATAAAATGGAAGGTGTTTCAAATGCTACTGTTAATTTAGCTACAAACAGCGCGGTTGTTGAATATAATGAAGGTTTAATTTCTACAGAAAATATTTTAGAAAAGATAAAGAAAACAGGATATAAAGGACAAATACGCAGTGAAGATGTAGATCGTTCAGAACGAAAAGAAGAAGTGATTAAGGCAAAAAAACGTCAACTTATCATTTCAATTATTTTATCCTTGCCCTTACTCTATACAATGATTGGACATATGCCATTTGATACAGGGATACCAATGCCACATATTTTAATGAATCCGTGGTTTCAACTTTTATTAGCAACACCTGTTCAATTTTATATTGGTGGACATTTCTATGTAGGTGCTTACCGTGCGCTTCGAAATAAAAGTGCTAATATGGATGTTTTAGTTGCCTTAGGAACATCGGCAGCGTACTTTTATAGCTTATATGAGGCATTGAAAACACTAGGAAACGCAAACTACAGTCCGGATCTTTATTTTGAAACAAGCGCAGTTTTAATTACATTAATACTAGTTGGAAAATATTTTGAGACATTAGCAAAAGGACGTACAACGGAAGCAATTTCTAAATTATTGAGTTTACAAGCCAAAGATGCACTTGTTGTGCGTGATGGTCAAGAAATACGAGTACCACTCGAGGAAGTAGTTATCGGAGATACGATTATTGTAAAACCAGGTGAAAAAATACCAGTAGATGGTATTGTAACCTCAGGGGTATCTTCTGTTGATGAATCTATGATTACTGGAGAATCTATTCCAGTTGATAAAAAAGAGGGAGACGCTGTTATTGGCGCTACTATAAATGCAAATGGAGTTCTAACAATTAAGGCTGAAAAGGTTGGGAAAGATACAGCTTTAGCAGGTATTATTAAAATTGTTGAGGAAGCACAAGGGTCAAAAGCACCTATTCAGAGATTAGCGGACATCATTTCAGGTATTTTTGTTCCTATTGTTGTAGCGATTGCTGTAGTTGCTTTTATTGTATGGTATTTCTTTATCACACCAGGAGATTTACCAAATGCATTAGAAGTTGGGATTGCAATCCTTGTAATTGCTTGTCCGTGTGCGTTAGGTCTGGCTACACCAACTTCTATTATGGTTGGTACAGGAAAGGGAGCAGAGAAAGGAATTCTCTTTAAAGGAGGTGAATTCCTAGAAGGAACGCATAAAATTAATGCTGTATTACTTGATAAAACAGGAACTGTAACAAAAGGGAAACCGGAAGTTACTGATGTCTTAGAATTTGAAGAAGGTATGTTGGATTATGCCATTTCAGCTGAAAGTGCTTCTGAACATCCATTGGCACATGCCATTGTTGAATACGGAAAGCAACAGGGAATTAACTTAAAAGATTTAGCGCAGTTTTCAGCAATCCCAGGCCATGGTATTGAAGCAAACATTGAAGATAAAAAAGTTCTTGTTGGAACACGTAAATTAATGAATGAACAGTCAATTGAGATATCACAGCATGAAGAAGTTATGAAAGACTTAGAGTATCAAGGTAAAACAGCAATGCTTGTCGCGATTGATGGAAAACTTGCTGGAATTATCGCTGTAGCTGATACAGTAAAAGAAAGCTCTAAGGCTGCGATTCAAACATTAAAAGAGATAGGAATCGAAGTATACATGGTAACGGGGGATAATAAACGTACAGCTGACGCAATTGCGAAGCTTGTTGATCTTGACCATGTATATGCAGAGGTATTACCAGAAGATAAGGCTAAAATTGTAGAAGATTTACAAAAACAAGGAAAACGAGTAGCGATGGTGGGAGACGGCATTAATGATGCACCAGCTCTTGCGAAAGCTGATATTGGTATGGCTATTGGAACTGGTGCAGATGTTGCAATTGAGACTGCAGATGTTACTTTAGTTGGTGGTGATTTGTCACACATACCAAAAGCAATTGAATTAAGCCGTAAGACAATGAAAAATATTCGACAAAATTTATTCTGGGCATTATTTTATAATGCAATTGGAATTCCTGTAGCTGCGGCTGGACTATTAGAGCCTTGGGTAGCAGGGGCAGCGATGGCATTTAGCTCAGTATCTGTTGTTACTAACGCGCTTCGTTTGAAACGTGTCAAAATATAAATTAAATGGAGGGATTTATTATGACTATCACATTAAACGTACAAGGAATGACATGTAATCATTGTAAAATGTCAGTAACAAATGCACTTACAGAGTTAGAAGGAGTACAAAATGTTGAAGTACATTTACAAGAGGGAACTGTAAATGTAGAATATGATGATACAAAAGTAGATGTAGAAAAAATGAAAGAAGTTATTGAAGATCAAGGATATGATGTGATATAAAGATAAGTTTAAGGTCCTACAAGAAAAGGTCACTTTAGTAAAAGTGGCCTTTTAAATTTATAAAGATAAATGTTTTTCATTAGATAATTACTTTACCAATAATCGAGATGTTTGCGAATACATTTATTTTTGGGATACATAATTATATTTAGAGAATACCCAGTTTCAGTATTTGAATTTTTAATAAGAAAGGATGCGAAGGAATGAACTCACAGAGACAAGGCTATGAAGGATGGTGGCAAGGAGGACACCGTGGTTGGCCAGGCGGACACGGTGGCTGGCCAGGAGGACATGGGTATTAAAAAATGCTATAAAATCATTTTTTTACGTAGAGTTTGTACATTTGTATCGTTGTATATTTTCAGTAAGTATATAGTGAAAATAGCAAAAAAATACTGTGAAGTAAGGATTCTATCTTGCTGTTTTCACTATATACGTCATGCTGTCAAAATTATTTTAGAATCAATTGTCCAAAACAATGCAATAGCAAACATTTGAGATACTTGATTAGAAAATTTCAAGCATGAGTGTTGTAAAAAGACTTGAAATTCTAAACTAAATTTACAACATAAAATATTGACTAATCTTTACTTATAACCTGGTTTGTAGGTATTTTTTTGTCTTTTTCAGTGGACAAGAATAGAAAAAATTTTTAAACTATAGACATGAAAGTATAAAATTCCCAAAAATATACTTGTAGATGAATTAACAAAAGAAGGGGGCAGTTAATGTATAAACCACTAGTTACTAATGTTAGTAAAAAGTACGGGAATAACAGATGGGTAACGTATAGCTTTAAATTAAAAAGAGAAGTTTTTTTATTTAGTGATTTAGAATACGAACATTGGTTAATGGTAGAATCAAACCCTAAAGTTATAAATTTTTGTGAACAACCTCTAGTTATGACTGCATGTATAAATGGAAAATCAGTGACCTCTATTGTCGATATGTGGGTAAAATATGAAGATGGAAATGAAGAATTTATAGAAATTAAATATTCCACAGATTTAATCAAACAAAGAGTAATAAATCAGATTTTCACACAAAAATATTGGTGTGCAGAAAATGGGTTCCAGCATCGTGTAAGAACAGAAGAAGATATATGTGTAAATCGAATTTTACTCTCTAATTTAAAGGTGCTTGTTAAGGGAAATAAACAACAAACACAACAAATCGAAACAGATAGATATCAAGTTATGAAGATGCTAAAACATAATAAAACACAAAAAACCACACTTAATTCAATAATTACAGCAACTCAAATCCCCTCAAATAGATTATTAATATCCATTGGACAAATGATTTTAACAGGTGAAATATGCTCAAACATATCTAAAGAGTATTTTGGAACAAATACGGAGGTATGGGTTAATGTCTAAACGGGTCTTAGAAGGTTTAAAAATTGAAGATAGTGATTTAGTTATGGCAAATTGGCCCCAAGTATTAATTGAAAATCTCACCGAAGAGGAATTGAATAAATTTTTAATTAGAAAGAAAGCAATTGATTTGTTTATGACAACAAATACAAAAATATATGAGATAGAACAGCAAGTAGGGATACATAGAAGTGAAATATATAGGCTTATTAGAAGATGTTTAGAAAAGGACGAATTTGAGCAAATAATGGGCTATAGAGGACTAGTTCCCTACAAAAGACTAAAAGATTACAATCGGAATGATTTTCCAATGACTAAAGCAGACTCTAAAAATTTTTCAGGTGCTTTCAACTTACTACTTGATACTTATCCAACTCTAAAAGAATTAATTATTAATTCGTATTTCAGCAAGAAAACAAAGGAGCTTCAAGTTACTGAACCTATTATTAACATCAAAAATCTTCATAAAAAGTTTATAGATGAGTGTCGGCATTTGGGAATAAAAATAACTGAGTATCCATTTAACACAAAAACTTTAGCCAAGAAATCAATCGAACGCTTTGTTAGATCTTTATCTAAATCTCATTTTGTTGATGTTGCAAAACGAAATGGTGATCAAGCATTTATGATTGCAAAAAATACAGGAAAGGGCAATAAAAACAACCCTATGATCATAAGACCCCTTGAACGTGTTGAATTTGATGGTCATAGAATTGATACATCTATTGCTATAATTTTTAAAACACCGGAAGGGGATGAGATAGTAGAAGTAATGAATCGTATTTGGATTCTTTCTGTTATCGATGTCGCCACGAGAGCTGTATTGGGATACCATCTTTGTCTAAATAAAGAATATTCCTCGGATGATGTTCTAATGTGTATTCGCAATGCAATCATACCTTGGAAACAAAGAAAATTAACTATTAATGGATTAAAATACTCTTCATCAGCAAACTTCATATCTAATGCTATACCAGAAGCAAGCTATGGTATATGGGATGAATTCTGTTATGACAATGCAAAAGCAAATCTAGCAAAAATTGTACAAAATAAACTTGTAAATTTAATAGGTTGTTCTATTAACACTGGACCTGTTGCAGTACCTATTCGTAGACCAATAATTGAACGTTTTTTCCGCACTTTGGAACAGAACGGTTTTCATCGACTACCTTCGACCACTGGAAGTCATCCAAAAGATACTAAGAGGAAAAAACCAGAAGAAAATGCTGTTAAATACCGTATATCAGCGGAGCATCTAGAAGAATTAACAGATGTATTAATTGCTGAATATAACGGAACACCCCATGAAGGAAATAATAATCTAAGTCCGTTAGAAGTTTTTCAACAAAGAATAAACCGAGGCATGACAATAACTCAATTATCTCAAGAAAGGAGAAATGAAATGAACTTTTTTTCTTTAAAGGTAACAAGGAAAGTTAAAGGTCATAACAAAGAAGGAAGAAGACCTTATGTTTATTACGAAGGTGTAAAATACTCCAATGAAGTATTACTTCGTTCACCCCAACTAATTAATAAATCACTTGAATTACTTATCAATACAGATGATTTAAGGGTTATAAAAGCATTTTTAACAGATGGCAGCGAATTAGGGAATTTAACTGCTATTGGGAAATGGGGTGTAAATCCACATAATCTAAGAACTAGGAAGGCTATAAATAAACTTAAAAATAATAAAATGATACATTTCAATCAATATGAAGATCCCATTAATGTTTATCAAAATTACCTCGAAAAAGAATCCATAAAAAATAAATCTAGTAGGAATAAACTAGCCAGCCTCAATCAAAGTAAAAAAAATAGAGAAAGCCGATATCCTAGAGAGACCCACATTGAAGAAAATACTATTAAAAATAGCGGGAATTTACAACAAAACCAAATGGAACAATCGAAGAAAAAGGCAAATGACAACCAACAAGTAGATCAAAGAATTTTAAAAAATACTATCATTCTTTAATTTGGAGGCCTCAACATGACGGAAGAATTAGAGTTAGAGCAACTTACTAGTAATAGCATACGCCCCTATATTCCTAAAGGTACACATCCAGTTGAAACAGGTAAATATTTAATTTCAACAAATGAGATAGATAGAATGTATCAAACAGTACTTCAATGGATAGGAAACCGAATACCTGGTGCTATTATATATGGTCGCCCAAGATTAGGTAAAACAAGGGCTATTACTTACTTGATGAATTGTTTGCCACAGGACTTTGGAAACAATATGCCGATTTATCATGTGCGTTGTCGTACGTATAAACGGCCTAATGAAAATTCCTTTTTTGAAGATTTATTACTTGCCGTTGGTCATTCAATTGCTATACAAGGTAAAGCAAATGTAAAGAGAAATAGACTTTTGAAATTTCTTGTAGAACGATCTGATTTTTCTGGTACAAATAAAGTTGTTTTTTTCATTGATGATGCTCAAAGGTTAGTTGAAATACATTACGACTGGTTAATGGATTTGTTCAATGAATTAGAACAATATGGCATAACTTTAACAACAATTTTAGTAGGTCAAAAAGAATTAGTTCATCAAAGATCAGCATTTATAAGTGGAGAGAAATTTCAAATAGTTGGTCGTTTTATGAGTCAAGAATATCAATTTAAAGGAATAAAAACTCCTAGAGATTTAAAAATTTGTTTAACAGGGTACGATGAATATTGTGAATATCCTATTAATAGTAATTGGTCCTTTACTAAATACTTTTTTGCCGATTCTTTCATAAGAGGTCTTAGATTACAAAATTCTGCAGAAGAATTGTTTCAAGTCTTTGTTGATTTAAGAAGGGAACATGGATTATCTCAAAAAGTAGAAATTCCAATGCAGCATATAACTTTAACGGTAGAATATGCATTGAAAAATTTTGGGATTGATAATCTTGATTTAACAACAATAGAAAAAACTCATTGGGAAGAGTCTATTAAGAATTCTGGTTATATTCAATCCGAACTATATCAGACAACATATTAAGACACACTGTAGCGTTAATTTAATATGGAGGATAAGTTATGAACTTTCAATTCGCATGGTCTACTGAGTGGATTCAAAAATACGAGTCTCCATGGGGGATAATAGAAAAATTCAAGTATGCTAATGCTATTAACGGTAATATCGTATTAAAGTTAATAGGAAATGAAAAAGTTAGGAACTTCAAAGAGATTTCAAACGCTGGTAGGCATCACCGGGATTTAATTTATTTCCACGGTGTTGATTGCAAATTAAGTAGAAAAATTCTAGGGGTTAATTTAAAACAATATCATGATTATTTATTAGATAAATCACTTTACCCGTTTGCTATCAATAGGAGTAACATGGATTACAATTTTCATCGGCATTTAAATTATTGTCCAGCCTGTCTAAATACGGGTTACCATAGTATATTTCATCAAATTAAGTTTTTTGATCATTGTTTATTTCATCCCCTTCAAAATTTAATAAGTACATGCCCAAAATGTAAACGATCAATGCCAGAATACTCCATAAACAAAGAAAATATAGATGCATACAATTGTATTTGCGGTCACTATTTTTTAAGTTCAAAGAATATAAGGGGCATTTTTTCTTCATGGAAAAAAGAATTAATCGTTCAAAGTAATTTGGTTAATACATGGAAAGCATTACCTAAACATATAATTAATATGTACCATTTAAGTTACCCTTTTTATAACTACAAAAACAATTCTAAATTTGATAAGAAAAATACGACTCAGCATTTAAAAGAGATTCCTCAACTGCTAATCAGTGCTTTTACAGAAAACAAAATAGATAACTCTCAAGTAATGAATATCTACTCTAATGAAAATATTTTTCAAATCAAAGATAATTATCATCATTTAAGCGCAAGTTATAATCAAATTTTCCCTTATCGTACACATAACTTTAAATTAAAAGAAAAATGTCCCACTGAAAGCATCTTCTTTGAAATTTACAAACAAACCAGAATTATATATAAATCAATCAGTAGATATATCCAAAATAAAATAATTAATATACATAAAAAGTGTATAAGAAATTTTGATGATACATATCAAGATGGCCCTATCTGCCTACATGCTTATGCATTTATATTATGGAAATCTGAATGTGAAGGAAGAAGAATATATCCAAGAATTTTAAACCAAGCTCAAATTCCAAGCTTGTCTGATTTTAGATTTCTTAATGATAAATTTAGTATTTTTCCAAAAGGCCCTTTTATGATTCATTTAAAAGAAATATTAAACACTTTTCAGCAAGAACCTGCTATTAATGGAGAAGGGGGATTTAATTTATTAAAATATAATCTTAGTACTATAAGCTATGTTGTTAACAGAATTACATCATATCTATTAATTGAGCGTTACATTAAATGGTTAGAAGTAATGCATCATCCAAAGGAGTTTGAGCTCTTATATCCAAATGCAGATATTCCTGTGTATCTTATAAAAATCCCTTTAGAGAAGAACGAAAGCATCCACTTCTATTTTCCGAGCGGCCGTTCTAATTATATGGAGAGTCTTGTAATGGATATAGACAAAAAACTAACCTGTTACCCTTAATCTAGCGATAAAGGCATTAATAACTAAAGATCATTATTTGAACTAATCAGTAATATTAAATAGTGATGTATTTTTTATATAAAGGTGCCACTCCATTTTGAATGGATTTCATCAATGTATATTTTGTTTTGGTATTAAAATGGATCAATTTAGTTGTGGCCGTCCTAAATATCGTTCTTGGGATTTAGCTACTGCAATCCTCCCGTTTGTTACTGTCAGTATCCCCTAAATAAAACAAAACACCCTAACTCAAATGTCAGGGTGCTTTGTTATACCTATTTTGTTAGTATCTCATGTGAATAGTTAATACTTACTACTTAGCAACATTCTACACAACAAGGTTTTAATTTTCGGCTATTTCTTCGTCTCTCAAATAGATTAATAACCTTATTTTTATAAGAACTAGTTGAACTAGACTCCAAAGTTTTTGACTGAGTTCTTTCTTTTTCTTGCTTCTGTTTAGCGAACATTAAAAACTCATATTCATTGATCAATTTGATCCCATCCCTTCGTATGAAGATTTAGCCGATTTAGGGTAATAATAGATATTATGAATTTTTATCTTCTTTTTCAGTATTCTTAGAGCAGCAACTTTCTTTCTCACTTTGCTCATCTTTTATTTCAATAATTTCAATGTTACAGCAATCCTTTTCTTTTTTGTCCCTTTTAAAAATTGATAGTAAACCCATAGTTATCATCCTCCATTATAAATTTAGTATTAAGAATAAATAGCCAGAGAAAGTGGCCATTGTAAACACAGAGACAATGAATGCACCAAGTAATTTCTTGTGGAAGATACTCTTCAGCATAATAATTTCTGGAAGACTTGCTCCAGCTCCTCCAATTAGTAAAGCCATAGTTGGCGCAATCGGAAATCCTTTAATAAGTAACGCTTGTGCGATAGGTAGCATTGTTGAGAGACGAATATATAATGGCACCCCCACGATAGCTGCAACCGGAACAACCCACCATTGATTTTGATCTGAAATGAACATTAGGAAATTCATTGGAACAGCTTCTTTAATAATTGCTCCAATTAATGCTCCGATTAGAACATAAAGGATTACAGAACGCATTAATTCAACAGTTTCTCTAACAGATTCTTTTATGTTTAAGGCTAAACTCTTTCTTCTTGCTAAATCTTGTTCAGCAAGATTCCCTTTAACCATAACTTTTTTTACATATTTCTTATAATCACGTTTATCTAAGATCCAGCCAATAATCATTGAGAAGAAGAAGGTAGCTACTGTGTAGATTGCTGTTATTTTTACTCCATATATGTAAGCCATCAATCCTAAAATCCAAGGATCAAGTAGTGGAGAAGTAAATAAGAATGTCATTACTGTTTGAAACGGAATGTTTCGATTTATCATTGTGACAAGTAATGGGACTGTAGAGCAAGAGCAAAAAGGGGTAACAAAGCCAAGGATGGCTCCGGATAGATTCCCGATAAATGGATTTTTGCTGCCCATTAATTTTTCAAGTTTGTCAAAAGGTACATAAGCTTGAATGAAGTTAATAAAAAGTGTAATACCGATAAATAAAACTAATAAGTTCTTACTTAATGATAAAAATTCAAAAAATATTCTTGTCAATGTTTCTGACATATAAATCCCTCCTTAATATATAATTGTTATTTTCAATAGTTGTATTTTGCAACTATAGATTTTAGAAGAAGGAGGCTTTAGCAGCAACTACTTCTTTGCATAGCCTCCAATATTAAATCAATACTTTCTAATACCTGCATACGTTTTTCTTTTGGAACATTTGATAGTATTTCTTCGATATATGTGTTCATTTGCTTTCCAATTTCATTTTCGTATTTCTCACCTTCAGGAGTTAAGGTAATAGATAAATATCTTCGATCTGTAGGAGATTGTGTTCTTTCTACAAGATCCTTATTTACAAGCCCCTGAATGTGACGACTTAATGTACTATTATCTAATCCTAATGAAGAAGCTAATTCATTTAAAGAAGGATTTTTCTGACGTTGTACTTCAAATAAGATATGACTTTGTATAAGAGAAACCCCACAACATTGTGCGCCTTCTTTTTCTAATAAACCAAACCTTCTAATTAAAATTTGAAGCATTTGACGAAGTTGATAAGCTTCTTTTTTATAACCTAAGATATCAGTCATACTTCCACCACTTTTCTAAAGTTATCAATTAGTTGTATTCTGCAACTGTTTCTAAATTGATTGTAAAATACAACTAATCACATTGTCAACACGTATTTACTTTTTTATCATTTTTATTTTTCTGAATTTTTGTTGACTGATGTTAATAATATAGGTATTATTTAGTTAACAAAATAATACATTTTTAAAAAAAGTTAAAAATGTTAATGAAAAGGAGAAATATAATGTTAGCATTAAACGAAAAATTAAATGAGAAATTTGAAGGGTTTTTCAATGAGGTTATTGAGGGGGGAGTTCTGACTGATAAAGAAAAAGTTGTAGCTATTCTTACAGCAGCTACTGTAACAGGTAATGAAAAGTTACTGAAAAGTGCTGTGTTACAAGCGAGACAAATTGGATTTACAAAAGAAGAACTTGGTCATGTAAATGCGATTGCTATTGCAGTAAGTGCAGAAAAAACAAGAAGCCTACTTGATATCAAAGTAGAAACAAAACCAACATCGACTTGCTGTGAATAAGGAGGAGCAATATGAATAACCAGTATGTTCTTGTTATTAGTCCTCGAGATAATGAAGTTGATTTAGTAAAAGAATTAGGTTATGGCGTTATTTTGATAAGAAAGAATATTTCCTTTGATGAAATGTTCAGTGTTGAAGTACCAGTAGAAATTGATCTAAATGATGAAGAAATTGTTGTGGGAAAATGTAAGGAGTTAAGTGAGAAATACAATGTAGTAGGCGTTTACACATTAAACGAATATCGTATTCCACTTGCCGCAAAAGTTGGTGAAATTTTAGAGATTAATTCATTCTTATCCTATGAAACGGCAATTACTTGTCGGAATAAGAAATTAGCTCGTAAAAAGTTAAATAATTCAAATGTAAGTTCTGTGAAATTTATTCTTATTAGGAAACTTGATAACTTGAATGAAAAATTAGAAGGCTTTTCTTTCCCGGTAATTGTCAAACCTTCTAATGATTCGGGAAGTAAGAACGTATATCTTTGTAAAGATTACAATGAAGTTAAACAAGCTGTGGATGTAATTAGTAACTCAAAATTAAATCTAGTGGGACAAACTCTAGATCCTGAAGCAATTGTAGAAGAATATTTAGATGGGCCAGAATATAGCATTGAATCTTATACTATAGATGGAAAAACTACTATAGTAGGTGTTACTGAAAAGGTAGTAACTCCTTTTCCCCTGTCTGTGGAGGTGGGACATAACTTCCCAGCAGTTCTTGAGGAAGATATAGAAACATCTATTCACGAGACTGTAATAAATGCTTTAGATGTTATAGGTGTTGACTTTGGGGTAACTCATACTGAAGTAAAAGTGACAAGTGACGGACCTAAGGTTATTGAGGTTAATGCTAGACCTGGAGGAGATAGAATAACTGATCTTGTAGAGTATGTGACAGGAATAGATTTACGTAGAATAGCATTAAGAATTAACCTAGGTTTACCTATTAAAAATAGTTGTTGCAACAAAGAATTAGTTCCTTCTTCTTCAATTCGCTTTTTAATTGCTGATAAAGAAGGTTACATATCTTTCAATGAAAACTTTAGAGCAGAATCTATTAAAGAAATACACTGGTATGTAAATAAAGGGGAAAGAGTAAATAAAACAACTAGTAACTTTGATCGTATCGGTTATTATATTGTTGATGGTAATAAAAAAGAAAGTTCAAAAAAGATAGCTGATTCGTTGAATGAGTGCTTTGAATTAGCTATTAGTGAATTAGTGGAGATGTAGTTTAGGATGCTTAATGACAATGTAATAAAATTCAAGGCACTGGCGGATGAAACCAGACTCAAGATTCTTTATGAAATTTCACAAAATAATCGATTGTGTGTTTCCGATTTACAAGAAATTTTTAAGATGCCTCAATCTAAGATGTCTTATCATTTAAAGCTGTTGTTGAGTAGCAAAATCATAACAAAACATAATCAAGCGCAATGGTCTTTTTATGAAGTAAATCATGAAGAAATCAAGAAGTTAGTTTCTCCAGCGGTTTATGAAATGTTAATTAAAAGAGCAGTGGAATCAAAATGAATTTCATTGTTCTTTTCCTCCAATATGTTGATCAAGAGAAAGTTTTATGTTTGTAAGGGGAGACAACATGAAAATATATAGCATATTGGAACTTGGGTGATGGATAGAAGGGATATTAAAACTAAATATATATTAAGGATGATGGGGTTTATGAAAGAAAGTGTGTATCAACAACCTATTGAAGTTAGTTCTGGACAGGAAACGGTAATAAATAAGAAGTTTAATTTTACATCCAATCCTTTGACAGGATTGGTACTGGCGTGTGTAATTACAATGGCATTTTATGCTTTGGGTATTTTTCCAAGTTATTCATTTATGAGTTTTATTGGTTTAAGTATTGTAGCGTGGTTAGCCGTAGAGAACGGTGGTAATGATGTTTCGAAAGGTGTTGCACCTCTTGTAGCTGCTGAAATTGCTACGGAAAAGACAGCACTATTATATGGTTCTATAATGACTGCAATAGGAGGAGGACTTTCGGTTTTCTTCGCGTCAAAAATATTAAAGCTATTTACAGAGGGATTAATGAACTCTTCTTATCAACTTTCAGCTACTATGGCATTGGCCATGGCTATTGGGGCAACTTTATGGGTGGCACTAGCTACTAAATTTTCATTACCAGTATCAACAACCCACGCAATTATAGGAGCAGTAATTTTGGTAGCTTGTATATCTCATGGTGTATCCAGTGTTTTATGGGGGAATTTAGTGAGCAAAATTGTATTGCCTTTACTTTTGAGTCCTGTATTAGGTCTTGGAGTAGCCTGGATACTTAATCTATTTGTTAATAAAATTCATATTAATCCTCAAGCTGGAAAGGGTATTGCTTGGTTATCTAGTGGACTTATTTGTTTTGTACGATCTGTTAATGATACTCCTAAAATAGTAGCAATCGCGTTACTCGTAGCAACATTAAATGGATTTCAAGAGGGTGGAGATGAATCACACCTATCCTTATTCCTTTTAGTTACTGTTGCAATGAGTATTGGTAGTCTTGTGAAGGGACTAGCTGTAACAAATTTATTAGCACGTAAAGTAACAAAACTTGATGAAAATAGTTCTTTATCTTCTGTAATAACGACAACTTGCTTAGTAATGTCTTCTAGTCAATTAGGGTTACCAGTATCAACAACACATGTAAGTACTTCTGCTATCATTGGAGCAGGTATGAAGCAAGGAGCAAAAACGATTAATTGGTCTGTAATTAGAGATATTATTTTGTCGTGGATAGTGACTCTGCCAGGGGCTGGTATTATAGCGGTAATTGTATATTATCTTTTAAAAGCAATCATTTAATTTATCTATAAAGTTATATAAATTTATATTTTTTATTAGTTAGCATTTAAATAAAAAACAGTGAATTCAATATGAATTCACTGTTCTTTTTTTACTTAGCAACACTCTTGGTAGTAATAGGCAGATTTCTCGAAGTCTTTCAATACAACATAACAATCTCCAATTTTTTTGCAAATTTGTCTACAAACTTGTTTATTATTTGGCGATATAAACTCGGCAATTTCTTTTGCCTCCATATAATACTTTAGTGCTAATTCTTCATTAGATTCTTCAAGATAAATGTCGCCCAGCAATTCATAAGCTTGTGCTTTATGTTTATTCTTCGATTTAGTTTCAATCGTGTCGAAGCAAATTGATTTTGCTGATTCATAATCTTTTTGAGCGAAATAACTTTTAGCTAATTCGACCTGTACGTTCATAATTTCATTAGGTTTTGCATTGTTTTGAGTATAAAGATTAAGAGCTGTTTTAAATGATAACTGAGCTTGATGAAACTCTTTTTTATAAGAAGAAAGAATACCAAGATTCGTGTATGTTCCTGCTTCATAAAGTTTGTTTTCATTTAGCTTGAAAAATTTAAGAGCTTTTTCATTTGCTTTTTTAGCTTGATCGAAGCGTTGGAGTTCCATATTACAAATACCAAGTGCCATATAGATTTCGCCTGCTTTATAATGAGTTCGTGTTTGTTCGTTTTGTTCAATTGCTTCTTCTAAGAAGTTAATTGCTGAATAATATTCGCTTAACCGACCATGAACAATACCTAAATTAGCAAGTAAAGAAACACGTAGAATTCCACTAATTTGTTCATGAATTATTATTTTATAAGCTCTATTCAGTGTAGAGAGAGCTGTTTCGTGATTGTTAATTCTACTATATAAGTATCCTAGAGAATCTAACGATCTAACAAGTTCATTTACATAGTTACCCTCTTTTAATAAGGAAATGCTTTTTGTAAAGTATGGAATAGCGTGATTGAAATCATGAATATGCTCGTAATATTTACCGTGTATCCAATTCAAAATTCCTTCGTCATACTTATTCACATCTGGGTGATTAAAATAGTTCTTTTGCTCAATAAAGTTCTTAACTTTATCCCATAGATTTGCTGTAGTGTGGTTTTCTGCTGCCTTAATATCTTTTTTTATTTGAGAGAGTGTTAATTCTTTGTTTTCCACAACATCGAAGAAATCCTCTACAGAACAGTTTAATTTATTGCTTAAAGCCTCTAATACTTCATAAGAAGGTTGAATTAATCCCTTTTCTATTTGACTTAAATAACTACGTGTAATAATACCATCGGCTAACTTCTCTTGAGTTAGTTTTTTTTGTTTTCTTAGCTCTTTGATACGTTGACCTAACATATTATAACTCCAATCATATTGTGTTTTACTACTTACTCACTATTATTAACAATTTTGAACAAAAAGTAAATGTAAAATAAATGTTAATAATGTATTGACAATGATTACCTGTTGAATTATGATTTAGTTAAAGTTAGTAACAAAAAACTAATTTTATAAAAATGTTAAAAAGGTTAATAACAGGGGGAAATAATTTATGAAAACAAAAGTTCAATTATTTGGGATGAAAGTAGTTCTTTTTGCAGCAACTGTAGTGTTTTTAATTGATCCAGTATGGCCGTAAGTTAACGTTACAAGAAACTTACGTACTGTGTTATTGGTTGATTATGTATAACAAATGATATTGAAATTGTTGAAGTATGAAATAGGGGGAAAGAAGTTGAATATCTTATTGGTTTCTAATTTTGAAGGAGGATTTCAGCCCAACACAATTGCAACAGCTGCTACACCACTGGTTAAAGCGGGCTTTAATGTAGAAATCCTAGATACATATGTAGAAGGTTTAGTTGAAGAGAAATTTAAAGACAAACAATTGGTTGCTATTTCTGTTCCATTATTTGATGCTGTTACAGCAGGAATTGAAGTGGCGAAAAAAGTAGCTGAGATAAATCCTGATGCTCATATAACTTTCTTTGGGCAGCATGCAACTATAAATGCAAATCGACTTGCGGGTCGTTACAGTGATTCTTGTATAAGTGGGGAATGGGAACATCCTCTAACTTTGTTAGCTAAACATTTATCAGGAGAAACGCAAGAGAGCCTACCTGGAGTTTTAAGTGCAGAACAAGCGATTAAAGGAGAATCAGTTCATCCATATATGGCACGCAATCATCTAGATATTCCTTCAAGACATTTACTTCCAGCATTACATAAATATCCACAAAAACAAATCAATCGTTTACTTGGATCTGATCAAGTGGTTGGATCTACTGAAATTGCAAGAGGGTGTCATCATAAATGTTTATACTGCTCAGTATTTGCCGCTTATGATGGAAAAGTTATTTTAGTTCCAGAAGAAATTGTTTTGCAAGATGTTCGAAACTTAGTAGAGGGCGGCATGACGCATTTAACTTTTATTGATGCCGATTTCTTTAATGCTAAATATCATGGCATTAAGATTTTAAGAAAGCTACACGAAGAATTTCCAGAATTAACTTACGATTTTACAACTCGTGTAGATCACATTCTTGAGAACAAGAAGACACTTGCTGAAATGAAAGAACTAGGAGTTAAATTTATTACTTCAGCTCTAGAATTCCCTTCAGAAGAGGTTTTAGATGCGGTAGCAAAAGATACTTCTGTCGCTGATATTGAACAAGGAATTGCATATTTAAGAGAAATAGATATTAAATTAAATCCTACTTTTATTATGTTCAATCCTTGGACAACTTTTGAGGATTTAACAACATTTAGATCATTTGTAGAAGACAATGAGTTAGGGAATATTATTGATCCAATTCAATATGAAACAAGACTTTATCTATATAAAGGGTCTCCGTTATTGCGTAAACAATCTATTCAAGACTTAGAGTTAACAGAATATGAGTTCCATTACGACTGGAAACATCCAGATTCAAAGATTGACGAGTTATATTTTGAAATGTTGACTCCACCGGAGGAAGGAATCTTTAAAAGATGTTGTTTAAAATGTTAGTGAGATGTGAACTTGTATGAGAGATAAATCAGTCGCGAGTTCTTATGTTACCACTGTCAAATTAGACTCTTTTCGTGAAATTGCGTATTCAAAGGAATTAAAAAGGAAATTATTAGCTGAATTTATCGGAACATTCACACTAGTTTTTGCGGGAACGGGCGCAATTATTGTTAATTCTATAACTCAAAGTTTAACGCACATAGGTGTAGCAATCACTTTCGGGTTAGTAGTTCTTGCATTAATCTATTCGTTTGGTCATATATCAGGTGCTCATTTTAACCCAGCTGTGACAATTGCGTTATTATCGGCTAAAGAAATTTCTAGAAGAGAAGCTATCTTATATATTTTAATTCAAATGATTGGTGCTTCATTCGCTAGTTTATTTTTACTTTCCATATTTGGGGACATTGCGAATTTGGGTGCAACATTGCCAAGTCAATCCTGGACACAAAGTTTCATTCTTGAATTTGTATTAACATTTATATTAATGATGGTTATTTTTGCTTCAGCTACACATGGAAAAGCAACAAAATCCTTTGCTGGGGTTGCCATAGGTTCAACTGTAGCACTTGAAGCAATGTTTGGTGGACCAATTAGCGGTGCATCAATGAATCCAGCAAGATCTTTTGGACCTGCTTTAATCTCTGGTACGTTTGAGTACTTATGGATATACCTAGTTGCAACAACGTTAGGAGCGTTATTAGCAGCAATAGTCTATAAATTTATACATGAACAATAGAAAATAGGGGGAACGATAAATGTCTACAGCAAGACTTGTTTTATTAGGAGGATTTTTAGGAGCGGGTAAGACTACGACTATGATTAAATCAGCGTTAAAGTTAGAAAAGGAAGGTTATAGAGTTGCAATTGTAACAAATGACCAAGGGAAAGAGTTAATCGATACTGAATTAGCTCGTGCAAATGGATTAGAGTCTAAAGAGGTGACAGGAGGCTGCTTTTGCTGTCAATTCGATGACTTATACAATAACTTAAATACTTTAATGAAAGAAAAACAACCAGATGTAATTATTGCAGAGGCTGTTGGAAGCTGTACGGATCTTGCTGCCACTGTTATTCAACCGTTAAAACAGTATTATGCAGATAAGTTTAAGACAGCACCATTAACTATTGTAGTAGAGCCAGCAAGGTTGCTACATGAGCTTAATCTTGATGAAAATACGAAACCGTTCTTCTCTCAATCAGTTAGTTATATTTTTGAAAAGCAATTAGCTGAAGCTGATATTATTGCCTTAAATAAAGTAGACCGCTATTCTGAAGAGGAGATTGCTAAACTGAAAGCATATTTACAACAGAGGTACCCGCAAACTATCATTCAAACTTTTTCTGCTGAAAGAGGAGATAACTTAGAAGCTTTAACTCATACATGGCTGACGACTGATTTAGGCGGAGATAAGGTTTTAGATATTGACTATGAACTGTATGCTGAGGGTGAAGCGCAGTTAGCTTGGATGAATATTTTAGGAGATATCAAAGCAGAGCAAGATATAAACCCTCGTGAATGGGCTGAAAAATTGTTGGATAATCTTAATAAGCACTTTATCCGTGAAAAAATGGCTATCGCTCATTTAAAAGTACATGTAGGATTTGAAGGTGGCTATGTAAAAGCTAGTATGGTTCAAACAGGTGATGCACCTACATTTACAGTTGAAAATGTAAAAGAAGGAAAAGAATTTAGAATCGTATTAAATATTCGTATTGAGGCAACTCCTGCTATCCTTAACTTAGTTGTAGCAGATTCTATCGGTGCTATTAATAAAGAGTTAGGTAGTAATTGGAGTGAAACATACAATGAATGTTTTAGTCCATTACCACCTAAGCCAGTACATCGTTTATATGAGACAGTTTAAGGGGGATATGACTATGAATAAAAATGATTTAATAGAGATTTTTCCTAGCGTTGTTACTAACCAAACTGACTGTTGTGACAGTGATAATAATTCAGAAGAGGGTTGCTGCGAAGAGAGCAATCAATTTTTTGAAGAAAGTTTAGAATTAAAGGAACAATTAAAAGAACACTTCGATAAACTGGTTAATGTTCATTTGTATAACTATGAATTGTCAATGGATCGCGTATTAGCTCAAAAGAAATTAAGTCAGTTAATCCAAGAGCGTGGCTTTGGGAATATTAGTGAAGATTCTGTATTGCGTTACGTTACACCGGCGGTAGTGGTGAATGGAACATTAGTGAGTTTTGCTACAAAGCCTCAAATGGAATCCGTTTTGAAAGTTTTGAATAAATAATTACTTTAAGGTCCTTAGCATATTGACTAAGGGCCTTAAAACGTAGTTATAATATTTCAAAGCAAAATAGTAGAAGGGATGAAAGTTATGGAGTATAGTATTGTTCAGCTAACAGAAAAGGATTGGCCTCAGGTTAGTGATATTTACTTGAAGGGTATTTTAACTAAAACAGCTACTTTTGAGACAGAATGTCCGGATTGGTATAAATGGAAAATGAACCGTGATCTTAAGACATGTATTGTAGCTAAAGTGGATCAAATTATTATTGGATGGGCTTCTGTTAGTAAAATATCATCAAGATGTGCATATGTGGGTGTAGGAGAAACGAGTGTATATGTTCATCCAAACTATATAGGGAATAATGTTGGATTCAGATTACTCAAAGAGCTTGTAGATTTATCAGAGGAAAATAGTTATTGGACACTGCAGGCAAATATTTTTGCAGAAAATATTTCAAGCATAAAAATTCATGAAAAGAATGGATTTAGAATTGTAGGGGTAAGAGAGAAAATAGGGCAGGTAAATGGAATTTGGAAAGATAACATTTTGATGGAGAGAAGAAGTGGTAAGATAGGTCGTTAAATAAATGAAATAAGGTGATTATATGATTATTAATAATGGAAGCCAGCTTAGTGTCGAATACTTTAAATCCTATTTTAGATTAGTTATGAATTCTCAGCAGTGTACTGTTATTGAGGCCAAGGAGATTATTTTTAATAGGATTTTTAGAGGAGATCATACTGCATATGGGAATTATACATTTCAAAACTTCGAGCATGCATATAAAGAAATAAGTAAGATTGATGAATTGATTACAAAATAAGAGAAACCTCATATTTTTCTTTATAGGTGTTGTTTAAATAAAACATTCGCATTAAATCCCTAGAAGCAATAATTTTTTCTAGAAATCAGTTATATTACTTGAAACATATAAGTAATTAGTTATATACTTATATCGAATTCAGTCATGATTTAATATTTATTTTGAATAACTGCATAAGGATTTATTTTTTTACCTAACATATAAGTGTATGCTTATATAATTATTTGAAAGGAGGGATTGCGATGCAACAAACAGTTGTAGAGTTAGCTCAAGTATCAGGTGTTTTGAAGCTACTTGGAGATAAAACAAGACTAACAACCATTGCAATTTTAAATGAGCGTAAATGTTGTGTATGTGAACTTCAAGTAGTATTTGATATGAGCCAACCATCTATAAGCCAACATCTTCGAAAATTAAAAGATATTGGATTATTAAAGGAAGAACGGCAGGGACAATGGATTTACTATTCTTTAAATGAGGAAAGTAGTTTTTATCCAATTATTAAAGATATTTTGCAGCATGTACCTGATCAGAAAGAAAACATTCAACAAATTGAAAAGTGTAATCCAACCCTTCGATGTAAATGTTAGTGTGACAATAGGAAAGGGAAGTGAGAAGAATGAGCAACACGGGGAAAAAGCGACTGTCATTTTTAGATAGGTATTTAACTCTTTGGATTTTCCTTGCAATGGCTGTTGGAATTGGAGTTGGATATCTATCCCCTGGTTTTGTTGAGGGAATGAATAGCTTACAGGTAGGAACTACTTCTATTCCACTTGCCATTGGATTAATTTTAATGATGTATCCTCCACTCGCGAAAGTTCGCTACGAAGAGATGGGGCGAGTTTTTAAAGATGTAAAAGTATTAGTATTATCGTTGGTACAAAACTGGATTATTGGTCCTGTTCTGATGTTTGCTTTAGCTGTTATATTCTTACCGGATAAACCAGAATATATGGTGGGCTTAATTATGATAGGTTTGGCTCGTTGTATAGCGATGGTAATCGTTTGGAATGACTTAGCAAAAGGTGATACAGAATATGCGGCAGGATTAGTAGCATTTAACTCTGTATTCCAAATGTTATTTTTCTCAGTATATGCTTATGTATTTGTAACAGTTATTCCAGAATGGTTAGGAATTGAAGGTGCTGTTGTAGATATAACTATGGCAGAGGTTGCAAAATCAGTGTTTATATATCTAGGAATTCCATTCATCGCAGGAATGCTAACACGCTTGATTTTTGTAAAAACGAAAGGGCGAGAATGGTATGAAAAAGTATTCATTCCAAAGATTAGTCCAATCACTTTAATCGCATTACTATTTACAATCATTGTGATGTTCTCTCTAAAAGGAGAAGTGATTGTTAGCGTACCATTTGATGTTGTACGCATTGCAATTCCATTACTCATTTATTTTGTAATCATGTTCTTTGTCTCTTTCTTTATGGGCAAAAAAATCGGTGCAAGTTACGGTGTATCAACAACATTAGCGTTTACAGCTGGAAGTAATAATTTTGAATTAGCAATTGCGGTAGCTGTAGGTGTATTTGGAATTCAGTCAGGTGCAGCATTTGCAGCAGTTATCGGACCTTTAGTCGAGGTTCCAGTTATGATAGCGCTTGTAAATGTAGCACTTTGGTTTCAGCGTAAATACTTTCAAACACAACCAAAATAATTATTCATAATAAAGGTGGAATTATCATGGAAAACAAAAAAACAATTTACTTCTTATGCACAGGAAACTCATGTCGTAGCCAAATGGCAGAAGCTTGGGGTAAAAAATACTTAGGTGACAAATGGAATGTACTTTCTGCTGGCATTGAGGCACACGGAGTAAATCCGAATGCAATTAAAGCAATGAAAGAAGTAGACATTGATATTACGGATCAAACATCGGATATCATCGATCGTGACATTTTAGATAAAGCAGATTTAGTTGTAACACTTTGTGGTCATGCAAATGACGTATGTCCAACACCACCACCAAATGTAAAACGAGTTCACTGGGGATTTGATGATCCAGCGGGTCAAGAATGGTCTGTATTCCAAAGAGTTCGTGATGAAATTGGCGCACGCATTAAAAAGTATGCTGAAACAGGAGAATAATTGAAAACAAAATAGGCCGAGAATTCTTTCTCGGCTTTTTTATAAAGAAGGGGAGAAATCAGAGATGAAAAAAATTGAAATTTTTGATCCTGCAATGTGTTGTTCTACTGGAGTTTGCGGTCCAAGTGTTGATCCAGAGTTAATTCGTATTTCAGTTGCTGTGAACAACTTGAAGAATAAAGGAATTGATGTGACTCGTTATAATTTAGCAAGTGAACCAGACGCATTTGCCAATAATGGTGTTATCAGTCAACTATTAACAGATAAAGGACCAGACGTGTTACCTGTAACTTTGGTGGATGGAAAAGTAGTAAAAGAAAAAAGTCACCTGACAAATGAAGAACTTACACAATTAACAGATATAACAGAAGAAGAGTTGAGTCAAAAGCCAGTCGTACGTTTAAAGCTAAACGTGAAAAAATAGAGAAAGAAGTGAAAGGCAATGACAAACTTATATAACCCAAACACAATAGCATTCACACCATTTTTGTTCTTTACTGGTAAAGGCGGGGTAGGAAAAACATCTACTGCATGTGCAACAGCTATTACGTTAGCTGATATGGGGAAGAAAGTTTTATTAATAAGTACTGACCCAGCTTCTAATTTACAAGATGTGTTCGAAATAGAACTTACGAATAAACCGAAAGAAATTCCAAGTGTTCCAAATCTACAAGTAGCAAACTTAGATCCTGAAACTGCTGCTCATGAATATAAAGAACGTGTTGTTGGTCCATATCGTGGAAAGCTTCCTGATGCTGTTATTGCAACGATGGAAGAGCAGTTATCTGGTGCTTGCACAGTAGAAATGGCTGCATTTGATGAATTCTCTACGTTACTTACAAATAAAGAATTAACATCAAAATTCGATCACATTATATTTGATACAGCACCAACAGGTCATACGTTACGTCTTCTTCAACTTCCTACGGCTTGGAGTGGTTTCCTGGAAGAAAGTACTCATGGGGCTTCTTGTTTAGGGCCATTAGCAGGACTTGGTGATAAAAAAGAGTTGTATAATCAAACGGTTCAGGCACTATCTAATCCAAACCAAACGATGTTAATGCTTGTTACACGACCGGATAGTTCTCCATTACAAGAAGCAGAACGAGCAGCTCATGAATTAAAAGAAATTGGTGTTAGTAATCAATTTCTACTTGTAAATGGGATTTTGAAAGACTATATGCAAAATGATAATGTCTCAAATGCACTGTTTAAGAGACAATCACGCGCGTTAGAAAACATGGCAGAAGAATTAAAAAATCTTCCTACTTATGAAATTCCATTAGTACCGTTTAATGTTACTGGAATAGAGAATATGAGAAAACTGGTTCAACCAATGGAAAATCTCTTGATTTCAGATGAGGAAGCAAATACCGTCTCTATCCCTTCACTTCAGACATTGATTACTAATCTTTCAGAATCAGGAAAACGAGTAATTTTTACAATGGGAAAAGGTGGTGTCGGAAAGACTACAGTAGCTTCAGCAATTGCAGTTGGTCTGGCTGAAAAAGGGCACCATGTACACCTAACTACAACTGACCCCGCAGCACATATTGATTATGTCATGCATGGAGAACAAGGGAATATTACGGTAAGCCGAATTGATCCAAAAGTAGAAGTTGAAAACTATCGTAAGGAAGTCATAGAGCAAGCAAAAGATACAGTTGATGAAGAAGGTTTAGCGTATCTCGAAGAGGACTTACGTTCTCCTTGTACGGAAGAAATTGCAGTCTTTCGTGCTTTGGCCGATATTGTTGAAAGAGCTAATGATGAAATTGTAGTAATTGATACAGCACCAACAGGTCATACATTATTGTTACTAGATGCAGCACAAACGTATCATAAGGAAATTGCACGTTCTACGGGTGAAGTACCACAGTCTGTGAAAAACTTATTACCACGTTTGCGTAATCCAGAAGAAACAAGCGTTGTAATTGTAACACTTGCAGAAGCAACACCAGTTCATGAAGCAAGCCGTCTACAAGAAGATTTAAAACGTGCGGATATTACTCCGAAATGGTGGGTTATCAATCAAAGTTTTTACGCAACACATACAAGTGACTTTGTGTTAAGAGGAAGAGCACAGTCCGAAATACAGTGGATTCAAGAAGTGCAAAAGGAATCACAAAATAACTGTGTTATTATCCCTTGGCAATCGGAAGATATTGTAGGATATGAGAAACTTAAAGAGTTAGTAAAATAAAACATTTTAATTAGTTACTGTGAAGGGGAGAAATAATAATGAATATTACAGATAAAGCAAAAGAATTTATTGAAAATGCCATGAAAGAAAACGGTGTTTCAACATTACGTTTTACATTTGAGGGTGCTGGATGCTGTGGCCCTAGTTACGGTATTAATTTAGGCGAAGCAGAAGAAAGTGATATCACAGAAACAGTAAATGGTGTTCAAGTCGCTATGGATCCAAAAGTAGCTGAAATTGTTAATACTTTAACTTTAGACTATGTAGAGGATCAACAAGGCGCAGGACTGGTTATCAGTGGCGGATCTAACTGCTGCTAACTAATAATTGAAGGAGATTAACAAACATGACTAACTATCACGAATTAGTAAAAGGAAAAGTATATATTGGTGGAGTAGACGCTATACAAGACGCAGTAAACAAGCACGGGATTACAGAGGTGTTTGATTTACGTGCTGGTGGAGAAGAACCAGAAGGGTTTCCGTCTGGGACTAAACGTCATGCTTATCCAATCGTAGAAGGTGTTGAAGGGCAAGATGAATCAGTAAGAAATGCAATTGCGGCGGTCAAGGAAGCTGTTGAACAAGATAAAAAAGTATTTTTCCATTGTTCTGGTGGACGTAATCGTACAGGTACAGTTGCTACAGGGTTGTTAGTAGAATTAGGGCATGCATCTAATGTGGAAGAAGCTGAACAAAAAGCAAAAGAAATCCGTTCAAGCATTAGTATCAAGCCAGAAATGAAACAAGTGTTAAACCGTTTATACGTATAATATATCTAATCCCTAAAAATTCATATTTTTGGGGATTTTTCTTTAATAAATTATATTCTTTCAAATTAATTTGGTTTAACATTATGTTTAATGGATATTATATAAATCTAAAAAATTTTAGTTTAGACTTTCTTGTCCCAACTAAGTTCCCCAAATGATAGTTTAGACTTTCTTGTCTAATTAGTTTAGAGTTTCATGTCTTTGTACAATTATATACGAAGAATAAAAAAACAGCTATCTATTCTTCACGTTAAATACAATTTTAACGAACAAATGTTCTTGTCGTTTTGAAATCATATTCTATTTACTAATTCGCTTGAAAATTTCATTATGGATGATTCATACGTCATTCATACTATAACATTTACAAACTATTATTTAGTGTTGGGAAAGTAGGACTCTGTACTATAAGGCACTCTTGTATTCATTACCTGATAAATGGTTAACTGATCAGCTAATATTTGTTTTTCACTGGCATGGTATTCTTTAAATACTTGTAGTAAATTGAAGTAGACGGGTGTTTCTTCATAATATAATTCATTGTATGCTTCAATAAGATCTTCGAAATTATACTTCAAACCTTTACTGAAACATACTTTTTCATGTTTAAAACGAGGTTCCTCAAAGTAATCTTTTATTTCATTCCAAGCTGTCTCAATGTCTTTTCCGTCTCGTATTCTAGGAATCATTAAACCACAGAATAGTTGTACAAATGTTTCTGCTTGCAAATATCTTTTTTCTACTTTTTTTGTTTTTTCTTTCATAAAAGGAATTTTCATATTAATTCTCCTCAACTTATAATAAATGACAATAACATCATAACATATAAATAAGACAATACCAACTGTTCGTTAAATCGGAATTTAACGAACAGTTGAGGAAATGTGAGTTAAACTCCCCTCCTATCTTAATGTACTGTACAAAGGCATGAAACTCTAAACTCTCATTTTTGGGACTAGCTTGGGCCAAGAAAATCCAAACTAAAGTTTTATAGATTTACAGAACTAAATACATGTGATCTTGTGTGAACGTATATGTTTAAATACTACGTTACTTTTATTTATAAAAAAGGCATCCTAAGATGCCTATCTATTCTGTAACAAATTTAAATACATAGTACATAAAAAATAGACAAGATAGATAGGCTAGCCTGCCAGCAACGGATTCTCTCATAAATTTCATAAGTATGACTTTGACAAGCAATGCTAAGAATAACGGTATAAATAGTACCATAGCAAGTTTGATCGCTATGTCATTCATTATTGGATTAAATGGTTCGAAATTAATTATAATATTCACTTACCTTTCTCTTATCGTTCTATTTAAAGAATAAAATTATACAAATAAACTCGCTAAAAAGATACCATAAGGTTCCTTCCTCCAACTGAACAATCTTAATTTTAACCGGTTCTTTTGCAAATATAAGACGCATTTCAGGGAACAATCAGGATTCCTACCGAAATTGTTCTTTTTTGTCATATGCATGGCTTCTACTCCTATATAATATTATCCTTTATAACAAAAAAGCACTGCTATGATTTCTAGGAGTATTGAAAATGTTCTATCGTACTAAATTCACTTTATAAATAGAACATATAATAAAAGACCTTGCTACACAAAATAGCAAGGTCTAGATATAGTAAAATAAGCACCTTAGAGATTTATAGGTGCTTTTATTTAAATTCATTTCCACAAAATAAAATGTAAAAAACTAAAAAAGCAAAAAGGACACTTTTTTAGTTTTTTAGCTTCCCAGCACAAATTTGAAAAAAGATTTCAAGCTATCCTTCACTATCTTTAAATTTTCCTCTTAAATTCTTCTCAAAGATAACCCTATTATCTTCCATCTTATTATAAGTTTGAAATAAAGCTTCTCTTTTCTTTTTTCTTACCCTTGGTTCTGGAGGATAACATGACGGACATTTTGCAGCCCCTTCATGTCTAGCTTTGACCATTGCTTTATATTCATGTCCACACTTACCACAAATCCACCATGCTCTTTCGTTACATCTGGTAGATGTCTCCTCTGGTGTTGTTACACCATATACTTCTTTATTCTTTGTAGGATGCCATTCTTTTGCTATTTCTGGGTTATGAAGAGCAATTGACTGTTGATACTTTTCACAAGTTCTACATCCCTTACCATTTTTCACTCTTAAATTTATTTTTTCTCTCCACATATGACCTTCTTTACAAACCCACATTACTTCTTCATTTGAAGTATAAATTGCCTCATATGGATTTCGGAATTTCTGCCGATAACATGTGTCAAAGATACAAAACTCCTTTGCTATCTCTGGATACATTGTTGCTAATGAGTTGTCTTTGCAAACTTTCTTATTTGAACAGTATGGACACACAGTTTTATCATGAAGTCTACTTCTAACAGACTCCTTCCACTCATGACCCTTACCACATATCCACCATCTAACATTCCAATTCTCTTCATCAATCATCTCATTATCAGGTGTTACATCTGCATTTCTTTTGAAATTCCATTGCTTAGATAAATCTGGATCAATACATCTAAGTGATTTAGCTTCTATTTTATTAACATTGTTTAATTTATCTAGCTGCTGCTTTTTCTTCATACACTTTGGACAAAGCTCATCTTCAACTTTCAGCCTATCATTAGGAGTTGATCCCCAAACATGTCCCTCAGAGCACTCCCACCAAATATATTCGTAACTTCCATATGTAATATCTTCAGGATTCAAGTGACCATTCTTGATAGGATGCCATTCACTTAACAGCTTTTTAGAAAGACCTGTATTTATAAGTAAATTAATCATAGTATTCTCACCTCTATTTTTCTGATTCAATCCACCATTTGTCTGCGTTCAATTCTTCTGTAGTCATCTCATACTCATCTAATTTAACAATTTCATTTTCCCTATTAAAAAAGCAAGGCTTTACAAATATAGAAGCATTTCTATAACTATAACTTTCACCTTTATACGCTTCAATTTTAGAAATTTCTAGCTTATAAACATATAATGGATGTGAATATATTTGTCCAACTTTAAAAGTTTTATCACTATTGTTTTCCGAAGAAATCTCTTCAACTATCACTTTACTTGGAGTACCATGGAAATGACTATCCCACATTACGTTTCACCCTAACTTTAAATTTATTTAATTCTATTGTATCAGAATATTCACACGTGCAATTAGGAAAAAGGTATAATTTTATCATTATTTTCATCTATTATAATAAAATAAGTTAAAGATATTACTGGCTAAGTAGTTAAGAGTTTTTTGTCCTATGTTCAAAAGGTTTAGACTTTCATGTCCTGTTATTAAGACATGAAAGTACCTACAAAATTTATAATAATGGCTATTTATCAAAGATTCTTTATAAGTTTTTAGTTTAGAGTTTTTTGGAACTTGATTGGATAAGAAAATCAAGTTCCAAAACTTTATTGATATACAGAACTAAATACATGTAATCTTGTGTGAACGTATAGGCTTAAATACTACATTACTGTTATTTATAAAGAAAAGACATCCTAAGATGTCTTTCTACTCTGTAACAAATTTAAATACATAGTACATAAAAAATAGACAAGATAGATATGCTAGTCTGCCAGCAATCGATTCTCTCATAAATTTCATAAGTATGACTTTGATAAGCAAGGCTAAGAATAACGGTATAAAAAGTACCATAGTAAGTTTGATCGCTATGTCATTTATTGTTGGATTAAATGGTTCAAAATCAATTATAATATTTACTTACCTTTATGCAACTTCTTATTTATATAGTTTAATATAAATAAACTCGCTAAAATGATACCATAAAGTTCCTTTCTCTAACTGAACCACCTTAATTTTAACCGGTTCTGGTGCAAATATGCATGGCCTCTACTCCTATATGATATTACCCTTATATAACCAAAAAAAGCAACGCTATGGACGCTTTAGCCTACATATTCTTCAACTTTACTAAAGATACCATTAATAGATGGAGGGGTATAATTATAATCGTTATCAGTGAACATTAAAAAAGATGATTCCGATTGAATATCGGAACCATCTTTTCCGGGCTTGATTTTTCAGTTTTTTTTTATTAAACTGTCCATTTTAAAGGGTACATTTCAGTTGACTCCGCACCTTTTTAAAAATAATTTATATGAATGTAAATCGCCTTTAACACCACAGTAAAATCTATAATATCAATGTTACATCTTACTACTTTGTATCCCATTTTTCTAAATGGAAGTAGAACAATACCCCATCTTTTGTATTAGTTACACCGTACTTTACATTATGTAAATCTAATATATTTTTTACAATTGAAAGTCCAAGACCCGTTCCACCATATACTCTTTTTCTTGATTTATCCACTCTATAGAATTGATCCCATATTTTATCTATGTTTTCTTCTGCTATATGTGCCCCTTTATTTTCAAACCCTATATATACGTCATGTTGTTTCTCGTTTACATCTATCACAATGGTTCGATTCGCATCTGTATAGCGAATCGCGTTGGTAAACAAGTTTGTTATGACCTGTTCTAACAGATGTGTTTTACCTTTAACACAAACATTATCTATATTTAATTTGATGTGTAGTGATTTTTCTTTAATTTGAACTTGTAAATCTTTTGCTGCCTTTTGAATTAAATTCCCTATATTAACCTGCTCCATCTGTATTTGGTACGTTCCGGATTCATATTTAGCCAAATTCAACATTTCATCTATTAACACATTCATTTTCTCTATTTCTTTTTCTAATGCTTCCCAATAATATTGATTCATTTCAGGCGCGATTCCATCTTGCAGCATAGATGCAGATATTTGCATGACACTGAGTGGCGTTTTTAATTCATGCGAAACGCCTGCAATGAAATCTTTTCGTGTCTGTTCTAATTTTTTCTCTTTTTCTAAGTCTGTTTTTAACTGATTGATATATCCTTCCATTCTTTCTGAGAGTTGATTAATATTAGAGGAAAGCTCACCAATTTCATTTTTTGATTTGATAGAAAGCTTATCTTGAAATTGAAATTGCATTATTTTTTTCGTTGCTTCATTAATTTTTAGTAATGGTTTGGTAATAATTCTTGAATAATATAAACATACAACCAGCGATAGAATCAGCACAAATGCTATAATATATATAATAATCACTCATTACATCTGTCACTTTTGTAATCGGTTGTAACGAAGACAATGTATAAATGAATTCATTTACTTGTCCATTTTGCATGAGTGGTTTTATCGTTTCTAGATACTTGATTCCATCTATACTGATTTCATTCTGAACCCATTCGTCTCCTTGTAATTTCACTTTATCGCTGATCCATTCCGATTGAAATTGCAAAATACGATTTGCAAACACCTCATTACTATACAATGTATTATTCATTTTTGAATTGAAGTAAACTGGGAAATTTATCTCTGTTACAATTCCCTCTAAGAAATAATATTTCTCACTTTCTTCTTTTGAAAAAACCTTCATACCATTTTTAGCACCAGACATCATATATTTATCAATCTGATAATAAGTAGGTGCAACAAAATTTCCATCATAACCTTTTATTCTCAATGTTGTAGGAATCACTATGTCTTTATTCGATCTTTTACTTACTGTATCCATGATAGCTAGTTTAGTCGTTTTATTGAGTAAACTTGTAATTAATATACTGAAATTAGGATCCATATCTTTCTTTGCATTGATTAAATTATTAAACACAACCTTAGAGGATCGACTCGAATCATTTTTATCAACTGTTTTTATATAATGATCTCCTGATGGTAATTTCTTGATATTGGCTTCTTTATCGAGCCTAGCAATCATAATACCCTGCTGATTAGCATACGAGAGTTCCTTCCTCTGGAGTGTATTTTCATCCTGTTTATGAGCTTCATAAAATGTATAGTACCGTTGTAATTGCTTCTGAACATTTTCTTTTTCTTTATCTATATATAAGTATTTCATCACATACATTTGTCCGAAAAAGATAGCTGCGATAATCATGCAACATAGTAAAAAGGTAAGAGAAAATAACTGAAACACAATCTTCTTTCTCATCATTTTTCTACCTCAAATTTATAACCCGTACGAACAACTGTAATAATGTGTTTTGCTTTCTCACCAAGTTTTAATCGTACATTACGCATATGTGCAGTTAGTGTTTTATCATCTCCATCATAATCGTATCCCCAAATATTTGTGATTAACTGCTCTCTTGATAGTACTTGTTCCTTGTGTTGCATTAAAGAGTGTAAAATTTCATATTCTGTATGTGTAAAATCTATTTTTTGTCCATCTATTGAAACAGAACGTGCTGATTTATCTAAGCGAATACCACATAAATTAATACAGTCCTGATATTGTACTTGTTGATTTGTATCTTTGAACAAACGTTTTGCTCTCGCTAATAAAATAGACGGTTTAAATGGTTTTGTTACATAATCGTCTGCCCCAAGTTCAAATCCAAGTAACGTATCATCTTCATCACTTCGTGCCGTTAATAGGATAATAGGAACATTAGAATTCTTTCGAATACGTCTACACACTGACCATCCATCCATTAATGGGAGCATAATATCCAAAATAACTAAACTGATATTATGCTCTTGTTCAGCAAACAAATCTAGCCCAATTTGACCATCTTCCGCTGTAATTACTTCATATCCATCATGCGAGAAATAATGGGCTACAGTCTCTCGGATAATCTGTTCATCTTCAACTATTAAAACTTTTTTCATCTCTATTCTCATCCAATCTACGTTCGTTTTACATTGAAACTGTCATCGCTTGTCTTCCCATTTGAATCCAGGCTTGTTCAAAACTATTCCGATCAATTGCTCTGTGTTTGTCCTTCTTTAGTGGATCGTTAATATATACATATTGTTCATCATAATCGGTCACAACGACACTATGCTGGTGATATGTCACTTTCATTTCTCCTGCATCTGTACGCCATGTATAAAATTCATCATCAGGTAACCGTTTAAAACGGGCATTTGTTAATACCCATACAGGTTGCCCTCTGTCTATCGCCTCATATATTTGCTGAGGTTCTTTGTGACTTAGATCCTTCACTTTCTCTTCTGAAACATACTCCTTTGCCAATTCTAAAATCGGCTCTACATAAACACCTAGTCCAGGTTTATCAAATGTAGCTATATCCCCAATAAACCCTTTGTGCATATTCCCCTTTATACCCTTTCCCTGAAATGGTACAGACTTTATCTTTGCAGCGAGTTCCATCTTATCGACTTGTACACCTGAAAATTGCAACACCATAGCAAGGCTCGTTACTTCACAACCTCTCATCAATTCTGGTTTTTGTAGAATCAGCGGCACATCCAATGGCCTTACTATCACTTTTTCTTGCTCTATGGGCCTATTTTCTTTTTCAAGTACCTTTTCTGATTCTACTGATTCATTTCTCATATATTCTACTTCTGATTTTGCATTCTCCTCTTGTGGTATTGCAGGTTGTATTTTAGTAAATATAGGAATATCACCATGTGACATACCAATGTTTGTATTTAATACTGATAGTGTAAATACAAACAGGGTTGTTTTTCTAAATGGATTCATCATTATCTCTCCTCGATGCTTTATAAGGAGAGTGTAATTTGTTTATATTTAGATAAAATCATATTTATAGAAAGACAAAGTAAAATTCATATCAAGATTATATAAAGATAATTGCTTTACGTATTAATCTTATGTGCTACAAATATTGCTTTCAACAAGCAATATTTAACTTCTTTAAGTTCACGTTCTAATTTTTCGTACTTTGCAAAAAGTCCTCGAATTCTTTTCATTAAAGTATAATCTTCGAGATTTTAGGTATGTGGTTTGATTATTATTTACAAATCCTATTGCTATATGGTAATTACTATTTATCAACAATTATTTGTGAGATTTTAGTTTAGACTTTTATGTCTTTCTACACTTGTACATGGACATAAAATAGATACTTTTTAGAAGAGAAAGTATCCATTTTCATGAATATCTTTTGTTACTTATGTAGAATTAAATTTTAGTTGAATTTCACATTTAATTAGGTTTTACTATTTAGTTTTGTTTCAAATGCAGTTAAATTAGTTGAAGCCTTACTAAAATTTGGTTCAGAAAGTTGTTTAGGTCTTCGTACTTCTGTCTTCTATTGGAGCTACACCTTGTATCTCTTGTAATATAGAATTTGCTACATTTTCTCTATAAAATTCTTCAACTATATTTTTCAAATAAATACAATTTCTTTATTCCTTGAATAAAATCAATAACTCGGCATACAATACCTCTGCATCGAGCAGTTAGACTGGGCTAACTGCTCTTTTATTGAATAAATTTTTAGGGCATGTTAACAATATAGGTAATCCAAGTTTGAATACGAATAAACATTGTATTCATAGTATTTACTAGAGCAGTTAGTTTTTTCTAGCTGCCTTTTTGAGTTTTTCCGAATAAAATTCTAAATTATGTGTTCACGAGTAATAATGGTAGATAAAGAAATAGGAATTCATCATTTATTTAGTTGAGTGGATATGCAGGGGAATTTACTCCGTTATTGGATAAGGACGGAAAGTCAATGTTAAAACTATATATTCGAATAAAACAATTTATATTATTCAACTATATGGTAGCTTTAGTTTCACAAGGAAATAAACAACTTTATTATCTGTTTTGATTTCAGAAGTAAAGCTGAACTTAACTTTTTTAAAAGGAGATACTACAATTTAAGCAGTGCCTCCTTTACGTTTTTATAAGTGAGTTTTAATGACCTTATTGTTTCTATTCATTATGTCCAATGCTATAGATGGGCTGATGCAGCTTGAATTCACAGTGACTTCTTTAATTTTGTTTTTCCTTTTCTTCTAGGAATGAGCAGTTAGTTTTCTGCTGAATGCTCTTTTATATTAACTTGTTTGTCATCATATATTACGGATATGTAGCTATTAACTCATAGGGTCTTCTTTTAAAGAGCACTTGTACCTAGTGCTCTTTTTAGTTTCCTTATTTAGCTCACTTTTAATTTTACATAATATTTTTAATTCCGTTTATACTATAGTTGTAACTTTAAGTTACAACGTATTGTGGGTATCGTTATTGTTGGACAATAAAGCAGTTAGTTCATTGAGCTAGCTGCTTTATTATTTAAATAATAACAACATTAAACCTCTCCCTATAAATTGTTATTCATAACATCATTAGTTACTATATTTTAGTTTTATTTCCCACTTTTCCAGCATATTCTTTAAGAAGGGTGTTTAGCTAAAAAAGTTACCTCCTTATCGATGAGCACTCACTTATGTAGTGCTCCTTTTCATGCTGTACAATTCTGTTTTACTTGTATAATTATATATAGTTTCTTTTTTGAACCTCCCACATTCTTTTTTACAAGTTGCAATGAAACAGTTAGCTTTTTTCTAACTATCCTGTTTTTATTTTTCACTTTTTAGTTAAACGTACATATATTAACTTTGAACAATGGCCAATAGGATACTTAACCTACCTCTCTAAGAGCACATTTATATCTGTGCTCTTTTTTGAGTCACTTTAAAATAACGATTTTGTTTAGTTATCATTTGATTAATCATATTTAAAATTTTTTAACATATCTTAATTTTAATCAGGAATTACACTACCCCCCAGTAGATCTGTAGTTCCTGTAATTGAGCCTATAACTCTGATTAGAACCTGTTATAAACAACAGGTTCTATTTATGGTCATTCTTCATCCCCATCGTTGCGATAGGTAAGACTTTGAAGTTATCTCCATCTTTTGCGCCACTTAACACTGTACGTGCGAAATTCACTACATTCAAACACCTCTAGGCTACATTAAGCAATACAAACTTTATTAATGTATTCATTTCTAGCTTGAAGATAAAAAAATTCATGATTCCACATATTTATATTCTCTATCCATTTTGGATACTTTAAAAATGGATACTTATTTTATACATATTTTACTTGTATGATTTTAATCAAAATGTGAGGTGGTCGTTTATGATAAAAGGCTATGCAGCATTGCTTATTATAGATGTACAAGTGGGTTCATTTAAAGAAGAAAGAATGCTATATAAAGGAATTGAATTATTAAAAAACATTCAATTGTTAATCCATAAAGCTCGTACTGTCCAAGCGCCTATTTTTTACATGAAGTTTAATGGGAAAACAGGA
The DNA here is from genome assembly GCF_001884045.1 of Bacillus mobilis. GTDB lineage: Bacteria > Bacillota > Bacilli > Bacillales > Bacillaceae_G > Bacillus_A > Bacillus_A mobilis. The sequence goes on along the minus strand of NZ_MACF01000055.1, from coordinate 27,788 downwards.
TCTTTATTAGAGCATGGAAATCCGGAATGGGCAATTCATGAATCTGTAGCTCCACTATCTGAAGATATCGTTCTTGAAAAAAACCACCCTGATTCATTTCATGAAACAAGTCTTCAACAAGAATTGAATAAAAGGGACATCGAACACATTGTGATTACAGGCGTTCAGTCTGAAATATGTATAGATGCGACGTGTCGACGTGCATATAGCTTAGGGTATGATGTTACTCTTGTTGAAGATGGGCATAGTACATATGACACTACATTATTATCGGCATCCCAAATTATTAAGCATCATAACGATATAATAGGTGAATGGTTTGCTGATTTGAAAAAAGCTCAGATAATTGAATTTTAATTAATCTTGAATAGGTTTTTCTTGATAGATATAGTACGAATCATTTAAATTTAGCTAAGGTATTAATCCTGTTTCCTATTATTAAATATATGTTTTACTGTATGCGATAATGTAATAATTATATTCTAATAATTAAATGCCCCTTTTAGGGCTACAGACACACCGTTATTAAGTAACAAAAAGCTTATTTTTTTCATTTTGGGGTAATTCTAAATTCTTAAGTTGATGGGCATGTGGTGCTATCCAAAAGTCAAAATAAACAAAATAGAGGAACAAATGCAGTTTTATAAATCAATGTTTGTGTCCCTGGAGTTTCCTTTAATGTTAATATTAACTGATTTAAAAATAGCCCTTGTTACTATTAAATTCCTTCCAATGATTAAGGAAGGAATTTATAGTTCAATTATACATGTTCCTTTTGATTGTTTATATGCATATCGTATTTTGACCAAAACTATATGCAAATGAGGTGAAAAAATGCCCATTACGAATCGATTTTCTACCACTACTAACGGGGCACTTGCGATTACAGGGAACACACTAGGTTTAAGTAAAATTAGTAACCAAAACCGTGCTGGTACAATCGGGGCAATTGGTGCATTCGTAACTACGAATACCGCTTTACAAGTACCTACTTTTCCTGCTGGTACAACGTTAAACTATACACAAAATAGTTCTACCGCTGTATTAAATATCCCTGCTGGTAGTACGATTCTTTACGCAGAACTCGTTTGGGGTGGAAACTATTTATCTCGTGATCAAAACATTACGAGTGTTTTAGGAAACCCTGTTTCTTTTACTACACCTGTTTCAACATACCCAATTACCCCTTCGGCTGTTACAGCTTCAAATCAAACTTTCGTTTCTGGATCTGTCACATTTGGATTCTATACACGTTCTGCAGATGTAACATCTCTCGTTCAAGCTGCTGGATCTGGCTCTTATACAACTGGCTCTGTCCCTGGACTTGTTGATCCTTTAGATGCTTCTAATGGGGCTATCAATTCTTCTGGATGGACGCTCATTGTCGCTTATCAAAATGGGACATTGCCAGCAAGAAACTTAACCATTTATGTAGCGGGTAACCGTGTTTCTGCTGATACCGGTAGTGCAGATGTAGCTGTTTCAGGATTTTTAACACCTTCCGGAGGACCTGTAAGCGGACGATTATTTTTGAGTTCTACCGAAGGGGATGCTGATTTAATTGGGGATCAGGCTCTATTCGGACCAAATTTCAGTTCATTAAACGCTTTATCCGGACCAAATAATGCCATAAATAATTTCTTCGGTTCCCAAATTAATAATGCTGCAGGAAACTTAGATACAACAGGGACATTTGGAACGCGAAATCAAAGTGCTTCTTCAGGTACAAACATCTCTGCAGGAAGACAAGGCTGGGACATTACTTCCATTGATATTTCTCCCTATTTAACAAATTCTCAAGTATCTGCCGCAATCCGTTTAACAACTAAAGGAGATGCATACATGTTAAATACAGTCGGTTTACAAATTAATATAAACTCACCTAATATACAAGCAACGAAAAGCGTGAATAAAAGTGTAGCTACAATTGGAGACATTCTCACTTATACAGTTACTATCCCTAATACCGGACTTCTTCCCGCCAATAACGTTATTTTGACAGACATTCTCCCTAATGGGACTTCCTTTATACCTGGCACTGTAATGGTAGATAACATACCACAAACAAATGCAAATCCTGCCGCTGGTATATCTCTTGGAACAATCAATAATGGTGCTTCTCGTACAGTAACTTTCCAAGCGACTGTCGTTTCTCTGCCAAATCCAAATCCGATTTCTAACACTGCTAATATTACATTTCAATATACACCAATCGCCGGTGGAACGACCTTTAACGGTCTTGCAACAAGCAACTCTGCTGGAACACAAGTTAACCTCGCAGATATTAATGGCACAAAATCAGTTAATAAACTTTTTACCGATATTGGTGAAACGCTAACTTACAGTATTGCCTTAGCTAATATAGGAAATATCGCTGCAACAAATGTTATATATACGGACCCGATTCCTAGCGGGACTACTTTCATTCCAGGGAGCGTAACTGTGAACGGAGTTACCCAAGCTGGCGCAAATCCCGCTACTGGTATATCAATTGGATCTATTGCTGCTAATTCTACGACTACGGTTTCATTTCAAGTATTCGTTCCTTCTATCCCGCAAACAAATCCCATATTAAATAGTGGTACAACAACTTATCAATACATTCCTGTGCCAAATCAACCGGCAGTAAGCGGGACTGATACGACGAATATTGTCTCCACTCAAGTGAATAATGCTACTGTAACAATGACGAAAGCAGTAGATAAAAATTTTGCAGATATTGGTGATATACTAACGTACACCGTTTCCTTTACAGGTACAGGTAATACGAATGCAAACAATGTTATTTTTACAGATGTCATTCCTACTGGAACAACTTTTGTTGTAAACAGTGTAACAATTGATGGCACGACACAAGTGGGCGCAAATCCCGCTAACGGTGTGAACATTGGATCCATCCCAACTGGTACAACAAAAAATGTTTCATTTCAAGTAGTAGTAAATACAATACCCGCGTCAAACGTCGTATTTAATGGATCAAGCGCTTCTTATCAATATACCGTCAACCCTAGCCAATCACCAGTTACAAAAAACATTTCTTCTAATCTCGTTTCCACTCAAATTAATAATGCGAATGTAACATTAACAAAATCAACTAACAAACAATTTGCCACAATTGGCGAAACGATAAGTTATACAATCCTTATTACAAACAGTGGAAATACAGCTGCAACTAACGTACAGCTAACAGATTCACTTCCAAATGGAACGATATTAACACCAGGTTCGGTAACACTCAACGGTGTTTTACAAAATGTAGATTCACTCGTTTTCGTACCTATTGGTACAATACCAGGAGGAGCTACTTTCACCTTATCCTTTCAAGTAACAGTCATCAATATTACGACCCAAAATCCTATCATTAATAACGCCTTCGCTTCTTATCTATATACTGTAAATCCAAGTTTGCCACCGACTTCAAAAACAGCAAATTCTAATTCTGTTACATCAACAATTAGACTAGCAAATCTCCATGCTAATAAATCTGTAGATAAAACGTTTGCGGAAGTTGGTGATGTATTAACTTACACCTTTGCTCTTACTAACGATGGAAATGTTGCAGCGAACAATGTATTACTATCTGATTCAATTGCGAATGGAACCGCTTTTGTCCCAAACAGCGTTATAGTTAACAGTGTTACTCAGCCAGGCGTTACACCAGCTAGCATCAATATTGGTAGCATCAATGCTAATACTACAATTACAGCTTCATTCCAAGTAGTAATCACTAGCATTCCAAATCCAAACCCTATTTCAAATAGCGCTTCCATCTCCTATAACTTTATCGTTGATCCAAACACTTCACCTGTAAGTAAGAACACTACTTCAACCACTACATTTACTCAAGTAAACGATGCAAATGTCATTTCAGCCAAAACAGTGGATCGAGCGTTCGCTACCGTAGGGGATATATTAACTTATACTGTTACTTTGACGAATGCAGGAAGTGTTTCTGCTGATAGCCCTACTTTCGTAGATACGAATCCAGACGGTACTACCTTTATTCCAAATACTTTTCTTATTAATGGTGTACTTCAAAATAACGCAGATCCAAATATAGGTGTTCCACTACCTTCCATTGCTGCTAATGGCTCACTTACTGTCTCTTATCAAGTAACCGTCACCTCTTTACCAACACAAAATCCAACATTAAATTCATCTAGTACACAGTATAGCTTTATTCTAAATCCGGGCGATCCACCAACTATAGAAACATCTGTAAGTAACACTGTAAGTACACAAATTAATTTAGCAAATGTAGTGATTGTCAAAGAAGTAGATTTAACTATCGCCGATGTCGGGCAACCAATCACATATACAATTTCTTTAGCTAATCTTGGCAATACTACAGCAAATAATGTTATTGTTACCGATATAATCCCTAATGGCTCCACTATCGTACCAAATAGTATTTTTATAGGTGGTACTTTACAACAAGGTGCAGACCCTAGTACCGGTCTTCAAGTCGGCTCCATTCCTTCAGGTGGTTTTACAACGATTGTTTTTCAAATAAGTGCAAATAGTTTACCTTCACCAAATCCAGTTCAAAATAGCGCTGCACTTCAATATAGCTTTATCGCAGATCCAAGTTTACCTGCCGTTGTCAGAAACGCTACTAGCAATATAGTAACGACGCAAATTAATACTGCTAATATTGTTGCCACAAAACTAACAAGTACAAATTTCGCTGATGTTGGCGCTGTCATAACGTATGCAACAATTTTAACAAATAACGGCAATATCCCTGCTTCTAACGTAACGTTTACAGATATCATTCCAGCTGGTACCATCTTCCTTCCTAATACTGTAACGATTAACGGTGTCCCTATAGCAAATGCAAACCCTGCTAATGGCATTTTAATTGGGACGATAGGAGCGAATTCATCACGTACTGTTGCATTCCAAGTTTCTGTACCAACTATTCCTAGTCCAAATCCGATTACGAATCAATCGAGCACTACATTCCAATACACATACGACGCATCCAAATCAGTTGTAACGCAGATGGTGGCCTCTAACACCGTACAGACAACTATTAATAACGCTACGATTGCCGCTGTAAAATCGGCAGATAAACACTTTGCTAACGTAAATGATATTATTACGTATACAACTACTTTAACGAATAACGGGAACACACTTGCATCAAATGTAATTTTTACAGATGTAATTCCAAACGGAACATCATTTATTCCTAATAGTGTAACAGTAAATGGCAATACACTTCCTAATACAAACCCAGCAAGTGGAATTGCAATTGATCCAATAAACCCTAATACAAGTGCAACAATCTCATTTCAAGTAATAGTAAATTCCATTCCTAGTCCAAATCCAATCCCGAACCAAAGCAATACAGCGTACCAATATGTCATAGATCCTAACTTACCTCCAGCGTCCGCCAATGCGTTAAGTAACGTAATAACAACTCAAATTAATAACGCTACAATCGTCGCTACGAAGTCAGTGAATACACCGACAGCTGCAATTGGGGATATCGTTACTTATACGATTGCAGTTACGAACACAGGGAATATCCCTGCTAGCGCTACAGTTTTAACAGATGGACTCGGTGCAGGCGCCTCATTTGTGCCAAACTCTGTAACTATCGATAATATTCCGCAGCCAGGGTTAGATCCATCACTTGGTATTCACTTAGCAGATATTCCCCCAGGAGATACTGTATTCATTACTTTTCAAGCACAAATTTTAGCGATACCACCTAGTGGCACATTAACAAATAATGCTCTTGTAAATTATGAATATACCGTAAATCCAAACCAATCACCCGCTGTTGGTAGTACAGTTACGAATACGACGGTTACGCCAATTATTGATGCAACTCTTTCTATAAATAAAACTGTCAATTCAAGATTTGCTACTATTGGAGATACACTGACTTTCACTGCTATCATTACTAATTCCGGTAATACTACCGCAAACAATGTTATTTTTACAGATGTAATTCCAAATGGTACATCATTTATTCCAAACAGTTTTACGGTAAATGGAACAACTATTCCTAATGCAAATCCACAAAATGGTATCAATATTGGCAACTTGAATTCAAATGCATCTGCTACACTCAGTTTTCAAGTAAACATTACATCACTCCCAAATCCGAATCCAATCCCAAACCAATCATCGCTTCAATATAGCTTTATTGTAGGTATAAATGAACCGCCAGTTTCACGAACAGTTCAATCTAATAAAACTTTTACACAAGTAAATACTGCTTCCGTTATCGCAACAAAAACTGCAAGCAGTGCATTTGCTGCTGTTGGAGATACAATTACGTATACAACTACCCTCACCAATAGCGGAAATACTACCGCAAACACACCTGTTTTTATCGATATATTACCACCTGAACTTTCATTCGTTCCTGATAGCGTACAAATTAATACCATCCCACAACTTGGATTTAGACCAGATAGCGGGATTTCTTTAGACTCAATTCCAGTTGGAGGAACGACAACAATTAGCTTTCAAGCTATCGTTGGCTCAATACCAGTTACAAATCCAACTTTGAACCAGTCTAGCACGACATACTCGATCATTGTTGATCCTACCCAGCCGCCGGTGACAGAAACAGCTACAAGTAATCCAACTTTAGTTCAAATTAACGAAGCGATTATTCAAGCAACGAAAAGTGTGGATCGACTATTTTCTGACGTAGCACCTGGAAATTCATTTTTAACGTATACTGTTTTATTGGAGAATATAGGAAACACAACTGCTACGAATATCATTTTTACAGATCCGATTCCAAATAATACAGTGTTTATAGCGGATAGCGTTCGAGTAGGCGGGGTTTTATTACCTGGGGTAAATCCAGCGAATGGGGTACCAATTGGGGATATTATTGCAGGAGATTTTACAAACATTACCTTCCGCGTGCAAGTAGTTAGCATTCCAAATCCAATTTTCACAATTGGACCTGGGGGGCCAAACTCACCAGTTGTAAATGGCGCTTCTATTGATTATCAATTTATGACAGGACCTAATTTACCACTCGTTTCAAGAAGTACGACATCCAATCCGGTTTCGACACAAATAAATTCCGGAGAAATTACACTTGTTAAATCTGTAGATAAAACTTTCGCAACAATTGGCGATACAATTTCTTATACGATTACATTAAGTAACCCTGGAAATGTTACTTCACAAAATATAATTTTCACAGATATTTTACCTGACGGAACGACATTCATATCTGGCACTCTTACAAACGATTCTGGTACACAGCAGATCGGAAATCCAGCTAACGGGATTCAGATTGGAAATATAAATCCAAACGGAACGGCTGTGATTACTCTCAACGTACTTGTTACAAATATTCCAAGTATAAATCCAATTTCTAATTCTAGTTCTGTACAATTTTCACATGTGGTCGACCCTAGCCAACCTTCCGTATCACAAATGAATGTATCTAATGCTGTTTCGACAACTATTAATAGTGCAATTTTAACAACCCAAAAAAGTGCTGATAAATCTATCGTTTCAGTTGGAGATACGATTACGTATACAACTACTATTACAAATACAGGAAATACAGCCGCTACGAATATTACTTTCACAAGCGCTATTCCAGCTAGCATTACCTTTATACCAAATTCATTCACGATAAATGGCGTTCAGCAGTCTGGTGCACAACCAGCACTGGGAGTAACTATACCAAATATCGCACCGGGTGAAACAGTAACTGTTACTTTCCAAGTAAATGTTATTTCTGTTCCCCCTTCAAATTCGATTATGGGTAATGACACAATTTTATATTCTTATACTGTCGATCCAAACGGAACTCCTATTACAACTTCTATTTCAACAAATATCGTTACAAACCCGGTACTAGATGCTATGATAACGATGGTGAAATCTGTAGATCAAACACTTGTAACACTAGGTGATACCATTACCTATACGACAATTTTAACGAATAGCGGTAATACAAACGCTACGAATATTACTTTCACTGACCTCATACCAGATGGTACGACGTTTATAACTGATAGCGTTACAATAGATGGCATCACACAAATCGGGCTCAACCCTAATACAGGTATTACAATTGGATTAATTGCTCCTAACAGCTCAATATCTATAGCATTTCAAGTTACCGCTACTTCTACACCAGCCCAAAATCCTATTGCCAATTCCGCTACTGCTTCTTACACATTTATCGCTGATCCTAATGCCCCTATTGTTTCAAGGACCGTTACTTCAAACACAGTGTTCACTACGATTAATACAGCTACCATTCTTTCATTAAAACAAGTCGATAAATCCTTTAGTCGTATTGGAGACACACTCACTTATACTGTCGCTTTAACAAACAATGGAAACTCATCTGCGCAAAATGTTATATTCACAGATACCGTACCGAGCGGAACAGCATTTATTGCAGACACATTTTCTATTAATGGAATTCTTCAAAGTGGTGCAAATCCAGTGAACGGTGTAAATATCGGAACTATAACAGCTGGGACTACAGTAACAATTTCGTTCCAAGTTACTGTAACGTCATTACCAACTGAAAACCCCATTGTAAATTTCTCATCAACATCGTACCAATTAGTCTCACCGCCTGATGCAGAAACTTCAATTAGCAATCCTGTTTCAACGCAAATTAAAGAAGCACTATTATCCATGACGAAAAATGAAAGTGTATCCTTTGCAGATATCGGGCAAACTGCTTTTTACACTACTTCTATTTCGAATATAGGAAATACAGATGCAACTAATATTGTATTCACAGATGTATTACCAAATGGAGTCACATTTGTTCCTAACACATTAACTGTCGATGGTGTTTTACAACCTGACGCGAATCCAAATACAGGTGTATTACTTGCAACACTTCCGCCTAATGAAATATATAGTATCGTCTTTCAAGTTACAGTGAACAGCATTCCCCCTATTAATCCAGCACCAAATACAGCATCAACAACATATGAGTTTACTGTTGATCCTGTTAATCCTCCAGTATTAAGTGCGGCTACTTCCAACACTACGCTTCTTCAAATAAACAACGCGAATATTATAAGTACAAAAACAACAGATCTTACTTTTGCGGATGTTGGTAATACAATAACATTTACACTTAACCTCCCGAATACAGGGAATGTGACTGCAACTGATGTTACCGTTATCGATACGCTTGATAGCAATTTAACTTTTGTTCCAAACAGTTTCACAGTTAATGGGCAAACCATTCCAAATGCTGATTTATCTACTGGTGTAAATATCGGTTCAATTAACGGTGGTACTGCAGCAATTATCACATTCCAAGCTACCGTTACAACCCTACCAATCAACAACCCTATTTCTAATTCAGCTCTTACCACTTATCGTTATATTGTTGATCCAGACCAGTCACCTATTACAACTTCCAATCAATCTAATACAACGACAACACAAATTAATAGTGCTATTCTTACTGCACAAAAAAATTCAAATGTGTCAACAGTAGATATTGGGCAAGATATCATCTACTCCGTTACAATTACAAATAGCGGAAATGTTAATGCAACGAATGTTATTTTTACCGACGTTATTCCAGACGGAACTTCCTTTGAACCAAATAGTTTTACACTTAATGGAACTATTATCGAAAATGCAAACACCATTACAGGTGTCCCAATTGGTGATATCGCGCCAAACGAATCTGCCATTGTAGAATTTCATATTACTTCAAATGAAATCCCGGCTATTAATCCAATTACGAATCAAGCTAGCGTTAGCTTTCAGCATATCGTTAATCCAGATAATCCTCCTGTTTCAAAAAACATTACTTCAAATAGTGTTATCACAACAATTGAAAGTGCTATTTTAACTACTACTAAAATCGGTGATAAAGCTTTTGCAACGATTGGTGATACAATTACGTATACAACTACAATTACGAATACTGGAAATATCCCTGCCAATAACGTTATTTTCTCAGACCCGATACCATCGTGGACACAATTTGTTGCCGGATCCGTTATTGTTGATGGCACTCCATTACCATCCACTTCTATTACCAGCGGTATTGGCATAAATACGATCATTCCAAATCAAACTGTAACAATCATATTCCAAGTTCAAATCGTAAGCAATCCATCAACATTCACACCTGAACTCCAAAACTTAGCATTTGTTAACTTCCAATATAACGTAGGCAATGCATTACAGGCTCAGCCTGGCAATGTGGAAACGAACGTCTTCGTTACTTCTATTCATTCAGCAATACTTTCAGCTGTAAAAACTGCTAGTACAGCCTTTGCGAATATTGGAGACACGATCACTTATACAGTTTTAATACAAAATAGCGGCAGTACAAACGCTACGAATGTAAATTTCTCAGACCTCATTCCAGCTGGAACGACCTTTATTGAAAATAGTTTTGCCGTAAATGGAAGTACCATTCCAGGTGCAAATCCAAATAACGGAGTTAATATCGGAACCGTTAGTACGAACAGTTCCTTAACCGTTACTTTCCAAGTCATAGTTACATCTACTCCGCCTTCAAACCCAATTACAAACGTTGCATCCGTTCAATACGAATTTCTTGTTGATCCGACTTCTCCTCCTGTTACAGGCACAATTACTTCTAATAGTGCTTCTACACAAATTAATAATGCTACTGTTACAACGGTTTTAGAAGCAAATCGAACAATTGTATCTATCGGAGATATAATTACGTATACAGCAACATTAACAAACACTGGAAACTTCCCTGCAAACTCGGTATTACTCATTAACGGTGTTCCTGAAGGGGCATTATTTGTTCCCAATAGTGTTACGCTTAACGGAATTTCACTTCCAGATGCAAGTCCAACTCTCGGTATTCCAGTTGGCATTATCGCACCAGGTGATTCTGCTACAATTACGTTCCAATTTCTTGCAAACTCTATTCCGCCACAAGGAGCAATTATAAATCAAGCACTTACAAGTTACACATATATTGTCGATCCAAGTCAACCTCCAGTTACAGCAACATCTTCATCTAATACGGTTAATACAGCTGTCGTTGATGCATCACTATCTGTAATTAAAAATACAGATTCCCTCGTACAGTCTACTGACGGTACAATCACTTACACTGTAGTCGTTCAAAATAACGGGAATACAACTGCAAATACAGTTACTTTAACAGATTTGGTCCCAGAGGGAACTGCATTTATTCCGGATAGTGTGACCATTAATGGTGTTTCAGCTCCAGGTACTGATCCAAACGTAGGGATCTCATTAAACTCCATTGCACCTTCGGAAATCGTCACCGTCACATTCCAAGTTATCGTTCAATCCATTCCAAGCGTGAATCCAATTTCTAATATAGCTCGTATTGACTATACTTTTATCGCTGATCCAACTGCTCCTATCATCTCTCGAACAATTACGTCTAATCCAGCTTTCACACAAATTTCGGATGCGAATGTTCTTTCTTTAAAAGCAGTCAATGCACAACAAGCAACAACAGGTGATATTTTGACCTATACGATAACGCTAGAAAATACCGGAAATATTCCAGCTACGAATCTCATATTTTCAGATACGCTTCCAGAAGGGACTACATTCGTAGACAATAGTTTTACACTTAACGGAACAACTATACTTGGTGCCAATCCAAATGTAGGTGTTACTTTGCCTAACCTAGCAGCAAACGCTACTCACCTTATTGCTTTCCAAGTTCTTATTAACGATCCATTCTCGCAACAATCGATTACAAATCAATCTAATACAACATATACAATTCAACCAGATCCAGGGCAACCGCCTATTACTGAAACATCTACAAGTAATATTGTCATTACAAATTTCGTGCAAGCACAATTAACAATTACAAAAACGTCCAATCCAATAACTGTAGATATTGGCGGAACTATACTTTATATTTCTGAAGTGAAAAATAGCGGCAATGTTGACGCAATAAATATTATTTTTACAGATTCGATTCCAGTTGGGACTACATTCGTTCTCGACAGTGTCACAATTAACGGTGTACTTCAGCCTGATGCAAATCCCGAAAACGGAATACCAATTGGAAAGATTCCACCAAACAGTTCCAAAACAATACTATTTCAAGTACAAACAAATAATCCACCTACTGAAACCGAAATTGTAAATCAATCTTCAGTAACTTACCAATATATAAGTATTCCTACAGCTCCACCAGTGAATCGCTCTGCAAATTCTAACATTGTTACAACATCACTTCAAAATGCGAATATTATTTCCGTTAAAAGCGCAGATGTAACTTTCGTCTCCATCGGGCAATTTATTACCTACACAAATACACTACAAAATATCGGAACGGTTCCAGCTAACAATACGGTGTTCATTGACAACATTCCAGAAGGGACAATATTCATTGAAGATAGCTTATCAATAAATAATGTCATTCAGCCTGGTACGAATCCTGAAAATGGAGTAACTCTCGGCACGATACAACCAGATGAAACAGTCACTATTTCATTCCAAGTACAACTTACAAATATACCTGAAGACAATACAGTCATTAACATCTCAGACACTTCATATGAATACCAAATTGACCCTAGTTCTCCAATTATTCAGCGTAGATCATTATCAAATACAGTAAACACGGAAGTCCGTACAGCAAATGTTAGTGCAATTAAATCTGCTAACAGATCCATTACACGCATCGGTCAAATTATCACATATACCATCGCAGTTACAAATGCTGGTACAGTACCTATTACAAATACTCTCCTAATTGACGCAATCGCTGCTGGCACCACATTCGTTCCAGATAGCATTCTTGTAGATGGCATACCAAGACCTAACGAAAATCCAAGTACCGGAATCTCACTTAATATTATCCTTCCAAACAATACAATTATCGTTACATTCCAAGTAAATGTAGACTCGATACCTTCTCAAAATAACATGAATAATATCGCCGTCATCCACTATGAGTATCAGCCAGACCAAAGCTTACCACCAATTTCAGAAACGACATCTTCCAATACTACAAATATACAATTTATTGATGCCATTCTTATCGCTACAAAATCCGCTAATACAGTATTAGCTAATATTGATGAAACTATTGAATATACAGTACTCATTCAAAATAACGGATCCACTACAACTAACTCCATCTTTTTTACTGATATTATAGAAGATGGAACAGTATTTATTTCGGGGAGTGTAACAGTTAACAACACTGTACTTCCTGCAGCAGATCCGAATATCGGCTTTTCCATCCCGAATATCACATCAGGTCAAGTAGCTACAATAACATTCCAAGTTTCGGTTACGAATTTACCTGCTGCAAACCCAACACCTAATACTGCAAACATCGTCTACGACTTTATTTTCAACCCTGACTTTGCACCAATTCAAAAATCGACTACTTCCAACACTACTTTCGTTCAAATTAATGATGCTGATATCGTTTCACTTAAAACTGTTGATTTGACTTCTGTAACAATTGGTGATGTTTTAACTTATACAACAACTTTAACAAATACAGGGAATACGGATGCTACTGCTCTTGTATTTACAGACAATATTCCTGGTGGAACAACCTTTATAGACGGTAGCGTTTTAGTAAATAACATTCCGCAGCTTAATGCCAATCCAAGTACCGGTATATTGTTAGGAACGATTGCTCCTAACATTTCTATCCCAGTCACATTTTCTGTTACTGTCGTAGCGCTTCCAGCTAGTGGTCGTATTCAAAATCAATCCACTTCTCGTTATACAATTAATAGCGAAGAACAAATATCAACTAGTAATATTACCTTCACTGAAGTTATTTCTGCTAATATAATTGCAACAAAAACAACGCCTATCCAATACGCTGACCTACAAACGATTATCCCTTACACTATTTCCATCACAAACAATGGGAATATACAAGTGGAAAATATTATCGTTACAGATATCATCCCAGCAAATACGAGCTTTATAGAGAATAGTGTTATTGTGAATGGAAGCGCTCGTCCAAATGATAATCCACTTAGCGGGATACAACTTGATAACATTCCGCCTAATACGACAGCAACTATTCTATTCCAAGTACGGGTTACTTCAATTCCGCAAACAAATCCAATCTCTAATACGAGTACAATTGAATACCAATACACGTTACCAAACCAGCCGCCTATTACCGAAACTATTATTTCATCAGCTGCCGTAACAACAATTAATCATGCGACTTTGAATAGTAATAAAACTGTTGACCTTGCATTTGCAACGGTTGGTGATGCGTTAACGTATACGATTACACTAAATCAAACCGGTAATGTTGCAGTAAATGATGTAATCATTCAAGATATTATTCCTCAAGGTACTACGTTTATAGAAAATAGCGTCATTGTAAACGGAGAAACTCTTCCAGGAGTGAATCCAGTAAGCGGCATACCAATTGGTACTATAATTGTAGATGGAGATGCTATCGTTTCATTCCAAGTAACTGTGACTACTATTCCAACACCAAATGAACTAAACAACAACGCAATTACTACTTTTAACTATATAGTCAACCCAAATAACGTACCCGTTACAAATACGACTACAACAAATACCGTCACAACTACTGTCCAAAATGATAATGTCATTGCCATAAAATCTGTTGATGTAACGAATGCCTTACCTGCTCAAACTTTAACGTATACAATTACGATTATGAATAGCGGTAATGTAACGATTGAAGACCTTCTTGTTATAGACACCATACCAATAGATACGACTTTTGTTGCTGGTAGTGTTACGATTAACGGAATCAATCAGCCTAATGAGAATCCGGAAAATGGTATTACGTTAGGAAATCTTGCTCATAATGACTCTGTCATTATTACGTTCCAAGTGACAATATCTTCTTCTACTCTTCAACCTACAATTAATAACGATGCTACTGTTTCCTATACCGTTATCATTGATCCAGATGAACCACCTATTACAATTACAAAGCAAACAAATACCGTTACAACAACATTAATCGAGCCAATAATTAACATTGAGAAAACAGCAGACAAATCTATCGTCGTTATAGGAGATGTTATTACATTCACATTAGAGGTATTTAATGATTCCACAATTCCGACAATTAGTACTTCTGTTATAGACACAATTCCAGCTGGTACAACATTTATAGAAAACAGCGTAACTATTAACGGTACTTCGGTTCCAAATGTTCGTCCAGACACTGGTATTAATATTGGTTCTTTATCTGCAGGTACAGTAGCAACTATAACATTTCAAGTCCTCGTAACTTCTATTCCTTCAAACAGTACAATTATAAATTCTGCAACAGTTACCGCTGCTTTTCAATTGACACCACAGGATCCAATTATTACTTTCATTGTTAATTCAAATATTGTTCGTATACCAGTTCAATTTATAACTACAACAGTCACGAAAAATGCTTCCGTCAGCTCAGCTTATTTAAATCAATATTTTGATTACACGGTACGCATTACAAATACTTCCAAAATTTCACTCTCAAATATTTCGTTACAAGATACTATTCCAGCAGGTTTACAATTTATAAACGGCACTGTCTTTATTAACGGTGAACGCTCTCCACTAGCGAATCCGAATATCGGTTTCCTAGTTGCCACTAATTTAGAGCCAAACGAAACAATTATCGTGTTATTCACAGTACAAGTAATAAGTCCACCTGTTAATAATGAGTTTAAAAATACGGCCAATATTTCGTTACAACTTCAAGTCTCGCCTACCGATCCACCAATTACAGTAACCGTTACAAGTAACGAGAACATCGTCACCTTTGTTCCAGAAAATCCAGATGAAACACTTCCAAATTTAAATTGCTTCTTTGACGGTGAACGCTTCATTCGCATTACTCCTCGAAATATAAGAAATTACCTTTGGGCTTGGATTTGGTGGCAGTAATTAAATAAAAAATAAAAAGCTTGTAATTTGGATGTTATCCAAATTACAAGCTTTTTTGACATGGTACCTCTAGTTACTTAATCTATTTCAAACCTCTGATAAAAAATTATTCAGTCAATTTTTTAGTTGAAAAGAAAATATTAAGAAAAGTAAAAGGTGAAATTGAAAGAAAAGTGTAAAAGCTTGTTCACTTATATAATTTATGTAAGAAATACAGGTAATGTATATGAAGCAATCGAAGTTATGAAAATAAAATATATAATACGGGGTATAGCTAGTATTGATATTTGGCAGCTAATATCTAATTCGGTAACCAATCAAATTAACTCATTTTACTTTCTTGGGTAAAGCTGAACCTGAATGTTCAATTATTGAATGAACATGAACATTAATTTGGGCATCACTAAAATAATTTTCGCCTTGATCCCAATTCTTACGTATTTTCTTCCATTTTTTATAATTATGCCGCTTATATACTTCTCCTAACGCTAATACATCTACCTTATATTTTTTTTGAACAAGCTTTATTGATTTTTGAATCCTTTGTTCCACCTCTTTTGAAATATCCTTCGTTAAGCGTTTTTCATTCATGAATTTTTTATGATCACTAAAATGCAACTCCGCTAAAGCACCTTCGAGAAATAGATGAATATCAAACTTCGGTTTTGTAGTATTTTCAGTAAATACCTGTATTTTTCGGTGTAGCTTATGAATTTCATATGTAATAAGCTGGTCCTTTTTACGTATGGTAAAATAACCTCCTAATTTTTCACCGATTATAAAGTTTATTCCCACTGTCTGTTCGCCGTTTAACATTCCAACACACTTGTTATCCTTCCCACGAAACAACGCAGCCCCATCCATTTCTATCCCCTGTTTTGTAGGTTTTAAGACAGGTAGTACAAAACTTCGGTTTGAAATTATCTTTTCCTGCACGTCACCAATTCTTGCTGCCTCAACCATCTGAGCATTTTTAGGAGGGTGTTCAGCTAGCATATCAATATACTGTGCCGGTAAATTTTCTGATTTTGCATTTTGTTTCAAGATTGCTTCTGCATTTTTCTCAGAAACAAATAGACGAATATTTCTTCTCATTTCATGATCTCGAATGTATACATCTAACGTATTTTGTAAAACATTTGGATTCGATAGTAATTCTTCAGAAAAAATGATTACTTGTATATGTGGAAAAAATAAAGTACGACTAATCTTTTTAGCGATTATTCGTATTTGTTCAAACACACTATCTCCTTTTGCACTCACATCAATATAATTATTCCCTGCGCCTTTTCCACCTTCTTGCGTTAACTTACTGGGAAGTACCATTTGATACGTCCCTTTCATAATTGGATTAGATTTCTTTTCCTTAACAATATCGTAAGCGGCACCTACTACAAAGCCTCTTTCTTCTATCTCCGCTAACTCAGAGCAACCGCTGATAGCCCCAGCTATAAGCGCAATTGTTATAACTTTAAAAAGACATTTCATTTCCACCATTCCTTCATTTTATCTTATATACAATAAAAATTAGTAAAGGCGCTAACACAATAAATCTCATATCAAATCACTTAAAATCCAAATAAGCCCACTGTGTGAAAAGAAAGTTTGGATAGCGATATCTCGAGGCATAGAAGATGCACCTATACATCACTGGTTGAAGATGCCACAAAAAACAAGTTCCCAACATCTAAGTTTTTCATCTCTATACTCAAATGATTTCAATTATTTTTGCTTCTCAAGATTCATTATAGAACCTTTATTTTTTTGATTAACTTAACAATTAATCTTCATGTAATTAAAAAGATAGATTATTGATTTTTATGAAAGGAAAAGATGTTTATGACACTACATGGACGTTCAGAATATTTACTGAAAGAATGAATGAAAAAATTACACTGTAAGAATAAATTTAATTTTGTGTTTTTTGAAGACAGCAGATGCAACGGACCTGAAGGTAGCTGTTTTAAGATGGGTGGTGAATTCGAACTTTTATTACAAAGAGCAGCTAAATTAGATCCCTTGTTTATTATTCATGGAGGAGACAAGGTTTATACAGTAGAAAAGAAATATGTATAACACTAAACAAAATCATTATCCCTAAAAACAAAATATACGGATTAAATAATTATAAAGTAGACTATTTAGAAAAATAATTATATCTTACCCGGCTTAATCCTATTTTAGCAATGCATGCGCAACCTAATATAGGGGTAGCGTCAGGAAAATGCGGATTTACAACGTTAAGGAATTCAATATAAAAAAGCCTAATTTCTCGGTGTTGCAAGAGCTTAGGCCTTTTTAAAAAACTATAAATACCGTTTGAATTAATATTAGGATCCATCTTGGTACTTCAACTTTCCGGAGTTAACTAAATTAACTTTAACTTTTAAATTCTTTATACTGTGTTCATTTAAGTAAAACGAGTCTGTTTTTACTTCTTCTTTCCATTTTCTTGGATTCTGACGGTATAATGATTCACCTAATTTGTAGATATCTGCATTTATTTCTATTCCTTTTTCAAAGGATTTTAGAATTTCTAATTTGATAATATCTTCAGTTTTTGTAATCAACTCTTTATCACTAATTTCCTTGATCTTCTCATTTATTCCAGCTTGAACTTCAACTCGAATATTAAAAAGTATGGGCTTACTACTCATAATAGGGGAAATTGTAATCTTAGGTTTCTCTATCACTACGGAAACAACAGCGCTATCATTCTCAATAATCCACACAGGAGATCGAACGTTTTTTTCATCCATCCATCTTAGACCGTTTAAATCAGTCTCAGAAAGCCATCCTTCTAGGCGATTATTCCTTACAAAGAACGCTCCATCATTTCTTAATAATGGTGCTTTTTTGGATTCTTCTTTCCAATTTTCTGTTGAAATTTTAAGTGATGGGATATAAGCAGTTTGCCCCATCGGATCACTATCTCTAATAAATTGATAAAATTGTTTAGGTTGTATGTAAGACCGTTGTTTATACCTTTCCTTTGGTTCATGGAGAATGGTAGACAACCCCGATAATGTAAAAAAGGCTTTTGTTTTAAGTATATCATCAATGGGTTCCTTTGTAGCGTATAAGAGAATATTATAGCGTATTTCTCGGTACCGATTAATAAAATCAATAGAGTCTTTAATATCTTGTCTGAGCAGTCTTTCGCTTAATATTATTGTAGATACATGTCCCCAAAAAAGTCTTTGTTGAGCATCCTTATATAATTGATTTAATGCTTCCGTAATGGTAAAACCTTCACCTCTTCCTATCCACACTGGTGGTTGTTTATCAGGTCTAGCCCCCTCTAACTTAGCAACGTTAGAAAAGTCAAGTAACTGAGCATAAGCTATATATTTTCCTTCTTTAAAATCTATACCAAGAGCTGCAACATAATAAATATCTTGAACTTCTTTAATATTCCAACATCCAGATAACATTGCACTAGTGATAAGCATCATAATTATTAGTTTTATTTTGTGCAGCTTCACTGTTTTCCTTCTCCTTCGTCCGTTTTAGAACTATCATTGGTTCGGAGATAATCAACTCTATGTCTATAACTTCTCCACGGTAAACGAAACAATCCCTTGAAAAAATCTGAACTAGATTTTGGGAAAACTAAAGCTAAGTAAGGGATTCCAAAGGAACGTAATCTTGAGATATAAAGAACGATTACGAATCCGGCAAGCATAAATCCATATAACCCCATCAAAATTGAACATAATAGTACAAACCCTCTGAGTATGGATACTGCTCCTGCTAATATTTGGTTTACTAAGGTATATCCCGCAATAGCAGATAAAGCAGTAATAACAATGACAGAAGGGGAGATAAAACCCGAACGGATTGCAGCATCCCCAATGATTAGTCCGCCTACCACTGAAAGGGTTTGACCAAGGGGGGAGGGTAATCTTTGACCGGCTTCACGGAACATCTCAAAAAGGAACAAAACAATTATAAGCTCAAGTGGTGCTGGAAATGGTAGACCTGATCTTGCAACAGTCACAGTCGCAAGAAGAGGGAAAGGAATTTGATCTTGGTGATAAGCAAGTAATGCCATCCAAAATCCGGGTAGGAAGACAGCTAAAAGAAATCCTATCCACCGATAAAAGCGTGCAAATGATACAGTTAGAAAATTAAAGTGGGAATCTTCTGCAGCTTTTATTAGGGGTACCGCCAGCATTTCGGAAAAAAACCACGCTAAGAGAATATATATAAGAAAAGAGCCAGAATTTACCCCGCTAAGAGTAAATCGGCTCTTTAATATATAAAGGATGCACAGAAAAACCTAGAGGGGTTCAGCCGAGATACTTGTAGAAATGGGTCATAATCATACATTATTTTACAAATACATCTTATCTTGAAGGTATATGGATTATATAAAGTTAAAAATATAGTGTTAAACCCAAAAAAACACCATAACAGTGTTCACGGTGTTTTCCATATTAAAAATAAGACTATTATTTAAGTACTCTGAAACTGATTCATATTGTAGAAATATCCATTTTAAGATAATGATACGCTTCAAAATCTTCATTAAATATATCTGTAACTAATTTTATAGCCTCCGTATCATAAAAGCTCTGATATGTCGGCAGCCGAGGGAAAGATGGATCTGTAATGTCAGCTTCAGCGTAGTTTCCCTTATGAATCATCTTAGGCGCCTGATGATGCCATGATCTCGTTAATGTGTCTAGTGGGATAGTCTGTAAGTTATATTTGTTTTCTATTTTTGAGATTTCATTAGAGAAATTCTCTAAATATATATAATTGGTTACAAACTCTTCTTCTCCTTGAATATATTGTTGTGAATAGTGTGGATTAAGATAGTCAGAATCTGCCCCATTCGCGTGAAGATAATGTAAAAAATGTTTAAATGATTTTTTCTTTTTGCATGTACTGTCGTTATAAATAAACTTTCTAATAGGTTCCCACTCTGGATTTTCTATACCTGGTGGAGCAATAAGGGGTCACCATACCCAAAAAAGAAAATTGTACATTTAGACAAAATTTAGACACATTTAAACTGATTCCTGTACGTTAAGGAACCGATTACTTAGTTTACTACTTTTTTTAAAGAATCAAATAGTGAAAATTTCGTGGAAATTTGCTTAACGTAAGTTTTATATCAACTATTACGTTGGAGTACAGCCAAGGTACGTGTATTATCTACTATGAAAATCAGGAATATTTAAAGTATTCTAAGAAGAAGAATTGAGTGATAAGCTACGTTAACTACTTGATATCTTAACTAAGTAAATTATGTATTTAATGTATTCAAGGTAGTGCAATGAGAAGGTATCGAATAACCTTGCTTGGATAAACCGTGTCTCTTAAGAGCTCCTTAAGGCGCGTCCGTTACCTTGAGGGCAACGAACGGTTGTAGACTTCGATGTTGCAAGGATCGTTGTCAAACAAATTGTTTACATGTATTCAATGTAAAACTCTTATTAAATTAAGGTTTTTACTCCTAAGTATAGATAACATGTATATCTCGTCTGTATCCCTTTTTGACTTGCTCTTGATTGACCAAATAAGTCAAAATACCTTTCTAAATTTCCCTCTGATATTCCCCTATTTTATCTTATTCAAACTTGCATTCCAATAACCCATTTCTCATACGCCTGTTTCTAAAATAATAATTTAAATTGGGACCTCTGAGAGATCCCAATTAATTAAAAAGTAATGTCTCCTCTTGTTACATCATTTACAATTTTTATACTAATCCCTCTAACATCTCGAAGACTTCTAAATTATTTTTTTGGTAGTTCAGGGAATAAATAATGTAATATACAGATGGTCAAACGTCTGGATTTGCCTTTATACGGATATATATGCATATACATCGATGGATTAAAGTTTGCCTCAATAATTCCATAAGCATTTTTATTAGCTGCAGGAACTTCTGTATTTTCAATAATCAAATCAATACCACTAATATTTGCTCCAAGTGCCGACACAGCATCTACGGCAATTTTCTTATAATCATCGGGAATTTGATCTGTCATATCAATTGAGTCTCCACCTGTACTGACATTAGAATTTTCTCGCAGAAAAACAATTTCATCACTTGTTGGAATAGAATCTTTTCGATACCCTTGAGCTTTAAGCATTAGGACCTCTAATTCACCTAATTGTATATTTTCTAAAGGTGTTCTATGGTCCATTCCTCTTAATGAATTCAGGTTCTTTTGAGCGACTAACTCTTCAATCGTATGTGAACCGTCTCCTATAACATTGGCTGGAATTCGTAATAAAACGGCAGAAACTTTGCCATCTAGCACAAAAAATCGATATTCTGTTCCATTAATAAATTCTTCTATTAATACTGATGAGTCCTCTTTAAATGCTATTGTGAGTGCTTTTTGATAGTCTTCGTAACTTGCTCCGTTTTCTTTAAAGATAGATATTCCTAAACCATAATTTGTTGTTTTTGGTTTAACGACAAAAGGCTTTCCTGCAAATATATCATAGGAACGTAAGGCTTTTTCTATATCACTAAATTCCTCACCTATTGGTACACGAAATCCATGCTGTTGAAGAATTTTCTTTGTTACTGTTTTATTTTCCATAATTAATGGTGATATATAACTATCTTTACTTGTCATATTCCCATTTTTCACATATTCAACATGATTTCCTAACTGTAGTTTTAAAAATTGATCTTGTCGATCTAAAACGTCTACTTGTAATCCTTGTTGAATAGCATCAAACATTAAAATTTGTGTAGACAACTCCATGTCAGTAAATCCTGATAGTTGATATGGTTTATCCCATGCTTTTTTATAATTTTCTTTAGCAATACGGGAAGCTACCTGACTTTGACTACTTTTTATAATCTCTTTATAAAGTCTTCCAGCTAAAGTCTTACTTGGATCTGTTAGCATTTCTCTCAAGTTAACAAATAAGGTATTCGAAACAGTTATGTCTAACAGCCCTGTTAAATGTTCCATCTCATCAATAATACGCTCAGCATCTGTTTTAAATTGCGTATGTTCTAACGGATGTTCAAGAGCCACTAAATTATTTTGAAAATCACCGATTTTTACCCATTCATCATTATTATCGTCTTGATCAATCCAGAGTAAATAGATGAGGAAAAGATGTAGAAATTCTGCTTGTTCATGGCTAATTCCATATGTTTCAAAAGGATTTAAATCTAGGTTTCTTAATTCAATATAACGAATCCCATGATTTTTTAAATCTGAAACTTGAGGACCGCCCCTTAAACGGACAGATGCATAAAATTCTTTTTCTTCTAATAAAACCCCTTTACTTACCAGCGAAGAAAGATCAGATATATAGTTCTGTAAACTACTATAGGATACTTGAACATCATTTTCATTACTATAACCATATTTACTATTTCTAATGCTTCTTACGGCGTCATTTAAAGGATTTATTTCAAAGAAATTCTTTTCACTACTAGGAGAAGCACCGAAGAAATAAGTTATTAACCATCGATAGTGTAAATAATTCCTTGTGACTTTCAGATAAATTTCTGTTTTAAATTGATGATAATCTTTTATTTCTGATTGTAATTCAAATAATGCCTGAATCAAATTATCGCTAAATTCAAAATTGTAATGAATACCACTAATCATTTGTTTTCGTCGACCATAAGAATTAGATAAATATCGACGATATAAAACATTTTCATGATTATTAAGTTTCGCAATAACAATATCTTCTTCTTTTTCGGGCAACTGTGGTGGCATGCTTAATGGCCAAAGCATTTCGTTATTTCCCATAGAACGATAGGCAACATCATGGATAGCTGCTAAATAATTAAATAAATCTCCTAGTGTCTCAGTAACTGGTGTGATTAATTCCATTTGTGTTTCAGAGAAATCTCGCTGAATATAAGGATGTTCATCTCTTACTGAAATACTTTTGGGATGTTCCGTTTTAGCTAAACTTCCTGATAGGTCAACTCGTTGACTTTCTTTTTCAACTCCAAAACGTGCTTTTAATAAATATGGTTTAATACGGTCATTGTTTAACATTTTTTTCATTTCCATACAAACTGTACCTCCCATCAACTCAAATATTTGATATAGAAATAGCTAAAATTATAACCATTATTTTTTTGAATTTAGCATTTGGATATTAATGGCCAAAGCATTTTATTCTTATCCACGGAAAGAGAAGGGATTTCACGAATAGCTGCTAAGTAATTAATCATGTCTTCTAATGTTTTAGTATTAGGCTGAATATATGATCTTGTATCTCTTATCGAAAACGGTTTAGACGTTTCAGTTGAACTTTCAAATAAGTCAACTTGTCGATTTTCCTTTTCAATCTCATAACGAGATTTTAATAAGGATGGTTTAACACGGTAATTAAATAACATTTTTTTAATCCACATGAACTCTTCCTCCCAATTTATTTGTTTTTACAAACTATATAATATGACAAAATATAACAATCAAAAGCACCCACATCTCTACATGCGGATACTTTTGTTACTATATTTTGCTGTAAACTTAAATACTTCATATGCCATTGGAAGTGGGTATTGTTGTAAATAAGAATCATCTTACATACTTCATATGGAAAGAGAAATGCTCATTTAAGAAAGTGGAAATAAAGAAGTAGCTATGATCATAGCCCTCCATTTTTTTATAAGTTACCATTTGACTATTTTTTTGAGCGTTCTCTAAGAAAATATGTTCTTCCAATTGTTTCGGATAAAACTCGTCTTGACTACCTTGCATAATAAGAATTGGTGGAATAGTAGCTTCTTTAATTAATTCTGAAGCATCCCATTCTTTCCAAGAATCTTTGTCTTCACCTAAATAAGAGGTGAAAGCATTTATTCCCCATGGTACTTGACTAGGAGTTAAGATTGGAGAAAAAGCAGAAACCGCTTTGAATCTCTTAGCATTTTTCAAACCGATCACTAAAGCCCCATGTCCTCCCATTGAATGCCCCATTATGCTTTCTTCACCTGAAAAATTAGGTACTATAGTCGAAGCAATGGATGTTAATTCATCTACGATATACGAATACATTTTATAATGCTGTGCCCAAGGATCCTGGGTAGCATTTAAATAAAAACCTGCCCCTTGTCCAAGATCCCATGCTGCAACATCAGAAACGTATTCTCCACGTGGTGAAGTATCTGGCATAATCACTGCAACTTGATGTTTTTCAGCCAAACGTTGAAATCCACTTTTTTGACTAAAATTATCATCTGTACAAGTTAAACCAGATAACCACCATATAAGTGGAATTTTTTTCTTTTCTTTATTTGATGGTAAGTAGATACTAAATTTCATATCACATTGCAAGACTTCGGAATAATGGCTATACTTACGTTGCTCTCCTTCGAAAGAACGATGTTGTTCAATACATTTAAGACTCATTATCTCACTCTCCGTAAGTTAAAATCGTACGAATGGATTCACCTTTGTGTAATAAGTCAAATGCCGCATTGATGTCTTTAAATTCTAAATGATGAGTAATAAATGAATCTAAATCAATATCACCATGCATATAATCTTCGACCATTTCTGGAAGTTCAGATCTTCCTTTAACTCCACCAAAGGCTGATCCACGCCATACTCGGCCCGTTACTAATTGGAATGGACGAGTATGGATTTCTTTACCAGCACCAGCTACTCCGATAATAATACTTTCGCCCCAACCTTTATGACATGCTTCAAGAGCGGATTTCATTACTTCAACATTACCAATACATTCGAAGCTATAATCCACGCCACCATCTGTCATTTCGACTATAACTTCTTGAATTGGGCGATCATAATCTGCAGGATTCACAAAATCAGTCGCTCCCATTTTTTTAGCGAGTTCCCATTTTTGGGGATTCAGGTCAACTGCAATAATTCGGCTTGCTTTTGCTTGAACCAATCCTTGAATAGCTGCTAATCCAATCGCTCCTAAACCAAATACAGCTGTTACAGCTCCTTCTTCAACTTTTGCAGTGTTGTGTACAGCACCAATACCTGTAGTCACACCACATCCTAATAAAGCAACTTTATCTAACGGAGCGTTTTCATCGATTTTCGCTAAGTTAATCTCATTAACAACTGTATATTCACTGAATGTACTAGTTCCCATGTAATGATAAAGGGGCTCTCCATTATAAGAGAAGCGAGTTGTTCCATCAGGCATTAAACCTTTACCTTGTGTTTCTCGTACAGCACTACATAGGTTTGTTTTACCAGAACGACAGAATTTACATTCTCCACATTCAGGTGTATATAGTGGAATAACATGATCCCCAGGTTTTACTGAAGTAACTTCATCACCTACTGAAACGACAACACCAGCACCTTCATGGCCTAATACAGCAGGAAATACTCCTTCTGGGTCGTCACCTGATAATGTAAAAGCATCTGTATGACAGACAGAAGTATATAGTATTTTTACTAATACCTCTTTTGCTTTTGGCTCTTCTACATCGATTTCTACGATTTGAAGTGGCTCCCCTGGCTTAAATGCAACAGCAGCTCTACTTTTCAATTGAATCCCTACTTTCTTTTTTTATTGTTTACACCACTAAGATTACACTTTATAATTTTAATTACAATACTGACAAATTTGTCACTATAAACATTTTTTTCGCGAGAGGAAGGTCAAAAATTATGGTTATTCATTATAAGGACAAGGAATTTTTCACTGGAAAAGATTTAGCTTTATCTGTGATAGGAGGGCGTTGGAAAATAGCAATTATATGGTGTTTGTTACAACGTTCGCCATTAAGATTAAGTGAAATACAAAAAAAGCTGCCTGAAGTTAATCAACGTATGTTGATTAGACAATTAAGAGAATTAGAAGACGATAAAATAATTACTCGATGTGTATACCCCGTAGTGCCTCCTAAGGTTGAGTATGAACTTAGTGAAATTGGTCATCAACTAGAGAATGTTGTAACAGCCATCTGTGATTGGGGAGATGACTTTAGTGATTTTGTAGAAAAAGATTCGGACGAACTTAGTTGAAGAAACAAGTAAATATCGATTCATTAAAAATAGTGCGTAATTGTATGACTTAATCCATAAATTTGCATACAAAAAACCGATAACTTTGCATCGAATGCTGTAAAGTCATACGTAACGACTAGTTAAGATAATTAACGAAAATATACGCTAAGTAAATTTCGACATAAAATGAGCCGAATTTCCTACTCTAAGGGGTCCCGCCAACCAAATGACATAAAACCCACGTTAATAAATTTTATGGAAAATAAAAATCCGGTTTTCCTGTATTAAAAAATATTTTACAAAGAAAAAGCTGATTTCCTTATCTTAAAGAAAATCAGCTTTTGGCGTAGTTATTAATTTAGAGGTTGATGGGGTTCAGCCGAGATACGTGTAAAAACGGGGCATGAGCTGTAATATATTTCCATTGTTGGGTTTTTAGATAAAAATATCTACCTCATGATTAACAAAAAGCTGATTACCTATGCGCTATAAATGAACTGCCCCAATTGTTAAACAAAACCTAGCAATTGGGGCAGTTCATAGTTATCATTTGACTCTTCTAGTGACCTTCTCAAGTAAAGCACCCTTTGGTTGAATAAGATTTATTTATTCATTCCCATCAATCGCTTAATTGTTCTTATTTGGGGTACAGTCAGGAAAATGCGGATTTACAACGCTAAGCCCATTTCCCCGACTATTCCCCCAGTTTTAACAACGTTAAGAAAGTTTCAAGGGTCTTAAAGAATCTAACGAGACCATTTTCTCCGAATTAAAATGGTATTCTCCAAGTAAATTAATATGTTCCCAACCTAGAGGTGACATATGGTGCAATAATTCTTCATTAAAACTACCTGACCGTTTTTGATATTCAACTGCCTTTGTTAGATGTAAAGTATTCCAGATACTGATGGCATTGATAATGATGTTTAAAGCACTGGCTCTTTGCAATTGATGTTGTATAGTCCGTTCCCTAAGCTC
>NZ_MACF01000054.1 GCF_001884045.1 Bacillus mobilis | reverse complement strand
GCAGATCAAATAAGAACGAAAACGCCTATTGGTAAGCCGATTACCAATACGACAACATATATTATCCAGGGAAACCAGCTATGTGGAATTGGCATGGTGGGAGAATTATGTATAGCGGGAGATGGAGTAGCGAGAGGTTACTTAAACAACTCGGAGTTAACAGAAGAAAAATTCATTCCAAATCTATATGGAGAAGGGATGATGTATCGCTCTGGTGATTTAGCTAGATGGTTGCCAGATGGGAATATTGAGTATGTAGGTAGAGTGGATGAACAGATTAAGCTACGAGGATTCCGTATTGAGCTAGGAGAAATTGAAAGTGCCATTAAACAGATAGAGGGCTTAAAAGACGCCGCTGTAATAGTAAATGAAAAAGATGGTGAAAAAAGCATCTGTGCTTACTTGGTAGCGGAAGAAGTGATAGATATCGAGTGGATTCGTGAGGAGTTAGCGCAAAAACTACCTACCTACATGATCCCTTCTCATATGATGCAAATTGAGCGGGTTCCGGTAACCAGAAACGGGAAACTGGATAAAGCAGCTTTACCAACAATTGAAGTGAATGATGAGAGCGAATACATAGCGCCGAGAAATGAAACGGAAAAAGCGATCAGTAGCGTTTTTGAAACAGTTTTAGGAATCGAGAAAATCGGAATTAAAGATAATTTCTTTAGAATCGGTGGTCATTCGCTGAAGGCCATAAGGGTTATTAATAAAATTGAAGAAGCTACTGGGGTTAGGATATCACTTAGTGAGATGCTTAGTGATCCTACAGTTGAAAGATTAGCCCAGAAAATAAGAAACAATGAAAGTGAATATAATACAATTCCTTGTGCAGAGGCAAAAGAATTGTACCTTGTGTCTTCTACCCAAAAAAGGGTTTTCATTTCCTCTGAAGTGGAAAAAAATAGCACGTTATATAATATGTATAGTGGAATGGAAGTATTAGGCGGGTTAGATTTATATAAAGTAAATAGGGTATTCAATCAACTAGTGAAACAGCATGAGATATTGAGAACACAGTTCTTGATGAAGGACGGGGAGGTCTATCAAAAGGTAATAACGGATATACATGTTAAAGCTGAATATGATGAAGTGGAAGAAGCAAATGAAGAGGATAAAAAGCGATTACTGATGGAGTTTATTCGTCCTTTTGATTTAGAAACTGCCCCACTTTTGAGAATAAAGGTAATCAAGGTTAATCAAGGAACAGATTTATTGTTTTTTGATATACATCATATAATTTCGGACGGCTTATCTACAAATATTATTATAGAAGATTTTAAAAAATTGTATGCAAGTAAGATGTTAGCTCCGTTACAGGTGCAATACAAAGATTATAGCGAGTGGATGAGAACGAGAGATCTTACAGATCAAAGAGAATATTGGCGAAACGAACTTCAACATATTCCGTCGTCCCTTGAGTTACCATTGGATTATCCTAGGTCGCAATTTCAAAGTTTCCGTGGTCATAATGTAGTTCATTCGATTAAACCAGAGATTAAAGAAAGTATTGCTACATTATGCAAACAAACGGGAACAACGGAATATATGGTATTGCTTTCGGCATTCATGATTTTGTTAAGTAAATATAGTAAGCAAGAAGACATTGTCGTTGGAAGTCCTTTTTCAGGTAGAGTGCATCCAGATACTGAGAAGATTCTTGGTATGTTCGTAAATACATTGGTTATGAGAGGAGCGCCTCAGGGAGATAAGAGTTTCAATACATTTTTACAAGAGATGAAAGAAAAATGTTTGATGGCGCAGGCGAATCAGGAATATCCTTTCGAAGAGCTGGTAGAAGAACTTAATCTGGTAAGAGATAGCTCTCGTAATCCTTTGTTTGATGTGGTATTCAGTTTTCAAAATATTATCAATCCTGAACGTGAATTCGAAGGAAATGGCTTCAAGGAGATTACCATCGAACGAAATGTAGCAAAATTCGATCTAACTGTTACGCTGACGGCGAC
>NZ_MACF01000053.1 GCF_001884045.1 Bacillus mobilis | reverse complement strand
GTTATGAGAGGAGCGCCTCAGGGAGATAAGAGTTTCAATACATTTTTACAAGAGATGAAAGAAAAATGCTTGATGGCACAGGCGAATCAAGAATATCCCTTTGAAGAGCTGGTAGAAGAACTTAATCTGGTAAGAGATAGCTCTCGTAATCCTTTGTTTGATGTGGTATTCAGTCTTCAAAATATCGATGAGATACATATGGAAGCCGAAGGGTTAAAATTTAACGATATTAATATTAATGGTACGATATCTAAATTTGATCTAACTGTTACGTTGACAGCGATTGAACAAGGTTATGGATTGAGCTTTGAGTATTGTAGTGATTTATTCAAAGAAAGTAGTATTCACCAGATGATGGAGCACTATGTGCAAATCCTGAGGGGAATTATCCAGAACCCGGAACAAAAAATAGTAGAAATCAATGTTGTCAGTGAAGTAGAGAAAGAGAAAATTCTAGGCGGATTTAACGATACAACTGTAAGAAATCCGAAGGATATGACTGTGATGACACGCTTCGAGGAACAGGCAAGAAGGGTGCCAGATAAAATTGCTGTTCGTGCGGAGGGAAGAGAAATTACCTACCGAGAACTAAATGAGAAGGCGAATCAACTGGCGGTCAAATTGCGGGAAATGGGAATTGAGCGTGATGATTACGTAGCGATTACAGCTGAGCGCAGTTTAGAAACAATCATAGGGATTTGTGGAATTGTCAAGGCTGGTGGAGCTTATGTGCCGATTGATCCAGCTTATCCGCAGGAGCGAATTACTTATATGTTGGAAGATTGTAAGCCTAAAGCGATTCTGGTGAGCGATGATTCGGATGTATATGAAGCGCATGT
>NZ_MACF01000052.1 GCF_001884045.1 Bacillus mobilis | reverse complement strand
TGAATGGCATCACCATTTTCCAAAGCCAATTGATGTAGGTGCTTAAATGTCATTCTATATTCTTTCAGAGTAAAAGTTACTAGTTTATATTCAATTCGAATTTCTTTCAAATGATCCCAAAGTGTATTGTCTCTTTGAGGATAAAGCTTTAGCGAGGATGGACTAGCACCGATTTGTTTTGATATATAATGTATGACTGAATCCGGGATGTTTTTGATATGAGTGTATGGCCAACCGGGATATCGAAGAACAGCTAATTGAACGGCGAACCCTAAACGGTTTTCTTCTCTCCTTCGCTTATTGATAATTTCTAAATCCCGTTTGGAAAAAGTGTAGTAGGTTCCTAGCACCCACTCGTCTTCAGGAATTTGCATAAGGACCTGTCGCTGTTCCGATGTAAGCAATTCTCTACCTCTCGCAACTTTCATACAGTATCATCTCATTTCTGTAATTGTTCAGTTAATTAGTTCAATTATAAATCAATAGAGTGTACTCTATTGATACAATTATAGTAGACTGATAAAATCATAGTTAAGAGTGTCTCATAAGACTTATCTCAAAAATGAGGTGATATTTTGCGGAAAATTGGTTATATACGTGTCAGTTCGACTAACCAAAATCCTTCAAGGCAATTTCAGCAATTAAACGAAATCGGGATGGATATTATTTTTGAAGAAAAAGTTTCTGGTGCAACAAAGAATCGCGGGCAACTTCAAAAAATGTTGCAGGATTTACAGGAAGGCGACATTATTTATGTTACAGACTTAACTCGGATCACTCGGAGTACGCAGGATTTATTTGAATTGATTGATTTAATACGAAGGAAAAAGGCAAGCTTAAAATCACTCAAGGATACATGGCTAAATTTATCAGAGGATAATCCATACAGCCAATTCTTAATTACAGTAATGGCTGGTGTGAACCAATTAGAGCGCGACCTTATCCGTATGCGTCAACGTGAAGGGATTGAGTTAGCAAAGAAAGAAGGAAAGTTTAAGGGGCGTTTAAAGAAGTATCATAAAAATCACGCAGGGATGAATTATGCAGTAAAACTATATAAAGAAGGCGGCATGACTGTAAATCAAATTTGTGAAATTACTAATGTATCTAGGGCTTCATTATATAGAAATCTATCGGAAAGAAACAAATAGTTTTTCCTGATTCTATCAAAAGGTGTATTTTTTCACCAACATTTTTAGGCATGAAATGTCGGTAATTATTATCTATTTTGTTTTAAAGTAAATATTGAAAGGGAGTAAACTTATGGATTGGCTAGAAAGAATGAACAATGCGTTAAACTACATTGAAAATAGCCTGGATGAAGAAATAGACTACAAAGAGATTGCAAAAGCAGCTAACTGTTCTGAGTTTCATTTTTCAAGAATGTTCTCTTCAATCTCAGGTGTATCGCTATCAGAATATATTAGACGAAGACGGTTAACACTTGCAGCATTTGAAATTCAAAAAAGTGATATTCGGATCATCGATGTGGCAATTAAATATGGTTATATTTCTTCTGATACTTTCTCACGTGCTTTTCAAAAAATGCATGGGGTAACCCCTTCCAATGCTCGTAATAGAGGGGTACAGTTAAAAGCCTTTCCCAAAATTTCCTTTCAAATTTCTATTAAAGGAGATACCGAGATGGACTACAGAATTGAAAACCTTGATTTTGAATTAAGAATTGTCGGAAAAAGCAAGCCAGTAAAAACAAGCAGAGCATTTAAAACAATCCCTACGCTTTGGAACACTGCGAAAAAAGATGGATTTATGCAAGAACTAGTAGATATGTCATGGGAAAATCCAAAATGCACGCTTGAAAGCCTTCTGGGGGTTTGCGGAAAAGAAGCTGCCATCACAGATGAACAATTTTCCTATTTCATGGGCGTAAGATACGATGGGGAATCCCCAGAAAATATGGAGACGCTTATTATTCCCGCAAGTACATGGGCAGTTTTTCCGAACATAGTGGATGCATGGAAACGTTTATATTCCGAGTGGGTCCCTACCTCCGAGTATGAACTTGCAAATTTACCGTGTATAGAATGTTATTACGGTCCGAAGCATAAACCAAGACACGAACTCTGGGTCCCTGTTATCCCGAAGTAAATTACATATTCAGTAATAGAATGCTGTTTATGGAGTAACGAAAAAAGAGCCTAATTTCTCAATTTAGGTGATGGGAAATCAGGCTTTTTATATTGGAAATTCCTTATCGTTGTAAATCCGCATTTTCCTGACGCCACCCCGTTATGTACGCGTCAGTTCGACTAGCCAAAATCCTTCAAGACAATTTCGGCAATTGAACGAAATTGGAATGGATATTATTTATGAAGAAAAAACTTCAGGAGCCACAAAAGATCGTGAACAACTTCAAAAAATGTTAGAGGATTTACAGGAAGGTGACATTATTTATGTTACAGATTTAACTCGGATCACTCGAAGTACGCAAGATTTATTTGAATTGATTGATTTAATACGAAATAAAAAGGGAAGCTTAAAATCACTTAAGGATACATGGCTAGATTTATCAGAAGATAATCCATATAGCCAATTCTTAATTACGGTAATGGCTGGTGTTAACCAATTAGAGCGAGACCTTATTCGTATGCGTCAGCGTGAAGGAATTGAGCTCGCAAAGAAAGAAGGGAAGTTTAAAGGACGGTTAAAGAAATATCATAAAAATCACGCAGGAATGAATTATGCAGTAAAGCTATATAAAGAAGGAAATATGACTGTAAATCAAATTTGTGAAATTACAAATGTATCTAGAGCTTCTTTATATAGAAAGCTATCGGAAGGAAAAAAATAAGCATTCATTACTTATATTAAAAATTTCCGGGGATTGTGAAACAACGTACCTAACCAAGCAGGCTATTTCTATAAGGAAGTATCAATATTTGTTTATCTAACTAGGCACGATCATCAAAGGGTTCCGAGTACATTTTAACGGAGATATACGCTAAACTCAGATTTAAAGCAAGGCTGTATTTTCCGAGAACACTTTATAAAAAACAACCTTAGTCAATCACAAACGAAGGTTGTTTTTATAAAGTCATGGTCTAATTAAAACAATTGCTGTCCCAAGAGCATACTTGAGACTGAAAAGGCACCAGCAGGTGGTAAAACATTAGTATATATGGGAGGTCCCAAACGGGGTGTAAAGGTTGTAGCAATCCAATTTCCATATTCACCAGCCAGCAAAGAGGGAGGTTTCATTATAAACCGTCCACTTAAAACGAAATGCCGAATGCTTATAGCGGTCTCATCAAATATTGTCAAGTTGCCAAAAAAGGAGGCATATGGTGAATCGAAACTTATTTGTTTAGCGCTTTCGTCCCAATACCCATTAATCGGAATAGGTATACCACGAAAATTAACTGTACCTACTACTTTGTTGTCTACAATGGAATCAATGGTAAGTATACCTCTAATAATGGATCTCCCCGCAATAGAAGCATCAATCCCCCATACGGATGGAAAGGGGATACTAACTTTGGCTGTCTTTGGAATTTTCAAAATTAACCTCTCCTTGATTATTTTATGTATGGATTGAGTTGTATTTAATCATAATCCTGTAGTAATGATACAGTATATGCACAGAGAATCACTTAGGTGTTTTGTTAAGAAAGAAGCATCAATAATCAATCAGCCTACTGTCTAGATGAAAAGAGTTTGCCTGACCCACGAAAAATATGGAACATTAATTCCTGCTGCTCATACATATGGTCTCGCATTTGGAAAATTTCTTAGCTTTAAAATAAATCATCTGATTCAATGAAATGTAATGCCTATCATCACCTATTTTTATATGTACCTCAGACGAATTCCTATACCTCCGTTACTCTTCGATCATATTGTATTTGTACGAGGTGGTGTAAAATGTTTAAATTATATTTAGATCCTGGTCACGGGGGAGTGGACCCAGGAGCTATTGGCAATGGGATGCAGGAAAAAGAAATTACCTTAAATATTTCCCATAGCATCCGGAATCTCTTGGAAAACCATTATGAAGGCCTGCAAATTAAAATGAGTAGAACAGCAGATATTACGCGCAGCTTGAAAGAACGTACAGATGATGCGAATGCTTGGGGTGCAGATTATTTCCTATCCATCCACGTTAATGCATTTAACGGTTCAGCTCATGGGTATGAAGATTATATTCATAACAGTTTGTCTGATTCATCGAGAACAGCGTTAATTCGGGACATTATGCATGAAGAAATTGTCAAAGTAAATAACTTGCATAACCGTGGTAAAAAAAAGGCCGATTTCCATGTACTGCGAGAAACCAGAATGCCCGCTTTATTAACGGAGAACGGATTTATTGATCATGCAAGCGATGCCCAAAAATTAAGAGACCCGAATTGGCGGCAAGCGGTTGCCCAAGGGCATGTTAATGGGTTAGCACGCGCGTTTAATTTGAAGAGAAAATCGACTAATCTGAAAAGCAATATGGCTATTAAACGTGTAATTGTTGACGGTGTGCAAGTAGGTGCTTACGCAGAAGAAGAAAATGTGTTGAGAACTGTAAAACGCAACCTGAGAACAGCACAAAGGATTATTATTGAAAATGTGTAGTTTCGTTGGGAAAACGGTTGCTTGACTGCGAGCACCTTAAAGTTTTATCAAAATGGATAACTAGGCTGGATGAACAAAATATACGCTAAGCCTTTGATGTGACGGGCTTAGCATTTTTTTCTTGCTCTAAGTTAGTCCGGCCGATATAAGCCAGGACTAGCTTAATATCAGATGAATAGAACGAAGTTGTTGAGGGAATTATAGGGGTACAGCCAACATTTCGGAAGTTTTGTACGCTAAGCGAATTTTAACTAAAAAAAGTCGAATTCCTGTACGCTAAGGAACCGACTTTTTTTAACTGACTTGTTCAACTAAACAAGCTACCGTTTGAAATAGAACTTTATACTTCACTATTAATAAGGATTTCACAAGTTAAATTAAGTTAGAATCTTTCCATATTCTTATACAATTAACTAAGGTTTTTTTTTGGAAAGAAAGTTTATATATATCTGGCATAGCAAGCTTCTTCCAGAATTCAAAATCGTATTGTTCATCAAAATAATTCATCATTAGTACCATAATATTTCCATGTGTTCCTACAACAACATTTTTGCCTTCATATTTATCTAAAGCCATTTCAATGCCTTTAATTCCTCTTTGTTGGGCACTCTTGTTTGACTCTCCACCTTCCCAAGAAAAATCAGGGTTGTCCCAAACCTTTCTAATTGCTTGCTCAAAATCATTAACATCTTCCTTCGTTAGCTTTCTTTCTTTAAATTCATCTACAATTTGAATCTCCCTGCCCAGTGTTAATGCTATTCCTTCAACCGTTTGTATAGCCCTTAAATATGGACTTGAGATAACATGATCAATGTTTTCTTCTCTTAGTAACTCTTTGACTTTGTAAGCATCTTTTAGTCCTTTTTCTGATAAGGGTCTTTTTAATTCCTCTGGTGTGTAAGTAGAATGGGCATGTCTAACCAAATACAAATTTGTTAGCATTGGAACCTCCTAATAATATGTATAATTATTTATAAATCCTTTTTTGTGGAATCACTCCTCTAACACCACCTGTGGGGTCATTAATATCGTTAAAGTATCTTGGTATTAAGTGTATGTGACAATGAAAAATCGTTTGACCTGCTGTCTCCCCACAATTCACTCCAATGTTGTAACC
This sequence comes from Bacillus mobilis, assembly GCF_001884045.1. Taxonomy (GTDB): domain Bacteria; phylum Bacillota; class Bacilli; order Bacillales; family Bacillaceae_G; genus Bacillus_A; species Bacillus_A mobilis. Next base: position 15,291 of record NZ_MACF01000052.1, on the reverse strand, counting down.
TTCCGGTTTATACCTTGAATCCAATAATGATTTACTTCTCTGAAAACAACGGTGGTAAAATCCCTAATAACAACGGTGTGAAATTCCCCAATAATAACGGATAATTATCTCAAAAACAACTTGGAGTGTAGAGAGATAATGATCAAGGATGGGGAATTTTTTATGATTAAAGAGTATCACTCAAAAGGTTGGACTCAGATTGCTATAGCAGAATTAACAGGCTTTGATCCAAAAACAATACGAAAATACTTAAATCAAAATGAGTTACCAAAGAAAAAAAAACAACCTCACGGTAAATTGAAAACAAGCCTTTTAGATCCATATAAAGACTATTTATTAAGACGGTTAAAGGAAGGTACCACTAACTGCGAAGTGCTTCTTGAGGAAATTCAATCTATGGGTTATCCAGGAAAGATGACTATTTTAAGAGATTTCATCAGACCTTATCGCCAGAAACCAAAGAAACAATCGAGTATCCGTTTTGAAACACCTCCTGGAAAGCAAGCACAGATGGACTGGGCAGAGATTGGAGAACATGAGGTTGATGGGAAGAAACAAAAGCTTTATGTATTTATCATCGTTTTAGGTTACTCCCGTATGAAATACATGGAAATTACAAATACGATGAATATGGAGCAGCTAATGAAATGCCACATGAATGCATTTGCCTATTTTAACGGCGTTCCTGAACACATACTCTATGACAATATGAAAACGGTAGTCACCTTACATAGTCCAACACAAATACGTTTTAATCGAAAGTTCGAAGAATTCCTAGCTTACTATGGAGTTGTTCCGAAAGCGTGTAAACCAGCAAGACCACAAACCAAAGGGAAAGTAGAAAGTGCGGTTGGTTACCTTAAGAAGAATTTTCTGCAAAGAAAACAAAAGAATACACTTCATGAGATGAATGAGATGTTAAGTGGATGGCTGGACAAAGTGGCCAATAAAAAACCGAATCAAACGACGCTTGAGCCACCTCTACAGCGTTTTGAAGAGGAACAAAAACACTTATTACATTGGAATACGAGACCCTTATTCCCAATAAGTAAATGGAAGGTTACTTACGTAACGGAAAGCAGCATGATTTCTTATAATGATCGAAACTATTCGGTTCCTTATCGTTATAAAGGGATGGAAGTAAAGGTGAAGGAAACTCTTGATCATCATTTAGAGATCTATTTTGATCTAGAGTGCATCGCTACTCATCCGATTATTTCTGGGATCAATAAATCATTAACGGATATCAACCACATAAAGAACATAAAAAAAGAGCCAGATGTGACACAAAACGGTTTGGCGACCCGTCACATTCAGCCCTCTAATCATGAAGTGGAACAACGTTCACTTCACGTGTATGAAGAACAATTAAAAGCTGGTGATCACAAATGAACGCACAACTTATAACTGAACGTCTTAAGAAAGTTGGCTTGGTTTACATAGCCAATCAATTAGATGGCATCCTAGAAGATGCCTCTAAACATAATGTAACATATTCTGAATTTCTAAACACCCTTCTTCAACATGAAATTGAACACAAAGAAGGTGCAGCACTAGAAACTAGAATAAAGAAATCAAAGCTACCGTTTCACAAGACTATCGAAGACTTTGACTTCTCATTTCAACCAAGTGTTAGCGAACGGCGTGTAAAAGAAGTAATAACTGGTCGTTATATTGAGAATGGAGAAAATATCTTATTATTAGGACCGCCAGGTGTTGGTAAAACCCACTTGGCGATAGGTTTCGCTATCGAAGCACTTCGTCAAGGATACACAGCTTACTACACCCGGGCCGATGATTTCATTACTTCCTGCCGCAAGGCAGAACAAAGGGGAACCACTTCTCGCCTGGTCCGATCGTTAAGTAGGTGCGATGTACTCATAATTGATGAAATGGGATACTTTCCGTTTGATGAGTTAAGTGCAGATTTATTCTTTCGTATCATTTCAAAACGTTATGAAAAAGGGTCAATTATTTTAACCTCTAACAAATCGTATATTGAGTGGGGGAAAATATTTGGCGATGACGTCCTAGCAACAGCGGTTTTGGATAGATTGTTGCATTACTCCACAACTTTCAATATCAAAGGACAATCATTTAGACTTCGTGAAAAGCAAAAAGCCGGCATACAACCGGCCGTTAATTAGTAATAGGGAATTTTGGACCGCTGAAATTAGGGAAAATAGAACCGCTGTTGACATCTCAATACTAATTTATCTATTGAAAGTTTTTCTTCAATAGTTAAACCAAAATAATCCTCACAGTGTCTCTTCGGTACTATTAACATATGACCTTTATTTACTGGGAATTTATCATAAAAACATTTAGCTTTATCATTTTCAAATACAACACTTTCAATATGGCCTAGTCACAGGGTTGCTGCTCTAGTCCGTCAGATGATTTACATAAAATGTAATTTCTGCAACCGACTTACTGAGGCAACCCTATAGCGCCTTGTCTAAATACCTATACAGCGTGGTCTTACTGATACCAGTCGCCACTGTAATTTGCTTAATTGTATAGTCTTTACTCTTATACATCTTAACAGCCATTTCCACTTTATCTTCTTTCTTAGTAGGTCTCCCACCTTTCTTTCCTCTTGATCTTGCTGCTTGAAGACCAGACTTTGTTCGTTCAGGGGTCCCGCCAACCAAATGACATAAAACCCACGTTAAGACATTTTTTGGAATTCAAATCCTTGATTTAGGTACGCTAAGGGTTGTAACTAAAATGAATATTTTTGCTATAGACGGCAATATTAGGGTGAGTACCAGCGAAGCTGTCACCATTTGCAATAAGGATACGTTAAGATTACAATAAGTTGTTTAAGTTTAACACTTACAATACGCATATCCACCGTACTGTTTTAGATTGATAATATATATTTTCATACTTAGATTCCATTATTATGTATAATAAAGTTAAAAAAATAATGACGCCACTTATGGAGAGTGTATTATGTCAAAAAATGATTCTACCAATTTCGTTTTACATGCAAAAAGTGACCAATTTTACTGGGAAGGAATTGGCCAACTGTCCATAAAAACATTTTGGGTGTTTTTGCCCATCCCCCCGAAAAGGTGGAATAAGGAGTACCTCACTGAAAGATTAGGGAAGTACTCCTTAAACATCGCTTACTCTGTTTCCGATATTACGTTTAATTGGGCTAATTCTTGAATAATTGCATCCAAATCAACAGACTCTTGTTGTATATTAAACTCGTATCTTCCATAGAAGTTAATATGTTGCCATGCAACTGGGGATATTTTTTTCATAACATCCGAATCTAGAGCCTTTGTTTCTCTGTAAGCCAACATATTAGATAAAATACTGGCATTGTAATAAATAATGCAATTGGAGAGTAAGCGACTGCATTCGCCCCAAATATGTTGATCATTTTCATTTTTGAAACGTAATTTTCCAAAATTGGCAAAGGATACTGCTTTGCGTAATTTATGATAACTTTCCCCTCGATTTAATGCCTTTTGAACATTCCGGCGTAAAGGGGGAGAATCAATATAATCCAAAAAATATAGACTTCTTATGATGTTATCGTACTCCCATAAAGCACGTTTGGTTTTGTTCTTCCGTGCATAAGCGCTTAGCTTACCAATAATAATGCTTTGTGTGGTTGTTTTAACTGCAAGGGATAACATAATTCGTTGAATATTTTCCCATTCCTCTATAATAAGATTCGTATTAATCTTTCGAACTGGCTTGATCAGGTTATCTCCATATTGGCTTGGATGTTTGAATCCGTAAAGAGATTTGTTGACCTTATCGTGAATATCCTTGTAGCGAGGCGCAAACTGATAACCAAAAAAGTTCAGGATAGCAAAATTCACTTCATTGGTTCCATGTGTATCCGTGGAATGCACATCAGGCTGAATATCAGTTGTGTTGTTAAATAAAATATCAAATACATAATGACTTTCATGCTCATTGGCCCCAATAATTCGAGCATTAACAGGGATATGGTTGGCTACCATTGTGTAGGAAACAATCCCTTTACCAAGACCAAAGTATTTAGGTGAATGACGGGAATTAATGGTATTGATTCGAGTCTCAACTTTCTGCCCGTCACTACTAGAATGAATCGTCTCCCCAATGTCATAATGTTTAAAGATTGGGAGTTTGGCTATTGCATTACTGATACAATCATTCGCTTCTTTTAAAGTCTCCAGACGAATAAAGTTATCAGATGTGGCAGCCAGTAACGGATAGCTAATATCAGAAATTTCCCCCATTCTCCCTAACCCCATGTTGGTTCCCCAAGCAATCAGACAGGCGACAAGAATTCGATTGTCTTTATTCTGTTTGGCATAACGTCCCAAGATGTGCTCAAATGAGTCAAGGAATTGACAGTGCTGTTGAACAAAATGCAAGACACTCCTAATGTCTATTTGCTTTAATGTATCGTAGAATGAGTGATTAATAGATTCTGTGTCACGAGTATAAGGTAATGTCCATCGGGTATGTGAACCCCGTTTTTTGATTTGAAGATGCTCATTTTTCCCAGATGAAATACTCTGGTTAACTTTAGTAATGCGATCTTCTAATCGCTTCTCAAGCTCCACTAAATGACTATGAATGGGTTGGTTGAAAATCGTCAGACCAGTGTCAGCGATCAACATTTCTTTCTGTTCCCATTGACGATCATTGATCAGGTCATCCTCAAAACTGCGAAATCGGATACTATCACGACAAAAAATATCTCCTGCTTCCAAACGGTTGCGTAGGAGGCGATAGACTAAAAATTCATATCGATCTGCTAAAATTGTTTTTTGTTCATAGATATAACGCTTCACACCATCGGATATGAAACCATTTGGCAAATCATCTGAGTGATATTGTCCTAACGCTTTATTCTTATTAAAAGCAGTTTTCATAAAATTCACTGCTTTAATTAATGGATCATTTGGTGAAGGAGCTACGAAATCAACCTGCAAAAATATAGGTCTTAAATAACGTTTAAATCGTCGTGCCTGCTGACCAATATGTTCCCATTGGAAGGCAGTTTCATCATATTTTATATTTGTAGTAATCTGTTTGGCTACGGATTCCAGTTTCTGACGTTCCAAAATAGTAAATGCACGGTCTTGAATATCCCTAAAGGGAGTATTGGCAGGAATATGATCATCAGTGAATATTTTAAGCAGTTCCCCTGCTTTTTTGATGTCTTGATTACTCTCTGTATAGCACTCGTAAACTCGTTCTTTTGCTGCTAATTTAGCTTCATCTGCATACCCCCTTACACTATATATGAGGGTATTGATCAGGTTGTCATGCATCCGTTGATAACGATGGGATACAAAACATAACAAATAGACATAAACAATCCATACATTCAGCCGTTTGAGCTTGTAGACAGAGTAGTAACTTACTAATGAAGCATAGTACTTGATGCTTTCGTTGGAAATACCTAACTTTGGTAACAGTTCTTGAGCAAGGTAATATAAATGCTGTATTTGTTTACCACGATTCATTTCAAGCTTTATTTCAGTGGCGCTAAAGTCTTTCGGTTCGTGTTTCAGTAGTGTTATTTCATACAGCCCTGAAGAATCTTCAAGTAATCGATCTAAGGATTCCATATCATTCTGTTTTAGATGATCCTGCATCAATGAAATTAATCGGTTTTGCTCATGGGTTATTGCCTGTCCTGTCATATCTTGCATAAAACTATAGCCAGGAACAACAATGCAGTTTTCAGACAAATAATTCATGATTTCTCGAAAGATGTAAATCGGCTTACCACAAAACGCCGCAGACTTTTGAGCTTTTTCCTCCATCTTACGCCGTTCTTCGGCACCGCAACTGTGGTAGTTAAATAATTTAAGAATCAATTGTTGTTGTTTTAACCTAGTGGACTTATCAATTGAACTCAAGTCATCAATTTGACTGTTGTTGAAATGTTCCTTCAGAATATATTGAAGATCCTCTTCTACCTCATGGAGGTCAAATGTAAAAAATAGTTGTCTGGCTTTGAAATAACCCAGTTGTAAAACGAAATAAGCCTTAGATTTGACAGAACGCAATGTGTGTAGCAGCTCTTTCTCTGGCTGTGAAAGAGAAAAATAAGAACAGCGATCTTCGTATGAGAAACCTGGTCTGTCATAAATGATCTTTACTTCATCTTCGCTAAGAATCCTCAACCGTTTTTGGGTAGTTGTATTATTCTCCATATTCATATTCCAATCTCAAATTCCCTGACTACTTTATAAAATGAGTTCTTTTTCAACCCAAGTAAACACATGAACTCAACGCCCGTGATCTCTTTATTTTTCCACTTCGGATAGTGAGAATCTAATAATTGGCGCTGTTCATGGGAAAGGGTCCGTAAATTAAGCTTTGGTCGTCCCAAATGTCTACCTTGAGATTTGGCGAGCGCTATGCCTTCGGCTTGGCGCTGTTTGATTTTTTTTCGTTCTTGTTCGGCCACATAAGAGAGAAGGTTTAGAAACTGATCTTCCATTAACTTTCCGATATCTCCCATCTCTCTATATTTACGACTATCAAATAACGTTTCGTTTTCCAACACGACAATATCTGCTTGAATGTTCCTTGTAATGTGTTTCCATTCATAGATAATCCCTTCGTAATCCCTCCCCAATCGATCTAGGGCATCCAGATAAAGGAGATCCCCTTTCTGCAGGATACGCTTCATCGTCTGGTAGCTGGGGCGATTAAAGTCTTTTCCACTTTGTTTATCAACAAAGATCATTCGCTCTTCGATGCCTAAAGCTAACATTTTTTTGATTTGACGTTCTTCATTCTGATCTGTAGATGAAACGCGAACATAACCGATCTTCACAATGAACTTCCTCCAGAAGATATATTTTCTTCTACTATTTTACTATATTTAGTTTCTAAAGGTATGACGATTTTAGTAAACGTTTATAAAAATATTTTCATAGATTTATAAACGCAAGAACCACCCTTTATTAGACAGGTTTTAAAAGTACACCTTTATAAACAAAAAAGAACCCAAAGAATTGAGTGTGGAATTTTTGCTCCACGTACGGACCATTTAGTTGAACAAGAGATAAATTAAATAGCTAAGGATTGTGAAGTATTTTATAATGATGAATGCTTTTTATTTTAGTCTAAAAATAAGAATAAAAGGGGTTGTTTAAAAAAAACAATAATATATTGCATATGGATAATGATTTATTGTAAAACGATAAATAAGTGAGGTGCATTTTTATGAAACGAGGAACAACTGTTTTTTTAAAGATAGCTGTTTTTCTTATTGGGATTACGGTACTCGCCTTGTGTATATTTTGGTTGCCTTGGTTAGCAAATGATACGGCAGAAATGTTTCCGGAGTTTGCTTTTTTGCAATATCCTGTATTAATCGGTTTGTATGTAACTGTGATACCATTTTTCCTTGCTCTGTATCAAGCTTTAAAACTTTTAAACTACATTGAAAATAACAATGCTTTTTCGGAATTGTCTGTAAAGGTTTTGAAATATATAAAATACTGTGCAATTACAATCAGTATCTTATATTTGATAGGGACCATCGTTCTTATGTCTCAAAACGCCTTACACCCAGGAATAGCAATTATCGGATTAACAATTATTTTTACTTCTGTTGTTATTGCAGTCTTCACTGCGGTTCTTCAGAAATTATTAAAAAACGTTTTAGATATAAAATCAGAAAATGATTTTACGGTCTGAGGTGAAACAGTGGCAATTATAATCAATATCGATGTGATGTTAGCTAAAAGAAAAATGAGTGTAACAGAACTATCTGAAAGAGTTGGAATCACAATGGCTAACCTTTCTATTTTGAAAAATGGAAAGGCTAAAGCGATTCGATTATCAACTTTAGAAGCTATTTGTAAGGCATTGGACTGTCAACCTGGGGATATTCTTGAATATCAAAGTGACATTGACAATCAAGAATCAACCATTTGATAGTTTAAACACATTAAGAAGGAATGTCATAAAATTGTTGAATTTTAACTAATGATAGTTGGCTAAAAGAGAGGAATGGACTAAATGGCTAAAGAAATGTTTGTGCAAATAAGTGATTGTAAACTATATGCTAAATTGATAGGGGAAAATAATGGAAAACCAACAATAATAATGGACGCTGGATATGGAGACTTTTCCAAGGCTTGGGATTCAGTAATTGGGGATATTTCAATGCTCTCTAATGTTCTAATTTATGATAGAGCAGGACTTGGGAAAAGTGAAACAAGTTCAAACCCCAGAACCAGCCGTGAGATGGTAAAAGAATTGAAGGAACTTCTTATTGAAGCCAATATTAAACCTCCGTACATATTAGTTGGTCACTCATTTGGTGGAGTTAATATGCGGATATATGCAACTGAATATCATAATGAAGTTTGCGGACTTGTCTTAGTTGACTCTACGCCTGAAGATTACAGAGAAAGATTTCTCCCAACGATGTCACAAGATTTTCAACAAGCATACAACAAGCAATTTGTTTATGAAGGCAATTATGATGAATTTATGGAAAGTCTAAAGCAATTAAAAGAAACCAGACTTAAATTAAATGTCCCATTAATTGTTCTTTCAGCTGGTAAGAAAGCTCATTATTCAAAGGAATCACAAGAGTTATGGAATGACATGCAGAGAGAGATTCTTGAAATATCCTCAGATGGTGAATTGGTGATTGCTGAAAACAGTGCTCATTTTATACAAAATGATGAACCAGAAGTAGTAGTTAGTGCGATAAAAAAGCTAATTGACATTTTTAAAAATTAAATTGTGGAGGATAATACTTAAACCTTAAACTCCCTCAGTTTAATACGATTTTCTCCCAACCCAAATACTCGCTATCGGGGTGCGTTAGTTTATTAAGTAATTTTATGGAAGAGGTCAGAATTTAGTTATTCCATTAAATGGCGCTATTCTTGCATAAGGAAGCGCCTTTTAACGGGGATTTGTTTTTAGGGAGATCCCTTAATCCACCTTTTCGAGGGGATGGGCAAAAACACCCAAGTTATTTTTATCTATATTGTGTTTATTGTAGCAGTAAATATTTTAGGGAAATCAGCTCTAGCCCAACTTACCCCTCATGATTTTGGAGCGATTCTTTTTTTATCTTAATCGAAAGTTAAAGGAAAGTAGATATCCTTTACCTGAGCTGTTGTCTAATTTAAGAACAACAGGATATCCGGATATTCACGATAATGAATATGCGATTTTGGAAGCAACAGGTGAAATTAGCATTTTTCCAAGAAAAGAATTAGTTCCTATTACTCCAAAAGATTTACATATGAAAGTGGAATACCGCGGATTACCCATAGCCGTTGTCATTGAAGGGAAAGTGCAAAAGCGTAAATTAAAATTTATCAACAAAAATGAAAAGTGGTTAAAGGAAGAACTAAAGGCAAAGGGATATCTTCAAATCAAAGATTTTTTTTATGCTGCTGTTAGAGATACCGATCATTCATTAACCATTAACAAAAAAGATGTTAACGACTAATTTTAAGACGATTTCCTCCCAATATAAATTAATGTTTTCTCTTATTTACTTCTTATTGCATTTACCACTTTCATTTTCCAAATTTATAAAAAATTATACCTATATTTAGGAATTTACCAGATGGTAATTTTCAAAATCACTAAGTCTCTAGTTAGGACAGTGCCCAGATCATTACGCCTTTCTTGATGTCAGAACTTTCCCAACCTTAATTCTCTTTTTTTCGTTCTTAATATCTTATACAAGTTCTTATAAAGGTAGTCCATAATATATAACAGACAATCCCTTCATATTCCATACGTATACTGGTTACATAGTTTGTACATGTTAAGAGTAACAGAAGGAGGGATTCCAGTTGGAGTGGATTTTTTATCTATACCTGTTAAATACGTTCTTTATCTTATTCATAGCAATTTGGGAAGTTCGTCGGCCTGCCAAGGCTTTGAATTGGATAATAATCGTCCTTTTTTTACCTGTCATTGGTTTCTGGCTATATCTTAGCATATCAAACCCTAAGTTTATTCATCGAAAAAGATTGACCTGTTCTAAAAATGAATCTAACAAATTACCTGAGACATTCGGTGCTTCAGCATCGGTAATTGCCAATGCTTTACGGCATTTCACTGTGAATGGGCTTCGAATGGGCCAAGTCCAAGTGTTTAACAATGGGATAGCAAAATATGATCAACTCCTTGTATCCCTGCAAAAAGCCCAAGAAACCATTGATCTGGAATATTTCATCTATCGGAACGACCAAATTGGTAATCGAATCACAGAACTGCTAATCGAAAAAGCATTAAATGGAGTGCAGGTTCGTTTTATGAGAGATAGCTTGGGGAGTTATAAATTCCCGCGTGAAAAAATCCGGCAGATGGTTGAAGCAGGGATAGAATGCAGGACAATATTTCCTCTGCGATTTCCCTGGATTTTGTCCAATTGGAATTATCGGGATCATTGTAAGATTGTGACGATTGACAGAAAGGAATCCTTTACTGGCGGTATGAACGTTGGGTATGAATATACAGGATTAAAGCCAGACGTAGGATTTTGGAGGGACACTCATTTGCAAATTATAGGGGAAGCAACAGGCGACTTGCAGACTGTTTTTGATGTTCATTGGGAAATCGCTGTGCCGGAAAGGATAAAATCAAAAACAAATTTGAAAACAAAATCAGAGGTAACGAAAATCAATTCAATCGGCAGAGCAGATCATTCCAAATGGTCAGCCGAATTGGGATCAGAGTTGAGCACCCTTGATGATAAAAAAATGGACATATCCGGAAAAACTAGGACATTGCATAAAGCGTATATCCATACGTTGGAAGGAAACCCTGGAATTCCTACCCCAGTCATTCGGCAAGCTTACTTTATATGTATAACACAGGCGACCAAGACTATTGATTTAACAACACCCTATTTTGTACCAGAAACGGATATTATCATGGCATTAAAGACAGCAGTAACTCGTGGTGTCCGTGTAAGATTGCTGGTTCCTCGCCACAATAATCAAAAAATCGTGGGTCTTGCAAGCCGTACTTATTACGGAGAACTTATAGAAGCTGGAGTTCAAATCTACCAGTACGACAAAGGAATGATACATGCGAAGGTGTTGACCATCGATGAGGAGATTGCTGCCGTAGGCTCAGCAAACTATGATATGAGAAGTTTTCGCCTGAATTATGAGGTGTGTCAAGTCGTGTACAGTGCTGATGTGACAAGGGAACTCACAGAGCAGTTCGAGAGGGATCTTACTGATTCTGTACCATTAAGAATTGAAGACTTGGTGCAACGATCCCTGACCGAGCGCATTGTTGAACAGGGTGCTCGCGTGCTTTCTCCATTATTATAAGTTGAAAAAACCGGTATTATTTATCTTTCTGATTTTAATTAGCTTACATGTTGTAATATAAATATTTTAAAACATGAGGATTTTTGAAATCGAGTGAAATATAAAATGGAGGAATAAATTTTGGGTGAAGTTTTTTTGGGTTTACTGGCAATCAAAGTCATAGTAGGTTTTGCAACTTTATTTTTTATCATTATCATAACAGGCAGAACATCCATCTATCAGTTAAACCCCGTTTCACTTAGTTTTTGTGTTAGTACTTGGAGATTTTTTAGGAAATAACATTTATGAAGATAAGGTAGGGATTTTTCATTTTTTATATGCCATCGGATTGTGGACGTTTCTTATGTTGGGAATAGAGTTTATGACTCTAAAAAATAAATCGACACGTTCTCTCTTATTAGGCAATCCTAACATCATCATTCGAGATGGTGTTATGGACAGAAAGTTACTTACAAAGAACAAATTGGATGTAAATCAAGTATTGAGTATACTCCGTCAAAATAATGTCTTTTCAGTTCGCGAAGTCAAATACGGTATATTGGAAGCTAATGGGCAAATAAGTTTATTATTAAAATCCAAGTATCAAAAACCAGATCTCAATCTTCCAGAAAGTCCAGTAGACCTCCCAACATCGTTAATTATAGATGGGGAAATTTTATGGGATAATTTACATGAACTCGGATTTGATCAACAGTGGTTAGATAACCAATTAACTACCAATGGATATGATAATGTAAAGCGTATACTTTACGCAGATTGGCGAGAGCGTGAAGGCATACATGTAAGTCCTAAATAAAATTTGTTAGGATAAGAGCACATCAATTTTCTTGGTGAATATAAACTTTAGTCTTCAACAATCAGGCGCTTTAATGAAGTAACTAAAGCCTAATTTTTCACTTATAACACCGAGAAATTAGACTTTTTATATTTTGGTTTCCTTAACGTTGTAAATCCGCATTTTCCTGACGCTACCCCGTTATGAAAAAAATATCCCCAGTTGCATGGCAACATATTAACTTCTATGGAAGATACGAGTTTAATATACAACAAGAGTCTGTTGATTTGGATGCAATTATTCAAGAATTAGCCCAATTAAACGTAATATCGGAAACAGAGTAAGCGATGTTTAAGGAGTACTTCCCTAATCTTTCAGTGAGGTACTCCTTATTCCACCTTTTCGGGGGGATGGGCAAAAACACCCAACTACTTCTCTTCGTCTTTTTACTACTCGTATACTTTTAGACATAATAAAAAAAGAGCCCCCTATCTGAAACGAATTTCAGACGGAAGCTCTCCGCATATGTACTATCATTATCTTCATTTGGTTACACGTAGCACCTTTTTACTATGCGACAATAATTCGCTAATGCCTACGTAGGACGTTTGCGGTTTGTTCCCGCTCAAGTTAAGCGTTAAAAACTCCGACAAACAGCTTTATACCGCACCCTAAAGCACATTTGGTTTCCTTTGTCATATAAGACGTGGTACCGGAAACCACCGCTCTATCCGACTGAGCTATGGGCGCATGATAATAGAAAACACTTCATTTTCTTCTCATAATAATAGCAATAAAATCCATCTAAATCAATAAAAATATCCCCGTAATCCTTTATGACGCTTAGTTATGAGTATATTAACAAAGCACCCCCCTAAATTTTCCAATCATAAATTCACCCCAACTCACAAATTATAATCTTTGAATTGATATTCCAAAGGGGGCTTCATTCAATGACTGTAATTACGAAATTAAAACAAACTGTTTCTGGATTAAAAAGTGCACAAGCTAGCTTAGAGGGATTCGCTCTTGATACGGATAACCAACAAGCTAAGCAACTTTTCCAAACAGCTGCACAGCAAACACAAACGATTATCGATTCTTTAAACCCACGCGTTGAAGAAGTCAAACAAGAAGAACCACAATACTCACAGCAATAACGAATCAGTCTTGCTGTGAAATAGAAAAAGGATGATATGCAGTCATCCTTTTTCTATCACATTACATATTGCAATAGAAATGGAATGATAATCATGCGAAAACTCGGCCTCATAACCGCATTATTTGCCCTTCTATGTAGCTCTTTTACCGGATGTGATAATAGTCCCTTAGATAAAAAAGTGAAAGAAGAAGCAAAACGAACGGAGAAAGAGAAAGGTCCCAAATTAACAAAGACGAGTACGGAATCATTTAATCAATCTATATCACAAGGAGCCAAGAAAAGAGCTCTCGCTATGGATGAAATTATAAAAAGCACAGCAGTGAATTCAAATTTAGATCTCTACATAGCAGTTACACCGGAGCACCACGAAAGGTTTGGATTAAAACCTTTACGTAAGAAGCTTCAAAAGCAGATAAGTGATGAACATCCTACTTTCGACGTTCGTGTAAGTACAGATAAAAAAATCTTTATGTTACTCGAAAAGCTTGAAAGAAAGATTAAGGAAAAAAAAGTATCTAAAGATGAGATTAATAAGCAATTAAAGCTCATCGGGAAAAAAATGGAGTCTAACACTTAACGCTTTTTAAAAGAAAAGGAAGGATCGCAATGTCTAGTAAAGATAAGAACTTAACCCCTGTACAACAGGAGTATAAAAAATTTGAGCAAGAACGAGAACCGAAGCGCCCTGTCTTGAAAAATTGTATAAAAGCCTTTTTCGTCGGTGGCTTTATTTGCTTCATTGGACAACTCATTTCTACGTTTTATATCACATATTTTGATTTCACTGAGCGTTCCGCAGGAAATCCAACAGTCGCAACTCTTATTTTCATCTCCATGTTGCTAACTGGATTCGGCGTATACGATCGCCTCGGACAATTCGCTGGAGCTGGCACAGCTGTACCTGTTACTGGATTTGGGAATTCCGTAATCGCAGCATGTATTGAACATCGGACTGAAGGATTCGTACTCGGCGTTGGAGGAAATATGTTTAAATTAGCCGGCTCCGTTATTTTATTTGGTGTATTTTCAGCTTTCGTCATCGCACTTATTAAAACGATTCTCGTTCAATGGGGAGGGCTATAAATGTTACAAGGACACCGAACATGGGTATTCGAAAACAAACCAGTTATTATCTCAACGGGGGTAGTTGGTGGACCGTTTGAAGCGAATGGAAATATACCTGAAGACTTCGACACCCTCCATGAAGATTTATGGCTCGGACAAGATTCTTACGAGAAGGCGCACAAAATTTTATTTGAAGAAGCTTGTAGCCGCGCTACTGAAAAAGCCAAGCTTCGTAAAGACGATATTCAATTTGTACTTGCAGGAGATTTAATTAATCAAATTACTCCAACAAGCTTTGCCTGCCGTACACTCGGAACACCATATCTCGGATTATTCGGCGCATGTTCTACTTCAATGGAAGGATTAGCACTCGGGGCGAGCATTGTAAATGCAAAAGGCGCAAAGTATTTATTAACTGGAGCATCCAGTCATAATGCCGCTGTAGAAAAACAATTCCGATATCCAACTGAATACGGCGGTCAAAAACCTCCTACCGCACAATGGACAGTAACTGGAGCTGGCGCAGCTATTTTAAGCGACACTGGACATGGTCCTAGAGTAACATCTGCAACAATCGGACGAGTGATTGATATGGGATTAACAGATCCTTTTAATATGGGTGGCGCGATGGCCCCAGCGGCTGTCGATACGATTGAAGCCCATTTACGCGAACGACAAATTGATGCCTCTTATTACGACTTAATCGTAACAGGTGACCTTGGACATGTCGGTCGTGAAATTGCCTACGACCTCCTACATAAACACGGAACAAAAGTAACGAGCGAACAATTCCAAGATTGCGGAATCATTATTTATAGAGACGGACAACCAGTCATAGCTGGGGCGAGTGGACCAGGATGTTCCGCAACAGTCGTGTACGGTCATTTATTAAACCGAATGAAAAGAGGAGAGTTCAATAAAATACTTGTCGTTGCGACAGGCGCTTTACTATCTCCACTTACATTCCAACAAGAAGAAACGAT
>NZ_MACF01000051.1 GCF_001884045.1 Bacillus mobilis | reverse complement strand
TACAATTAAGAATAGTCCTCGTTGTCGCCTATGCTCCCGCATTACTTACTCGAGAACGTCTCGCACCGTATACGATTTCACTCCAAAATACAGGTACCATTCCTGCTAATAATATTGTTGTAACTGATACAATTCCTGTCGGTACTTCTTTCATTCAAGATAGTGTTACCATAAACAATGTGCCGCAACCAACCGCAAATCCATCCACAGGCATCCCGATTTCAACACTTGCTCCTTCTGAATCCGCAACGATTTCTTTCCGTGTCCTTGTTACTTCAATTCCACCAAGCGGAGAAATTCAAAACCAAGGTAACATTTCCTTCCAATACCAACCTGATCCTACTAAGCCACCTGTATCCGTTACTACGCCTACACCTACTACAATTACCCCTGTAAACGTTGGCACTATTAATCCGATAAAAACCGCTGATAAATCCATCGTGTCAGTAGGTGATACGATTACATTTACTATCACATTCCAAAATGAAGGTACGATTCCTGTGACTAATATCTCTGTTACAGACTCACTTCCTGCCGGCACGTCATTCATTCCAAATAGTGTCACAATTAATAACATTCCCGTTCCAAACGCAAATCCATCCACAGGAATTCCAGTCGGAACTCTTAATCCAGCAGAATCAGTAACTATTTCATTCCAAGTACAGGTTATTACACTTCCAGCTAATAGAATGATTACAAATATCGCATCCATTACGTATACTTCTCAACCTGATCCTACTAGACCACCTGTCACAACAACGACAACAACACCACCAATTACGATAGAAGTAAACCCTAATAAGCCAAACACATTTATTAAGACAGCGAATGTAAATAGCGTGGAGCTTGGTGACTTCATCACATATACACTTACCTTTACTAATAATGGCGCTATTCCTGCTAATAATGTACTCATTACCGATCCACTGCCTCCCGAAGTTACTTTCTATCCAAATTCAGTAACAGTAAACGGCGTTTCACGTCCTGGAAGTAATCCGACTATTGGTATTCTTATTGAAACTGTTAATCCAGGTGAATCCGTTGTTGTCCGTTTTATTGTTCAAGTAACAGCAGAGCCAAGAAATGGTCTCATTCGAAATACCGCTCGCATTCGCTATACACTAAGACCTGACCCTACTAAACCACCTATCCCTGTCGATGAGACTACAGAACCAAATATTATTCCGTTTATCGGTCCTTTCGTATCACCAAATTTAAATTGTTTCTTTAATGGGGAACGTTTTATACGACGCGGCTGGGACAGAAGATGTTAACAATATAAATAAAAAGACAGCGTCAAAAAACGCTGTCTTTTTATGTTATACATATACAGTTTTTAAGTTAATTTCATATCTTTTTCATTATAAAAACCATCTTCTTTTTCCATTTCCTTTTGTAATTTCGTAAAGGAACGGTACATAGCAATTCTCCATGACACAATCATAGCGAACGCCAGTAAGAAGAACATGCCACTAAGTTGTCCTAAATCAAGGGATTGACTTAAGTATGTTTTAAATACAATCCGTACGACAAGTAATCCAATTAATATAAAAACAAATGCTTTTGAACGCTTCAAATAAATCTCTTGTCCTCTAATTTCAAATTTAGATGTTTTAATAAGAAAAATAGAGAAAAACAAACCGACGCCAATTGCTTCTAATATTTCTGCTGGAGTTAGTCTAAATTCTGGAAAAACAAACATCAATGCTCCCGTACTCATAAAAAATGGTGGAAGTATAATTTTTTTCAATGTTGCAGGTTTCTTAGCTGCTTTTAAACGAATAAACATCGCACCGACAGCCATACAAACAGCAACGATACTGGATAAAACAACTATGTTCATATTTTCTCATCCTTTTTTGTGGCTATATGCAAAATATACTTTCATTATATGCTTTTCCGTTAGTATTTCCAACATTTTCACAGAATAATACTAAAAACCGGTAAAACCACCAAATAAACTTGAGAAATATACGATAATTTTCGTCATCCAGTTAAAGTATAGGAAGATACCCATGACAATCATAACGTATCCCCCGATTTTCATGAATTTCATACTATTTCTTTTAATCCAAGACATTTTTGTAATAAAGAATGATAGCACGAAAAATGGGATAGCAAATCCAAGTATGTATGCAATCATATAAATCATTGCTGATTCTGGGTTCGTTGCTGCTAATCCAATGACAGATACTAAAATAGGTCCTGTACAAGGTGTCCACCCTGCAGCAAATGCCAATCCAATTAAAACGGATCCAAAATAGCCGCTCGGGCGATTTTTAAACGTAAATTTACGGTCTTGCATTAAGAATTTCGGTTTAAACACACCGACAATAATAAGACCGAACGCGATGATAAATATACCACCTAACTGTCTAATTAAATCTTTATAATCTGTAAAGATACCTCCGATAAAGCTTGTACCAAATCCAATTGCAATAAATATAATTGAAAATCCAAGTAAGAAAAACGCCGTATGTATCATACTTCTCTTGCGAAGCATTGCATTTTCTTCTTTCAACTCAGAAACCGACATACCTGTTATGTACGATAAAAATGCCGGATAAAGCGGTAAGCAACATGGGGAAATAAATGATAAAAAACCAGCGCCAAACGCTAAAAAAATACTAATATCTTGCATTGTTCCACTCCTCTCCTTACATATTGTAGCAAAAACATATAAAAATACTGTGAACAATTCGTGAAATCACTTTTCCAACGTAATAATAAGAGAAACTACTCTTTCACAAAGTTTCTAAAAAAACGTTTTCATT
This sequence comes from Bacillus mobilis, assembly GCF_001884045.1. Classification (GTDB taxonomy): domain Bacteria; phylum Bacillota; class Bacilli; order Bacillales; family Bacillaceae_G; genus Bacillus_A; species Bacillus_A mobilis. The sequence goes on along the minus strand of NZ_MACF01000051.1, from coordinate 70,229 downwards.
TCCTTCTATTATATAGAAAAATCTCAATTGAACTACGAAACCTCTCTAATTGTTATTAACATAACAAAGGTAACATAGTTTCTCAAATGATTAGCACGTTACAAGTACGTCTACATACATATTAATTAAAAAATATTTTTTTCAAATGCTATCTTTATACAATACAAAGCTGATTTTATAATACTTTTATTATTATTAATTTCAAGATTATGCATAAATATCATACTTTTATTATTATTCTATAAAATGTCACACTTTTCTTTTATTTGACCCTTTATTTTTAATTTTGTATACTTCCCTCTAGTTATATATGTCCGTTAGGAACAATTTCATATAGATGGGAGGAATTTTTCATGCTTCGTTATTCTCTTTTAGTTTTATTAGGAGCGTGTAGTTATGGGATTTTAGCCATTTTCGTTAAACTTGCATATGCAGAAGGATTTTCACTTGGAGAGGTAATTGGCAGCCAATATTTGTTCGGTTGGATTATTTTGCTTGCTATTACACTTCTATTTTCTAGACATCGTGTTCCATTAAAACAAGCGTTAATTTTATTCGTTGCAGGTACATCTGCAAGTTTCACTGGAATTTTTTATTATGCTTCATTAAAAACTGTACCAGCCTCTATTGCAATTATACTTTTATTCCAATTCGTTTGGGTCGGAATTATTATTGAAGCAGTCGCAACAAAAACATTACCTTCAAGAGAAAAGGTAATTTCCGTTATTTTTTTACTTGCAGGTACATTTTTATCAAGTGGTTTACTAGAAAAATCAGCAGGTGATTTCGATATGACCGGAATCATACTAGGTTTATTATCTGCTGTTACATTCGCAACATACATTTTCGTAAGCGGAAAAGTTGCTGTTGAAGTACCTTCATTACCGCGCGGTGTTCTCTTAATGACTGGCGCTTTAACTTTAGTAATGATTGTATTCCCGCCAACATTTATTTTTAACGGTGCAATTTCTGAAGGACTTTGGAAATACGGTTTAGGTTTAGGAACATTTAGTATCGTTATTCCTTCTATTGCCTTTACAATTGGTATTCCAAAGATCGGTTCTGGCTTAGCAACTATTCTTGGTGCAGCAGAACTACCGGTTACAACAATTATGTCTGTATTCGTCTTAAAAGAAGCTGTGCTATCTTCACAATGGTTCGGTGTATCACTTATTTTAATCGGTATTGCAATCCCGCAAATTGCCTATGCAATGCGTGGACGTTATCGTAAACATCATACACAAAAAAATTTGGCAGCTTGAACTACCCCCACTTAACACTCTAACGAGCTGTTTGAAGTGGGGGATTCCTACGAAAACTAAGGTATCCCTCAGTTTTATGAGTAGGCAATCCCCGTAATCCCTACGGTTAGGAGCCTTATGGCCTCTTTTCTCAGATTTTCCGCTGCATTCACATCTCTATCATGATACATACCACAAGAAGGACACTTCCATTCACGCAGGTTCAGGCTTTTCACATCTTTATTTTTGTAGTCGCAATGCGAACATGTTTGGGAACTAGCGAATGTTTTCGACACCACAATCACTTGTTTCCCATACCAGCATGCCTTATACAACAACATCGCTTTGAATTGTGATCATGATACTTCTTGAATCGCTTTCGCTAGTTTGTGATTCTGTAACATATTCGATACTTGCAAATCTTCTATCCCAAGCACATCGTGGTTTTTGATGATTCTTGTAGAGAGTTTTTGCAAGTAATCTGTTCTTGCATTTTTGATTCGTTCATGAATACGAGCGACTTTCATTCGCTGTTTATTCCAATTCGCTCCGCCTTTTGTACGTCTAGATAGAATACGCTGGGCATGAGCGAGTTTCTTTTCTAATACCCGAGACCATTTTGGATTACCGAATACCTCACCCGTTGAAAGAATAGCAAAGTTTTTCACACCAACATCTATACCAACAGTGGAATCGGTCTTCGGCAATTCTTGTACTTCTGCTTCAGCAAGAATCGAGACAAAATATTTTCCACTTGGATTCCTTCTGACAGTAGCACTCAAAATTCGTCCTTCTATCTCACGACTTTTGACAAATTTGACAAGACCCAGTTTCGGTAACTTCAATTTATTATCTATAATCGCAATGTTTCCATTTGTATGTTTCGTTGTATAGGATTGGACTTTATTGTTTTTCGATTTAAACCGAGGTGCTTTGTCTTTTGAAGAATCTTGCATACGAGTCAGCTAGGTTGTGAAGAGAAGATTGAAGAGCGATACTGTCTACTTCTTTTAGCCATACAAATTCTTTTTTGAGAGTAGGTAATTGCGAAGAACAAGTGCCATAGGATAACCCTTTTCCTGTTTCTTTATATCTATCATTCCACTTTTCCAAAAAGCAGTTAAATACAAATCGTGAACAACCAATTGTTTTCGTAATAGCTATTTTTTTGTTCTAAACTAGGATAGATCCGAAACTGATACGCTTTATGGATAAGCACCGCTTTTCACCTCACTTCCTTTTTTTATTTGTTTACAATCTTTTTCATGATATGCATGGGAACGATATCATGATATAACCAAATAATACTGATCACGTATTATTTCTTCTTTTTTTTGAAAGTCCTCTGTCCCTTTCAAAAAAATACAAATGAAACAATTTCGTAGATGTAAAAATCCCTCTGAGCTATAACATTTTCTTTCTATAGGAACGAACTGATTACGATACCGGTACCTTAACTGATTCTTCACCAAGAAGAACCTTTAGGCTGTTGCCTAATCGTCATTCAGCTCCCACCTACTCATTGGAACATGTCCTACCCCTTCCTTGAGGTGGGAGTTTTCTGTCGGGAAATGATAAAATGGGAGAGGATTTTCATTTAAGAAACCTCTCTTTTCTTGTTGTATACTTAATGTAAAGACTTTATTTAAGAAAGAGGGCATGATAAGTGGTAGCAAATCTAGAGCAATTAACGGAGGCACTAATTTCTATTCGTCGAAATTTGCATGAGCATCCAGAATTATCATACGAAGAATTTGAAACGACGAAAGCTATAAAGAATTGGTTAGCAGCGAAAAACATTACGATTATTAATTCTAGTTTAGAAACAGGCGTTATTGCTGAAATTTCGGGGAATCATAGCGGACCGATTATAGCAATACGTGCTGATATTGATGCTCTTCCTATTCAAGAAGAAACAAATTTGCCGTACGCTTCAAAAATTCACGGCAAGATGCACGCTTGTGGGCATGATTTTCATACAGCTGCAATTATTGGTGCCGCTTATTTATTAAAGGAAAAAGAATCTTCTCTTAGCGGAACGGTACGCTTTATATTCCAGCCAGCTGAAGAAAGTAGCAATGGTGCTTGCAAAGTAATTGAAGCCGGACATTTACGTGATGTGCAAGCTATTTTCGGTATGCATAATAAACCTGATTTACCAGTAGGTACAATCGGTATTAAAGATGGTCCACTCATGGCCGGGGTTGATCGATTTGAAATTGAAATTCACGGAGTTGGTACACATGCAGCTGTACCAGATGCTGGGGTAGACCCTATTGTCGCGTCCTCTCAAATTGTGATGGCACTGCAAACAATTGTAAGCCGGAATATAAGTTCATCTCATAATGCAGTCGTTAGTGTTACAAACATCCATTCAGGAAATACGTGGAACGTTATTCCTGAACAAGCAACACTGGAAGGCACTGTACGTACATTCCAAACGGAAACACGTGAAAAAATTCCTGCACTAATGAGACGTATTATTCAAGGGGTTTCTGATGCATTAGGTGTAAAAACAGAATTTCGTTTTTATGCAGGGCCTCCTGCTGTTCATAACGATACATTTCTAACAAACTTATCGACTCAAGTTGCAGAAACAATGAATTTAAATATCATCTCCCCTACTCCTTCAATGGCCGGAGAAGATTTTTCTTTTTATCAACAAGAAATACCTGGTTCATTCGTATTTATGGGAACGAGTGGTACACATGAATGGCATCATCCCGCTTTTACAGTAGACGAACGAGCATTACCTATAAGTGCAGAATACTTCGCTTTGTTAGCTGAAAAAGCACTCAAACAATTTGCATAAAAAAAGGAGCTGTTAAGAGATACTTAACGGCTCCTTTTTTATTAAGTTAAATCACGTTTTAAAAATACGGTATAGGAAATGCTTAAAAATACAAATAAATATAGTAATAACATACATGAAGCAAACGGGAACGTTACTCCATCAATAAAACTTCCATTCTTTGCAATACTATATAAATCTGTGTTTGCTGGCAATAAATATTTCGCCCAATCATATCTAGTTGCTGCTAGTAATGCAATGTTTCCTGATAAAGCAAGGAATAGCGAAATTCCAATCGCGCCTCCACTAGATCTTGTTAACACAGAAATCATAAATGCAAACGCTGCGTACACAATCGTCGGCAACCAAGATAAAATATAATACTTACTAGCTTCTACAAAAATATTTTGTTTTATAATATTTCCATCTTGGAAAATAAACTCGCTCCATGCAGGCTGCTGGAATTTATAAATAACAAGCCCACATAATGTCGAGAAAATCATATTAAATATAAACAATAATGCTGCAAATATCACGATTGCTAAAAATTTGGCTGTCAAAATTTTAAATCGACTTGCTGGTCGTATCGTTAAAAATTTATATGTTCCCCAGCTATATTCATTCGCAAAAATTGTACTTGCATACACGAGGATAAATGGGAGCAATATTGGAAATACGATAAAACCTGTATCTCTCATGAAAGAAAGCGGAGAACTGCTTGCCGGTGCTGTATCTGTATCCAAATACTTCATCTTCAGCTGATATTCCTTTACAAGCTCATCTCCAGATCGCTCTGCTAAAATAGCTTCTTTTTTCATGCCTAGCTTTTTCTCAATTTCTACAGTTCTTTCTGTATAATCGGCTTTCCATCCTTTTGTTTCTGGTTCCAGATACTTTACCGTAACCCATCCTAATCCAATTATTAATACTGCAATAACTGCAAATGGAATAATCGTTCGCTTTCGCTTAAATATTTTATACAGTTCGTTATACACTAAATTAAACAATATCTTTTCCCCCTGTTAATTCTAAAAATTGCTCTTCTAACGTTTTTCTTTCTTCATATACACGATATACTTGAATGTTTTTCTCAAGCAATGTACGAATAACATTTGGGATTTCTTCATCTTTTACAGTAATAAGTAGATCATTACCTTTTATTAAAACATCTTGTTCTAACAATTCTGCTGCTCTTTTCGCATCATCTACACGTATACGGATTGTCTCCATCTCTTCGCCTTGATTATGCTGAATATTTTGCGTCGCCACATATTCTCCGTGCTGAATAATGATAACTCTGTCACACATTAATTCAACTTCTGAAAGTAAGTGACTAGATACAAGTACCGCTTTTCCTTGTTCATGTGCAATTTTCTTTATGTACATTCTCATTTCATGTATTCCACTAGGATCTAATCCATTCGTTGGTTCATCTAATATCAATACATCTGGATCGTGAATAAGCGCTTGAGCAATTCCTAAACGTTGTCTCATACCAAGTGAATATGCTTTTACTTTGCGGTCAATTACTTGTCCCATCCCTAACAATTTCACTACTTCATCGATACGTTCTTCTGTCACCTTACCATTCATTCGTCCGAAATATGTTAAATTTTCATAGCCGCTCAAAAAAGGATAAAACTCCGGTGTCTCAATTACTGCTCCAATTTTCGAAGCAGTACTTTCAAATTGCTGTTTTACAGATTGGCCGTCAATCCAAACTTCTCCCTCTGTCATACGAATCATGCCGACCATCATTCTCATTAAAGTCGTTTTTCCAGCACCATTTGGTCCGAGCAAACCAACTACTTCACCTTTTTTAACTTCGAAACTAATATTTTCCACAAGTGTCTTTGAGCCGATTCGCTTCGTTAATCGCTCAACCTTTACAATCGATTGTTCATTTGTCATTCTATACAACCTTTCCTTCCCATTCTTTGTCAGGTCTTTACACTGTAACATGATTATTTTTATGTGTAAAATAGGAAAAGGCATGATTTCTCATGCCTTTTTCTTGAAATGAAATGAATTTTTATCTTGTAAACTTTGAACAAATCGAAAACATTGCATCATCGATAATAAGACGATAACAATCATAATTATACTAACAACTACTATTGCATATATTGTAATCGGTGCACTATTTATCCCTTGTATTCCTACTAGTTTCATAAAAATAATCGTAAATAATTTCAAAAATAACATCCCATTAACTAATCCAAAAACAAACGACGCGCCATAAATGAATAATTGCTCCTGACATAATAAACATATTACGTTCCTATTCTCTGCTACATAAGATTTAATTTCCTCTTTTCTCACTTGCAGAAGAGAAAACGTTATTTTATATGTAGTAAAAATACATATAAAAATGAATATAAGAAACAGTGTATAAAAACACATTTGAAATAAAAGTATAGTCCCTAATTCCTCAACAACTACTTCATTAAATTGGAGCGATATCATAAAAAATAAAATCATAGTAATCATAGCAACCCACATAAATTGCTTCATCCTTTTGGCAGCAAATGTTCTTATATTTTTTCTCACTAACTGACATAAAGACATATGTTCTTCCCCTACCTTACTTCATAACAAACTCATTCTATACTACAAGTGTATAAAAATATGACATTTTAAACATCGCACTACAATCTGAATTTGTTCTAAGTCTTTAGTCCTAGAAAATAAAATGGTAAAAAAATCATATTAAGAATATAATTGTAAAAAGGAGAGGATTGCATGCGTATAAAATTACTATCAATCTTGTTTTTATTATTTCTCACAAGTTGTAGCCCACTTAAACACAATGAGATCGCGATTGTTGAGCCATACAAATTAACAGAAGAGCAATCTTCTATTTTACAAATGACACCTTTTCAAGAAGGAAACAGCATATTTTATAGCGTTACACTTAAAAATGAAAAAGATGAAATACATGCTACAATTGACCATTATCAAAATGGTAAAAAAACAAACGAAATTGTGAATACAGTTACCTCACATTTTCCAAAAAAGAAAGTAAAGCTTTCTTTTTTACCACCTCAATCCCAACTCGATAAAGATATACAAGAGCAAAAAAATTGGTATGTTAATATTGAAGGTAGTTCCATGCTCGTTCCTGAAGAAGCACCTCCAAGTATAAATAGCTCTGCATCTACTACTCTTCAATCTGCTATAAAATTAAAATATAATCAAAAAACGACTTTAACAGCTATAATAAAAACGAATAAAGAAAACGTAAGAATCCCAATGCTTGAGGAAAAAAATGCTATTGACCAACTATTACAAGAAAACGAACATGTTTATCTCTTTAGTATAGAACTAAAAAAAGCAAACTAAAGCGGAAATGCAATAGTATTGCATTTCCGCTTTAGTGTTTAACGAGGTGTACTTTTAAACAAATTAATTAACCTCATCCTCAACTTCTATTCTTTTCTTCTCTCTTGCAATTTTTAAAAACTCTAAAAGTTCTGGATTAGTATTCATTTTTTTGTACGCTACTGACATTTCTGCAACAAAATTCGAATCATATAACTCTTTATATACGACTTCTGTTTTATACAATTTATTTGCCGATACAGGTATTACCGTAATTCCAATTCCTGCCGCTACAAGTCCCATAACTGTTTGATATTCCGTCGCTTCTTGTACAATATGTGGACTAAAACCGACGTCACGGCAAAGTGATAATATTGTATCGTATAACGCTGGCCATACAGGCCTTGTAATAAATACAAACGGTTCGTCTCTTAAATCTTCAATATGTATTTCATCCTTTTCAGCAAGTGGATGTGCCTTCGGTAAACATAACGTACAAGAAAGCCTTTGAATTGGTTCTAACTCCAGCAATTGTGTTGGAATTGGCGGACGTAAAAAACCAATATCAATACGGTTATCGTGAAGTGCATGCACCTGATCTGGTGTTGACAGTTCATGTAGTGCAACAGACACTCTCGGAAATTTCTTTCTATACTCCCTTACGATAGATGGTAAAATATCATATATCGCCGCACCTACAAAACCAATTGAAAGTGATCCCACTTCTCCCCTTTGGGCACTTTGTGCGATTTCTACTGCTTTTTCAATTTGTTCAAACGCTTTTTTTACTTCTTTTAAAAACATTTCTCCAGCTTCTGTTAATTCAACCTTTCTCTTCGTTCTTGAAAATAACATAACTCCCATTTCTTTTTCTAATTGCTGAATTTGTTGACTAAGCGGTGGTTGTGTCATTTGTAAACGAGCAGCTGCTCGTCCAAAGTGTAACTCCTCTGCCACTACAACGAAATATTGCAAATGCCGTAATTCCATTTTGGACACCCTTTTCACTTTCGATTAATACATCTAATATATTAATAACATATAATTTATATATTAGACAAATTTTTCGAATGAACGTATAGTAGAAATTGTTAATTCTTTTTTACAATTTTTATGTAAAAAAAGAAAGGGGTCGTTACTGTATGAAATGGTGGAAATTAAGCGGACAAATTTTATTATTATTTTGTTTCGCTTGGACAGGTGAATGGATTGCAAAACAGGCACACCTCCCAGTTCCAGGAAGTATAATCGGTATTTTTTTATTATTAATTTCATTAAAATTTAACCTAGTGAAAAAAGAGTGGATACAAGACGGAGCAGACTTTTTATTAAAAGAACTTATTTTATTTTTCATTCCTTCTGCAGTCGCTGTCATACGCTACAAAGATACACTATCACAATATGGAATCGATCTCATTTTAATTATTATGATTAGCACGCTTTGCGTTACCTTAGTTACAGGACTCTTAACAGAATTGCTACTAAAGCGGAAAGGATCAACACAATGATCGGCTTTCTTTGTTTATTATTAACACTATTCACATATTGGATATCGAAGAAAATGTATCAACGCTGGAATTGGAGCTTACTTTCTCCTCTTCTCGTCTGTCCTATTATTTTAATTGCTTTATTACTCGGACTAGACACACCTTATGAAACATATGAAACAGGTGGTCAATGGTTAACTGAATTATTAAAGCCTGCAACAGTTGCTTTTGCATGGCCAATCTATAAATACTTTGACTTACTCAAGAAACATGGAATAGCTATCTTACTTAACGTCATTGTCGGTTCGTTTTTATCAGTTATTACTTCAGCACTACTAGCAAATTATTTTCAAATTGATTCATCGTTAGAACATAGTTTAGCACCTCATATTGTAACAACACCAATTGCAATGGCTATTTCAGAAATGATTGGTGGTATGTCACAATTAACAGCCGTATTTGTTGTTTTAACTGCGTTAACAGGAGCATTGCTCGGTCCTTCTCTCATACGCATATGTCGTATTAAAACAGCACTCGCAAAAGGCATTATGTTAGGTACGAGTGCAAATGGAACCGGCACATCAAAAGCATTCGAAATCGGTCCTGTAGAAGGAACGATTGCAAGTTTATCTATGCTTTTAACAGCGGGAGCTAGTTTAGTTATCGTTCCGCTTTTCTTATCGTGGATACATTAAAAAAGCAAGTGTTTAAACACTCGCTTTTTTATTTATATATGTATTTAAAATCTCAAAATCTTCCGGGAATGATAGCGTTAATTCCTTCATCTCATCTATCCTCTTCCAAGCAATTTCATATATTAATTCATCAGGATCTTGAATTTTCATACTACCGCCTATTTTTTTAACAACATAATAATGAACGTATACAGGAACCCCGTATGTAATACCTTCTTTTTCGTATATTTTATTTACAATTTCCACATTGTAACCTGTTTCTTCCCAAACTTCTCGAATACAACATTCTTCTAGTGTTTCTCCCTTTTCAAGCCCGCCACTTGGAACAGTCCACCTTTTTTCTTCACCTTTTTGCCCTTGCAACACCATTAAAACTTCATTTCTTTCGTTTACACATACTGCCGCACAACCTACCCATCTTTCCATATACATCCCTCCCCTACTACTATTCGTCTTCCTTTTTATTTTCCCCTTGAAAAAAGAGGAAAATAGTAAAACAATGACGAAAGTTTACATCAACTTCATAGACAATCCCTTCTTAGAAATTAAAAACGGAAGGATGAAAATATGATTTCTAAATATGTTGTGGAATGTGTCTTTTGTGAAGAAAATCGAAAACCGCGCCAAGCTATCGTAACGGTTCCCGCCACTACTCAGCTACTAGCCATTGAAAAAGTACGTGCGGAATGCAAACGTCGTTTCGGAAAAGCTTTACTATTGCAAACAGAAATTAAAGAAGAAATAACTTTTGAACAAAAAGAAAGCTGACCATAAATTGGTCAGCTTTCTTATCCGATCATATTTTCACATGAAGATTAGGGGCATCCTCTTTAAGGATCGGGATTTTCCCATTATGTACGTTCCATAATGGTCATCGAACAATATATTTCTATGCAATTAATTATTGAATAGAATAGGGCAAAACTTGTTCGCATTTTTAGAAAAGGGATAGGGATATAATTCAAGTAGTACTTCGAATACTCGAACTTTACACTCATTATATTAAAGCAAATCCTTTTATATGGGAAATATGAATTACTTACATAATTCATTCGTAAAACATATTAGTTTGCTATATTATTTTTATTCCATCCATAACATACATCCAGCGAAAACTAGTGTCATAATCATTGAAAACTTCAAAAGCACCCTGAACGGATGCTTTCATACTTGTCTAGATTGATACTATGTACTTAGTCTTGATTAATCAAAATAACCGCAGGACCAGCGACTACTACTCCAGCTACTTCTATCTTTTCAAATTCCTTTACTGTAATAGATATAACCCCTTCTCGTTCCATCAGTTCTTTACTCAAGACATCAGTCGGTATAGCTTTCACCGTCTTACCTCCTCTTCATTTTTACAATATGCTAAAGTGAAAGTTTAATCAGTAAAGGTTTAGTCCACTCCGCACTGATTATAATCGGGCTTTCCGTTTATGCACGATAAAAACAACCCAACGCATCTATATATATGCCTCACCTCCGCTTTCATTCCTTATTCACCCCAAAACCTTTCTCTCCCTTCCATAACGTATTGAAAAATAGAAAAGCACTCGCAACAGCGAATGCTTTTTCATTACTTACTTTCTATTACTTTTAACATTCTATTAATAAATGCTGCCGATTCTCCACGTGTTGCAGAACCTTTCGGCATAAATTCATTATTTTCATTTCCTTTTACAATACCTAATCCATAAACACGTTGTACAGCTTGTTTATCATATGCTAAATCTTGATCCGAGAATGGTAATGGAACTAAGTTACCTTTAATTTTTTTATATTGCAGTGCACGGTCAATCATGATAACAGCTTCATCTCGTTTAATCGTATCATTTGGAGCAAATGTCCCATTCCCTCTACCACTTATTATCCCGGCAGTTGCTGCACGATTAATACCATCTATTAGCGATGGATGTGCTATATTTAAATCATTAAAATTCGATGACCCTTCAGGTAACTGCAATGATCTTGAAATTAAATTCGCAAATTCACCACGTGTTACAAGACGCTCTGGCCAATAAGAGCCCTTTCCATCCCCAACCATAATACCGCGTTTATCTAATTCACGAATGTCTGCTTCGTACCAACCACCTGTTATATCATCTTTATGGTTCGCATCATAATAAACTTTTGTTCCTTGTAAGAATGGTTCCCACGCATTATTTTTAATCATAATAGCCGGACAATTCTTCCCACTCCAAAATTGATGTTTCTTCACATTTTCTAAAGGAATATGTAATTCTCCCATTAAATAAGCTGTTAATTTACGAGCATTTTCAACAGCTTTATTATAATCACCATCTTCATTTACAGCAATTTCAATCGCAATGGATTCTCGATTTCCAGTTCCTTCCGCTCCATCTCCGGCATGCCAACCATTTTCATTTAATGGAAGATGTTGATAAATTTCTTTATCATCTACCGTAAAGTGCCAAGACGCTGAACGATCTTCCGTTCCCGTTGCCTGGTTATATAAATATACTGCATGGTTTTTAGCATTGGCCCCAACACGGTAATTATCTGTCTCATGAATCGTAATATACTTCGGCTTCATCGCATAACCAGGACGGATATTTTCATTTCCTTTTGGTACAATCATTTCTTTTAAAGTTACACCATAAATATCCGTTGTTTTCTCTTCTATTGGTGCAGCATACATAACTGCTGCACGTTTTGTACGTGCTGGTGTTACCTCTTGAATAAGCGAAGCTTTTGTTCCTTCAAATTTTGCTGAAGGTGAATAAATCCATTTCATCTCATTATTTATTTTTACTTGGAACCATTCTCCCGCCTGTCCCATTACTTGAATGATTTGTGGCTCCAATACATTTTCTTCTTTGTATGAAGTAAATGGTTCAGAGTATGTAGAGGTTTCTTCATTAATAACTAACTTTTCACTTGATAACGTATGAACTTCTTTAACCTCTACATTCCCCTCACTATTTTGTATCCATCCAGTTCCAGATGAAGTCCGAACATAGTAAGCGTTTCCTTTTCTCTTTTCAGCTTTTACGACTTGATTCGAAATATGAACCCCTGCTTCTTTTTGAAGATTACTAGAATCATATAAAGGTACCTCTTTCACTATATGTACAAGAAATTCACCTGGCACTTCATTTTGTACTCCTTTATCTTCTCCTCGACCATCTTCATCTTTCATTTGGTTTTCAATACTTTTTAAAGCTTGTTCATCAGTTGAAACTGTCACAGTTTTTTCAAGCTCGCTAGCATAGGAATAATTTGGAATCGTTACCATACTAAATACAATCGATGCAGCTAAAACATTATAAAATCTTTTTTTCATCATAATACTTAACACGTCATAATTAAATTCGTGTTAAATTCCCCCTCCTCAACTAAAATATAAATCATCTAGTAAACTATTAAACTACATAACCATTTACAATATAACAGACTCATTCCGATTCGTATAGATAGGAATGACTACTATTTGCATACATTTACTATATTGGAATATAAAAAGAAGCTATAATATATAGCTTCTTTCTACGTTTCTTTAATCTCTATGCACCTTATATTCCATAACTTTACCATCTCTATCAAATTGTAAAACAAGCTGTTCACTATCGATAGAAATAAAACCACGTTCATTTCCAAGATAGTACGAAGTGATAATCCCTTCTTCTCCATTTCTTGTTTCAGTAGGCGTTCCTAGTAATTTTGTAATTTCTTCATTTGATTTCCCTGCTAATTTATATTTTCGCATTAGATCATCTACCATATGTACCCGTTTTTCTTCAGCATGTAACCACCGATCTTGATTAAACTTTGAGGTGTATGTATTCATACTTAATTGTGCAGTGCACACCAACAATAGAATACATCCTACTATCATTACACCTAGCATTTGCTTCTTTTCTGTATTACGATTTACAGACGTACGTAAGACGAACTTTTGAATCACAACTAATATAGCTAATGGCATGACTACTACAAACATACTTTTTACACTTACTGACATATGAACCGAATCAATAACAAACATAAACGCAAGATACATTAGTATATACAAACAAACATAAACATACAAAATACCCCTTAATATAGCACTCAGAAATCCCACCTCTTTTTAATTCATTTTATAATTCATCCGGTTAATGATTTCTCGGAGCTTTTCTAACTCTTGATCTGTATATATTACTTTCCCTGTTAAAATCTCATTTCTGAAGAACGTTACAATTTGCTCTCTATCCTTTAATCTCGGCGTTTTTTCTTCAGAAAGATCTAGCACTTCTTTCCCACTCTCATTATAAAAATATACAATCGGTTTTACGTTTTCCTTTACAATATCAACTTGGATTTCTTTCAAACAATTGTATAGAATATGAGATAGTTTCTTCGCTCTATATACTGGATTCCCTTCATTTTTCACTTGTATCGTTAATGACTCTTCACCTGTTATGCATTCAAACGTCTCTTCTTTCTCTTCCTCTTGTTGATACTTGCCAATTTCATCAATCATAAATGAATAAATACTAGCATTGTCTTTCGTTAAGCCATGAATTAATTTACCTGTCCATTCTTTCGTCTCAAGTAGATACATGCCCGTTTTACTTAAAACAAGATGATGAATTCGAAAATCATTTCCGCCGTGCTGATTTCTAATAAAAACATTCGGCATAATATGAAATTCATTATCTAGTATCATGCCTTGATCTACAAAGCCTCGCTTCATATAATGTAATGTTTCGTGTGTATTCACTTCAGCTCCATTTTTCGTATACTCTCGCAAATTTGCAATTAATTGTTGAAACATATGTATTTCGTTACTATGCTTTTCTTGCACTTCACTACGTTCTTTACTATGTTGCACAGCTAATTGATTTTTCATCATACGCATATTTTCAAGTTCTCTAGCTGCACTTATTTGTAAATCATTGTATTTCTTCTGTTCCATACTTTTCAATGTATTTTGTTGTTCTTTATGCTCTGTAACCGTAGCTGCAATTTCAGTTTCATACGTTTCAATTGCTTGTTTCTTTTCAAACTCTACTTGCTGACTCTCTGATTCTAGCTGTTTATTTTTATAGAACAGCACGAATACTACAGCTAATAATAATAAAATCACACCTATTAGCACATAATCCATATTTTTACTCCTTCATTTCATTTTCATTTATTTTTATAAACATCCATTATATTATACTATGCTTTCAATATACACTTTGTAAAAATTACATATTTTTAATGAAGCGAGACTGTATTCCCCATGCCCTACTGATCGTTTCAGCTTGCCCTCAAATAGCTGAATAAAAGGCATCTCAGGCGAGATACCTTTTACGTGCATTTTATTGTACACCATACTGAATATAACTTGGATCATAGTATATCCAGCCATTTCCACCTAAACCAAGCCATCCATCTTGCTTACACCACACTCTATAAGCCTCACCATGATGTAACTGTCTTATAACATTTCCATTTATTGATGGAGCATCCCGCAGATTCACATTATCACCAGTAATAGTCGCCACATAATGTTTATACTGAATGTAACTTGGATCATAGTATATCCATTCGTTTCCACCTAAAGCAAGCCAACTACCTTGTTCGTTCAAAACTTCATATGATTCGCCACGCTTTAGCTGACGGATTACACTAGATTGCAAAGAAGGTCCACTCCGTAAATTTACATTATCGCCATTAATTACAGCAACGCCATAGACTGCTGTAGCAGTACTAGGCGGGGAAACATTTCCACCACCATTTGTTCCATTCCCTTGTAAAGCTTCTAATGAAACAGCTGCTGATACATCACAATTTCCTCCTACACCTGAAATTTGTCCTGAATCTGTATATTGCCACGCTGTCCACTCTGTCCATCCACCAGCATCGGCAGGCGGAGTACTAGAATATTTGGAAATCCAAAGTGGTATATCACTTAACCCGCTAATTCCGAACTCATTAATATACCAAACTCCTGTATACAACATAACATCTTTTCCAGTAGCCTGTTTCACATAATTTATAAAACTTCTTGCCCAATTAGATATAGCAGTACCAGTTAAATTACTATTACTCGGATCTACTGGTGATTCTAAATCTAGAACTGGCATTAAGTCTGTCTGATTGCTTTGTAATATATTCACAAAATGTTTCGCTTCTGAAATTGCATCATTTAGTTCTGGATGTGCAAAATGGTATGCACCGATTAATACATTCGCATTTCGCGCTGCTTGTACATTTTGAACCAAAGTAGGATCAAGATTATTCACACCTTCTGTCGCTTTTGCATACGCCGCTGAAATACCGGACCCCTTCACTGCATTCCAATCAATATTCCCTTCCCAATGAGACACATCGATAAACGTAATATTTGAACTAGATCTATCTTGCATATAAAAGCTCCTATCAATTTTTTTCATATCGTATACATACAATATGTACAACTTTATTAAAGGGTCACGACGTTTATACTATAGACATTGAGAACAAATATATTTTATAAACAAAGTAAAAGGCCTTGTAATTACAAGGCCTTTTGTAAACTTCCTTTATTTTGTAGTAAATACATATTATAATACAACCCTTGTTCACTCAGTAATTCTTGATGTGTACCTCTTTCTACTATTTCTCCATCATGCATAACAAAGATTTGATCCGCATCTTGAATTGTAGATAATCTGTGCGCAATGGCTATCGTCGTTCTCCCTTTTCTCATTTGCTGTAATGCTGTTTGAATTGCATCTTCTGTTTCTGTATCAATATTAGCTGTTGCTTCATCTAATACTAATACTTTCGGATTCGTTGCTATCGTTCTAGCAAAAGCAATTAATTGGCGTTGACCACTAGAAAATGCAGCTCCTCTTTCTACTACTTCTGTTTCATACTGCTCTGGTAATTTTTCAATAAACGTATTGGCTTGCACAAATTGTGCTGCTTCTTTTACTTCTTCATCCGTAATTTCTTCATTGTACATACGAATATTTTGTTTTACATTTCCCGCAAATAAAAATGCATCTTGCAATACGAGTCCTATTTTCTTTCTAATCTCTCGTTCTTCAAATCCCTCTAAATCCACACCATCTATTACAATATTTCCGGACTTAATATTATAAAATCGCATTAATAAATTCATAATGGTACTTTTTCCGCTACCAGTGTGTCCAACGAAAGCAACCGTTTGTCCTTGTTTCACTTGAAAAGATACATTTTTTAAAACATCACGTTTTCCATCATACGAAAAAGTAACATTTTTAAATTCTATTTCTCCATTAACGACTTGAGGATTTCCATCCCCTTTTTGAACTGGCGCTAAATCTTTCTCATCCATTAAATGAAATACACGTGATGATGAAACAAGTGCCTGTTGGAAAAATGATAATTTCATCATCATCTCGTTTACAGGCTGGAAGAAACGATGTATATAGTTAACAAACGCATATAGAACTCCTACTTCAACAGGACTCTTCAGCGCATCAATTCCAAATAAACCAAGTACTAACGCAATTGCTATAATATGAACTAAATCCGTTGCTGGGCGTAAAAGTAATGCGTCTAACTTTAACGTCCGTCGCCCTGCACTATAATGTTTATTATTCACTTCTTCAAACTCTTTTCTCATACGCTTTTCTTGTCTGAACACTTGAACAATATTCATTCCTTGAATAGACTCATTTAACTTTGCATTTAACACGCTCAATTGATTACGTACTTCTAAATAAAAAGCTGCACTTTTTCGGCGATATAGCACCATAATTGCAAACATGATCGGAATTAATATGAGAGAAAATAGAGCTAGTTTTACATTTAATAAAAACATTGCTACTAAAATACCTATTAAAAAGACTACATTTTTGACAAATGTGGATAATACACTGACATAAAAGTCTTTAATTGCTTCCGTATCATTCGTTATGCGCGATACGAGCGTACCAATCGGCGTACGATCAAAGAAACTTAATGACAACTTTTGAACATGATCATATACTTCAACACGCATATCTTGAACAATTTTAAAAGCGATATTTTGAAAATACAATAAGTCTAAATAAGTAAATAATACTTTTAATAAGTGAGCAATTAGATATACAACAAATAGAGTCACAAGTGCCGATTGATCAAAGTTTCGTGGTACTAAATGTTCATCAAGAAATTGTTTAATTAAAAAAGGACCCATCATTTCAGTTACTGTTGCACCAACTAAAAAGATAAATGCTAAAGATAGCAACCCTTTATATGGCTTCATATAAGAAAGCAATCTACTTAAATCACTCTGCTTCTTCTCAGTCATCATACGCCTCCTTTCTCAACTAATGCTTCTAACTGCTGGCTCTCATACATCTCTTTATACCAACCGTTTTCTTCCATTAATTGCTCATGTGTACCTCGTTGCACAATTCTACCTTCATCCACAACAAGTATAAGATTAGCATGTTGAATTGCACTTAAACGATGAGCAGTAATAATCGTCGTTTTCCCTGCTCTTTCTCTCTTTAATGCATTTAAAATCGTTTCTTCTGTTTTTGCATCTACTGCTGATAAACAATCATCTAAAATTAAAATTTCTGCATTTGTTAATAAAGCACGCGCAATAGAAATCCTCTGTTTTTGGCCTCCAGATAACGAAACACCTCTTTCTCCTACTACTGTTTCATACCCTTCTGAAAATTGGAGGATATCATCATGAATACAAGCGATCTCTGCAGCTCGGGTAATTTCATTATATGTAGCATCCGCCTTTCCGAAGGCAATATTCTCCCCAATACTCGCTGAAAATAAAAAGTGATCTTGCGGCACGTATGAAATGGCAGAACGGACACCGTAAAGTGTTACATCGCGAATATCCCGCTCCCCAACTTTTAATCCACCATTAAAATGATCATACTCCCGAATTAGACATTTTAATAAAGTCGTTTTCCCTGCACCTGTACGTCCGACAACTCCTAATGTTTCACCCTTCTTTAAATCAAAATGAACATCTACTAGCTGTAACAGTTCATTTTTCTTATAGGAAAATGAATCAACCGCAAATGTAACATCACCGCTCGCTATTGTATGCACAGCATCTTCTCTATTTACTACATCTGATTTTTGAGAGAGAATTTTTTCTACACGGTCATACGAAGCACGCCCACGCTCCATAATATTAAACAACCATCCAAAGGCTAACATTGGCCAAACGAGGGTACCTAAATACGTTGTAAATGTAACGAGATCCCCTACAGTTAGTTCCCCTCTCACAACTAATACTGACCCGTAACATACTGCAATTAAAAAAGAAAATCCAACGATAAGTGAGATTGTCGGATCGAACAACGAATCAATACGTGCAACTAACATATTTTTATGTACAACATCTTCTGACTTTTTTCGGAATGCTTGTAAATCTTCTTTCTCTTGTCCAAGTGATCGAATTACCTTCATCCCACTCATACTCTCTTGCACTTTATCATTGATTTCCGAAAACGATTGCTGCGCTTTATGAAACCTTTTATGTAATAACGTTCCATAATAATTTGTCGAAATCGCTACAATCGGCATTGGAATTAAGCTTAACAATGTTAACTTCCAACTAATTGTAAAACCCATCGCTACGAGTACACATCCCCCAACCGCTAATGAGTCAACCAGTGTTAAAACGCCCGATCCAGCCGTTTGTTGAATCGCCTGAATATCATTGGTCGCATGCGCCATCAAATCACCCGTACGACGTGATTGATAAAAAGATGGGCTCATCTTTGTAAAATGTTCATATAAATTCTTTCGTAATTGACGAGCTAGTTTTAACGAAGATCCAAAAATCATAATACGCCATAAATAACGTAATATGTACATAGTAATCCCTACAACTACTAATAAAACAACCCACTTCAACAACTTCTCAGATGTTAATGTTCCATTATTAATTTCATCTACTACAATACCTAGTACTTTCGGAGCTACAAGTTCAAGAAGCGCGACACCAAATAACATAATAATTCCGATTATGTACGCTCGTTTTTCTTGTTTAAAAAACCAAGCTAAATTAATAAATACCTTCATTTTTATCCTCCTCCCTTAAAATGAGCGATGTTTTCAGTTTACCAAAGATGCAGAATTTTTAAAAGTTTTAAACACTTTAAAAGTCCAATAAGAAAGGGCACTCTTATCGAGTGCCCTTTAGCGCTTATTTTGTTTGTTGCTTGCTCATCGCGCTCATCATTTGATTGATTTTCTTTTGGGAAGGTTTTTGTCCCATTTGCATCATCATCATTTTTAACATTTGTTCATTAATTGGTGGATTTTTTTCTAAGTAGTTCATCATGTATTTGCGGGCAATGAAAAATCCTAACGCCACGCCTGCTACTAGTGCTACTACGCCCACTAGAATACCTAACCAAATTGGCATATATTTTCCTCCTTCATGTTGTCTACCTTACAGTGTACTAAAACCTTTTCAATAAGACAAGATACAATTCGACATTTTTTACACATATGTTCGTACTTGTTTTAGAGGATTCAGCCATCCGTACTTTGTATTTTCATAATCCATAGCTAAAAATGTTAATTCACACTTTCTCAACACCTCAAAGAAAGTCGTTTCCATAGAAACATTTCCAGAGGTATTCATCCGAATATAGTGCGGTTTCACCATTATTTCGCCGTATTCCGCCCCTGTATAAAGTGTATGTGTATGATGTGTTCGATCATATTTACCAAGAACACGCAAAGCTTGTTCTAATTTATGATGAATTTTCATTACTTGTAATGGCCTCGTTATATACATCATTTGTTTATATAACACTTTTTTCTCCGAAAGGGACCCAGATTCTGAAAATCGAGCAAATAAATCAAAAAACAAATATTCACGACCAAAGTAAGCTTTCGCAATATCCTCTTGAATTAAATACAATTCATACGTTTTCATCTTTTGCCTCCCAATCTGGACAACCTTTTCCCTTCATTATATAGAAGAAACTTTGCAATGATTGTCTGACTGCGGAGAGATAAAAAACTTTTTCTGTCGAAAAAACTCATTTACATAGAAAAACCTCTCCATGCCGGAGAGATTTTTCTAAAATCATTAAAGCATTTCTTTTACTTTACGAACAACGTTCTCTACAGTAAATCCATACTCTTCCATAATCTTCTCACCAGGAGCAGAAGCACCGAATGTATCGATACCTAACACATCTCCGTCAAGACCTACGTAACGGTGCCATCCGAATGTAGCACCCATTTCGATTGCGAAACGTTTTGTTACTGCTTTTGGTAATACAGATTCTTTGTACTCAGCAGTTTGAGCTTCAAAGCGATCCATAGATGGCATGCTGACAACAGCTGCATCAACGCCGTCTACTGCTAGAGCTTTTTGTGCTTCAACAGCTAGGCTTACTTCAGATCCAGTTGCAAGTAAGATTACATCAGCTGTTTCTTTCTTGCTTGCAGAAACTACATATGCACCTTTTGCTACTTTTTCATACGTATCGTCTTTTGCACCTTCTAATGTTGGAAGGTCTTGACGAGTTAATACTAAAGCAGTTGGTTTGTTTGTAGATTCTAGAGCTAGTCTCCAAGCTGCAACAGATTCGTTACCATCAGCTGGACGAATAACAGATACATTTGGCATTGCACGTAGCGCTGCTAATTGCTCGACTGGTTCATGTGTTGGACCATCTTCACCAACAGCGATACTGTCGTGTGTGAATACATACGTTACTGGCAATTGCATTAATGCTGCAAGACGAATTGCTGGGCGTAAGTAGTCAGAGAATACGAAGAACGTACCACCGTAAGTTTTTAAACCGCCATGTAGTGCAATACCGTTCATTGCTGCACCCATTGCGAACTCACGTACACCGTACCAAATGTTTTTTCCGCTGTAATCATCTCTTGTAAAGTCTTTTTCGTTATTCATGTATGTTTTGTTAGAACCAGCAAGGTCAGCAGATCCACCGAAGAATGATGGTACAGATTCTGCAATTGCATTAATTACAGCACCTGAAGAATTACGAGTTGCTGCTTTTGATCCTAATTCATAAGTTGGTAAGTTTTGCTCCCAACCTTCTGGAAGAAGACCATTCATTGCTGCTTGCAATTCGTTTGCTAATTCTGGGTATGCTTGTGCATACTCACCTAGCATAGTGTTCCACGCTGCTTGCGCAGTTTCACCAACATCTTGTACCGTTTTACGGAAGTTGTCATATACTTCTTCTGCTACATGGAAGTCTTGCTCAGCAGTCCAAGCATATGCTTCTTTCGTTAATTTTGTTTCGTCTACACCAAGTGGAGAACCATGTGAAGCTGATTTTCCTGATTTGTTTGGAGAACCGAAACCAATTGTCGTTCTTACTTCAATTAGCGTTGGGCGTTTTTCGTCAGCTTTCGCTTCTTCAATTGCTTTCGCGATAGCTTCAATATCGTTTCCATCCTCA
Source organism: Bacillus mobilis (assembly GCF_001884045.1). GTDB lineage: Bacteria > Bacillota > Bacilli > Bacillales > Bacillaceae_G > Bacillus_A > Bacillus_A mobilis. The sequence goes on along the minus strand of NZ_MACF01000051.1, from coordinate 48,314 downwards.
ACACGGATTACTTGCCATCCGTATGCTTTGTAACGATCTTCTACACTTTCAGAGAATGAACGATTTAAATCGCCATCTAATGAAATATCATTTGAATCGTAAAGCACAACAAGACGACCTAATTGTAAATGAGCAGCTAATGAAGATGCTTCAGCAGAAACGCCTTCCATTAAGTCTCCATCACCACAAATAGCGTATGTATAATGATCTACTACATTATACGCATCACGGTTATATTTAGCAGCTAAATGTCTTTCAGCCATTGCCATACCTACAGCAGTTGAAATACCTTGTCCAAGTGGGCCAGTAGTTGCATCTACACCAGCTGTATGACCGTACTCAGGATGTCCTGGAGTTTTGCTTCCCCATTGACGGAAGTTCTTTAAGTCATCCATTGTTACATCATAACCAGATAGGTGAAGTAGGCTGTATAATAACATTGAACCATGACCTGCAGATAATACGAAACGATCACGGTTAAACCACGTTGGGTTATTTGGATTGTGTTTCATAAATTGAGTCCATAATGTATAAGCCATTGGTGCTGCACCCATTGGCATTCCTGGGTGACCAGAGTTTGCTTTTTCAATCGCATCGATGGATAATGTGCGAATCGTGTTGATAGAAAGTTGTTCGATTGAATGTGACATGCTATTCTTCCCTTCGCTTATATTAGTAAACGTTTTATACATTTATATGATAGCTTCCCACGCAAGATTATACAACATGTATCGACAAATATGTTGATATTTTTTTGGTTTTTCATAAAAAAATCAAGGTTTTCAGGAATGTATGGGCATTCAATATGACATACTTTTTCATTGTTTTTATTTTAAAAAGAAAGGGAATTATCTGTATATTTATTCATCATTTTCAAATTCCATAATGCAAAATATATCCTTCCCCATTTTTCACTCTACGAAGCAAATAAATAAACGACTGTAAATCTTGGCATAATTTATCTCGATCAAATACGTATCTTTCATATTCTCCATCCGTATTTTTATCATTTTCCCATTGAAACTGTCCTGTCAATTCGATTGTTTCTGGCGCTAAAGAAAACATGCTAACTAGCGAACAAAATAACTGTTCTGCTATCACTGCCCCTTGCTGTTCTATTTTCGTAATACCATAATAGTGAATTCCAAATCCTTCTGCTCTTTTCGCTGGATAGTAGGTCGGAATCCAATGAGTAAAATCTAATAGATATACGATTAGCTCATCACTTAATACAACATACTCATCTATCGTTGCCTCTTCTTTATATAGAAAACAACGTTCAATCCAATCTATATCTATAAAATCCAATCTTTTTTTTTCATTCGAAACAAATACAAACTCATGCTGTAAAGCCAAATTATCCCCCCTATTGCTCACATTTATTATTCTTATTATATAAAAAAGCACCTTTTATAGGTGCTTAAAATAAATTATACAATTTTCTTCCGTATCGAACTTGAAATAAAATCAATGATAATTACCATTAAAATGATGCCTAATAAAATAATACCCACACGAGACCAATTGCGTGAACTCAGTGCAAAAATTAAAGGCGTACCAATCCCACCTGCTCCAATAACACCTAAAATAGCAGCGGATCGTACATTAATTTCGAACCTGTATAACGTATACGATAGAAAATCCGGTAATACTTGTGGTAATACCGCATACCAAAGTATTTGGAAGCGATTTGCGCCTGTCGCTATTAACGCTTCCGTCGGTCCCTTATCTATATTTTCAATTCCTTCTGAATATAGTTTTCCTAACATCCCAATAGAGTGTAACCCTAAAGCTAGAACTCCAGCAAAAGAGCCTGGTCCAACAGCTTTTATAAATAAAAGCGCCATAACTAATTCCGGAAATGTACGAACAAAACTAAGTACAAACTTCCCAGTTCCTGAAGTTAATTTTCCACTGCTCATATTCGTTGCAGCCCAAAAAGCAAATGGAACAGATAAAAAGGCAGAAATAAATGTACCTAATATCGCAATTGCCAACGTATCAATTAAACCATGTAATAAATCTTCACCATCTGGCAAAGATACATACGACCAATCTGGATTCAATACACCTGTCATAATTGCTTTTGTAATTTCTCCTGCCGTATCCTTTATTCCCTCTAGCGGGACTCCTGAAAAAGCCCATACATAAACAAATGCAAGTGCTATAAAAATAAACCAGCGATACATACTCGGTTTCTTCGGTTTTGGTACGATTAACGTCGTTTTACTCATTATAATTTCTCCCGCAACAATGTACTTACATAATCAATTAACAATACAACAACAAGGGTATAGATAATAATAGATGCGGTTTGTTGATATTGTAAAAACCCAAGTGTACGGTCATAATATAATCCAATACCACCTGCCCCTACTAAACCTAAAACAGCTGCTGCACGTACGTTTACCTCAAATGTATAAAGAACATAGGAGACAAAATGTGCTTTCACTTGCGGCATTACCCCATACACAATCCATTGCACTTTATTTGCTCCTACTGCTGTCATCGCTTCTAATGGACCTGAATCAATCGATTCAATTGACTCATACAACAATTTCGCCACGAGCCCAATTGAGAAAAAAGTAAGAGCCAAAATACCTGGAAGTGGTCCTATTCCAAAAATAGCTACAAAAATCGCCGCTAATAATAAATCTGGTATCGTTCGGATAAAATTTAAAACCAATCGAGCTGGACCGTACAAAAATGTACTAGTAAACACATTACTTGCCGCAAATAGTGCCAGTGGAATAGCTAAAATCGCTCCTAAAGTCGTCCCAATAATCGCCATACGTATTGTATCTAACATCGCTGTTGTAATAACTTGAAAATAACTCCAATCAGGCGGCACCATCTCTTTTAACAAATCAATCATATTAGGAAAACCAACTACTAGTTTTGAAAATGATGCGTCGACCTGTACACTACTTCCCCACAACAGTAAAATGACTAGAATAGCCGTTAACATATGTTTCAACTTACTCGGCGGCTTCGGTATCGATTTCGAATATATCGTCACGTCATTCATTTAACTGCCACCTCTAATAATTCACTTTTCTGCGCTACGTCTCCATAAATTTCAGCAAATTTTTCATCCGTTGCTTCTTCTACTGATCCATCAAAAACAATTTCGCCTGCATGTAATCCAATAATGCGTGTCGCATATTGCCTAGCTAAATCAATAGAATGTAAGTTTACAATTGTTGTAATCCCAAAATCTTCATTAATTTTTTTCAAATCATCTAACACTTGCTTTGTTGTTAGCGGATCTAACGACGCAACAGGTTCATCTGCCAATATGATTTTCGCTTCTTGCGCCAACGCTCTAGCAATCGATACACGTTGCTGTTGTCCTCCTGATAATTCATCAGCTCGCGCATATGCTTTTTCTAAAATATTCACCCTTTTTAACGATTGAAAGGCAAGCTCCAAATCTTCTTTCGGAAATAGCCCTAACGTTGTACGCAGTGTCGAATGATACCCAACACGCCCCGCTAATACATTCTTCAATACCGTTGATCGCTTTACAAGATTAAAATTTTGAAAGATCATACCAATATCTCGGCGCATGCGGCGTAATCCTTTTCCTTTCGCTGCAGTAATAGACTCACCTTCAATCATAATTTCGCCTTCTGTAATCTCATGAAGGCGGTTTACCGATCTTAGAAGTGTAGACTTTCCAGCCCCAGACAGCCCTACCATTACAACAAACTCGCCTTTTTGAATGTTCAAGTTTATATTATTCAATCCTTTTGTACCATTTGGATACACTTTGGAAACATTTCGAAACTCTATCACACATCTTACCTACCTTCTATGTATTCAAAACGGCAAACTAACTGAAAATAAATCCTTCCAGTTAGCCGCCATTTCCATATGTATTATTGCGTTTTTACTTTCTTTCCATATTCACGAACGATATCAAATTTACTATCATCAGATTTAACATAGCCTTCATGTGAATATACTTCTTTAATGATTTTGTGACCTTCCTCATTCTTTCCTATTTCAATGAAAGCATCCTGTAATTTCTTGCTCCACTCTTCATCTAAATCAGAGCGTACCGAAATCGTATCGTTCGGAATTTTCTCTGTAAATTTCACTATTTTCGTTTGATCAAATATATTCGGATAATCTTTTTTCACAATATTACGAGCATCTTGGAATACAACCGCTGCATCTACATCACCATTTAAAAGTGCAATAAGCGACTGATCGTGACCTTTTAATGTAACAGGTTTCACATCCTTTAACGGATCAACACCCTCTTTTAACAATACAGCCGCAGGCCATACGTATCCCGCTGATGACGTTACATCTTGATAACCAATTTTTTTACCTTTTAAATCTTTTACACTATTAATATTTGAATCTTTCTTAACTACAAACTCAGATTTATAAAAGTCTACTAAATCCTTTGTAGGAGCTCCGGTTTCATCATCCACCCCAAAACGTTGTGCTTGTAAAATTACGTTTGCAGCCTTTTTCTCATGTGCTAGCACATATGCTGTTGGTGGTAAAAAGCCTACATCTACTTGCTTAGATGCCATCGCTTCTACAATTGTATTGTAATTCGTTGAAATACTAACTTTTACCGGGATATTTAATTTATCACTTAATAGCTTTTCCAATGGTTTCGCCTTCGCCTCTAACGTATCTGCATTTTGAGAAGGAACAAATTGTACATTTAACGTCTTCGGTACATAACCTTTTTTCGTATCTTCAGTTTTACTTGCACTAGATTCCTTCGTTCCACAGCCACTTAATAATCCCGCCGCCAGTACAACTGTCGTGCTCATTGCAAAAACTTTTTTCAACATATTAAAGCCTCCATTTTTGTTGTTATAAATTACCTTCCGTAAACATGAAGAAATATATCACACATTTTTATTAATAATTGTTTATTTACAGAATCTTTACACATTCTATACATTTTCATTAAAATTCTCTTCATATATTTGATATGCTTAACTAGTAGATAACAATAGAAAAGGTGAATGATATTGAATCAAAATCAAACTGTAACTTTAAACATCTTATTAACAAGTGATATACACGGTACTGTGTATCCAATTGACTACCAAGATAACTCTCAAGCTGAAATTGGTTTAGCTAAAATCTCTACTCTTATAAAAAAAGAACGTTCCGAAAACAGAAACGTTCTTTTAATTGATAACGGTGACTTCATACAAGGTACACCCTTTACTTATCATTACGCTACATATGCAAAAGATAAGAAAAATCCAATGTCCTTATTAGCGAACTATTTACGTTATGATGCTGCAGTTATCGGGAATCATGAATTTAATTATGGAATGGACGTATTAAACCACGCTATTTCTACTGCGAACTTCCCGTATCTATCAGCAAATATTTTAGATACAAACAGAAAAGAACCTTATTTCGGGAAACCATATATAATAAAACATATTGAATCAAATATAAAAATCGCTATTTTAGGAATGACAACGCATTACATTCCTAATTGGGAACAACCTCATCACATTCAAGATTTACAATTTGAAGATGCATTAGAAACAACAAAAAAATGGGTTTCTTACATTCGCGAACAAGAGCAACCAGATTTACTAGTCGTAGCGTATCATGGAGGATTTGAACGCGATTTACAAACCGGGGTACCGACTGAAGTTTTAACAGGTGAAAACCAAGGTTATGCAATGTGCTATGAAATTGAAGGCATAGATATTTTACTAACAGGCCACCAACACCGGGAAATCGCTCACACCGTAATAAATGGTGTAACAGTTTTACAGACTGGATGCAATGGACACTCCGTCGGAAAAATAACAGTAACATTCGAGAAAACAGAACAAAAATGGGTAAAAAAAGAGAGTTATTCACAATTATTGCCCGTGCGAGGAATTGCAGCGGACCAACATATGCTTTCCTTGGTTACCGATTATGAAGAGAAAACACAAAATTGGCTCGATCAACCTATTGGACTAATCTATGGGGATATGCAAATTTCAGACGCTATGCAAACTCGTTTGCAAGACCATCCTTTTATTGAATTCATAAATAAGATACAGATGGATATAGCTAATGTTTCTATTTCTTGTACAAGCTTATTCCATAATACATCTCCAGGTTTCCCTGGTCATGTAACAATGCGTGACATCGTTTCTAATTATATTTATCCAAATACATTAAAAGTAATTAAAATAACTGGAGCAGATATAAAAAACGCCCTTGAACTCTCTGCTTCTTATTTCACATTACATGCAGATGGAACTATCATCGTAAACCCTACCTTCATAGAACCGAAGCCACAGCACTATAATTATGATATGTGGGAAGGGATTTCGTACATATTAAACATTTCCAAACCTATTGGCGAGAGAGTAGAATCTTTACAGTATAAAGGCGCTCCTCTTAATATGGATGAAGAATATGACGTCGTTATGAATAATTATCGCGCAAGCGGCGGAGGAAACTTCTTTATGTTTCAAAATAAGCCCGTAATAAAAGACATACCAACAGATATGTCTGAACTTATCGCTAACTATATATTGAAGCACAAAAAGATAGAAGCATCAGTCAATAATAACTGGAAAGTTATTAAATAACGGATATAATAAATAAAAAAGATGGGCTTCGCCCATCTTTTAGTTTAATTTTGCATTATCTTGCTTTTTTAAAGCTTTTAATTTCGCCGGTGTAACATCAGTACCTTCTTCGTTAACAACTTTAATTCCTTTAAGTTCGTTTAACATATTTTGACGAAATCCTTTTAAATATTGTTCACGTAGCGATTGGCGCTCACGTTGTTCTTCTTCAGTTAAGCCTTCAGCCTTTGCTTTTTTCGCTAAGAAGTTAATGCGTTCAATGAGTTCGTGACTTTGCATCTCGAATCCCCCTTTTACTCAAAACTGATTATTATCATACAATAGTTAGTCCTCTTTATCAAGCAATTGCTTTGTATACTCTACATATCTACGATGTACAGTCGCTTTTGAAACATTATGACCAAAGCCGCGAAGCGTTGCCGCAATTTCTTCGAAAGTAAGTTCACTCTTGCGCAAACGTACAATTTCCTCAATCGGCACTTCTTTCTTCTCTCGTCCTACGCTTAAATGACGATTCTTCAAATTATTTTCTGGACGATAACCTTTTTCTACTGCACGTTGCATACCACGTTTAATTTTCAAGTTATGAATCTTTCTTTGATACTCTTCAACAATACCAATAATATCTAATACCATCGAATCAGAATCCGATAATTGTAATTCTCCATTATGCGTATGCGTGTATACTTTTATTCCCTCTTTATGTAAACAGTGCATTAATGCAATCTTTGCATTCCCCCTACCAAGGCGCGTTTCATCTTGTATGAGTAGCACATCAATTTGTTCGTCTCGAATGGTATCCAGCACTTCTAATATACCGTCACGTTCAATCGTATACCCACTAGCCTGTTCTTCAATTACCTTAGCAACATTCATTTGATAGCGCTCAGCTAAATGCAATAATTCATCTTTTTGACGTAATAATGACGTTTCTTGCGCTTCTTTCGTTGTACTCACACGTGCATAAATAATTGCATTCATTATGAACCCCTCTTTCTCACTATTATTTCCCTCCAGTGTAACATAAATTCGCCTTTTGTTCGAACTTATGTTTGTAGAATGTTTTTTCGCATGTTATACTTATTAATAAGAAAAATGAAAGAAAACGAGGTGTTAGAAAACATGGAAAAGTTAACGAAACGCCAGCAAGACATTCTCGACTTTATTAAGCTAAAAGTACAAGAAAAAGGATATCCACCTTCCGTACGTGAAATTGGTCAAGCGGTCGGTCTCGCTTCTAGTTCTACAGTGCACGGACATTTATCACGACTAGAAGAAAAAGGATATATTCGACGCGATCCAACAAAACCACGAGCAATTGAAATTTTAGGTGACGATCGAATGGATGCAGAAACACAATCTGTTATTCAAGTTCCAATTATCGGAAAAGTTACTGCTGGATTACCGATTACAGCAGTTGAAAGTGTAGAAGATCACTTCCCACTTCCAGCTAGCATTGTTGCTGGAGCAGACCAAGTGTTTATGTTACGTATTTCTGGAGATAGTATGATTGAGGCTGGTATTTTCGATGGGGATTTAGTTGTTGTTCGCCAACAACAGTCTGCATACAACGGTGAAATTGTAGTCGCTTTAACAGAAGATAACGAAGCAACTGTTAAACGTTTCTATAAAGAAAAAGACCATTTCCGTCTACAACCGGAAAACTCTTCATTAGAACCTATCATTTTAAAACAAGTGTCAGTTATCGGAAAAGTAATTGGCGTATATCGTGATTTACATTAAGCATAATAAAAGAAGATAATTACCTTATTTATATACGGTAATTATCTTCTTTTTTGTATTTTGATAGATTTTAATATATTCTATTGCTTATAAACGAGTTTCAATCGTCACATCGCCAGCAGCTGTTTTACCGCTAATCTTTTTACTACCATTACCAATCGTTATATTTTTATTTTCTTCATTAAAAATCATCACTTCACCAGCAGCACTTTGCCCCGTTATAACTGCATCTTGTGGTTTTTCCAATAAAGTTATATCTACATCACCAGCAGTTGAACTTGCCTCTACATCATATTTAGGATCATGATCCATAATGTGCACTTCCCCACTAGCCGACTTCGCTGTTACTTTCCCTATTACTTTTTTAAAGTTCACCTCACCAGCTTTTGTAGATCCCTCCACACTCTTAGCTGTGACATGTTTTAAATTCACTTCTCCAGCGAGTGTCCCAACAGTTACACGATCACTTTTCACATCACTTATTTCTATTTGTCCAGCGGATGAATTTACTTTTATCTCTTGGTAAGAACGTTCAGGTACAAGGAGAGTTATTGTAGACGTTTGAAACCTAAAATCGTAAAAAGAAAAATCAAATGAACCACCTTTTTCTCTTTCCCCAATAATTTTTAATGTGTCACCATCTTCTGCAATACGAACCTCTTGTTTACGTGCATCTCCTGTGTGCTTTACATAAAAAGAAGAGTCGGGAGATTTTTGGACAACAATTTCCCCAGCGTCTAACTTAACTTCTATATTTTTTAATGTTTCGTTTTTAATAACGTCTTCTTTGTTTCCTTTTTCTGCAGTTTGTACTGCTTTTTCATACGTTTGTGAAATCCCTATTACTCCAATAATGATACAAGCGATTGCTACTAACAATATTTTTTTCATCATCTACTCCCCTTTTATCATTTTGAAGTTCCATATTACATAACGTACGCATAACTTTTTAAACCACTTCGTACTATAATAAGCGATAATACATAACAACAAACCTACTCCAACAAACGTTATACTAACGAATACATCCAACCATATAAAAGTACCCATAAATACTTTTCCAATAACGAAAAATGGTGTCACTACACTAGCAATCCCACCGACCCAAAAAGAAAATATAAAAGCGATAATTGCAACTAACGGGCCTAATACAATTATGAAATTAAACAAACTAAGTCCAATCGCTGCCATAACAGCCCTTGTTATATTGGTAGTTGATGGGTCTTTTTTCATTTCGTCAAAGCGATACAAAGCAAGTAAGTCTTTCGCAATTACTTTCGGAGAGCCAAGGCCCTTTATTATTTCCGATTCAGTTTTTCCTTCTTCTATCCCAAACTGAAAATGCTCTTCATAATCAAATAAAATATCTTTCCTCTCTTCTTCCGGTAACTTTCTAAGATGACTTGATAATTCTTTAAGGAACTGCTCTTTACTCATCCCATTCCACCCCTTCAATAATTTCTTGTACGCCTTTTGCAAAATCACGCCACTCTGTTACTAACAAATTCAGTTGCGTTTCCCCTTGCTCAGTTAGTTGATAATATTTACGAGGCGGCCCCTCCGTAGATTCTTTCAAATACGTTTGAAAATACCCTTCTTTCGTTAAACGACGTAATAAAGGATACACTGACCCTTCCGATATTAAAAATTTATTTGAGATTTGCTGTACAAGTTCATAACCGTAACAATCTTTACGTTTCACAAGTGCCAAAACACACAGTTCTAACACACCTTTTTTAAACTGAACGTTCAAGGTCAATCCCCCTTTCTCATTTCAGTACTGTTCAATACACGGTACCCTTATATCCATAATATACCACTCGGTATTATTCATTGCAAGGTACTCATTTATATTTACTCCCTAAATGTAGAAAACGTACAAATAAAAGCCTGAATAATGTCCTGTTTTAACTGGCCATCACTCAGGCTTTTATTCGATTCGAACTGTATGAATACAAAAATTCATTCACTCTTTCCCTTCTAAGAACCAACTTCTACTTGTTTACCTAATAAATTACGAAACACACCTTTTCTTTCTCGAGCTAGTTGGCTAAACTCCCCTTGTTGAACAACCTCTCCTTTATCTAATACAATTACTTGATCAGCATTACGTATTGTTGATAAACGATGGGCAATTACGATAATAGTCATTTGACCCTTTAACTCCTCTAATGCACTTTGAATTAACGCTTCGTTTTCTGCATCTAACGCACTTGTTGCCTCATCTAAAACTAAAATGGAAGGTTTTCTCAAAATTGCTCGTGCCAAAACTAATCGCTGTCTTTCCCCACCCGAAAGCTTAACTCCTCTATCTCCAATAAAAGTATCAAGTCCATTTGGAAGTGCTTGTACAAATTCAGCAGCGGCAGCAAAATTTAATGCAGCCCAAATCTGATCTTCACTTGCATTTGGTTCAATCATCAATAAATTTTCTCTTATGCTTGCATTAAATAGGAAGGGGTCCTGCTGAACATAGCTAATAGATTTCCTTAAACCCAATAAATTATCACTTGCAATAGTCGCATCATCTATTAATACTTGTCCTTTTTCCGGTTGAATCAGTCCCATCAAAATATCAATTAATGTACTTTTTCCAGCACCCGATCGCCCAACAATTGCTGTCATACAATTCGATGGAATTTGCAAATTAATATTTTGAAGAGCATATATAGGTTCGTTTTGGTTGTAACGAAAACTAACATTATTACATTTGATTCCTTCTTGTATAAGTAACGGTTTTATATTTTTAGATGATTGTCTTACATCTCCCAATTCAATTGCTTCGTTGCATTCTCTCTCCAATTCTAATAAAGACTTAAAAGCAGGAATATTTGCAGCTAATTGCTCCAAATTAGATTGAATCCCAGTAAACCTAGGCCATAGTCTAGAAAAAATAAGAACAATGACTATTAATTGTCCTGGCTGAGCCTGAAATAATTTTATTGATGTAAAAATAAGTAACGCAATTAGAATAGCAGATGCAAACTTATAAAAAAATTGCGATTGATTTTTCAACTTAATATATGCTAATTGTTCCTTTTCCATTTTTTCACACCAAGTACTGAGCCATGTATACCTAGACTCTTCTAACATGTTACTCTTTATATCTTTAATCCCGTTAAAGTGATCTGTTATACCACTAAGATAATCTCTTGCTATTTCAGATGTTTGGTTTCCTAATACCCTTGACTTTTTTATATAATGTTTAGAAAAATATGCAAGTATTAAGCCTGTACATAACACAAAAATTGTTATTTTTATCGAAAACCATAGAGCAATTCCAATTTGTATTATAGTAAAAATAAATGATGTTAAAAGTTGAAGAAATAAATTGGTTCCAACCATAACTCGTCCAAGTTCCTCAGTCAGTGAACTAATCAAATCTGACTTTCTCTTTTTCACAAAGAAACTCCAATTAACTCGTAATAGGGCATGATAAATTTGTAACCTTAAATAGTTTGTAAAGCGCATTATAATTTTCATATTTCGAAGAGCAAGATGTTGTTGTAAAAGCGATTGGACCACCACTAATATAATATAAATGCTTAGGATAAGTAACAACCTTACCGTTTCAGGGATTTCATGTAAAACTTCAAATATCGCTATACCCGGTATTGAACCCATATTTATTTCGATAATGCCACTAATATTAATCATAGGAAGTAATAAAAGAAGCCCTATCCCTTCCAATAAACTAACTAATGCCATCCCAAATAAATTTACATAAAGTATTTTCCCAGAAAAAGCATATAATTTATTCACAAAATACAAGAGATGTTTCACTTTTATTGCCTCCTATGTTAGCTCATGCTTCCTCACCCTTCTCCAGGTGCATAGAAAAGGTCGTAAGGGAAAATACAAAAAATGAAGGTATTTAGGTAACGGTAAAGTCTTTGCATCTATCGGATAAGGATACAAATGACTCAGTATAAATAAAAATCTTTGACGTTTTGACATTAATAAATATAAATGACGACTGTGATACTTTGATACTTCTTCCGGGATTGGTGGCGTGTGTAGATTTATCATTTGTTTTAAATAAAACAGTACATCCTGCGCTAATCTCCTAGCATGCTTTTTGTTTGCCCATATTTTCATTTCTTCAATAACTGTTGAGTTTAACAATTGATGTGACAGAATCAACGCCTGCCCCACTATATGTCCAGATTGATATTTATTTAATAGCCGATTAATTTCTAACCAATTCAGCTCTTGTTCTATCATTTTATTTACATCTACCAACCAGCGTAACCTTGACCATCCATGACGTGCTCCATGAGAACAAAGAAATACAAATAAATCCTCTTTCCCTAATACATATACAGGATTGCTTACTAATGTACTTTTTCTTTTCCTCTTCCATAATTCAACAAACTTCATTTCCTTCCCAGGACCTGGATTTAATCGCCAATGAATTTCCAGTTTGATTTTCTTTTCAGGGTGAAAAAACGTTATATGATGATGTCTCCATTTCCAATCATTTAATATGGTTTGAATATATTCATCCTTCACATACCCTTGTTCTAAAAGAATTCTTTCGGCTTTCTCCAACTGGTTAATCGGGATAAGAATATCCAAATCACAAGATGTTCTCAAGGAGACATCACCATAAAGATCATGCGCAAGTGCTGGTCCTTTTAAAAAAAGAGTATTAATCTCATTTTCAATAAACCATTTACTTACTTGCTCCATTTCAGCACTTAAAAAGAGCATTCGAAACATATTCTCTTTAAAGTTTTGACGCAATATATTCATAACATGAGATGGAATTAATCCTTTAGTTACTCCGTTCACCTTTGGATAAATATATGGATGCATCCGATGATGCATTGCCAATTCAAGAAACTTATTCCAATCAATATCTACAAGCCACTCACTTTGATTTCCAAGTACGCTATCATCATTACGCAACTTCAAAATTTCCAATAATAATTTTAACTCTTTAGACAGACATTCTACATTAAGATGAAAATCATTACTCATTTTATTCTCCTTTAGTTGTTTTTCAATCTATTTTCTTTGCAAACGTTCCAACTACAGTGAATTTCTCCATCCCTTCCGATCCAGTGATGTAAAAAGGACCACTTCGTAGCCACGCATGAGCAACCATTTTCCCATCTTCATCCTTTGCAGTTCCTAAATAAAGTGTACTCTCAATTTGGCGTCTCTCTAGCATTTTCATCCCAGCTATCGCTTTCACAAGACATTGACTGTCCCAAAGAGTATGGCGACTCGTAATTTGAATAACTTCAGCTATATTGTTAAGCATCCTAATATTAGATTCAACATAATTTAAAGATGTTTCATCCATATAAATACCTAATGTAGGGGCAGACTTAGAGAATGACATAAATTTGAGAATACGAGCCCATCCTAAATATATATATGCCTCCATAAATAAAAATCTTGTCTTCATATCTAGTGATAAAAAAACAGTTAACTTTTTTACTATATTCATTTATCTCCCTACTTCTTTTTTTAGATAGAATACTTGATCAAATTACTTAACTTCAACCAGCCCTTCTTCTAATAACATTTCTAAAAAGGAAAGAACTTGTCCCTCACATTGTAATTGTTCTACTTCATACTCTGATATTAAAGTAGTAACTAACTCAGTAACTGGTATTGGTTTTTCAATACGTTCCCATATTACTCCTCCCATTTTCCCTAAATTATAATATTTACCATTTTTTATACTTAACATGACTTTTTCCCCATCCATATCACTTACTACATTCCCTTTAACTTGTGCAACACATTGATTTAATAATATTGCCTGATTTTTAATCATAAATTATTCTCCTTTATTTATAGTTGTTAATATAAGGGACACTAATTGCGGGGCGCTATACCCTTTAGCTGGTCTACATAGTTCATACAAATCAACCTTATTTAAAATAGCGGCAGAGGCCTTAAAATGCCATTCCATTAATCCTAAACCTTGGATAAGGAAATTGCGAAATGTATGACGATATAGGGTATAAAACCGCTCAAGTTTTTCTATATGTCGAATTCCCACCTTGCCATCCTCTGTTTTCACTAATTCTACTATCCCTTCTAGTGGGACTGATTCAGCAATGTATTTGGAAAGAACTGGAACATTGTATTTGGTTTCCCTACCATATATCGATCGATAGTTGTTTGTACCCATTCCTAAATTATCCAAACTATCTTGCCATAATTTTTGTTGTGGATAAGATGGGATGACTACTGGAGAATTTGTCTCACTTGAAAATGCTATCGCTATGACATCATCGCTTAAAAATTGATAGCCTTCTTGTATAAATGCTGACGCAAGCGTAGACTTTCCAGCACCTGAATCTCCTACAAATGCATATGCTTTTCCATTAATAATTACCGCACTTCCATGTAATGGATATACTTTTCTTTGCATCAATATGGCACCCATGCAAGTTCCTAAAATCCAAAGTCGAATCATATCCTCTTCATACTCTTTCATAGGTGAAACAAATATTTTATTTCCATCTTGAATAGCAAATATTGCAATATCGGGAACCTGAAACATTACTAAATCTTTTTTAATTACAAATTCGTCTTGTTTATCAGCTAAATCCATCCATAATTCCGACAAATCTTTAATCCTTACCTCAATGTCTATTGAATCCATTTTATTTTGCACATTAGGTAATTCTGGTAATGAAATATCACTAATAATAAATAGGCCAAACGCATTATATACTATATTGGTTTTAGCTATTAACATTTTTTCACCCCAATATAACGATAGTAATATTAAATCTCCTTATACATTTTCACGTACAAGGAGATTTAGCATGCAAACAATCCATATCAAATATATAAAATCCATTTAACTTTAAACATTTGAGCAAAATGAGTTAAATACTTTATTTCTATTATCTAACTAAAAGTTATATCACCCTTTGGAGTATGGTCAGGAAAAGCAGCATCAGTATACTCTCCTTCTTTCCCCAACATTGTCATCTTCACATCCAACACCTCTAAAATAGGTTTCTCCCATTCTTTTTTCATATGATCACCTCCCTTCAAATAAACGTTTTAATGTACCGATAAACAATTAAACTACGCATTAAAACTTTATAATCGAAATTAATCGCATTTTCAGGGCTCACATCTTCTCTAACCTTGTATAGAGCTTCTTTTATGACCTGACCGTTTAAATACTCTAAAGCTGTTTCATCTACACTTAGTTGCTCTATTTCATCTATAAATGTCTTCCAATATGGCATCATTCGATGGACCCAATCCACACCTTGGACACCTCTAGTTTTTTGATTCAATCTAATCTTATCTGGCAGCATTTTTTCTGTAGATCTTCGGATTAAAGCTCGATCTAATCCATTTTGCACATACTGTTCTTCTGGTACCGATAAACAAAAACGAATTACACGTATATCATTAGTTGGATCACGCTTCCATAATCCATAGCGTAAAGATAGCTTTGCTGCAAGTGTACTACCAGCATTCCAATGAAAAACATCTTCAAAATGTTTTCGGCGTTCCTCATATATATTTGACTCAGAATACCATCCTGTTTGTTCTAACCCATATTCTTTAAATTTCTCGAAAATCCTTGTATTTTTTGCAAATTTCGGATTGATTAACATTGGCTTTTTATTTACTTTATTTTGCGAAAAAATTCGATTCACAGCCGGAAATCCAATCCTAAATATATCTGGTATTCTCCGTAATCTATCTCCACCTGTATTTTTACTATATTGATTAAGTTCTTTATAAAGACGAATCCATTTTAATTTTTTTAGTAGGATAGCATAGTACTCTAAGGCATATCCCCACGAAATGGTGAAATTCCCTCTATCACCATTTAATAACACGCCAACGCCTTCCTCATGAGCTTTTTCAAACATCCCTTTTAACCAAAATGAGTTTTCAAAAAACTTATATGGCGTCTCTAGTATTTCTAAAAAGCTATCTATCTCTGAATATGAATTTTTCCCCTTAAAATCTAAGTAATGCTCCCTAACTCCTCCTACATATTCTATAGTTGATTTGATATACACACTCTCATTAGGCACTAGCTGTTTAGGTGTAAAATCCACAAAATCATGTGGCGGAATATAACTGAAAGTATGTAACCGTTTATTTTCTTTCCTCATTGTATTTACCGCAAAACTCACAACAGCCCCTGAATCTAATCCACCACTTAACTGAGCACCTACATTAAGGTTTGTACGTAATCTATCATCTACCGCTTTTTGAAAAACCTCTTGAAATGCTTCTATGTACTCTTCGTTTGACTTTAATTCCAACCTCTCGTTTACAGTTAGAGTACAATATCTCATAAGCTTTATTTTATTTTTATCTATCACAATACTATGTGCTGGAGGTACTTGTTCTATGTGTTTATGCGGTGTGATTGAAGTATCTACCGCATCTATCATTCCAGATACCGCCAAATACTCAGCTAACCATAGTTCATTTAATTCCTTACGTACATACGGTAATGATAATAACGGACTTATTATCGTACAAAAAGCAAATCGTTGATGGTCACGAAAATAATAAAGAGTTCGACTTCCTGAAAAATCCCTTGCACCAAATAGTTTTTGGTTACGTTCATCCCAAATCATAAAAGCAAAGTCGCCAACTAAATACTTCGGGGACTCCTCCCCCCATTTTTGATAAGCACGTAAAATCAATTCACTGTCAGCAATCCCTTTTCTTTCAACATTATCCACTTGCAACCTATCAAACAATTCCGTTCTATTATCAATGATTGCATCAGCAGTAATAATTAATTTCGATTTAACATCATAATAAGGTAATTGTTCACCGATTGATTCTGGTGTGATCCATTGGGCATGGCAACCAAAGAATATATGTTCTTTATGCCATATTCGAATATCATCAGCAGGGTACTTACTTAAACACCCCATTAGTCCTCTTCCATGTTCAATCGATACAGGCTCGTTATTAAAGTGAATAATGCCAGCTATAGCACTCATTTTTCCCTCCTATTGTGTAATAAGTTGCTATAAATTCTTATATATATATATCTATTTAACGCTTACACTCTTCGTAATAAATTCTTTTTAAAGAACAAATCAACATATACTCCCCTGGTTAAGTAAATAATCCAATTACGCCAAGGTATAGATATGCTAAAAATAGCATTATATTTATCGTGAGTCAATCAAAAAAAAACAGTAAATTCAAATAATTAATTCAGGATAACCATCCTTTATAAAGAACGATAATTCAGATATATGATTCCAATATTTTTTGCCCTTTCTCCAACTATCAAGAAGTATCTATATATCAAAAACATTCACTTCTTATTTCTCTTCAACATATTCCATTTTATATTAATTTAATTATAGCCTGAATAACTCTCCGCTGATCCTCATCCGTCATATTGGACCCAGAAGGAAGGCAAATCCCATTTTCAAATAACTTTTTCGATACATCCTTATCTTTCTGATGAAAATAAAATTTATTTTTTTTAAACAGCGGCTGTATATGCAATGGCTTCCATGTAGGGCGTGCTTCAATGTTTTCCTCAGCTAAATCTGTCAATAATTTTTTAATAGTGATACCAGATTCCTTTTCATCAATCAGCATAGTTGTCAGCCAACGATTCGAACGAGTGTTTTCTAATTCCGGCATAAAACAAAATCCCGGTATGTGAGATAACCCTTCATAGTACCGATTAAATATAGACCTTCTAGCACGCACCCTATCTTCTAATACTTCTAATTGTCCTCTCCCAACACCAGCTAATATATTACTCATTCTATAATTGTAACCTATTTGACTATGCTGATAGTGAGGTGCTGGATCTCTTGCTTGAGTTGCTAAAAACTTTGCTTTTTCTATCGCTTCCGTATCATTAGAAACTAGCATTCCACCACCTGAAGTTGTAATAATTTTATTTCCATTAAATGAATAAATCCCAAACCTCCCGAATGTACCACTTGCTTTTCCTTTATATGTAGAACCTAAAGATTCTGCTGCATCCTCAATTACAGGGACATCATATTGATTACAAAGCGAAAGAATTTCATCTAATTTCGCACTCTGACCATATAAATGAACAAGAATGACAGCCTTAGGTAATTTTCCTGCCCTATCAGCATCATGCAACGCAAGTGCTAGAGCTTGTGGTGACATATTCCATGTTTCCGGTTCTGAGTCAATAAATACCGGTTCAGCTCCCAAATAAACAATCGGATTCGCACTCGCTACAAAAGTGAAACTTGAACAAAATACTGTATCTCCCTTTTGAACGTTTAATAATCGCAAAGCTAGATGAATGGCAGCAGTACCTGAACTAACCGCAGCCCCACCTTTAGCTCCTACAAAAGAAGCAAGCTCTCTTTCAAATTCATCTACATTTGGACCAAGAGGTGCAATCCAATTTGAGTCAAAGGCATCTTTTATATATTTTTGTTCATTTCCACTCATGTGTGGAGAGGAAAGGTAGATTTTCTCCTTATTTTTTATCATCATTCTTCATCTCCTTTCAATTTACTACATTAATAACTTTGGCTGGATTACCAACAGCAGTACAATTAGATGGAAAATCATTTATGACAACAGAACCAGCTCCAACAATAGACCACCTACCAATTTGAACACCTGGAATTATAGTAGCTGATGCTCCTATATGTGCCCCCTCTGCTATAGTGACAGAACCTGTAAGTGTAGCATGTGGTGAAATATGAACAAAATCATCAATTATATTATCATGTTCTATTATTGAGCCCGTATTTATTATGGTATGGTTACCGATGAAAGTATCCGCATTAACAACCACATTTGGCATAATTACCGTTCCGTTTCCTATATTAGCATTTGAACTTATAATGGCTGTTTTATGAATTAAAGTAGCATATATGCTACTTTGTTGATTTAATATTTCTGCAATTTTCCTTCTTATTTCATTATTTCCTATAGCAATAACGAGCTTTACATCATTAAAATTATTGATAATTTCCCTCGCATCTGCAATTGCTCCAAAATAAAGGTTATCTATAATATTTATACCTGTATACAAATCATCTAAATAACCGACTATTTCATATCCTTCATTCGATAAGATTATATCCCTTACAACCTTGCTATGCCCACCACATCCTATTATTAAAATTTTCATTTTCCCTCACCCTTTATTTCTATTTTCCCTCCAGTAAATCTCTCCATTGTCACATGCCCTACATGATTTATTCCCTCTGTTTTAAATACTTTTAATATTGTAAGTACAATTATTTTCAAGTCTAATAAAAAAGAGTGATTCTCTACATACCATACATCCAATTCAAATTTTTCTTCCCAGGTAATCAAATTCCTACCATTTATTTGTGCCCATCCCGTAATTCCTGGTTTTACATTATGCCTTTTAGCCTGTTTACTAGAATATAGGGGTAAGTATTCCATCAATAATGGCCTTGGACCTACTAAACTTAAATCACCCCATAGAACATTCATCAGTTGAGGTAACTCATCTAGACTATATTTTCTAAGAATTGCCCCAAAAGTAGTCAATCTATTTTGATCTGGAAGTAATTCCCCATCACTCCCCTTCTTATCTAGCATAGTTCGAAACTTATAAACATTAAACGGTTTTCCATGTAGTCCTGGACGCTGTTGCTTAAACAGTACAGGAGATCCTAATTTCAGCCTAACTAAGATTGCTACAACAAGAATAGGAAGCAAACATACAAATAATAACAATAAAGAAATACATACATCAAAAATTCTTTTCATGTACTATCCTCCTTACTTATTTACGTTTAATACCCCTAACACGAAGAACCATTTAAAACTTTATATGCAATTAAACAAAACAAAAGGCAACTACAGTTAGTTGCCCCTTGTTTTGTTTAATTACGTCATCTTTCATTAATTTTATCTCATCAAATAGTTTAAACATAGCTTGATTCCTATGCGGTATCTCTACTTATTTGCAAAGGATCGGTTACTCTATTAGTCCCTATAACTTTACACGTACGGATCAAAGACGCCATTAATATAATTATCCTTTTTTATATGTTCATCCCTTAACTTTATAACTACTGTGTCCACAATATTATCTTTAAAAATCAAAGTGATTGAGGATGAAATCTGATTTGCATTCAAGCCTATCATGTTTTTATTTGACCTAAATATATTATTTTCTATTAACATAAACTCACTCGTAAATGTTTCATTCCAAAAATTAATTATACTGTCTGTCGATTCCGAATTAAGGTATTCAAATGCATTATTATTAAATTCTATTCTTCCCCCAATGTCCCATAAAAAAAATGCCGAGCCCCATCTTCCCCCTCTAAAATTACTATTTTTCACTTTTAGCATCGCTATCCTTTGAGAAGACTCAACAGTAAAAAGGTTATAAGCATCCCAACTAAATGAACATCCATTAAATTCATATTCTGCTTGCGGAGTTTTTGTAACAAATGATATTGTACCGCTGTTCTCAAATTTACATCCCGTATATACTCCTGGTGGTAAATTCGTAATGATTCCTTGCGGATGTTTCGTATCTATAAAAGAAATATTATTTAATCTCCATCCATTTTTCATACCAGGTGATACACCTGTCAAACTTGTACCTTCTACAGCCCCTCCTTTAATAACACAATTTGATATAGTTTGCGGTTCTGCTGAAAAACCAATTATTGAACCTAACTGTGAAAAAGAATGAAATAAATCTCGATCACTAAAAAATTCACATTGGTTCACTTGAATACAATATGCTTTATCTCTTCCCATTAACAATGCGCTATTATGGAAAATACAGTTACCAATAAGCGCTTCCTTATCTCCTTGATCTATCGTGACTCGAGTAGCATACATTTGATTATTCGTAAAAGTTACTTCTCCACTTAAAACACAACTTACTTCCCTTAAGTGATTATTACTTATAATCACTTTCTCTACATTTTCGCCTACTACTAAAGAATTATTAACTAATTTATTTTGAATGATATTAATATATCTACCACCGACTACAACAACGTTATATCCCTGATTGTCATATATATTATTACGCTCAATGTTTATATATTGATTTAATCGATATCCATCTTCAATATCTATCGCTCCCTGAGGTGCTGTACCTTTCATTTTGTAAATTTCACAATCTCTAATATAAATTTGTTTCGCTCCAGATACACTTATTCCAAGCCTTCTACAATCATGTATTTTACATTTTTCGATAAATACATTTCGGGAAAATTCCGGAATTCGAACTGTTATTTTACAACCGTTTTCTGTAGGTACTGTACCTTGATGAAGAACGATTTTCGCATAATCTGCTTCTTTTGGAACACTCACTTCTTCAAAAAACTTTACCCTCTTAGCAGCCGTTACAAAAGTATTATCAGCTCTATAAAATAACACATCATATAATTCTGTGTATATTTCTGAACCAATTCCACCATAGCCATCTCCATACAAACCAAAATATCCCCATTTTATAATGCTACTATGATGTAAATCTATTTTTAAATTGGATCTAATTTTATTATCATCTACTATTAGGGAACCATTGACATCACTAATCCCCCCCACTTCAAATGTACCGGCAAAATCATATTCTCCAATTTGTCCCCATGTACTTTCCATTGCTATCCCATCGCCAGTACAATTTAAAATTTCCATATTATCTATTGAAATATAATTCATATTACTCCCCTCGGCAGGAGTCGTATTTCCTACTTCAATCCCATATCCCCATTCATGAGTATGAGGAATCGTTGTATAATCGTGTGTATCTTTATCACCTTCAACCCTGCCATTGGTAACCCGAGAAAATTTTTGATTTCTTTGATATCGTACGATTGCATATTTAACTAATCCATTACTTCTTATTTTTAAAGTTGATCCACCTAAATTTAAAGTCATAAAACTTTGTGGCTCAATTGGTGTATTTTCATCAATTAAATATGTCCCCATGGGTAAAACAACTTCTATAAATCCTTGTTGAGATGCCCATAATAATGCGTTATTAATCCCTTTAGAAGTATTATCAGCGTCCGTTCCATCATTTTTAACATTCCATCTCTCTAACTCAAGAAAATATGTGCCTGAAACCGCATTAGCAGATTCTGTTTCTCCAACCAGTGATTTTCTGGACTTAAAACCTCCAAATGTATTGCTTTTAAGTTTACTTACTAACCTCTCAAATGTATTCTCTGTTGATACTTTTACATTCCCTTTTTTCGTCCCAATAAATAACTCACTAGTATCTATACAAAAACAAAATTCTCCCTCGCTTAACACAGGAAGATTACTTTTTAAAACACATGTCACCTGAAATTTTGCCATGATTTATATATAACCTCCAACTAAGATGCAAGCTGAATTTCACCAAAAAATTCAAACTTATATCAGTGCATGGGGACAAATATTTTATATTCTGCTTACATACGTATCCCTTTAATAGAATACTATGCATTATATAAATACTATGTTAGGGCTAATGATTCACGATTTCTAATTAAAATCAAGTTTCATTTCATACTAATAGGCTTCAACAACAATATACTTCCTTAATATCTCAAACCAATATAATGTGCATACTTTTTATACCTAAATAACGTTTCGTTTCTTTTTAATTTGTAAAAACATCATACTAAAGATATTCCTTATATATTGAAATTCTGTGCTTTTATAAAAAATTAAAACGTATATTACATTTGGTACCAATAAGCAAATCACACCTTTTCCAACTAATGAAATAAAGGTACTACCTTCTATAAAATAATTACATATACTTGTAGTAATGAAACCTGTTACGACAGTTAAAAACACATAAAATACATATGTTATAAAATACTTCCAAACTGATTTCTTAAAAAGATTTCTATATACAATATAAGGCTGAATCCAAAGTACAGTAGCAATTGTACTAATCGCGGTTCCTATGAATATACCTACCAATCCAAACATTTTAGCTAATAGAATAGATAAGCTTAAATTGATTATCGCTTCAACTAATGGAATATACTTATCTTGTACGAATAATCCTGCTTTATTTTTAAAAATGGCTATCGCGGTTCGCATCCCTGTTAAATAAAAGTTTATGAGTATCACTACAAAAACTATGTTATTTAATAAATACTTCTTATCAAGCCACCACCCTATAAATGGCTCTAACAGATTAAATAAAAATATGGTACAAAAAGAAAAGATCCAAAAATTTACTAGATACGTCACTTTAAATATTGCATAGTTTTTATCATTATTCTCAGTTGCAATTAGATTTCCTACACTTGCTTCAATACCATTTAATATAGGATTTACTACAGCTGCTAATTGATTTATTATCATTGTATAGTTCGAATATATCCCGACCATAGCAAGGCCTACAAAAGATGAAATCAGTATATTATCCGTTCCAAATACAATATATCCTCCAATATTATGCAAAAACATCGCCTTTACATTTATAATTAATTTTTCTTTCGTATCATTATCTATAGAATATTTCTTTTTTGTCTTTATATAAGGATAGTTCTTATTAACAATCCTACCGTTTACGACATTTTGAATTACATATATACTCAACTCTATAACTAAATACAATATATAGTTTTTCGTGTACATTAGTATAAATATTTTAAATATTGTAGTTACCACTTGGAATAAGAGATCCACCCTAGCCAATATGTATCCTCTTTGATCAGCTTGTATTAAAGACCTCTTATGAGCATTTAAATAGGTAACTACATTTTTCACCACGAATATTGAATAGATTATCGCAACATTTGATATAGACTCCCCATCTTTCATTAAATAACTTAAAAAGGGATATATCATAGCACTTATTACTAAAATAATGATTGCTAAAATCCGATAAATTTTTTTATATAATTGAACAAGGGCTATAATTTTATACTGATTATTTTCTGCCAACGGTTTATACAAATTGTATACTATACTCGCTCCTATACCAGCCTCAATTAACACTAACATGGATAAAACATTAATTAACAAGCCATCTATCCCTAAATACTCTATTCCTAAACTATCCAAAAAAACTTTCCTAGATATAAATCCCAGAATTACAATAACTATTTGAGAACATATACTTATTGATATATTCTTAATTGAATGCATCGTTCGCATTTTTTATCCCCTTCATAAGTTGAACTAAACCATCGAGAGGTGAATATTCAAATTATATTATTCTGGATGATTCTCATCACCTCTTTGCAAAATTATTAATTAAAAATTTATACAATAATGGATGTAACTTGGTCGCCAATAATAAAAACTTTACACTTTTCCCATACTCTTTTAAACGCATTGTTTTATAAAAATAACGATTCAATATACCAATAACCTTATAATATTTACTCTTATGCTCATTAAGTTTTCCACTCACTGATATTAAATTTAAAACTACCATCGAACAATTTCCTAGTTTTAATATAACTAAGTTATATAACTCCTTATAATATCGCCCCATAAATTTACACATTTCATCATAGATTAAGACTGAATCAATTTTAATCTCTTTTACAGCCTGGTCCATCATACTATTATCACGCTTTATATAATGATATTTAGGTTCTCCTATGAAACATACTTTTTTACACTTATGAATAACTTTATACGTAAACGCTGTATCTTCATATGACATACCTACTGGAAATTTAATACCCTCTAATAATTGTCTTTTGAAAAGTTTAGTCCAAACAACTTCATCATACAAATTCCCTTCTAGCATTGCTTTCATCGCGCTATATCTATCATGAATAACAAACGGATGATTGCTTGAAATTACTGTTTTATCCTTGTAATGAATTTCACTACTACAAATAGCTATATCACAATCCTGTTCTACACACATACCATATAACAATTCATACATATCCACTTCTATCCAATCATCACTATCAACAAATCCTATATAATCTCCCTGTGCTATTTCTAATCCAGCATTTCTTGCAGAAGATAATCCACCATTCTCCTTATGGATTACTTTAATTCGGCTATCTTGAGTCGCATACCCTTCACAAATCTCACCACAACTATCAGGAGATCCATCATCAACAAGTATCAACTCAAACTCTTTGAACGTTTGCTTTAATATAGAATCAATACATTTATGAATATATTGCTCAACCTTATAAATGGGAACAATAATACTAATTTTAGGATTCATAATTGCACCCTTTCATTTACAATTAACTTAGAAAACGATTTACCTTTTCTAAATTGTTAAATTCCTCGTCTAACAAATTAGTGGTTACCTCTTCACGCACTCTTTGTTGATCCAAAAGATATTTAATCTTGTAATATAGGCTTTCCTCATTACACTCAGCAACAAAACCATTATATCCATCTATTATTTGCTCATATGCTCCTGTAAAATTAGTCGTTACAATAGGTTTTCTTAAACATTTCGCCTCAGCTAACGTGAGGCAATATCCTTCATGCCTAGAAGTTTGAACGTATATATCTGATTGATTTACATATGGATATGGATTTATTGCTGATCCTAATAATAGAAAATCCTGTTTCAAATTATACTTACATATTAATGTCTCATAATACTCTCTATCCTCTCCTTCTCCGATACAGTACCATCGTACTTCGTATCCCTCCTTACGTAGCATTGATAAAACTTTAATTGCAAGGTCTTGACCTTTTTCTTTTGAAAGTCTACCTACTGTTACTATTTTCATACCTTTATATTCATTATCAAATTCTACTTTTTCTTTCGCCATTTCATTTATTACATCTGGAAGTACAATATTTAAAAAGACACTTGTCTTACTTTTTACTTTAGGAAACTTCTCTATTAAATGTTTTTGTGCTTCTTTAGAAACTACATATATATTATCCAGCTGATTATATAATTTCTCATATAATTTTGTATTAACTTGATGTTGAAAAACATCAAAATGAATCCAAGAAATTTTCTTTTCTGAAGTCACTCTATTAACTATATAATAATCAATTATGTCAGTAGGACCTTGATATGCAATTGCAATATCATATTTATTCTTATTATGCGGAATATCTTTAAAAATCTCTTTATAGAAAACATATCTATCCTTTAAATTTTTTGATACCACATAAGTGAATAAAAAATTTAAACCCTTAATATATCTTGTATTTTCAAAGTATTCTTTAATCGTTTTCTTTGGTGGTTGCATAATTTTAGGTTTTATATTTTCAAACCAAGTAACTTCTTCTATATTTATCCAACTTGGTAATTGTTTTAAAAATCCCCCTCGCTTCTCCAACATCAATACTGTGACATCATACTTTTCTTTTGGTATTACAGATAACAAAGAAAGAAGTGATTTTTCTACACCACCTATATTCATACTACTTACCATAAATAGCACTCTCTTCATAACTATCTCCTTCTACCACCTAAAAGTTTTATATCAAAATAAAAAAACACCCTCGAAGATGTTTTCACAAAAAACATAATTTATAATAGCGAAACGTCCATATTTCTGTAATGCGATAATAATACCTTCTAAAACAAGTTACATATTTGAATTGGCTATTCTATATAACTTTTTCAACTCTTTTCTCGTATCTACCACTTCTTTTTCTATATTTTTTCTCAACCGTCCATCCAGCAATTTATCACTTAATATTTCTACAATAGAATCATACATTTGCTGCTCATCAAATTGAACGATTAATCCATTGTGGTTATGAATTATCTGTTCACTTGCTCCTGTAAAATCTGTACTAATAATTGGGTTATTAAAACATCTAGCTTCTGCAAGTGTTATGCAGTATCCCTCATATCGAGACGGTTGAACATATAAATCACATTGTTTCATAAATGGATAGGGATTCGAAACTGCTCCTAAAAAGATATAATCACCCTGGACATCGTAATTTTCCACAAGCTTTTCATACATTCCTCTTTCCTTTCCATCTCCTATACAATACCATCTAACATTGAAGCCAGCTTCTCTTAGCTTAGCTAACACAGATATTGTTAAATCCTGCCCCTTTTCTATACTCAATCTACCAACAGTAAGGATTCTTACGCCCTCAAAATCATCCGCAAACCCAATTCCTTCATTTGCCATCTTACATATCATTTCAGGTGAAATAATATTTAAAAAAGTTTCTGTCTTATTTATCAATTCCGGAACAGTTTGAGTAAGTTTCATCTTTCCTAAATCTGAAACTACAAAAACATGTTGAAATTTTTTATATACTTTATTTACAAAATGCTTATTAAAATATATCTTTTCAATATCGAAATGGATCCATTGAATCTTTCGTCTCGCCTCTACTTTATTTGCCACAAAGTAACTAATAAAATCCATTGGTCCAGCATAAGCGATAGCAATATCATAATTTTTATAAGCACCTTCATAATTCTGTAAACAATATTTAAAAATAACACTCCGTTCTTTCATAACCTTAGAGATTACGTACAACACTGCCAGTTGCAGCGCTTTTACAATTTTTCTTTGTTTTATAAAATCCGCTATAACTAACCGTGTTGGTTTATTCAAAATACATTGCATTTCTTCGTAATCCTTTACATACTCAATACGAACCCCCTTTGGAATAAAGTTTAAAAATTCTCCTTTTTTCTCTAACATTAAAATTGTCACTTCATACTTTTCTTTTGGGATTTCTGCTACCATATTTAATAAGGCCTTCTCCGTACCACCTATATTCATATTTATAACCATAAAAAGTATTTTCTTTTTCATAGTTCTCCCATTCTTTCTATTTATAAAATCCTTTAATTGAAAAAAGCATATATCTTCTCAATTTCCTCTTCCGTTCCAACCTTTTCTTTCTTTAAATTTTCAAATAACCGTTTTTTTAGCAAATCGTTTTCTATAATTTCTTTCACCCCTTCATATATTGCTTCCGAATCCATCTTCACTATTAAACCATTCTCTCTATGTTTGATTTGATTATGAACTGTAACAAAGTCGGTTACCACTATAGGTTTTTGAAATATTCTAGCCTCTGCTATTGCCAAGCCAAATCCTTCATACCTAGAGGGTTGTACATATATATCACTGTGTTTTATAAAGGGGTAGGGATTCTTGTATGTACCTAATAATATGAAAGTATCGTGTAAATTATATTTACTTATCCTATCCTCGAGTTCACTTTGAAGATTTCCTTCGCCGATTACATACCACTTAAATCTATAGCCTTTTTGCTTTAATTTATAACAAGCTTCTATGGCCAATTCATATCCTTTTTCATAGACTAACCTACCAATCGTTAATATTCGTAATCCCTCAAACTGATCACTAAATCCTTTACTCTCATTTGCCATCGATTTAATTAACGTCGGCGATATAATATCATAGACAACTTGAACTTTCGATTCTATTTTAGGAATTTCTTGAATCAATACTTCCTTACAACCATCGGAAACAGCTACTATTTCATTAAATTCCTCATAATAGTTCAAGTCAAAATCTTTATTATATGCAGCTAGCTTATAATCCGTATTCACCCAAGCGATTTTTTTGCACGCGTAAACCTTATTTGCCACAAAGTATGTTGGCATTCCTTGACTATAAGCTATGGCAACATCATATGTCCCCTTTAAACTATCCATCCCTTTAGATACCCATCTCCAAACTACTTGAGCTGCATGTAATTTTTTATTTATGTATGGATTTCTAAGAGATATAGAAGCCCCAACTCTAAGAAATAACTCTTTAAAGTATTTATGTTTGATTAAATAATTAAATTTCTCAGCCTGTCTTTTAATAATTGTCGGTACTTCTAAAACGTTTACCTGTTTTGGAAGTAATGATAAATACAATCCACTAGCAGAGAACATTAACAAATCAACTTCATATTTCATATAATCAAATGAAGAAAGTAAAGAAACTAAACTTTTTTCAGCTCCTCCACTTTGTAGCGAATCTATAACGAATAAAATTTTTTTCTTCATAACTATCACTACCCTAAAGTGTTTTTATTACACTCAAAATATTAAAAACCATTTACTTATTCTCCCTTTACGAAAATAATGCATATAATTTATTGATTTCATTACGATTTCCATATTCACCTTTCAGAGTATTTTCTACCAATACTTCCCTTAATTCTTTATCTTCAATAAGTCTCTTTATTCCATTAACTATCCCGTTTATTCCCATCTCAGTTATTAATCCATCAATTCCATCCTGTACCTGACTTTTAGCAGTTGAAAAATTAGTAATAAGTACTGGCTTTCCAATGATTTGCGCTTCACGAACTGTTACAGCTTTCCCCTCATACCTCGATGGCTGCACATATATATCACATGCTTTTATATATGGATAGGGATTTGTCTTTTTACCCAATAAAAAAAAATGTTTTTCTAGTTTAAGTTCAGCTAATAACTTTCTAAGTTCAGCTTCTAGTGCTCCATACCCAACTACATACCATTCCATATCATATCCCTCATCTAATAACTTTCTTAAGGCATGCATAGCAACGTCTATTCCTTTTGCATATGATAACCGCCCTACAGTAACAAGCTTTATTTTTCCAGGTTTCATCTGTAGTTCTTTCATAACATCTTCCCTGTTTGCTTGTTCACGTACGAACTCCGGAGATAATATATTTTCTATAATTTCAACATTCTTATTTACATTTGGTAAAATACTAAGAAATGAATCTCGACATCCTTCTGAAACCGCTACGATATTATCCATTTTGCCCCACATTTTATACTCCATGTTTGCATTAAGATTTATATTCGAATAATCTGTATGAATCCAACCAATCTTTCGTTTCGCTCGAACTTTATCTCCAACAAAATAATGGGGCCATAAAAAACTAATTGCTACATCATACTCCTCCTCCAGTTTCGGTATAAATGGTAAAGTTATTCTCCATCCATACTGAATAACGAAATATCCCACCTCTGCACTTTTCACATATCTCCCATGCACATCTCCTAAAATTTTCCCTAAAGTCCTTGCCATTCCAATTGTAATTTGCCCTTCTTGCAATATTTGTTTAATCGATTTTCTAAAAGTAGTATATTGTTTTACTTCCTTTAACAAATTAGGCAGTTTAGGTAATAAAAAAAGAAACTCTCCCTCATGTTTAAATAACATTAAATCTACATCATATTTGCTATAGTCGATTGTATTCAATAAACCAATTAAACTTCTTTCTACTCCTCCAATTGCCATATCAAATGATGTAATGAGAATTTTTTTCTTTTTCATTGCTTACTCCCTCATCCGATTTATTTTACTAGTTTTATTCTTATGAAAGTAAGTACATTTAACTATGATTCCCTATACTCTAATCCATACAATAATAACCACTCTGGAATATTACTCTTTATATCAAAACCGAGCTTCGAGATTGTATCAGCTATTATTTCTGTATTTAATTTTTCTTTTTCCAAAACCCTTTGAATTTCTGCAGACCATATTTTAAGATTTTCATCTAAGCTAACAAATGATATTATCCCTAATCCCATATCAGCATTTTTAGTTATTGTATTTGCCACTACACACGGAACACCTGCACACTGTGCTTCTAATGCAACAATTCCAAATCCCTCAAAAAGTGACGGAAAAAGAAAAACATCAAACATCCTTATAATTCTCGGAATGTCTTTTCTTACTCCTAAAAATCTAACTTTTTCATAGATACCTAGTCTTTTAGATTCTAGCTCAATAGAGTTCTTTAACGGTCCATCTCCTACTAAAACAAGCATAAAATTAGGATCATATTTTAATACCTCATTGAAAACTTTCAATATAAATATATGATTTTTAGATTCAGAAAAACGCCCAATATGACCAATAACTTTCTGTTCAACTGATATATTGAATTCATTCCTTACTGCATTATCATCCTGTATATTTGCATTAACAAATTGATTAATATCTATTGCGTTTTTCATTATCTTTACCTTTGGATTATCAATGTTTTTTTGAAATAAAAAACGTGCAGATTCTACACTGCACGCACAATAATTTGTTCCCGCATAAGTAATAATTGTTCGTAAAAAACTCAACAAAACTTTCCCTTTTATCCCCGATCCCATCGGCCAATTATTACTATGCGAATGACAAATTCTTATTTTTATACCCGCTATTTTAGCAGCAATAGCCACAAATCCCCCCTGATAATCAGTATGTGCATGGGCCGCCACATATTGATTCTTAGACATTATCCTAACAAGCTCTTTAATGTATGAAAGAGGGCCTAACTGTCCTAAGCTAGATATTCGGTGTATTTTCCCACCCAACGCAATGATTTCCTTATCATAATCACTTTCTTCACTTTTATGGGAAACAAAATCAAATTGCACCATTTCTCGATCTATATTCCTATATACATTCATTAATAATGCCTCAGCGCCACCTCGGTCCATCGCACTAACGATATGTAACACTCTTTTTGGTCGTTCTTGTTTAAACATTGAAAATTACTCCCATCTAAGAACGATTTTCAAATATATATTTTATCCCCAGAAATTACTCTTATAAACTATTCCTAAAGTAATAATATGTTCATATACAAAGTAAACAAAGTAACATAATATTACTGCATAGTAAATTAACTTTTGATCCTTTTCTTTAAATAACTTTATAACCCACGATATCAATATCAAGTGATATAGCCCAAAATATATGGAGAATCTTGCAAAAATCCAATTTTGAGTTGAAATAATCATAAATACTAGACCTAACAATGCCATATTTACGATGTAATCACTTTCTGGAAAAATCTCTCTTAACTTATGTCTTCCAACATAAGCGAGAATGAGCGGTATTGCATCCACAGCAACCCGAAGAATATTAGCTCCTCCTTCTTGAAAATCCTTATAGTGACCATATTGTGTATCTCCTATAGTTGCAAAGAAAATTTCTGCAAATTGATTAAACCCTATTACTATAAGTACTGCGATAAAGAGAAGTATAAATGTTATTGTCGACCATGCTTTTCTTCGGATTACAAAATAAATAGGAATTAATACAAGGGCACTTTGATGAAAAGTAGAAGCAAATAGTACAATCAAAAAATATCTTTTCCAATTTCCATCTAAAATATATTTTGTTGCAGTAAAAATAATCGCTGCGGTTAAATACTGTCTTACTCCATTCATTGAAACCAAATACATACCGGATGCGATATACACATATAAACTTAACTCAATCATTCTTGAATATTTATATAGAACTACTACTATTAATATATTTGTTATTAGAGCTGTTATAAAAATCAAAACTTGCGGATCATTCGTATATGTTTTTAATATCATTTGCAAAATGCTAAATCCAACATCCTTACTACTTTGAATATACTCCCAATTAAAATCAGTAACTGTAAAAGCATGCATATAAAAATACGTATCACCAATATTATTTCTAAAACCAGATACTAGTACAAGAGAGGTCGTCGCCATTAAAATCAATAGTCGATTCGGTTTTAACATCAACATTTCTGAAGTTACTGGCATAGCAAAATACCGTGCGAAAAACGCTAGTATGAACACTATAAAGAAATTCATCCAAATTATAGTCATTATTCTTCCCTCTTATCAATCCTAAATAAATTCCTATATATTTACTTTTATTCTTGTTTTCAATGTAATGTAACTATATAGAATAACCCCAAACGGCACTGCACAAAGGGTAAGTACTTTGCATGGTGACTCTTTTATAAATTTTTTATTTTTCGCTATAAAGCTACTTGAGACATAATGTACAGCTTGTCTATATTTAAACAGCCTATTTGCAAACGGTAGCTTCATCAGTTCCTTACGATAAAAAGCAAAACCTTTTGGATTTTTACGATACTGACTTAACATATTCATCGAAGAACCATCAGGCATATATTCAACATAACAAAGTGCTTCGTTCATGAGTAACATCTCATATTTCTGATCCAACATATAGTATTTATATGCCAAACCTACATACTTTTCATTTTTAAAAACTGGATAAGGATACTTCCTAGTTAGTTCTGTACGATATACTAATTTCTTATCTCCAGTTACACCATGTTTATTGTAAAGATTAAACAGTGTAGAACGTTTCAAATTTAACGGTAGCTTTGAACCAATCACCGTCCCATCTTTATATAAATCAAGTGCAATGATTCCACTTACTTGATCACTTCCATTTTCATCCCAAAACGAAATGATTTTCTCTACAGCATCACTAGGCATTGAGTCATCTGAATCAATGCACACATTAAGTTCAGTATCAATCATCTCGTAAGCTGTATTATGAGCACCATGCATCCCTTGATTTACTTGCCAATAATACCTTATACTTATGCAATCTTCAGAAATCCAAGAATGCACTAACTCCTTTGTATAATCATCAGACCCATCATCTATAATTAACCATATAAACTCTTGACACGTTTGCTGCTTCAAACTTTCATAACACCCCTGAAGACAATATGCTCGATTATATGTAGGGGTAAAAATCGTTAACTTTTTCAATATGCTCACCTCGATACTTCAACATAAAACTCTTGGGTACACCCTGTAATATTTTTTATATCATATCCTTTTTCAGCTAATACATATTGTTCCACACTTCGCAATGCCTGCTTGTTTTCTATAGTTTGTAATAGACCTACCCAGTTTCTTATATGCAGCAAAGAGCACTGTTCAACTAAATTCAACCCCAAATCCACATCTTGTGTAATAGTATCCGATATAATACATGGCAAACCCGCCCCTTGTGCTTCAATAAGGGTAACTGGCAAACCTTCATAAATAGATGGAAATAAAAATGCATCAAATGCTTGTAATAAACGATTAATATCACTACGTATTCCTAAAAATTTTACTTTATCTGTTAGATTCAGTTTCTCTACTTTTTTCTCCATTTCTAATCGAAGCGGTCCATCTCCGACTAATAGAAGAATAGAGTTCGGCCTATATTCTATTAGTTGAGCAAAAATATCAATTAAAAAAGTATGATTTTTTGGATATGCAAATCTTCCCACATGTCCAATCACAAAAACATCCCCATGAAGTTTCAGTTCTTTTCTTACCTGCTCTCTAAGGTCTGGGTTAAATGTAAATTCATCACATTCAATTCCATTTTTTAATATTTTTGTTGTACTTTCTCTATTGGCAAACAACCATTGCGCTGCAGCTACTGAACACGCTAAAAAATGCGTAGCACACGACTTAATAAATGCTCCTGCATACCATTTATATATATTTGCTATAGCACCACCCTCACTGCTTGTACTATGACTATGCGCAATCCTAACTGGCACCCTTGCTTTTTTAGCTGAACGAAGTACAAAACCGCTCATTTTATCCATATGTGAATGAACGATTTTATAATGCGGATGAGTGCTAAAGAAAGTATCTAGTGCCTTTATATAACCTCTATGACCAACATCTGTAACGTATGGAATTCTATGAACTTTCCCGCCTAACTTTACTATCTCTTCATCAAATACCCCCTCTTTACAAGTTAAAAAATCAAATTGTACTTTTGAGCGGTCTATATTACGATACAAATTCATAATTAAAGTTTCGGCTCCGCCTCTATTCATATTTACGACTACATGTAATACTCTTAATGGAGCGCCCAATTTAAATCCTCCATTTCATCCATATAACTTGTATAAATTTCTTTTTTCTCTTTCAATACTTCATTAACTGAATATTCATTTGTAATAATAGTACGTCCATAATGTCCAAACTGCGCTTGTAATTCAGTATTTTTAGAAATAGAATTGATTCTTTCAGCCATCGTCTTTATGTCATCGCGTTCTATAGTCCAACCATTTTTATTATTAATAATTAACTCCCTATGCCCTCTGTTACTTGTAGCGATAACCGGAAGCCCACAAGCCATAGCTTCCATAATATTAACTGGTAAACCTTCCCGATAACTCGATGCAACAGCTAGATCACACATCTGTAGCAAAGAGGCTATATCATTTCTATAACCAAGAAAGTGAACCATACTACTCACGCCTAGTTGCGTCGCTATTTTTTTGCACTCTTCCATTAAAGGCCCTTCACCAGCAAGTAGTAGCTTCGCATGAGGAATTTCAGTTTTCAATTGTGCCAACAATTGAATTAAGAAGCTTTGATTTTTGTTCTTATTAAATTCAGCTGCATAAAACATTAAAAAGTCTTTAGACTGATAACCATGTTTATCTCTTAGTTTCTTCTTTTCTCTTTCAGTAACAGGAATAAATCGTTCTATATCTACCCCTACACCATGAACGAGTTTAATATCTTTCGCTTGAAAACGATGTTTAACTGCTAAATTGTAATCTTCTTGGTTAATTGTTATAAGACAATCTGTATTAATTGCCAAACTTCTTTCAATTGGATAATATAAAAGCCAATTTATAAACGATGATCCTTTACAAAAGTGAAATCCATGTGCCGTATATATGACCTTCGTCCCTTCCCTCCTTGCTTTCCGAGCAGCTAGACGAGCAATTACGCCTCCCATAGGCGTATGACAGTGAATGATATTATATTTATTTTGATGAATAATTGATTTGAGTTTTTTATATGCATGAAGATTTTGTATGCTAAGAGGTGATCTTTGAATAGGCATATTATATTTTTCAGTTACATACGGAAGGTGTATATCCCCATTTGCTGCAACGTGTACTTCCCAACCTTGATCTGCAAACCATTTCAAATACGGTAAATGAAAAGCTTTAAAATGATAATCCACAGTTGCACAAAACAGAACTTTTTTAGACACCATCCCACGCACCCGTCTTATTATGAATTTTTGCCATTAACCTGATACTGGTATTAATAGTTTTAAAGTTTTACGTTGATTCACTAAATTTAACAATCTCTTTCTTAATTCAAATTTATCTAATTCTGTATATTCAGAAATCAATTCCTCTATTTCTTCTATACGAACATTCATTTCTTGTCCTACATAAATTCTTGGGTAGACTTGCTGCTCATTCATTTCATCTTCTTTTAGTAATTCTTCAAAAAGTTTCTCTCCTGGGCGTATACCCGTAAATTTTATTCCAATTTCATCCACGGAGTTTCCTGATAATCGAATGAGGTTTTTAGCAAGATCCACTATTTTTACTGGTTCTCCCATATCGAGTACAAAAATTTCTCCACCCTTTGCTAACGCACCAGCTTGTACTACAAGTCTAGATGCCTCCGGAATAGTCATAAAATAACGAACCATATCTGGGTGAGTAACTGTAACTGGTCCTCCCTTTTGAATCTGCTTCTTAAATAACGGGATTACACTCCCTCTACTCCCTAATACATTTCCAAATCGTACAGTAACAAATTTTGTATGACTTATTTTATCTTTATGTTGTATTACCATCTCAGCTAATTTCTTTGTCGCCCCCATAACACTCGTTGGGTTCACTGCTTTATCTGACGAAATCATAACAAACGTTCCTACTCCATGCGTTCTTGCCGCCTCAGCTATATTCATAGTCCCAATCAAATTATTTTTAACAGCCTCTTCAGGATTGTGTTCCATCAATGGTACATGTTTATGTGCAGCAGCGTGATATACAACATGAGGAAGATGTTTTTTCATTATTACATGCATCTTCTTTTCATCTTGTATATCTGCGATTTCTGGTATAAACACGCCTTTCCTATCATTATGTTTTTCATTTAATTCCATTTCTATTGAATATATACTGTTTTCTCCGTGCCCTAATAAAATCAATTTTTCCGGCTTAAATTTCGCAACTTGTCTACAAATTTCTGAGCCTATCGATCCACCTGCACCAGTAACTAAAATGACTTTATCCGTTATATAATCTGAAATGATATCCACGTCTAACTCTACAGGATCTCGTCCTAATAAATCTTCTACTTGAACATCTCTGAATTCATTCACTGAAACTTTACCTGTCACTAAGTCTTCTAACATTGGAAGAATCTGTGTTTTTACATTTGTTTTTAAACAATCTTTTAAAATAATATTTCTTTCTTTTTTATTTAAAGAAGGAATTGCTAAAATTATCATTTCAATGTTCAATTTTTTAATAACGTAATCAATTTGGTTCATACCACCAATTACCGGAATCCCCCAAATATCTAGATTATGTTTTTTGATATTATCATCAATAAATGCGACTGGCATTAATTCCGTAGCACTGTTCTTCAACAACTGTCTAGCAACCATTGTCCCAGCGGATCCAGCACCAACAATTAACGTTCTTTTCTTATCGCCTTTTTTCACATAATAAATATCTCTGTACATTCTCCAAATAAAGCGAGAACCACCTATTAATAAAATATGAATCATCCAAGTAACAACTAACAATCGAAAATACATTTTCCCCATGATTAGTTGCTGCACAGCCGCTGTAGTGAATATAGAAAATGTAACAACCTTGCATATAATTAGCAATTCTCCTATACTTGCATATTCCAATGCCTTTTTATACAACTTATACATAAAAGCGAACAAATGATGACTAACTAATAAAGTGATCGAGCTAATAACTGATGATAAAGTGATAACACTGAAGCTAGCATTTACAAAAAAATAACTAAAAAAAATAGCAGTTAATACTATCAGTGAATCCATTAAAAGCAATAACAATATCCTCCGGCGATACGTCATATAACTTCCTCCTTTAATCAATTCCTTACTTAACTCTTTCAAACTTAAAGTTTCTAACTATATTCTCTTTATTAAAAACACATAGTTAGAAACTTTAATAAAACATGGGCATCTAACCCTCCCTCACATTACACTTTTGACGACTGGCATCTAAGGTTATTTTCACAACCCACAGCATAATCGAGTGCCTCCATTGATAGCGGTTAGGAGACATCACCACATCACAATTCTATTGTTTTTTTCTTTATAACGAACACTTTCACATACAAAGATTTAATTTAAAACTATCCTTTATACTTTTCCATTCAAAATCGCACCCAATATTCTACTGTTCGTAAAACTTAATGCCCTTTTCGTTTCAAGTGCATCTTCGTTCACAGTGCGATTATACCGGATCACCAAAAGTACACCTTCACACTTATCAGCTAATACACTCGTATCTGTTACTTCTAATACAGGGGAAGAGTCAAATAATATGATGTCATACCGTTCCATCGCCTTTTGAATCAACATATCCATTGCCTCTGAACTAAGTACTTCTGACGGATTGAATGGCACTGGCCCGCTAGTTAATACATCCAGACTTTCCATCTTTGTTTTTTTTACAGCACCCACCAAATTTGTTTTTCCGTTCAATATGTCAGTTAATCCAATTGTATTTTCCACTCCAAACATTTCATGAATCGTTGGTGTTCGTAAATTCGCATCTATTACCAATACTTTTTCGCCTTTTTGCGCTATTGAGACCGCTAAATTAACTGTAATTGTTGATTTTCCTTCACCGTACCTCGGAGAAGTAATCACTATCGTTCTACTTTTATGAATCGACGAAGATAATTGAATGTTAGTTCGTAGCGAACGATACTGCTCCGAAATTTTCGATCTTGGGGCGGTATACGCAATCATACTTTCTCCTTTAACTTTATTTGTTTTCCATCTATTTTTGTATGCCACTCTGTTCCCTCCCCCAATAACACTGTATTTTTCCCACTAAATTTATCTTTCATATTCTTCTTATTCATTTTAGAAATTCCACCTAAAACAGGGATATCTAACAATTGTTCAATTCGTCGTTCTGATTTGATTCTCTCATCCAATGAATCCAATAAAAAAATAAAACCGATACTGAGCACCATACCTAACGTGAATGCGATTAGTATCGTCTTAAAGTGATTTATATTTATAGGCATAGAATTCTTTTGAACTGGATCCTCTGGTAATATGCTCACATTATTAAAATTCAGTATATTTGCTACTTCTTGCTTATAAACAGCAGCTGTAGTATTTGCAATTTTATGTGCAATCACAGGATCCATATCCACTACATTTATCCTCATAATTTGAGAGCCTTGTACACTTTCCGTACTTATTTGTCCACTTAATGCACCTGCTGATCTATTTATATTCAATTCAGCAGCTACTTTTTCTAATATTACAGGCTCATTTACCATCGCTTTCAATGTATTCATCGTTTCAGCGTTAGCTTGAACAATTACCCTAGCTGAGGAAGCATACAAAGGCGTTTTCATATACATACTATACAGTGCTCCTCCTACCGTTGTAAGAGTCGTAAACAATAGCAGTATCCATACTCTTTTCCATATTACATTAAACAGATTTTTTAAATTTATTTCCTTATTCATTACTTCTCCCCCTCATTTAACACCAATGAGATTTCAGTTAAACGTTCTATAAAAGAACAAAAATAAAATTATTATTTTTATCTTTCGAATATACAAAAGCTTCTAATTAATGATAGTTTAGTTCTTTATATAGAACGAGTCAATACAATTTATTTTCGTTTAACCTCTTCTTAATTTTAGCCCAAAGATTACGACAACATTCTTCATAATTCACTGTAGATAAATGACGAAAATCCCCTATTATTGCATTATCAGGGGGGTTTTCTTTGTATTGAAACGTATTTCAGCAAGGATTTTCAACCCATTTAAATAGGTCACTTTTTCAAATGATATTCATCGCTTATAAGTATTAGCAAGTACATTCTTGAATTTGTTTGTCCCATTATATTCCTCCTATAAAAATGCCCGATAAATAAAAAACCCTCAACACATTATGTGTCAAGGGTTTAAGTCTCTTAGTATAGAGACATATATTGATCGCGTTCCCATTGGTGAACTTGCGTGCGGAAGATATCCCACTCAATCTCTTTTGCTTCGATGAAGTGCTCAAGTAAATGATCACCTAGTGCACCACATACTACTTCATTAGATTGTAATGTAACTAATGCTTGCGCTAATGTTGCTGGTAAGTCAACGATGCCAGCTTCTTCGCGCTCTTCTTTTGTCATTACGTAGATGTTACGGTCTACTGCAGCTGGTGGCGTTAATTTGTTTTTAATTCCATCAAGACCTGCTGCTAATAATGTAGCCATTACTAAATATGGGTTTGCAGCTGGGTCAACACTACGTACTTCTACGCGTGTACTAATACCACGAGATGCAGGGATACGTACTAATGGGCTACGGTTTTGTGCAGACCATGCTACGTAACAAGGAGCTTCGTATCCAGGTACTAAACGCTTGTAAGAGTTTACAGTTGGATTTGCTACCGCTGTAAATGCTGGTGCGTGTTTTAAAATACCTGCGATGAAATGACGAGCATCATCACTTAATTGTAAGTCACCGTTTTGATCGAAGAATACGTTCTCACCATTTTTGAATAGTGATAAGTTACAGTGCATACCTGAACCGTTCACACCGTATAATGGTTTTGGCATAAATGTTGCATGTAAACCGTGTTTACGAGCAATTGTTTTTACAACAAGTTTGAATGTTTGAATATCATCACATGAGCGAATTGCACTTGCATATTTAAAGTCAATTTCGTGTTGACCTGGAGCAACTTCATGGTGAGACGCTTCAATTTCAAAGCCCATCTCTTCTAGTTCAAGAACGATATCACGACGACAGTTTTCCCCTAGATCCATCGGCGCAAGGTCGAAGTATCCACCGTTATCGTTTAATTCTAATGTTGGATTTCCTTTTTCATCTACTTTAAATAGGAAGAATTCTGGCTCTGGTCCAAGATTGAAATCTGAGAATCCTAAAGCTTCCATTTCTTTTAACACACGTTTTAAGTTGTTACGTGGGTCTCCATCAAATGGAGTGCCATCTGCATTGTAAATGTCACAAATTAGACGAGCAACTTTACCTTTTTCAGCAGTCCATGGGAAAATTACCCAAGTGTCTAAGTCAGGATATAAATACATATCAGATTCTTCAATACGTACGAAACCTTCAATCGAAGATCCATCAAACATCATTTTGTTATCAAGAGCTTTCGTTAATTGTCTCACTGGAATCTCTACGTTTTTAATTACTCCTAAAAGGTCTGTAAATTGTAAACGGATATACTTTACATTCTCTTCTTCCGCCAAACGGAAAATATCTTCTTTTGTGTACCTAGCCATTATAAATTCCTCCTTAGTCCCTCTAAACACCTTCAGAATCAGTTCTCTTTAGTGAAAAAACCTTGAAATGTCACCTTGTCGCAATGAAGTCCGATTAAATCTACCTGTATGTTGTAGTTCATCTCGAAGTATTTTGCGAAGCTCAGTTTTTGAAATTTCTTTCGTTTCTTCTTTTACTTTCACTGTTTCTGTTTGATTTTCTTTCATTAGTAACACTTGTTTAATACCAGCCATATTCAAGCCTTGATCTAATAAATCTTTAATCTCTAACAACTTATCTACATCGTTAAATGAAAATAATCTACGATTCCCCTTTGTACGGGTTGGAGAAACAAGATTATGCTCTTCATAGTAGCGAATTTGACGTGCAGATAATTGTGTTAAATCCATAACAATACCAATAGGAAACAGCGGGGCAGAACGTCTATCTTCTTTCATTGTTTCAGTTCCTCCTTCGCCTTAACTGCTTCTCATTTTATACCATGTTATGTTTAGTGTCAATAGATGTTAGCTTTTCTTACATGATTTTTTATAAATTTTTTCATTCTTTTTTCTAATGAAATAAATCATTACTTTCACAAGAAAAAAGCTGTCGAAATCGACAGCTTCCCCTTAAGAAATTGTTAATAATTCTTTTTCAATTAATGCATCAATTGCAGAACAAATCGCAATCTTCACATGTGAATAAGTTAACCCACCTTGCACGTAAGCAACATAAGGGGGACGAATTGGACCATCAGCTGACAATTCAATACTTGCACCTTGAATAAACGTTCCCGCAGCCATAATTACATCATCTTCATAACCCGGCATATAGTTGGCATATGGAGTGAAGTGAGAATTAATCGGAGATGCATATTGAATTGCTTGGCAAAATGCAATCATACGATCTTTATCATCAAATTGAACAGACTGAATTAAATCTGTTCTTGGCGCATTCCACGCTGGTGATGTATTCATTCCTAACTTCTCTAAAAATGCAGCTGTAAAAATTGCACCTTTTAGCGCTTGTCCCGCTACATGCGGCGCTAAGAAGAAACCTTGATACATTTCTTGTAGACTGTATAAAGATGCCCCTGCTTCCGCACCGATCCCTGGAGATGTTAAACGATATGCACACGCTTCAACATACTGTTCTTTACCAACGATATAACCACCAGTTTTAACAATTCCACCACCAGGGTTCTTAATAAGCGAACCTGCCATTAAATCTGCACCAACATGGCATGGCTCTTGCTCTTCAATAAACTCGCCATAACAATTATCTACAAATACAACAACATCTGGTTTAATTTCTTTAACAAACGCTATCATCTCTTTAATTTGAGAAATAGTAAATGACGGACGAGTAGCATAGCCCTTTGAACGCTGAATACCAATCATCTTCGTATTACTATGAATTGCAGCCGCAACAGCTCCAAAATCAACAAGCCCCTCTTCAGTAAGCGGAACTGCATTATAACCAATATTATATTCTTTAAATGAACCTACACCTTTTCCGCGTACACCAACGATTTCTTCTAACGTATCATACGGCTTGCCAGTGATGTACAATAACTCATCTCCTGGACGTAAAATTCCGAATAACGCTGTAGAAATAGCGTGCGTACCTGAAATAATTTGTGGACGAACAAGACCAGCTTCCGCTCCAAATACATCCGCATACACTTTTTCTAACGTATCACGGCCAATATCATCATAACCGTAACCTGTTGTCGGAATAAAATGCGAATCGCTAATTTTATGTTTACGAAAACTTTCTAATACACGAAACTGATTACTTTCAATTACTTCATCCGCACGTTTATGTACTTCTGTAATTTGGCTCTCTACTTCTTTTACGATTGGAGCAATTTTTTCTCCATTTTTCAAACGATCAAACATTTTTATTTTCTCCTTCTTCCACTAAAAATCTCTTTAATTGCACATTAAGCGATGAATGAGCAAAAATATACCCTACGCAATCATATACAAATTTATCTTCTAAAAACTCCATCTTTGTTAAAAGTGTTTCCGTTTTTAATAACGTTAACAACTTACCTTCACTCGGAGGAATTTCCACTTGATAACAATTCAT
Source organism: Bacillus mobilis (assembly GCF_001884045.1). Classification (GTDB taxonomy): domain Bacteria; phylum Bacillota; class Bacilli; order Bacillales; family Bacillaceae_G; genus Bacillus_A; species Bacillus_A mobilis. The sequence continues at coordinate 4,952 of NZ_MACF01000051.1, read as the reverse complement.
TTCTTCCTTCATTTTCGTTTCTATCGCTTCTTTTATATGTAATAAATCTTTTTCTTCAAAAGCACTAGTCATTAAGAAGTCACTTTTCGGAAACGGAATAAAGTTTTGATGTAATTCATCTTTTTTATTATATAACGTAATAATAGGAATATGATTAATTTCAAGTTCTGACAATAATTGTTTTACTGTTTTTTCATGCCCTACATAATTAGGATCTGCAGAATCAACTACATGTAAAATAACATCCGCTTCACCAGCTTCTTCTAATGTCGAACGAAAAGCCGCAATTAATGATGTAGGTAAATCCTGTATAAAACCAACCGTATCAGTTAGTAATACTGTATAACCAGAAGGTAACGGCATTTTCCTTGTCGTCGGGTCTAGCGTTGCAAACAACAAGTTTTCTTCAAATGTATCAGCTTCCGTCAACCTATTAAACAACGTAGATTTTCCCGCATTCGTATATCCTATTAACGAAACTTGAAATACTTTATTATCTTTTCTTCTCTCACGATATCTTTTCCGATGTTCCACAACAACTGCAAGTTGTTTCTTTATTTCATCAATACGTGATCGAATATGACGACGATCCGTCTCTAGTTTCGTCTCACCTGGTCCCCTCGTCCCAATACCACCACCAAGACGTGATAAAGACAATCCTTGCCCCATAAGACGCGGCATTGTATATTGCAACTGAGCTAATTCTACTTGAAGCTTACCTTCCCTCGACTTCGCACGTTGCGCAAAAATATCTAATATGAGTTGCGTTCGATCAATTACCCTCGCATCTAATACCGAGGATAAATTCCGAATTTGACTCGGCGTTAATTCGTTATTAAATACGATAACATCCGGTTCTAACTCTTCAGTTAACATTGTAAGCTCTTCTAATTTACCCTTACCTATATACGTCGCCGGATGAAACTTCGGTCGTTTTTGCGTTGTAGACACTAACAATTCTGCTCGCGCAGTCTTCGCTAGCGATGCAAGCTCTTTCATGGAATGCGTAAATTTTTCATCATCTTCTTGCGGCAATTGACAGCCCACTAATATGACTTTTTCTTTTTCTTCCATCAAATATGTTCACTCATCCTTTTCGAAATTTAAACCTTCTAATATAATAGCAGAGGAAGCACATTTCATCTAGTTAGCGGGGGAGAAAATTCATGGCATGGGAGATTTTTAGCATCATAGGCACAATTGCTTTCGCACTAAGCGGAGCCATTGTTGCAATGGAAGAGGATTATGATATTTTCGGGGTGTATATTTTAGGAATGGCGACCGCATTTGGGGGAGGTGCCCTTCGTAATTTATTAATCGGTTATCCGATTGTCGCGTTTTGGCAACAAGACATGTTATTCCAAATCGCACTTTTATCAATGACAATTATTTTTCTTTTTCCAAATAAATTAATTAGACACTGGAAAAAGTGGGAAAACATCACTGATGCTATCGGCTTATCAGCATTTGCCGTACAAGGAGCATTATATGCTCAGAAATTAAATTTACCAATTAGCGCTACAATTGTAGCAGCTGTTTTAACTGGCATTGGCGGCGGTATTATCCGCGATCTTTTAGCCCGTAGAAAACCTCTCGTCCTTCGAGCTGAAGTATATGCTTTTTGGACGATTCTAGCAGGTTTCTTAATCGGCGCTCAAATTATTGTTAGTGATTGGGCTTTATACACCTTATTCATTTTAATTGTTTGCTTCCGCATGGTTTCTATTCACTACAAATGGCATTTACCGCATAGACGTATAGACACAAACGAACGTTCAGTGCATAAATAGCAATCCAACCTCTTTACAGAACGTAAAGAGGTTTTTCTTTTCTAACGAGTTTTTCTTTACATAATGTTTATACTAATCTTCAAAGCGAGGTGAATACAAATGACAAACCATGTTAATAAAGGTGCTCAAAAAAGCTCAGTGGGTCAAATTGAGCATGATCCTAATTCTGCACACGAAAAAAGTGCTAAAATGGAACGTTTCCATAAATCTTATCAAGACAAAGCAAAAAAAGAGTAACAGCACTTATACAAAAAACAGACGCACAGTTTACGTACTGTGCGTCTCCTCTTCAAGCATCAAATCACTACTTGATATCCCAATTAAATCATATTTATCATACGTATCCTCTTGCAACAAGCGCATAGCCTGTGTACGAATCGATTTTTCAACAATATTCCGTACATATCTTCCATTACTAAACGATGTAATTTGCGATGAGTACTTTACAGCATGTAAGTGATCTCTAAATTTCCATTCAGCCTCTTTCGATAACTGGTATTCACGTTCTTCATACATCCTCTTCCCTATTTCTAACAGCTGATTCACCGAGTAATCCGCAAATTCAATTATAAACGGAAAACGGGATTGCAGACCTGGATTTAATGAAAGAAAGTGATTCATCTCTCTTGAATATCCAGCTAAAATCAATACAAAACCGTGTTGTTTATCTTCCATATGTTTCACTAGCGTATCAATCGCTTCTTTCCCAAAATCTTTCTCTCCCCCTCGCGCTAATGAATACGCCTCATCAATAAACAAAATACCTCCCATTGCTTTTTTTATTAAATCTCTTGTTTTTTGAGCTGTATGACCGATGTATTCTCCTACAAGATCCGCACGTTCAGCTTCAACTAAGTGCCCTTTTGATAGAATATTCATCTCAAACAACAATTTCCCTATCATTCTAGCAACAGTTGTCTTCCCTGTACCTGGATTCCCTTTAAACAACATGTGGAGTACTTGCTTCTCAGACTTCAACCCTATTTCTTGTCTTTTTTTGTTTACATAAATCCAAGCATATATTTCTTTTATTATCTTTTTTATATCATCCATCCCAACGAGCTTTCCCATCTCTTCTTCAATTCTTTGCAGCATCTCATGTTTCGTAGTAGTTTCACTTGAAATTACCGTTTTATTTTCCGCGGCCGGTAAAGAAATTTTCTTTCGATGATTTAACACAATGTTAATTTGATTATTATTTTTCTTTCGCATCGATTGTTCCATACAATCACCTCATTTTATCCTGCATGAACAAGCAGTAAGACTCCCACCTCAAAATTCAGTAAACGTGAGGAAGTTAGACGAGAGATAGCTACCCGTAAATGCCCGATTGGTTCAACTAATAATCAAGGGAGATGAACAAATACCCCACTGATTAAAATTTCACTTTATCCACTCACCAAATATTATTATTCCTGTCTCCCTTGCAAATGACTATTTTCAGAAAAGTTTGCTATAATATAAGAAATAATGAAGGTGGTGGGACTATGGAGACAACGGAATTCCATGATACAATACAAGCCTTTTCTATTTTTTTATTGAATAAAGGCCGAAAACCTTCAACCATTAAACGTTATGTTTATGACATTGAAGATTTCGGACATTGGTTAGAAAAAAACAAAAAGCTCCCTTCCAGTAATATATGGGCTACACTTTGTACAAAAGACTATGAAGATTACTTTTCCGACTTAAAAAAGAATCGACATTACTCAGAGAAAACGATGCACCGTGTATTTATTGTATTAAATAGAATGCATCACTTTCTAAACATCCCTAATCCATTAAAGAACATGGAAATTTCTATTCAACCAGACCGCACACTTCGTAATGAGGATTTCATTTCATCTGATGAAGAAAAAAGATTAAAACATATAGTCACTTCATTAGAAGGACTTTCAGAAAAACAGCGTCCTGTGCGCCCTTTATTAATGGATCGTAATATCGCTATTTTAAATTTATTAATCGACTACGGATTATCCTTACAGGATCTTACAGCATTAACTATGCAGCACGTCCACTTTGAAACGAACACATTATCTATCCCAGCAACCGCAGGGATAGAAAGAACAATTACATTGACTAGCGAAGACAAAAAACAACTATATACTTATTACAAAAGCATCCCAGAGCCCGTTCGTCCAAAATACCATAGTAATGATCCATTATTTATTGCCTTTGATTTTAATCGCGGAACATACAGATGGGTATACGAAAATGATGCACCAAAGGGATTAACAGAAATCGCTATCCAAAAAATGATTCGCCTTGAAGTATCTAGAGCTAATTTACGTAAAGGAATCTCAGGACAACACTTTCGTAACACCTATATTTTAAACTTAATAAAAAAAGAAACTCCAGAATCAGAAATTATAAAACTAGTTGGATTTAAATCAAAAGTTTCACTCAAACGATATTATCAATACGCAGAAAATAGAAAAAACGCCTTATCCTAAGGCGTTTTTTCTATTTTTTCTTTAAACAAACGATTTTACTATGACCATTTAACTAATTTTTGCATCTACTATGATGAGTTTCGTTCATATCCTCATGAGAAAGGAGAGATTTAATGTCTCATTTTAACGACAGTCAGAACAAATTCTCCAAACCATGCTTTCCAAGTAGCGCCGGACGAATCCCAAATACTCCATCCATCCCAGTTACTAAGGCACAACTTAGAACATTCCGCGCAATCATTATCGATCTAACAAAAATAATTCCAAAACTTTTCGCAAATCCATCTCCTCAAAATATTGAAGATCTAATCGATACATTGAACTTACTAAGTAAATTTATTTGTTCACTAGACGCTACTTCCTCCCTGAAAGCACAAGGGTTAGCTATTATTAAAAATTTAATAACTATATTAAAAAATCCAACCTTCGTAGCAAGCGCTGTATTTATTGAGCTTCAAAATCTAATTAATTATTTACTATACATTACAAAACTATTCCGAATTGACCCTTGCACACTTCAAGAGCTTCTTAAATTAATAGCAGCATTACAAACTGCTTTAGTTAATTCTGCTTCATTCATTCAAGGACCTACTGGACCTACTGGGCCAGCGGGTGCTACTGGCGCCACTGGACCTCAAGGGCCTCAAGGTAACACGGGCGCTACTGGTGCCACTGGATCTCAAGGGCCTCAAGGTAACACGGGCGCTAC
>NZ_MACF01000050.1 GCF_001884045.1 Bacillus mobilis | reverse complement strand
ACTCTTTTCAACAGTAAACTTGATAGGATTTTGATTTAAGTCGTAATGAGTAGGAGCTTTCGTTTCAACGAACTGATAGTCTCCCGGACGTAAATCAGAAACAGAAATTTTACCATCTTTATCAGTAGTTAAATTAGAACGAACGTCGTGCCCGTTCATATCAACGATTTTAAATACCGCACCTTCAAGAGTAGAGTTGTCAACGTCGTCAAGCTTAATTAATTCAA
>NZ_MACF01000049.1 GCF_001884045.1 Bacillus mobilis | reverse complement strand
GAAAGGGCTTCTTTGAGCCGATTAGTGTATATATAGCTTATTTTGCTATACACATTTTTAATCGACTTAAAGAAGCCCTTTTTGTGTTGTCTTTAAGTTAGGAAATACATGTATTAGACCATTTAGGCTAAACGAATAATAAAAGTGATTAAAGCACAATTTTAAGGTGCTTTTTTCTATTTCAAGGGGGAAGTACAAATGAAATTTTATAAGGTTAGTTATGGAGAAGAACTTGCTATAAAAATTATTGCAGCCAATAGTCCATATGAGGCAGTAGGGTTTTATTTAATGGAAGCGCAGAGTGATTATGGAGAAGTGGAGTACGTTAATATTAATCGATTAGGTTTGCGTGAGCGAGTAAAGGTAGATTATGGGCATATAGCAATCTATGACACAGTAGAAGAAATTTATCATCGTCAAAAGATTGTAGATTTACCATGTGTTATAGCAAATTTACTACCAAAAATTTAATAAAGTAGGTGTATATATATGAATGTTGAAAAAGAATTAAAAGAGATTTTACATTGTAAACAACTTATGAGGGATATGTTCTCTTTGTCAATTGAGAGAATTGAATATTTAGGTAAAGGGACAGTTTATATGTATTTTGCAGTAGTTTCAGAGTATGAACTGAATGTTTTCTATCGTATAGATAAAGATCTTGATACATTCAGGCTTGAAAAAGGCTCCTGGGTCTATGCAATTACACTGTAAAAAAGCAAATTTAAAGAATCTCAAATATTAAAAGCGGTAAGAAATTATAACCAAATCCAGGGCTTTATCATATCCTACTTTTGTTAAGAATTTCTGAACTCTCCGTTTTTAAGAACAATTTATAAAAGAGACATAGTACAGTAGTTATAGAATGGAATGCAACTATAGAAAATATGGGATTTATATATAAGTAAGGTACTTGTTGCAATGCTAAAAGCACAAGGAATTAGAAAATGTAAACCTGAGAGGAGCACTACAATATGATTACAGTTAACCGAGGATATATGTATGATCCAGATGATAATGAGGTCATAATTACCGAAATTTATTATGAAGCTGCTACAGATACTAAATTAGGAAGTAAAATGAATAGCTTATCTTATTCAGCCATTCCTAATGAGATTAAAGAAAAAATAGAAGCAGCTGCTTCATTATCCTATATGGAAAGCATTGAGATGCCTCAGCCATTAGCTGTCGTATATCAAAATGAAATTAGCATGTATGGAAAACCAGAAAAATTATACTTTGAGTTAACTAGTATATAAGAGGGAAAAAGACATTGGACGTATTTGTTCAATGTCTTTTTTATTAATTTATAGAGGAGAATATAAAATGAATAATGTAACTGAAATAGAAACAAGTCTTTGGACAATTTGTGTAGGGGATATTTTTAGTAATGGTCGTATGCCGTACCATCTAAAAGTTGTAAAAATTGAAGTAGAAGATATGATGAAACCAGACGATGCGAAGATATATAGTATACCTGTTCACCCTAAAATCATAGAAGACGTATGAAAATAATGGATGTATCAGAACATATTTCTTATCGAGCTTGGTATTATAATGAATTTTGGAGCAAATAATATACTATGGATGAAAGAGTGATACGGTTGTTTCACTCTTTTTTACTTGCATTAAAAATAAAGATAGTTTAATATACAGATATATTTATTGTTTAATTGATTCCGTTTATTCCCACACCTTTTTTTGTGTTGTGGTTGAGTTGTAGAAGCAAGTTGCGTCTTGTTTCATTTATGAAAGGGCTTCTTTGAGCCGATTAGTGTATATATAGCTTATTTTGCTAT
>NZ_MACF01000048.1 GCF_001884045.1 Bacillus mobilis | reverse complement strand
ATCGGTGCTTCTTCTACAACTCGTTGTTCTTCTGCAATCGGTGCTTCTTCTACAACTCGTTGTTCTTCCGCAATTAAAACATCCGCAAAACTTTGAACATCTTTCTTCGTTTGTTCTTCAGCCTCAGCAACATGTATGAATTCATTCTTTTGTTCAATTGCTTCATCTAACAATATTTCTTGCTGCGCTTCCTCAAATGCTACAGGTTCCGCTTCTTCTTGCTCTTCTGCTTCTGTAATTACTTCCACTTCTTCTAACTCTTCTGTTTCTGCAATTACTTCTTCTGACTCTTCTGCTTCCGCAA
>NZ_MACF01000047.1 GCF_001884045.1 Bacillus mobilis | reverse complement strand
CGTTTCACGTTGTTTGTTTCGTTCAGTTTTCAAAGAACTACTTGGTCGCTCATTTGCGACTTCCTTATATTAACATCTTCGTTAGTTAATGTCAACTAAGTTTTTCATTTTGTTTGCCGCGTTCTGCGTTATTGCATCGGCGACTTGTTTTATATTACACCTCTATTTAACAATAGTCAACAACTCTTTTTCATTTTCTCAAAAAAACATTCACTGCTCATAGCCCTTCCTTATTTTTCATACATATAATTATGATAACTGAAAGGAGTGTAGAGATTGCTTGATTCTTCTATGTTACACATCATCAATGCTAATTTCAGAAAACCACACTACCACAGAAACTTCCCTCTCATTCTATTTTGGAGTCAAAAAAAGTGGCTGCACTTCACTTGCTAATTGTTTTTTTACCAGATTGATTTATTACAAACAGCTTTAAACTATAATCCTTTCATTCATAATTACGAATATGACATATATAAAAGTACACCCGCCTACGATGTACGGCTAGGCATAGCATTACGAGATAAACAAAAAGAAACTTTTAAACTTGTTCGTAATCCTTTTAAAAGAGCCGTTAGTTCTTTCGTATCCTTAATCGCACCTCCCTATGTAGAAAACCCAGAATGGCAACCCATTCGAAAGTTTTTATATCAAGATGAAAATTCTCCTAAAGGAATCTCATATAAACAATTTTTATATTACCTACTCGCCAAAGATGCTCATACAGATGATATGAATCCGCATTTTACACAACAATACATACTAGGTGAAGAAGCATATGTAACCGACTATATTTACTTAGAGGATTTTGATCAGGAAATACAAAAGTTAGAGAGCCACTTTGAATTAAAATCTGCACCCATAAATAAATTATCAACATCCTGGCATCATCAGACTCCCGCTATGATCTATAGGGGGAATTTTAGCGAAGCAAGTATTACTGATCCTTTATTTCCTCGCTACCCTACTTTCGAAGGTTTTTATGATACGGAATGTATACAACTCGTTCAAACAATATTTCAAAATGATTTCGATACGTATAGATATAGTAAAGAATATCCATACTGATTTCAATCTATCACCTTTGCCAAATATAAAAAGATACCTTATATATTAGGTATCTTTTTAACATTTAAACTATTCTTCTTTAATAAATTACCTATTTTTTGCTTATCTGCCCATCCTACTCCTATTAAAACTAAGCTTCCCCCTATCATTATCTTCCACGTTAAAGATTCATCTAATAGAACAATTGAAGTAACAATACTTATTAATGGTAATGCATTTAAATATAACCCACTTACCGATGCCGAAACCCTCTCTAGCGCTTTGTTCCAAAACCAATACGCCAAAATCGTTGCACCTATAACAAGATACATTACGCTAAATACTGTCTTCCATGTTTCAATCTTTGGAAAACCATAATAAAAGATTTCCCCCATTGCAAAAGGCAATAAAATAACGGCTCCAATAATTAAAGTTAGCGTTGTAAAAACATTATTAGATAAATATCGCTCTTGCTTCGGGCGTTTTAACAATATCGTATAGAAGGCAAATAAAAAAGTGCTCAATAAAATAAGTATATCCCCTATTAAAGAGACCTCTTGATCAGTATTGTCAGAAGGAACAGTAATCAAGAGCACACCTATAGCTCCTAGCATAATGCCAATCCAATAATTCAACTGAATTTTCTCCTTTAAAAAGAATGCCGAAAAAAGAATTGTAACTAATGGCAATGCAGCATCAATGATACTAACATGCAATCCACTTGTTAAAGAAATACCGTAGGATGTGAACATAAAATACCCAGCTACACCAGTAAAAGATAGTAAACTCATTCTTTTCCACGGGACCTGTTTATGTACAACTGATCTTTTTAATTGTTTAAATGAAAATAGTAAACAGATTCCACCCGCGAAGAAAAGGCGAATAAACAGCAAAGTAAATGGTTGAATAGATTCTAATGCCCACTTTGTTGGCGCAATAGCTGCCCCCCATAATATAACAGCCACTAATAACATGCATATTTCTTTCATAATCCCCCACACCCATCAAAAAATATATGTTAACTATCTTAATTATAGATTTTTTCTCATGTGAAATCTTTTAAAAATGAAAAAACGTTATGTGAAAAACAGCTGAATAGCTATTTTTTACATAACGTTTTCATATAAAGAGTAAAATTTTTTAGTCATTCTACAACTCAGTTAACATAAAAAGGTAATTCTTACCTTACACTAACATTTAAACATATTACTTTATCACCTTTTACGACACCTATCGCTCAAATTTTAATTTAGACAGTCCCTATTTCATCTTTAAGATTACTAAATTTACGTATTATGACATTCGGTAAATAAAAACAAACACAAAAAAACCTAAGTCGAATCGACTTAGGTTTTTGCTTGGCGACGTCCTACTCTCACAGGGAC
>NZ_MACF01000046.1 GCF_001884045.1 Bacillus mobilis | reverse complement strand
ACTGGACCTCAAGGTGTTCAAGGTAACACAGGTGCTACTGGTGCCACTGGACCTCAGGGTGCTCAAGGTAACACGGGTGCCACTGGACCTCAGGGTGCTCAAGGTAACACGGGTGCTACTGGACCTCAAGGTGTTCAAGGTAACACAGGCGCTACTGGACCTCAAGGTATTCAAGGTCCAACAGGTGCTACCGGCGCTACTGGTATAGGAGTTACTGGGCCTACCGGACCTTCTGGTGGACCAACTGGACCTACTGGGCCTACCGGACCTAGCTTCCCTGTGGCAACAATTGTCGTTACAAACAACATTCAGCAAACAATACTTCAATTTAACAACTTCATTTTTAATACTGCAATTAACATAAACAACATTATCTTCAACGGGACAGATACAGTTACTGTTATCAACGCTGGTATTTATGTCATTAGCGTATCCATCTCTACAACTGCACCAGGATGTGCCCCACTTGGAGTAGGAATTTCAATAAATGGAGCAGTCGCAACTGACAACTTCTCTTCAAATCTAATAGGCGACTCACTTTCATTCACTACGATCGAAACATTAGCTGCCGGCGCAAACATTTCTGTTAAATCTACTCTTAGCGAAATTACAATTCCTGAAACAGGCAACACTAACATTCGTCTTACTGTATTTAGAATCGCTTAAATTCCACGATCTATTGTTTATGGCAAATAAAAAAAGAGCGAGAAACTCGCTCTTTTTTTGTTATGTACAATAATTCATTACTACTCTAATTCGATTGAAACATTTTTTTGTGGTACAAATGTAGAAATTGCATGTTTATAAATAAGCTGTTGCTTACCTTCTGTTTCCAGTAGGACTGTAAAATTATCAAATCCTTTAATTAATCCACGAAGCTGGAAACCATTTAATAAGTACAGCGTAACAAACGTATTCTCTTTACGGAGTTGATTTAAAAACTGATCTTGAATATTGATTGATTGCTTCATGTCGAATCCTCCTCTTTTTCTCTACTTACTATTATTCGACTTTAGTTGTAACTTTCCTTCTATGTATCGTAAAATTTCTGACGTTTTTTCACCGTCTGTAACATCAAACCATGTGACATCCATCTTATTACGGAACCATGTTAATTGACGCTTTGCATAACGACGTGAATTCGTCTTTAATTGTGATACCGCTTCTTCTAAAGAGACACGATCCTCAAAATAATCATATATCTCTTTATACCCAATCGCTTGAATAGATTGACAATCTCGTATCCCGCTATTATACAATCCTTCTACTTCTTTTAATAAACCTTGGTCCATCATTATATCAACTCGCAAGTTAATGCGATCGTATAGCATTTCTCGATCCATTGTCAAGCCAATCAAGGAAACATCGTATAATAACTCGTTTTCTTGTTTTTCAAGTTGATCACTCATTTTTTCACCCGTCGTGTGGAAAATTTCTAACGCCCTAATGACACGGCGTACATTATTTGCATGAATACGCTCAGCGCTTTCTGGGTCTACTTCTTGTAACTTTTTATGTACATATTCCACACCACGTTCTAATGCTAACTGTTCCATTTGTTCTCGGTATATAGTATCACCAGCATCATCCGTAAACTGATAATCGAATAAAACAGATTGTATATACAGGCCAGTTCCACCAACGATAATTGGCAATTTACCACGCTCTGTAATCTCTCGAATATGCTTACGAACACGTTCTTGAAATTCGGCAACAGAAAATGATTCTTCCGGATTTTTTATATCAACCATATAATGTGGAATTCCGTCCATCTCTTCTTTCGTCACCTTTGCAGTTCCAATATCCATCGTACGATAAATCTGCATGGAATCTCCACTTATAATTTCACCATTCAACGCTTTAGCAAGATCAATACTTAACTTCGTCTTCCCAACAGCAGTTGGTCCAATGATGACAGCAACTTTTTCACGTTGCACTTCTCCCATATCATTCAACTCTCTTTATGTGATGTACTCCATCTATTGATTATATCCAATCTTACCAATTTTAACGGCATGATTGCAAGTTCTTTCATTCCGGTACATGAAATTATAAAGTGAAACTTTAATCAGCGGGAGTTTTCTTCATCCCCCACTGATTATCAGCCCTCACCAATCGGACTTTTAGGGGCAGTTGATCCCCCACCTAACTTCTTTGCTTTCGCTGCATTTTGAGGTGGGGGTCTTACTGCCCATTAAAGCGGGATAAATAAAAAAGAACATAGTTTGTCCAATTCCGCATATACATGATAAAAAATACCTTCGAGAGGATGAGTTGACTATGAAACAATCCACCATTAATTTTTCATCTTTAACAAAAGACCTCATTTTAGCTACTGCTACAAAAGAACAAAATTGCTCACAAGAAGAATTATACTTCGCCTTAAATTGTTTGCTACGTTCTTTTCATTCTACTCTCCAAGAAACAACATTACATCCAGAAAATGAAAATACAGAATATATTCAAAATCAATTTTGCAGTGCATATAAAATTATTACAGGTAAAACGATTTATCCTTTTCAATAATCCACAAAATGCGGTTGCTTATACAATTTCAAGCAACCGCATTTCATATTCATACATATATACTACTCTATAACTTTCACTTTTACAGATTTGCGCCCCCAGTTATCAGCACTACCATCTGAACCAACTAAAACATCAATACGATTTCCTTTAATCGCGCCACCTGTATCTCCAGCAATCGCTTCTCCATATCCTTCTACCCATACTTTTGATCCAAGTGGAATCACTTTAGGATCAACAGCAATGACTTTCATATTTGGATTTGCTGTTAAATCATGCCCCATTGCAGTTAATACACGACCACCATACGTACCATTCTCACTTGGGTGCGCTGTATACGCTGTCGCTTCTACTGTTATTTCACGTCCACCAGCAGGCGCACTTGTTTCAGCAGATTTCGCAACTGGTTTCGCAGTTGTCTTCTCTTTTGCCACAGGTTTACTTGATTCTACATTCTTAACAGACTCTTTACTCTTAACTGCTTTATTATTTTTAACCGGCGCATTTATTTTTTCCGGTGCTTCTTCTTGCGTGACAACTTCTTTCTTTTCAATCACAGGTGCCGTCCCTGTTAAAAATGGCACGTGAACATATCCTGTTTTTCCATTATAGTCAAATTGTAACCATTCATTTTGAACTTGATTTGTCGTTTCAATTACATCATTTTTATTAAGTTTACCAAGAATTTCAGAGTCCGTACTCGCTCCAGCACGAACATTTAACACGCCCGCTGTTACATAATATGTACTTTTTGTAAACTCAGCACTCACAAACGCTTCTTGACCATTTAATTTAATTTTTGTCCATCCATTTTCTGTATTTACCACATCTAATGTATTTCCACTCAACATTTTACCTACAAGCTTTGATTCTACATTTGGGTTTTCTCTAACATTTAATACGTCTGTTGTTACAATCGTTTCTGCTTTCGCAGAACCCGCAAAAATCCCAAGACCAAAAACTGCTGCTGTTGCTATACCTAATAATTTTTTCATGAATAGCCTCCATTTGCTTTGTTTTCGTATTTTCATTATAGCAACAGATTTTTGAGATTTTTAGAAATCACACAATTACAAACCATTCGTAATATGCGATTAATGAGTTGTAACATAAATTTCCATATTAATGAATTCTCTTTCCAATAGAATTCCCAATAGTTTTCATATATTTTCCACGTACAAGCACCAGAATTTTTTTCCAGAAAAAATTACAGTATTACTTTTTTGTTACAAAAAATTCATATTTCATTACATCTTTTACCAAAATCCATCATTCTCCAATTATTAACCTTCTTTTTTGTAATAAAAAGGAGCAGCTAATAAAAGCTCCTCCTTTTTCATGTGTTATTTAACTTTCTTTTTCCAAATCCCCATCATAAGTGCTGAAACAACTGTCCCTATCAATATCGAGAAAATATATAACACCGGTTTATTTACTAATGCGATAACAAACAATCCACCATGTGGCGCTGGTAATGTAATTTGGAATAACATAGATAATGCACCCGCAATACTTGAACCAACAACACAACTTACTATTACTCGAATCGGATCTGCAGCTGCAAATGGAATCGCACCTTCTGTAATAAACGACGCTCCCATAATATAATTTGTTAAACCAGATTTACGTTCTGCCTCAGTAAATTTTGATTTAAAGAAAGTAGTTGCGAATGCAATCGCTAACGGCGGTACCATACCACCAGCCATAACTGCTGAGTGAATTCCAAAGTTCTGCGCTTCTATTGCAGCAATGCCAAATGTAAATGCAGCTTTATTAATTGGACCACCCATATCAATTGCCATCATGCCACCTAAAATAAGACCTAATAATATAGCATTTGTACCGTTCAAACCATTTAACCATCCTGTTAACATTTCATTCAATGCTACTACAGGCGGAATTACTATTTTTTGCATAACAACTCCTGTAATCAATAATCCAAAGACTGGATATAACAATACAGGCTTAATTCCTTCTAACTGTACTGGTAATCCTGAGAACAATCGTTTCAATCCTACAACAACATACCCAGCTAAGAAACCAGCAATTAATCCACCTAAAAACCCAGCATTCGCATGTGCTGCTAAAAATCCACCGACAACACCAGGCATAAAACCAGGACGATCAGCAATAGAACTTGCAATAAATCCAGCTAAAATTGGTACGAGGAATAAAAACGCCCCTGTTTTACCTCCACCAATAGACATTAACAATTCAGCCAATGGCCCTTCTGCTTTTATACCACCAACCCAAAATGCTAATGCAATTAAAATTCCGCCACCAACAACGAATGGAAGCATATTACTTACACCGTTCATTAAGTGCTTATAAATTCCTAACCCTTTTTCTTTCTCGGCGCTCTCTATCTTCCCATCTTCCTTTATTCCTTTAAAGATTGGCGCATCTTGTTTTACAGCTCGATTAAGAAGCGCTTCCGTTTTTCTAATCCCATCAGCGACTGGCACTTGAATGACATGTTTCCCAGCAAAACGGTTCATTTCTACTTGTTTATCTGCCGCAACAATTATAGCCGTTGCGCGTTCAATGTCCTCTTTCGTTAAACCGTTTTTTATACCTGTTGATCCATTCGTTTCAACTTTAATTGCTATACCTAGCTCTGCTGCTTTTGCTTTCAAGCTATCCGCCGCCATATACGTGTGAGCGATTCCAGTTGGGCAAGCCGTAACCGCTAATACGTATGGTTCATTTCCTTCTGGTTTTGCAACTTCAACCTCTTCTTCTTCTTTTTCATTCTCTTTTTCATCAAATAAACGAAGAAGTTCCTCTTCATCCTTTGCTTCTAATAATTGCTTACGAAATCCTTCATCCATTAATAAAGTAGATAAGCGGGATAACGTTTCTAAATGAGTATTATTCGCCCCTTCACTCGCAGCAATCATAAAGAATAAATGCGCTGGCTGTCCATCAAGCGATTCATAGTTGATACCGCTTACACTTCTACCAAAACAAATCGCTGGCTGCTTAACAGCTTTTGTTTTCGCATGAGGGATTGCAATCCCTTCCCCTATTCCAGTCGTACTTTGTGACTCCCTCTTTAAAATAGCTTCTTTAAATTCCGCTTTACTATTTAAACGATTTGCACCGTCTAATTTCTCAACTAATTCATCTATGACAGCTTCTTTATTTGAAGCTGTCAAATTTATAATAACTGTATCCCTTTTTAATAGTTCTGTAATTTTCATATGTTGCTTCCCCCTATCGCTTAGTTATAATTACTTGCGACAATAATTCTTCTACTTTTTCCTTTTCACATAAATCAGCTGAAAATGCTGTTGCACTCCCTGTTGCAACGCCATATTGAAATGCCTTTTCAATATCTTTCGTCTGTTCATATTTCCCTACAAATCCTGCAACGAGAGAATCTCCAGCCCCAACCGAATTAATTACAACACCTTTTGGAACAGTTGCTTCATATATACCTTCTGCCGTAAATAGTAAAGCTCCATCTCCAGCCATTGATACAATCACATGCTCTACACCTTGTTCAATTAATTTTCTTCCATACGGTAAAATATCTTCTACTGTGGAAATCTCTACACCGAATAACTCACCAAGTTCATGATGATTAGGCTTTATTAAAAATGGTTTATTTTTAATTACATGCTGCAGTGCACTACCACTTGCATCAACCACTACGCGAATACCTTTTTCAGCTCCGAGCGCTGCAATCGATTCATAAAAAGTAGTTGAGATAGACGCCGGTACACTTCCAGCCAGTACAACACAATCTCCCTGCTTCATACTTTCAATCTGTTTCATTAATTGTTCAAATTGCTCTTTTGTTACATTAGGACCTTGCCCATTTAATTCCGTCTCTTCTTGTCCTTTTATTTTCACATTAATTCGGGAATCTCCGTCTACTTGGACGAAGTTTGTTGTTACACCTTCCGCCTGTAATACATCTTTAATAAATTGACCGGTAAATCCACCAGTAAATCCAAGTGCTACATTTTCAACACCTAAACGATGAAGAACGCGAGAAACGTTAATCCCTTTTCCTCCAGGAAATTTCATATCTTTCTTTGCTCGATTTACCGCGCCTAAATCGAAGGAATTAACTTGTACTACATAATCAATAGATGGATTTAAAGTAACTGTATAGATCATTGTTTATCAGCCTCAATTACATTGGTTTGTCTTTTATATTTTTCTAAATCAATTTCTAAATGGTTTGTAATAATATTTGCCTCTTCAACATTGGCAATTTTCGCAAACGCAACTTCTGAAAACTTACTTTCATCAATTAAGAAATATCCTTCGTTTGCTAATGTTAATGCCATTTGTTTTAAAAGCGCCTCTTCTGGATCCGGTGTTGTAAAACCAAGTTGTTCATGCACACCATTCGCGCCTAAAAAACATTTATCAAAACGATACTTTTGCATACTTTCCTGTGCCATAGCACCAATTAAAGCTTTCGTCCTACTTTTCATCATTCCGCCTAGTAAATATGCACGAATATTATTTTCAACTAAAGCTTCAATATGCATAAGTCCATTTGTAACGACAGTAACGTCTTTATTTATTAAAAATGGAATCATTTCAAATGTCGTACTTCCTGCATCTAAATAAATACAATCACCTTGTTCAACAATACTAGCCGCATGCTTCGCAATTTGTTGTTTTATTTGAATGTTTTTGGATGATTTTTCAACCATCGTCGGCTCTTGTCCTTTTCCTGTTAAAACAGCCGCACCACCGTGAACTCTTTTTAATAACCTTTGTTTTTCCAATTGTGCTAAATCACGACGAATTGTTGATTCAGAGCTTTCTGTTCTTTCCACTAATTGTTGTAATTTAACAACCTTCAGCTCTTTTACAAGTTGCAATATCATTTGATGACGTTCAGGAGTTAACATTTCATTCACCTCTTCTTTGATTACAGTATAATGAAAACGATCACAAAAATCAATCATAAACATTCATAAATAATCAAAATCAATCACAAACAGTTATAAACAACAAAAAAGAAACCCATTTGATATACCAATCAAATGGGTTTCTTTGCTCGATTCACTTATAAAGAAGCTTTATATATGCTTAAAACATCGTCTTTATTTAATTTTTTAAAGTTACCAAATTCACCATAAGCCATCGCTTTATCCGCCATTAAATCAATTTCATTTTCCCCAATAGCGTAATCAGCTAATGTTACCGGCGCCTCAATTGAAGTCCAAAATTGACGTAACGCCTCAATTCCTTCTAACGCAATTTCTAGATCAGTTTTCCCATCTGTTTCTACATCGAATACACGAATAGCGAACTGTTTAAAACGACTTACATTTTCATCTACGACATGCTTCATCCAGTTCGGGAATAAAATCGCAAGGCCACCCCCGTGTGGTATATCATGAACCGCAGAAACTGCGTGCTCAATATTGTGAGTTGCCCAGTCTCCTTTTACTCCCATCGCTAAAATGCCGTTTAACGCCATAGTACCGCAATATAAAATGGTTTCTCTATGCTCATAATTTTCTAAATCACTTAAAAGCTTAGGGGCGGTTTCAATTACTGTTTTTAATACAGATTCACAATAACGATCTTGTAGTTCTGTATTTGTTCCGTGGTGGAAATATTGCTCTAATACGTGTGACATAATATCTACCATACCGTAAATTGTTTGATCCCTCGGTACAGATGCAGTATGAACTGGATCCAAAATCGAAAACTGCGGGAAAGTAACTGGGCTACCCCAGCCATATTTTTCATTCGTTTCCCAGTTTGTAATGACAGAACCCGCATTCATTTCAGACCCTGTCGCTGCAAGAGTAGGCACCGTACCAAATGGTAACGCCTCACTAGCAAATACTTTTTTCGTTACAATATCCCATACATCTCCATCATATTTGCTACCAGCAGCAATTGCTTTCGTACAGTCGATTACACTGCCCCCGCCAACTGCTAATATGAATTCGACGCCATTATCTTTACAAATTTGAATCCCTTTCTTTACAGTTGATACACGTGGATTCGGTTCAACACCTGTCAATTCAAATACCTCTGCATTTATATCTTTTAAAATAGAAAGTACATTATCATAAATACCGTTTCTTTTAATACTTCCTCCCCCATATACGAGAAGAACTTTTTTACCGAACTGTGGAATTTCAGTTTTTAACTGTTCTAATTGACCTTTACCAAAAATAAGTTTCGTCGGATTACGAAATACAAAATTTTGCATATCCCTTACCATCCCTTCTATATGAAAAGCAACTATACTTTTGTATACCATATTTTTTTCATTTCACAAAAATATTTGCCTAACAAAAAAATCCCAGCCTACAGGCTGAGATTTTTTATTGGTAATAAGGCGAGATCATTAAGTAAACAATAACACCAGATAAACTTACATATAACCAAATCGGCATCGTCCAACGTACAATTTTACGATGACGTGTTAATTGATTTGTAAAACCAAATACAAGTGCAAACAATGCAAGTGGTACAATAATTGCTGCCAGGATAATATGTGTAATTAAAATAATGAAGTACACATATTTAATGAATCCTTCCCCACCAAAATGTGTTGCCGGCGCCAAGTAATGATACGATAAATAAGAAACACAAAATAGCAACGTCGTTGTAAATGCTGCCAGGATGAAACCGCGGTGCATTTTCACATTCTTCTTAATAATCGAGTATAAAGCTGCTAATAAGAATACGAATGTAAAGCTATTAAAAATTGCATTTAACATTGGTAAAATTGTTACATCAAAATGTACTTCTCCTTCATAGCCAACAGGTCCAAAGAACAAAAATAAAATAATCGCATTTACAATTACAGAAAGCGTTATCACAATAGGAGCATAGCTTTTCTGATTAGTTGATTGATCCACCAAAATGGTCACTCCTCTTCCTTCAAATATGTATACGTAACCTCACTATTTTAACATATTATTCACAGTGTAAATGTGACAATAGTTTGACACAGTAAGACAGAGCAAAGAAAAAAATCCTTCTTAATAAAACTTCTTAAGAAGGATTTTATCGCTTTATTATTTAAATAGCAATGTAATTAGTTTTTGTTGAAAAACGTATTGCTATATGCTTGAAAAATTTCAGACACTTGATATCCCATTAAAGAAATTGCTGTTAATGAAAAGAAACCAATCATAAGAAATCGAAACCACATATAAATCTCCTCCTTGTATTTAGCTTAAAAAGCAGTCGCTATATTACAAGTTGAGTGGCACTCTTCATCGTCACTTTCCTTTTTCTTTACAATTGCTGTTATAAATCGAATCATAAAGAATATAACAAAAGGAATTTGTTCGTAATTTACCTTGGCATAGTTTGGCAACGGCTCGCGCTGCACATCGAACGGGGATGAGAAGGAATAGAACATACCTTGCTCTTCCATATATACAATTACGATTTTCATACAAAACATTATTCCTAGAAACGAAACAATATCTTGCCATTCTGTCGTATATAACAGATTATATAGCTCTAATACGTACTCTTCCATTGTCATCCCCCCTTCCTTTTTTACCATTTTGCTCGCCTTCGTATAAAAAGTCAAGAAAAAAGTTTATATTCACTATGACAATAGTAATTACTTGTTTCTATGATTATATATGATTCTTTTATAGCAATGATTGGGTGTAACTCTCTTCTAAAACAAGAAATTAGAATCGAACAGATTCCTCATTTTTACTTTTAGGATTCAACACTGTACTATTTTTATTTCTATTGAAAATAAAATAAGAAAGTATTATAAGAACAGTAACAAGCATCGTTAATAGTGCCTGTGAACGTAAAGATTCAATTACGAGCATTGCAACTAAAACTGCTATAATCGCAGCAATTGTAACATATGTTACATATGGAAAAAGCCACATTTTCACTTTCAAATTTTGTTGTTCCGCTTTTCCCATTTTTTTACGTATCTTGAAATGTGAAACTGCTATAACGAGATAAACGAGTAACGCAATCCCACCAGATGCATTCACTAAAAATAAAAATACTTTATCTGGAGATATGTAACTAAAAACAACTCCAACGTAAGCAAAGAAAGTTCCAAATAAAACCGCCCGAACTGGAACACCACTACTATTCAATTTCAAAAATGCCTTTGGCGCATCTCCTCTTTCTGCCATTGAAAAAAGCATTCTTGAGTTCGTATATAAACCCGAATTTAAACAAGAAAGTACAGCTGTTAAAACGATAAAATTCATAATTTGCGCTGCCGCTGGTATCCCTATATGTTCCAGTACCGCCACAAACGGACTTTTTAGTATGTTCGCCGAATTCCACGGAAGGAGTGTAACAACTACAGCGATCGATCCAATGAAAAATACGAGAATACGCCAAATTACACTATTTGTTGCTGTTTTTACGGCTTTTACAGGTTCGGCAGACTCTCCAGCGGCTACTGCAACAATCTCAGATCCCATAAATGAAAATATAACGACGGTGATTCCAAGTAACACCGAACTTATACCATTTGGCATAAATCCTCCTTGACCTACTAAATTCGAAGTGCCAGGTGCTTCCGTTCCTGGTACAAATCCTAAAATAACAGCTAGTCCAAGACAAAGGAACAAAACAATACTTATTACTTTAATAAATGAAAACCAATATTCAAATTCTCCAAATGATTTCACCGAGAAAACATTCGTCAATGTTAATAAAATCGTTAATATTAAGCTTAATAACCAGAGCGGGATTTCTGGAATCCAGTATTGAATAATACCAGCACCTGCTGTAGCTTCTATTGCAATAACAATTACCCAGAAAAACCAATATAGCCAGCCAATTGTATAACCTGCCCATGGACCAATTGCCTCTCTTGCATATGTTGCAAATGAACCACTTGTCGGATTAATAGCTGCCATTTCTCCTAGCATTCTCATAACGAAAATAACTAGAAGTCCTGCTAATGCATATGAAACGATAGAACCTGGACCTGCTGAATGCACAACCGCACCACTTCCAACAAACAAACCAGCTCCTATTACGCCGCCAATGGAAATCATTGTAATGTGGCGTATTTTGAGGTCTTTCTTAAGATTTTTATCCAACTCTTGTACATCCCCTTCCAAACTTAATTTTGAAATTTATGTAAGAGTATTATGCGAAAAATCTTGTCCTATACTTTAAAATATATCAAAATATTCTGAATTTAACAATCGTAATTCGACCTCCTCCAGAAATTATTTCATTAGGTTTAATAATTTCCCATACACAATTGTTGAGAAAATTATAGTCGCCTTACAAAAGGGTGAATTTTTAGATATTATTAAATAAACAAGATTATACATCTAGACAACTTTTTGTATAGGAGTGTTGATATGTTAAACAAGTTCAAATTCATTTGTTGTACTTTAGTAATTTTCTTACTGCTACCGCTAGCTCCCTTTCAAGCACAAGCAGCAAACAATTTAGGATCAAAATTACTCGTTGGATACTGGCATAACTTCGATAATGGTACTGGTATTATTAAATTAAGAGACGTTTCACCGAAATGGGATGTAATCAATGTATCTTTCGGTGAAACTGGTGGTGATCGTTCCACTGTTGAATTTTCTCCTGTGTATGGTACGGATGCAGAATTCAAATCAGATATTGCTTATTTAAAAAGTAAAGGAAAGAAAGTAGTTCTTTCAATAGGTGGACAAAATGGGGTCGTTTTACTTCCTAATAATGCCGCTAAGCAACGTTTTATTAATTCCATACAATCTCTAATTGATAAATACGGTTTTGATGGAATAGATATCGACCTTGAATCAGGAATTTACTTAAACGGAAATGACACTAATTTCAAAAACCCAACGACTCCTCAAATCGTAAATCTTATTTCAGCTATTCGGACAATCTCAGATCATTATGGTACAAATTTTCTATTAAGCATGGCTCCTGAAACAGCTTATGTTCAAGGCGGTTATAGCGCATATGGAAGCATATGGGGTGCATATTTACCGATTATTTACGGAGTGAAAGACAAACTAACATACATTCACGTTCAACACTACAACGCTGGTAGTGGGATTGGAATTGACGGTAATAACTACAATCAAGGTACTGCAGACTACGAAGTCGCTATGGCAGATATGCTCTTACATGGTTTTCCAGTAGGTGGTAATGCAAATAACATTTTCCCAGCTCTTCGTTCGGATCAAGTCATGATTGGACTTCCTGCAGCACCAGCTGCCGCTCCAAGTGGCGGATATATTTCTCCAACTGAAATGAAAAAAGCTTTAGATTATATCATTAAAGGAATTCCTTTCGGAGGAAAGTATAAACTTTCAAATCAGAGTGGCTATCCTGCATTCCGTGGCCTAATGTCCTGGTCTATTAATTGGGATGCAAAAAACAACTTTGAATTCTCTAATAACTACAGAACATATTTTGATGCGATTCCCTTGCAAAAATAATATAAAAACCAACAATAGGTTTTAAATGATCTATTGTTGGTTTTTTATTTATGTAAATTACTTTTTCACTTCTACTTGATGAAAAGATTCTTTTCCATGTTAACACTTCAAATAAAACTCACATAATATTCCCTGTTTAACTAATAAAAAAAGAGAACTTTCTCTGAAAGTCCTACTACTCTTGAATAGTCTAGTTGCTATTTTGCTTTAACACAAATACTGAAAGTTCAGGTACACTCCAAAATCTAACAGGCATTCGAGTTGTCCCAATACCACGATTTACGTATAAATGTAACGGCTTATACTTCCCTCCTAATTCATACATACCTTCCACATAGCTCTCAGCTAATTTTGTAGTAATTAATGGACCTATAAAAGGAATTTGAACTTGTCCTCCGTGACTATGGCCTGACATTTGAAAATCAACTGGGTAACGAGCTACTTTGTCTACAACATCCGGCTCATGTACTAAGAGCATATTGAAATCTTGTTGTCTCACATGTTTTAAAGTCGAATCTATTTGCGGCTTTCCTAATAAGAAATCATCCAAACCTGATATTGTAATATATTTTCCGTTTTCTACTTTAATTTTTTGCATTTCATTTACTAACACAGAGAAACCAGCTTCCTCCATATACTTTTTATAAAATAAACTACCTCCCCCGCCTCTATCATGATTCCCAAACACTGCATATTTCCCTAAGGGTGCATGTATTTTTTGTAATATACCTTTCGCTTCTTCTCTTTCCGCCTTATACGATCCAAACTTATCTATTAAATCCCCTGTAAAAACTACTATATCTGGATGTAACGCATTCATCTTCTCCACCAAATTTTCTAGTTGTTTCAGTGTAAATTCTGGCCCTAAATGCACATCTGAGAATTGCAATATCTTTTTATTATTAAACTCTTTAGGAATTGTAGATGCTTCTATTTCATTCCACGTAACTGTTACTAGTTTTCTTTCTATTTCTGTCGCATAGAAATACAAACTTACTGAAATCATTACTATACTTATAAAACTGATTATAAATATTTTTATGATTGATTTTTTTTGTTCTATTTTTACATGATGCGGATTCATGTTCTCACCTCTAGAAGTACTCTACAGCCTTATTGTTACATTAATGTGACAACATGAACAATGTTAGTTATATCCAATTCTACCCCATTCACTTTGACAAACTTATGCAGAAGTCATAACATATTTTTATAATACATAGATTTTTAAAAATGTTCCTTCTATTCATTCTATCATTTTATTGAGGAGAGATTATTCATGTCTGTATTTACACCAGAAGAAATTACGGAACTTGCTGCGAATTCCGGAAGAAAAAAAGCTCATTTATCATTACTCCCTATGCTAATTCTCGGTTTTTTTGGTGGTGCTTTCATAGCATTAGGGTATTTACTCGATATTCATGTTATTGGAACAATGCCAAAGTCTTGGGGATCATTTACTAGTTTTCTAGGCGCTGCTGTATTCCCTATCGGTCTTATACTTGTTATTCTTGCAGGTGGTGAACTAGTAACCGGCAACATGATGACAGTTTCTATGGCTTGGCTTCAAAAGAAAATTACTTTATTTCATTTCATACGAAATTTAATTATTGTTACGTTTAGCAACTTCATAGGTGCTGTATTCGTTGCTTATTTTTTCGGTCATATCGTCGGATTAACAGAAGGCGCTTTTTTAGCGAAAACAGTTTCTATTGCACAAGCTAAACTACAAGATACACCACTGCAAGCCTTCATTTCTGCCATCGGATGTAATTGGCTCGTTTGTTTAGCCGTTTGGCTCAGTATGGGAAGTAAAGAATTTATCGGGAAGATTATCGGTATTTGGTTCCCAGTTATGACTTTTGTTGCGATTGGCTTTCAACACGTTGTAGCCAATATGTTTGTTATCCCAGCTGCAATTTTTGCTGGACAGTTAACTTGGATTGAATATTTTCCAAACTTCATTTTTGTTTTTTTCGGAAACTTAGTAGGCGGTATGTTATTTGTAGCGTTACCTTATTTCATATCTTATAATAAGAAACAACCTTCCAATACAGAGCAAACCGAATTAAAGAAACAATCTGTATCTGCTTAAATGAACTGTCTATACAGTAGCTCTAAAAAATATTACAAATTTCATTTTTTTTACGAATATATGTGCGTACACTTGTTCTCGAATGTTTTATACGTTATAATAACAACTTAAATAGCATTATTTACATATGAGGTGAAAAACATGAACAAAACAGAATTAATCAAAAACGTAGCACAAAATGCTGAGATTTCTCAAAAAGAAGCTACTGTAGTTTTACAAACTGTAGTAGAATCAATCACTAACACTTTAGCTGCTGGTGAAAAAGTACAACTTATCGGATTCGGTACATTCGAAGTTCGCGAAAGAGCTGCTCGTACAGGCCGTAACCCACAAACTGGTGAAGAAATGCAAATCGCAGCTTCTAAAGTACCTGCTTTCAAAGCTGGTAAAGAACTAAAAGAAGCTGTAAAATAATGAAAAATAGCCTTCTCGTTTATGAGAGGGCTATTTTTTTCATTACATAATTAATAAAAATCTGACCATTATGCTGTTTCTTTTGTTCCTTTATGCAAATAAAACCGTTACTTTCAAAGAAAGGTTTTGCTGTAATACTCGCCTCTGTATATATCTCCCTATGCCCCACGTTTACTGCTTCTTTTTCTAACTTCTGTAGTATGTAGGAAGCTATCCCTTTTCCTTGATAATCTTTATGCGTAAATAGACGATCTACGTAATGCTCATCATTATAATCACCAAATCCCACTATTACACCGGTATGATCCGCTATATAACTAATATTCTTCTCTAAAGACTGTAACCAGCTTTCTCTATCTAGTCGCTCTGGTGCCCATGCCTGTAGCTGTAATACGTTATAATCTTTTGCATTAATTGTATGAACTGTTTCATAGAACAACTGCAAAACTTGTTCTAAATCCTCTTTATGGAATGTTCTAATGATCGTGTCTTTTAACATATATAAACCTCCTTACTAAACTATCATTTAACTTTTCTACCATCTAGTATTCAATATTTCTGCTTTATTATATCTTTTTTCTTTCTATATAAACAAAAAAACAATACTTTGAAATAAGTATTGTTTTTTGTATAAAAGCATATGCAATTACTCTATAGATTTTTATTTTTTTAATTTCACTCTTTGCAGTCGTAATGCATTTAATACAACGGATACAGAACTAAATGCCATCGCAGCTCCAGCAACCCAAGGTGCCAGGAAACCGAACGCGGCAATCGGGATTCCTAAGCCGTTATAAGCTAGTGCCCAGAATAAATTTTGCTTAATATTTCTTATCGTCATCTTACTCATAAAGATTGCATCCGCAATACTATTTAAGTCACCACGGATTAACGTAATATCTGCCGCTTCCATCGCTACATCCGTTCCGGTTCCAATTGCCATACCGATATCCGCCGTAGCAAGTGCAGGAGCATCATTTATTCCATCTCCAACCATTGCTACTCTCTTACCTTGCGCTTGCAGTTTTTTCACTTCTTCTGCTTTTCCTTCTGGTAATACTTCTGCAATTACGTGATCAATACCAACTTGCTTAGCGATTGCCTGAGCGGTTTGTGTATTATCTCCTGTAATCATAACAACGTCTAGACCCATTTTCTTAAGTCTTGCGATAGCTGCTTTTGAAGTATCTTTTACAGTATCCGCAACGGCAACTATACCAGCATATTCTTTATTGATCGCAATAAGCATCGCTGTTTTTCCTTCTCGTTCTAGCGCTTCCATCGATTTAGAAACTTCTTCAATATCAATATCGAATTTCTTCATTAATCGACGTGTACCAATTAATAATTGTTTTCCTTCTACAACTGATTCGATACCGAATCCTGGAATTGCTTCAAACGTTTCTGAACTTGGGATATCAATTTTCTTTTCTTTAATTCCTTCTACAATCGCTTCTGCAAGTGGGTGTTCAGAATTTTTTTCTGCCGCACCTACTAAACGTAGTATTTCTTCTTCATGGAATCCACCTGCTACAATTACATCTGTTAACACCGGCTTCCCATTTGTCACAGTACCTGTTTTATCTAGAATAACTGTATCTAATCGGTGGGTTGCTTCTAAATGCTCCCCGCCTTTAAATAAAATGCCATACTCAGCCGATCTTCCTGATCCCGCCATAATAGACGTAGGCGTTGCAAGACCTAATGCACACGGACAAGCGATAACAAGTACGGCTATCATTTTCTCAAGTGCTCCGCCAAAATCACCAGGTGTAACAAATAGCATCCACACTGCAAATGTGATAATAGCAATCACAACTACAACCGGTACGAAAATACCTGAAATTTGATCTGCTACCCTTTGAATAGGAGCTTTTGAACCTTGAGCCTCTTCTACTACTTTAATAATTTGAGCTAATGCAGTATCTCTTCCTACCTTAGTTGCTTTCACTTTTAAAAAGCCATTTTTATTTATTGTAGAACCGATTACTACATCCCCAATTGTTTTATCAACCGGGATACTCTCTCCCGTTAACATCGATTCATCAATTGCTGACTTTCCTTCTACAATTTCCCCATCTACCGGGATTTTTTCCCCTGGTTTCACATAAACGATATCACCAGCTACCACTTCTTCAATTAAAATTTTTATTTCTGTTCCATCTCGTACAACAGTAGCGGTTTTCGCCTGTAATCCCATTAATTTTTTAATTGCTTCTGACGAGCGTCCTTTTGCTTTCGCCTCAAATAATTTACCTAAAATAATTAATGTAATAAGTACTGCACTCGTTTCAAAATACAAGTCTGTCATATGTTCCGAAGAACCAATCGACCTAATACTTAAATACACACTGTAGAAATACGCTGCAGACGTTCCAAGTGCCACGAGAACATCCATATTAGCGCTTTTATTACGTAACGCTTTATAAGCCCCAACATAAAACTGCCCACCAATGATAAACTGAACTGGAGTTGCAAGAGCTAGCTGCACCCAAGGGTTCATAAGCATATCAGGTAAATAAATAAACGATGTAAATGAGAAATGACTTACCATTGCCCACAATAACGGAAATGATAAAATAAACGAAATGATAAATTTCTTCTTTTGTCGCTCAATTTCTTGTAAGCGATGATCAGTTGATCCATTTTGCTCATCTGATTTCACTTCTAATTTATATCCTAATTTCGTAATTGCACTCTTCATCTCATTTACATTAATTTCATCAGGATTAAAATCTACTGTAGCTGATTCTAAAGCGAAATTCACTGTCGCTCCGTTCACACCTTCTAACTTATTTAAACGCTTTTCTACTCTATTGGCACATGCTGCGCATGTCATCCCTGAAACAGTAAACTCTGCTTTATCGCTGACAATTCCATATCCTAACGATTCAACTTTTTGCTTAAATTGTTGCGGATTTGTCTTTTGGGGATCATACATTATTTTTGTTTTTTCAAGTGCAAAATTTACATTTGCATCATGAACACCTTCTACTTTTTTCAGACCTTTTTCAATTCTATTCGCACATGCCGCACATGTCATTCCTGATATTTGAAGATTGGCCTCTTTTTGTTCATTCATGTCTCTCACCTCTATATACCCTCATAAGGTATAATTATTAACAAAATAAATCGTACTTCCTATAAAGTACGATTTATTTCCATATCTAAAAATAATTATTGAACATCGTATCCTTGATCTTCAATTACAGCAACGATATCTTTTAACGTTACAACTGATGAGTCGATAGTAACTTCAACAGTTCCTTCTGCCAATTGAACTTTCACTTGTTCAACACCGTTTAGTTCTTTCACGCTGCTTTCAATTGAATTTACACAATGTCCACAAGACATACCTTCAACTTGTAATGTTAACTGTTCCATTTAAAATCCTCCTCTTGTTTCTTCATTGTTTGTTAATCACAATTTCATTTTACCATACCCCCCTAAGGTAATCAATGGTTTTGTATCATGATTTTTCAATTATTTTCTAAAAGTTTATTTTACACACATTTTTTCACACCAATACCCCTAAATCCTATATGAAGGTAAACAAAAAACAAGCCAGTTACATACTAGCTTGTTTTTACGCTTTTGAAAAACGTTCAAATACTGTCATTAATTCTTCAATTGCTTCGTCACCATTGCCATCTTTAATGGCACCTGAAACACAATGACTTGTATGGTTTTTTAATACACCCATTCCTACTTTTTTCATCGCTGCATTAATCGCTGAAATTTGCACTAAAATATCCACGCAATAACGATCATTTTCAATCATATTTTGAATACCGCGGACTTGTCCTTCAATTCTCTTTAATCTATTTATAATTTGTTCTTTTTCTTTTTCTGATCTATGTGTTACCGCTTCATGCTCTTTATGATCCATATTATCACCTTCTTAAAGTTTCTCTTCATCCAATAAAACAATTGCTTTTACGAGTATACCAATTATAGCACTAATTATCTACGTATGATACCCCATAAGAGTATATTTCCACTCTATGCTTATTCTTAACAATTTATTAGCCTCTCAGTCTCAATTATCATGATACCCTTTCCTTTTTTCAAAAAACAATACATTCTCCATCAAAACTTAATAAAGTAAAATGTTTAATCACTTTTGTGCTATATTCTTCAACTAAATCCTCCATTAATGTACATTCCCTGACAAATTTTCGTTGCAAATATAAAAGGGCTACCTTAGTAGCCCTTAATATAACAATTAATTTTCACCAGTTATAAAATACGTAGTTGTAAAAAACTCAATTCCTTAGTTTTCAAACTTATTCTTTTACAGGAATAACAGCACCGTTATATTCCTTATTAATAAAATCTTCAATTTCTTTCGAATGTAATACTTCTACAAGTGCTTTAATTTCTTTCTTATCTTTGTCACCTTTACGAACTGCAACTACGTTTACATATGGAGAATCCTTACCTTCAATCGCAATTGCATCTTTTCTTGGATTTAATTTTGCATCAATCGCATAGTTAGCATTAATTAAAATAGCATCACCTTCTTTATTTTTATACATTTGTGTTAATAAACCAGGCTCAATGTCTGTTTTGAATTTCAAATTTTTTGGATTTTCCGCAATATCTTTTACGGTTGCTTTTACAGGATCTATACCATCTTTAATTTTTAAAATACCTTCTTTTTGTAAAATCGCTAAACCACGTCCATGATCAGTAATTGCATTACTCATAATAATTGTTGCACCATCTGGAAGCTCTTTTAGATTTTTATATTTTTGAGAATATAAACCGATTGGTTCAATATGTATTTTTCCAGCTACTTCAAAATCATATTTTTTGTCTTTCATTTCTTTCTCTAGGTATGGAATACCTTGGAAATAGTTTGCATCTAATTCTTTATTTGCCAATGATTTATTTGGTAATACGTAATCTTGGAATTTTTTAATTTCTAGTTCCACACCTTTTTTCTCAAGTAATGGTTTTGCTTTTTCCAAAATAACTGCATGAGGTACATTAGAAGCACCAACAACAAGCTTATCTTCACTTTTTCCTCCACAAGCAGTTAAACCAAAAATTGCCGTTGTAATAAGTCCTGATAGTAATAGTTTTTTCATGTTGTAAACACCCTTCTTCTTTTATGTATTTATTTATTAATTCACGCTGTAACAAATCAATAATCCATTTTATTAGAACAACACTAGGACATGCACAAATTGGTTCATTGATTTTCACATCGTTATTCCTCCTGCACACGGACTGTATAAATCGCTCTATTTCCCCTCAGAATAGTCTTCACTCACAGTAGAACAACAAAAAACCTTTCTGCCCTTAGAATGAGCAGAAAGGTTTGTATGCATATATCGATACTATCCCTTTCTCTCATCTCTCAAAGCATTTGCTTTGCAGGAATTAGCACCATTTCAATGTAAAAATTGATGGTTGCTGGGTTTCATAGGGCACAGTCCCTCCACCTCTCTGGATAAGAGAAATCAGATTTAATTTTCATCTGATTCAAAATCTATTAAATTATCTATATTTTATGAATTGAATTTTATCAACATAAAATCGTTATGTCAATAATTGTTTATGAAAAAAACTTCAATCACAAATATAAAAGTCTCAATTCACACGTGTAAATTGAGACTTCTTTCTTCCTATATATAATTACTGCTGATCACATACTTTTGTATCATCCACTACTGAAGTTCCTTCAACGGTTACCGTATGAAAACAGTCATTTACACGAACTGTCACAACATTATCTTGCCGATCAATGATATGATATTCATTAAAATTTTTATTTAGAGCACTGCGAATTTGTTCTCCTTCATAAATTGGAATGCCATGTGATAAAACCCAAATAAGCCCAGCGATAGCAAGAATAGTTTTCATACGATCTACCTCCTTGAGAATATAGTGAACTTTTAATCCATGCTTTTTCAGCTCTACTAATCATGAATGGAATGAATCAAGCTTTTTGGAAATAAGTTCATTTCGTCTATTTTATGTTTATGCTAATTGTGACCGAATTGTGACAACTTTTTGTCTCTTTAGACGAAAAGTTGAAACAAAACGTTCAAAAAGGACAATTCTACTTGAACAAACAAAAGGCTATGGAGAAATTCTCCATAGCCTTTTGTTTGCATGTTACTAGACAATCATTTCATTATGTTTAATATTAAGTGTTTCAATTTGAATGGTAGCATGTTCAATATGGAACTCTTGCTTTAACATATTGATAATATTTTGAAGTACTTCTTGATCATCTTGCTTTTTATCAATCATTACATGGACGCTTAATGCATCTAATCCTGATGTAATTGTCCAAATATGAAGATCATGTAAATCACGTACACCTTCTACTCCTTTAATCGCTTGCTTCACTTTCTCTAGTTCAATTGCAACCGGTGTACCCTCCATAAGTATATGAATAGAATGTTTTGTTACGCCCCATGCACTCTTTAAAATTAATAAAGCTACAACTACTGAAATAATTGGATCTGCTATATACCATGAAAATAATGACATAAGTACACCAGCTACTAATGCGCCCACTGATCCTAAAGCATCCCCAAGAACATGTAAATACGCGCTGCGTAAATTCACATTATTTTTCACGTCACCTTGTCTCATAAGTGCCCATGCACTAATTAAATTTGCTAGTAAACCAATTGATGCGATTAACATCATTGGACCACTTGCTACAGTTGGCGGTTCAAAAAAACGATCAATTGCTTCCCATACGATAAGCCCTGCTACAACAAATAACGTAATACCATTAATTAGTGCCGCTAAAATTTCAAAACGATAATATCCATACGTTTTTGTAGAAGTAACTGTTCTAGCTGCTAATCCAATAGCAATTAAACTTAATAACAATGAACTTGTATCACTTAACATATGTCCTGAATCTGATAATAAAGCTAAACTATTTGTAACTAGTCCCCCGAAAAATTCAAGGAACATAATAGTTGCTGTAATGACTAAAGCTGTAATTAATCCTTTTCTATTTCCTTTCCTACTCTCCTCAAAATGATGATGTCCATGGGAATGCCCGTGAGCATGCCCATGATGTTGGTGACCGTGATGATGTCCCATATAAATGCCTCCTTTTAATTTTGTTTTGTCTTTCATAATTCCACTATTAAATTTTCACTTTATTTACAAATGGCTCTTTTCTTATCTGAATCGAACTTGTTGGACAGCCGTCACTTGCCGCCAACATTGCTTGCAAGAAAGTTTTTGGAATACCCATTATTCCTTGGTTGTTATCTAATACACCAAATGATTTTCCTCTTCCGTCTAATTGATATATATCAGGTGCTATAGAAATACATAGTCCACATGCCTCACAATTCTTTTTATTTACAACCGTATAATGTAGCAATTTAACTCACCTCCGTTACAAACATACAATACATAGGTAGGGTATATAAAAGTGTTTATTGTATACAAATTTCCCTATTTAAATAATAATGGCCTATCGGTTTTAAATCTTTATCCAATTCATAAACCAATGGTGTTCCTGTTGGAATGTTTAGATTTTCTATATCTTCATCTGAAATTTGATCTAAATGTTTTACTAAAGCACGTATTGTATTGCCATGGGCTGCTATAATTACTTGTTTACCACCTTTTACATTAGGGGCTATCTCTTCATTCCAATATGAAACAACTCGTTTTTCTGTATCTTCTAGATCTTCTGTAAGAGGAAACTCATACTCTTTTACATCTCTATATTTCGGATGTGCTGCTTCATATCTTTCGTCATCTTTTGTAAGTGCTGGTGGGCGTACATTTGTTGAACGTCTCCATAAGGTTACTTGTTCATCCCCATATTTTCTCGCTGTTTCTTCCTTATTTAATCCTTGAAGCGCACCGTAATGTCGCTCATTTAATTTCCATGTTTTATGAACAGGTATCCACATCAAATCCATTTCTTCGAGAGTAATCCATAAAGTACGCATCGCTCTTCGCAAAACAGATGTATATGCGATATCAAATGAGAAACCATTAGCTTTCAGCATTACTCCGGCTTCTCTTGCTTCTTCCAAACCTTTACTAGATAAATCAACATCCGTCCAACCTGTAAACCTATTTTCAACATTCCATTCACTTTGTCCGTGTCGTATTAAAACTAGCTTTACCATACTTATTATCTCCTCTCTTTTTAAAG
This sequence comes from Bacillus mobilis, assembly GCF_001884045.1. GTDB lineage: Bacteria > Bacillota > Bacilli > Bacillales > Bacillaceae_G > Bacillus_A > Bacillus_A mobilis. The sequence goes on along the minus strand of NZ_MACF01000046.1, from coordinate 597,434 downwards.
TTGCATTTTCATAAAGAAGTATCTTTATGAAAATGCATAATTACATATCAAGATCTTTATGCTTCATTTCACTACTGTGACTAAACGCTAATTCAATTAATCCATTTACGTGGGAGTCATCTAATGAATAAAAAACAAGTTTCCCCTCTTTACGCTTTTTCGCCAATCCTATCGTTTGTAATAGTCTTAAGTGATGTGAAGCTGTTGCAATACTACTATGAATAATGCTTGCGACATCACGCACGCAAAGCTCTTTTTCCGTATACAACGCATAAGCAATTTTCAAACGTGTTTCATCTGCAAGCGCCTTAAACATTTTCGCTACACTACTTATATTTTCTTTCTCAAGCATGTCACTTGCATGTTTTACTTTCTTCTCATCATGATAACAAAGCTCGCAATGCTCTTCCTTCATATGTAACACCTCTTATTCAAATACATATTTGATTATGTATGTAGTATACAGTATAAACGAGAAACATTCAAATGTTTATTTGAATGTTTCTCGTTTATACTAAAAATCCCACTGATTATTAACCCGCAGCTATCCATCTTATGAGCTTTCCGATTGTTAATACCGAATAAATCAAACCGTTTTTCTTTTAGTATTCGTCCTGAGAAAAACAAAACTTTGTAAAGAGCTCCCATATAAGTTCGTTTCTACTGCATACTCCGACCTTTTCAAAAATTGACTTGAAATGATCCTGAACTGTATACGTAGAAATACACAATTCTTTTGCCACTTCTTTCGTTGACATCCCTCTAACAATTCCTACTATCACTTCTTTCTCTCTTTGAGACAAACAATAAGAATCTGCAAGAAGTGGAAAAACTTCTTCTGGCCGTGCACTTTCGAACAAAACCCTATATCCTGTATGACAACTACTATAGCCTTCTAGCCTGCTCGCACGAATAACCAAAAATTGCCCACACGTTAAACTTATACAGACTGTTGCTTCTTTATTAGTTTCATTCGCTTTTACTTGCGAACAAACTGCCCGTATCGGCCTCGGAATGTCATCTTCATTCAATTGTTCATATTTTCTAAAGTTGGATAACCATATGTATCCTGTTTCATCCCAATAATTTAGTCTAAGATTTTCATTTAATACAATCATGCCCCTTCCTACTACTTTTACTTGTTCTTCTGACCTGATTATAAAGGATGTTCTTAAAGTATCTCCTGCCAATAAACCAACCTTCGATAAATACTTACATTCATCATGCTGAAAAGATACTTTTGTCTTATCTCGAAACAAACTTAAATGTCCAAAACATTTTCCTTTACTCATACAAACCACTCTTACTTCATCTATAAAACCAGCTGGTTTTAAAATGTTTCGATACCTAGTACTTTTTATTGGGTTATCATTTGTGATAATACACATCGCACCAACATGAGGAGGATTTCGTGCTAAGTCTTTAAATTTGTTGTAATCATCCTCTAAAAATTCATTCATAAATAACTGCGAATGCAGTTGTTCAATTCTTCGATCTGTATATGCCCCGGTTGATAAAAATGTGCGCGGGTCTATAGCGGTAAAACAGGAAGCATCAAAAGGAATTACCTTTTTTAAAATATTTAAAAACTCTTTTTGAAATTGTCTAATTGATCTCTCACTTTTCATCAACACTGTTATTTCTTTCGTTGCCTGTTCATAAAGCATCTTGATTTCCCCCCAGATTTATGGGATTGTTTCCTCTAACCATTTCATTTCATAATAAAGTGAAACTTATTGTAAAGAGGAGGCTAAAAAATGAGCTGGAATGATCGTACTGTACATACATATGAACGAACAATTCCGTTGAAAATCCCTGGATATTTTACCCTTTATGAAATGGTGAACCATTTTTTATTTACGACACTCCCTAAAGAAAACATGAATCCAAATTTACTAGTTATAGGTGCTGGTGGTGGACAAGAAATTCTCTCAATAGGTAAACAAAATAGCAACTTATCTTTTACAGGTGTTGATCCATCTAAAAGCATGCTACAGTTAGCTAAAAAAAGAATTGAAAACGAAGGCATACAAAATCCAATTCACTTTGTACATGGAACTGTACATTCATTATTAACCAATTCATTATTTGACGCTGCTACTTGTATGCTTGTTCTTCACTTCATCTCAACTATGAAGGAGAAAAAAGAGTTACTTAATGAAATTAGTAGTCGCTTAAAGCCCGGTGCTCCATTCTTTCTCTCTTCAATAAATGGTATACCCCACACAAGTATGTTTTCTGCACAATTAAATGCTTGGCGCAACCATATGATGCAAAATCAAATTCCATTACAAGATTGGAACCGATTTGAAAATTCTTTTGAAACGGAAATATTCCCTATTCCCGAAACGAATCTTCTAACTATTATGGAGGAATGTAGCTTTACTCACATCACTCGCTTTTTCAGTAGCTTTTTAATTGATGGATACGTTGCCTTTAAACAATAATGAAAAAAGGTAAGCAATTGCTTACCTTTTTTCCATCTTCTATACGTGACTAATAAATCTTAATCCTTTACTTAAAGATGTGGGCACAACTGATGCATGATTCTCCCCTTCAGCCTCATAAAACGTAAATCTAAACTGATCGTGTTTTACTTGGAGAAGGCGCTCTGACAATTTGTTTGCTCCTAAAACCATATGCTCTCGTTCTAGTGACCCAACTGTAAGGAACACCCCCGTTTCAAACTTGGCACTATTCAATTCACTTATAAGGTTCTCTTCTTTTTCAAGCACAGATTGGTTATTCCACCAAATAGATGGACTACTAATAAAATAATTTTGAAAAGCATTTACGTTTGTAAATAGTATATGTAAAGCAAATAGACCACCTAGTGAATGCCCAAATAACGTTTGTTTTCCTTTATCAATCTCAAAATTCTTTTCAATTTGCGGCTTTAATTCTTCTTCAATAAAAGTAAAGAAATTATTTGCTCCTCCTGTTTTAGGCCACGGTTTACCGTCTGGTTTTAAAGGGGCATTTTTTGAAATTATGCTAGGAGTAAAATCATAGCATCTTTCTTCACCTGAAAATGCCCCTTCAATTGGATAACCAATACCTACTATAACGGCTGGTGAAACACCTGTTTTTTCTGCTCTAACTGCTTGTATTTTAACCGCTTCATGGAATGTTTGAAAAAAGGCATTGCCATCTAATACGTATATAACAGAATATCCTGACTCTGGCGCTGGTTGCCTCGGTTTTGAAATATGAATTTGATATTCCTTACCTTCTAATTTCGAATACATTTTCCACTGTTCTGTATTAGTTGTTATAATCTGCTGTTTTTCAATAGTAGTATTCATCTTATATCCCTCCCCCTTAACTCGTTACATATATTTCTACTTTCTCTTCTTGAGCGACAACACTATCGTACCCAAAACAAACGGGAGATCCATTATACGGATCAATCATGACACGCGCATCAATATGAAATACTTCTTTTAACACTTCATTTGTAATGATTTCTTCTGGGATACCAGTTGTAACGATTTCCCCTTCCTTCATTGCAATAATCTCATCTGAAAACCTTGCTGCATGGTTAATATCATGTAGTACCATTACAACTGTACAATTATGTTCTTTATTTAACTTCTCCACAATTTGCAATACATCTAATTGATGAGACATATCAAGATATGTCGTTGGTTCATCTAGTAGTAACACTTCTGTCTCTTGTGCTAAAGCCATCGCTAGCCATACCTTTTGCCTTTGACCACCTGATAAATTTGCAATTTGTCTCGTTCGAAATTCAGAAGTTTTCGTTATTTCTAATGCCCAATCAATCATTTCTTTATCTTTTGAAGTTAACTTATTTACGTTATTTCGATGTGGATAGCGTCCATAGGAAATTAACTCTTCTACTTTAAGCTCTCCTGGCGCAATTGGAGTTTGCGGAAGTAACGCTAACTGCTTCGCAATTTCTTTCGTTGGAATTGTATTTAAATCCTGTCCTTGTAAATATACTTTACCGCTCTTTTGCTTTAAAATTCTTCCCATCGTTTTTAACAGTGTGGATTTACCGCAGCCGTTTGGTCCTATAATTGTCGTTATTTTTCCTTCTTGTATTTCCACATTTAAATCGCGAAACACTGTAAGCTTTTCATAACTCGTTTCTAAATTTTTTGCACTTAAAATACTCACTTTTATTCCTCCTCTTACGCTTTCGCCTTATAAAGTAAATATAAGAAATACGGTACACCGACAATAGAAATAACGATTCCAACTGGTAACTCTACAGGTGTGAAGACTGTTTTTGCAATAAAGTCTGAAGCAATTACAAGGAACATTCCGATTACTCCGCACGTAGGAATGATATGCTTATGCTGAATACCGACAAGCCTTTTCGCTATATGCGGTGCCATTAGTCCAATGAAACCAATACTTCCTGAAACTGCAACACATGCGCTGACAAGTCCGATACTACTTAGTAGTAAAATAGATTTCTCTCTTTCTACTGAAACACCTAAACTTGTAATGCTCGTTTCTTCCAATTGAAATAAATCTAATAAATAAGCTTTCTTTTGTATAAGCGGAATTAATATGATAAGCCACGGCAACATTGCAATAATATACTTCCAGTTTGCATTATATATGCTTCCCGACACCCAAACTGCAGCCATCTCGAAATCAGTTGACTTCATTTTGAGTGATAGGTACATAGAAAACGCTCCAAATCCTGATCCAATTGCAATCCCTGTTAATAAAAGACGCTGCGAATCTAACTTACCGTTTTTCCAAGAAAACAGATAAATGATGATAGCTGCACCTAATCCACCAACTAAACCAAACATCGGCATCATCATAATAGAAACCCAGTCTGTGCTCTTTAATTGTCCTTGAAAGAAAAACATAAAGATGACGATTGCTGTTCCTGCCCCGGCATTTACTCCTAAAATACCTGGGTCTGCCAATCCATTTCTCGTAATCCCTTGAATAACAGCACCTGCAACGCCTAGGCCTAATCCTACTAATCCAGCAATTACGATGCGCGGAAGACGAAACTCAAAAATAACTAAATCATGGTCTGGTACTGGATCTATTCTAAAGAGTGTTTTAAATACATCTTTAATCGTAATATCAAACGTACCATTCGTTAAACTAATATAAATAGCACATAATATTAAAAATATAATAATCCCCATCGTCATTACGAAACGTTGACTTGAACTTTTAAGCATGTCTCTCTCCTCCTCTTGTACGGATTAAATAAAGGAAGAAAGGAATTCCAATTAGGGAGGTAACGACTCCAATTGGTGTTTCAAATGGATAGTTTACAAATCTACTCAAAACGTCACATAATGCTAAGAAGACGCCACCAATAACACCTGCACATGGCAAAATCCACTTATAATCTACCCCAATTATAAAGCGAGTAATGTGCGGAATAATTAAACCTACAAAACCTACTTTCCCGACTAAAGCAACTGCTGTCCCTGTTAAGAAAATAACTGATAAAATTGCCATCGCTTTAACTAGTTTTGTACGTTGCCCTAAATTAATAGAAACTTCTTCGCCTAAAGAAAGAATCGTAATAGATTTTGATATTAACAGTGCTAAAATGATTCCAATTATCCCAAACGGTATCGTAATCTTAATGACATTAGGGTCCACTTGATCTAACTTTGCATTAAACCAAAAACTAACATTTTGAGAAATTTGGAAATACGAAGCCATCGCGGCCGATACACTGCTTAAAAATGTTCCGATAACTGTTCCGATAATCGCTAACCTAACTGGCGATAAGCCATTTTGAAGGAGCGAACCAAAACCAAACACGATACCTGCCCCTAGTGCAGAACCAATCATTGAACATACAACCATGCCTATTGATGACATTCCCGGAAGAAAAATCATACAAAGTGTAATAACAAAGGCTGCCCCATCCGTCACACCCATAATAGAAGGGGATGCAAGATAGTTTCTTGTCATCCCCTGCATAAGTGCTCCTGATATAGCTAGAAATGCTCCGACTAAAAGAGCTGCAACTACCCTTGGTAAACGTGAAGTAATAATAATATTATGATTTACATCGCTTGAATCAAAATGAAATAATGCGTTCCACACTGTTTCAGCATCAATACTTTTCGCCCCATACAAAATAGAAAGTATAACTGTAAATAAGATGAGTATGGGTGCTATACATAATATGGTTACTGGCACTGCATTTGTTTTCTGCATATCATTCAACGCACCTTACTTATTGTATTATTTAGATAAATTTTTCACTGCTTCTTTTAAGAATGCTGTTTTACTCCAAGCTGTACCACCTTGTGCCATTGGATCCACAACGTTTACAAATACTTTCTTTTCCTTCGCAGCATTCATACTTTGCCAAATTGGATTCTTTTCAATTTCTTCTAGTACTTTCGGATTTTTATTTTCAGTTGTCTCATATTGTAAGAAAATATAATCCGGGTTAAGCTCAGCAAGTTTTTCAAACGAAATTTTCTCTTGTGCTTTTACAGTTTTCAGTTGTTCTGGAGCAGTTAATCCAAGATCTTTATAAATTACAGGGTTGAAATATACTCCTTCTGGATATAGGAATAATTCGTTTGCTCTTAGTCTAATGACAAGTACTTTTTTGTCTTTTAACTTATCTCCTAGTTTTGCTTTTGCTTTTTCAGCATCTGCATTGTAATCTTTAATAATTTTTTCTGCTTTATCTTTTTTACCAGTTAATTCTCCCATTAACTTTAAGTTATCTTCCCAATTTGTTGAAACGTGTGATACCGGGAATGTAGGCGCTACTTTCGTAAATTTTTCAGCTGTTTCTGCTGGGAATTTCGTACTTGATGTAATAACATCTGGTTTTAATTGAAGTAATGTTTCAAAATTCGGCTCCATTTTCTCACCAACAGATTTCGCACCCTCTAAATCTTTCTCAAGATACTTCGGTAATTTACCACCTACAGTAATAGCACCTACTGGTTTAATTCCAAGTACTGCCGCATCTTCCATTGACTCTAAACTAGCTGTTGCAATTTTATCTACTTTTGCTGGCACTGTATATTCTTTACCTAAATATGTAATTTTTCGTTTTTCGTCTTTTTTCGTTTCCGTAGCTTTTGTCTGTTGCTTTTGCTCTCCTGAAGTCTTATCCGCACTATTGCATGCTGCTAACCCTACACTTAAAACTGTAACCATCCCTAATGTAAATAACTTCTTGTTCATCTTTATATATCTCCTCTCGAATTTTCAATAAAAAATTAACTATATGAAACTTGTCTTACACATATATTTCATTAGATTAATAATTCTAGCCAGAACTCATTCTCGTTCACTTCCCCTAAACTATAATTCTTTTACACCTCATCCACTGATAACCTTTATACTGATAATGATTATCGTTACTAAGTATATATTTAATATGAAATAATTTCAAGAATGATTTGAAAAATTTTAACAAACTGAATCAAAAAAGAAGTATCTCCTATTATCAGGAAGATACTTCTTTTTTTAGAAATTTACATGTAATTCAACTGGACAATGGTCTGATCCCATTACTTCACTATTAATTTTCGCCTCTGTTATTTGGTCTTTCATTCTTTTGGAAACAACAAAATAATCTAAACGCCATCCAATATTTTTTGCTCTCGCTCCCATACGATACGACCACCATGAGTATGCGCCTTCCTGATCAGGATACAGATAACGATATGTATCAATAAATCCTTCTTCTAAAATACGTGTGAATTTCTCTCGTTCCTCATCAGAAAATCCAGGATTTTTACGATTACTTTTTGGATTTTTTAAATCGATTTCTTTATGAGCAACGTTTAAATCACCGCAAAAAACAACTGGTTTCTTCTCATCTAACCGTTTTATATACGCCCGGAAATCATCTTCCCATTTCATTCTGTAATCTAATCGTTCTAATCCACGTTTTGAATTTGGTGTATATAACGTTATCATATAAAAACCTTCGAATTCTACAGTAATAACTCGGCCTTCTTGATCATGCTCTTCGATGCCTAAACCGTATGTAACAGAAAGCGGTTCTTTTTTCGTGAAAATAGCCGTTCCTGAATAGCCTTTTTTCACAGCATAATTCCAGTATGTATAATATCCCTCTGGATTTAAATCAATTTGCCCATCTTGTAGTTTAATCTCTTGTAAACAAAATATATCAGCATTTGCTTCCTCAAGATATTCTAAAAATCCACCTTTTGCGATAACTGCTCGCAAACCATTTACATTCCACGAAATTAACTTCACCTATAGTCCTCCTCTTGATGTTTATTTCCAAATTTCATGCTATCACAAAATAGAAAAACAATCATATCTTCATCTTTGTAATCTTGCTCTTACATTTGTGAATACATACATACGCACTTTATTCAGGTTATACTAATTTCAGAGGTGATGTTCTTTGCACAATGAAGGAGTTACGTTAACAAATGAGCATTGGCAAGCAATTATTCATAATGATTCTTCCTATGATAGCAAATTCTTTTATGCTGTGAAATCAACCGGAATCTTTTGCCGGCCTTCATGCAAATCAAGAATACCGAATAGAAACAATGTACGAATTTTTCATCATGCAGAGCAAGCATTAAGTGAAAACTTTCGCCCGTGCAAACGTTGTAAGCCAAATGGGCTCACTTTACCTAATGAAGAGTGGATAGAACAAATTAAAAATTATATTGAAAAACACTTCGATGAATTATTAACTCTCGACATACTTGCAGAAATGTGTCATGGTAGCCCATTTCATTTACAACGTACTTTCAAAAAAACAACAGGAATAAGTCCAATAGAATATATACTACAATTCAGGATTGTTAAAGCAGCAGAACAGCTATTACAAACAAATCAATCCATTAAAGAAATTAGTACTGCTGTCGGGATAGAAAACCCCGAGTATTTCGCAACTTTATTTAAAAAGAAAACTGGATTTACTCCTACTGAATATCGAAAAAAGAACGAAATGAAAGAAGGATATAATAATGAATTCCAACAAAAATAAATTTATTTATTGGACGCTACTTACACATAAAAATTGGCAATTTCATATTGCTGCAACAGAAAATGGGCTATGCTTCATTGGATCACAAGATGAAAATTTTGAAGAACTAAATATATGGGCTAGAAAAAAATTGCCACAATATATATTGGCCTGTAATCCAAATTATCTGCAATCATATGCGAAAGAAGTTACCGAGTATTTAGAAAGTAAACGAGAAACTTTTACATTCCCTATCGATGCTTACGGAACTGATTTTCAATTATCTGTTTGGAATACGGTACGTGAAATTCCTTATGGGAAAACATATTCTTATTCAGAAATTGCTGAAAGAATGCAAAAGCCTACGGCTGTACGTGCTGTTGCTACCGCTATTGCTGCCAACCCTCTTCTCATTACGATTCCTTGCCATCGTGTTATTGGAAAGAATGGTAAATTAACCGGATTTAGAGGTGGATTAGCAATGAAGAAAGAATTACTTACATTAGAAAAGTCGCAGGTAAAATGCATATGACAGCAGAACATACTAGCGCATTAACTTTAGTAGTTCCAACAGAATTTAGTTTCCAAGAAAATTTACGCTATCTATCGCGCTCTAACAATGAATGTATGTTCCACATTGAAGATAACAAAATTTATAAAGTGATCCCTGTTCAGGATGTAAATCCTTTGGTGGAAATTAGTATGAATATGGATGGACATATCCAAATACGTTTTTTAGAAGAATTATATACATCTGAAGAATCGATATGCGAAGCTGTAGCTCACTATGTGAAAGAGTGGTTTGATTTAACTACTGATTTAGCTCCCTTTTATACATTAGCTAAACATGATGTACTCCTTCAAAGACCAATTGAACAATATTATGGCCTTCGCACTTTAGGTATTCCAGACTTATTTGAAGCACTTTCCTGGGGAATTATCGGTCAGCAAATTAACCTCACATATGCTTATACACTAAAAAGAAGATTAGTCGAACACTTTGGAAGTTATGTAGAGTGGAATGATAGAAAACATTGGATATTCCCTTCTCCTGAAACAATTGCCAATTTACACGTAGAGGATCTCAAAAACTTAAAAATGACGACTAGAAAATGTGAATATATAATCGGTATTGCAAAGCTTATTACAGAAGGAAAACTATCAAAAGAAGCTTTACTGCAAATACAAGACGTGAAACAAGCTGAAAAGCAATTAACTGCTATACATGGTATAGGGCCGTGGACTGCCAACTATGTTTTAATGCGCTGTTTACGATTTCCTTCCGCTTTTCCGATTGACGATGTTGGTTTGCATAATGCAATTAAATATATAACAGGTTCTGAAAGTAAACCGACTAAACGTGAAATAAAAGATTTTGCGGTAAATTGGACCAACTGGGAGTCTTACGCAACTTTTTATTTGTGGCGGATATTATACTAAAAAACCAAGTAGCGCATCCGCACTACTTGGTTCTTTTTTAAGCTTGTTCTTCGAATCGTCTTGCGATTTCCACAATAACTTGAACAGCTTTTTCCATCGTATCCACCGAAACATATTCAAATTTACCGTGATAGTTTTCACCACCTGTGAAAATATTCGGCGTTGGTAATCCCATATACGATAATTGTGATCCATCTGTTCCACCACGAATCGGATGAATGTTTGGTTCGATATTTAAGCTTTTCATCGCTTCATATGCAATATCAACAATTTCTCTCACTGGTTCAATTTTTTCAAGCATGTTATAGTATTGATCATTCATTTCTAAAACGACTGCATCTTGTCCATACTTCTCTTGCATTTGCTTCACAATATTTTCAACGTTATGTTTACGCGTCTCAAAATTTTCACGATCAAAATCTCGAATAATATAATACGCTTTACTTTGTTCAACATCACCATTTAATGAAAGTAAATGATAGAATCCTTCATAGCCTTCTGTATATTCTGGTGCCTCTTCTACTGGTAAATGCCCATTAAACTCCATAGCAAGTTTAGTTGCGTTACGCATTTTATTTTTCGCTGTTCCAGGATGTGTATTCGTTCCGTTAAACGTTAACTTAGCACCTGCAGCATTAAAGCTTTCATACTCTAAACCACCTAATGGCCCTCCATCCATCGTATAAGCACATGATGCACCAAACGCTTCTACATCAAAATGCGCTGGCCCACGACCGATTTCTTCATCCGGCGTAAATGCTACTCTTATTTTCCCATGTTTAATTTGCGGATTATGTATTAAATAGTTCATTGCAACCATAATTTCAGTCAGACCTGCTTTATCATCTGCTCCTAGAAGTGTCGTACCATCTGTTGTAATAATCGTATGTCCTTTATATGATGGTAACTCTGGGAACTGTTCTGGCGTTAACACAACATTTAGCTCTTCATTTAACGTAATCGCATTGCCATCAAAATTTTCATGAATTTGTGGTTTTACGTTTTTCCCAGTAAAGTCTGTTGCCGTATCTAAATGTGCTAAAAAGCCGATTACTGGAACATCCTTATCCGTATTAGCAGGAAGTGTTGCCATTACATACCCATTATCATCCATAGTTACTTCTGTTAACCCAATCTCTTTTAACTCGTCCAATAATAACTTACCAAACTCAATTTGTCCTGGTGTTGTTGGTACTGTATGACTTTCTTCATTTGATTGTGTGTCAATCTTTACATATCTCGTAAATCTTTCAATAAGTTCTTGTTTCAAATTCATTCACTCCCTTTTATATTTCTTTCTCTATTATAATCCTTGAGACAAAATATTTTAACTTTTTTGACTGTGAATATATATTTCATTTGTATTTTAGAAATTATAAATAACAGCTAAAAAGTCGTAATATTTGTACATTAAAACTCTTACATGTAATATACATAATTATACAATATGGGAGGTTTAAAGATGAGGCTAACTCTCTTTCGCTATTTTCTTTTTTTCTTAGGATTAATTTTTTTCGGCCTTGGAAATGCTCTTGCAGTCAAAGTTAAATTTCTCGGTTTACATCCTTGGGAAGTTTTAAACATGGCTCTCTACCAAAGGTTTGGATTGACGATTGGTACGTGGAGTGTCATATGTGGATTATGTCTCGTTCTCATTTCTTTACTAGTAGATCGAAAATATATAAATGTGGGTACATTTTTAAATGCACTACTTATCGGTCCCATTATGGACTTTTTCTTACAATCAAATATCCTTCCAAACGCTAGTGATTTTTTATGGATAAACTTACTCATTTTATTTGCTGGTATCGCAATTACAGGTATCGGGGGAGGGATGTACGTTGCGGCTGGAATTGGTGCTGGACCTCGCGATGGATTCATGCTTACTATTTCCGACAAAACAGGGCTGTCTATTAGCCATGCTAGAATTATAGTAGAATGTGTTGTACTAGTTATTGGATTTATGCTAGGAGGTCCTGTTTTCATCGTAACTTTTCTGTACACCTTTATTCAAAGTCCAATCTTTCAACAATCATTTAAGATGTTTCAAACACTTTTACATACTTTACATAGCAAAAAGAACATTAGTGAACATATTTAAAGTACAGCTTAATCCAAATAAATTCACCCTATTTACGATTCTCACCGCAAATAGGGTGTTTCTTTTTTCATCCCACGGTTTAAGAATATATACTATTTATTCACAATAAAAGTATATACATCATCATAAATACAACCGTTTACTCTAACAACATACTTCCCCGGTTTACTAAAACGAATTGTGTATTTATTTAGCTGAATTGCTTCTTTATCCCCAGAAAGAACATCAATACTTCTACCACTCAATACATAAAATTCACTTTGATTCATCGTTACATCAATTGCATTGAAGTTTTCTTCTTTCACCGGCTGTATTTCTGCAGCGCTTACACTTGGTTCTAAAAACAGTAGTCCACTTAATCCAATCGTCCCCGCTAAAGCAACTCCCGCAAACTTTTTAATCTTTTTCATCACAATGCCCTCCTTATAAATTTTGTGTAAAGGTGATTTTCTCCTTTACACCACAAAGCCTATATGTAATGAAATGAAAAGTAAACGGGGACCGTAAGACAAAATTCTACATCTTTTTCTCCAATTGAATATAAATCCAGCGTTTGGAGTTTTGTCACATTAAAAATTGTTTACTTAAACCAACTTCCAATTATATTATTCAGAAACTGAATAATTACTTATTGATTTAAGATTCTAAAAATAGTTGATAAAGATTCTTTCTATCTCCTATCCATAATCTTTCTACATTCATTAATTGCTCATCCTTCAATTCCAACCTATATATGTCAGGCTTTGATGTCTGCATTAAAAATTCAAACCCGTATTGATTATCAAAGTAATTCATCATTAAAGTCATTACAAGCCCATGCGTACCAATTATAATTTTTTGCCCTTGAAAATCCATTAATATTTCCTTTAACACTTTCACCACCCGTCTCTGACAATCCTTATATGACTCTCCTTCCGTTAGTGTAAAATCGTGATTTGCGAACATTTTCTTTACAAGTGGATATACCTCTTTATCTGATAAAATCTGATCCTCATTTGAAAACATACACTCTTTGAGATTTTCATATACTACTATTTCTTTTTCATAGAAATCAGCTGCTTTTTCTATCGTTAACATAGCCCGATTATAGGGACTGGAAATAAAAGTATCAATCCTCTCCTCTTTTAATATGTCAGTTACTCGACAGGCTTCCATATGTCCCTTCTCAGTTAACCCACGCGTTCTTTCATTTCCCTCTAATTTTGGTGATTCACCATGTCTAACCATATAGATATATGTACTCATAATTCCTCCTCGAAAATATTCATTCGTCTTTTATAAACTTTGTTGATTTGTTCGTCTAATCCACTCGCCTACTAAACTCTCGAATACTTCAGGTTGTTCAATTTGTAAATTATGCCCTGCCATATCTAACACCGTTAATGTCGCTCTTGGATAATCATCAATAATTCCTATAATATCTTGATAACCTACCGATATATCTTGTCTTCCGGCTAGTAAAAGAACGGGTTTCTCATATTTCATATGATGAAAATTCATAGTAAGAGAGTAATTCTGTTGCAACCTTTCAATAAATTCATAATTAGCAATATCTAGTCCCGGCTTAATCTCCTCTTTAAATCTCGTATATGTATATTCATTCGCGACTACTGCTAACTCGCAAAACTCTTCTCTATCAGTGGAAGTTAGTGTATTTAAAAACTCCTTATCTTGTACAGTTACCTGTTTATTCGGGCGATCCCTTTTTTCTTGCTCCGCTACAACAACAGGACATACCAATAGTAATCCGGTTACTCTTTCAAACAGCTTTGTGAGTATGCCTCTGGCTAAATATCCGCCATAGGACTCCCCTACTAATAAAAAGTTTTTCGTTGGAATAATTTCTTAAATACATGCAAGTAACAGTTCTAACATATGATCTGAACTATGTATCCAATCTGGAGCATTCGATTTCCCCCTGCCAGGTAAATCAATATATATTCTTTGGTGACCTTTATATTTTTGAAATACTGATTCCATGCATATCTTCATTAACCTATGATCAGGTGCACAGCCATGTATAATAATGACTGGTTTTCCTTCGCCAATGATTTCATAATATATTTCCGCATCCTTAATCCGGCATATCATAAAAAAAGCCCCCCTAGTGTTCTCTTCATCTTTACAGACATTCCTCTCAAACCAACAGGAATACATGTTCTCATTTTATAATTTTCAGAATAGAATTTCAAATTATAAATAAAAGAGCTTTCCATGAGTGTATCCCCTCAAAAGAAAGCCCTCTTACGTATTTCCTCCTACTTGAACTTCAAGCATCATTACCCATTATTCCTCTAGTTTCATCAACACAATTCTCCAACCATCTGGATCCTCTATCGTTATCCCCTTGTCTTTCCAGTATGGGTTTTCAGGTTCGACTTCATTATATCCCAATGCATGCAGCCTTTTACTCATTTTTTTCATTTCACTATCTTCACTCATATAAAATACGAGTAAATTATCTTTTGTCGGAGCTGGGCATGGGCTCCCATCTATATGTCTTGTAAATTCTAAATGATATTCTTCATCTGGGAGTCCAAACATGACCCCATCATAACCTTCATGATCGTAGAATTCACCTATACGTTTTAATCCTAATCCTTTTTCATAGAATTCTATAACCTTTTCAAACTGATCAGTTGGACGTGCTATTCGAAATTTCACCCAATTCTTCATGCTTTTCCTCCCATACTAAAAATTTCATACATGCTTACGTATTATTGTATATACGTAACCTCTTTTTGAAATCCCTCATTAGTATGAGAATAAATACATACAAAAGTTTAGTTCATACTTTATAATGAAAATATTTTATATAAAATTGAATGTATTATCTTTATGCAATTATGCATATTCACTTGCGAAATATTAAAAAACCTATAGAATCCAAAGGATGACTAAATATACAATTCCCATTTAAAATCTTGATGAAGTACATATTATTAAAAACAACACTTTTTTAATTTTAAGAAGTATTACACTTTTTAACACTTTCCTTATAAACATGATTTTTATAAGGAAATCTGATACAATTCTTAAATAATATTATTATGTATAGATATTACGAATATAGTGCATAATTAAAGAAGGTGATTTTATTGAAATTAAATAAAAATTTACAACTATATATATTAATTGGAACATTAATATGCTATTCAATCTATTTTATATTTTTTTATCTGTTCCCTACTCATTTTTCAAATTCGGATGTACGCTTCGCTTCACTTATCGTTGAAGCCATTACATTTGTATCGCTCATTTACTCTATATATTCTAAAAAAGTTAGTTCAAATCCATTTTGGATATGTATCACAATAGCAATCGGTAGCTTTTTATTAGGGAAAATAGTATACACATATGAGGATAGCTTCTTCGAAATTCCAATACATCGATTTACTATTTCTGATGTATTTTACATGTTTTTCTTATTTTTCTGTCTTATCGCTTTCTGTTATAAAATTTTAAAAGAATGCGATAAATGGGAAAAAGCGTTCTTTATTTGTGATATATGCATTGTACTTACTTCCATATTCACATTGGAGTGGTATTTATTTAATCAGCCAAATTTAAATATATTCTCTCTTTCACTAGGAGATGTTTTCCTTTCATTTCTATACCCAATTGCAGATTTATTATTTCTTCTACTAGGCGTTAGTCTCTTTTTCCGTCCGACAATTTTTAATTCCAAACGGAAGATTTATATCTTTATTTTTGTATTAATAAGTTCTGCAACTTTTAACTATATTTATTTTTACTTAAATAATCATTTATCAACTGAAACGATAACATTATTACGTCTTTTATATAGAATACCTATATTACTTATTGCAATAGCTGGTTCTATTTCAGATGATTATAATAGCACTAAAAATTACTTTATTGTACACCCTAAACTAGGAAAAAAAGTTTTAGTTGTATTCCCCTATCTTGCCGTTACAATACTAATCGGGTTTACACTAAAAGAACAAACAGCATCTTCAACTCTCATTACAGGAAATTGTATTACTTTTATTTTCGTACTCATTCGTCATTCTATTGTACGTATGCAAAACAATTCCCTAACAAAACATTTACAGGCATTTAATGCTCAACTAGAAGAAAAAGTGACTTTACGAACTTCTGATTTAGTTTATAAATCAGAGGCTCTATCTCAGAAACAACAAAAATTCAAATCACTATATGAATATCATCCTGATCCTATTTTTACGATTGATTTGAATGGAATCTTCTTAAATGTAAATAAAGCTGGAAGTATGTTACTGGGAGCACCAACGAATGAGTTACTCGGTGAAACTTGTTTTTCGATTATTTTAGATGAAGATAAACATAAACTAGCATCTGCATTAGAAAAAGTGAAACAACAAGAATCGGCATCCTTACAACTCAGTTCTCAATATAAAGATGGCTTTACTTATTTTTTATACGTTACCATCGTCCCTATTATGATAGACGGGCAAATTTCAGGAAGCTATATAATGGTGAAAGATATTACTGCACTAAAAAAACAGCAAGAAGAAATAAAATATTTAGCATTCCATGATACTGTAACGAAAATTGGGAACCGTGCCTTTTTCCATAAGAAATTAAAAAGAGTTATAAAAAATGCTAGAACAACAGACAGTGAGTTCGCATTATTATATTTAGATTTAGATCGCTTTAAAGCAATTAACGATACACTGGGACATTCGTCAGGAGATTACATATTAGAAGAAGTAGCAAAGCGATTCCAATCCTGTCTTCCATCACATACTCATCTGTCAAGAATCGGTGGCGATGAATTTACAATTTTAATTGAAAACTATACTGACGAAGATTCCTTATTCCAATTATGTAACCGGTTATTTGAATGCATGGAAAAGCCGTTTGTCATACATGAGCATACATTAACTTTATCACTAAGTATCGGCATCGCAATTTATCCACATTCCGGAATCGATACCGCTACACTTCTGAAAAACGCTAATGTTGCAATGTATGATGCAAAGGCAAAAGAGCTTAACTCTGTCTCTATTTATGACGATGTAATCGCTAAAAAAATTGAAAGACGATTACGATTAGAAAAAGATTTACCAAACGCAATACAAAATGAAGAATTATTCCTTTTATACCAACCTCAAGTTGATAGTGAATCTAATAAAATTATTGGTGCAGAGGCTTTAATCAGGTGGAATCATCCTGAATTAGGCGTTATTTCTCCATACGAGTTTATTCCGATTGCAGAAGAAACACTACAAATTATTCCAATAGGAAAATGGACATTAGAGCAAGCTTGCGAGCAAATGAAACGTTGGCATGCACTCGGATATTCACATTTAAAAATAGGTGTAAATTTATCTGCTAAAGAATTTGAACAAGAGGATTTTGTAAAGTCTATTTCTTCTACTTTAGCAAATACAGGTTTACCAGCAAGTTCTCTCGATCTTGAGTTAACAGAGCGAATTGCAATGATGGATGAACGAGAAACATTGATAAAATTGCGCACACTAAAAAGTTTAGGGATTCACATTTCAATCGACGACTTTGGTACAGGCTATTCTTCGCTAGCTTACTTACCTTTATATCCAATCGATACGTTAAAAATCCCAAGAGAATTTATTACAATGTCTGAAACATGTGACGATGGAATGGAAATTATTAAAACAATCATCACATTAGCAAATACATTAGGAATGTCTGTCATTGCTGAAGGGGTAGAAACGAAAGAACACGTGGATTTCCTTCAAAAAAATAAATGTCAGTTTATTCAAGGTTACTATTACAGTAAACCTATTCATACTAATGCATTTACTGAGCTATTAGAAAGTGGGATTCACCCATAATAGGATAAGTAATAATGAATTTGAACAACTATAGTAAAAAGGAAAGAAGATACCTTCTTTCCTTTTTACTATTTAAATTTCTATTACTGCACCACTTCATTTATTATATCTATTAATTGATGAATCCCCTCATCATTTGTTTTCGTATAGCCAGTCATGTTTTGAATATATCTCTCCTTATTTGCATACAACTTATTTACTGCATGTATGAATACATTCATACTTACTTTGTCTTGGAGTATAACTTCTGCATATCCTTGCCGAGAAAAATATTCAGCATTTAAAACTTGATCTCCCCTACTGGAACTGTTAGTTAGCGGGATAAGCAACATTGGTTT
Organism: Bacillus mobilis; assembly: GCF_001884045.1. GTDB lineage: Bacteria > Bacillota > Bacilli > Bacillales > Bacillaceae_G > Bacillus_A > Bacillus_A mobilis. The sequence continues at coordinate 578,789 of NZ_MACF01000046.1, read as the reverse complement.
CTTCAAGAATAGCAATTCAGAAATAGCAGTAGAACCCGCTCTCGAAACTACAACACTCGCCATATTTAGTATATGTGGCAACTCTTCCCCTATATATTCAAATTGCATATAACCTTCCATACCAATAGATGAATCCACCTTCCCTTTACCGCACATATGAACAATATTAAAATTTAATAGTAATGTTTCCAAACTTTCCCTTACCATATTATTTATCCATTGAGCACCTTGACTCCCACCCATAATTAACAATACTGGTTTATCTTGCTGAAATTTACAATAGCTTCTTCCCCGCAATACGTTGCCCCTCTCAATTTCTTCCCTTACAATTGGTCCTACATAAACCTTCTTCTCATTACTTACATTTTCTCCTGTCTGAGGAAATGTTGTGCATAGTTTTGTAGTAAAAGGTAATGCTATTTTATTTGCTAATCCTAACGTACTATCTGGTTCACGTATTATTACGGGTACTTTATTCATCCACGCTCCTATTACTACAGGAACGGACACAAATCCTCCTGCCGAAAAAATAACATCTGGTTTTATTCGTTTCATCAATTTATAACTTTGTATGCAACCTTTTATTATTTTAAAAGGATCTTTAAAGTTCTCCCAATCCCAATATCTCCTAAGCTTTCCCGTTGAAATACTATTGTATTTCACATTTTGAACTAATAGTTTTTCAATTCCATTTTGAGATCCAATATACTCAACTCCCCATCCTTTTTCCATAAATTTAGGAATCAATACCATATTAATCATTACGTGTCCAGCTGTACCGCCCCCAGTAAAGAGAATCTTTTTATTCATAATTTATATCCACCTTTATCATTAAAAATCTTGTTTTATACTTATCTATTAAATGTAAGTAAACTTACTATTATTTATATAAACATTTAACTCAAATCCTATATCTTGCAAAAAATCTTTAACGAGACCATAAAAATCATTTCCATACTCACTACATTCATACTGAGCAAAGACTTGAATTACCGCCCTAGTTCCTGTACCTATTACTGGACTTTTCCTATCACCCTTTTTACCTTCCACATAAGCTCGACATTTATTTATCGCCTCATAGAGGCACAAAACATGCTCTTCCTCATCTTTCCAGTTCAGCGTATCAACAATTAAAAGAAATAGCGTATTTTGATTATCTATTGTTTTATAGCCATTCATATATTTCTTACACCCTTTTTATTTTTCATTGAATGCAGATTTCACTACACTTCGCATACTCGAGTACATCTTTTAATGATTGATGAAATTGAATTTCTGGGACCCAACCTAACCTTTTTATATCCTCTATTACTAAACTCTCATTTGATTCGTTCCCACTATGCTCTGCTTCTTTTATGGAAAAATTCAGCTGTGTTAATTCTTTGTATTGTTCTATTACATCTAATAAAGACCGTTTTACCCCTGATCCAATATTATATTGTTTTCCATTTGTTCCATCGCGTAATAACACATGATACGCTTTAACCGCATCACGTACATCTAAAAAATCCCTACTATCTTTCAAACTGTTTACTTCAATAATTGCTTCACTTTTATTCGACTCTATAGTTATCATTTTTTTTGCAAGAATAGAACAAATACCATTCGATACTCCTGGACCAATTAAATTCGAGGGCTTTGCAATGATAATATTTGAATTCATTAATTCACTCCACGCTTCTGCAATAATGACTTGCATCGTTTTACTTAAACTATATGGATTTGAAATTTTTATTTCGTTCATACTATCTGCTTGCAAAGCAGATCCTATAACCAACGTTCTACAGTGAGGTGCTTCTTGCTTAATTGCTTCTAATAAATATAATGTCCCTATTACATTAATCTCTACATATTCAAGAGCAGCTGTCCAAGACTCTATGACCGAATTTCTTCCTGCTAAATGCAATACATAATCTGGCTTTATTCGTTTCATTACCTTCATTACTTCGCTCTTATTAGTTAAATTACAAGTAATACCATTCCCAATTGTTTCTCTATATGCACGATTTTGAAACATAGGGATTACATGAAAGCCCTGCTCTAAAAAATATTGGCAAGCATGGCGTCCTGTGAAACCATTTGCACCAGTTATTAAAAGGCTCGCATTTTTTTTCATCGTAAAAACCCTCCTTTTTCTAGCATTTGTTTCACCTCACGTTTTGTAAGTAAGTCTTGTTGAGAACTAAAACTCTTTACATCCACTAGCCGATAACTAGCATAATATTCCTGCAGCCCTTCTATAGGAATAGTCGGTAGTACCACAAAATAATTTTGATCAAAGCTTATACTTGTTTTACTCTCTACCTCAGATAAAAGCATTTCACTTACTTTTTCACCCGGTCTTATCCCTACCTCTTTTACCTTCACGTTTTCCTTTTTTGAATCTTCAATTAACACTTCTGCTAAATCTGTTATTTTGCATGCCGGCATTTTCATAACAAAGATTTCTCCACCTCTACCTTGATATACGGCTTTAAATAACAATCCGACAGCATCTTCAATCGTTAAGAAAAATCTAGTCATATTTGCATCGGTAATCCCTATTTGTGAAGATTTTTTAATTTGTTTTTTAAAAAGTGGTACCACACTTCCGCTCGTCCCTAAAACATTTCCACCACGAACACAAATGAATTTTGTTTTCTTCGTTTGCATATTTGCATGGACCATTAATTTCTCACCAATTGCTTTTGTCATCCCATACGTATTTGATGGATCAGCCGCTTTATCCGTTGAAACATATATAACTTTCTCAACTTGCATCTGTATAGATGCTTCAATTACATTTTGTGTACCATGTATATTAGTTTTTATAGCTTCATAAGGATAATACTCACATACTGGAACATGTTTTAAAGCTGCAAGATGGAATACATAATGTACACCTTGGCAAGCATAGGCTAGTTGATCTTTATCACGAATATCTCCAATAATAAATTTTAATCTATCATCATTTATAAACTGTTGCTGCATTTCAAACTGAACCGTTTCATTTCTTGAAAAAACCCTAATTTCTTTCGGTGATTTTTCTAATAGTTGTTTTATAAGTTCATGTCCCCACGAACCTGTACCACCAGTAATTAAAATTATTTTATTTAGCATTTCTTTTCCTCCTACTACACATTTCAATTAAAATTGTATTTATAAAAATTTATTGAATTATTTTCAATTGATTTAAATCATAATCGTCGTTTGTTACATTTAATTGACAAAATAAAAAAACAGAAACTATTAAACATAGTTTCTGTTTTTCATTTCACCTCACAACAGTAAGATTTTTTATGCTTTTTGTATGATAACTAAATCCTTGTAAAAAACACCGCTCATTTATTTCTTATACTCGTAATAAAATAAATAGAATGACTCATAGCCAATAATCATGTTTAATTTTATGAAAAAGGGAGGTAATGGAATGTACCGAAGCAATTCAAATCATACATATAACGGACCTTCCAAAGCCCTGCCTCTCTCCCTATTCGATGTAAAAAATGAATTGAAACAAAAAAGCAAGTTCATTCATTCTGGCACGATGTATAAATTAACGAAAGAAGAGCAACTCATCATCAACAACATAAAAATACAAACAGAACAGCTAAATAAAAATAATGTGACGAGAACACGCGCATACTACCAATTTTACATTCAATATCCAGAAATACATTGGGCACTACTTGGGCATATGGTATCACGTAACGGCGGTTGGAATATGACTGATTTAAAGGGCGATTTATATACGAAAATTTTATCAGAGAAAGAGCAAATCACATTTTTTTCTTTTTTAGAAAGAGGGAATTGGCTTATTTTCCAAGATGTATATCCTCAATTTCTGCTTTATGAACAAAGTGTAAAAAGAGCACAAAAACTATTTCACCTTCTTCCTCACCTAAATGTTTCTACATTTATGGAAACGATGTGGAACGATTTTTGGAAAACAGGTAACAAAAAAACATTAGCCATTGCAACTATTATTAATGAACAAAACTACTTAGAAAAAAGAGTGATACAAAATATACAATTTCAAAAGACTGTACTTAATAGTATTGGATTTAAACTCTTTGATTTCTTTCAGTTTAATCATATCCTTTTCCCATTCTACGAAAATGATAAGAAACACAAAGTATTACTATTTGGTGATACAATGAAACATTTCACTTCCTTACACGAACGAATCTTAATTGGAAAAAGGTTGTATTCATTATTATTTCGAGACACACATGTCTTATCTCAAATAATAAGCTGGGCCCAGCACCATCCACATACAGGATCAAGGAAAGATTACTGGCCTCATTTATTTTCAAGTGTAAATGAATCTTTTTCCCGTGAATTTTATAAGCGTCGAATAAAGAAATGCCAGTTGCGTAATGGCGCTCATCGTATCTACAGTCCTGCACTCATCTATGCATGGCGAGATATGAAGCATGAAGAAGTTGACAGTGAAGATTGGTTTACGGACTGGCAAGTTGTAAATTACTTAGTAGATAAGGAGGAAAATATAAATGGACAAATTACAGAAGACTACTGTAAAACGCTCGAAAAAATTGAACTCGCCATTCTTGCAAAGAAAAATGTTCTCCTTCGAGAAGAAGAATAGTCTTTCCGCATTAGTCGTTACAATTTTACTCTCTTCTATGATCGGAACTTGCTTAGATGCTTTCTTTGTTGCAACACAAATGTATTCCTTTCCGGTTAGACCATTCTCATCCATATTTTCAGTTAACATTGGTTTTACTTTGTTTGTACTACCGATTTTAACAACGATTTTCATACAAATTTCAAAAACATTATCTACAGTTTCTAGAATTCTATTTATTATTTCAATAGGTATTTGTGCCAGCATTTTTGAACAGGTTGCTGAAAGCTTCGGTTTATTTATTCATAGCTTGGATTGGAATCATACATACTCTTTATTCGGCTATATGATTTTCTTTTCTTTTATTTGGAAAGCATATCATTTCATACAAAAATAAAGAGACCATTATAGATCTCTTCCTAAGCATAATCTTCAGTTATTGCTAATGATGCGGGATTTTGAAGACTTTTTGAACGCAAACGGTAGGCAACGATTTTCTTCTTATATTGCTTGATTACATCAACATGTTCCTCATAGCTATATAGAGAAAACCTAATCTCTTTGTTCCCCTTCTTCGTGTTAATAACGATCGGTGTTCCTTCCCCGTGCGGCGGGAAATAATGTTTATCTAAAAATAAAGCTTCATTAAATTCATGAATAACTTGTAGTTTCATTTCTCCCTCTATATTTTTTCCATCTATTGATATAGAGGTATTCTCTTCCTCAAGTTTTTGATGCAATTCAAATCTACTAATAATTGATTCTACAACAGAAGTTGGCATACTAGAAACTAGTACTTTAAGAGCGCCAAAAATAAATAAAGTAACTATAAACCATGTTGTCATTTTCTCATCTCCATTACATTTTAAAATAAAAATTTCGTTCCATACGGTATAAATATACTAATGAGTATTCCTGTTACAATCATCGTCACCGAACCGATTGTCGCCTCTTTCTCGCCTTCCTTCACGAGACGGCTCACACCAATAATATGTGATGCGCATCCCATCCCCACTCCTTTTCCAATCGTACTTGTTATTCGGAAAAACTTCAGTACTGTCGGTCCGATCATAGCACCTGTTATTCCTGCAACTACTACGAAACTAGAAGTCATAGATGGAATACCACCAATTTGATCCGCTAATGATATGGCGATAGGCATCGTCGCTAATTGCGGCAGTGTCGTTAATATGAGTTCCTTATCTATATTTAACATACCGCCAATCACTACATTCATACTCGTTAAAGCCACTATACCTACAGCTACGCCGATAAGTATCGACAAAAAGTTTTTCATAAGTATGTTTCGCTCTTTAAATAATGGTATCGCTAACGCTACAATTGCAGGACTCAATAAACCGGAAAGAATATCTCCCCCATTTGCTCTATACTCATGATGAGAAATACCAAAAATTAAAAATAAGCAAATCATACTTACTGTAACTGTTAGCACCGGTAACGTAAATGGAAACGGAATTTTTTTATATAACTTTGTCGCCAATACATACATTACTACAGTAATAATAATTAAGACCATTTGCATCTTGCACCTTGTCGATTTTATTTTTTTGATGTTACTAATAATTGACTTATATACCCTGAAATAATCAAAGTTACTACCGTGCTTACAACTACTAAAAGAAATATAACGCTCCCTTTACTGAAAAGAAAAGACCCATATTCCATCAGCCCTGTTGTCGAAGGAATTAGAAATAACGGTAAAAAGACAATTAATTTTTCCGCCCCGTCCTCAAACCACTTTAATGGTAAAATACGAGTAGAAAGGAGTAGAAACAGCATTAACATCCCAATTAAACTTCCTGGCATTGATAGATGGAATTCTCCCTGAATCCACGTACCAACTAAACTAAATACATATAGCACTCCTACTTGAAGTAAAAACGTCACGTACTTCATTTCTTTCCCTCATTTCAATATTACGCATCTCTATTATGAAATCTCATTTAACGTTTTAGCAAACCTTGTCATTCCCAGCTGAATTTGTTCGGCATTTACTCTCCCAAAAGTAAAACGAATATATTCACTTTTAGTACCTAAAACACTACCCGGGACAAACGCTACACCATTTCGTATAGATTCGCCTAATAAATGATATTCATCAAACGTTCCTTGCACTTTGCACCATAAATGTATTCCACCCTCTGGAACAAAAAATTCAACCTGGTCCCCCAATATTTCTTCAAGCTTTCTAATTAACACATCTCTTCTTTCTTTCAATTGTTCACGAAGCATTGTAATATGTGCATGAAAATCTTCTGATTCTAAAAATTGATTTGCCACCCACTGCGTAAATACGCTATGGCCAAAATCAACTTGCTGCTTCGCATCCGCTAAACGTTCAATTACACGTGTAGGGCCAATTACCCAGCCAATACGTAATCCTGATGCAACAATTTTTGATAATGAACTTATATAAAGAACATTCCCGTTTTGATCCATTGATTTTAATGTTGGATTCACTTCTCCATTAAATGACGTTAAGCTATACGGATCATCTTCTACAATCGGTATACCAAATTCAGAAGACAGTTCTAAAATCTTTTTACGTCTTGCTAATGAAAGCACTGTTCCCGTTGGATTTTGATAATCTGGATTCAAAAATACCATGCGAATACGATGCTTTTTATGCAAATCAATTAAATCATCTGGATTCATTCCATGCTGATCAACAGGTAGATGAAATATTTGTAAGCCCGCGGATTTAAACATCGGCAATGAAAAACAATACGACGGATCTTCAATTGCAATCGCATCGCCAGGTTTTAATAAACATTGAACGATAAGATTCAGTGCCTGTTGTGCTCCAGATGTAATAAGGATAGAATTCGAATCTGCTTCAATTTGTTTATATTGCTGAACATGTGCTGCAATTGTTTTCCTCAACATTTCATTTCCAAGTGGATGGTCATAACCGAGGTTTTCCATAAATATTTTCTCCGACAAAATCGTTCGGAATCTATCACTTGGAATTAACTCTGGTGACAATTCACCACTTGCTAAATTAATTAAGTCATCTTTTTGTGTTTCCGTTCGAATTTGTTGAACGAGTGGCACATTAGGTAAGAACGATCCATCCTCAACGTACCTACCCCAGTTCGGTATTCGTTTATGTGAAACACCCCATATGTCTGTATTCACCCGTGTTCCGCTTCCCTTTTGCCGTTCTACTACTCCAAGTGATTTTAATTCTTCATACGCAGCTACTATTGTACTCCGGTTCACCTGCAATTCTTTTGCTAACATACGCTCAGAAGGTAACTTGCTGTCAGAAGGAAACTCACCTGAAGAAATACCCCTTTCAATATAATCAGCTATTTGTTTATATACAGGCGTCTTATCTGTACGATTTGGTTTCCATTCCATCCTGTTGCCCCCTCCCTTATTCAAGTAATAATAGTATGAATCAGTCACATTTTCTTATCCTTAAATGAATATATCCAAAACGGTTCTTCCTCTAACCATTCAACTGTTTCTCGCACACCTTCTTCATACACAATGTTAACCTTTTTCTTTCAAAACTATTAAATCACTACTGCATACCACGTTACCCCAATAAGTAGTACGAAAAGAAGAAAAATATAAATAGTTGATAAGTTTTTCACATTTCTCTTTGTAGATTTCCCGTAATTCTCCTCCACATTTCTTGCAACTAGCACGGTCCCAAACAGCGATCCAATCACAATAATTACCACTAGTGAAATTGCAAAAATCATTGTATTTTCACCCCTCTAAAGACAATCTATTTTAATAAAGAAATTCCTCTTTAAAACGTTAATAACATACTACCTTTCTTCTCTTATCATAATGGATGTTTGCAAAAAACGGACCAACCACTTTTATGTTTTTTTGCTCATCCACTTTAACAATAAAAAAGCAACTAATCACTTATGATCAGTTGCTTTTTCGCAAAGTTAATTATACTCATTTTCCACTTAAAATTAATCCGATTTAAAAGTTTAGTCTTTTCTTAATGAAACATCAATTGAAATAACTCGATAATTGTTCCGTTTACAAGATACACTGTATTTTCAATAAGAATCGACGTATTTTATCGCTTCTTACTCTCATCATCTTTATTCTTTTATTAATGACTTATTTGTTCTTATAACTTCTTGATACAGCAATGGTGACCACTTTTCATTTATGTAGTCTTGAATTATCCAACCTACTCTTGTAGGACTCTTTTGTTTTATATAGTTTGCAATTTCAGGATTTATATAAGAGGCATAGTAATATGGACTATTCCATGCTGTACCACCTGAAGACAAGCTTGTAAAATTAACATATAGGTGATTTAAATCCTCACTATTATTCATCGTTTCATTAATCGTATCTTTAATAGATTTTACTTTCTCATCATAACTCACTTTATATTTATCTTGTACTGTTACATTTACATTTTGATTTACAGTTGTCGTAAACGTCTCATTATCTGGCCAATAAAAATTATTATATCCTCCAGATTCATTACTACCACTATATCTTTTTAATAGTACAATTTTCCCACGAACATCTCCAAGTTTTATATTTCCTTCTGTTTTTAAAAAGATAGGATCAACAAAATAATTTTTTTCAAACGTATTACTAAAGGAACCTTCTGCCCCTTTCATATCCTCATACTCTTTTTTTAAAGACATAATAATCGTTTCACTGGGGTTATCTTTTAAAAATTGTTTCGCTTCGCTTATGAATTCATGCAATGTTACATAAAGATATAATGGCCCATGATGAAGAACTATCGTATTATCATCTGTTAAACGTCCTCTTATATCAAAAATACGAGCTCCATGATCCATTTGGTAACGAAAATCATATTCTTGCGTCATTCCCCATACTTGCTTAATTGGATTTTGTAATTTGAACGTGCCACTATCATGTGTTCCTGGAATTGAAATTCGTGCTAATGGGATGTTATCAGGTATAGGTTGCATCCATTTTGACCAATTTTCAAACTCATTAACAGAGCTAGCTGCAACGACTCGCTTATCATGTAAAGCAAATACAGATGTGATAAATATCATACTACATATGAATAATTTCAAAGTAAATTTCTTATTGCTCACTATTATTTCTCCTTTTTCTGTTTTATATTAAACTTATTGAATATAATATAAGCTAGTTCATAAAAAATAAATAACATTTTATCAATATGAAATATTGCATAGAAGTAAAGTTAAAAAATCATTCACATATACTGAATTAGAAAAATTTAAAGGAACTTCATCTGAAGTTCCTTTTGTTTATTTTATGTTCAATACATATGAACCATCTTTATTCTCATACTTATAGACATATAAATAATATTTACCTGGCTTTGCATTATAAGTTCCTTTAACTACATTCCCTTCATTTTCACCATATGCTACATAGTTGTTTAAATCTGATTCATGATGAAGTACCCATGTCATTCCAATGTTTTGTTCATTTAGTAGAGAAATTTTAATATTTTCGGGTGAGTCAATTTGGAAAGTAAATACATCTACCTTATCATGATTATCTAGTTCTCCTTTCATTGGTGTATGAAAGGAGACTTTATTTGCCTGTCTACTTTCATTATTTGGTTCATTTTCTGTTACTTGTAACTCATTCCCACCGTTTGGTTCTCTTCGTTCATACCCTAAATCTACTAGTATAGACTTCAAATCTGGTAAAACACCAATTTTATCTGAAGATGGATCTTTAGATCTCGTTCCAGTGTTACGGTTACTTAATATCGTTCTTAATTCACTTGGTCTATATGGTTGTCCTAAATTTTCTTTAGCAATACTTTGTACTAAAGTCGCTGCTCCTGCGATAATGGGTGAAGCACTAGATGTTCCACTAAAGCTTGAAGTATAAAGATTTACAGCACTTCGACTTTGCTCGGCTGTAGTTGTATCTACATTTTCTCCCCACCCGTACACATCAATCCGACTTCCATAATTTGAAAACCACATACGCTCATGAGGGAAAGATGAAGAACCCGCGCCTACCATAATTGCACCTGAATCTTTAAAATCTTTACTATTACGATTTAAGACTTGTTTACCATTTCTATCTTTAAATTGATCTAAATCATTCCACCCATTTGCTCCAGCTTCTATAATGACAACACCTTTATCTGTACCAGCACGAATCGCATCAAAGATATCTGGTTGTATTTCAACAGGTAAATATTTATCACCATATCCATCAAAGGAAGCTTGTGCCTCTAATAATAAAACATCCCCAGCTTCTAACTGATTTACAGCACTTAATATTGCATCAGCTGTATTATACTGTCCGTTATCTCTTATTTGAGAAATCACTTTCGCTTTCGCTTTTGGCGCAATCCCAATATTCCCAACCTCATTATCCTCAGAGGATACAATCCCTAGTACAGACGTTCCATGTCCAACATGCTGATCTATATTTCTTCCAGACATTAATTCAATATTTTGATGTATTAAATCCTCATGATTTAATAGCCATCCATATTCCATATCAACAAAGGTTATATCACTTCCATTACCACCTTGGACTCCCCAGGCAAAAGGCGCATTAATACCGTATGGTGCTGCATCAAGGTAACCTTGTTTTTTATATCTAGGATTGTTATTAGGATTAAAAGATACACTTAATGGTTGTACTTCCGGTGGCGTTATTTTTTCTTGTTTCTTCACATACACATCTTCTATTAAAGAAGATGTCTTTAACTTATCTACTAGTTCTTCTTCCTGCTCACCATTTTGAGTTTGAAGAATATAGTAGTTTAATAAACTTGTAGATACATTATTAGGTGCTTTCACTTCAAGGTTTTGTATTTGTTCCGGGCTTACAGATGTGAATAAACGATTAAATGTTACATCTGGATATTCTGCAAAAAAATCTTCTAGTACTTTATCGCTCGCTTGAGATTGTATTTGTTTTTCAATACCATCTTCATATGGCAATTTCAAATCCGCTCTGAATTTTACAATGATTTGCTTATCTGTTTCTTGTTCTATCCCTAATTTACTCTGCTGTTCTACAGAATCAGCATTTACAATATTGACAGTGTCCCCTATTCCTAAAAATGTTGAAATAATTACAGCTGAAACAGATATTCTTTTAAATACATTCATTACATCACTCCTCAAATTAATAAACATTAAATCATTATATTAATCTATAATAATTTAATTTCTATAACATATAAAGTTATCTTTCTACCAATTAGATTATAGTAATCAGCACTATGAACTTCAATGTATTTTTATATGCAATATTTCATATTCAAGCTCTATATTGCATTTATAAAAAACTTATATGGAATACATTCTGATTGGCTTTATTTCTCTAATCCGAAAACATCAACAGACAAATGGATTACGACACGTCAAACAGTAGCAGTAATTGGTAACCATGCGTTTGCTAAATAAGAGTTGCAATCATTAACAGACCTCTTTACTTAAAAGGTCTGTTTTTTTGTATGTAAAAATTTATTTATCATATGACATAGTGATTTTTAAAAACTATTCTTTCAAACATTTGTATTTACTCCACCACTTTGAGAAATTAAAAAAGCATCAGGTTCAAAACTACCCCTTTATTAATAAAAGCTATTTCTTAACTTCATAAAATTGTTATACACTAGAGAAATAAAAACAAACTATTCGTTAGCAGGTGAAAGAATATGTATGATGTTACAATTATCGGCGCTGGAGTAAGTAGCATTTTTATGGCTTATTCACTAGCTAAAAGTAACAAAAAAGTTTTAATTCTGGATAAAGGTAAAGCGCTAGAAGATCGTCATTGTCCTTTAGACGAAGGAAAAGCATGTACTTGTACTACATGTGATAAATATTTTGGGTTTGGCGGTTTAGGAAAATCTGAAGGGAAATTTAATTATACAAACGGATTTGGCGGCGAACTTGAGCAAAAAGTCGGTAAAGAAGGCTTTATACAACTCATGGCTGAAGTAGATGAAATTCTATGTCAGTTCGGAGGAAGTTCTGTTTCGAAATATTCTACAGAAAATCCAACTCTCAATAAGAGAGCTGAAGCGTGTGGCTTACAAATGCTAACAACAGAAGTAAGACATCTTGGCACTACCCTTTCAAGTGAGATTTTTCAGCAACTCTATGAATTTTTACTTACGAAAATAAATATACAATTTCATATAGATGTGCAACATATTATGAAACAGAAAGATCATTTTACAATAGAGACAAATGAAGGAACAGTTAAATCTAAGCAACTAGTATTTGCAACTGGACGTTCTGGAGCAGATTGGTTAAAAGAAATGTGCACTTCTCTCAATATCTCTCAGGAACAAACTCGTGTAGATCTAGGTGTTCGAGTAGAGATGAAAGAACACCAATTACGTTCTATATTAAAAGATACGTTTGAGACTAAACTTTCTTATGAGCATGAACACTTCACAGCAACTACGTACTGTATGAATCCAAAAGGACGCATCATTAGAAAGTACGAAGAAGGTTTAGTTATGCCTGACGGTCAAAATTTTCGAGAGAAAGGAACTGGCACACCTAACTTAAATTTCACTTTATTTATCCCGCGCTATTTTTCAACTCTCAAAGAAGCTAATATATACGCAAGTTCAATTATTAAAAACATTAACCAAGGAAGAGATCGAATTGTTATTCAGCGCTTAGAGGATTTACTAAATAAACAACCTACAACAGAGAACGACATAAAACATAACCGTATACAACCTACACTACAAGGAGATTATGGAGATTTAAATACAGAAATTCCCCCATTCTATATTGAAGGACTTAAAGAATTTTTATTACGCTTAGAACAATTCATCCAAGAACCGATCGATACAGATACTTTATTATACGGAATTGACGGAAAATTCTATGCTCCTACGATAAAAATCAATAACCATTTTGAAACAAGTATGCATGGACTATTTTTAGTTGGAGATTGTTCAGGCGTCACTCATTCATTATCTCAAGCTGCTGCAAGTGGGTTGTATGTTGGAAAATATTTATCTCATATTTAATTTCTTTCATTAAGATTGCAATCAAATATTTTAACTTCCATAGTAATAGCTTACTAACGATTCTGCCGCAAAGAATCCGAGTTTTATGAGATACATATTTAACATAACCATTGACATTCAATTCTAACAAATTGAATGTCAACAGGTTTAAAAGCCTCTATTCATTTCCCTTTTCATTTGTTCGATATTTTGTAACATCATCATAGTGTTTAATATGTTAGGATGTCTATAAGTATTTTTTACTACAACTATGACTTTTTCTGCTCTGTTTCTAAAAAATAGATTTATGCTTTAAAATTCCTCATTGTACGTATATGAATACTTCACATTATTACCTTTAGAAAATATAAGCTAAATGTTTCATTATACTCTAATAGTTATAAAAATATAATATATAACACGAGTTAAATAAATTGTATAAAGAAGGTGTAAAAATGAAAAATAAAATCAATTTACAAATGAAAAATATAAGCTTTGTTTTAATAATTGCTTTAGCAGTATGGTTAAAAACATATCTTATTACAAGATTCAGTTTTGATTTAAAAATTGAGTCTTCTACACAAGAGCTTATTTTGTTTATTAGCCCTCTCGCTGCATCATTAGCATTTGTCGGATTAGCATTATTTGCAACCGGTGAAAAGAGAAATTATATCGCACTATGTATTAATTTCTTATTAACAATCGTACTGGTTGGGAATGTAATGTTCTATGATTTTTATAGCGATTTCGTTACGTTACCAGTACTTGGACAAACATCAAACTTTGGCCAATTAGGCGGCAGTATTCTAGAAATATTGAACTACAAAGTTATACTCGCATTCGTAGACATTATTTTCTTCTTTATTTTATTGAAGAGGAAATCAATAGTCTTCCAAACAGAACGTGTAACTCATCCGGCACGCTTGTTATATTTTCTTTTAACGGTTGGTGTATTTTTTGCGAATCTACATCTTGCAGAAAAAGAGCGACCTGAACTATTAACGAGATCATTCGACCGCGTCATGCTTGTTAAAAATTTAGGACTATACACTCATCAAATATATGATTTAACACTACAAGTAAAAGCAGGATCACAAAAAGCACTTGCTGATAGCAGTAAATTACAAGAAACGGAAAACTACGTAAAGGCAAACCAAAGTGAACCGAATCCTAACATGTTTGGTGCAGCGAAAGGAAAAAATGTAATTGTCGTTACTCTTGAATCCCTACAAACCTTCTTAATAGGCGCATCAGTTAACGGTCAAGAAGTTACACCATTCTTGAATCAATTCATAAACGAAAGCTATTACTTCGATAACTTTTTCCACCAAACTGGGCAAGGAAAAACATCCGATTCTGAATTTCTAATTGATACGTCGTTGTATCCATTAAATCGAGGAGCTGTATTTTTCACACACGGTAACAATGATTATACTGCGACTCCAGAAATTTTACGTCAGCAAGGTTATTACACTTCTGTATTCCATGCGAATAACGCAACATTTTGGAATCGTAACATTATGTACTCTGCTCTTGGTTATGATCGTTACTATAACGAACTTGATTACAAAATTACGCCCGAAACAAATTTAAATTGGGGATTAAAAGATATCGAATACTTTGATCAATCTGTAGATATATTAAAAACTGTTGATCAACCATTTTACGCTCGTTTCCTTACGCTAACGAACCATTATCCATTTACGTATGATGAAGATACAAAATTCATTGAACCATACAACTCTGGTAATGGCGTATTTGATCGTTATATCGTAACAGCACGTTACTTAGACGAATCCATCAAAAAATTTATTGAGCGTTTAAAAGCCGAGGGAATGTATGATGATTCTATTATTGTATTGTATGGTGATCATTATGGTATTTCTGAAAAACATAATCGCGCAATGGCACAGTTTTTAGAAAAAGATCAAATAACAGAATTTGATACTTTAAATTTACAACGCACACCTTTATATATTCATATGCCTGGCCAAACAGAAGGTCAAACGATTTCAAAGCCTACAGGACAAATCGATATGAAACCTACTATTCTAAATTTACTTGGGATTGATACTACGAACGATATTCGTTTTGGCCATGATATGTTTTCAGATGAATATACCGGATTTGTTGTTTTACGTGATGGTAGCTTTATTACAGACAAGTATGCATACACAAACAACACTTTCTACGACCGCATAACAGGTGAAATTGTAGATTTACCAAAAAAAGAAGCACAAGTACTCATTAACCGTGCACAAAATGAATTACGAATGTCTGACAAAATTATTGAAGGTGATTTATTACGTTTCTCAGAAAGTAATAAAATTAAAACTGGCGAAGTACAAACTAAAATTAAAGAGACTGAAAAATAATTTAAATATGAAAAGGGAGCAACTCATTACAGTTGCTCCCTTTTACTCTCTTATAACATATGATGCAATGTCGTATAAGAACTTTTATTCTACGCTTGTTTCCAAAGTTACATCTGTATAAGTATGATTGTCACCTATATTTAAAATTACTTCACATTGACGTAATCTCAATTCAAAGAGCTTGATAGAATCATGATAGACTTCAGGATTTGATTTCATTTTATGTAACATCTCTTGTTTTTCTTGTATTTCCAAATGAGTGTTTTCTACAGCTTGTTTCAAGGAGTTAAATGGATTCCTAAAGAATATATGAATATCCCTCTCTTGCGTGTTCTCAAATAGCTCAAATTGCAAGAAAAACTTCCTCATAATAGAAGCTGTTACCTCGGTATAATCCTCATTTTCAACATACTGTTTATATTTGTTATATAGCATAGTTTTGTTTTTAGGAAGAACCCCAAATAATTTACCGGCACTTTTCAGTAAAAATTGTGCTGGCGTAAATCGACGTAAAATATTTACTTCATCCATTTGTATTCTAGTCGTCATTCTGTCAGTATCTCTGCGCCAGTCATCAAGCACTTTAAAATCACATGCTAACTGTATTCGATTTTCTCCAAATAAAGAATTAAGTCCTTCACTAAGTTCCTCTAGGTACGATTGACTTTGAAGGAGCTCATTATTAGAAGTTGCAATCCAATTTTGCATAGAAAGAGCAAGATTAGGTAATACCGTTTGTTCTAAGTATTTATGCACTCTTTCATTCATTGCTGTATTTAATTCCGTATCCATGTGCCCGAAATTACTTTCTTCACTAATTAAATCCGAACAACCTTGTAATATCTTCGGAATATTTTCAGTAAGATCATTCGTAATTTCAGTTTTCATTGTACGATATGATTGTGTAATGAAATGAATTTTTTCCTTCTCAAAAGCAGTAAGATTATTAATACTACCATTTAGTTTCACTAGCATATCTTCATTCCAATTAATCGCATCCACTAAATTATTTTCTTTCTCAACGCGTTTATCCAAAAGATATGTAATTGTTTTTCGGATGAAAAACAATAGCTTTTCAGTACGTTCTACATCGATATCTTTATGATTACAGTTAAAATGAATAAACTCAGTTAACTCAGTTAATTGTTGACTACTTGTATATAGCGAAGAGTAAGGGGAAATTCTCGCATGCGGGAAATATGTGTTTATTCTAGCTTGCGTATCATATAATACTCTTTTCACTTCTGCTTCACTGTATATGTTATCGATTTTATTTAATAAGAAATGAATTTGTAAATTTGGTGTATGTTCTTGAATGCTTAATAGAATGTCACGTTCTTTGTCAGTAAAAGGCGAATCCGCATTCAGTACGAATAGTAATTCGTCTACAGAATTTAAATATTCGAATATTTCATCCCTGGTATCGTTATTTCTATTAAAACCAGGTGTAACTACAAATGTAAGTTTATTTTCACTTAAAAATCTGCATGGTAATTTAAATTCTACACATGCCCTCTCTCTATATGATTGATGGTGTTGAGACATCATATTATGGTAATCAGAGACATCTTCCGTTGTTGTAACTGCAGAGTCTGTTATGGCGTTAATTTCTGTATGAGCATCATTTTTTAAAACTAATACATTTGAAATTGATTTTTCTACTATATTTTCTCCTAATATAGAGTTAATAAATGTAGTTTTTCCGTTCCCTGAAGTTCCTGTTACTAAAATGCGGTTTGTACTTAAATCTGCGAGTTCGCCAACTAGCCATCTAAATCGGTGACCCATTTCTATATTATGCTCTTGTGCCCACTCTGTAATAGATTCAAAAAGATGCAAACTATACTCTAAGCCATTCACATGATTAATAGAATATAACAACAGGTTTTCCGCATGTTTTATATTTGCTGAATCTATTTTAGAAGGGAAAATCTCATCCCATGCCAATACAGCTGCTGATGGAAATACAGCATAAGATGGATTGACTACCTTTAACCAATTTGTTAACAAGTTTGGAATGATGTCGTGCAATTGTGTAAGCATATATTGACCTTGAATTAATTCAAAGTACGTTTCTTCGTAAAGAGAAGAAATTTTGTTCCATATATCGGACGAATATATTTCAATATGTAAGAAAAATTCATTTATTGTATTAAGCCATAATAAGTAATTTTGTTCATTTTTATAACTATTCCAAAGTGATAAAACCATTTGCGTAAATTGTACTTGATCTACAGTATTTAACGTAACTAATACTTCATAGAAATAATCTGGTGAAATATGTTTAGTGAATCCTTTATCAATATATCCTTTTAAAACCTCAAACCACGGATAAGATTCTGTTCGAATTAACTCATTCACAGCAAGCTCTACTGCACTATCAAAATCTTGCTGCTCCTCATAAAAAGAACGGGCAATTTTTGTGACATTCGGGTAATCGGGATTTAAAGAAACCGCTTCTTTAATAACAGAGAAAGCGGAATCAAAATTATTTTGCTCTATGTAAAGAGAAAGTAATTGTAATCCAATTTCGGTCATCAATATTTTATTATCAGTAGTAATAGAAGTATACACATTTTCAGCAACTGATAATTGATTCAGTTCGAAATAAGCATCCGCAATATTTTTTTGTGCCCACGGCGCTAATTCATTACTAACTTTTTCCCATTTAAAAATAGCAGCTTCAAAATCTTGATGACGATAATAAAACTCACCTTGTGCAAAACGAATATAAGATCCATCAGAAATCTCATTTCTTTCTTCGTTTACATAAACTTCCCCAAGTACGTCAAGAGGTGGTTTCGTTTCATTCTCCATTAGGAATGTTTCATAATACATCTTTTTTATTAATTGTTTTTCTACTCTCATCTTTTCCCCCACTATATCTTGAAAATACATTTTTAAGATATGTCAATACTTTTTGTATGTATGCTTTTTATCTTAACAAAGAATATCTTTTGGAAAATTTCATTTTCCTTTCATTTTTTAAGTAAGATTGAATTTTTATGAGAAAAGTTTCAGTTTTTTTTCAATTCCCTTTCAGTTTTGAAACAGCATTAAATGTTCCTAATAACTTAATAACACTATAATCTCCCGAATTATATTATCAAGAAAAACCTATATAAACCATATTATAAAAACAATTTATAACGAATATATATGCAAAATTCCCTTCACTAATAAATGAAAAAAATCATTATCATACATTTCTCACATTGTTTTTCTTTGAAATATTTCAGTAAGTACGGAATTAAATTCCATTAACCTCTATAAATAACTAGTCCAAAAAAAATCTATATGCATATCATGTTATAGTAAAGAATTCAGGAAATCCTAAAAGGAGGCATTTTCATGTTTGAAGATAAATCTAAAATAAACTACCCATATGAATTTACTGAAACTACAACAATCCCGCTAAAAAATCCCATCAATAAAAACTTCAAAAACGGCTCTGGTACACATACTTTCCCAATTAAAAAACACTATAAAGAACAGGTGTTATATACGGAAAAAATAAATAATAATAAAAATAAAAATAAATAACCTTATAGGCCCTTATAACAATTAATCAAATAAGAATCTATATTAGACCTTGTATAGTTATATGTAATAAATAAATCTTTCTTATACAACTCATGTACTTTTAAAAAGTGCTGATATACAGCGCTTTTTTATACATAGATAATAGAAGAACAAAAAAGGTATGGATATTTTCCACACCTTTTTTGTTCTTTACTATTTATAAATGGCGTACGTCCATGTTTATTTCACCTAATGATACTTTAATGGGCCTTCTAGAAGTTATTGGATTGAATTTATACTCCTTCCACTCCCTATTATTACTCTATTATATATATTTGAAATTTACTAAACGCAGTTTCAAAGCAACTTAGTTTTCATAAAATATTTTTTGTTTCCGCTGGAACGGATAGGCTTTAATCTCATCTGTATCTAAATTTTCATGAAATAAATGAACGGCTATAATTTGTCTACAATCGTAAGTATGATAATAATATGTTCCGGACTCCATACACATTACGCTTGTATAAATGGTATTATCTAATGCACCTTCTTCTGTTATTACTCCGCCTTTAGGAACCTCGCAATTTGATAAGATATGAAATAGAGCCGATACTCCCTCTTCTTCACTATCTATACCTTGAATGTTTTGTTTACCATATGCTGCCCGCACAAACCTTGATGGCGGGGTGAAATCCCCTGGAAGTCCCATTGAGCCTGAGCCCTGACCAAAAGCACTTAATGGTACGTTACTCCACTCAGTTGGCGCGAATGGCTGCGATTTAAGGCCTATATATTGTCTTAAATTTTGTAAATGCCAATTAAACTCTGGACTATTCGTCATCACTCCTAGTGGGTTATCATACATTTTTAACCCTTCATTTGTCGGCTCCAGCACAATGCAATCTCCCCATTTATCCGCTAAAACCCAATGTAGCGGTGGCGTAAGTCCTAAATCCGGTAATGGTATATCCAAAAAGGTAAGGCTATCTACAGATTTCTTTAACTCTTCGACAGAATTGAATTGCGTGAGACTCCAAGTCACAAAATCAAATGGAGCTAAATTCGTATTGTTGTCATCTATGCTTTGACTATAAGTAGCGAATCCTGGAAAATAGAGTGTTGCACATGTCATACCTGCTTCATTTACTCCGTCCGCCATAATGATCCTTCCTTGATGATTAATTCCCATTCCAACCGTAGCATGTTTCGTATTAATGATTTCACCAGTTATATTATTCCACTGGTAATGTCGAGGAATAATTATTACTTCTTGATTCATATCTAATGTGAAGTCCATCGTTCTTGCAAAAAGGTGCTGACCGTTTTTTGTCTGTAATGTCAAACTAGTACACATAAAGAACACCCCATTTTATGATTTTATCTACACTTTACATAATTCTGATAAATCTGTAAATTAAAAACCTCTTTCTTTACAAAAAAATAAGAAAACACATATAAACTACAAATAGATTATTTCTAGTTTATAAATGAATTATATATATTTGTAAAAGAATTATATTTAAAAGGAGCGACTTGTTACTATCGCTCCTTTTTATTTCTCTATATTTTAATAACCGGTAACATTTTTTCTCTATGGACAGTATCTGTGACCAAAGAAAAATTACTATATATTATTTGGATATGATAACAAATACGCTTGAACATTACATTGTTTTATTCGTATTTAAATGTTTACTTTTAATAGTTTCCTTATAATAATTCAATTTTATTTCATTGATTTTTGATACAATTCAATATCCCATAAGATATACCCTGCCAATTCTTTTATTTCTAATATATTATTTATTTGATTCAAATAGTCTAATTTTAATTTTGTCAAAGGGGCTTTTCTTTTATATTCGGATAATTCTTTTTTCTCTTTTTCAATCTTATATTTTATAGTTTTTTCCACGTCCAATAACTCTACCTTTTTATTCTTTAATTCTTCAAAAATCCCCTGTCGAATCCTTCTGTATAAATCATTTAATTTTCTAATATGAGATTGATTAAATCTCTCTCTTATATGGAATAAATCAAGAAAATTCTTCACCTTTTTTTTATCTATAAGTGTAATTCCATCTTTAAACTCTATTATTATTTCCTCATTAACTAACCTAAAATTAAAAAAGTTGGCCGCTTCAGTATAATAAGGGTGAGCAATTGGTAAATTCATATTATCTCTTTTTATACGATCATTACATGCTGTACATGCCACAACAAGATTCCTTGGATAGATTGATAATAGTGGATACTTAGACTTAGGTAAAAAATGATCAATTGATACCCCTGCAAGTTCCATTTCATGCCAATCGCAATACGGACAAATATTATTTTCTAGTGTTAGAAATTTTTTAAATTCATTTACTGCAATTTCCCCTTCACTTTTTATAGCTTCGTTAAAAAATTTTCCACTCAATAAATTTTCATATAAATATACAAATGCTTGCTTTATATTTTTTGAATATAGCGTTTGATCAAGATACAAGTTCGAAAGAATCATTTCATACTTATTAGTTATAGTTCTGTATTTTTTTAAAAGATCATATTCTTCATATTTTAAATCCCTTATATGCTCTTTCAAACCTGTCTGTTTAACCACTTTTAAAAAATCGTCAGAACATTCCCTGTTAATTTTTAAAATCTCAAGTTCTTTAATGACAATCTCTAAATCCGCATCCAGCTTCTCTTCTAATTCTTTATCTTTTATTTTTATGGGCCTTTCAAGTGGAGATAACTTATTTATACAGTTTAATAGTTCCAATACAAACGCATGATACGGACCTACCAGTTTTTCCATTCTATCTACCCATGGAACTTTATACATCTATTTCACCTTTTCGTTTCTTATATGCTTTTAATTTAGAGTATAAATTATACCTAACATTACTATCAGCCATTTGTGCATATATTTCTAGCGCTTTATCAAAATCATCATTTTCTAGTGCAAATTCTATTAACTTAGCATATTCGTGAACCATTTTCCCTTTATCATCATCCAGCCCAAAAACCTCTGATAGAATTTCATCATAATTTAATCCTAATGTTCTTTCATTTACCTTTATTTGTTCAATTTTATTTCGGTCATTTTTTAAAGCTACAATACTATCTTTTGGAACATCAGATACAATCAAAGGAGAGTGAGTAGCAATAATTACATGGCATCTTTTTGCCCCCAGTAATCTATTTAGTATTTCTATATACCCTTTTATCCATTTTGGATGTAAATGTGTTTCGGGTTCATCAATTAGAACAATTGAGTTATCTTCTACATAATCATATAAATCAAAGATTCTTAAAAATAGACTTAATTCTCCTGAACTCATCATTGATAAAGGAATTCTATTCTCTTCATCACCAATCCACAAATCCTTCCAGTAGGTTACAGAACAGGCTTCAAGTAACTCCACATCTTTTCTAAATGCAGTTGCTCCACCATGATATAAATTTATATCGTCAATGGATAAAAATTTTCTTTGCTTTCCATCCATTGTATCAGACACCTTAGATAGCTTTAAAAAGATTCTCATCTTATGTATTATAAAACGAACCTCTAGTTCTATCATTTTATCAATATGTTTTTTCCCCTCTATAAAATAGGCATTGGATTTAAATCCTGCTGCTAAGTCAATCTTATAAGTAATCCTTTTTCCTATTTTATCTTCTATCTGCGATTTAAACTCGACTAACTCACATTGATATTTGCTTATAAAATATTTAAAATCTCCAATTATATTATCATGGTCAAGTAAACACTCTGGACTTGGATAATTGTATTTAATTCTTTTTAATACTTTATGTACCATATGCGAAACGGTGTTTAATTTATATTCTGATATTTCTAATGCCACGTTATTATTTCCATAACCAATATATTCAAAAATGGCATCAATCTCCGATTTATTACCTATAGCATAGTGTTTTAAAATTCTTGTCGCAACATACTGTAATTTAATCCGATCTACACTAGTCTTATATAACACATGTCTGTTTTCCCATTTTATTTCAACCTCTTCCAATTTATCAATTGGTGTATAAGTGGAAACTATAACCTTATAAGGTATGGGAGAATTGTTTATATTACTATGATATAATTCACCATTATATAAATACTCGATTTTATATTCCGGATTACAGTCGTTTTTATCATTTAAGAAACTGGAAATAATTGCTTCAAATATTGTCGTTTTAGCCGTTCCATTTTCCCCAACCATTATTGTCAGATTCATATTTTTATTTTCATCTAACTTATCAGTTTTTGATAAATCCAAAGTAAAATTCTTCAGCTTTCTAAAGGACTTAATTTCTATTTTCTTTATAAACATTTTTACCATTACCTCATCTTTCTTTATATTCTCCTTTATCATTAAAGATTATAGAATCAAATTTACGAAAATCAGAGTAAAGATAAATCTATATCAACTCATTCAGTTACAATACCTTAATCCAGTCTAATATTACGCCTGCGTTACTGGCACTCTTTCTTCAACATATTTAATATCCCATCCTGCAGCATTTAATTCTGCTTCGTGCCCATTAATAGATTCCTCTCGAACTGCTACACATAATAAATGTGTGGGTCTCGTCATCCCAACGTACGCCATTTTTAAATTTTGTACCATTCTTGAACGATTAGTATTCGTATGATTTCCCTTTAAATATGCAACAATACGTTTTATATCATATTCAAAATAGAAAGTTTCTAAATATAACGTTGCTGTATGCGTTTCTCCTTTTACAGAATGTATTGATGCTACTTCTATATTAACTTCATTCTCTTCTTCTAAAAATTTCATTACATTTGTTTGTACACTATATGCTTCAGTTAATTCTTCTTCTGTATTACTAAAAAAAGATGTCAATTGACTAATATCATTCCAATTAAATATCCTTTTTAATTTCTCTGTAATAAATTCTTCAACTTCCACCACTACTTCTTGACGATTCTGAATCATTAAACACCATCTCGAAAGTTTGAGCATTAAATCTTCATATACTTCATTATTAGATTCTTTCAAATAATTTAAAAACGTCTGTTTTGTATAATGCTTTCCTTCATTTTTTTCGTTCATTATTCTTAATGCTTTTAAAATTCCTTTTAATACCTTGTCATTGTATAAGTTAGCTCCAAATCTTTCTAGATCTTCGGATGATTCCTTCAACAAGTACATTATCAAACTATTAAAATCACTACGCTTTCGTCTACTAGTTTTAAATTCTTCCCAATAATCTTTTATCCCAATTTCTCTTTCGTGTTCAGATACCCATCCTATAGCTTTAAAAACTTTACGATCTAAGTTATGTAAATCTCTTTCTACTATAATTCTCGCAAATTTTTGCAATACATTTTGAATATTCGTTGAGTTATAAACCAAAAGATATGGTCTTATATCTTCTATATTATTATTTCCATTGAGATTTTGAGGAGTAACACAAATATTTTTCACAATATCTGCAATTGCCTTAGAAAATCTTTTACTGTCTGAAATCTCCAAACATGATTCTAAATCCACTTCCCAAGAACCAATTGCACCTGATTGATCATATATTGATTGATTGAGATCTCCAATCCTTTGAATTACTACGGAATCATCAAATAATAATTCTAATAGTTCCTTTTGGTGTTTCATAGTATCTTGCATTTCATCTATAAAAACATATGAAAAGCGCTTTGAAAAAACTCCTTTAAGGTTAGGATTCTCTCTTAAGTACTTATAAGCTAAGAAATACGCATCATCATAACATAAAATTCCATCTTGTAACATTTGTTCCTTTAATGTTTTAAGCGCCAAATAACTTCTACTTTGTTCGTTAGCATAGATTTTTGTACCATATAAACTTTTTTGTAAAGTTTCATTTTCTAAATTAAAACGAATAGACCCTACATCAATCCCACTTTGTTCCATCCCAAACCGTAAATTACGAGGAACAATTTGATAATACTTCTTTCTTATTTCCTCATTATAAATTTCATCATCAATTCTAATAGGTTTTTTTCCATAAAAGTGTATATGTGCTGGAATTGCCAAAAATTGATTCACAAAAGATTGTATAGTACTACAGTTATTTGGATAATTAAATAATTTTTCACCATGTATTCCCAATCTGTTTTTAATTTCATCAATTGCTACATTAGTATGAGTAAGGACACAAATTCCTTTGTTATTTTCTAAAGGTAATTTACTTGCCAATATAGCAAGTTTAGCTAACAATGTTGTTGTCTTCCCACTCCCTGGACAAGCCATTATATCTTTACTCTCTAGACATTGAATAACAGCTCTACGTTCATCATCAAATCTATCACCAGCATGTAACAACATTTGTTCAGCATACGAAATATCTCGACTATCAATTTGTGTCATTTTATCCAACTCCATTTGTAGCATAATTAATAGCTTGTACAATATATTGTAAATTTTCATCTTTTAAGATTTTCTCTTTTAGAACTTCTCGCTTCTCTTTTGGCTTTTGTATTAAAACTTCCGCAAAGCATTGAGCGGTTATTGCTTTAGAAATACTTTTATCTAACATCAAATCACTATATATGTAAAATGCCCGCTCTTCATTAGAAATGTTTTGTTCATCCCAACTCTTATATTTTTCTTCTATGATTTTATTAACAGCCTCGATTTTTACTGGAGTCAAACCTATCGAATCACTATTTTGAACCTTCTCAGCCCTAAGTACCGCCTCAAATAATTCTTTTTGAAGAACACCTAATGCTATATCATATTCTAATGTCCACACTGGGGATATATATAATTTCACATCTTGTCCTTCAATTCTTGATTTTCTTTCTTTTCTTCTTTGTTCAATTGTTTTTTCAGCTTCTAAGTCTTCCCATGTCTTTGCTTGAGGATCTTTTCTCTTATATAAATTTGGTCTGACATCATTATCAGTTATTGCAGCAACAGGGATATTTAAACTTCCTATTTCAGGACTATCTCTTTTAAATATTCTAGAGTACCTTAAAAAGGCTGTATTTCCTACATTAACAATTGATACTCCATATTTTGATAATGGTTTTCCAATAATATCTGCTATAGTAGGTATTAATAAATTTTCTGCATCTCCCTCAACTAATATAACTCCCTGAGCAAAAAACAAATTCGCTTTAGTCGAATCCAAAAAGCGTTCTAAGAATAAATAATCTCCTTTACTTAACTCTGTGTATCCGTATCCCATTGGAAAAGCTGCACCATCTTTACAGATAATTAAATTGCTTAAATTCACTTTTGATGCAAGGTCTGTGCTGTGTGTAGTCATAATTAATTGTAAATTAGAGTTTTCCACTTCTTCCTGAAGAAAATCTATCAATCTCATTTGTGCTTGTACATGTAAATGCGCCTCAATTTCCTCTACAAGTGCTAATTTTAAGCCTTGATAGTTATCCCTTTTCAATAATAATAATTCTGTTGCAATAAATAGCAAATTATGAGAGCCTAAACCAGACTTACTTTCAATTAACTCTAAATTGAGCCGTTCTAAAATATTTTTTAATCTTAATGGTGATATGTTAAAATTTGAACTAAGCATTTTATTTTCCCCAGCAAAACTTTCTAAATATACATTGATTTGTTCTAATATTTTTTTGCCTTCTTGATCGGTTAACTCCTCACCATTTGTATCTCTTCCTTTAAAATAACTCTTTACTTTATCATTTGCTTCTTGAATGATTTCATATAAATAATGGTCTTCTTTTCCTTTAAAAGCCTCATGGCTTTCCAATATTTGAGATAATCGAGAATTTCTTTTTGAAGCCATTTCTTTTTCTGCATCTCGTAATGGTTTAAGGTACGTTGTTCTTAATAAACTTCTCGCTTCTCCATTCAATGCTTTACCTTCCTGATCTGATCCTGCTTTAATATCGTAATATACATGATTCCCTTTTCTCTTAGCAATTAAAAAAACCTTAAGGTAATATTCATATATTTCATCTGAATTTTTTTCCATTCCAAGCCATTCTAAAAAATTTTTAGCCTCTAGATCTGAAAAACCTCGAAAAATACATTCTATACGTAACTCTTGAGCTCTTTTATCTTCATCACTTTCACCTACTGGAATATGAAAATCTTCTAGTTCTATTCTTAAATTTTCATAGCTTTGTGTTAATATTGTATATTTTATTGCATCTACTATTGTCGTCTTTCCTGAATCATTTTCTCCAACTAGCAAATTTAACCCTTGATTAAATTTCAAATGAACGCCTGGCTTACCATCTTCCCCCATTCCGAATCTTCTAAAATTCCAGGCATTTATCTCTGATAAGTACATAATTTTTATCCCACTTTCATTCATTAATTATTACCAATACCTCCCATGATTATAACACTTTAACTATTGAAATCTAAAACAGCACTCAAATGTTTCACGAAAATAACAATATGAATTTTCTATAAGGACCATATACTCTAACACTTAAACCCGATCGTATATCCATACTAAAAAAGAGTTACCATAAATAGCAACTCTTAATCAACTCCAATTTCAAATAGTTCTTTTAAAACTTCAATAAATTACAGTCATTTACATATTTAACTACCTCATTATTAAAATCGCCCTTTACACACTCTTTAATGGTTTGTAACCTTTTCACCGCTCGCATTATAAATATTTATATTGATTTCATTAGCTTCTCTAGCAGTTACTTCTTTTTGCTCCCAATCTGCCTTAATATATTCGGTGTGAGACTGATACCCCTTACGAGCCTCATCATTATTTTCTTTTGCCCATTCCTCAATTTCTATTGAACTTAGTTCTATTGGATTTTCAGCTTCATCTTCTGCACGCTCCATAGTCTGCACTTCAATTTGCGTATATTCTTTGAAAGTTTTCCCATCGTAATCAAGATGAAGAAGATGCCCATATCCTGTATATGGTATCCCGCTACATATCTCCCCTGTAAAGTCTTTAACTTCGTACGAAATATCATAGTTGGTTACTGCTCCATCCCATGGTTTTGCCCTTTTGCCACTAAAAGCGCTTGGGTCTTTGACTATTTTAAATTCCCCTTCAAATAATTTTTTACCATTTGAATATTGAGTTCCATTATAGATGTAATCTTCTTTCCAAATACCTTCAAATTCTTTTTCGCCTTTAAAGTCATAGGATATCCCCTTACCATCTCTGTAACCATCTTTTATTTTACCTTGATATATAATGTCATGATCCATATTAAATAAAGTTGAAATTCCATCATAAATCTTACCGTGTTTAATTTGACCACTATAATAATATTTATCTGTTCGAACGCTACTTAATTGATATACTGTAACATGTTCCAATTCATCCGGTTCTAGTGATCTAGAATAATTAGCAATGTAAAATTTATATCCTTGAGAATAATACCCATAGATTAACCCTTTATTAAATTGTGTTTCTTTAAATTCCCCTGAGCATTTTACTTCTTTATTAGTATTATAAAGAGTTCCTTTTCCTATAAATAGTTCCTCATTATCCCCTGTAAAGAAAAGATTACCATTTAAAGTTGTCTCATACAGTCCAGTTGATTCATTTTTCTTTGTTTTTCGTTTAGAAGAGGGAAATGTAAAACGGTATATTTTTTTCAAAATAACATATAAATCAATATTTACTAATTCATTTGCTGAGGAAACATTATGTTTTTTTAGTACTTGGAGAGGTATAAAATTAGCGAAAACCTCTTCAGTTAATATTTTAAGTTGTGTTTTTAATTCTTCGTCATATGTATTAGATTCATGTTTTTCTAATAAATTTTGCAAAACATGAAATTGTTCATATAATTTATATACTTTATTTAATTCTTGTTCTGTAAGTTGATCTCTTAAATTCGCTACATTTTTAATCCAATCTGTACTGAAATAGATTTTACTTGGCTTTGCCTCTAGTCCTTTTAGTTCGTAATTTATATATATGTCTTGTAAATTAGTAATACCTCGTTGAAGATCATAATATACAATAAGTGCATTTTCTCTAGTAATTTCTTCTTCACGTTGGAATTCTAATTTTTGTAGTTTTTCAGAAACTGCTAGGCTACCTTTACTGGCCTTCCATACTAAATAACTAAAAACGAATGTCGTACCAAAAGTATAAAATGCAATTAGAATTGTAAATATATAAGATAAGGATGTTATAGAACTAGCGGTAGCATTTGGTTTCCCTTTGTATGCCCACATTTTAGATAGAGCTTCTGAATAATTACCAAAAATCATATAGCTGATAGCTAGACTAATAATTAAGGGTATCAGAAAAAAGCAGGCGATCATAGTTTTTTGTTTCTTAGAAATTTTAAATTCATTTTTCACTTGCATGGTACGTTTCCTCCAAAAAAGTTTTCTCAGTGTAAATAATATACTATTCATGTTTTAATGACATAAAATACTATATTAATTTGTAATATAATTCTGTTTTATGGTATGCATTGTAAGTACGCAATAATAAAAAGGCACTATAGAGATGGATAATATTTTTTATGGGTAACGAATAAAGGTGAAATTGTTATAAAACAAATATACTTTTCAAATTAAGTCATGACATTTATACAAAAAGGTAATACTTTATATTTTAAATTAAAGCATTATAAACGTATTTTATTTAGCCTTTAGAAATTATAAAGATCATTTAATCAAACTTTATTCTAATTCTATATTAAAACCACCTACTCGATAAACTTGTAGGTGGTTTTTGCATTTCCAAGACTAAAATCAAACAATTTTTTTGTCTTTACTCAAAACAATGTTAACTTAATTTTTCTAAAGCTAATCCCTAAATCTTTTATTAGGACTTATCACCTGTAGCATTTTTTGTGGTGTATATTGAATACCTACAGAATCACAAATACGTTGTTGATCCTTAAAGGTGGTTTTAAACATATATAAATATTTCACCACCATACGTCGTAATATATCTTGTGCCATTTTATTCCCCGATAAAGCATTATATAATTGAGCAATTTCATGATAAGGATACTGATGATAATGTTCTAATTTTATTCCTACATTAATTAAATTAACTGATGTACTTCTCATTTCATCATATACTCTTTTAAAAATTTCATCTAAATTTCTTGAGCCTACAGCAGTACTTACTTTGTTTATAGATGAATATGTAATAGCCTGTGCTAACATAAACAAGAATTTTTTAGCTTCACTTTCTACTTTCTCCCTATCATAATAACCTTTCTCTTCTGCCAACGAACATAGGAATTTTACAATGTAATCCTTATCTTCTTTAAATCTTTCCAAGAATGCATTATTTGTTCTTAATGCCACAGCATATGCCTCAATACACAATTCTATTTTTTCCTGTGCTTTTATTGACCCATAGTAATTTTTCAAGATTTGACCGACAATTTCAAGCATCTTTAATGATTTATTGAATTCAGAAATTGTTTGTATTTCACTTCCAACTTCCACTTCATTTGAAGGTAACTCAGTTTTCTGAACTTTCAACTCTCTTTCATATTCATCTTTCTGTTCATGAACTTTTTTCCTATTCTCATTTACATCTATATTCTCAATAACTAACTGAGGAATTTCATCTAATAAATTATTAAACACATCAATATCTGACTCTAATTTTAAAATTGGTACATCCTCAAAAAGAGATTTCGTTACATTAATTACTTGTGAAATAATAAAATTATCTTTAGATAAATGGGTCAAAAACATCAATATATGAGCATAGTCAGATAAATGTAGATTGAAACACATTTTTGAAATTGTATTTCTAACTTCTTCTTCACCTATATGTCTAGCTAAGTACTGTCCTACAAAATAATAATATATATAAGAATATGCAAAAACATAACCTTCACCAGATCTTTGCAAAATAAGCGCATTGCAGATTTTAGTTTTATATTTAGTGAATTCAAATTGACTACTAAATTGTAAAGCATATTCTTCTGTATATAACTTATGAAACTTATACCATTCTTCTTTGGTTATTACCTGTTTTTCATTTTTATAAAAATTATAAGCTAATTCTGTCAAATAATTATACATAGCATCTGTTTCTTCATTTGTAACTTGAATCTTTGTCAATGCCTGTTTTATTAATAATTCATAATAATATCCATTTGTACTACGATCTAAATTATGAGGTGTACTACTTTCAAAAGCCTGTAAAATTATAAGTAAATATAGCGGAAATGTAGGGACGTAGTTTTGCCCAATGACTGAATCCACAGATCTTTCTAATTGATCTTTAATTACTATAAGTTTACTTTCATCTATAGTAGATTCTTGTCCTAATAATATCCACTTTTCAATAAGTTCAGCTCTCTTTACATGACCAAATTCTTGGATTTCAAATTGGCGTACTTTATGCTGTTCATGATTTGAAAGAATCAATAATAATTCTCTCATATTTGAAATTTCATCCGCCATTATTATTATCTTCCCAAACCATTTAGCCGCTTCTTCAAAAAATAAGGATTTAAATTTTGCATTTAGGATACATTTATGCCAATCATCAATTATTAACACCCTGTCCTTTTTATCAAGTTGAACATATTGATCATTGGTTCCTTCTCCATAAATTTGTTTAGTTGCAGTTTTAATTAATTTGTCAATTCCTTTAATGTGATCTCCTTTTATCTTTGCCCCCTCAATAAAGATTGGCTTTTTTCCCATATTAAAAGAATGAGTAAATAATTGCTTACTTAATGCCGTTTTTCCAGACTCCTTATCTCCTATAATTAACAAATGCTCATCTTCTTGCAGTTCTACGAGCATTTGATCAAAGGAAACATATTCAGTCACTTCACTTCCACTATTTCCACGTAAAATAATTTCTCTGAGATCTGGAGCTACAAATAAATCAATTAAATCTAACTTGTTTTTTCTTGGATGTGTATATGGAAGCCCTATATTATAAATAAACGAGTTAAATTCTTCTACTATATTTAAAGTTGTACGGTGTTTCCCCTTTGCCATTAAAGCTGTTTGGAGATCACACCAATCTGTATCATCTATCTCTTTATATAAATCCCCATTCCAAGAATATTCTTTAATACGTTGTGTATCATCTTCTAAATTTAAATGTAATACTTTAAAATAGCTTACCTCTGGATCCCAACGTTCTTGAAGAACTCCTCCCTCAATATATTGAACACGTTTATTCTGCCAATCTGTAAGAATAGTGTTTGTATGAGCATGTTCATGTCCACTTAAAATAAAATCAGAAGAACTTTCTAGTAAATTTCTTAACTCTCTTCTATTATCAGGGTCCAACCAATGATCAGGATGATGAATCATAGTGACATTCACATCGCCTAATGTTGTCTCCATAATAGGGCGATATTGCTTAACTGGGAACCACATTTTCCCTGGTTGTTCTCTTAAAGTTGATATCCACGAAGAATTCATTAAATTAAAAATAATTTGTTTCTCACCTATCTTAAGAACTGCTCTTTGAAGGAGAGGATCATCATGAATTAACTCTATATTTTCCCATTGCTCATGGTACAGGCTTTTAAAATTATCGAAATTCTCTTGAACTCTAATAGTATCAATTGTATGTATTGAAAGCTGTTCACTATCTTGATTGTTAATTGCTTTTATTAAGACATCTCGAGTTGCATTTTTTCCTGAATCCCCAAAAAAATCGCAGTCATGATTGCCCGGAATCAACAAAAATTCAAGATGCTGATTAAATTCCTTTTTTATTTCAATTTGTAGATTATCAAAAAAAGGAATAGCAAAATTACAATATTCATCTTCTTTTCCACTTTGTGCAATATCACCCGATACACAACAAACAATGTAATCCGATGATTTCAATTCAGATTTTAAAGCCCTCCATAATGCATTTTGTTTGTCCATAATAGAGTTATCAGTATCTGCTAAATGTATATCCGTAAAATGTATAACTGAAACCGTACTCAAAAACTCCCCACTCCCTATATATTCTACTTTTGTATAAATCCACTAATTCATTTTACCATAATAGCCCTTTTATATGTGTAATATTCAGCTAGTCAGGAAGGTAGCGTATTTAATATCATTTAAGACTACTAAATGATATTAAATAAAAATGAGTACCATCTATTTATCATCTAAACATCCCATAAATATACTTCCATTAATAAATTTTATTTGTCATTTTGAGAAAATTATTCAGACTTGTACGTTTCCTTCAATCTTCATTTTATCGATACCTCCCTTATAATCGGCAACAGCATCTATCTTCCAGTTTAAATTCAAGAACTTACTTTCTAACATTGCTTTTTATAACTTTACGAAAAAGATTTATAAGTGAGTTTTTAATTTTATTGCATACTGTTAACCAAAATGTTTCAAAACAAATAAAAAAACAAGGCATAACTACACCTTGTTTTTTTATAATCTATTCTAATATTTTGTCAAATTCACAATATGATAATTTTCATCTCAACACAGTATCCCTACATAACCCTCTTAAACATCTTCTCCAGCTCATAAGTAGAATGATGCACAAGAATCGGTCTTCCATGTGGGCATGTATACGGGTTTGTTGTTGTACGTAGTTCTTCCAGTAAAGCAAATATTTGATCGTTCGTTAAATATTGATTTGCTTTAATGGACGCTTTACAGCTCATCATGATGGCTGCTTCTTCACGTAATTTTTTAATATCAACTTTTTTTAGTTTGACGACTTGTTCCATCATTTCGTCGATAATTTCTGTTTCTTGACCTTTTGGGAACCACGTTGGATGTGAGCGGACGATAAAGGATTGATGACCGAATTGCTCTAGGAACAGTCCAACTTTTTTCAGTTCTTCTAGTTGCTCTTCGACACGTAAAAATTCAGTAAGAGATAAGTCAATACGGTATGGTACAAGTAGCTCTTGTACTTCTTGCGCTACTCTTCCTACTTTATCACGGAAGTATTCATAATTAATACGTTCCTGCGCGGCATGTTGGTCAATCATATATAAGCCTTTATCATTTTGAGCGAAAATATATGTTCCATGCATCTGTCCAATTGGATAAAGCGGTGGTAAGTCATTACCGTTCATTTCAATCTCTTCTATTTCCTGAACTTCTTCTTCCAATTCCTCTAATTCAAAGTCTTCATCGTTACTGTTCCACGGTTTCTCTTCTCGAATTGGTTCTTCCATTATCGGTTTAGTAGATGGCTGCCAACTTTGTTCTTCTCTTACGAGCGACTGTGGTGGCTGCCATTCTTGCTTCGGCGGTTGCCACAGTTGTGCTGGCTGTTTCACTGCCAGTGGTTCTTCTCGTTTTTCATCCATGCCCGTCGGTAAAATGATGTCCGGCATAGATGGCTCTTTCGGCTTCGCATGCTCAAATTGGAACTGTCCTTGCACACTTTCATCTTTTTCTTTTTTCTTCGTTGTTACACCTGCATCTGGGATGAGCTGTATTTTTTTAAATGCTGCTTGCAATGTTTCTTCGATAAGTTTTAGCAATTCTTGTTCTTTACTAAAACGAACTTCTAATTTCGCAGGATGTACGTTAACGTCAACAAGCATTGGATCCATTTCAATCGATAAGAAGCCGATTGGATATCGCCCGACTGGCAATAATGTATGGTATCCTTGCTGAATAGCTTTCATTAATACGAAATTTCGAACATAGCGACCATTTACGATCGTTGACATATAATTTCGAGATGCTCTCGTTACTTCTGGTAATGTTACATATCCTTTAATTGTGAAATCTAAAGATTCAGCTTCAATCGGAATAAGCTTCTTCGCAACTTGAATGCTGTAAATCGATGCAAGTACTTGCCTTACATCACCATTTCCTGATGTGTGAAGCAATTTCTTTTCATTATGAAACAGCTTTAACGATACTTCTGGATGTGACATTGCGATACGATACACGATATCTGTAATATTCCCAAGCTCTGTATGAATGGTTTTCATATATTTAAGACGCGCTGGTGTATTAAAGAATAAATTTTGTACTGTAATATCTGTTCCTTTTCGGCTCGCTGTTTTCTCCTGCTTTATAATGTCTCCACCTTTAATCATAAGGTGCGTACCAGGCGCATCACCTGTGCTAGTGATTAATTCTAATTCACTAACTGAGGCAATACTCGGCAATGCCTCACCACGGAAACCGAGTGTTCTAATGCGAAACAAATCGTTCTCATCTTTAATTTTGCTCGTTGCATGTCGTTCAAAAGCTACAATACAATCTTCTTCTGCAATGCCATCCCCATTATCAATGATGCGAATTTTTGATAAACCAGCTTCTTCTAAGTGGATTTCAATAGATGTACTATTCGCATCGATAGAATTTTCCACAAGTTCTTTTACGACTGAGGCAGGGCGCTCTACTACTTCCCCTGCCGCAATTAAGTTAGAGAGTTGATCATCGAGTTTGCGAATTTTCCCCATCTACTTACTCATCCTTTCTTTAACTTTTTCTGCAAGCGATACAGTTCGTTCATCGCCTCTAAAGGTGTCATATCAAGTAAATCAATTTTTTTAATTTGCGCAAGTACTGCCGTTTCTTTTGCATCTAGAACTGACTTGTCTTGTTTTTTCGAAGACTGTTCTCCACCAAAGAATGATAATTGCGATTCTTCCTCAGTCTCTACTTTCGTCTCTTGTATTTCTGCTGGTTCTTCTTTTACAACAGCTGGTTCTGGAGCAACTTCTTGTACTTTTACTTCTGTACGCTTTGGAATAATAATTTCTTCTTGTCCTTCTAGTTGCGCTAACACTTCTTTCGCACGAGCGATTAAGCTATCTGGAAGCTCCGCAAGTTGCGCAACGTGAATTCCGTAACTTTTATCAGCTGCTCCATCTTGAATTTTATGAAGGAATACTACTTTTCCGTTCTCTTCAATAGCTGAAACGTGTACATTCTTCAGTTGATCTAAACTTTCTTCTAGCACCGTCAATTCATGATAATGCGTAGAGAATAACGTTTTTGCCCCAATTTGGTCATGAATATGTTCTATGATTGCTTGTGCAAGTGCCATACCATCATACGTAGATGTACCTCGTCCAATTTCATCAAATAAAATTAAACTTCTTTCTGATGCGTTTGCAATCGCATTTTTTGCTTCTAACATTTCGACCATAAATGTACTTTGACCTGAAATTAAATCATCCGCTGCACCAATTCTCGTAAAGATTTGATCAAATACAGGTAATACTGCTTCTGTTGCTGGTACGAAACAACCGATTTGCGACATAACCGTCACAAGTGCTAATTGTCTCATATACGTACTTTTACCAGACATGTTCGGTCCTGTAATTAAAAAGACATCCATCTTCTCCGGCATAATACAATCATTCGGTACATACAATTTCCCGTTCAATACTTTTTCAACGACAGGATGACGACCATCTTTAATAAAGATTTCGCGCTTCGTTGTTAAAACAGGTTTTACAAACTGCTCTTCTTCACTAACTGTCGCGAAACTTTGCAGTACGTCTAATTCACTAATTACTTTCGCTAAATGCTGTAATTTCGGAATAAATACTTTTACTTCTTCACGAAGCGCTGTAAATAAATCGTATTCTAGTTGTACAATTTTTTCTTCTGCTTCTAAGATTAACGTTTCTTTTTCTTTCAGCTCATCTGTTATGAAACGTTCAGCATTAGCAAGTGTTTGTTTACGCTCATAGCGGCCTTCTGGTAATGCTGCAAGGTTCGCTTTCGTTACTTCAATGTAATAACCGAAAATACGGTTGTACCCGATTTTTAATGATTTAACTCCTGTAATATCACGCTCTCGTTTTTCAAGCTCAGCAATCCACGTTTTTCCGTTTTTACTAACGTAACGATATTGATCAAGCTTGTCATTATAACCGTCTTTAATAATATCTCCATCTTTAATAGAAAGCGGTGGGTTTTCTTGAATACTTCTTCCTAGTAATTCAGTTAAGCTCTCACATGGATCCGCACCTTGAATTAACCTTGCTGCATAAGCATTATCTAACAAACTAATCGCTTCTAAAATAGCTGGCACTTGAAGTAAAGATCGTCTTAACTGTAATAAGTCCCGTGCATTCACATTACCAAATGCAACTTTCCCTGCTAAACGTTCTAAATCATATACTTCTTTTAATTTTTCTTTTAAATCTTCACGTAAGAAGTAGTCATTTACAAATGTTTCAACCATTTCTAAACGCTCTTCAACTTTTTCTTTTTGAATAAGTGGACGTTCCATCCACTGTTTTAACATACGACCCCCCATAGCTGTTTTCGTTTTATCTAATAGCCATAATAATGATCCTGTTTTTTCTTTCGTTCGAAGTGTTTCTGTCAGCTCTAAATTTCGCTTTGAATGCACATCAATTTTCATAAATTGATTCGTATAATAAATTTCCACTGGTTGCAAGTGATCTAGCGAACGTTTTTGCGTTCTTATTACATAGTTAAATAAACGACCAATTGCTTTAATTAACTTTGCTTGTGAAACATTTTTCACAAGATGTTCTAATCCCTCTGGAATCGTTGTTGCATCTTCATACGAAATCGTCATTTTTAATGTTTCAGTTAATTTATTTAATTCATCTTTTGAAAATGTAGAATCTACAACAATTTCTTTTGAACCAGTTGCATACACTTCTAATAAAATATCTTCTACTGAACCTGTTAACAACGTTACTGTATTTTGTCCAGTCGTTAAATCATTACAAGCTAAAGCATACGATCCATCTTCAAAATGTGTTAATGCTGCTAAGAAGTTATTTTCTTTCTCATCAATCGTACGCCCTTCCATCATCGTTCCTG
This sequence comes from Bacillus mobilis, assembly GCF_001884045.1. GTDB lineage: Bacteria > Bacillota > Bacilli > Bacillales > Bacillaceae_G > Bacillus_A > Bacillus_A mobilis. Next base: position 540,677 of record NZ_MACF01000046.1, on the reverse strand, counting down.
GCGTAATGAGTTGTACGACTTCACGGCGCACTACACCTTTAGCTGTTTTTGGATCTTCTACTTGCTCACAAACCGCTACTTTATAGCCTTTTTCAACAAGTTGTTCAATATAGTTTTTAGCCGCATGATGCGGTACACCACACATCGGTATACGATCACTACTACCACCATCTCGGCTCGTTAATGTAATTTCAAGTTCATGAGCTGCTTTAACCGCATCTTCAAAGAACATTTCATAAAAATCACCTAATCGGAAAAATAAAAAGGCATCTTGATAGTCTGCCTTAACCTTTAAATATTGCTGTATCATAGGGGTATATTGCGTCATACTTATCCTCCGTAATTCTTACATAGTAATCAATTTTCATATATGTCACACTTCACGGACATCCATATCTCCTATTTCAGGAGTCTTTCTTCATTATAGCACATTTCATAAAGAATCATGTTCATTCACGTACTACTTATGTAAAGTAAAAAGCTAGGAAGAACTTCTCCCTAGCTTTCTATTACTCTTCTTCTGCATCAACGATAAAGTTCGGATCTAATTCTTCAAACTCATCATCATCGATTTGGAAATCTTCGTCTGATTCTACACAACCTTCAGGATTTACACTTACACAAATTTTCGTTTCTCCAACTACTTCTGTTACAAATTCACGTTCTACAGTCACAACAATTTTATTACCATTTGGTGATACAAGAGCTTCTAAACAATTTGGTGGCTGAATGACACGAGCAATAATTTCTAAATCATCACCAGAAAAGTTTTTATCACGATACCCAATACTCACTTCATCAGTGTAGTTCACACGTTCTGTTACAACTTCTGTCTTTGTATTACCATCAAATGAATACCAAGTGTTCACATCATAGAAACCTTCAATTTCCACATGCTTTCCATTCTTTCTTGCTTCGTACGAGTGGTTAATTACCCAGCACCCTAAAATACTTGTTGGCTCATTATTCGATTCACATGTATGCGTTGACTTTGTATACTTACGTCCTTTTCCAACCACTGCTTTTGTAATAATCTCTCTAAATTCGGACATTCGTAACCCTCCTCAATCACTATTCACTTAATCATATGCGTGACAATAGCGGAATGTGTCATTCTTTTTTCGAGAAGAACTTACGTTTAACCCACTAAAAAAAGAGATGTCAATTCGACATCTCTTTAACAACCACAATTTCCTTTTTTACTTTCTACCTCTGCGCCCGTTTCGCCCTTCAATACATCGCCATTCGTTGAAATTAATATTTCATCTGTTACGTTGTTAGAAATCGTACTGGCAACTAGCTGTAGTAAGTCATTTACATATGTTTGTGAAGATTTAAATTCTTGTACAACTGGGATACTATCCAACTTATCTTGCAATGCATCAATTTCAGCTTCTACTTTTTTCAAAGCTTCCCATTTCCCGTAATGCTGCAAGTTTACTGCTTGCTTTTGCAGTGCTTTAATTTCATCAATTGCGCGCTTTACATTTTCATTTTTATGAATTTGCGCCTCTGCTTTCTTAAAGAAATCAACTTCTTCTGTTTCAGAAATCATTTTTGCTAATTCTTTCGCTTGCTCAACAATGTCATCTTTCGTATATACTTTCATCTATTATTCCACCTCGATCGGCTCTTCAACTAATTCTCCGTTAAGAGACCAAGTTTTCGCATCCGTTACTTTTACTTTCACAAGCTGACCAATTAAAGATTTTGGTGCAACGAAGTTTACAAGTTTATTCGTACGAGTATAACCTGCAAGTACTTCCGCGTTATTTTTACTTTCCCCATCAACTAACACTTCTACAATTTGACCTTTATAACGATCATTCTTTTCAACTGCCAATTTATTTACTAATGTATTTAAGCGTTGAAGACGTTCTTTCTTTACTTCCATCGGTACATTATCTTTCATTTTTGCAGCTGGTGTACCTTCGCGCGGAGAATAAATAAAGGTAAAGGCAGTATCAAATCCTACTTCACGATATAACGACATCGTTTCTTCAAATTGCTCATCTGTTTCATTTGGGAAACCGACGATAATATCAGTCGTTAATACCGCGTTTGGAATTACTTCTTTAATTTTTCTTACAAGCTCTAAATAATGCTCACGTGAATATTTACGCGCCATAATTTTTAGCATATCTGTGCTTCCAGATTGAACTGGTAAATGAATATGTTCTACTAAGTTTCCACCTTTTCCAAGCACTTCAATTAGGTGATCATCGAAATCACGTGGATGACTCGTTGTAAAACGAATACGGGCAATATCAACTTTACGGAGTTCGTCCATTAAATCGCCAAGTCCATATTCAAAATCTTCAAAGTCTTTACCATATGCATTTACGTTCTGGCCAAGTAATGTAATTTCTTTATAACCATTCGCAGCTAAATGACGAATTTCTTGGATAATGTCTTCTGGACGTCTGCTTCGCTCTTTTCCACGTGTATACGGCACAATACAATATGTACAGAACTTATCACAGCCATACATAATATTTACCCAAGCTTTAATATCACCACGGCGTACTTTCGGAAGGTTTTCAATTACATCCCCTTCTTTTGACCAAACTTCAACTACCGTCTCCTTCGAGAACATTGCATCCTTTAGAATGTACGGTAATCTATGAATATTATGCGTTCCAAACACCATATCTACATGCTGATTTTTTTGCATAATTTTATTTACAACAGATTCTTCTTGCGACATACAACCACATACACCAATTAAAAGGTCCGGATTTCTTCTTTTTAATGACTTTAAATGACCTAGTTCACCGAACACTTTATTTTCAGCATTTTCACGAATGGCACAAGTATTTAATAACACTACATCTGCATCTTCAGTTGAAAAGGTTGGTTCATATCCAAGTGCAGTGAAAATACCCGCCATTACTTCTGTATCATGCTCATTCATTTGACAACCATATGTACGAATATAGAACTTTCTTCCTGTACCAAAATTACGAAACTCTTCAGGTAAGCCAAAATCCCGTTCAATTTTAACTTCTTCTTTCCCTCGTTTTTTCGCGTCTTTTAAGGAAGGTGGTTGGTATACACTTTCAAAGTATTTACTATAATCTTTCTCTTCTTTTTTCGTAGAGGAATTTGCTTGTTGACTTGCTAATCGTTGTTGCTCGTTCATCGGTAATCTCCTTTCACCCTTAACTATACACACTCTATAGTCCATTTTAATGCGCTTTGACTCACCTCAAAAATGGTTAGATAGCTTGAGAGATAACTTGTCCTTTGAAACTTGAGTAGTCAATCTAATCATTCATAAAAATGAAGTCTTCCCCACACACAAATAGACATTCCCTTTTAATATTTCTTTTTGTCCTACCCAAAAGCATATTGCTTTATCCTTATAAACATTACCATAGTATGAAGCGTTTCGCCAATTTTAACAAGAAAGATGCTCTGTTTGGATCTTACATTTCATAAGCAATGAACTCACCATTTTCATACAACGATTTATATATTATTTTACCATTCTGAATTTTCTAAGTAAATAAGACTATCCTATATTTTCTTATAAAAAAAGGCTGCCACATGGCAACCTCCTCTTCTTATATTACATAAATTCAGCAACAAGTTCATCAAACATTTTCTGATCCATGTTTAAATCAGCTTGCACTAAAGGCTTCTCACTATAACCTTTTACAAGTTCTTGGTATGAAGGTTGCGCTGTATTTTGATAAATTAAACCTGTTACTAATCCGTTATTTTCCATTAACGTTTGCATAGCCATCATGCGATTAGATGGATCATATCCCTCTACTGTACTTAGTTTTGTTAAATTCTCTTTAAACCAATCGTAAGTATTTACTTTATTGTAAGTAACACATGGGCTGTATACGTTAATTAATGAAAAACCTTTATGGTTAATACCAGCTTCAATAATTTGTGTTAATTCTTTCAAATCACTTGAAAAGCTTTGCGCCACAAATGTCGCACCAGCTGTTAAAGCCATTTCCATAACATTTAGTGATGGCTCAATTGAACCTTGTGGTGTGCTCTTCGTTTTAAATCCAGCTTCACTACGTGGTGAAGTTTGCCCTTTTGTTAATCCGTAAATTTGGTTATCCATTACGATGTACGTAATGTCGATGTTACGACGAATAGAATGGATTGTATGTCCCATACCAATCGCAAATCCATCACCATCGCCACCTGATGCGATAACTGTTAAATCACGATTTGCCATTTTTACACCTTGTGCAATTGGAAGGGCACGACCATGAATACTATGCACACCATATGAATTAATATAACCTGAAATACGACCTGAACAGCCGATACCAGAAATAACAGCAAGTTCATCTGGATTTAAGCCAACGTTAGCTGCCGCACGTTGAATTGCAGCTTGCACCGAGAAGTCTCCGCAACCTGGGCACCAGTTTGGTTTTACACTGTTACGAAAGTCCTTAAATGTTGCCATTTAATACAACCCCTTTTTTGCATTCGTTGTAAATCTCTTTCGGCAAGAATGGGTTCCCATCATATTTTAAAAGACTAGAAATTTTCTCACCGTTACCAAGATTCATTTTCATAATGTTAGCAAGCTGACCTGTTGCGTTGTTTTCTACCACTACAACACGCTTCGCATTTTTCACAAGTGGATCGATTTCAGCTGTTGGGAACGGGTGAATTAAACGCACATGAGCATGGTTTACTTTCATACCCTCTTGTTCTAAGCGCTCCATTGCTTCTTCGATCGCGCCACGAGTTGAGTTAAATCCAACAAGCAATACGTCTGCTTCTTCATGCTTAACATTTTTATAAACAGGGGTATTAAACTTCAAGTTCTCCATTTTACGGAAACGTTTGTCCATTTGATTTTTACGGTTTATAGCTGATTCAGATGGTTTACCAGTTTCATCATGTTCTACACCTGTAACATGGTGAACACCATTTTTCATACCAGGTAAAACACGTGGTGAAACGCCATCTTCTGTTACTTCATAACGCTTGAAGTATGCTTTATTTTCACGTTCTGGTAATTCCGCTTCTAAATCAAGCTTACCGCGACGAATTTCCACTTTATCTAAAGTAAGCGGTTCTACCGTTTGTTTCCCTAAAGAAAGCTGTAAATCCGTTAAGAAAATAACAGGAACTTGATATTCTTCAGCTAGGTTAAATGCTTCTACAATATCATAGAAAGCTTCTTCAACTGTACTTGGCGCCATTACGATTTTTGGAATCTCACCGTGCGTACCGTAAATCATCGCCATTAAATCAGACTGCTCTTGTTTCGTTGGTAATCCTGTACTTGGACCACCACGTTGTGTATCAACAATTACTAATGGTGTTTCTGTAATACCTGCTAAACCAATCGCTTCCATCATTAAAGATAGACCCGGACCAGCAGATGCAGTTAATGTACGAACACCAGCATAGTTTGCACCGATTGCCATTGTACAAGCTGCGATTTCATCCTCAGTTTGGATTACTGTTCCGCCAACTTTTGGCAATTTTTTAATTAAGTATTCCATAATTTCAGATGCAGGTGTAATTGGATATGCAGACATAAAGCGAGCACCACCAGCTACGGCACCAAATGCGATTGCATCGTTTCCAATCATAAACATACGTTTCTTACCATCAGCTTTTTCAAGCTGCATCATGTTTACTTTTTCACCTAGCAATTCTTTCATATATTGAGAGCCGCGCTTAATTGCGTCCATATTCTTTTGAACAACTTGCTCTCCTTTACGACCAAAGATCTCTTCAACAACATCTAGATAAGCTGTTTCATCTAATCCTAATACCGCACTTGATGCCCCAACAGCAACCATGTTTTTCATTAATGATGTGCCTAATTCTGAAGCAATATCTGTAAACGGTATCACATATAGATTTACATCTGTATTATCAGGTATTGTCGGATTAAATTTCGCATCCGCAACTACAATTCCACCTGGACGTAGTTCGTGGAAGTTAAAATCAATAGTTTCTTGATCAAAAGCAATTAAAATATCTAAATCATCTGAGATCGCGCGTACTTCTGTTGTACTTACACGAATTTTATTATTTGTATGGCCGCCTTTAATACGTGATGAGAAGTGGCGGTAACCGTATAGGTAATACCCTAATCGGTTTAATGCAATACAGAAGATTTCTCCTGTACTTTCAATTCCTTCACCTTGTTGGCCTCCAACTTTCCATGAAAGTTGACTAATCATCTCCTACACCCCTTTTGGCTGCATTCATTGTAGTGTATTTTTTTACAGTAATAGTTTAGCATTTTTTATACAAATAAACTACAACGGACGCAAATTATGCCTCTTCTGATTTCCCTGAATCTTTAGTATAAAGCTATTTTGTTTTTCATTCTAGTATTAGGTCTTAAAAAAAGCAATAATATCAAATGAATTAATTCTAATTTTTCTGGATTTTTAAAACAAAAATCTTAAAAGCTTATACGTTCCACAAAGTTATCATGTAAAAATCGTTCTACAGTAGATGCTGTATAGTGTTTACAAAGCTCATTTATTACATTTTCGTATTCTCTATAAGCTGATACATTTACAACTGTTTCTAAAATTCCATCAAAATCCGAACCAAATCCTATATTGTTCTCTCCACCTAATGAACAAATATATTCGATATGGTTTACTATATCCGCTATATTCGCTTGTTTTTCACTTGTTAGAAACTGTGGTACAAAAGTAACACCAATCATGCTATTTCGCTTTATAAGAGCTCTAAGTTGTTCATCTTTTAAATTACGTGGATGCTGACAAAGTTTCATACAATTTGAATGGGAGGCAATAGGATTTTTTGCAATTTCTATCACATCCCAAAAGCTTCTTTCATTCAGATGAGACACATCAGTCCATACATGTAACGTATTAAGTTCTTGTACAACATGTTTACCAAAGGTCGTTAAACCCGCCCCACGTGTCTCTAGCGCACCATCAGCTAATAAATTGGCATAATTCCATGTTAGTCCAAAAGAGCGTACTCCTAGACGATAAAACAACCGTAATTTCATTGCATCTTTTCCAATTGCTTCGCATCCTTCTAGTGTTAATATCGCTCCAATCTCGTCCTGTTTTAACACGTTAATATCATCTTTTGTCTGAATAAACTTCACACCCGGTAATGATAAAATTTCATTATAAAAAATATCGACCATCTGTAATGCTACTTCAAAGCGTTTTTCATATAGCACCGTTTCTGGCACATATATAGCAAAACATTGTATACTCCCTTTTCTTTTCTTTAATTGTTCAAATGTAATATGTAATTGCGGATCGTTTTTAAAATTCTTTTTCCCCTGTGCACTCCATAACTGAAAGAGTACATCACAATGAGCATCAAAAATTTTCATTTCCATTCCTCCATTATAAAAACAACCTGTTTGCATACTGCAAACAGGTTGTTTAAACTTAACGAGGTTCTACAATTAATTTTATTGCTGTACGCTCTTCCCCATCAATCATAATATCCGTGAACGCTGGGATACAAATCAGGTCCAAACCACTAGGCGCTACAAATCCTCTTGCAATCGCTACTGCCTTTACCGCTTGGTTCAATGCACCTGCACCAATGGCTTGAATTTCTGCTGTTCCGCGTTCGCGAATAACACCTGCAAGTGCACCAGCTACAGAATTAGGGACCGACGTTGCTTTAACTTTTAATATTTCCATTCCGCGTTTCCTCCTCGTTTCTATAAAAAGTATTAGCAATTATTTCACTTTAACTTATATTCACGAGGAATGACGCGTATTCCTGCTAAATTTCTGTAATTTTTCTAAAAAATTAAAAAATAATAACTTTTCTAATTTTTACCTAGAAATTACTCAAAAAATGGTTGATCATCATTAATTAAGATACGCTGAATTTTCTTAGCTTTTCCTGTATTCGGATCCACATCAACTAGCACTGCACTTAATTGTGTTCTACCACTTGTCACTTCAAATCGTACTGGTAAGTTTGTTAAAAACTTCTTCAATACTGCTTCTCGGTCCATACCTAAAATCCCATCGTAAGGACCTGTCATACCAACATCTGTGATATATGCCGTTCCGCTTGGTAAAATACGATTATCTGCTGTAGGAACATGTGTATGTGTACCTACTACTGCTGTAGCACGACCATCTACATACCAACCTAACGCTTGTTTTTCACTTGTAGTTTCCGCATGAAAATCAATAAAGATAATATTCGTACGTTTTTTTGCAATGTTTATTAATTCATCCACTTTACGGAATGGGCAATCAATTGGAGGAAGGAATGTACGTCCTTGTAAGTTAATAACTGCGACTTCTGTTCCATTACAGTTCACAAAGATAAGTCCTTTTCCTGGAGTTCCTTCTGGGAAGTTAGCTGGTCTTGCAAGATATTTTGCATCATCAATAAATTCAAATACTTCACGGTTATCCCAAGCGTGGTTTCCAAGTGTAACCGCTTGTGCCCCGCATTCTAAAAAGTTTCGATATATTTTTTCCGTAATTCCACGTCCACCTGCTGCATTTTCTCCATTAATAATGGTTACTGTAGGTGTATATTTTTTCTTTAATGCCGGTACGTATTGTTGAATCATACCTCTACCAGGAGATCCTACTACATCCCCAACAAATAATATTCTCATATGTCTTACCCTTCCTATGTACTACATTTTTTATTACTATAGCTTCAAGTGATTTCCTTACAATAAAGTTTGTTTCACTTGTATGCTAATTTCCTTTATTTTAACCAATTCCAACACAAAAAAATAAAGTGGTGTTTCACCACTTTATTTTGCGTATTCCACTGCACGTGTTTCACGAATAACAGTTACTTTAATATGTCCTGGGTAATCCAGTTCATTTTCAATACGTTTTCGAATATCACGAGCTAAACGATGAGCTTCTAAATCATCAATTGTATCTGGTTTTACCAGAATACGAACTTCTCGTCCTGCTTGAATTGCGAAAGATTTTTCTACGCCTTCATAAGACTCTGAAATTTCTTCTAACTTTTCAAGACGACGAATATAGTTTTCAAGCGTTTCACTACGAGCTCCAGGTCTTGCAGCTGATAATGCATCTGCTGCTGCAACTAAAACTGCAATGATAGAAGTTGGTTCTGTGTCCCCATGGTGAGATGCAATACTGTTTATAACTACAGGATGCTCTTTATATTTCGTTGCGAGTTCGACACCAATTTCAACGTGGCTACCTTCTACTTCATGGTCAATCGCTTTACCGATATCATGTAATAGACCAGCACGTCTTGCTAGTTTTTCATCCTCACCAAGCTCCGCTGCCATAAGTCCAGTTAAATATGCAACTTCCATAGAGTGTTTTAAGACGTTTTGTCCGTAACTTGTACGGTATTTTAAACGACCTAAAATCTTAATTAAATCTGGATGTAATCCGTGAACACCCACTTCAAACGTTGTTTGCTCTCCGACTTCGCGAATATACTCGTCCACTTCACGTCTTGATTTTTCGACCATCTCTTCAATACGCGCTGGGTGAATACGTCCGTCCTGTACTAGTTTATCAAGAGCGATACGAGCTGTTTCACGACGAATTGGGTCGAATCCAGAAAGGATAACCGCTTCTGGTGTATCATCGATAATAAGGTCAATACCTGTTAACGTTTCTAACGTACGGATATTTCGACCTTCACGTCCGATAATACGTCCCTTCATTTCGTCATTTGGAAGATTTACAACCGAAACGGTTGTTTCAGCAACATGATCAGCTGCACATCTTTGCATTGCAAGAGATAAGATTTCTTTTGCTTTCTTATCCGCTTCTTCTTTCGCACGAACTTCACTTTCTTTTACCATTACGGCAATTTCATGAGAAACTTCACTTTCTACTTTACCAAGAATAATTGCTTTCGCTTGTTCGCGTGTCAGATTGGAAATGCGCTCTAATTCTGTTTGTTGCTTTTGAACTAACTCTCCCACTTTGCTTTCCAACTCTTCAATCTGTTGTTGTCTCGCTACAAGAGAATCCTCTTTCTTTTCTAACTGCAGCTCGCGTTTATCGAGCGTTTCGTCTTTACGATCAAGGTTCTCTTCTTTTTGCATTAAACGATTTTCTTGTTTTTGTAATTCGCTTCTACGGTCACGAATTTCTAATTCAGCTTCTGTACGAAGTGTATGAATTTCATCCTTTGCTTCTAAAAGCGCTTCTTTCTTAAGTGCTTCAGCCTCACGATTCGCTTCGTCTATAATACGTTTCGCTTCATTAGCTGCACCATTAATCTTCGCTTCAGCAATAGACTTTCGAACAAAAAAGCCAACAACTGCACCGACTGTTGCAAGCAAAATGGAGATGAGTATCCAAACTGTAGTACTACTCATGATTTCACCTCCCCTTGCTATGAATGAAAAAAGACTGTCGGCATGTACATTGAATACCAACATACAGCAAAGACCGTCGTCCCACTTTTTTAAGGGACTTTCTTCATTTCACAATTAAAATGTCATATTATTATTTCGGCAAGATTTAAGTCTTACTCCGAATATTACTTCTCTTCTTGAGAAGAGTGTTTCGTATATAAGAAAAAATATACATTCTCATTGTATCTATCGCAATTTTCATTGTCAAGCGTTGTCTACTTTTACTTTCTTTACCTTCAGCCCTAATTCATATATGAATTTAAAAAGCAGACAGCATATTATCCTGGAAAACCTTAGTAAATTCCAGTTTATTCATATAAAACATGCATATATTCCTCTTTATACATAGCCTTTTAAGCAGATTAAATATTTTTTCGCCAACGATATACAACGCTTTCATAATAATTAAAAATAAAAGACACGGTCCCGTGTCTTTTATTTTTTAATCTTGAAGATTTGAATCTTCCGTGTCTTCCACACCAGAGTCTTCACCAATTCCGTGATGATCACGAACAAAGAAGGCAATTTCTTCTCTTAAATCCGTATTCTCTTTTAAGAATTGCTTCGAATTTTCACGACCTTGTCCTAAACGCTCTTCATTATAAGAGTACCAAGCACCACTCTTTTGAACGATATCAAGTTCAGAAGCCATATCTAAGATTTCACCTTCTCTTGAAATACCTTCTCCATACATAATATCAACTTCAGCAACACGGAATGGTGGTGCTACTTTATTCTTAACTACTTTTACTTTCGTTTTATTACCAACGATGTCATTACCTTGCTTTAATTGCTCCGCACGACGTACTTCAAGACGAACTGTTGAATAGAATTTCAACGCACGACCACCTGGAGTTGTTTCTGGGTTCCCGAACATAACCCCAACCTTTTCACGAATTTGGTTAATAAAGATTGCGATTGTTTTTGATTTATTAATTGCACCTGAAAGTTTACGAAGTGCTTGAGACATTAAACGAGCTTGTAAACCTACGTGTGAGTCACCCATGTCTCCTTCAATCTCAGCTTTCGGTACAAGAGCTGCTACAGAGTCAATTACGATAATATCAACCGCGCCACTTCGTACAAGTGCTTCTGCGATTTCTAAACCTTGCTCCCCTGTATCAGGTTGTGATAATAGTAATTCATCTATGTTAACGCCTAATTTTTGTGCATATACAGGATCCATCGCATGCTCCGCATCAATGAACGCTGCTTGTCCACCTTGACGCTGTACTTCAGCGATTGCGTGTAATGAAACTGTTGTTTTACCTGAACTTTCAGGTCCGTAAATTTCAATAATACGGCCGCGTGGGTATCCGCCTACCCCTAGTGCCACATCAAGTGCTAAAGAACCACTTGAAATTGTAGAAACTCTACGCTCCGCTTGTTCTCCTAATTTCATAATTGAACCTTTACCGAATTGCTTCTCTATTTGTTTTAACGCCATATCTAATGCCGCTTGACGATCACTCATTCAAAATTCCTCCTTAACTGAATTGCTAATCTTATTATACCTATTTTCAATTCAATTTGCCAACAAAAATCGAACATTTATTCGATTTTTTTATTTTCCGTTAAATAAAACTGAATTTAAGCATTAAAAAAAGCTAGAAGAGACTCATATCTCTTCTAGCTTTTTATATAAATGATAAAATCCATATTTCGCCGAACGTTCCCTGATTTGTTGACGACTTCCACTTAAATTAAGAGAAAAGACTACAGTTGGTTCATCCTTCATCGCCAATCCAACGAATACTGTTCCCGGCTCTTTATGTTCTGAAGCATCCGGTCCTGCTACCCCAGTGAAACTAATGCCGATATCTGCTTTTAATAAGCCCTTAACATTTTCAGCAAGATAACGAGCACATTCTTTACTTACTGCACCATCAGTAGACAACACTCCCTCAGGTACATGTAAAACATGTTGCTTCACATCATTATGATAACAAATGACACCGCCTTTAAATACTGAAGACACCCCAGCACTTTCTGTTACTTGATTCCCGAAGAGTCCACCAGTTAAACTTTCTGCACACGCTAAAGTTAATTCTTTTTTCTTCAATAACTCTATCGCCTTATCATGCAGAAACTCTTGATCATACCCGTAGAAAAATTCTCCTACTCTTTCTAAAATCAAATCTTCCATATGCTGAATGAGTTTCGCCGCTTCATCAGCATTTTGATGTTTGGCAGTTAAACGTAATGTCACTTCTCCATCATTCGCAAGGGGGGCGATTGTCGGATTCGTTTGTCCATCAATTAAATCTTGAACTTTCACTTCTAATTGAGATTCCCCAATCCCGAAGAAGCGAAGCACACGAGAATAAATGTTTTCTCCTGTTGTAAAGTTACGTAAAAAAGGCTCTACATAACTGTTATACATCGGCTTCATCTCTTTCGGTGGTCCTGGTAATAAAATATAAACTTTCCCGTTCTTATTTAACCCCATACCAGGTGCCATGCCGTGATCATTCGCAAATACAGTTGCTCCATCTAAAACGAGCGCCTGCTTTTTATTATTCTCTGTGAACTCACGACCTGTACGCTTAAAGTACTCGCTTATCGATGCTAATGCCTGTTCATCATACACTAGCTCTCCACCCAAACTAGAAGATATCGTTTCTTTCGTCAAATCATCTTTTGTCGGGCCTAATCCACCTGTGAAAATAAGTATGTCAGCACGTTCTTCCGCAACTTCAATCGCCTGCTGTAATCGCTTGTTATTATCTCCAACTACAGTATGGTAGTACACATTAATTCCAATTGAAGCTAACTTTTCAGATAAAAACTGGGCATTTGTATTTGCAATTTGTCCAAGTAATAATTCAGTTCCAACCGCAATAATTTCAGCATTCATCCCAATTCCCCCATAAACTTCTATTTTGAGTTTACAAAAGCAGCTCTATTTTTCCAGAAATAATCCCACCCTGAAATAACAGTAAAGAATAATGCAATCCATATAAAGATATCAGCAACTGGAATATGGATTAAATTTAAAGGTACATCGTGTAATAAATACGCTGCAATCGCAATAATTTGTGTCCACGTCTTAATTTTTCCTAACTGATTTGCCGCCACTACTTCTCCTGTTCCAGCAAGTACAAGGCGTAAACCTGTTACTGCAAACTCACGGCTTATAATTACAATAACGATCCAAGCAGGTACGTATTGCATCTCAACTAACGTGATAAGTGCTGCTGAAACAAGTAATTTATCAGCTAACGGATCAAGGAACTTCCCTAAATTCGTTACAAGATTATACTTTCTTGCGTAATATCCATCAATCCAATCTGTAGCCGAAGCAATAATAAAGATAAGTGCCCCTACTAAATGTTGAATTGGTAAATCAACATCACCAATTGTGTATGAACCCCAATCAAAGGGCGCTAACATAATTACCATAAAAATTGGAATTAAGAAGATTCTAGATATTGTAATTTTATTTGGTAAATTCACAGCTATTCCTCCATCATATCAAAAACATTTGTTCATTGAAAAAAGTCATCGAAGCGATGACTGTTATTGTGCAGGTTGCTCTATCCCTTGGTTTTTTATCACCAATCTTTGGTGAAGTTCTTTTTCTGGATCCAATGGATAAGCGACCACTTGGCCATTCAGTTTAACTTCAACATTCGTTGCATTTCCAATATTAAGTCGCACTTCTTTTATTGTTGATACATCATGTTTTTCTATTTGACCCTCTTGTACTGTAGTGTTTAAAATTACTTTACCAGTATCATCTTTAACATCTACATAACTCGCACCTTTACCCGATATTTCCAGTTCTAATGTTTTATTGTTATGAATTTCCAAAGTAGATACTTTACCGGCTGTTCCAACTACTTTCACTTCTTCTTGTCCAGTTGGTTGTGCTGGTTGTTCCTCTTTCTTTGGCTCTTCTTTCTTTGGTTCCTCTTTTTTCGGCTCTTCCGCTTTCACTTCATCTTTCTTCGTATCTAACGGAGAGTTTTCTGCTTTTTTAACCTCAATTTTCTCACTTTGAGCGTTCGGAACTTTTTCATCATCTTTTCCAGTTAACGCTTGGAAAACAAACCAAATCACCACTCCAAATGCGATTACTAACAACGCTACTAAAATTTTCGGCATATGATCTGCAATTGGCCATGATGAAGATTTTTGCATTGTTTCTTGTGTTTTTTGTCCTGTTGATACTTGTGGAACGTCGCGTTTTTCAGATTGTGGTATCGTACTCTGATATTCTACAAGCAGTTCCTCTCCATTTAATCCAACCGCATCTGCGTATTGTTTAATGAATGCACGCGCATAAAAAGCTCCTGGCAATACATCATAATTGCCTTCCTCAATCGCTACTAAATGGCGTTTTTGAATTTTTGTAACCTCATGCAGCTGATCAATAGACAAGCCTTTCGTTCCTCTTGCTTCTTTCAGCTTTTGTCCTAATTCTGTCACTACTAACACCTCAATATTTCTTTAAAAGTCAAACATAGAGAAATTATTTTGCGTACCTTGCTCAATTTCATCTACTAAATTATATTGAATTTCTTCATCATAATCGTTACGCAACTCGATAATATAATCAAAATCATCCAATGTGTATTCTGACTGACTCACAAATACGTCAGGATGTTCCACAACTTTCGTTGCAGGTAATCTCATAATTTCACGAACAAGCTGCCAATGCCTTTCGTTAGCACGCTTTGTTGACACGATTCCATCTAAGATGAAAATATTGTCGTCGCTATACTCATCTTCAATCAATTGACTACGAACAGTTTGCTTAATAAGAGTAGATGATACAAATAACCATCTTTTATTTGCACAAACACTTGCGGCAACAATGGATTCTGTTTTTCCGACACGAGGCATTCCTCGTATCCCGATTAGTTTATGACCTTCTTTTTTCATGATTTCAGCCATAAAGTCTACAAGTAATCCTAATTCATCACGTACAAATCGAAATGTCTTCTTATCATCTGCATCTCGTTGTATGTACCTACCATGTCTAACCGCTAGCTTATCTCTTAGCTTTGGCGGACGATATTTCGTTACCGTTATGTTATCCATCGTATTTAAAATTGATTCAAGTCTAGAGATTTGCTCTTGATTATCACACATAAGGAGTAATCCGCGTCGTGCATTATCTACACCATTAATTGTGACAATATTAATGCCGAGCATACCGATTAACGAAGAAACGTCACCAAGCAAGCCAGGTCGGTTTTTATGTATTTCGTATTCAAAATACCATTCAATCATCCAAGATCACTCCCCTTGCTTACTTTACACCTACGTACTATATTATATGATTTCACCTTAATAGGGAAGCTAAATGTATAATCTAACCCGCGTTATTATTATACAAAAAAAATAGAGAGGAGAATCTCCTCTCTATTTTTTACTTATGTTGTACAAACTTCACCATTAAGTTTGCGATTGTATGTTGCTCTTGTTCATCAGCAACTTTCCAAAGCTCAGACAATAATTTCTCTTGATCGTTGCGCGCTTCTACTTCATTTGCTAAATAATCTCCAACACGAAATGCCATATCTGATACAGCACCGCCATCAAGACCTTTTCCTGATGCCTGTTCTAATCTTTCTCCTAAAAAGCTCTTCCATTGATCAAAATTATCTAAAACTGACATGTGTAAGCACCTCACTACTTAGTAATAGAATCATGCTTAATTTGTACAGTTTTTTATTTTTTATGTAAGAAATTTTTAGCAATGCCAACCGCCGTTCACTCCGATAATTTGTCCCGTTATGTAAGATGCACCTGGCGATACGAGGAATGACACTGTTTTCGCTACTTCGTCTGGTAGTCCCAACCTGCCTAACGGAATCTCTTCAGCAATCCCATTCTTATCCTCTTCTGAAAATACGTTTAACATTTCCGTTTCAATTGCACCTGGCGATACCGCATTCACTCTTACTCCACTTAATGATACTTCTTTTGCTAAAGCTTTAACATATGAATTTTGTGCACCTTTTACCATCGAGTAAAGCACTTCACATGATGCGCCAATTTGTCCCCATATAGACGAAATAAGTACAATATTGCCACTTCTCCGCTGAATCATAGATGGCAGTGCCTTTGATAATAATTTATAAATACTCTTCACTTGAAGTTCTACCATATAATTTAATTCATCGTTCGTTACATCTGTTACGAGTCCAAATATACTCTTCCCAGCTGCATATACGATAACATCAAGAGGCTGTTCAATTTGTTCCCACAATTGCTCTGCTCCATCAGCAGAAGCTAAATTGGCTTGAATGGGAATCACTTCACCCCATTCTTTCTGCAACTCATTCACTTTCTCTTCACTGTTATTATAATGAACATATACTGTATATCCATCTTGAATTAATTGTTTTGAAATAGCAGAGCCAATCCCTCCGCTCCCTCCAGTTACTAATGCATACTTTTTCATATAATTCCTCTCTTATCTCAACAAAATCTTTATCCTACAAATAAATAATACCCTCATCTTACAATTTATCAATGATAAGATGAGGGTATTATTATGAAACCTTTTATTTCTTCGGTAAAACCTGACAAACGCTCATTCTTTCTTCTGATAATAATGTTTTCGCTACTTCTTGTAAATCTTGAACAGTTAACCCTTCTAATACAGTTAATGCTTCAAACAGACTCGATTCATTAAATGCATATCGTGTAAACTGATTTGCAATATATTCCGGTGAATTCAAGGAGCGTAAAAAGCCACCTATTTTCTTTTTCTTTACTCGTTCTAATGCCGCCTCATCTAATTGATCATAATTTGTATTTAATAAAATACCTTTCAAACGCTCTTCCAGCTCATCAGGTTGCTTCGTATCGCCGCCAACCATTGCAAAACCGAAGTTATTCTCTTCCGTATAATCATACGAGAACGAATCGTCAATAAGCCCTTCGTTATATAAAGATTCGTAATGAACGGAGCTTTTTCCAAATAAATAATCTAAAAGTAACGTAAGCGCAATTTCTTGTTTTAAAAGAGCTTTCCCTTTTTCTTTTAAATTCGTCGCCTTAATACCGACTAAACATTTCGGTGTTTGTACAGGCATTGAAATAATTTTCTTCTTTTCATTTACCTCATCTGGTTCTTCTTCAAATGAACGTACAATTTCTGGTTGGTTTTTATAATCTTTTTTCGCTTGATTTTCACGTACTAAATCCATTGTTTTCTCTGGATCAATCGCACCCACAACAAATAGTAACATATTGCTCGGATGATAAAATGTTTCATAACATTCATACAATAGGTCTTTCGTAATTTTACTAATAGACTCGATTGTCCCTGCAATATCGATTTTAATTGGGTGCTTTACAAACAAGCTATCAATTAAACCGAAGTATAAACGCCAATCTGGATTATCTTGATACATTTGAATTTCTTGCCCAATAATCCCCTTCTCTTTTTCAACTGTTTTTTCAGAGAAGTAAGGCTCTTGTACGAAGTTTAGCAATGTATTTAAATTTTGTTCTACATTTGATGTACATGAAAAAAGGTAAGCTGTTCTTGTGAAAGATGTAAAAGCATTTGCCGATGCTCCTTGTTTGCTAAACAATTGGAAAGCATCATGATCTTCTTTTTCAAATAATTTATGCTCAAGAAAATGAGCAATTCCATCAGGCACACGAATCATTTCTTCTTTACCTAATGGTACGAATGTATTATCCATAGAACCATATTTTGTCGTAAACGTTGCAAATGTTTTATTAAATCCTTGCTTAGGTAAAATATATACATCTAATCCATTAGGAAGTTTTTCATAATAGAGTGTCTCTTTTAATTGCTCATAAACAATTTTCTCCATTTATTCTCCCTCCGTTCCTTGTAAAAAGTAAATTGTATCTAGTTCAATATTTTTAGCAACTTTCACAATCTCTTCTTTCGTCACGCTTTCAATACCTGTAAGCCATTCTTCAACCGGACGCGTACGGTCTGAAATAATGCCATGATACAGCATTTCCACAAATCCGCGCGGTGTATCAATCGCCTCTAATATTTGATTTTGAATGACACTTTTCGTTTGATGCATCTCTTCTTCAGAAAAATCACCATTTTGCATCGCTAACATTTGTTCTTTAATAATCTCAACAGCTTTTTCATAATTTTTCGCTTCGATCCCTGACATGACAAACAATAAGCCTTTATGACTTTCAAAGCGGGATGCCGCATAGTACGCTAAACTATTTTTTTCACGGACGTTAACGAATAACTTCGAATGAGAAAATCCTCCAAACAATCCATTGAACAATTGCAGCGCAAAATAATCTTCATCTTTATACGTAATAAACGTACGATAGCCGATGTGTAATTTACTTTGCTTTAATTCTTGTTTTTCTACAACTTCTTTCTCTTCATTATTTCTCTTATGAAGAAGTACATTTCTTTCCCTCACAGGACGCTCCGAAATAGAAAAATACTTACTTACAAGATCCACTGCGTTTTCTGAAATATCACCAATAATGTATAGATCCATTTCATCTTCCGCTAACACTTTTTGATAATATTGATACAAACTTTCATTTGTAATAGAAGAAACACTCTCTTTTTTCCCATTTGCACTTAAACGATACGGTTCTACTTTACACATTTCTTCAATTAAACGCTCGTTTGCATAGCGCATTTTATCATCATACGTAGCTTCAATTCGTTGCAAGAGCGCTCTTTTTTCACTTTCTACGATAGAAGGTAGAAAACCGTTCCCTTCTGTCGCTGGATGTAAAACTATATCCGATAACATAGAAAGCGCTTTTTCAAATAACGGTGGTGCATCATGCAAATATACTTCATTTGCAATGTCCACATAAATAGAGATAATATGGTCTTCACCTTTTTTACTTACATCTACTGCCAAAGAAGATCCGTATAATTCTTCTAAATATTGACGAAGACGAATTACAGAAGGAAGCTTTTCTGTCGCACTTTGCAATACGTATGGCAATAGGGCACGCTCTGTCACCGTCTCCTCATTTAAAGGTGCTTTCAAACGAAATACAAAAGTATTTGTTTTATATTTATCTGTTGGAATAATATGTACTCGTAAACCACCTAACTCATGTAACTGTTGTTCCATTAGTTTCATTTATAGCCCTCCTTTGCGTATGTAGGAATATTCCTCTTCAATATACAGTTTTTAGAAATAAAAAATCAACTTTTCTTCCTCACTATACTTACATTAGGCTCTTTCTAAAAACTTTCATTTGTAAGGAACATCGTAAAATTCCGTATTAAATATAGTCTATGTAAAAAAGCCCGCACTAATGTGCGAGCTTTTTTTATACTTATCGTTTTCCTTTTTCATAAGGTGTTCCTAATGCTTTCGGAGCTTCAGAACGACCTACAAAACCAACAAGTGCTAATATTGTAAATACATACGGTAATATCGTTAATAAAACACTCGGAATTTGATCTAACACAGGAATTGTTCCACCTGTTACACTTAACGATTGTGCAAAACCAAAGAATAGCGCTGCACCTAATGCACCTAGTGGATTCCACTTCCCAAAGATCATAGCAGCTAACGCTAAGAAACCTTGTCCAGTAATAGTTGCCCCTGAGAAGTTATTAGAAATTGACATCGCAAAAATTGCTCCACCAATTCCAGCAAACACACCTGATATACAAACACCAATATAGCGCATTTTATATACGTTAATCCCCATCGTATCAGCTGCCATTGGATGCTCACCAACCGCACGAAGACGCAGACCGAACGGTGTTTTATAAATAACATACCAAACAACGAATGCTAAAATAATAGCAATATACGACGTTATCGGTACGTTCGAGAAGAATATCTTCCCTAAAACCGGAATATCCGAAAGGCCTGGAATATCAATCTTTTCAATACGGTACTGAATAAAGTCAGTCTGTCCTTTATCAAAAATCTTCTTAATTGCAAATACCGTTAATCCAAGAGATAAGAAGTTAATCGCTACACCACTTACAACTTGATCCGCTCGGAATGTAATAGATGCTACCGCATGAAGTAATGCAAATAATCCACTACCAATTGCCGCAAATAATAACGCAATCCACGGAGTCATCGTTCCCCAAGTATCACCCATTAATAAGTTTGTAACAACTCCAATACATGCACCAAATAGCATTAGTCCTTCTAACCCTATATTTACAACACCTGACCGTTCACTAAATACACCACCTAGTGCTGTAAAAATTATAGGTGCTGATGTATATAACGTACCCGTCACAAGAATGGCTAATATATCTAAAAAGCTCATTTATTTCCCCTCCTTGCTCATGCGTGTAAGCGCCCATCTTAACACATAACTACATGCAACAAAGAAGATGATACATGCAATAATCACATTAATAAGCTCTGATGGTACATCTGCCTCAAAGTTCATTTGAGGGGAAGCACTTTTCAAACCACCAAATAATAAAGCTGAAAGGATAATACCAAACGGATTATTCCCCCCAAGTAAGGCTACGGCAATCCCGTCAAATCCTACTCCTGTAAACGAAGACATTGCTGTCATACTTTGGAATGTTCCTAACCCTTCCATCGCTCCACCAATCCCCGCAAATGCACCAGCAATTGTCATAGAGAATACTACATTGCGAGAAACCTTCATACCAGCATATTGGGAAGCATGTTGATTAAATCCTACCGACTTTAATTCATACCCTAAAGTTGTTCGATCTAATAAGAACCACATTAAAATAGCTATTAAAATTGCTACAACAATTCCCCAGTGAAGGCGCGAACCATCAGTGATGGCAGCAAGCCAGTCTGAAGATAATGACGCACTCGCTTTGATGTCGTACGTTTTATCATTACCCTCATGCAAGAAACGCTTAATAATGTCATATGTTACGTATAACGCAATATAGTTCATCATAATTGTTACAATAACTTCATTAACTTGAAATTTCCCCTTTAAATACCCAGGGATGAAACCCCAAATTCCACCTACCAATGCTGCAAATAAAATAGATAACGGAATGTGAAGAACAGCTGGTAGCGAAACTGCATAACCGAACCAAACTGCTGCAAGCCAACCAACTAGTAATTGACCCTCTACCCCGATATTAAATAAACCTGTACGAAATGCAAACGCCACTGATAAGCCGGCAAGAATAAGCGGGATCATTGTACGAAGCGTTTCACCTATTGCACTTGGGCTACCGAACATTCCTGTCCAAAGTGCACTATAACCAACAATCGGATCATAGCCACTAACTAGCATTACAATTGCTCCGACAAGTAAGCCGAAAATAACGGATAGTACTGGGACTAAAATATTTATCGTTCGTTCTGTTAAAAGTTTTTTAGCCATTTGTACCCACCTGCTCCTTCTTTGTTCCTCCAGCCATTAACAATCCAAGCTGTTGTTCATTCGTTTCTTTCGCATCAACAATTGCTACAATTTCCCCTTCATAAATAACAGCAATTCGGTCACTAACATTTAAGATTTCATCTAACTCTAAAGATAAAAGTAATACACCTTTTCCTTTATCCCTCTGCTCTATTAATCTCTTATGAATAAATTCAATTGCTCCTACATCTAAACCACGTGTTGGCTGTGCCGCAATTAATAAATCTGGATCACGGTCTACTTCACGTGCAATAATTGCTTTTTGTTGATTCCCCCCAGATAAAGCGCGCGCTAACGTTTGCTCACTAGGTGTACGTACATCAAACTGTTCAATAAGTGCCTTTGCTTTTTCTGTAATTTTACTAAAATTTAAAATCCCTTTCTTTGAAAACGGATTTTTATAGTACGTTTGCAGAACTATATTATCTCTAACAGAAAAATCAAGAACAAGGCCGTGTTTATGACGATCTTCCGGAATATGACCAATTCCTTCTTCTGTTATCCTTCTAACAGGCCAATTTGTTATTTCTTTTCCTTTAATTGCAATAGAACCTGACTCAACTTTTCGTAAACCAGTAATTGCTTCTATCAATTCACTTTGTCCGTTTCCATCAATCCCTGCAATTCCAACAATTTCCCCCGCACGAACAGTTAAGTCAAGGCCTTTTACAGCAGGTAGTTGACGTGCATCGTGAACAACAAGATTTGCAATTGAAAGTACCTCTTCTTTTGGCTTCGCGTCTATTTTTTCTGTTTTAAAATTCACTTGACGTCCGACCATTAATTCTGCAAGTTTATTTTCATCCGTATTTGCAACGTCAACCGTTCCAATCCCTTTTCCTTTACGAATAATCGTACAACGATCGCAAACTTCCATAATTTCTTTCAACTTATGTGTAATAAGAACAATAGATTTTCCTTCTTGTACAAGCTTCTTCATAATTTGAATTAGCTCATGAATTTCTTGCGGTGTTAACACAGCTGTCGGTTCATCAAATATTAAAATTTCTGCACCACGGTAAAGTGTTTTTAAAATCTCTACACGCTGCTGCATACCAACTGAAATATCCTGTATTTTCGCATATGGATCTACAGCTAATCCGTATTGTTCAGACAGTTTTTGAATTTCTTTAGCAGCTTCCTCAACAGCAATTTTCCCTTTTTTCTTCGGTTCATTTCCGAGAATAATATTCTCTGTAACTGTAAAATTATGAACAAGCATAAAGTGCTGATGAACCATTCCAATACCAAGGTCATTTGCCACATTTGGATTGGTAATGTTTACAGACTTTCCTTTAATTTTAATTTCACCTTGTTCCGGTTGATACAAACCAAATAGTACATTCATCAATGTGGATTTCCCTGCACCATTTTCTCCAAGTAAAGCATGTATTTCTCCCTGCTTTACTTGCAGCGTAATATCATCATTCGCTACAATGCCTGGGAATACTTTCGTAATGTTATTCATCTCAATTACGTATTCCATTGTGTTCCTCCTTTTAACAGGGAACATTCCCCTATTACACTATTAACTTATTAAGCAATTTGGAAGTTTTATACATACAAAGGTTAGTTCTATGAACTAACCTTTGCTATTTCTCTATTTATTTTTTTAGAGAAGCTTCATATTCTTTATACTCTTTATCTGTAGCTGGTACTTTAATTTCACCATCTGTAATTTTCTTTTCAAGCTCTTCTACTTTTGTTAAAATTTCAGGGTTAACTTTTTTCACGTTGTCAGTTGTTTTTGCTATACCAACACCGTCATCTTTTAAGCCAAACGCTTCTACTTTACCGCCTTTTAATTTACCATCTTTCGCTTCTTGTGCTACTTTTTCAACAGCGATATCTACACGTTTTACCATTGAAGTTAATGTTACATTTTCAGGCATACCTTCTTGGTTTTGGTCACGGTCAACACCGATTACCCAAACATTTTCACCTTTTTTCTTACGGTTTTTCGCTTCAGTGAATACGCCGTTACCTGTACCACCAGCAGCATGATAAATTACATCTACACCTTGACCATACATTGCTGATGCAAGAACTGTACCTTTTTCAGGTTTATCAAATGCTTCCGCATATTCAGATACGATTTCAATGTTTGGATTTACTGCCTTTGCACCGGCTTTAAATCCATTTTCGAATTTACTAATTAAATCACTCTTCATTCCACCAACAAATCCTACTTTATTCGATTTTGTTGACATAGCTGCTACCGCACCCACAAGGAATGATCCTTCATGATCTTTAAATGTAATGCTTGTTACGTTTGGTGCATCTACAACAGTATCAACGATTGCGAATTGTTGTTTTGGAGACTCTTTTGCAACTTCTTTAATTGCACCTTCTAATTTATAACCGATTCCGAAAGATAAATCATACTTATCTTTTGAGAATTTCTTTAAGTTCGGAATATAATCTGCTTCTTTTTCAGACTGTAGGTAACGATAATTTGTTTTTTCCTTTAATCCATTATCTTTACCAAACTTTTTCAAACCTTCCCAAGAAGATTGGTTGAATGATTTATCATCAACGCCCCCAACATCTGTTACCATACCAACTTTGAATTCTTTATCTTCTTTCTTGTCACTGCTCGCCTTATCCGAGTTACCACATGCACCTAAAACCGTGCTTGCTGCTAATGTTAATGATAATAAAAGACCTGTTTTTTTCTTCATACTAGAAACCCCTCCTGAAATTATATATCTCTCTTTATTCTTACGCTGCTGTCCCTAACTTCTTGCTGTCACCTCCCTAAAATGGAACTTACCTACATACGTTTTCTTAATACGTGGAAGCTAAACTTGTCAGCTCTAAAGTAATTGATAGAATATAAGATTGGCTCATCATTTTGATCATAGTGCATTTGTTTTAAAACTAGCAGTGCTGTTTCTGGTTCACATTCTAAAATCGGTGAGATTTTCGGATGATAGCCAATTGGCTCAATGTGTGCAACCGCGTATGTGATACGTTTATGCGTATTGTTATGTATCACTGTAAGCAATGATTCTTCGTTGTATCCCGATAAATCCGGCAAGATTTCTTTTGCAAGTTTATCGATACAATATACAACAGGTTCCCCATCTGCTGTACGCACACGCTCAATCATTACTGCATTAAAACCATCGTCACTATTAAACTTCTCTTTTTCTTCTTCTGTTAAACTTGTTGTAGATGATGATAAAAAGATAGTTCCTGGTGTTTTCCCCACACTAGAAATCATATCTGTAATGCTGGAAAGTTGTTCAATCCCAGAAGAAAATAACGGCTTTGCATTTACAAATGTCCCTACACCATGTCTACGAATGACAACATTTTCTTCTTCTAAAATACGCAGCGCTTCCCTTAAAGTCGCCCTACTTACACCAAGTTCTTTCGCTAAATCAAACTCTGATGGTAACTTCTGTCTTTCTTTGTAAGCTCCATCTTTAATTTTTTCTTTGATGTGATCAATCACCCGTAAATATAGGTGACGACTATCGGATTTTACTGACATAAGACTCCCCCGCATTTCAATTATTCGACCTCTGATGTAAGACTTCTTTTCTCTTTTTTCAACTTACAACATAATAAAAATTGCTAAACACTAAAAATAAACTTAATTGTCGAATAAATATTAATAATTTTTTAAGATAAAATTTTCACTCTTTACTGCATAAAAAAAACTTTGCACCATAAACATTCCTCATTTCGAGAAAAAGTTCGGCACAAAGATCTCTTACATCCTTTGTTACACACTTTTCCCCTCATAGTCCAGCAATTCATGGTTGCCAGGTAGAAACTTATGGACCTTATCTCCAAGATTATATGAGGCAGTGATTCTTTTCGAAGTAATCTTACCACTTGCTCTCATACGTGTCAACAAAATTTAACATTTTTCTACATTAAATATCGAACATTCACCAAAAACATATTCAAAGCATTCGTATTCTAAAGAACCCCTTCCAATGTAAGCCCTTTCTTAATCACTGAATATAGTATATAACAAAACCAGTATATAAAAAAGCCTAATTGTAAAAACAATTAGGCTTTTTTTATGAACTTTTTTCTTGTACATCATTAATGAGCACTTCTCGTGGTTTACTACCTTCATACGGACCTACTACACCATTCATTTCCATTGCATCAATTAAACGGGCAGCTCGCGTATAACCTACCCTAAACCTACGTTGCAACATAGAAACAGATGCTGTTTGCATTTCCACTACGAGTTGAACTGCTTCATCATATAATTCATCTTCTACTTCCTGCTTCGTATCAGGAACATCTTGCGGAATCATATCTTCTTGATATTGCGCTTTTTGCTGACCAATAACATATTCTACAACTCTCTCAACTTCATCATCTGATAAAAACGCACCTTGTACACGTACAGGCTTCGATGCACCGATTGGTATAAACAGCATATCTCCACGACCTAGTAGTTTCTCTGCACCACCACCGTCAAGAATTGTACGAGAATCTGTTTGAGAAGATACAGCGAATGCAATACGTGATGGAATATTCGCTTTAATAACTCCCGTAATAACATCAACTGAAGGACGTTGCGTTGCAATAATTAAATGAATACCAGCCGCACGGGCCATTTGCGCTAGACGCATAATTGCATCCTCTACATCCGATGAAGCAACCATCATTAAATCTGCTAACTCGTCCACAATGACTACAATATAAGGTAATTCCGGTTGTTTCGCTTCCGATTGACTATTATGTTCTTTTATATAGTCGTTATACCCTTCGATATTACGCGTGCCACTATGAGCAAACAACTCATAACGACGCTCCATCTCACTCACAACTTTTTTCAAAGCTTGCGATGCTTTTTTCGGATCAGTTACAACTGGTGTTAATAAGTGTGGAACACCGTTATATACATTTAACTCTACCATTTTCGGGTCAATCATCATTAACTTTACTTCATGTGGTTTTGCACGCATTAAAATACTAACAATAATACCGTTAATACATACACTTTTCCCGCTACCCGTCGCACCGGCTACTAGTAAATGGGGCATTTTATTTAAGCGGGCTAATACAGCTTCACCTGTAATATCTCGTCCAAGACCAATTAACAACTTCTCTTCTGGATGATTATTAGCCTTAGAATCAAGGACTTCTCGAAGTGTTACCATAGAAACTTCTGAGTTCGGAACTTCAATCCCTACAGCTGATTTCCCGGGAATTGGTGCCTCGATACGAATGTCTTTCGCAGCTAAAGCAAGTGCTAAATCGTCACTTAAACTAACGATTTTGCTTACCTTTACTCCCATATCAGGATATACTTCATATTTTGTGACTGCAGGACCTCTATGTACTTTTGTTACTTTCGCTTTCACTCCAAAGCTTTGGAATGTACGTTCTAATTTACGAGCATTCTCATAAATTTCCGCATTTTCATTTGTAACTTGCTTATTCTTTGGAAATTTCAATATATCAAGTGCAGGAAGCTTGTAATCTTTATTTTCTACATTTGAAAATTGCATAGGAGGCGCTTGTGTTTCACTCTCTAGCGATTCAACGATTTTTTCTCCACGCTTTTTCTTAGATTCTTCAACAGGCGGAGCCTCTTCAATAGACGGTGAAGTGATCAACTCTGCTTCCTGTATTTCGCCAATTCGTTTATCCTCTTCTTCATTTACTGGATAATTCTCAGTGAAATTCGAAATAATGGGAGGATCGATTGAGATTTCTTCCATCGGCTCAATAATTTCTTCTTGTTCTGCAGCACGTTTGCTCCTTGTGCTTCTCGTTGTTTTTTTCTTTTCTGTTTGTTCAGCCGTTCTTTTGGATCTCCAATCTTTATAATCCCCTTGCATTACCTCAAATTGACTTCTAAGGATTCTTCCTACAGGGGCAAGTACTTCCCCAATATGCTTATTTGTTATACAAAGTATGCCTAGAATCACTAAAATAATTCCAATAATATAGGCTCCTACTTCATCAAATAAGAAGTAACATGTCGCGAACATAAGCGCGCCAAACATACCACCGCCTAAATGAACGCTATCTGGACCCTTTTTCATTTCAAGAAAGAAGTTATCTTTCGTACTCACAATAACAGAAGTATTTTGCACTGCTCCATCTTTCGTAAGTAGGTTAAATAATGTAATATGACTAAACATTAATATCGCCAATACTATTAAATAAAAACCGATTAACCGTTTATTTAAAAGGTTCGGCCATCCACGTTTGATAACAAACGAAACCGATAAAGCTATTACACCTAACACACCAATTATGTACCACTCACCAAAGAAGAAGCGAAAAAATAACACAAACGATTTTCCTACAACGCCTAGCTGTAAAATCGTAATGATTGAAAGTGCAAAAAGAGTTAAACCGACGATTTCATAATATAAAGTTGGCTTTATCGCGCGTCTTGCTTTTGCTTTCGTCCCTCTTTGCTTTTGTTTTGCCATTTCTTCACCTCGTGTTCTACATGTAAATAGAGCTTCCTGAAAAAAGCTCTACTTATATGTCTGTTTTCTCTATTTTTTCAGGTCTTATATCTTCTATTTTTACACTTCTTGTAAATTGTTAAATAAACAGAAGAAAGCAGCCCTCTCATGGCTGCTCAACCGTCTTGTTTTTTATATTATACCATAGCTTCTAAACAAAATCCTTCTTTTTGCTAAAAGGTTATTTTCTGACCAGGCTCAAACTCTAAGTAGTGAAGCGGATCCGTACTTAGCACACGTACAATAGAATAATACCCATGTTCTTCTTCAGAAACCATTAACTCAACACCGTTTATATTTACAACTTTTTGACTTTCACATTGCGAATAATCGGCTGGATAGACAAGTTGCTCCGGCATAATTGTATATAAAATCATTGCAACATTGTCCCTTCTGCACAATCATCCCCGCGTGCATCTATTAATTCGTTCAATTTTCGAATCGCATTTCCGATACCACCGACATCATCTATAAGACCATATTTCACTGCATCTCCGCCAATTACATTCGTTCCAATATCTCGCGTCAAATTCCCTTTCGCAAACATAAGCTCTTTAAAACGATCTTCCGTTACTTTCGAATGCTTCGTCACAAATCGTATGACTCTTTCTTGCATTTTATCTAAATACTCAAATGTTTGCGGCACACCTATAACAAGACCTGTTAGACGAATAGGATGAATTGTCATCGTCGCAGTTTCCGCAATAAATGAATAGTCCGTAGAGACAGCAATCGGTACACCGATAGAATGTCCTCCGCCCAGAACAAGTGATACTGTTGGCTTTGAAAGCGAAGCGACCATTTCAGAAATTGCTAGCCCAGCTTCAACATCACCACCAACCGTGTTTAATATTAAAAGTAAACCTTCAATTTTCGGATTTTGTTCTATCGCAACAATTTGCGGAATGATATGCTCATATTTCGTTGTTTTATTTTGCGGCGGCAACTGAACATGACCTTCCACCTGTCCAATGATTGTTAAACAATGAATACGCGATTCATTCATTTGTGGTACATTCGTTTGTCCAAGCTGTTGTATTTTTTCCACTATTGAAGCTTCTTTTCCAGTTTCTTTCGGCTCAGCCTCTTTCTCTTCATTTGTATAACGATCACGTTCTGTCATATCGCATCCCCTTTCACTCGTATATCACTATTATTTCTTAAGTTATAAATTTCATTCGATAGAGTTTAAAAAGAAAAAAAGATCACCCGTAAAGGTGACCTTTTTTAAACTTCCATAATAATCGGTAAAATCATAGGTTTTCTCTTTGTCTCTTCGTACAAGAATTGTCCTAATAATTCACGAATATTTTGTTTTAACATAGACCATTCAATTGAATATTCTTTAATTGATTGCTCAACAATCATACGTACAATCTCTGTAGAGCGGTCAATTAACGCTTCTGATTCACGTACATACACAAAACCACGTGAAATGATTTCTGGGCCAGAAACAATTTTCTTTTCATCCTTACCAAGTGTTACAACAACTACTAATATTCCATCTTGAGATAACATTTTTCTATCTCGAAGAACGATATTACCAACGTCACCTACACCTAATCCATCAATTAATACATTGCCCGCTTGCACTTTACCAACTAAGTTCGCTTCATCGTCACCAAAACCGATTACATCGCCTTTTTCTACGATAAAGATATTTTCTCTTGCAATACCTACATCTTCAGCTAAATATGCATGTGCTTTTTGCATACGGAACTCACCATGTACGGGTACAAAATATTTCGGTTTCATTAAATTTAACATTAATTTTAATTCTTCTTGGCTACCATGACCTGAAACGTGAACTTTTCTTTCACCGTAATAAACAACTTCAGCTCCCGCTCTAAATAACAAGTCGATAATTTTTGATACAGATATTTCATTACCCGGAATTGGAGAAGCCGCAATAATAACCGTATCACCTTTACGAATTGAAATTTGTTTATGAGCTTGCTTCGCCATTCTAGAAAGGGCCGCCATCGGTTCACCTTGGCTACCTGTCGTTAAAATAGCTACCTTTTTCTCTGGGAAATTGTCTACTTCTTGTAGTGAAATAACCATACCTTCTGGAACATCTAAATAACCAAGACGTCTTGCGATATCTACTACTTTCACCATACTACGTCCTACAACCGCTACTTTTCGTCCTGTTTCAGCAGCTGCATCAAATACTTGTTGAATACGATGTACATTCGATGCAAATGAAGCAACGATAATACGTCCTTCTGCGCCGTAGAACACTTTAGAAATTTCTACACCAACTTCTTTTTCAGAACCTGTATAGCCTGGACGCTCAGCATTTGTACTATCAGATAATAAGCACAGTACGCCTTCGTTTCCAATTTGCGCCATTTTCCCAAGATCTGCTCCACTATTTCCAATTGGAGTTTGATCGAATTTAAAGTCTCCTGTATATACAATCGCACCTTTTGATGTATGGAAACAAACACCAACAGAATCTGGAATACTATGTGTCGTTCCAAAGAATGACACCGTTGTAGTATTAAACTCTACTGTTGAATTTGAATCGATTGTTTTTAAGTCTACACGGCCTAACATACCCGCTTCGCCAAGTTTTTCTTGTATAAGTCCTACTGTTAATTTCGTTGCATACACTGGAATAGATAATTTACGAAGTACGTAAACAATACCACCGATATGATCTTCATGACCGTGAGTAATAAATAAACCTTTTACTCGCTCTTGGTTTTCCACTAAATATGTAATATCAGGAATAACGATATCAATTCCAAACATTTCATCTCCCGGGAACATTAACCCTGCATCTACAATAAAGATTTCAGAATCAATTTCAACACAGTACATGTTTTTCCCGATTTCACCTACTCCACCAAGAGCAAATACTTTAACAGACTCATTCTCTTTTCTCTTCATGTTGTTGCCTGGTTTAAAAATCTTTCAAACACTGATTTCACTAAAATTGCAGAGACACCAGGGGAAACTCTACAACCACCATATATTCACCGTCCAAGACGAATGTCCTTACCGTTATGCGATATCATGTCCTTGTTTATTTTTTAAACCAGGTTTCACCTCTCTTTCATTATATAAATCAAATATCTTATTCGATATGATATGAAAATGTAATCAAATTATAATTTTTTACCAATTTTGCTAAGCATACCCGTACTAAGCTACTTAGCCATATTATACCTGATACAAGAAATAGAACACAAGTTAAATCGTGCGAAAGAATAGGTAAAAGAACGGAATTATAACAAAAGTATCGAACGTATTTCCTTTATATTTACTTCGATTTTATACTCCATATTATTTTGAAGAAATAGCCATACATACGCTAAATTCATTTCATAATATGGATTTTCAAGACTTATTTTTCTAGAATTGAACAAAAACACTTACAAAATGGAGTTTTTTTATGAATTACGTCACATCTGAGGGGATTTCTCTAAAAAACAGAAGCGGTGGTTTATTATGTTTATTCTAAAATAACTATGATTTTTTGATCCTTTTAAAGGGGTACGATTATTTTCTTATACACATTGCAATACATAATGAAAAAGCGGTTAATAATCTTATAAGTATTCATGTAGGTAAGAAAAGAACGGCAAAGATTTTCTTACCAATAAAAAATGACCCAGTTCTACACTAGGTCATTTTTTATTAACGAGGGATAGATTGCATAACAGATTGTAACGTTACTCTTTCTTCTTCTGTTAACGGAAGAAGTGGTAAACGTACAGAACCTACGTCTAATCCAACCATTTGTAACGCTGTTTTTACTGGCGTTGGGCTTGGCGCCATAAATAATGAATCCGTTACTCTTACAAGTAATTGATGTAATTTTTGCGCCTTCTTGAATTCTCCTGCTTGGAATGCTGCAATCATTTCTTGCATTTCATTTCCAATCACATGAGATGCTACAGAAACGATACCTTTCGCTCCAACTGCCATAGCTGGTAACGTTAAACCATCATCACCGCTGTATACTGCAAAGTCGTCCGCTGTTTTTTCAATGATTTCTGTCATTGTTAACACATCGCCGCCTGCATCTTTAATCGCAACAATGTTTTCTATTTCTGATAAACGAACAACTGTATCAACGGAGATTTGTACAATAGATCGTCCTGGAACGTTATATAGCATAACCGGAAGCGGCGTACTTTCAGCAATTACTTTAAAGTGCTGATACATTCCTTCTTGACTCGGTTTGTTATAATACGGTGCTACTAGCATTACTGCATCAACACCAACTTCTGTTGCCTTTTTAGTTAAGTCAATAGAAGCATGCGTATTATTACTACCTGTTCCAGCGATTACGGGCACCCTTTTATCGACAACAGATACGACATGGCGATATAACGCTACTTTTTCTTCTGAAGTTAATGTAGGAGATTCGCCTGTCGTTCCTCCTACCACGATTGCTGTTGTACCGTTATCTATTAAATAATTTACCAATTTCGTTGTCTTTGCAAAATCGATATTTCCGTTTTTATCAAACGGAGTTACCATCGCGGTTGCAATTGTCCCAAAATCTATCATGGTCTCACTCCTTATTGTTCCAGTTGCTTTTCTTTTGAAAGCTCAAACGCACTATGTAATGCATTTACAGCCTCCACTAAATCAGTTTCTTTTACAAGAACCCAAATTGTCGTATGGCTATCTGCCGATTGCAGAATTTGAATACCTTTTTCCGCTAAAGCTGTAACGATTTTCGCAGTAACCCCTGGGTAGCCTGCCATTCCAGCTCCTACAATAGATACTTTTGCACAATGCTCTGTCACAATTGGCTCATATCCAAGGTTTTTTAATAATTCAACTGCACGACTTGATACACTATCACTCACCGTATAAGCTACCCCAGTAGGTGAAATGTTAATTAAATCGACACTGATTCCTTCATTCGCCATTTCTTTAAACACATGCTGTTGTAAATCATATGCTGTTTCTTTTGCCAGCACTTTAATTTGCGTCACATTTGATACATGAGCGATACCTGTAACAGGACGTTCTTCTACATCACGGCCTTTTGTCGCACCGTCCGATGCTGAAATAAGCGTACCTTCACTATCAGAATACGTAGAACGTACACGAAGTGGTACTTTCGCATGCATCGCAATTTCAACTGCACGTGGATGAACGACTTTTGCACCTTGATATGCCATGTTACAAATTTCATTGTATGTTACCGTTTGAAGATGACGTGCATCTTTTACAATACGAGGATCCGCAGTCATAACACCTTCTACATCTGTAAAGATATCAATAAATTCAGCATGAAGCGCAACACCTAATGCAGAAGCTGAAGTATCGCTACCTCCGCGTCCCAGTGTTGTCGTATCACCTTTTTTCGTTTGTCCTTGGAATCCTGTAACGACGATTACATCTACATTTTCTAGCTCTTCATGTATACGATCGCAGTTCATTTCAATAATCTTAGCATTTGTAAAATCATCATTTGTTACAAAACCAGCTTGTGCACCATTTAATGCCGCTGCTTTTATACCGCTCTCATTTAACATGTTAGAGAAAACGATTGCTGAGATTAATTCTCCGCATGATAATAATAAATCTTGCTCACGATTAGAAATGTGAGATTCCTCTTGATTTACAAGACTTAACAAAGTATCAGTTGCATATGGTTCACCTTTACGGCCCATAGCAGAGACGACAGTAACTACTTTATAACCCGCATCTAGCGATTTTTTTATATGATGAAGCGCATGCTTACGTCCATTTTCATCACGTACGGATGTGCCACCAAATTTTTGAACAATAATTTTCATATTTTGCACCTTCTCTTAGCCGTTTACACTAATTGTAATTTTACTAAGCGCTCTGCAATTTGAACAGAATTCCATGCAGCGCCTTTTAATAAGTTATCAGATACGACCCAAAGATGGAATCCTTTATCGTTATTTAAATCTTTACGGATTCTTCCAACGAATACTTCGTTTTTACCTACTGCAGTAGCTGGCATTGGATATAATTGCTCTTCTGGGTTATCTTGCAGAACAATACCTTCTGCATTCGCAAGTAAGTTTTTGAATTCCTCTACTGTTACACCTTCTTTTTCTACTTCGATGTAAACAGACTCAGAGTGACCTGATACAACTGGTAAACGTACACATGTTGCCGCTACTTCTAATTCAGGCATATGCATAATTTTTTTCGTTTCATTAATCATTTTCATTTCTTCAAACGTAAATCCATTATCTTGGAATTTATCAATCTGTGGAATCGCGTTGAAAGCAATTTGGAAATGTTTCTTATCACCTGATACAGGTAAAACATTTGCCTTCACTTCTTCGCCATTTAAGATTGCTTGTGATTGTTCATGAAGTTCTTCAATCGCTGCCGCACCAGCACCTGATACAGCTTGATATGTGGAAACGATTACTCGTTTTAAACCATATTGCTGACGAACTGGCTCAAGAGCTACTACCATTTGAATTGTAGAACAGTTTGGATTTGCAATAATACCATTATGTTCTTTTAAGTCGTTTTCATTTACTTCAGGTACAACAAGTGGCACGTTTTCTGTCATACGGAATGCACTTGTATTATCAACAACAATCGCACCGCGCTTTGCTGCTTCTGGCGCTAATTGTTTTGATACAGATCCACCAGCACTAAATAGTGCAATATCTACTCCTTCAAAACTTTCAGGAGTTGCCTCTTGAACTGTAAATTCTTCGCCTTTAAATACAAGTTTCTTACCTGCAGATCGTTTAGATGAAAGTAACGTTAACTTCCCGATTGGAAATTCTCGTTTCTCTAAAGTATTTAACATTTGTTCACCAACTGCGCCGGTTGCTCCAACTACAGCGACATGAAAAGTTTTTTGCTTTTCCATCACTATGCCCCTTTCTAGATACCAATCCTTCTATAACTTAGAATTAGAAGGAGTATACAATACCCCTTCTAATCTTAATAACGTTAATTTTATCATATTCTACAGTAAGAATGATGGTTTCATCAAAAATTGTCCGTTTTTTTTCGTTTTTTAATTCATATATCTGAATTTTTCTACGACAACCGGTTGCAATTGCTTCCCTTGCAGCGCTTCTAATACTGTATCTTCCAGCAGCTCCATGCGAGCTACCATTGAGTTCGGTTTTTTCTCTGGTGCATCTTGGCCGAACGGGACGAAGTAGATGTTTTTTGTTGCCATTAGGCGCATGAGGTTTACCCCATTAAGCCCTAAAGCATCATTCGTCGAAACAGCCAACACAACAGGCTTGCCATTTCTTAGCGTCGCTTTCGCTGCCATTAATACTGGAGAGTCTGTCATTGCATTTGCAAATTTACTCATAGAATTTCCTGTTAGCGGTGCAATTACCATGCAATCTAGTGGAATTTTAGGTCCTAGTGGTTCTGCGCCAACGATGGAATTAATTGCTTTAAAGCCTGTTACTTCTTCAATCTTTTTAATCCACTCTGCCCCTTCTCCAAATCTCGTATTTGTTGATTGAACAGTGTAAGAAACAACGGGACGTACTTCTGCTCCCTCAGCAATTAATTTTTCTAAATGAGGCATTACTTCTTCGTACGTACAATGTGAACCAGTAAAACCAAATCCTATTCTTTTCCCTTTTAAATTCATTCCCCATTCTCCTTTCTTGCGATTACATCTTCTGCTAACAACTGAGAAAGAACGTTCGCTAAAATTTGTCCTGCTGTTTTCGGAGCAACAATACCTGGTAATCCAGGTGCTAACAGCGCTTTAACTCCTCTTTTTTCCGCATATCTAAAGTCGGTACCGCCTGGTTTAGAAGCTAAATCAATTACTAACGTATGAGCCGGCATTTTTGAAATGACATTCGCTGTCACAACGAGATGCGGAATTGTATTAATGACAATATCGATATTCCCTACTTCTTTCTCAATATCTTGCATATGAAAAGGAGAAAACATCATTTCTGTAATACGTGCAATATGTTCCGATCGTCTTGCTCCAACTTTGACATGGGCTCCTAATGATTGAAACGCTCTGGCAACACTCATCCCTGTTCTACCAAATCCTAAAACCATTACATTGGAACCATGAATTGTATAGTCGGTATGTTGAATTACCATCATTAATGTACCTTCTACAGTCGGAATAGAATTGTAGATTGCGACATCATCACGATCAAATAATTTAACAAGTTTTCGGTTTGTAGTAGATACGAGATTTTCCAAGTAAGGCGTGCCAATACCTGAATATATAGTAAAGTGTTCTGGTGTATTTTCAATTTGTTCTTTCGTTATAGAAACTTTCTCGTTTGAAAAAATAGTATCTACTTCTCCCTTGGCATTTGTACCTGCAACTGGCAAAATAATTGCATCTACAGAAGTGAAATCTAAATTTTGTATACTTTCTTTTGCTGCCCCTGTGAAGCCATGATCTAACTGGTCAAACCCTATCAATGAAAGTTTCGCATCCAATTCAACTAGCTTGCGAATTACTTCTAGCTGTCTTGCATCTCCTCCTATGACAGCAATATGCATCTCAGTCAACATTCCCTAATTCACCTTCTTTTTCTGTCATTTATAAGAAAAGTGCCTACTTTTTCTTTTTCCTCCACATCATATGTAATGTACGAGTTTTAGGTGATTGAAAAACAAAAAGCACACATGATTGATCCCGCTCTTTGTATGCAGAAAGACCTCCCCTCAAAATTCCGCATATGAGAGGACATTATGTAGGAAATTGATTGCCCGTAAAAGCTCGATTCATGTGAGCTAATACTCTGCGGGGAATGCGCAAAAAAAGATGACCAAAATGGCCATCTTTCACTTCGAATTTGGACGATCTGTAATATCACAAAGGATCATATCATGCCCTACTTTCTTAATTTGGCTCCACGTGACTCTTACTTCTTGTGGTTCCTTTTTAAAGCCTCCCCATTTCCCAGCAGGTATGATAAGAGCCTGTATTTGACCATCCTTCTCATCAATTTCTAAATCCACATAACCTAGAACCCCCATTTTTTCGGCTCTTTCTAAATTTACGATCTCTTTACCGCTTAATTCACTTAATCGCATACGCTCTCCCCCTACAGAAGTTATGAATGTAAGTTATCTATAATTAGTACCTATTCTGTATATCCCAAAAAAATAACCGTATCTCATTTAAAAGAGATACGGTTATTTTTACATACTTTATATAAAGCAATTATAGTTTTATTCCTTTTGGAAGTTTTCCATCTGGACTAATTAATGCTGCAGAGAATTCATCTGTAAACATGTTACGAATTAACTCATCAACATTTGCTTTCGTTACAGTGTTTACACTTTCAATAATCTCATCAAGTGAACGATGCTTACGAAGTAGCAATTCATTCTTACCATTGCGGCTCATACGGCTATTCGTACTTTCTAAGCTTAACATTAAGTTTCCTTTTAATTGCTCTTTACTATTAATAAGCTCTTTTTCTGTAATACCTGTATTTTTCAATGTTTCTAATGTTTCCTGCATTGTGTCATACAGTGTATCTAATTGTTGGCTTCCTGTTCCACCATACAGCGTTAACATACCTGTATCTTCATAAGAAGAATGGTAAGAAAATACTGAGTAGGCTAACCCGCGTTGCTCACGTACTTCTTGGAATAAACGGCTACTCATACTACCGCCTAAAACGTTATTTAATACAATTAAGTTATAAATATCTTCGTGTCCCATTTGTAAGCCTTTATATCCTAAACATAAATGAGCTTGTTCTGTTTCCTTTTTACGTGCTACCTTATTAAAATGGAAAATTGGGCTATGTACTTGTTCACGGTTTGTTGTTCCTTCATAACTACCGAAATATTGCTCTACCGTTTGTAAAAAGGCTTCATCAATATTTCCTGCAACTGAAACAACGACATTTTCAGGTGTGTAATGATCTTTTATATATTGGCGTAGTGTATCACCTGTAAACGTATCAAGCGTTTCTTCAGTTCCTAAAATAGGATATCCAAGCGGATGCGTTTCATATGTTGCTTTCGTTAACATATCATGTACAATATCATCTGGAGCATCTTCGTACATTTTAATTTCTTCACATACGACATTCTTCTCTTTTTTCAGTTCTTCCTCATCAAATGTTGAATTGAAGAACATATCTGCTAGTACATCTAAAGCATATTTAGCATGCTCATCTAGCACTTTTGCATAGTAACAAGTGTATTCTTTTGAAGTAAAAGCATTCACTTGCCCACCAATGCTATCAAATGATTCTGCAATTTCGCGTGCACTACGTGTTTCTGTCCCTTTAAAGAACATATGCTCTAAAAAGTGAGAAACCCCATTATTTTTTTCATTTTCATTTCTTGACCCCGCATGAATCCAAATACCAATCGCAACCGATCTTACGGTTGGTATATTCTCCATAACGATTCTTACACCATTTTTACAAGTATATTTTTTAATCAAAAACTTTCCTCCTACTGCCAGTTTCTCTAAATAAGTGCTATTATTTAATGATAACAAGTTTAAGGATGAATGTCATGCAAATGTATTTAATCCACACGTTTTTCATCCAGTAATTCTGTTATATTCCCTACTCGATATCCTTGTTCCTTCAATTTTGTAATCATTGTATCTAATGCTTCTGCTGTAGATGAAGTTGGATGCATTAATACGATAGCACCTGGATGTATTTTTCTCATTACTCTCTGCAATAGTACATCTGGATCAGGTCGTTTCCAATCAATTGTATCGACAGTCCACATGATCGTTCCCATTTGGAAATCATCAGCAATTTTCACGACTTCATCCCGAAAACTTCCACTCGGCGGGGCAAACCATCTCACCTTTTGATTCGTTGCAACTTCAATCATTCGATTTGTTTTTAGTAACTGATCTCGTATTTCATCAGACGATAGCGTTTTCATATTAGGGTGTGTATAAGAATGATTTCCAACTTCTTGATTTGCATCGACAATCATTTTTGCAAATCGCAAATTTTCTTTCACCCAGCGTCCTTCTAAAAAGAAAGTCGCCTTCACATCATGTTTTTTCAATATCTCTAATATACGCGGCAAATACTCGTTTCCCCATGCCACATTTATTGTTAATCCCACCATCTTTTTATTTGGATGTCCCCTATAAATTGGAGCTGGTGATAAATCTTTTAAGTGAACACTTGGGGATACTTCCTTGAATTCAAGATTTTTTTGATCAAATTTCTTTAGCTTCTTCATATTATTATAAGATGCTTCGATATCAACTTGTCTTCCATTATATCCCGGTGTTGCTTTCCATATTTTATCAATCATCGCATTTTGAGGTGCAATCTCATATTGTTTTGCATGTTTTTGAATTTCTTCATACAAGTTATCCTGTGCAAAAACGGAATAAGAGCCTACACTGACATATAAAAAAAATATACATATGTATGCCAATATACGAGCTTTCATATAAACCCTCCCATTAACTATATAAATGCCTTTTTCTTCTTATCTTTGTTAATTTGAGCGTTATAATGAAAACTATACCTAAACTGACATAAAAATATATATAAATCATATTTTTTACATAACAAAAAAAGCCAGTTCAACTGGCTTTTACTTATTGCTGCTCTTGTTTGTTTTCTTCTTTAGCAGCTTCTTTTTCTTGCTCTTCTTTTAGCAATACTTTTCTAGATAGATTCACACGACCTTGCTTGTCAATCTCGATAACTTTAACTGTAATTACATCACCGATCTTCACAACGTCTTCTACTTTACCTACACGCTCAAGTGCAAGTTCAGAAATGTGAACTAATCCATCTTTACCGCTGAATAGTTCAACGAAAGCACCGAATTTCTCAACACGTTTCACTTTTCCTTCGTAGATTTCACCTACTTGTACTTCGCGAACGATATCTTCGATAATTTTCTTAGCTTTGTCATTCATTTCTTGATTTATTGAAGAAATGAATACTGTACCATCTTGCTCGATATCAATTTTAACGCCAGTTTCTTCAATAATTTTATTGATTTGTTTACCGCTCGGCCCAATAACGTCACGGATTTTATCTGGGTTAATTGTCATTGTAATAATCTTTGGAGCGTAAGCTGATAATTCAGTACGTGGCTCTCCAATAACAGATAACATATGATTTAGAATGTGCACACGACCAACTTTCGCTTGTTGTAATGCCTCTTCTAAAATTTCACGAGATAGACCATCGATTTTAATGTCCATTTGTAGTGCAGTAACACCTTTTGCTGTACCTGCTACTTTAAAGTCCATATCACCTAAATGATCTTCCATACCTTGAATATCAGATAAAATTGTGTAATGCTCACCAGTTTTAACTAGACCCATTGCAATACCTGCAACTGGAGCTTTAAGTGGAACACCAGCATCCATCATTGCTAAAGTACTACCACAAATACTTGCTTGTGAAGTAGAACCATTTGATTCTAAAACTTCAGATACAAGACGTACTGTATATGGGAAATCTTTTTCAGATGGAATTACAGGTTCAAGAGCACGTTCTCCAAGTGCACCGTGACCAATTTCACGACGACCTGGTCCACGCATCGGTCTTGTTTCACCAACACTAAATGATGGGAAGTTGTAATGGTGCATGAAGCGTTTTGATTCTTCTACACCAAGACCATCTAAAATTTGCACATCGCCTAATGCACCTAATGTACAAATACTTAATGCTTGTGTTTGTCCACGTGTGAATAAACCAGAACCGTGTGTACGAGATAAAATGCCAACCTCTGATGCTAATGGACGGATTTCGTCACCTTTACGGCCATCTGGGCGGATTTTTTCAACTGTAATAAGACGACGTACTTCTTCTTTTACAATTTTATATAAAATCTCATTTACTTGTCCTAATGTATCAGCGTCAGCTTCTTGCGCTTCATAATGCTCAATTACACGCTTTTTCACTTCGTTAATTGCATCTTCACGTGCATGTTTCTCATGTACTTGAATTGCAGAATGCATATCCTTCTCAGACATTTCACGTACAGCTTGATTAAGATCAGCGTCAACTTCATAAAGTTTCACTTCTGATTTCTCTTTACCTACAGCTTGTACAATCTCTTCTTGGAATGCAATTAGACGTTTAATTTCGTCATGTCCAAACATAATTGCTTCCAACATCGTTTCTTCAGGCACTTGATCTGCTCCTGCTTCAACCATGTTAATTGCATCTTTCGTACCAGCTACAACAAGGTGAATATCACTTTGCTCTTGCTGTTCTACTGTTGGATTAATAACGAATTCGCCGTTAATACGACCAACTGTTGCACCCGCGATTGGACCTTCAAATGGAATATCTGAAATCGATAACGCTAATGAAGAACCAAGCATAGCTGCCATTTCAGAAGAACAATCTTGATCAACACTCATTACAATGCTGACAACTTGTACTTCGTTACGGAAACCATCTGCGAAAAGTGGACGAATTGGACGGTCGATTAAACGACTTGCCAAAATTGCTTTTTCACTTGGACGACCTTCACGTTTAATGAAACCGCCAGGAATTTTTCCGACTGCATATAAACGCTCTTCATAGTTTACTGTAAGTGGGAAGAAATCTACATTTTTTGGTTCTTTTGATGCAGTTGCTGTAGATAGAACCGCTGTATCGCCATATCTTACTAATACTGCTCCGTTCGCTTGCTTCGCAAGCTGACTTGTTTCAACTGTTAGCTGGCGACCA
Source organism: Bacillus mobilis (assembly GCF_001884045.1). Classification (GTDB taxonomy): domain Bacteria; phylum Bacillota; class Bacilli; order Bacillales; family Bacillaceae_G; genus Bacillus_A; species Bacillus_A mobilis. The sequence continues at coordinate 498,909 of NZ_MACF01000046.1, read as the reverse complement.
GCTAAATCTATCGAGAAGACTTGCTTTTCTTGACTCATTTAAGTACCCCTCTCAATTTAAAGTATTCAATTCTTCTATGTAAATGGATAGTATATCACAATATTCTACCTCTAGTATTACCGAAAATGAAGTAAGCTATAAAGGGTAGAAGATATATTTTTACCTAACAAAAAAGCGGGAATATTCCCGCTTCTTTGACTATCGACGTAAGCCAAGCTTTGTGATTAATTCACGGTAACGTGTGATATCGCTATTACGAAGGTAAGTTAGTAAGTTACGACGTTTACCAACCATCTTTAATAGACCACGACGTGAATGATGATCTTTCTTGTGAGTACGTAAGTGCTCGTTTAGAGTGTTAATTTGCTCCGTTAGGACAGCAATTTGAACCTCTGGAGAACCAGTATCAGTCTCATGAGTTCTAAATTGTGCAATGATTTCATTTTTACGCTCTTGTGTTAAAGCCATCCTATTTCACCTCCTATTAATTAAACCCCCAATTACCTAGCAAGCGTCGGTGAGTCGCAATGCCAAGCAATGGTTGTCATAAAGTACATAACATAGAATACTACTTTTCATTTGAAAAAGCAAGTATATTCTTTTCGTTCGCAAAATATTCTTGTGCTGTTTTCTTATCTTTTGCGATTTGTTCAACTAACTCATCGATGCCATTGAATTTCTTCTCTTCTCTTATACGCATATGCCACTCTACTGTAACATTTTGATCATATATGTCTTTGTTAAATTCAAATAAGTGCACTTCAATAGATAATTGACGCTCATCTTCTTTAAAAGTTGGTTTATATCCAATATTACATACACCATCGTACCATTCATCGTGAACCTTTAATCTCACTGCATAAACACCTACAGGTGGCAATAGATACTCATCACTTAAACCTACATTTGCTGTAGGAAAACCAATTTGACGTCCACGTTTATCACCGTGTACAACCGTTCCCCCTACTGTATATGCTCTACCTAAAATAGATGGAATTTGTTCCATTTCGCCATTTCGAATTAACTTTCGTAATGCTGTAGAACTTACTTTCTCTTCTTGAAATTCAACTTTTTCAATCACAGTCTGTGTAAACTCCCCTCTTGCATGAAATGGTAAAGTCTCCATCTTTCCTTTTCCTAAACGTCCATATGAATAATCAAACCCTGCTACTACATGCTTTACATTTAAACCAATAATATAATCATCTACAAATTGTTGTGGCAATAAGCCTGCAAACGATTCATCAAATTTAATAACATATAATATATCGATCCCTAAGTTTTCGACTATTTTTTCTTTATCACACATGGGTGTAATATACTCCGCATGGGCTTCCTTTTTCCCTAAAACAACAGATGGGTGCGGATAAAATGTCATAACTGCACTTTTATATCCCCGTTCATCCGCTATTTGTTTCGCAGTTCGAATTACACATTGATGTCCTAAATGAATGCCATCAAAAAATCCTAATGCCATTACAGTCGGTGGTAATTCTAATTTATTTTGTTCATGTGGATGAGTTAAATGAATAAGTTTCACGCTTGAATTCACCTTTTTCTGTAATAATCCTTCCAATAATTCATTATAGCTTTAGTTCTTGATTATTCACAAGTACTTTCATCGGCTTTAGCATACCAGGGTGTTTTGGATGGTGCTCAAAAATTGCAAGGCATCGATCATTTTTATCAAATACTGTTATAAATGGTGCTGTTATTTGCAATTCATTTTTTAAGAACATACCATTCTTTATTTTCTCTGCTTGCTTTTCATCTACAACAATTTTCGGGAACTTACTTAATGCTTCATCAATTGAAATGAAGATAGACTCTACTGTTCCATTTTGCACGTTTTCTTCAATTTCTTCAAATGATATGCAATCTTCTAATAAAAATTCTCCAGAAGCTGTTCTTACAAGGTGAGACATATGTGATGGAAAACCAAGTTTTTCACCAATCATTACTGCTAACGTTCTTACATATGTTCCTTTACTACACGTTACACGGAAACGGAATGAAATATTTTCCCCCTCAAACACTTCACGGTCATCTAGTAATACAAATTCATGAATTGTAATTGTACGAACTGGACGTTCAACTTCTTGTCCTGCTCTTGCATATTCATATAATTTTTTCCCGTTAACTTTTACAGCCGAAAACATCGGAGGCATTTGTTCAATCGTACCTGTTAATGCAGCAAGAGCCCCTTCTACTTCCTTACGAGTAATAACGCGATCTACATGTTTCGTTTCAACAACTTCACCAGAAGCATCTTCAGTTGTTGTTGAAAATCCAAGTGTTACTTCACCTTCATATGTTTTCGTCTCACTTGTTAAAAATTGTGCAATCTTCGTTGCTCGTCCCACACAAATAGGTAATACTCCTGTTACATCTGGATCTAATGTTCCTGTATGACCAATTCGTTTCTCACGCAATATCTTTCTTAATTTAAATACACAATCATGTGATGTCATGCCTTTTGGCTTATGTAATAATACTACACCTTCCATATATGTTCACCTCATCATAATTCTTTCATAGTAATTATCCAAAATTTATTTTGCATTGAAAAAATGGATAGACAAATGTCTATCCATTATTCTTCACGTTTATCGTCTTTATTAATTTGATGTAAAAGTGTATCAATTCGATGACCATATCCGATAGACTCATCAAATTCAAAGGAAATTTCCGGTGTTTTGCGAAGACGAATACGTTGGCCAATTTCTGAACGAATGAAGCCTTTTGCTTTCGCTAAACCTTTTAATGTACTTTCTTTCTGTTCTTCATCACCTAAAACAGAAATATATACTGTAGCAATTTGTAAATCCCCACTCACTTGTACATCTGTTACTGTAACAAATCCGACACGTGGATCTTTAATTTTACGACTGATGATGTCGCCTAATTCTTTTTTCATTTGCTCGCCTACACGGTTTGCACGTAATTTCATAACTCTTCACCTCATTCAATACCATTCCAATTGTGTTATTGTACGTTCAATTTCAGGAAATGAATCGATGTACTCGAGTACACGATTCATTTCTTTTTCACAAACAACACGATTAGAGGATACAGAAACAATTGCAATTTCTGTACGTTGCCATACATCTTGATGCCCTACTTCTGAAACAGCTACATTATAGCGCTGCTTCACACGAGTTAGCACCCGTTGCAAAATTGCTCGTTTCTCTTTTAAAGAATGCACATCGTAAATCATACACTCGAATGAGAGTGAAGCGATAATCATCGCTTCACTTCTTCCATAATGTACGCTTCAATGATGTCCCCTTCTTTAAGATCATTATATCTCTCAATTGTAATACCACACTCATAGTTTTGTGCAACTTCTTTTACGTCGTCTTTGAAACGTTTTAACGTATCAAGTTGTCCTTCGAAAATTACTACGCCATCACGGATAATACGCACGCCACTATCACGTGTAATTTTACCGTCAATTACGTAACAACCTGCGATTGTTCCAACTTTTGTTACTTTGAATGTTTGGCGTACTTCCGCTTGACCGATTACTTTTTCTTCGAATTCTGGATCCAGCATACCTTGCATTGCTGATTCGATTTCTTCGATTACTTTATAGATAATACGGTGTAAACGAACATCAACATTCTCTAATTCAGCTGTACGCTTCGCATTCACATCAGGGCGTACGTTAAATCCAATTACAATTGCATTAGATGCAGAAGCTAAAATGATATCAGATTCTGTGATCGCACCTACGCCTGTATGGATAATTTTAACTTTAACACCTTCAACATCAATTTTACGAAGTGACGCTGCCATTGCTTCTACAGAACCTTGTACGTCTGCTTTCACAATTAAGTTAATTTCTTTTACATCGCCCTCTTGGATTTGTTGGAATAAATCTTCAAGGCTTAATTTAGATTTCTCACCACGTTGAGCAAGTAACGCTTCTTGTGCACGTGATTCACCGATTTGACGAGCTTTCTTCTCATCAGCGAATGCCATGAAACGATCTCCCGCTTGTGGTACTTCGTTTAAACCTGTAATTTCAACAGGAGTTGATGGTCCAGCAACTTTTACACGACGACCAATGTCACTTACCATTGCACGAACACGTCCGAATGAAGTACCAACAACGATTGGATCTCCAACTCGAAGTGTACCGTTTTGAACAAGTAATGTCGCGATAGTTCCTTTACCTTTATCAAGCTGTGCTTCAATTACAGTACCAGTTGCATAGCGGTTTGGATTTGCTTTATATTCTTCAACTTCACTTACAAGAAGAATCATTTCTAGTAAGTTGTCAATTCCTTCACCTTGAATTGCAGAAATTGGTACGAAGATTGTATCTCCACCCCAAGCTTCTGGAACTAATTCATATTCTGTTAATTCTTGCATTACACGATCAGGATTTGCCGCTGGTTTATCCATTTTATTCACAGCTACAATAATTGGTACTCCAGCTGCTTTCGCATGGCTAATCGCTTCAACTGTTTGAGGCATAACACCGTCATCAGCTGCAACAACAAGGATTGTAATATCTGTTACTTGCGCACCACGAGCACGCATCGTTGTAAATGCCGCGTGACCAGGCGTATCTAAGAATGTAATCTTCTTGTCATTTACTTCAACTTGGTATGCACCAATATGCTGAGTAATTCCACCTGCTTCGCCTGCAGTTACTTTTGAATTACGGATAGAGTCAAGTAAAGTTGTTTTACCATGGTCAACGTGTCCCATAATTGTAACTACAGCTGGACGTTCTTTTAAGTTCTCTTCATCGTCTTGCTCATCGATGAATGTTTCGAATTCAGTCTCGCTTACAACTACTTCTTCTTCTACTTCAATACCATAATCAGTAGCAATTAATTCAATTGTATCTTTATCTAAGTCTTGGTTAATTGTTGCCATAATTCCAAGCATAAAGAGCTTCTTAATAATTTCAGACGGCTCTTTGCTTAATTTTTTAGCAAGCTCACCTACTGTAAGACTTCCAGAGAAAGTAATTTTATCTGGTGTTTCTACAGTTTGTGTTTGTTGTCTTCCAGCAAAGTTATCTTGACGTTTGTCTTCATTTCCTTTGCCTTTTTTCTTTTTCTTATTGCTGTTCTTTTTACTACGAACAACTTTTTCTTCTACTTCAAACTCATCTGCAACAGAAGGTTTTTCAGTTTGATACGCATTATCTAATTTATTTACTACTTCATCTTCTAACATTGTCATATGATTCGAAACCTCGATATTCATTTCTTTTAGTTTTGTCATAAGATCTTTACTTGAGATATTATGTTGTTTTGCATATTCATGCACTCGAATTTTACTCATACCTTCACCCCCGGTAATTTGTATCGAGCATGCTACGCAGCTTTTTCGCAAAGCCTTCATCTAACACAGCTACAACGACTCGCTCATCTCTCCCAATCGCATGCCCTAATTGTTGTCGATTTTCGACCTTTCTCATTGGTACGTTGTAATACGTCGTTTTATCCATGATGCGTTTTGTAGTATTTGCTGACGCATCTTCAGATAGCAATACAAGCTTTGCTTTGCCACTTCGTACTTCTTTTAAAACAAGTTCTTCACCCGAAATAATTTTCCGAGCCCGGTTTGCTAGTCCTAAAAACGATTTCCAATCGGACACTTATTTCGACTCCTTCTCAACAAGCTCAAGAAGCTCTTCGTATAGAGAACCGTCGATTTTCGCTTTTAGATGATGTTCCAAAACATTTTTCTTTTGGGCTTGAAGAATGCTTTCTTTATCTTTTGATAAATAAGCACCTCGTCCTGATTTCTTTCCAGTTAAATCAATGGACACTTCTCCCTCTTTGGAACGAACAATGCGAACGAGCTCTCGTTTTGATTTCATTTCTTGCGTTGCAACACATTTTCGTAACGGAACTTTTCGATTGCTCATACTCATCACCTCTATTCGATTTCGTCTTCAACTGAATCGAATCCGAATGCGATTACGCTATCTTCTTCTGTTACAATACCAAGTTGTTTCGCATCAGACTCACTCTTAATATCAATTTTCCAACCTGTTAATTTAGCTGCAAGACGTGCATTTTGTCCACGCTTACCAATAGCTAATGACAGTTGGTGGTCTGGAACAACAACAGTTGTTGCTTTTTCTTCTTCATCTACAAGTACTTTAACAACTTGTGATGGGCTTAAAGCATTTGCAACATATTCTACTGGATCATTTGACCAGCGAACGATGTCAATCTTTTCGCCTTTTAGTTCGTCTACAATGCGTTGTACACGTTGTCCTTTTGGTCCTACACAAGAACCTACTGGATCAACATCAATGTTCTCTGCATGTACAGAAATTTTAGAACGATCGCCTGCTTCACGTGCTACAGAACGAATTTCAACAGTTCCATCATAAATTTCAGGAACTTCCATTTCGAATAAACGTTTTAAAAGACCAGGATGTGTACGTGATACGTAAATTTGTGGTCCTTTTGTTGTTTTTTCTACTTTCGTAATGAATACACGAATACGATCATGTGGTTTGTACTGTTCGTTTGGCATTTGCTCACTTACAGGTAATAAAGCTTCTACTTTCCCTAAGCTTACATAGATGAAACGAGCATCTTGACGTTGTACGATACCTACCATAATATCTTCTTCACGGTCACTAAACTCAGAGTAAATAACACCACGCTCTGCTTCACGCACTCGTTGTGTTACAACCTGTTTTGCAGTTTGTGCTGCAATACGACCGAAATCTTTTGGTGTTACTTCAATTTCTAGTACGTCACCATCTTGATAGTTTGGATTAATTTGTCTTGCTTCTTCAACAGAAATTTCAAGACGTGGATCAAACACATTATCAACAACGTCTTTACGTGCTAATACTTGAATTGTTCCCACTTCTGGGTTAAAGCTCACACGAACGTTTTGTGCTTGGTTAAAATTGCGTTTATAAGCAGAGATTAACGCTGCTTCAATCGCATCAATAATAATATCTTTGCTAATTCCTTTTTCTGACTCTAATACGAGCAAGGCATCTAACAACTCAGTGCTCATGAAGATCCCCCTTCTAACTAAAACGTAACAGCAAGTCGCGCATTTGCAACTTTGTCCATTGAAATTTGGATTTCTTTTTTACGTGTTTTAATTGTTAATAATAGTGTAATTGTAGTACCATCGTAGGAAAGTAGTTTTCCTTCAAACATTTTTTCACCATCAATCGGCTCATATGTTTTAATTGCCACTTGTTTTCCTACCGCTTGCTGGAAGTCTTTCTCTTTCTTTAATGGGCGTTCCGCTCCAGGAGATGATACATCCAAAAAGTAAAGATGAGGAATTGGATCCTCTTTATCTAAAGCTTCGCTTAAACGTTCACTTACCGCACCGCATTCTTCAATGTCGACTCCTTTATCAGAATCGATGAATACGCGTAAGAACCAGTCTTGTCCTTCTTTCACATACTCTACATCTACAAGTTCAAGATTTAACTCTTCAACGATTGGCTGCGCAAATGCTTCTACAACTTCTGTGACTTTCTTATCCATAAACAGCCTCCTTCCTGCCGCCATGTACCATTTACAAGAAAAGACTCCGTCCATAAAACGGTTTATCTTATTCTTTCTCGTTAGCTAACAAAAGCCCCTGCCGTTAAGCAGGGAATATCTGTCTTAGTATTACCAAATTTAAGAAGTAAAACTTGTAACAAAATATGTATATACGACAGAAATTTCTTACCTCTCCACATCAATAAAACGTAGATAGTAACACGAAAGAGTGGGTTTCCCCACTCTTTTTTTTACACAATATACATGACATGGTTATCTCGGTTAATAGTATACCATAGCAAATGTTGATTTGCAAAGACTTTTCCTACCTACTAGAACAGTGATAACTGGTTTTGATCAGGTAGATCGCCTAAGCAACCTTGACTATCTAAATACTCAATAATTGTTTTCGAAACCTTACTGCGCTGCTGTAAATCTTCTTTTGATAAGAAATCTCCATTTTTGCGTGCTTCTACAATACTTAAAGCTGCGTTTGTACCAAGTCCAGGCACTGCATTAAATGGAGGAATTAAAGAATCCCCATCAATAATAAATTCTGTTGCATGCGAACGGTATAAATCAACCTTTTGGAATGAGTATCCACGCTCACACATTTCAAGTGTCATTTCTAGTACTGTTAATAAACTTTTCTCTTTCGGCGCTGCATCCAAACCTTTTTGTGCAATTTCATCAATTTTTACACGTATAGATGCTGAGCCTTTCGCCATCGCCTCTACGTCAAAGTCATCTGCACGAACTGTAAAGTATGCCGCATAGAATAAAAGCGCGAAATGCACTTTAAAATATGCAATACGTACAGCCATAAGTACGTAAGCAGCCGCATGGGCTTTAGGGAACATGTACTTGATCTTCTTACATGAATCAATATACCAACCCGGTACATTATTACTTTTCATGTCCTCTTCCCATTCTTCTGGTACACCTTTACCTTTACGAACCGACTCCATGATTTTGAAGGCTAATGATGGGTCTAAACCTTGATAGATTAAATATACCATGATGTCATCACGACAACCGATAACTTCACTCAGCGTACATGTACCGTTATAAATTAACTCGTTTGCATTACCAAGCCATACATCCGTACCATGCGATAGTCCTGAAATTTGGACTAACTCAGAGAATGTCGTAGGCTTCGTTTCTTCTAACATCTGCCTTACGAATTTCGTACCAAACTCTGGTATACCAAGTGTACCTGTTTTACAGTTAATTTGTTCTTCCGTTACACCTAACGATTCAGGTCCTGAGAAAATTTTCATTACTTCCGGATCGTCTGTTGGGATTGTTTTCGGATCAATACCGCTTAAATCTTGTAACATACGAATAACAGTTGGATCATCGTGTCCTAGTATATCAAGTTTCAATAAGTTATCATGAATCGAGTGGAAATCAAAGTGTGTCGTTCTCCACTCAGCACCTATTGAATCTGCCGGGAACTGAATTGGTGAAAAATCAAAAATATCCATGTAATCTGGCACAACTATAATACCACCTGGATGCTGTCCAGTCGTACGTTTTACACCGGTACATCCTGATACTAAACGGTCAATCTCTGCATTTCGAATCGTTAAGTTATGATCATTTGCATAACCTTTTACATACCCATAAGCGGTTTTTTCCGCAACTGTACCTATTGTACCCGCACGGTATACATAATCTTCACCAAACAGTACTTTCGTATAGTTATGGGCACGTGGCTGGTATTCCCCGGAGAAGTTCAAATCGATATCGGGTACCTTATCTCCTTTAAATCCAAGGAACGTTTCGAACGGAATATCATGTCCATCTTTCACGTATGGAACATTACATGCAGGACATTCTTTATCCGGCAAGTCAAAACCAGAACCTACAGAACCATCATTAAAGAATTCTGATTGCTTACACTTCGGACATACATAGTGTGGTGGTAATGGGTTTACTTCTGTAATTTCCATCATCGTTGCAACGAATGAAGAACCTACCGATCCACGCGAACCTACTAGATATCCGTCTACTAACGATTTTTTCACAAGCTTATGTGAAATTAAATAAATTACGGCGAATCCATGCCCAATAATACTTTTTAATTCTTTTTCTAAACGTGCTTCTACAATTTCAGGTAACTCTTCACCATAAATGCTACGCGCCATTTTATAACTCATATCACGCGTTTCATCATCTGCACCCTCAATTTTCGGTGTATATAGATCATCTTTTACTGGATGAACATCACCAATTAATGATGCAACCTTTTGTGTATTCGTTACAACAATTTCTTTCGCAACGTCTTCACCTAAGAATGAAAAACACTCTAACATTTCATCCGTTGTACGGAAATGTACAGGCGGTAATGAATGTCGGTTTAACGGATTGGCTCCGCCCTGCGAACTAACTAAAATTTTGCGATACATTCCATCCTCTGGATCTAAATAATGCACGTTTCCTGTAGCAACAACTGGTTTATCTAACGTCTCACCAAGTTTTACTAAATTAGAAATAATTGTTTTTAACTGTCCCTCATCTCGAACAAGTTCACGCTCTACTAAATGACGTAACACCTCTGGAGGCATTACTTCAATGTAATCATAGAACTGCGCAATTTCTTCTACCTCTTCAGGCGCTTTTTGCATCATCGCCTCAAACACTTCACCTTTATCACAAGCCGTTCCTACTAAAATTCCTTCGCGATATTTTTTTAATAGTGACCTTGGTACTCGTGGTACTCGGTAAAAGTAATTTAGGTGAGAATAGGAAACAAGTTTATATAAATTTTTCAATCCTACATCTGATGTGGCAAGTAACGTCATATGACTTGGACGTCCACGCTTATACGCATCCCCTTGCCCCATGCTATCATTTAATTGATCGTGATATTCAAATCCCTTTTCAATCACATCTTTTAACATTTTCACAAGTAAGTATCCCGTTGCTTCTGTATCATAAATCGCACGGTGATGTTGCGTTAATTCAATATCAAGCTTTTTACACATCGTATTTAATCGATGGTTTTTCATTTCTGGGAATAAAAATCTTGCAAGTTCTAACGTATCAATAACAGGATTATTCGTTTTTTCTAGTCCAGCCTTTTTAAAACCTACGTTAATAAAGCCCATATCAAAACTTGCGTTATGCGCAACAAGTGTATGGTCGCCCATCCATTCTTCAAACTTTTTAAACACTTCGTCCACTTCTGGTGCATCCGTTAACATATCATCTGTAATACCTGTTAATTCAATAATCGTCGCAGATAATGGTTGATGCGGATTTGCGAAAGATTCAAAGCGGTCAATAATTTCGCCGCCTTTTACTTTTACAGCCGCTAACTCGATAACAGTATCATATACAGCTGATAAACCTGTCGTCTCAACGTCAAAAACAACATACGTTTCCTCTGCAAGTAAACGATGCGCTTCGTTATATGCAATTGGTACACCATCATTAACTAAATTCGCTTCTACACCATATATAACTTTAACCCCAGCCTTTTTTCCCGCAGAATATGCCTCTGGGAAAGACTGCGCAACAGCATGGTCTGTAACAGCAATTGCCTCATGTCCCCATTTACCTGCTTGAGCAACAAGTCTAGAAACAGGAGTAACAGCGTCCATTTGGCTCATCGGTGTGTGAAGATGCAGCTCTACACGTTTTTCACCTTCTGGCGCTTTATCTTTACGAGATGGTCCTGTTATTTCATTAATATCATTTGCAATCATTACTAAATCTCGAACAAACGTATCATTTTGAACAGAACCACGCGCTTTCACCCACATTCCTTTTTTCAAGGATTGCAGCATAGGAATATCTTCTTTATCACGTGAGAACATTTTGATCATAATTGAATCCGTATAATCTGTTATTTTTAAAGTTAATAACGTACGGCCACTACGAAGCTCTTTCGTTTCTACATGGAAGACATACCCTTGAACTGTTTTTCTTCTTTCTTCATCTTGAATTTCTCGCATCGGTGTAATCTCTTCATCTGGCTTAATAAGATACCCAAGCACAACCGGTCCTTCATGCACAACGCTACTTTCTTCCGCTTGCTTCTTCGCCATTTCTTCCATAGCTTGTATAACACGTTCACGGTCTTCTTGCTGCGTTTGCTCACGAAACTTTTGCATTTCTTCTGTATTTTGCTGTATATGTGTGTCTAACTGAAAACGCGGGAATCCAAAAGCTTCGTATTGATCTCCTACTGGTTTCGCAACGTTTTTCTTTAAAGCGGTAGATTCCAGCTCGTTATTCACATTTATTAGCAACTTCACTCCATTCACCTGCGGAAGCTGCTTCTTTAAGTAAGCAAACATAGGTGAAAATGTAATTCGTTCCGTACAAAGCGGCCAATACGCCCTCACTTCTTCTTCTGTAAATTGTTTATTCTCTGCTTCTAATGCAAATGTTGTTCTTGCAATATGAGAAAATGATTGCTTAAGCTTTGTTTCTAGCAATTCATATAATTCTGTAGGCAAAATACGTGGCACTTGTAAATTAAAATGCCAACTTTTATTCGCTTTATCAATAACGAGTCTTTCAATACCACCGCCTTGTAAATATTGATTTATAAGGTCATCTGGTATTTGCAACTGCTGGAGCAAAATTTGAAATCGCTCTTGTTGTTCATTTGTTAAAGACATAAGCACTCTCCTTCCATTTGCTATTATAAATTGAAACGTACTACAAAGAAAGATTTCTCCCTTCTTCTTTTACAAAATACGTTTACAAAGAAAGAGAAGGTACCTCATTGCGAGGTACCTCTTCTTATTTTAAAATATTTGCAATATATGTTTGAAGTTCTTCTACTTTCACTTCTTCAGACTCGCCTGTAGCACGTACTTTCACTTCTACAATACCTTCGTCTGCTTTTTTACCAACTGTCACACGAACTGGAAGGCCGAATAAATCTGCATCTGCAAATTTAACACCTGCACGTTCTGCACGATCATCTAGTAATACTTCATATCCTTGCTCTTGTAATGAGTTGTAGATGTTTTCACCCATTTCACGTTGTGCATCAGATTTCATATTTACTGGAATTACATGCACATGGAATGGTGCAACAGCTTTTGGCCAAACTAAACCGTTCTCATCATTAAACTGCTCTGCGATTGCTGCCACTGTACGAGATACACCGATACCGTAACAACCCATAATAAGTGGTTGTGTTTTTCCGTTTTCATCTAGGAATGTTGCGTTCATTGCTTCACTATAACGTGTTCCTAATTTGAATACATGACCAACTTCAATTCCGCGTGCGAAAAGAATTGTTCCGTTTCCGTCCGGAGATTGGTCTCCTTCTTGAATGAAGCGTAAATCTGTATATTGACTTACTTTAAAGTCACGTTCTGGATTTACATTTACATAATGGAATCCTTCTTCGTTTGCTCCTGAACATCCGTTAACAATTGATGCTACAGCATGGTCAGCGATAATTTCGATGTCACCTGTTACACCAATCGGTCCTAATGAACCAACTTCACAATGTAATAGTTCTTTCACTTCTTCATGAGAAGCAAGCTCAACAACTGAAGCACCGTATACATTTTTCACTTTTACATCGTTGACTTCATGATCACCACGAACAAGTACAACTACTAATTTCTCATCTACTTTAAATACCATAGACTTAATACACTTGTCAGCTTCAATGTTTAAGAATGTAGATACTTCTTCAATTGCTTTTTGATCCGGTGTTGCTACTTTTTCAAGTGCTTTTTCTGCTTCGTCACTCTTCGTATACGTAGCTACAACAGGAGCCATTTCGATGTTCGCTGCATAATTAGATGTATCAGAGTATGCAATTGTATCTTCACCAACATCAGATAATACCATAAATTCATGTGTATCTTTTCCGCCCATTGCTCCAGAGTCAGCAATAACCGCACGGAAATTCAAGCCACAACGAGCAAAAATGTTAGAGTATGCTTTGTATAAACGATCATACACTTCATCTAAGCTCTCTTGTGTAGCATGGAAAGAGTATGCATCTTTCATTAGAAACTCTCTTCCACGTAATAAACCGAAACGAGGTCTTTGTTCATCACGGAATTTTGTTTGAATTTGGTATAATGTTAACGGTAATTTTTTATATGACTTCACTTCATCACGTACAAGATCCGTAATTACTTCTTCATGTGTCGCTCCTAATGCGAATTCACGAGCGTTACGATCTTTCATACGCATTAATTCAGATCCGTAAGAATACCAACGGCCTGACTCTTGCCATAATTCTGCAGCTTGCATCGCTGGCATTAATAATTCTACAGCACCTGCGCGCTCCATTTCTTCTCGAACGATACGTTCTACTTTGTGTAGTACTTTTAAACCAAATGGTAGAAAACTATAAATACCTGAAGCATTTTGACGCATAAAACCTGCACGAAGTAATAACTGATGACTCTTAATCTCCGCATCAGCTGGAACTTCACGTAATGTAGGACTGAATACCATACTTTGTTTCATTTATTCGCACCTCTTCATTTTACTCTTATACGCAGTAAAACCCCTCACCTCGAGTTAGGTGAGGGATTTTATTCTACGATCTCTATTTCATTATAAGTTTCACTTTATTTTACAAGAAAAACTTACGAATGTCATTCCAAGTTACAACTAACATTAGTAACATTAGTAATGCAAAACCAATAAAGTGAACCATGCCTTCTTTTTGGCGGTCAATTGGTTTCCCTCGTAACGCCTCAATTAAGAAGAAGAACAAACGTCCACCGTCTAAAGCAGGGACTGGTAGTAAATTAAATAAACCAAGGTTAATACTTAAAACTGCTGCTAAACTTAATACACGTGTAAATCCATAATCTACAACTTGATCTGTTAGATTATAAATTCCTACTGGACCTGACAACTCATTAATAGAGAATTGACCAGTTACTAATTTCACAAGAGACTCAAAAATTAGTTTCGTCCATTGGTATGTTTGTTCAAAACCTGATTTAATAGAACCCATTACTGTTTTCTCTACTGGAGAGTAAACACCAATTCTACCAACTTCTTCTTTACCTTCTTTATCGAGCGTTGGCGTTACTTTCACATTCAACTGTTCACTATCACGCTTTACTTGTAACGTAATTTCTTTATTTGGATTTTCACGTACAATAGAAACAACATCTTTCCATGTACTTGTGTTTTTCCCATCGATTGCTTGAATTGTATCATTTTCTTTTAATCCAGCTTGCTGTGCTGCACTTTTCTCCATTACTTTTCCGACCATTGGCTTGTCAACGGGAACACCTTGTACAAATCCAAGAATCACAAAAATAACAAATGCTAAAATGAAGTTCATCGCAGGACCCGCAAAGATTGTTAAAGCACGTTGACCCAATTTCTTGGAGCCGAACTGCCTATTATACGGAGCAATTTGAATTTCTTCACCAGCAGTAATGATACGAGCCTTTTCATTCACTCGGAATGTTTGAAGCTCTTCCTCGTACTCTTCATAGCCCGAAATTGTTAAATTATGCTCTAAATCAGCTTGTTCGACTTCAATGACGCGAACATTTGGATACTTTTCATATCCATCAAAAACTAATTTCGCAACTTCGTCTTTTTCATTTAATACAAGGCCAACCTTTTTACCAGGCTTTAACTCAACTGTATCTGCATCCTCGCCAGCCATTCTTACATAGCCGCCAAGGGGCAGTAATCGAATCGTATACACCGTTTCATTCTTTTCAAATGAGAATATTTTCGGACCAAAACCAATCGCAAACTCACGGCATAAAATACCTGCTCTTTTTGCGAAATATAGATGCCCTAGCTCATGGAAAAATACGAGTGCACCGAAAATTAATATAAAGGCAATCGCTGTATTCAATTCCATAACCACCTTTGCTAAATTTGTTCCATCACAAACCGTCTTGTGGCTGCATCAATTTCCAGAATTTCCTCTAAGCTCGGACGTGCAATGACATTGTGATGGTTCATTGCTTTTTCAATGAGGTCTTCCACTGTTAAGAAACCAATTCTCTTTTGTAAAAAAGCTTCAACAGCTACTTCATTCGCTGCATTCATTACAGCTGGCATACTTCCACCTGCTTTTCCAGCTTCATACGCAAAACGTAGGCAACGGAATCGTTCTTGGTTCATTTTCTCAAAATGCAACGTTCCTATTTCCCATAAGTTTAACTGTTTTGTGTCTGAAAGAGGCAATCGATCAGGATATGTAAGTGCGTATTGAATTGGTACTCGCATATCAGGTGAGCCAAGCTGTGCCATTACACTACGATCTTCAAATTCAACCATAGAATGGATAATACTTTCTTTATGTAAAACAACATCGATTTGCTCATAAGGGATACCAAAAAGCCAATGTGCTTCAATTACTTCTAGCCCCTTATTCATCATTGTAGCAGAATCAATTGTAATTTTCGAACCCATTGACCAGTTTGGATGTCGAAGCGCATCTTCTACGGTCACATGATGCAATTCATCTCTCGTTTTATCACGAAAACTTCCACCAGAAGCCGTAATAACTAGTCGAGAAATTCTTTTTTCATTTTCACCATTCAAACATTGAAAAATAGCTGAATGTTCACTATCTACTGGAAGTAACGAAACATTATGTTTTCGCGCTGCTTCCATTACAAGATGCCCTGCAGTTACTAACGTTTCTTTATTTGCAATTCCAATTGTTTTTTTCGCCTCAATTGCACGAAGTGTTGGTAACAACCCTACGCTACCTACAACAGCATTTACTACAATCTCCGCATCTGGATGTAATGCTACTTCTAAAAGCCCTTCACTACCATATACAATTTTTGTATTACCAGAAACAGCTTGTAATTTTAAAACATCTTCCTCTCTTTGCACAGAGACGATTTGCGGAGAAAATTCTTGAATTACCTTTACTGCGTAGTCAATATTTTTCCCTACAGAAAAAGCAACGAGACGGAATTGGTCTGGGTGCGAGCGTAATACATCTAAAGTTTGTGTACCAATTGATCCGCTTGCACCTAATAAACTAATGTTTTTCATGACTCCAACCCCTCGTTCATTTATTAATTATATTGTAATAAGAAGTAGAGAATTGGTAAAACAAATAACCAACTATCTGTTCGATCTAATATACCACCATGCCCAGGTAAAATCGTACCTGAATCCTTTACGCCATAATGACGTTTAAATGCAGATTGTACTAAATCGCCAATTTGTCCAAAAATAGAAATGATAATTGTCAACACAATTAAAATCCCTACATTAGCCTCAACTGGGAAGAACATATTATAAACAACTGCCACAATAATTCCACAAACGATGCCGCCTAATGAACCTTCAATCGTTTTATTAGGACTAATTTCTGGCCATAATTTTCTTTTTCCTAATGCTTTTCCTACGAAATATGCGCCTGAATCAGTAGCCCATATAACAAATAATGCACAAAACACATATTTAATTCCTAATATTCTCGTTTCATTCAAATATAGAAATCCCATTCCAACATATGCTGTTGCCATTAGTAAAAATGAAGCATTGTCAAAAGTAAATGTATTCTTAGAAAGGACTGTATATGATAAAAGTAATAAAACAATCACAAATGTGATTTCTAATTTACCTAATCCAATCTGCGTAAACAGTTCTGATGCACTACTTGGAATTAAAATAATCCATAATAATACTGCAGCTAAAACTGTTGGTATTGAAATAAGCGTAAGCTTATTCATACGAATTAATTCATATAAACCTATAGAAGCAAGTGCATACACTAAAACCGTAAAAGGCACGCCACCGTAAATTACGATGGGAATGAATAGCGCGGCAGCAACCACTCCAGTAATAATTCTCTGTTTCACTACCAAACCCTCTCTTTCTACACGCCTCCGAATCTGCGCCCTCTATGCTGAAAGTCTGTAATCGCATTTAGCAAATGCTCCTCGGTAAAATCTGGCCAATACACATCTGTAAACCAAAATTCCGAATATGCAATTTGCCATAACATGAAATTACTAATACGTAGCTCTCCGCTCGTACGGATTAACAACTCTGGGTCAGGTAAAGAACTCGTCATTAAATAGGAAGAAAGCATTTCTTCACTTACATCTTCAACACGAATTTTTCCTTCCTCACTATCTTTCACCATATGTTGCACAGCAGAAACGATTTCATCTCGACTTCCATAGTTTAACGCGAAATTAAGAATTAATCCCGTATTCTCTTTCGTATCTTCCATGGCCTTTTCCATCGCTCTGCGTGTATGCGTAGGAAGACGATCTTGTTGTCCTATTACTCGGACTTGTACGTTCTCTTCAATCAATTCTGGTAAAAATGTACCTAGAAATTCTTCTGGAAGCCTCATTAAATAGTCAACTTCCTTTTTAGGTCTTTTCCAGTTCTCAGTTGAAAAAGCATAAAGAGTTAATACTTTTACATTAAGTTTGCTTGCAAATTTTGTGATTTTCTTTACAACTTGCATGCCTTCATGATGTCCCGCAATACGAGGCATCGCTCTCCTCTTTGCCCATCTTCCATTACCATCCATAATGATGGCAATATGTTCTGGGATATATCCTTTTTTCACTTTTTCAACGAGATGATCAAACGATGCGACCTTTTTACTTTTAAAAAAAGGAAAGTTTTTAAACATCATTCATACCCTCCAGCAAGCAGACGTATGCCTAAAAGTGTAAAAAGACCCCCTTAAGAAGAGGGTCATATTTGCGAAGGTATCGCTATTACACTTCCATGATTTCTTTTTCTTTGTTTTTTGCGATTTCGTCAACTTTTGCAATATATTTATCTGTTTCTTTTTGGATATCTTCAGTATATCCTCTTAAATCATCTTCTGTAATCTCGCCAGCTTTTTCAAGCTTCTTAAGATCATCGTTACCGTCACGACGTACGTTACGAACAGCAACTTTCGCTTCTTCAGCATATTTTTTCACAACTTTAACAAGATCACGACGACGCTCTTCTGTTAATGCAGGGAATGCAATACGAATTACAGTTCCATCATTAGAAGGGTTTAAGCCTAAATCTGCTTTTAAAATTGCTTTTTCGATATCACCGATAGAAGTTTTATCATACGGTTGAATTACAAGTAAACGTGCTTCTGGAACTGTAATGTTCGCTAATTGCACAACAGGTGTTGGTGCACCATAGTAATCAACTTGTACTTTATCTAATACAGACGAGCTTGCACGACCTGCGCGAACTGTTGCCAATTCACGAGAGTAAGCAGCAACTGCTTTTTCCATTTTTTCATTTGAAGACTTCAATACTTGTTGTCCCATATTTATTTCCCCCTTACAACTGTTCCAATATTTTCGCCTAAAACGGCACGTTTAATGTTACCTTTTTCCATAACAGAGAATACAATTAATGGAATATCATTGTCCATACATAAAGAAGAAGCTGTTGAATCCATTACACCTAAACCTTCTTTTAATACATCTAAGTAAGTAAGTGTTTCGTATTTCGTAGCTGTTGGGTCAAGAGATGGATCTGCATTATATACGCCATCTACATTGTTTTTCGCCATTAAGATAACGTCTGCTTCGATTTCCGCTGCACGTAGTGCTGCCGTTGTATCTGTAGAGAAATACGGGTTACCTGTACCTGCTGCAAAGATCACAACACGTTTTTTCTCTAGATGACGAACTGCTTTACGACGAATGTAAGGCTCTGCTACTTGACGCATTTCAATTGAAGTTTGAACACGAGTTTGAATTCCAATGTTCTCTAGGCTATCTTGAAGAGCTAATGAGTTCATAACTGTTGCTAACATACCCATGTAATCTGCTCCAGCACGATCCATTCCCATTTCACTTCCGATTTTTCCACGCCAAATGTTTCCGCCACCAACAACAACAGCAACTTCTACATCAAGTTCTGCAATTTCTTTCACTTGTTCCGCAACTGATTTAATAACAGATGGGTTAATTCCAAATCCTTGTTCGCCAGCTAACGCTTCTCCGCTTAGCTTTAATACGACACGATTATATTTCGGTTTACTCATAATGAACCTCCAATTGCTTACATCTTTATTTTAAAAAAGGGAACACAATGTGTTCCCTAATCTTTATTAGTTACTACCTTTTACTTGGTTCATTACTTCTTCAGCAAAGTTGTCTTCGCGTTTTTCGATACCTTCACCAACAGCGTAGCGAACGAATCCTTTTAATGTTCCGCCTTTAGACTCAACGAATTGACGAACTTTCATATCAGGGTTTTTAACGAATGCTTGGTCAAGTAAGCAAATTTCTTCGAAGAATTTGCCAAGGCGTCCTTCAACCATTTTTGCAACGATTTTTTCAGGCTTGCCTTCGTTTAAAGCTTGTTGTGTTAATACTTGACGCTCATGCTCAACTTCTTCAGCTGTTACAGCATCGCGGTCGATGTATTTAGGGTTAACTGCTGCGATGTGCATTGCTACATCTTTAGCAGCTGCTTCGTCAGTAGAACCTTCAAGAACTGTTAATACACCAATACGTCCACCCATGTGTAGGTAAGCGCCGAATGCATCAGCATCAGTTTTTGATACGATTTCGAAACGACGAAGTGTAAGTTTTTCACCAATTTTAGCGATTGCTTCGTTGATGTGCTCTTCTACTGTTTTGCCGCCTTCGATTGTTTGAGCCATAGCTTCTTCAATGTTAGCTGGTTTGTTAGCTAATAAGTGAGCAGCTAATTCTTTAATTAACGCTTGGAAACCTTCGTTTTTCGCAACGAAATCAGTTTCAGAGTTTAATTCTAAGATTAAAGCTTCGTTACCGTTTGTTTCGATGAAAGTTAAACCTTCAGCAGCGATGCGGTCTGCTTTTTTAGCAGCTTTCGCGATACCTTTTTCACGTAAGAAGTCAATTGCCTTCTCCATGTCGCCATTAGTTTCTGTTAAAGCTTTTTTGCAGTCCATCATACCTGCGCCAGTTTTTTCACGTAATTCTTTTACCATTTGTGCAGTGATTGCCATACTATTCATCCTCCTAAAATATGTATTTATACCTTTTATAAAGGTGTTTATACCTTAAAAAAGGTGATAAAAGGCCGAACCCCTTATCACCTTTCCAACTTTGTTACGCAGTAACAGTTTCTTCACCTTGTTTTGCTTCAAGGATCGCGTCTGCCATTTTAGATGTAAGAAGTTTTACAGCACGAATTGCATCATCGTTTGCTGGGATAACGTGATCGATTTCGTCTGGATCACAGTTTGTATCAACGATACCGATGATTGGAATGTGTAATTTGCGTGCTTCAGCAACTGCAATACGCTCTTTACGAGGGTCTACTACGAATAATGCACTTGGAAGACCTTTCATATCTTTAATACCGCCTAAGAATTTCTCAAGACGCTCTAACTCTTTTTTAAGTTGAACAACTTCTTTCTTAGGAAGTACTTCGAAAGTACCATCTTCTTGCATTCTTTCGATGTCTTTAAGACGCTTGATACGTTTTTGGATTGTTTGGAAGTTTGTTAAAGTTCCACCTAACCAACGTTGGTTAACGAAGTACATACCAGCACGAGTTGCTTCTTCTTTAATAGCTTCTTGTGCTTGTTTTTTAGTACCTACGAATAAGATGTCTCCACCTTCAGCAGCGATGTCGCGCATCGTTCTGTAAGCTTCCTCAACTTTTTTCACAGTTTTTTGTAAGTCGATGATGTAGATACCGTTACGCTCTGTGAAAATGTAACGCTTCATTTTTGGGTTCCAACGACGAGTTTGATGTCCGAAATGAACACCAGCTTCAAGCAATTGCTTCATAGAAATTACTGACATAATATAGTTCCTCCTAAATGGTTTTTGATATCCTCCGTTTACTTCATCTCTAAGCGAAACTACAAACGTAGCACCAACACTTAAATCAGTAAACGTGTGTACTTTGTACTGACACCACTGCTTACTATATCATACTGAAATATTACAATCAAGTCGAAAATGCGAAGAATGTAAAACTTTCTTTGTTCACACTCGAATTCTAGTATTACCAACCTGTATTTCTTTTAAGCAAAGAAATGAAATTCAATTCATAGCTTTTCCGAAAAACACGATTATGACGCTACTTGCCAACACCAGCAATCTTTTATACACAAAAAACTCTCCTCAAAAAATGAGGAGAGTTTTATAAATTAGTTTGTTTTTAATTTAGCAAGTTCCTGTAGAAACTTGTCGTTTAGCACTTTAATGTATGTTCCTTTCATACCTAAAGAGCGAGACTCAATAACACCAGCACTTTCTAATTTACGTAATGCATTTACGATTACAGAACGAGTAATTCCTACGCGATCAGCAATTTTACTTGCAACTAGTAAACCTTCTGTTCCATTTAATTCTTCGAAGATATGCTCAATTGCTTCTAACTCACTGTAAGATAATGAGCTAATCGCCATTTGAACAACAGCTTTACTACGTGCTTCCTCTTCGATTTCTTCCGCTTTTTCACGTAAGATTTCCATACCTACTACAGTTGAACTGTATTCAGCAAGGATTAAATCATCGTCTAAGAACTCTTGACCAAGACGAGCTAATACTAATGTACCTAGACGCTCACCGCCACCAACGATTGGTACGATTGTAGTTAAACCTTGACCGAATAATTCTCTATTTTCTACTGGGAATGCTGTGTAAGCACTGTTTACATCTAAGTTAGAAGATGTTTCTGTAATGTTGAATAAGCTTTGTGTGTATTCTTCCGGGAATTGACGCTCTGCAAGCATTTGTTTCATACGCTCATTCTCAATTTGTTGGTGAATTGCATAACCTAGTAATTTACCACGACGACTTACTACGAATACGTTCGCTTCGATTACTTCACACATTGTGTCAGACATTTCTCTAAAGTTTACAGGCTTTCCTGCTGCGCTCTGTAATAACGCATTTAATTTTCTTGTTTTTGCTAATAATTCCATTTCAAAAGTTCCTCCTACATGTTACTCACATATTTTTTCATCACTTGGAAACTAGGGCGAGTCACCTGATGACACAATTACAAAATAAACTGGCTCACATCTTTATTTTTAGCAATCGTTGCTAATTTCTCCTCAACGTACTGAGGCGTTATCGTTATTTTCTCTAACGTAATTTCAGATGCTTCAAACGATAAATCTTCAAGGAGCTTCTCCATAATCGTATGAAGTCTTCTTGCTCCAATATTATCTGTATCCTGATTAACTTGATAAGCAATCTCAGCAATCTTACGAATAGCTTCGTCTGAAAATTCAATTTCTATACCTTCAGTCGCTAATAAAGCCATATATTGTTTAATTAACGCATTGTCAGGCTCGATTAATATTTTAACAAAATCATCTGTCGATAATTTTGTTAATTCTACTCGAATCGGAAATCTCCCTTGCAGTTCCGGAATTAAATCCGACGGTTTAGACATATGAAACGCTCCAGCTGCAACGAATAAAATATAATCCGTTTTTACTGATCCGTATTTTGTCGCAACATTCGATCCTTCTACAATCGGCAGAATGTCACGTTGCACACCTTCACGTGATACATCTACGCTATTCGACTGCTTACCAGCAATTTTGTCAATTTCATCGATAAAAATAATCCCGAGCTGTTCAGCACGATAAACAGCCTCTTGTGTAACTTCATCCATATCAATTAAGCGCTGTGCTTCCTCATTTGTCAAGAGTTTTCTTGCTTCTTTTACAGAAAGTTTACGTTTTTTTGTTTTTTTCGGCATAAAACTTCCTAATGCATCTTGGAAATTCATCCCCATTTGTTCCATGCCAGTTCCTTGTAACATATCGAACATGGAAGACTGTTGCTCAGTCACTTCAATCGATACAATTTCATCTTCAAGAAGTCCTGCAGCAAGCTTTCTTTCCACATCTTGACGTTTCTTTTCGATTTCAACATCTTCCTGTGCATCAGATGTTTGATTCGAATTTTGAGCACCACCAAATAGCATTTCTAATGGGTTTTTAAATCCAGATTGTTTCTCTGGACTCGGCACTAAAATTTCTACAAGACGTTGGTTCGCTTGTTCTTCTGCTTTATCTTGTACTTTAACTACCATTTCTTCTTTCACGATACGAACTGACGTTTCCACAAGGTCACGTACCATCGATTCTACATCTCTACCTACATATCCAACTTCTGTAAATTTCGTAGCTTCAACCTTAATAAAAGGTGCTCCAACGAGTTTCGCCATTCGTCGTGCTACCTCTGTTTTACCAACACCCGTTGGTCCAATCATTAAAATATTTTTAGGCGCAATTTCATCACGTAGATTTTCAGCTAATTTACTTCGACGATATCGATTTCTTAAAGCTACAGCAACCGCTTTCTTCGCATCTTTTTGACCGATAATGTATTGATCTAATTTTTCCACAATTTGACGCGGAGTAAAATGTAAATGCATATAAAATGCCTCCCTTACGATTCTACAATTCTTCCACAATTATATTGTGGTTTGTATAAACACAAATATCGCCAGCAATGTCTAAACTCGCTTTCGCAATTTGCTTCGCTGTTAAATGTTCACTTGCATATTGTTTTAAAGCACGACCTGCAGAAAGCGCATAATTCCCACCAGATCCAATCGCTAAAATACCATCATCTGGTTCGATTACTTCTCCTGTACCTGAAACAAGAAGCATAGTTGTTTTATCCATGACAATGAGCATCGCTTCTAGTTGACGTAACATTTTGTCGCCACGCCATTGTTTTGCCATCTCAACTGCAGCACGCTGCAAGTTTCCATTGTACTCTTCTAATTTTCCTTCAAACATTTCAAAAAGAGTAAATGCGTCAGCAACGGAACCTGCAAAGCCAGCTAAAACTTTCCCTTGGAAAAGTTTACGGACTTTACGAGCTGTATGTTTCATTACAACTGCATTTCCCATCGTCACCTGGCCATCTCCAGCCATTGCACATTCTCCATTATGATGAACTGCAAATATCGTTGTAGCGTGGAAATTTCCCATAGAAAAAACTCCTTTATATGTTTTTATAGCTTTAAAAGCAATTTATGCCCGTGGGTGATGCTTCATGTAGACCGAACGCAATCTTTCTTTAGAGACATGCGTATAAATTTGTGTCGTCGACAAATTCTCATGACCGAGTAGCTCCTGTACAGTACGCAAATCTGCCCCTTCATCTAACATATGTGTAGCAAATGTATGCCTTAACATATGGGGACTGATCCGCATTGTCAGTGAAGCTTTCTTAATGAGTTCGTTTAATACATAGCGTACCCCTCGACTTGTTAGCGGCGTGCCTTTCGCATTTAAAAATACCATATGAGAGTGTTCTTCAGTTTTGCGAGCTAACTGTTTTCTCCCGTTCTCTATATAAGTAATTAAAGCATCTTGCGCATAGCTTCCGAACGGAATATACCTTTGTTTTTTTCCTTTTCCCATTACTAAAATTGTTCCCACCGCGAAGTCAATATCGGTAAGTTGTAAATTGACACATTCACTCACACGGATTCCAGTCGCATACATCAATTCTAATAAAGCTTGATTCCTTTGACCTAGCGGCGTTTCCGTATCAGAAACTTCAAACAATTCCTCTAATTCTTCAGCATATAAAAACTTTGGGATTGACAATTCTTTTTTGGGGAGTGACGCAAGTGCAAACGGATTATCTTTCCGATAACCTTCACGCATCAAAAAACGATATAAACTTCGTAGGCTTGATACTTTTCTCGCGACAGATTTACGGGCTAACTTTTCATCGTGCAACGTCGTTAAGTACAAACGAACATCCGCGTATGTAACATCTAAAAAAGAGGATATGCCTTCTCGCTCCATAAATTGCACAAAATGTTCTAAATCATTTTGATAACTTGCAATTGTATATTTTGAATAATTTCTTTCAATTTGTAAATATCCAACGAATAATTGTAACAATTTCTTCACATTCACACAATTCACCTCAATAAAGGCTACTAAATCGTATCACAACTTAGTAGCCTTTGCAAGAAATTTAACTAAATATTTACAAAATTTTGAATTGTTTCTAAAGCGCGTGTTGCATAGGCTTCATTTCGTTCTGCTTTTTTCTTAATTTTCTTCTCTAACGGTGCAAACAGACCGAAGTTTGCATTCATTGGTTGGAAGTTTTTCGCATTTGTCGCAGTAATATAATTCGCCATACTTCCCATTGCAGTTACAGATGGTAATACAACCGGCTCTTCACCTTTCACAAGTCGAGCAGCGTTAATACCTGCTAGTAATCCTGATGCTGCCGATTCAACATATCCCTCTACTCCAGTCATTTGACCAGCGAAGAATAAATCATCACGTTGTTTATATTGATATGTTGGACGAAGTAAGTTAGGTGAATTAATAAACGTATTACGATGCATTACACCATAACGTACAATCTCTGCGTTTTCCAGTCCTGGAATCAACTGTAACACTTCTTTTTGTGGTCCCCACTTTAAATGCGTTTGGAAACCTACGATATTGTATAACGTTCCTGCTGCATCATCTTGACGTAACTGAACAACAGCATATGGCGTTTTCCCTGTTTTCGGATCTTCTAATCCAACAGGTTTCATCGGTCCAAATACTAACGTCTGTCTTCCTCTACTCGCCATAACTTCTACTGGCATACAACCCTCAAAGAAAATTTCTTTTTCAAATTCTTTTAAAGGTACTGTTTCAGCAGCAATTAAAGCCTCGTAAAAACGGTCAAATTCCTCTTCCGTCATTGGGCAGTTTAAATATGCAGCTTCACCTTTATCGTAACGAGATTTTAAATATACTTTATTCATATCAATGCTGTCTTTCTCAACAATCGGTGCTGCAGCATCATAGAAATAAAAATAATCTTCACCTGTTAATTCTTTTAATTGTGCAGCAAGATCAGGAGACGTAAGTGGACCTGTCGCGATAACAGTAGGCCCTTCTGGAATTTCAGTAATTTCTTCATTCATCACAGTTACGTTCGGATGTTTTTTCACATACTCCGTTACCTTTGCCGCAAATTCATGACGATCTACAGCTAAAGCTCCTCCTGCTGGTACAGAGCACTCATCAGCTGCACGAATAATAACAGAGTCCATTAGACGCATTTCTTCTTTAATAACACCAACAGCGTTTGTTAATGTGTTTGCGCGAAGCGAGTTACTGCATACTAACTCTGCAAATTTATCTGTGTGATGAGCTGGTGTTTGCCTTACTGGTCTCATTTCATATAATTTTACTTGGACACCACGTTTTGCAATTTGGTAAGCTGCTTCACTTCCTGCAAGACCTGCGCCAATGACGTTTACTACTTGTGTTGTCATATTAATCACCTTTCCTTTTCTTCCCGAAAAAAATGTGAGCAGTTACGCTCACATTTGTTGTTCTTCTTCATAATCACACGAAATACATTGTACTTGCACGCCTTTTTTCAACTTCTTCTCTACAAGCATACCTTCGCACTTCGGACATTTACGACCAATTGGTTTATCCCAAGATACAAAGTCACACTCTGGATACGTACCGCATCCATAGAAAAGACGTTTCTTTTTATTACTACGGCGTTCAATAATTTGACCTTTATCACACTTCGGACAAGTAACACCGATTTCTTTCACAATCGGTTTTGTATTACGACAATCTGGGAAATTCGAACAAGCCATAAATTTCCCGTATTTACCCATTTTAAAGACCATTGGGTGATCACACAATTCACAGTCTTCCCCAGCTGGTTCATCTTTAATTTCCACTTCACGCATTTCTTTTTCCGCTTTTTCTAAACGCGGTTCAAAGCCTACGTAGAAATCATCAACAATTTTTACCCAATTCGCATTTCCTTCTTCTACTTCATCAAGACTTTGCTCCATGTTAGCAGTAAATTCAATGTTAATAATTTCTGGGAAAAACTCTAAAATAAGTTCAATTACTATTTCACCAAGTTCAGTTGGAACAAAGCGTTTATTATCCAAACCTACGTATCCACGTTTTTGAATCGTTTCAAGTGTCGGTACGTAAGTCGATGGTCTTCCAATTCCAAGCTCTTCAAGTGTTCTTACTAGACGAGCCTCTGTATAGCGCGGCGGAGGTTGTGTAAAGTGTTGCTTCGGTTCTAAATCCTTCGAAAATACCGTTTCCCCTACTTCTAAAGGTGGCAACATTTTATCCTTTTCTTCAGCCCCGTCATCTTTCGACTCTACATACACTTTCATAAATCCTGGAAACTTTACAACCGATCCACTTGCACGGAACTGAACATTGTTATTAATGAGTCTAGCTGTCACAGTATCCATTATAGCAGACGCCATTTGACTTGCAACAAATCGCTCCCAAATCAGTTTATACAACCGAAGTTGATCACGACTTAAGAAACTCTTTAGTTCCTCTGGCCTTCTCATTACCGAAGTAGGACGAATTGCCTCATGCGCATCTTGTGCGTTCGACTTTTTCGTTTCTTTCTTCTTTTCTGTTCCTATGTATTCCGCACCAAACGCCTCAGTAATGTAAGTACGCGCCTCTGTTTGAGCTGTTTCTGAGATACGTGTTGAGTCAGTTCTCATATACGTAATAAGACCTACAGTTCCTTGCTTGCCAAGATCTATCCCTTCATACAATTGCTGCGCGAGCATCATTGTTTTCTTTGCTCGCATGTTTAACTTACGAGCTGCCTCTTGTTGCAAGGAAGATGTTGTAAACGGTAATGCAGGATTACGTTTTCGCTCTTTTCGCGTTACATTTTCAACTGAAAACGCATTATCTTTCATCTGTTCAATTATTTCATTCACTTGCGTTTCATTCGTTAATTGAACTTTTTCACCATCTACACCGTAAAAACTTGCTTCAAATGTGTCTTTCCCCTTCACAAATTCTGTCTTGATTGTCCAGAATTCTTCAGGCTCAAAGATTTGAATTTCTTTTTCACGTTCGATAATTAAACGAACTGCTACAGATTGTACGCGTCCTGCACTTAATCCTTTTTTTACTTTCTTCCATAATAAAGGACTAATATTGTAACCCACAAGACGATCTAGTATACGTCTTGCTTGTTGTGCATCTACTAAATCCATATTAATCGCACGAGGATGTTTAAATGATTCTTTTATTGCATCTTTTGTAATCTCATTAAACACAACTCGGCAATCTGATTCAACGTCCACATTTAACGTATTGGCTAAATGCCAAGCAATTGCTTCCCCTTCGCGGTCTGGATCGGCCGCGAGATAGACTTTCTTTGCTTTTTTTGCCGCTGATTTTAAATCTTTTAAGACGGGACCTTTACCACGAATGGTAATATACTTCGGGGTGAAGTTGTTCTTTACTTCTATCCCCATTTGGCTTTTAGGTAAATCGCGAACGTGTCCCATAGACGCGACAACTTTGTATTTTTTCCCTAAATATTTCTCAATGGTCTTCGCCTTAGAAGGCGACTCCACGATTACGAGGTAATCTGACATGCTAGTGCCTCCTTAAGAGGTGGATTCAAGTCTTCATCAATCTTATTGATTTCTCTTGTTTTTGTCAATCAAGAATGAATATACCATACAGTGCCTTTCTACCATTTGTCAATAATTGTTTAATAAAAACATGAAAATATAAGGTTAATTTAAAATCTCTTCCAAGATATCTTCTGCATTTCTTACTAGTTTTGCTCCTTGTTGAATTAGATGATTCGTTCCTGATGCACTATCTATAAATATAGGTCCAGGAAGTGCAAATACCTCTCTATTTTGCTCTAAAGCAAGGTCCGCAGTAATAAGTGTTCCACTTCTTGATTTCGCTTCTACAACTAAAACACCTTTACTTATACCACTAATGATTCGGTTCCTTTTTGGAAAATACCATTTTTTCGGTGCATAGTGCAGCGGATACTCTGTTAATAACAATATATATTCATTCCATGTTTCATATAAATGTCTATTCTCTTTTGGATACATATACGATAATCCATGTCCTAGTATTGCAATAGTCGGACAATGCCGTCTTACTGTAATTTCATGAGCCATTGTATCTATCCCTCTTGCAAACCCACTGACAATAAGCCATTCTCTTTCTAATAATGGGTGTAAAATAAATTGTAAACTCTCATGCCCATATAAAGTCGGTTCTCTCGTTCCAATAACCGCTAATTTATTCGCCTTATTGAGAAAATCCTTCTCACCTTTTCCATATAACACAAAGGGCGGATCTTGTATTTCACGTAATAATTGTGGATAATCTTCATCACAGATAGTCATATAAAAGATTTGATTTTTCTCTAAATAAGATATATATTGCGAAAGATTTGAACTTTGAAGAAAACGTACTAATTCTGAAGATTTTTTCGAGGATATTCCAGTGTAGTATTCCATTTGTGCTGCATTAAAAGTGTATATTCCCTTCAATTCAGGATCAACATATAGTAGTCTTTCCATCGCCTTCCAATGATCTGCTAAAAAATAATGAAGGTGTAATAATCGTTCTCTTTTCATATCAATTCTCCTTACCCATAATTTTTATTATGTAAACAAGAATTACGTAAAAAGACACCTTCAAACAAGAAGGTGTCTTTCAACAGATTAGTAGTTTTTACAAGTCTCAAATAGACCTTTTTCTTTTAAGACAGAGATTAGCGTTTCGCCCATAACCGCTGGAGTTTCCGCTACTTTAATACCACAAGCTTCCATTGTTTTAATCTTTTCAGCAGCAGTTCCTTTACCACCAGAAATGATTGCACCAGCATGGCCCATACGTTTGCCTGCAGGCGCTGTTTGGCCACCAATGAAGCCTACAACAGGTTTTGTCATATTAGCTTTCACCCATTCAGCTGCCTCTTCTTCCGCTGTACCACCGATTTCACCAATCATAATTACAGCATGCGTTTCTTCATCTTCATTAAATGCTTTTAACGCATCAATAAAGTCCGTACCGTTAACTGGGTCCCCACCGATACCTACAGCAGTAGATTGGCCAATACCTTCTTGTGTTAACTGATGTACAGCCTCATACGTTAATGTACCAGAGCGAGATACGATACCTACATGGCCTTTTTTATGAATGTAACCTGGCATAATACCAATTTTGCATTCATCAGGCGTAATAACACCAGGACAGTTTGGTCCAAGTAAACGTGTATGTTTACCTGCCATATATCTCTTTACGTTTACCATATCTAATACAGGAATTCCTTCAGTAATACATACTACTAAATCGATTTCTGCATCAACTGCTTCCATAATTGCATCAGCCGCAAAAGCGGGTGGAACGTATACAACTGAAGCATTTGCGCCTGTTGCTTTCACTGCATCTTCTACAGTATCAAATACTGGTACACCTTCAATATCAGTGCCACCTTTACCTGGCGTTACACCACCGACAATTTTCGTACCGTATTCAATCATTTGTTTTGTGTGGAATAATCCTTGAGAACCTGTAATACCTTGAACAATAACTTTTGTATCTTTATTAACTAATACGCTCATTTTTCTCCCCCGCTTTCTATTAGCCCACTAGTGAAACAATTTTTTGTGCACCGTCTGCCATAGATTCTGCTGCAACAATATTTAAGCCAGACTCATTTAAAATCTTCTTACCTAACTCTACGTTTGTACCTTCAAGACGTACAACTAAAGGCAATTCAAGACCTACTTGTTTCGTCGCTTCAATAACACCTTCTGCGATAACATCACACTTCATAATGCCACCAAAAATGTTAACGAAGATACCTTTTACATTTTTGTCAGAAAGGATAATTTTGAATGCTTCTGTAACTTTTTCAGCCGTTGCACCGCCACCAACATCTAAGAAGTTGGCTGGATCGCCATGGTAATGTTTAATGATATCCATTGTTGCCATCGCTAAACCTGCACCATTAACCATACAACCGATATTTCCATCTAAAGGAATGTAGTTTAAGTCATATTTAGAAGCTTCAATTTCTTTTGAATCTTCTTCATCAAGATCACGAAGTTCTAAAATGTCTTTATTGCGATATAAAGCATTAGAATCAAAGTTTAATTTCGCATCTAATGCCATAACTTTACCGTCACCTGTTGTAACAAGTGGATTAATCTCCGCGATAGAGCAATCTTTTTCGATAAACGCACGGTATAAGCCCATCATAAACTTCACAGCTTGTCCTACAAGCTCTTTTGGAATATTGATGTTAAATGCGATTCGGCGTGCTTGGAAGCCTTGTAAGCCTACTGCTGGATCAATATATTCTTTAAAGATTTTTTCAGGTGTTTGTTCTGCTACTTCTTCAATTTCTGTTCCACCTTCTTCAGATGCCATTAAAACAACTTGAGAAGTTGCACGATCTAAAACTAGACCAACATAATATTCTTTTTTAATATCGCAACCTTCTTCGATAAGTAAGCGTTTTACTTCCTTACCTTCAGGACCTGTTTGATGTGTCACAAGTGTAGTTCCTAAAATGCTCTCTGCATATGTACGAACTTCATCTAAATTTTTTGCAACTTTTACTCCGCCAGCTTTGCCGCGTCCACCAGCGTGAATTTGTGCTTTTACTACACATACATCCGTTCCTAATTCTTTCGCTGCTTCTACAGCTTCTTCTACTGTAAATGCAACCTTCCCGTTCGGAACGCTAACCCCATAGCTTCTAAGGACTGCCTTACCTTGGTACTCATGGATATTCATGGTCCCATCCTCCCCTGTTTTCCTGTTTTACTCGAAAAGTTTTTTAATGTTTAAAAAACATTACATTGCCATTGTATAAGATGATTGGCACGCTGTCTACAATAAAGTGTCAGAAAACTGAAATCGCTTTATTCTTTTTTGAAAATAGTAATGTTCATATACCAAAATAAAAAAATAAGCTGCATATTCGCAGCTTATTTTTGAATCATATCTTTAATTGGTGCAAACGATTTCCGATGTTCTTCTAATACTCCATGCGCTTCAATCGCTTCTAAATGTTGTTTTGTACCATATCCCATATGTTGTTCAAATCCATATGCAGGATACTTTTCTCCAAGTTCTTTCATCATACGATCTCTCGTTACCTTCGCAATAATGGATGCAGCTGAAATAGAAATACTTTTCGCATCACCTTTAATAATGGATGTTTGCGGAATTGGTGTAGGAAGTTTCATCGCATCAATTAATAAATATTCTGGTGCACAAGATAAATTCGCAACAGCATCTAACATCGCTTGTTTCGTCGCTTGATAAATATTTATCTCATCAATCATTTGTGGTGATACAATTCCAACTCCAATTGCAATTGCTTGTGCTTTGATTTCATCATAAAAACGCTCTCGCTTCGCCTCACTCAGCTTTTTCGAGTCATTTAACCCTGGAATATAAAAATCTTCCGGAAGGACAACAGCTGCTGTCACGACAGGCCCAGCTAGTGGCCCACGCCCTACTTCATCTATACCCGCGATAAGTTTGAGCCCTTTTTCACGTAATGCAATCTCGTACCTAGACATTTCGAAAAACTTTTCTTTTTCTTTCTGCGCTAGCTCTTTTTGTTTATGCCACTTCAAAATGAGCTTTTGTATCCCTTTTCGTTCGTCTTTCATTAATAGTTGAAAGCGATCATCTTCTTCACTCATTATTTCATGCAGTAAACGTTCCGCTTCTTGAATAGTCACTTTTTGCATTCATGCCACTCCCTTTATATACAAAAAAGAAAAGACGCACTAACGCACGTCTTATACTTCTTCTATTTTTTCTACATCTTCTGTCTGCTCTGCAAACTCTTCCGGTGTTTCAAACGTCATTTTTCCAAGTTTTCCACCGCGAAGCTCACGAAGTACAAGCTCAGATGTTTTATCATAATCAATCATTCCGCCGCCCATTAAACAGCCTCTATTTTTTCCAATTGCATCGAATAACTCTACAATATCTTCTGGAATTTCATTTAAATTATATCGCTCTTTCAAACGTTCTGGATAATGTTTCTCCATAAAACGTAGTGCGTAAACAGCAACATCTTGTAAATTTAAAATTGAATCTTTAATTGCGCCCGTTGTCGCTAAACGAAGACCGACTAATTGATCTTCAAATTTAGGCCATAAAATACCAGGTGTATCTAACAGTTCCATTTCCTTCCCAACTTTAATCCATTGTTGAGCTGTTGTCACACCAGGGCGATCTCCTGTTTTAGCGATATTTTTCTTCGCTAACTTATTAATTAACGTAGATTTACCAACATTCGGTATACCTACAATTAATGCACGAATCGCTCTCGGTCTAATACCTTTTGCAGCCATTTTATCAAATTTTTCTTTCACCAACACTTTACAAGCCGCTGCAATTTCCTTCATACCTTGTCCAGCTTGTGCGTTAATTGAAATTGCCATTTGGTCTTTTTCTTTAAAATATGCGATCCATTGCTTTGTTAAACGATCATCTGCCATATCCGCTTTATTTAAAACAACAAGCCTCGGTTTATGTGTAATGATCTCATCGATCATTGGATTTCGAGAAGATAAAGGTAATCGAGCATCTACAAGCTCAATTACAACATCAATTAACTTTAATTTTTCTGTTACTTGGCGTCTAGCCTTTGCCATATGTCCCGGGAACCATTGAATTACCATGTTGCCACCTTCTTTTTCTTTTATTTCACAATACGAGCATCTTTTAACGGCCAATATAGTATATTTGCTTTTCCAATCACTTGGTCCATTGAAATTGTACCAATCGAGCGACTATCTTTACTAAAACGACGATTATCGCCTAAAACAAATAATTGACCTTCTGGAACAGTTTTCTTCCCTGTCATTTCTTCAAGAGTAAAATCATATGTAAGCGGTCCGTCAGCAATTTGTTTTTTCTGCTTGTCTAAATACGGCTCCTCATAAGCCTCTCCGTTAACATATAGTTTATCATTACGATACTCTATTTCATCGCCTGGCAGGCCGATAATGCGCTTAATATAATCCTTATCTTCCGTTGCTCGGAATACGATAATATCAAATCGTTTCGGATCTCCTATGTGATAACCAATTTTATTGACAATCATTCGATCGCGATCATGTAAAGTAGACGCCATCGACACTCCATCTACGAGAATTGGCGCAAAGAAAAACTGTCTAATAACACCCGCTAATACAACAGCAATCAAAATTGCCTTGATCCATTCCCAAAGTGAACTCTTTTCTTTCTTCATGCATTTCCCCTCCACGATTATGTAAGCTGCTCGTATTATATCAAAATTTTATATAGATTGGAAAAAGGGAGCTTGTGCATTTACAAGCTCCCATACATGTCTTATCGAATTTCTTTAATACGTGCTTTTTTACCGCGAAGGTTACGTAAGTAGTATAACTTAGCACGACGTACTTTACCACGACGAAGTACTTCAAGTTTCGCGATTCTTGGCGTGTGAACTGGGAATGTACGCTCAACACCTACACCGTAAGAAATCTTACGAACTGTGAATGTTTCACTGATTCCGCCACCACGACGTTTAATTACAACACCTTCGAAAAGCTGAATTCTTTCACGAGTTCCCTCAACTACTTTTACGTGTACACGTAAAGTGTCTCCAGGACGGAATGAAGGAAGGTCAGTTTTTAATTGGCCTTGAGTAATTTCTGCGATTAATTGTTGCATATTAAATTCTCTCCTTTAAACAGATGCTCTTATAAAGTCTTAATAAATTACAGCGGAACATCGTTAATACGGCCACTGATTTCAGTAGCACAAGTGTTATAATAGCATATTGCTAGGACTGTTGCAATAGAAAATATATCTAGCCCTTACTTGTCTTCTTTAATCTGTTCTAGCCATTTCACTTCTTGCTTAGATAATTCTCGTTCTTCCAGTAAATCCGGTCTACGCGTGTACGTACGACGTAGTGATTCTTTGTGTCGCCATTCATCAATATTTTTATGATTTCCTGACATTAATACATTCGGTACCTTCATACCACGAAAGTCAGCTGGACGTGTATAATGAGGATGTTCTAATAGACCTGTACTAAACGAATCCTCAACTTGTGAAGCATGATTTCCTAACACTCCTGGCAGAAGACGCACGACACTATCAGTAATAACCATAGAGGCTAACTCTCCGCCGGTTAATACGTAGTCACCAATAGAAATCTCATCTGTTACGAGATGCTCACGAATTCGTTCATCGTACCCTTCATAATGACCACACACAAAAATAACATGCTCTTCTTCAGCAAGCTCTTCTGCCTTCTTCTGCGTAAAACGCTCTCCTTGTGGACACATTAAAACAACTCTCGGTTTACGGTCTGTTTCCTTCGTTAACTCTTCCACTGCATCAAAGATAGGCTGAGGGGTTAATACCATCCCAGCTCCACCACCATACGGATAATCATCTACGCTATTATGCTTACTCGTTGTATAATCGCGGAAATTGACAACACGAAGCTCTACCGCTTCTTTTTCTTGTGCTTTCTTTAAAATTGAAGATCCAAACACACCCGTAAACATATCTGGAAACAATGTTAAAATGTCAATTTTCATTATAGCAATCCTTCCATTACATGAATGGTTACTAATTTATTCTCAATGTTAACTTGAAGTACAACATCATCAATATAAGGAATTAATAGATCTTGACCTTTTGGACGTTTAATTACCCAAACATCATTTGCACCAGGAGATAAAATTTCTTTTATTGTTCCTAACGCTTCTCCTTCTTCCGTTACAACACTGCAACCAATAATTTCATGGTAGTAGTATTCGCCTTCAGCTAGTTCACCTAACTGCTCTTCTGGTACTTTTATTAAAGAACCTTTAAATTTCTCTGCTTCATCTACATTGTTGTATCCTTCAAATGTTAATAAATCAAATGTCTTATGTTGACGATGAGAAGTTACCTTCACCGGAAGGTAGTCTGTACTTTTCTCATTACTTATGTATAATGTGTTTCCTACTTTATATCGCTCTTCTGGAAAATCAGTACGAGAAATAACACGAATTTCTCCTCTTACGCCATGAGTATTTACAATTTTCCCTACGTTAAACCACTTTGTCATAAATAGTATGTCACCCCTGGTTTCTATATAAATTAAGCATTTCCATTTCATATATGGAACATGCAACTTCTCTTTAAATGTTAAAAAAGGGAGAGGAAATAACTCCTCGCCCTTTTTACGTTTATTGAATTTCCAGTGTTACTTTTTCATCATTATGATGTCCCACTGAATACAAGAGCATTCGAATTGCTTTTGCAACTCTCCCTTGCTTTCCAATGACTTTTCCAACATCCTCAGGATGTACAGTTAATCGATACTTTATCTCTCCGTTGTAAAGTTCCTGTGTAACTTTTACATCTTCAGGATGATCGACAAGAGGCTTGACAATCGTCTCGACTAACTTCTTCATAGTCATTGCCTCAATTACTTACCTTGTTTAGATAAGTGGAATTTCTCCATGATACCTTGGTTAGAGAATAAGTTACGAACTGTATCAGATGGTTTAGCACCATTTCCTAACCATTTTAATGCTGCTTCTTCGTTGATCTTAACTTCAGCTGGTTGAGCAACCGGATTGTAAGTACCGATTTCCTCAATGAAACGTCCGTCACGAGGAGAACGAGAATCTGCAACAACTACACGATAGAAAGGAGTTTTTTTAGCTCCCATACGTTTTAAACGAATTTTAACTGCCATTTATAAAGCACCTCCGAATTTATTTCACACAGATAATTATATTAGCAAAAAGACTATTGCTTTGTAAAGTATTTTTTCTTAACAGAGCCATCTTTTTTCCTTACATGAATGGAAACTTCAATCCACCTAGTCCTTTTTTCTTACCTTTTTGCATGCCAGTCATCGTTTTCATCATCTTTTTCATATCATCAAATTGCTTGATTAAACGATTGATCTCTTGTACCGTTGTACCGCTACCTTTGGCAATGCGCTTTTTGCGACTAGCATTGATTATTTCCGGTTGTTCTCGCTCTAATTTAGTCATAGAACGAATAATTGCCTCAATATGCCCAATTTGTTTTTCATCAACTTGCGCATTTTTCAGCCCTTTAATTTTATTTGCACCAGGAAGCATTCCTAACAATTCATCAAGCGGTCCAAGTTGACGCACTTGTCCAAGTTGTTCTAGGAAATCGTCAAGCGTAAACGAAAGCGTACGCATTTTTTGCTCAAGTTCTTTTGCTTTCTCTTCATCAACTGTAGCTTGCGCTTTTTCAATTAATGTTAAGACGTCTCCCATCCCTAAAATACGGGATGCCATACGCTCTGGATGGAACGCTTCAATCGCATCTAGTTTTTCACCCATACCAGCAAATTTAATCGGTGTATTTGTTACAGCCTTAATAGATAATGCCGCACCACCGCGCGTATCACCATCTAATTTCGTTAATACAACACCTGTTAAACCTAACTGTTCATGGAAACTTTGTGCAACATTTACCGCGTCTTGACCCGTCATCGCATCGACAACAAGGAAAATTTCATCCGGTTTCGCAACTTCTTTCACTTTCGCTAATTCATCCATTAGTTCTTCATCAATATGCAGACGACCTGCTGTATCGATTAAAACATAATCGTGATGATCTTCTTTTGCTTTTGCAATCGCTTGTTTCGCAATTTCAACAGGACTTACTTGATCTCCTAAAGAGAATACAGGCATGTCCAATTGCTTCCCTAATGTTTCAAGCTGTTTAATCGCTGCTGGACGGTAAATATCCGCTGCAACAAGCATTGGTTTACGATTATGCTTTTTACGAAGCAAATTCGCAAGCTTACCTGTCGTCGTTGTTTTACCCGCACCTTGCAGACCAACCATCATTATAACAGTCGGTGGCCTATTAGCAACAGCAATTTTGCTTTGCTCTCCGCCCATAAGTTCTGTAAGTTCTTCCTGTACGACTTTAATTACTTGTTGTCCAGGTGTCAAACTTGTCATTACATCTTGTCCGACAGCACGTTCAGACACACGCTTTACAAAATCTTTTACTACTTTAAAGTTAACGTCCGCTTCTAAAAGAGCTAGACGAACTTCTCTCATCATTTCTTTCACATCGGCTTCAGAAACTTTTCCTTTGCCGCGGATTTTTTGCATTGTCTGTTGAAGTCGGTCGGCTAATCCTTCAAATGCCATATTGCCGCCCTCCTAATCTAATTTTTCGATAGCTTCAACAACTTGTTTCATTTCTTCATTCACATGCTCTTCTTCGCTGATTAGCTGTTTTAGCTTTGCAACAAGTCGCTGTCGCTCTTGAAACTTTTGAAGTAATACTAATTTATCTTCATATTCTTCAAGCATCGCTTCAGTCCGTTTAATGTTATCATACACGGCTTGGCGACTTACATCAAATTCTTCCGCAATTTCACCAAGAGATAAATCATCTAGATAATAAAGCGACATATAACTTCTTTGTTTTTGCGTTAACAACGATTGATAAAAATCAAATAAATAGTTCATTCTCGTTGTTTTCTCGAGCATGTTGGATCATCCTTTGTTAAGTGATTTCCCTTTACATGAATTAGTTTACATGGAGTACAAAAGAGTGTCAAGTTTTTTTCTTAACATCACATATTTTTTATAGAAAAAGAAGCGGAAAATACCGCTTCTTTCACTTACACTTCTTCTGTTTCTACTAAGTTCGCAAATAAACCATACACATATTGTTCTGGATCAAACTGCTGCAAGTCATCCATTTGCTCCCCTAATCCAACAAATTTCACCGGTACATCCATTTCGTTACGAATCGCTAATACAATACCACCTTTAGCAGTTCCATCTAACTTCGTTAAAACAATACCAGTAACATTCGTTGCTTCACGGAATGTTTTCGCTTGACTTAAACCGTTTTGTCCTGTTGTTGCATCAATAACAAGTAATACTTCATGAGGAGCCCCCGGTACTTCACGCTCAATTACACGCTTCACTTTCTCTAACTCTTTCATTAAGTTTACTTTATTTTGTAAGCGCCCTGCTGTGTCACATAGTAATACGTCTACTTTACGTGCTTTCGCAGCTTGTACAGCGTCATACATAACCGCCGCTGGATCAGATCCTGATCCTTGTTTAATCACTTCTACACCAACGCGATCGCCCCATACTTCTAATTGTTCAATCGCTCCCGCGCGGAATGTATCTCCTGCTGCCAATAGGACAGACTTACCTTCTGTTTTGAATTTATGTGCTAGTTTACCAATCGTCGTCGTTTTTCCTACGCCATTAACACCGACAAATAAAACAACTGTTAATTGATCCTCTTGCATATTAATTTCGTTGCTAAATTCACTGTCACCTTTGTAAATTCCTACTAACTTTTCTGAAATAACAGCTTGTACTTCTTTTGGATCTTGGATGTTACGACGTTGCACTTCTTCTTTCAATTGATCAATTAATTCCATTACCGTCGAAACTCCGACATCTGCACCGATTAAAATTTCTTCTAGTTCCTCAAAGAAATCTTCATCTACTTTACGATAACGATAAACTAAATCATTTACTTTATCTGCAAACGAATTCCTCGTCTTTTCTAACCCTTGTTTAAATTTCTCTGTTACCGTATCTGTTTGTTTTGAAATTTTTTCTTTTAATTTTTTAAAAAAGCTCATACTGTCCCATCCTTCCTAATTACTTGCCACTAGTTCTTCTCCATCATCTAAACGAACCGAAACAAGTTTAGATACCCCTGACTCTTGCATTGTTACACCGTACAATACGTCAGACTCTTCCATTGTACCTTTTCTATGTGTAATGACAATAAACTGTGTCTCATCACTAAATTTCTTTAAATACTGTGCAAAACGGGCAACATTCGCCTCATCAAGAGCCGCCTCTACCTCATCTAGTACACAGAATGGAACTGGACGCACTTTTAAAATACCAAATAACAGCGCAATTGCTGTTAAAGCACGCTCTCCACCTGAAAGTAAACCTAAGTTTTGTAGTTTCTTCCCTGGCGGTTGCGCTACAATATCAATACCCGTATTTAATAAGTCCTCTGGATTCGTCATGACTAAATCCGCTCTACCGCCTCCAAATAATTCAGAGAATACTGATTGAAACTCCATTCGGATTCCTTCAAACGTAGTAGAAAAGCGTTTTTTCATTTCTTCATCCATTTCAGTAATAAGCTGGTGTAATGTCGTTTTCGCTTCTTCTAGGTCATCTTTTTGCTCTAGTAAGAATGTATGACGCTCTGCTACACGCTCATACTCTTCAATTGCCCCTAAGTTTACTGTGCCTAGCTCTTCGATGGATAGTTTAATTAGTTTCACCTTTTTACGTGCATCCTCGGCAGGCATTATCATTGTATACTTCAGTTTTGCTGCTTCAAATGAAATTGTATATGTTTCACGTAAATGTTGTAATCTATTTTCTAACTCTACATCAAGTCGGTTTATTTTTACTTCTTGATCTTTCAACATCTCAAGAATGTATTTATGCTTACCTGTTGTTTCTTTCAGATTACGCTCTAACTGTTCTACTCTTTCTTGTAACGATAAGCGTTGTTCACGACGAGAGCGAATTAACTCTGAAGTTTGATTACGATCATATGCTTTCTTCTCAATCATATTCGTAATTTGTTCTTCACCACTTGAATTCGATGTCATTTCTTGTTTTAAGAATGCTAAATCCTCTTTCGTTTTGACAAGCGTTGCATCCGTTTCTTCTTTTTCCTTAGTCAATCGTTCAACTTTTTCTTTTTGATTAGATAAGCGTTGTTGCTTTTCAGCCGCCAGCACTTTTAACTCAGTCATTTCTTTTTGAACTTTTTCTTTAGAAGAATGCTGCTCACTTTTTTGTTTTGTTAAAGCGACAATTTTGCTATCTAATCCCGTAATCTCAGCTTGAAGAGTCGCTAAAATCTTTTCTAGCTCTTCTTTACGCCCTTGTATCTTCACTTGATCTTGTAAGAATCCTTCAATCTCTAAATCGTAAATAGATAAACGATCATTAATACGATGTTCTTCTAATTCTAAACGATTAATTTCTTCTCTTAATTTCTGTTCATCTACACGCTCTACTTCTACACTTTGCCTTAGTTCGCGTATTTGCACTTCTCTTTCTTGAATCTCTTGCTTTACTGCTTTAACAAAGTTTTCTAACTTCGTTGTTTTCTCTTCCATATCAGTTAACTTGCTCGTCCACTCTTCTAGTTCACGTTGACGTCCTAA
The DNA here is from genome assembly GCF_001884045.1 of Bacillus mobilis. Lineage (GTDB taxonomy): Bacteria > Bacillota > Bacilli > Bacillales > Bacillaceae_G > Bacillus_A > Bacillus_A mobilis. Next base: position 457,457 of record NZ_MACF01000046.1, on the reverse strand, counting down.
TAAAGAAGATTTCGCCTGTTTTACCGCTCCACCTGTCATAGAACCACCAGGGTTCACTACATCACCTTCGATTGTTACAATGCGATAACGGTATTGCAGTTGTTTCGCTAACTCATTTGCCCCGCGTAAATCTTTTGCAACAATAACAGTACCTAATAAATTCGAAACTACATTTTCATATTTATTATTATATTGCACAAGTTCTGCCGCCACACCTACAAACGATGGGTGTTGATTTACAATACGTAATTGTTCAAATGATAACGATCTACTTTTAATAACAGCTTGCGGTAAAAACGTTGCTCGTCCATGCTTATTTTGTTTTAAAAACGCAATTGCATTACGAGCATGTTCTTCTTTTTGTACGACAATATGCTGCATTGCTGCACCTAGAGCAATTTCCATTGCAATTTCATATTCTTTCGGTACTGTTAGCAGTTCTGCGACAGCACCCTCGATACCTTGCAGCTTATTTTCTCTAGCTTTTAATACTTCACGTACTCCTTGATAGAAACCAGAGTAATCTTCTTGCATCTCTTCTAGCATTTCTTTTCGAGAACGTGCCTGTTGTACAAATTGATACGCTTGATACAGTTTTGTTTCATTTTCACTATACTGCGTCTTGCATTTCCCAAGTGCCGCTTCTGTCTTTTGTATATTCGAAAGGATACCAGCTACTTTTTCTTTCACTTGTTCATAACTTTCCACAAGCTTAGTCTTTTTCGCGGTAATTTCCATACGCATTTCTACATATTTCGCATTTTCTTCATCAAGGCGTTCATTTTTAGAGTTTTGTTGTTTAGATTGTTCTTCAATCATAGACAACTCATTGCGATGACTAGCTTGTTGATTTAAAAGTTCAATATAGTCACCTTTTAAATTCTCAATTTGTTCCTCTAAATTGTCAGCAAAAGTTGCAAGCAGTAACTCATTATCATGCAATTTCGTTTCCAACTCTTTTACTTGATTTACAAATTGCATCAACACTTCTGTACTGGATTCAATTTCACCATCATAACTTGTAGCTTTCTCTGTTAATTCAACAATTAACTGCTCGAGTTGCGCACAATGCGTCGTTGCATTTTGTTTTCTCTCTTTTAATAACTCACGCTGTCCTTCTAACTTTTCTAGCTCTTTACTAGAAAGAAGAAGTACTTCTTGTAAGGAATCTACCGACTCATCTACTGCTTGTAATTGTCCTCGTAATTCCTCTAGCTCTTCTTCACCTTTTTGTAAATGCGTTGACATTTTAGCTTCTTCGTTTTTATTATGTCCAAACTGATTTCGAAGCGCTTCCCATTTCTCATGTAATTCTTCAATTTCATGTACAATAAGCGCCGCTTCTACTTTCTCTAATTCTTCTTTTTTCTCAAGATAATCTTTCGCAATAGAAGCTTGTCTTTCTAAAGGTTCTACTTGACTACTTAATTCGTGAATGATATCTTGTACACGATTTAAGTTTTCTTGTGTATCTGCTAATTTTGCTTCAGCTTTCTTTTTACGAAGTTTGTATTTCAGCACTCCAGCGGCTTCTTCAAATACACCACGACGTTCTTCCGATTTACTACTTAAAATCTCTTCAACTTTCCCCTGGCTAATAATCGAAAAAGCTTCTCTTCCCATACCAGAGTCCATAAATAAATCGATAATATCTTTCAATCTACATGATTGTTTATTAATATAAAAATCACTATCACCAGAACGAGATACACGACGTGTTACACACACCTCATTATATTCAATCGGTAAACGTTGATCTTCATTATTTAAAGTTAATGTTACTTCAGCAACATTAACTGCTCTTCTCGTATCACTGCCCGCAAAAATAATATCCTCCATCTTTGCACCACGTAATGATTTTGCAGATTGTTCACCAAGTACCCAGCGAATCGCATCAGTAATATTACTTTTCCCACTTCCATTAGGTCCTACTACAGAAGTTACACCTGGGACAAAATCAACAGATACGCGCTCAGCAAACGACTTAAATCCTGCTATTTCTAATCTTTTTAAAAACACGAAAGGCCTTCCTCCTATTCTCCGTTGTTATAACTGTTATCTATACAAAAACGAGCTATTATACGGATTTCCCTTCCCTTTATTCACAAACAAAAGAAAGTTTCATTCTATGCATAAGGAATCCCCCTCATTCAAAGGGGGATTCCTTATAGTTGTTCTTTTAATTTTTTCAATGCTTCTGCAGCAGCTTGTTGCTCTGCTTCTTTTTTCGACTTGCCACTACCAAGACCTAAAGCCACGTTATTTAACGTAACACGTGACACAAATTCTCGGTTATGAGCCGGTCCTTTTTCTTGCAAAATTTGATACTCAATATTGCCACTACCATCACGCTGAATCAACTCTTGTAATTGACTCTTATAATCCATCACATGAGAAAAAGCACCTTCATTAATTTTCGGATATACAACTTCTTTTAAGAATCCCCAAACTGTTTCAAGCCCTTGATCAAGATAAAGGGCACCAATAAACGCTTCAAAGACATCCGCTAATAAAGCTGGTCGTTCACGTCCACCCGTCATTTCCTCGCCTTTTCCTAATAAAACAAGGCTACCAAATGACAATTCGTTTGCAAAACGAACAAGAGATGGTTCACATACAATAGCTGCACGTAGTTTTGTTAACTCTCCTTCGCTCATTGTCGGATATTTTTGAAACAGATACTGCGATACAGTGAGTTCCAATACAGCATCACCAAGAAATTCAAGACGCTCATTGTCCTCATGCGGTTTTTTTCGATGCTCATTCACATACGATGAATGCGTAAATGCTTGAATCAATAATTTTTCATCTGAAAACGTAATACCTATTTCTTCTTGAAATACTTTAAACGCTTCACGATATTTTGTTTCGTATTTTTTTTCTCTATGTTTTCGGTACGGCATAAGTCCCTCCAGATATAAGCCGAGAAGCCCCGCTAAAAAACGGGACTTCACTTAAGCATTATAGATGACTCTCTATGTAAGTCACAGCATCGCCAACAGTAGCAATCTTTTCAGCATCTTCATCAGAAATTTCCATTTCGAATTCATCTTCCAATTGCATTACAAGTTCTACTACATCTAGGGAGTCTGCGCCTAAATCTTCTTTAAAGCTCGCAGCTGGTACTACTTCAGTTTCTTCTACACCTAAACGATCAACGATGATTTTTGTTACACGCTCTAAAACATCTGCCATTCCATTCACCTCCCCTCAAATATTATATTAAATATTGGCCAAAAAAACTAGCTGAAATCCATTCTTTTATTACATTACCATACCGCCATCAACATTTAACGTTTGACCTGTAACATATTTGCTTTGATCAGAAGCAAAGAAAGTTACAGCATTTGCGATATCCTCCGCTTCACCAAACTGAGCTACAGGAATTAATTTTAACATTTCAGCTTTTATATTTTCATCTAATACGTCTGTCATATCTGTGGCAATAAACCCAGGAGCAATTGCATTTACAGTAATATTACGGCTCGCTAACTCTTTTGCTGATGTTTTTGTTAATCCAATTACACCCGCTTTAGCAGCAACATAGTTTGCTTGTCCTGGATTACCTGTTACTCCAACAACAGAAGCGATATTAATAATACGTCCATGACGTTGACGCATCATATATCGAGATACTGCCTTCGTACATAAGAATACACCTTTTAGGTTTGTATTAATAACTGTATCCCATTCTTCTTCTTTCATACGCATTAATAAATTATCTTTTGTTACACCTGCATTATTTACAAGAATATCAACTTGTCCGAATGTATCTACAGTTTGTTTCACCATATTTGTAACGTCTTCAGCATTTGCAACATCTGCTCTTACAGCAATTGCATCCGAACCTAATTTCTTTATTTCATCAACTACTTCATTTGCCTTTTGCTCATTACCAGCATAATTTACTACAACATTTGCCCCTTGTTTCGCTAAATCAATCGCAATCGCACGACCAATTCCACGTGACGCGCCAGTTACTAATGCTACTTTCCCTTTTAACATCAGTTTTCTCCTCTCAGATTTGAAATGGTATCTTTTAATGTCTCTTCATCATATATCGCATATGCTTTCACTGATGAATCAATTGACTTCATCAGTCCAGCAAGTACTTTCCCAGGTCCAATCTCAATAAATGTATCTACACCTTGACTCACCATATTTTCAATGGACGGGTACCATAAGACAGGCGAATAGAGCTGTTCAATTAGCTTTTCTTGAATATGTGTACCGCTTGTAATAACGTCTGCTGTTACATTTGCGATAACAGGAATATTCGTATCTTGAATTGTAATTTCATTTAGGACACTTTGGAACTTCTCAGCTGCCGGCTTCATAAGTGAAGAGTGGAACGGTCCACTTACCTTAAGCGGAATTGCTCTCTTTGCACCATTTTCTTTCGCTCTTTGAGAAGCAATCTCGACTCCTTGCTTTGTTCCAGAAATCACAATTTGCTTCGTACTATTCATATTAGCGATTTGTACTGCATATCCTTCACTTGTTACTTCTTCTGTAACTTGTTTCAGCATATGTGGATCAGCACCTAAAATAGCGGCCATTGCACCTTCTCCGCCAGGAACAGCTTCTTCCATATATTCCCCACGTTTCCTTACAGCGTATACAGCGTCTTCAAAAGTTATTGCACCCGCTGCTACAAGTGCGCTATATTCACCTAAACTATGTCCTGCAACAAAATCTGGTGTAATATCATACTCTTTCAAAGCTGTCAAAATAGCAAAACTCGTTGTTAATAAGGCAGGCTGCGCATTTGTCGTTAACGTAAGCTTTTCCTGCGGTCCTTCAAAAATCACTTCTGAAAGTGAATCTTGCAACACCTCATCTGCTTTTGCAAACACATTTGCAACCTCTTTATTATTCTCCGCTAACTGTTTACCCATTCCAACTGCCTGTGAACCTTGGCCCGGAAAAAGAAATGCTAGTTTTCCCATTTCAAATCCTCCTCTTATTGGAGTGGCTCTTTCTCCATTACACTTGAAATAGTAGGAATTACTTCTTTCGCTACCATTTCTCTCGTTTGACGAATCGCACTAAATATCGATTGGTCATTGGAAGAACCGTGAGCCTTAATGACAGGAGCTTTCAATCCAAACAATGCCGCTCCCCCATACTCCGAATAATCCATTTTATCTTTTAATACCATAAGTTTTGGCTTTAATACCGCTGCTGCTAATTTACTCGTAAACGAACTCATTAACTGCTCTTTTAACATAGAGAATAATGCAAGTGCCGTTCCTTCTAATGATTTTAGCGCTACATTCCCTGTAAAACCATCACACACAACAACATCTGCTACACCTTGCAATAAATCTCTTGATTCAACGTTCCCAACGAAATTAATTGGGGCATCCTTAAGCATTGCAAAGACTTGTTTTGAAAGCTCGTTCCCTTTGCCATCCTCTGTTCCAACGTTCAAAAGTCCAACGCGAGGATTTTTAATCCCCCTTACTTTCTCAGCGTATACAGATCCCATTACTGCATATTGATATAAATGAATTGGTTTTGCATCAACGTTCGCTCCAACATCTAACATAACAAAACCTTCTCCATCAACAGTTGGCATTGTAGGGGATAAAGCTGGTCGCTCAATTCCTTCCATACGACCTACAACAAACAATCCAGCCGCCATTAAAGCTCCTGTACTACCAGCTGATATACAAGCATCCGCTACGCCATCTTTCACTTGCTGCGCTGCTAGTACCATTGAAGCTTGTTTTTTTCGACGAACCGCTCTTACTGGTTCATCTGTCGATTCGATTTTTTCATCTGTATGAAGTATAGTAATTCGTTCTTCACTCGTTAAGTATTGACGAATTTCCTCTTCTTTCCCTACTAACGTAATATGTAAATCAGAATATTCCTTAATAGCTTTCATTGCTCCTAATACGACAGCCTTTGGAGCGTGATCGCCGCCCATTGCATCTATTGCGATTTTCATAAGTTGTTACCTTCCTCACTATAATTACTAGATCGATACATTTCAAAAGTGCCTGTAAAAACAAGTTCTTCTCCAACAAAGCTACGCACTTTTACAACGGTCCGTCCTTTATCATTCTCTACATCTTCAACGCGTGCTTTTGCAACAACACGCTCTCCTAATTTTACAGGACGAATGTATCGAATGGTAGACTTTGCAGTTAAAGCTAATTCTTCATCAATAACTGCAACAGCTAGTGAGTTTGCTTGTGCAAACAAATGATGCCCACGGGCAATCTGATTTCTTTTAAATACGTGTTCTACCTTCACTTCAAAGATAGAAATCGCATGTCTATCTAATTCTATATCGATAATTTCTCCGACAACCTCTTCTAACGGTAAAGATTTCACATCTTCTTCATGTTGCTTCGTAGCTACATGTTTAATTCTTTCTCTTAATTCAGGAATAGATAATTCCATACGATCAAGACGTACGGTTTGTATACTCACTTGAAATTTTTCTGCTAAATCTTCATCCGTAATAAAAGGATTCGTTTCTATTGTTTGTTGTAATAATTCTTGTCTTTCTTTTTTACTTCTTCTTTTTTTCATACCGCACCATCCATTTTTATGACTAGGTACTAACAGTAGTATATAATCATTAAAAGTAGAATGCAACAAAAACTTTTGTTGCCTCCCTTTAATCGAGCTTCTCTCCTTGGAACACACCTGTCCCGTCAAGATAAGTACGCAGCGAAGCATATTGATCATTATGCCAAAACGCTTCGGAATCTACTAGTAATGCTGCATCTTGTCTTGCAGTTTCTAACGCTCGATAATCATGTACCATATCAGCAACCTTGAATTCTGGTAAACCACTTTGCTTACTTCCAAAGAAATCTCCAGGACCTCTTAACTCTAAATCTTTTTCTGACAATACAAATCCATCGTTCGTTTCGGTCATAATACGCATTCGCTCTTTTCCCGTTTCCGATTTTGGATCCGCGATTAATAAACAATATGATTGTTCACTACCACGCCCAACACGTCCCCTGAGCTGATGAAGCTGCGATAAACCGAAACGCTCTGCATCATAAATAACCATTACAGTCGCATTCGGTACGTTCACACCTACTTCAACAACCGTTGTCGACACGAGAATTTGCACTTTATTTTCACTAAATTGTCCCATTATCTCTTCTTTTTCTTGAGATGATAATCTTCCATGCATTAATCCAACTTGACATTTCCCTTGATAATGATGAGTCAGCATACTATGTAAGTCGATCGCATTTTGTACATCAAGTTTCTCAGATTCTTCAATAAGGGGACAAATTACATATGCTTGTCTTCCTTTTTTTATCTCCTTCTCCACAAAACCGAGAACTCGATCTAACATATCATGTTTTGCCCAGTATGTTTCAATTACCTTTCTACCAGCTGGCATCTCATCGATTATAGAAACATCCATCTCTCCAAATGCAGTAATTGCTAACGTACGCGGAATTGGGGTCGCTGTCATAAATAATACATCTGGACTTTCACCTTTCTCCCTTAAAACTCGTCGCTGTGCTACACCAAATCGATGTTGTTCATCAGTAATAACGAGACCTAACCTATGAAAGATAACTTCATCTTGAATTAAAGCATGTGTTCCGACAAGGATATCTATTTCTCCTTGTTCTAATTTCGCCAAAATCTCTCGACGCCTTACACCTTTAACAGAACTTGTTAGCAATTCAACCTTCATACCAAAGTGTGAGAACGTCTCTGCGAGCGATTGATAATGTTGCTCCGCTAAAATTTCTGTAGGAACCATTAAAGCACCTTGATAATGTGCTAATTTCGCTGCATAAAGGCCAATCGCTGCAACGACTGTTTTCCCAGAACCTACATCACCTTGCAACAGACGATTCATTCGATAAGGAGATGTCATATCTTTCATAATTTCATCTACTACCCGGCTCTGCGCACCAGTTAACGGAAACGGAAGTGCATCGATAAACTCTTGCAATTCTGCTGAAGGAATTTCTTTTTTCGTCCCTTTCGAATTTTCCCTCTCCATTTTCCGTAATGTTTGCATTTTCAGCTGAAATAAGAAAAATTCCTCATATACAAAACGGCGACGCGCTTGTTTTAAATCTTCCTGTCCTGCTGGAAAATGAAGCGCCTTGAGCGCTTCATAACGCGGCAATAATTTATATCGACTTAACAATCCATCAGGCAACACTTCAACTATAGATTCTCCATACTCCTTGAATGCTTGGGCAATAAAACGGCGCATCTGTTTTACTGTAAGTTTCCCTTTCACTGAGTATACAGGCTCTACGTCTTGTTGGCGTGCAACTGGTCCGAAATGAAGCTCTGATACCGCAATCGTTTGACGGTGCTGATCCCATTTACCTGTTATCGTTACCGTTTCATCTAAAGTTAACTTTTGCTTATAGTACGGTCTATTAAAACATACAGCTGTAATTAAATAACGACCGACAAGGACACGAACCGTAAGGCGCGACTTTTTCTTCCCATAATATTGTAGTAAAGGAGCACTATGAACTTTCCCTTCAACTGTTACCCGTTCATCATGCTTTACTTCAGCAAGATCTTTCATCGCATAATCTTCATAACGGTACGGAAAATGTTCTAATAGATGAGAAACTGTATAAATTCCCATCTCGTGTAGTAATTCAGATGTTTCTCCTCCGATTCCCTTTACATCCGTAACAGGAACTTGTACAACTTCATTCAAGATTCTCACGCTCCGTCACATTATTTTCTTTGATACATTATCGACTAACACGATTGACATCTGTAATCGCTCTTTTTCACCTTATATATTCTATCATAGGCATTCTAAGAGAAACTACTCAAATCCCTCATAAGCAACACGAAAGAAAAGAGCCTCACTATTAGCAGCAAGGCTCTTTTTTATCTTCAATATGCTAGCCTTTTGAATAAAAACTAGTAATAAACTTCATATTACTACTTCTTATCCATTAGCAAGTAAGTAATCCATTTATTTTCAAAACGAATTTTTCTTATTCTACAGAGAAGATGAAAGAATACACCGGTTGGTTTCCAGCATGTACTTCTACTTCTGCATCTTCAAATTTCTCTTCTACAAATTCAACTAACTCAGCTACTTCTTCATCAGTTGCATCTTCACCTTGTAGAATCGTTACGATTTCAGAATCTTCATCAATAAGTGCTTCAAGTAATTGCTTCGCAGCTCCAACTTTTTCTGCATTTGTTGATACGATTTTTCCATCTGCAATACACATGAAGTCATCTTTTTGAATTGCTACACCATCAATTTCCGTATCACGTACCGCATACGTAATTTGACCGGTTTTCACATGAGATAAAGCTTCTTTCATGTTTTCTTCATTCTCTTCTAACGTTCCAACTGGATTAAATGCTAACATTGCAGCCATACCTTGAGGAACTGTTTTCGAACGAATCACAATCACTTCTTGATCAACAACTGACGCTGCTTGTTCTGCTGCCATCACGATATTTCCGTTATTCGGTAAAATAATGATTTTTTCAGCGTTCGCTTCTTCAATCGCCTTCACAATATCCTCCGTACTTGGATTCATCGTTTGGCCACCTTCGATCACTTTCGTCGCGCCAATGCTCTCAAATAAAGTTTTGATACCAGATCCCATAGCTACAGTTACGATACCGTACGGTTGTTTCTCTTTGGACTGGCTAGTCGGCTCAGGCATCATAGTAGGCTCATCTAATAAAGCAGTATGCTGTTCACGCATATTTTCTACTTTAATCTTAATTAAACTACCATAGCGTTGTCCATAATTCATAGGATCTCCAGGATGTTCCGCATGAATATGAACCTTAACAACCTCATCATCTGATACAACAAGTAGTGAATCTCCGTATACACTAATATCTTCACGGAATTTTTGTTCAGAGAAATTATGCTCTTTCATTTTTTCAGGCTCTAATTTCACCATGAATTCCGTACAATATCCATACTTTATATCTTCTGTACTCAATTGGCTTTGTACACTACGGTGATGTTCTGCGCGTACCATGTCATTCATAGATGGTTGGGCAGACACATTAGAAGAAATCGTTTCTCCTTTTAAGTCAGCTAAAAATCCTTCATATACAACAACAAGACCTTTACCACCGCTATCTACAACGCCAACTTGTTTTAATACAGGTAATAAATCTGGCGTACGATTTAACGATGCATTTGCTTCTTTCACAACGTCTTCCATAAACAAAACAAAGTCGCGCTGTTTTTTCGCAACTGTCACTGCATATTTACCCGTTTCTCTTGCAACCGTTAAAATCGTTCCTTCAATCGGTTTCATAACCGCTTTGTAAGCCGCTTCTACCCCAGCATCTAAAGCTGCAGCAAAATCAACTGTTGTTAATTCTTCTTTTTGTTCAATGGATTTAGAGAAACCACGGAATAACTGAGATAAAATAACACCAGAGTTACCACGAGCTCCCATTAATAATCCTTTGGCTAAACTTACGCCGACTTTACCAGCATGCTGTGAAGGATTTTCTTTCACTTCACGTGCGCCTGAAGTCATTGATAAGTTCATGTTTGTACCGGTATCGCCATCTGGAACTGGAAATACGTTTAATGCATCAACAAGCTGAACATTATTTGTTAAATTATTCGCTCCTTGCATGATCATTTGTGATAAACGTTTCCCATCAATTTTTTGAATTGACACAGATTTTCCTCCTTAATGCACATTACAAGTTTATTACTTTAACTCCTTGTACGTAGATGTTTACAGAATCTACTGCTAGTCCTACAGTTTGATCTAATGTATATTTCACTTTCGTCTGCACGTTATGTGCTACTTCTGAAATTTTCGTACCATAGCTCACAATAATATACATATCAATATGTACTTCATCTTCATCTTTACGAACAATAACACCTCTAGTGAAGTTTTCTTTTCGTAAAATATCTGTTAAACCATCTTTTAACTGATTTTTTGATGCCATACCTACGATACCGTAGCAATCTACTGCGGCACCTCCAGCAATTGTTGCAATTACATCTGTACTAATATCAATTTGACCATACTTCGTTTTAATTTCAATTGACATCTCGTTTCCCCCTTCATAAATGGTGAAAGTGAGCTAGACTACTTTAGTTACTATCATATAATCTTTTTAAAGAAAATTCCATCGTTCTTTCTTTTCACTCTCATATTTTATGTTTTAAATCACATTTTTTATGATGAGCAAAATAGTCCATTGTTATTATACAACATGTACCACTATAATATGTCAAGTAATTTTTCTTGATTTCAGCTTTTCATCATCGACATATGGTGTCAAGTAATTTTTCTTGATTTCTTTTTTCTACGGTGTTGCATTCTCTTTTTAGTTGTGTTAAATTATAGTAGTGTTTTTAGCATCGCAAAAAAGACTAACATTGAAAAATTACGTATGGTAAGGTATCAAGGGAGGGAAATATAAATGGCTCGTGTTTGTGCTATCACTGGAAGAAAAGCTCGTTCTGGTAACTCTCGTTCTCACGCAATGAACGCTACAAAACGTAAATGGGGCGCTAACCTTCAAAAAGTTCGCGTACGCATCGACGGAAAAGTTCAACGTGTTTACGTTTCTGCTAGAGCATTAAAATCTGGCAAAATCGAACGTGTTTAATAATAAAAAAAAGAGCCTCTAGGCTCTTTTTTTACTATGACAATGAAAAAAGCACCGGTAATAGGTGCTTTTTTTAATCTTTTTTGAAGGTATTTAACATGGCACGAACAATTCCACCAAGAAATTTAGGTAACTTAATTGTATAAAATCTCATGGTTTCCCTCCTAATCCCCATTACTCCACTTGTTCACTATATGATGTAAGGAGCAAAATTGTTTCTTTAATCAGTGCTTCTTATCACCATTAATATGCCAGAAGTAAATGAAAAAGTACCTTTTTCCTCAACGAGTTCATTACTAATACAAAGTGTTGATCCCCATTCTATTGTTTTATTAGTTAGAGGATACTTAAATCCAAGCAATGTAATCCCTTCCACTATTTCAGTAACCGGCACAAAAGATACATAAGGGAAATTTTTATTGTCTTCAATTATATGTGTACCCACTTTTTTCACGCTTATTTCATTTTTATTGTCTACAATACACATTTCTATCTCTACTTCTAACCCTCTTAAAAGCATCTGTATATTTGCTAAACCGTGATCCAGCCTTCCACCAGTGGCACCAAAAATACGAATCAATGTCGGATTTTGTTCTAACGCCCAGTTAATCGCAATTTCTAAATCTGTTTGATCTTTTTCACGAGGAACAATATGTAAGTCATTTGTTTGCTGGCCCATCCATACTAATTCTTCTTCAGTAACTGAATCGTAATCTCCAAACGCAACAGCTGGAGTAATTCCTCCTTTTAATAAACGATATACGCCTCTATCAACTGCCGCCCACACTACTTTCTCACTTTCATATCGAGAAAAATCTGCACAATATTCCGCAGGTCCGCCCGCTAAAATATGAATAATCATGTTTCCTTCCCCTTCTATTGTAAAAAGGCAATCTGCCATTCGGTAGATTGCCTTTTTACATATTTTTTCTCTATCCTTTATAAATAGTGAAAACTTACTACACTAGAAGTTTCACTAGGATAAAGACTCGTTCATTCATTATCCACGAATGACACGAATTGCTTCACCGCGGTCTTTTTGATTGTATACTGCTGATCCAGCTACAAGCACATTTGCTCCTGCTTCAACACAAAGTCTTGCTGTTTCAGCATTTACACCACCATCAACTTCAATTTCTACTTCTAGATTGCGCTCTTTAACCATTTCTGCAACTTGTTTAATTTTCGGTAATACAGAATGGATAAATTTCTGCCCACCAAATCCTGGGTTTACTGTCATAAGTAATACCATATCTATATCTTCTAATACATGCTCAATCGTTGAAACTGGCGTATGCGGATTTAATACAACTCCCGCTTTAATGCCATGAGATTTAATTAACTGAATTGTACGATGCAGATGAGGGCACGCCTCTACATGAACAGTGATAATATCCGCTCCCGCTTTTGCGAAAGTCGGGATATAGTTATCAGGATTTTCAATCATTAAATGTACATCTAATGGTAACGATGTAATCGGACGGATAGCTTCTACAATTAATGGTCCAATCGTAATATTTGGTACGAAATGTCCATCCATTACATCGACGTGAATGTAATCCGCTCCGCCTTTTTCTACATCTTTAATCTCTTCCCCTAATTTTGAAAAATCTGCTGATAAGATCGATGGTGCAATTTTAATCATAACTAATACCTCGGCTTTCTCTCTCTAATTTCTTCTACGAATTGTTTGTAATTCTTATAACGATATTCTGTAATTTTTCCTTCTTCAACCGCAGCCTTCACAGCACATTTCGGTTCAGAAAGATGTGTACACCCTCTAAATTTACAGTATTGGCTCGCTTCTTTCAACTCTGGAAAACAATATGTAAGATCTTCTACCTCTATATCTATGAAATCAAGTGAACTAAAACCAGGTGTATCTGCAACTAGTCCGCTTCCAACCGCAATTAATTCTACGTGTCTTGTCGTATGTTTCCCGCGTCCTAAATGCGAGGAAATATCATTCGTTTTCAATTCTAAATCTGGGCGTAAAACGTTAAGCATAGAAGATTTTCCAACACCAGATTGCCCTGCTACAACAGAAACACAGCCTTCTAAGAATGGTTTTAAAATATCAATACTTTCCGATGTATTTATAGAAGTAAATAATACATCATATCCCATCTCACGATAGTCATTCGCATAAGATTCAACAGTCTCTCTCATTCTTTCATCCACTAAATCCATCTTACTAATGCAAATAATCGGCTTAATATTATGATATTCAATCAGCACTAAAAATCGATCTAACAGTCCCGGATTAAAATCTGGTTCTACTGCTGAGAAAACGAGAATTGCTTGATCAACATTAGCAATAGGAGGCCTAACAAGTTCATTTTTTCGATCAAATACTTCAAGCACGTATCCTTCACTCGGATTATCTGCTTGAAAAACAACTTGGTCTCCTACCAGTGGTGTAATTTTATTTTTTCTGAACACACCACGCCCGCGGCATTGGGTAATCCCTTCTTCATGCTGCACATAATAAAACCCACTTAGAGCTTTTACAATTTTTCCTTCTGGCATATAATTCTCCTTTATTTTGTATAAAGTGAACCTGTAATTCATATTGAATGGATTAGAATTCTTTAAATACTTATTTCAAAACCCGTCATATATACAAGTTAATATATTTAATCTACCATCAAATTCAACATATTATTTATAACAGTATCACTTTTATAACTTTTTGAATCATATATTTTTGCCTGTTATACATTCCACTATAAGTGGACAGCATAACAGGCAAGAGTAATACATTCCATCCCCTCTAGAAAGGAAATGGAAGTCATTATTATTGAGTTGGGTATGGTACTTCTTTGTCGATAATCGTTACACCATCTCGTACAATTTTATAGTGTCCTTTTGTACCTTCTTGAATTACAAATTCTAAAGAAATAGTTGCCGACTCTGAAATTGTTCTAGTTTCAATTGGTCTATCCATTTTTTGTTGCATATCTTCTTTATAAATTTCTATTGTTTGCGGTTTTTTCTCACCTATTATAGAAGACTCATACGGAATAGAAATATTATCCACTTTCACTGTTTTCGTTACTTTCGGCTTAGGACCCTCTGAGATGACAATCGTCACTTTATCTCCTTCTTTTAACGGTGTTCCTGGTTTTGGAGATTGCGAAATTACAAGTCCTTTATCAACAGTATCGGAATACTCTCGTTTTATATCTGGAGTTAGTTTTCTCTCATTCAAATAACCATTTACGCTATTTTCAGTCCATCCTGAAAAATCACCTGGCCTAATTTGATAAGGACCTTTACTTACCCAAATCTTCAGTTCTTGTTCCGTCTCTACTACCATTTGATCCGGCGTCGGAATTTGCTCTACGATTTCACCTTTTGGCCTATCATTTTCAATATAATTTATTGTTACTTGCTTATATTTTTCTTCTAATTCAGCCCTTATACTCTCAAAATCTTTTCCTGTGAGATCACTCATCTTACTTTTCTTTTTTCCGCCTGATTGATAGATAGTAATTTTAGAGTTTTCTTTCACGACTCTTCCTGCCACAGGGTCTGTTTTTATCACATCACCGGCTTCAACATCATCTGTATATACAATATTGGGTTCCGTAACCTCAAAACCCTTTTCAACTAATTTATTTACTGCTGTCGCATACTTCATACCAGCCACATCAGGTACTTTTACATCTTTTGGAATAAAGAATCCTGGAATAACAGTAAGCGCTAACGTTATTCCAATTGCTAAAAGTAAAAATGTCGTTATTAAAACTTTAATCCATTTATTACTTCTTTTTTTCTTCTTATTTAATTCCGTTTCTTCTTTTCTTTTCTGTTCGTCCACTTTATTTCCTTTTAAAACAATTGTTTCATCAGTTACATTTTCGAATAATTGTTCTTGTTGAATAATAGGAATCGCTTTTGTCGCTTCCATATCTTCCGGTATGTAAAATGGCTGCTCATTTATCCTCTCTGGATATAGCGCAGTTTCAATATCTCGTTTCATCGCATTGGCAGATTGATATCGGTGAAACGGATCTTTCGCAGTTGCCTTTAATATAATATTTTCGACACTTTGCGGAATATTTTCATTCCATCTCTTTGGAGACGGAATTTCACTTTGTAAATGTTTTAAAGCTATAGCAACAGCAGATTCGCCAGAAAACGGTTGTCTTCCTGTTAACAACTCAAACATAACGATTCCTAGAGAATAAATATCTGATTGTTTATTTGCTATCCCACCGCGTGCTTGTTCTGGTGATAAATAATGCACCGAACCAAGTACCGAATTTGTATGTGTAATTGTTGTTGCACTTGTAGCTGTCGCAATTCCAAAATCTGTTACTTTTATTACTCCATCAGCTCGAATTAAAATATTGTGTGGTTTAATATCACGGTGCACAATTTCAAAATGATGGGCGTGTGCCATGGCGGATGTTAACTGCTCCATAATATCAAGAGCTTCTCCTATAGGTAACATCCCTCTCTCAATTATGTATTGCTTCAATGTTTGTCCTGGTACATACTCCATTACAAGATAATATATACCATCTTCTTCTCCGACATCATACATATTCACAATATTTGGATGCGACAACGTTGTAACAGACTGCGCTTCTCGATGGAAACGTTTAATAAACTCTTCGTTATTTGAATAGTCGAGTCTTAATATTTTTACCGCTACATCTCGGCCAAGTATATCATCATGAGCTAAATACACATTGGCCATTCCACCGCCACCAATCATTTTCAGTAGCTTATAACGGTCATTTAAGCGTTTTCCAATCAGCACGTTGCACTTCACCTACTTTCGTTTGTCGAACCCGCATAATCAATAAGAACAAGGGTGATATTATCTTCCCCGCCACGATCATTCGCCAATTGAATGAGACGTTGTCCCTTAGTTTCAAGCTGTTCATTTAACTGTAAAATTTGTTGCATATCAGCAATAGAAACTTTGTTAGATAATCCATCAGAGCAAAGAAGTAACTGATCATCTTCCTCAAGTACCAATGTTTTCACATCTAATCCGACTTTTTCTTCTGTTCCTAATGCCCTTAACAAAACATTCTTCTTCGGGTGATATTCTGCGTCTTCTTTTGAAATTTCACCATGTCTCACAAGTTCATTTACAAGGGAATGATCTTCCGTTACAAGCGAGATTTCCCCCTCTGATACCATATAACAACGACTATCTCCTATATGACCTATTGTCACAAAGTTTGGCGTACAAATCGCTATTATAAGTGTTGTTCCCATACCATTACATTCTACATGTTGTTTAGAGTACTCATATATACGCTCATTAATAATCCCAACACTCGTATGTAACCACTCTTCTACTTTTTTTGGTTCATTCATATTATGCGTTTGCTTCCAATAATCATGGAATAATTGAATGGTCATCGAGCTAGCCACATCACCAGCTCGATGACCTCCCATTCCATCTGCTACTACCGCTAAAATATTTCCATCTAAATTGTGAAAAACTCCTGCACTATCTTCATTATGTTGACGAACTTTTCCTTTATCCGATAGAAACACGGCTTTCATCTCGTCACCTCGTCTCTTCTTTACGCTCCTTCGCACGTAACTGACCGCAGGCTGCATCAATATCATGACCTTGTTCACGGCGAATTGTTACATTCACTCCACGATCTTTTAACGTTTTTTCAAATAAGAAAATTTGTTCACGTGGCGTACGTACATAATCACGTTCAGGTACGTAGTTTACCGGAATTAAGTTTACATGACATTTTACACCTTTTAAAAGCGCAGCAAGTTCTTCAGCTTGCTCAACTTGGTCATTTTCTCCTCCAAATAAGCCATATTCAAACGTAATACGACGCCCTGTTTTATTTACATAGTATTTAACAGCTTCCATTAAGTCTGGTAGCTTATAAGCACGGTTAATCGGCATTAATTTTGAACGTAACTCTGTATTTGCAGAATGCAATGAAATCGCAAAATTAATTTGCATATCTTCTTCAGCGAACTTATAAATTTTTGGAACAATTCCACTTGTTGAAACTGTCATATGTCTTGCGCCAATATGAATTCCTTTTTCATGGTTTATAATGCGTAAGAATGACATTAAGTTGTCGTAATTATCAAACGGCTCTCCAATCCCCATAACAACAAGTGAACTTACACGTTCTTCTGTTTCATCAAGTGCACGTTGCACTTCTACTACTTGCGCTACAATCTCTCCAGCCTCTAAGTTTCGTTTTAACCCACCAAGTGTAGATGCACAGAACGTACAACCAATACGGCATCCGACCTGTGTTGTTACACAAATAGAATTTCCATATTCATGTCGCATTAACACTGTTTCAATAGAATACCCATCATATAATTGGAATAAGAATTTAATTGTTCCATCAGAAGACGTTTGTTTTACCAATGTATTTAAAGTAGTAATATCAAAGGAATTCGACAATTTGTCGCGTAATCCTTTAGAAAGATTCGACATGTCGTCATAATTTTTTACACGTTTTTTATATAGCCAATCAAAGATTTGTCCTGCACGGAACTTTGGTTCTCCTTGTTCCTTTAACCAATCTTGCATTTCATGAAGTTGTAAAGAATAAATTGATGGTTTCTTCGTTTCTAGATTTTTCTTTTGTTTTCTCACAGTCGTTTCCACGATGCTACACCTTCTTCCTTAAACAAGCAATATAAAAGCCATCTGTTGCAAAATAATGCGGTAAAATTCGTACTTGACCTTCATCAATATACGGATTTAACTTTTCTGGCATGCGATCTTTTATCGTAGTATCCCATTCAAATTCAGGATGCTCTTGTAAAAATTGCTTAATTACTTGTTCATTTTCTATTTTTTCTATTGTGCACGTACTATAAACAAGGCGACCACCTTGTTTTAACAATGGTGCTATTTTTTCTAGTATTGCAAGTTGAATCGTCGATAATCTTTCACTATCGCCTTTATTTTTACCTAACTTAATATCAGGTTTACGTCTAATCACACCAAATCCAGAACATGGTGCATCTACTAATATTTTATCAAATGTTTCATTTGCAAAGTGTTCTTGCACTTTTCTAGCATCTAGTGCTTTTGTTTCGACATTTTCTAGACCAAGTCGCTCTGCTTGTTGTTTAATTAAACGTACTTTGTGTGCATGTAAATCAAGAGACATAACTTGACCTGTTCCTTTTAATCGCTCTGCAATGTGCGTTGTTTTTCCGCCCGGAGCAGCACAACTATCAAGAACTACATCTCCCTCATTTGGTTCTAAAGCGCGCGCTACAAGCATAGAACTTTCATCTTGAATAGAAAGAAAACCTTTTTTGAACGCATCTGTATGCGCTACATTCCCTCTTTCAATTTGAATTGCATCCTCTGATAAATCGCCGCGCTTCGCTTCAATACCTTCACTAGCCAACAACTCAATCGCTTCTTCTACTGTTATTTTATCAACATTTACACGCGCTGTTGGTACTGGGGGTAACATGTTCACTTCACACATTTTCTCTGCTGTCTCTAAACCATATTCAGATGCCCAGTCTTGAACAAGCCACATTGGATGACTTGTTGCAATTGCCAAACGTTCTACTGGATCCTTGATTTCATCTACAGAAGGTACTCCTTCTCTCTGAATCGAACGTAATACCCCGTTTACCATACCAGCAATCCCTTTATGCCCGCGACGCTTTGCAATTTCAACTGCTTCATGAATAGCCGCTCTTTCGGGCACTCGATCTAAATAAATCATTTGGTATAAAGATAAGCGAAGTAATACTCTTACCCACGCCTCAACCTTCTTTTTTAAAAAAGGCTGTAAATAATAATCTAATGTGTCACGACGTTGAATCGTTCCATATACAATTTCAGTTAACAAACCAATATCTTTTCTATCAATTGCATTTTTTTCAATTAGATTGTTTAAAAGTAAGTTACTGTATGCACCACTTTTTTCTACTTGAATTAAGCCATCAAGAGCTAACTCACGAACATTTTTACTCATGCATTTTCTCCTAACTTCGTTCCAATTTCAGGTTTTGTGCCGCGTAAAAATTGCGAACAACTCATACGTTTTTTACCAGAAGGTTGCAATTCAGTGATTTTAACACCTGTCTCATTCCCTGTTGCAACAACAAATCCATCTTCTTCAAGAGCTACTATTGTACCTGGTTCAGCTTTCTCTGTAATAGAGACCTTCTCTCCCCACCATACTTTAATAACTTGTCCTGCCAAAGTCGTATAAGCAACTGGCCATGGATTCAATCCGCGAATGTGATTGTATACTTCTTCACCTGTTTTTGTCCAATCAATTTTCTCTTGCTCACGTTTTATATTATATGCAAACGTTACTTCTTCTTCGTTTTGTTTAATTGGTTCTAACTTACCTTGGATTAATAAAGGTACTGTTTTAGATAGAAGGTGTGCCCCTGCTTCACTTAACTTATCGAATAAAGAACCTGTCGTTTCACGCTCTTCAATCTCCACTTCTACTTGCGTTAAGATATCACCAGCATCCAATTTCTCTACCATATACATAATTGTAATACCCGTTTTTTCTTTACCTTCCATAATTGCATAATGGATTGGTGCACCACCACGAAGTTCAGGTAGTAAAGACGCGTGGACGTTAATACATCCATACTTCGGTGCTTCTAAAATTTCATTTGGTACAATTTGACCGAAAGCAGCTGTTACAATTAAATCTGGCTCTAATGCCAAGACTTGTTCATATTCGTCTTTTTCACGAATTCTTAACGGTTGTAACACCGGAATACCATGTTTTTCTGCTTCAACTTTAACAGGTGTAGGTGTTAATACTTTTTTTCTACCTACCGGACGATCAGGCTGTGTCACAACACCTATTACATCATAGCCATCTTCGATAAGACGACGAAGCACCGGCACTGAAAAGTCCGGTGTTCCCATAAATACTACTTTTATCATTAAAAAACCGCTCCTTTTAATACCTATTCTAATTCGTTTTCTTCATAATATCTTGTCACTTTCGATGTAAATAACACACCGTGTAAATGATCGATTTCATGTTGAATGGCACGTGCTAAAAATCCTTCTGCTTCTAGTAAAAATACTTTACCTCGGCGATTTTGCGCACGTACTTTAATATAATCCGCACGTTCCACTTCACCATAAAGTCCCGGGAAGCTTAGACAACCTTCGGGACCTACTTGTTCACCACGTTTTTCTAGTATCGATGGATTGATTAACTCGATTTTCCCCGTATCATCATCGATATCAACTACCGCTACTTGCAAGCTTACACCTACTTGAGGCGCGGCTAAACCGACTCCGTCCGCAATTAACATTGTTTCATGCATATCTTTCAACAATTTCACTAACTTTTTATCAAAGTTAATTACTCTTTCGCATGGTGTTTCTAACACTTCATTTGGATGCTTTACTATTTCTAAAACTGCCATATTTCCCTCCGCTACATTAACATTGTTGGATTAAAATCAATTGAGATTTGTAGCTCTTTTTGCATTTCTGCTTGATAATGTTCATTTACCATTTTGAGCACGTTCTTTAAGTTTGGTTCCCGTTTGTATTTTATCATGCATTGATAACGATATCTATCTTTTATCCTTGGAATTGCTGAAGCAACCGGTCCTAACACCATCGTTTGCTGCGTGCAGTGCGCCCGTAAATGACCGACAATTTTTTCCGTCACTTGCACTGCCTTTAATAATTCTGGATGAGATACTGTTACAAGTACAACATAGTAATAAGGTGGATATTGTCTTGTTCGTCTCATTTGCATTTCTTGATCAAAAAACACATCATAATGTTGGTTCTTTGCTAATTCTATACTGTAATGTTCTGGCGTATACGTTTGAATTATAACTTCCCCTGGCAATTCATGTCTGCCTGCCCGTCCACTTACTTGCGTCAATAACTGATACGTCTTTTCACTCGCTCGAAAATCAGGTAAGTGAAGCATCGTATCTGCAGTTAAAACCCCGACAAGCGTTACTTTAGGAAAATCTAATCCTTTCGCAATCATTTGTGTTCCAAGTAGTATATCTGCTTTTTCTTCCCCGAACGCCTTTAATAATTTTTCATGCATTCCTTTGCGACTTGTCGTATCTACATCCATTCGAATGACTCGTGCCTCTGGAAATAGTTTTGTAATTTCTTCTTCTACCTTTTGTGTACCTGTACCAAAGAAACGAATATATGTACTTTGACAAGCAGGACACTCAGTCGGCATATTCTCTTCGTGACTGCAATAATGACATTTTAAACGATGGTTCATTTTATGATATGTCAGCGAGATATCACAATGCGGACATTGTACAACATACCCGCAATCACGGCACATAACAAATGTAGAATGACCTCTTCTATTTAAAAAGAGCACCATCTGTTCTTTCTTTTCTAATCGATCTGCTATTTTTTCATGCAATGCCTTCGAAAACATTGAACGATTCCCGTCACGAAGTTCCTCACGCATATCAACAATCTCTACTGTTGGTAAAGCTTGTTCGTTCATACGTTTTTCCATCGTTAGTAATTCATACACACCTTTTTTCGCCCTTGCAAACGATTCAAGTGTCGGTGTTGCACTACCAAGAACAATAGGACATTTATGATATTGTCCCCTCCACACAGCTACATCCCTTGCATGATACCTCGGATTATCTTCTTGCTTATAGCTCGATTCGTGCTCCTCATCAATAATAATAATCCCTAAATTTTCAAAAGGTGCAAATACGGCTGAACGTGCACCAACTACAACTTTCACTTCTTTTCTTAAAATCTTACGCCATTCATCATATTTTTCTCCAACAGACAGCGCACTATGAAGAACCGCAACTTGCGAGCCAAATCTGCCTTTAAAACGATCTACCATTTGAGGCGTTAGTGCAATTTCAGGAACAAGCACAATAGCTTCTTTCCCTTTCGCGAGTACCGCTGCTATAGATTGTAAATACACTTCTGTTTTTCCGCTTCCTGTAACACCATATAGTAAAAATGGATTGTAAGTTTCATTTGTAATTGATGATAAAATCGGTGTAATAACTTGCTTTTGTTCCTCCGTAAGTGGGAATGGTTTCGTTTGTTCAAAATCATCATCGTCATACGGATTCCGATATACTTCCACATACTTTTCTGAGATTATCCCTTTTTTAACAAGTGCTTTAATCGGAGCATCTGTTATTTGCAACTCTTCTGTTATCACTTTCAACGGCACACTTTTATAATTTTCCACAAAATAATAGAGTACATCTTGTTGTTTTTTACTTTTCAGTTCAAATGCTGCTAATTCCAATTTATCTTCTGGCAACTCCGGTTGGACGACTCTTTGTTTCTTCTTTTGCACTTTATCTTTTACTTGATAAACAACTTCAATCGTGCCATTTTTAATTTCTTGTTGAATCGTGCGGTATAGATGTGGCTGCGTCTCAATAACTTCCCAATCTATCGCTTCTTTGTCCTGAAATAAAAACAGTAGTTCAGGTGCTACTTCTTCTTGTTTACGAAGTTGTAGACGCTTTTTATACGTCGCTTTTATCGCCGTTGGAAGCATGACTTGAAAGGCTGAAATCATATAACATAACGTTTCGCTTGTAAGCCAATATCCAAGCTTTAATAATTCCTCGTTTAAAACTGGTGTTACATCTAATATTTCATGGATTGTCTTTAATTTCTTACTTTCTACTTCAGCCGAATCTTTGATCCCAATAATAAAGCCTTGCAATTTCCTTGGGCCAAATGGAACTACTACACGCATGCCTGTCTGGACAATATCTTCCCACTTTTTAGGGATAATATAATCAAATGGTCGATCTGTCTGACGTGCAGGTACATCAACAATTACACTTGCAAATTTCATAGACGATCATCTTCTAACATCATTTCAATTTGCTTTAATATTTCACGAGCAACCTCTTTCTTCGTTAAAAGTGGCAACTCTATAACTTCTCCATCTTTTCTATACATTGTTACAATGTTCGTATCTGTACCAAATCCAGCTCCTTGCGCCTTTACATCGTTCGCAACAATCATATTCGCATTTTTCTCACGTAATTTTTTTGTTGCGTATTCTTCTACGTTTGTCGTTTCAGCCGCAAAACCGATCAGTAACTGTTTGTCCTTCATCTCACCTAACGTTTTTAAAATATCTACTGTTCTCTCGAGTTCGATTACAGCATCACCATTTTTCTTTTTCATTTTATTATCATGAACATATTTCGGGCGATAATCTGCAACTGCTGCTGTTTTAATGACAACATCTACGTTTTGATACTGTTGCAGAACTACTTCTAACATATCTTGTGCAGATTCCACTTGTACCGTATTTACATGTAATGGCGGGTTTAATGCTGTCGGTCCCGAAACAAGTATGACATCAGCACCTAAGTTCGCTGCCACTTCCGCTATTGCATATCCCATTTTCCCAGAAGAAAAATTGGTCATAAAACGTACTGGATCAATCTTTTCACGAGTTGGGCCAGCAGTTATTAATATTTTTTTTCCTTGCAATGGTTTTTGTTCTGAAAAAACCTCTTCTAACCGTGCAATAATTGCTTCCGGTTCTTCTAGTCTTCCCTTCGCTACATAACCACACGCTAAAAAGCCTTCTCCAGGCTCAATAAATGTATATCCTAATGTTTTTAACGTCATCATGTTTTTTTGAACAATTTTATTTTCATACATATGCACATTCATAGCTGGTGCAATCCACACTGGGGCTGTAGTAGCTAACAAAGTAGTTGTAATCATATCGTCTGCAATACCGCCAGCTAACTTCCCAATACAATTGGCAGTAGCTGGTGCAACAAGTACTACATCTGCCCAATCCGCTAAATCGATATGTGCAATAACAGCTGAGTCTTTCTCATCGAATGTATCTGTATATACGTCATGGCGAGAAAGTGCTTGAAATGTAAGAGGCGTAACAAACTTCATTGCCGACTCACTCATCATTACTTTTACAATAGCACCAGCTTGTGTCAATTTACTAGTTAACGCAGCCGCTTTAAAGACCGCAATGCCTCCTGTTACACATAGAAGTATCTTTTTCCCTTTTAGCATATGGCTCGTCCTCTTTCTTTTTCAAACTTATAATACTGAATCAGAATTCCCAGCTCGTCAGTACCAATATTTCTTCCCTATCGTAAAAAAATAACAACCTACTTGTAAATAGGTTGTTACCGTTACATAGAAAATTATAAAGTCTATGTTTTCATTTGTCGAAAAGAATGTCTTAATCGATGATTTTGCCTTCGCTTGGTACATATTTTAATACTTCTGCATCGATTTCTTCTAGTGATTTACCTACACATTTATGAGAAACAGGTTGCTCGATAACACAGTTATCAGCAAGTTGCATTTCACGCGCACGTTTTGCAGCTACTGTTACAAGTGTATATTTAGAATCGATTTTTGTTAATAATGAATCAATTGATGGATTTAACATAATTATAGACCCTCCGTCATTTCTTTATAATATTTTGCTACTCTTTCGCGGCGGCAATGTTCACCAACCACAATTGCTTTAATTCTTTCACAAGCTAGTTCAACTTGATCGTTTTCTACAACATAGTCGTAAGCGTCCATCATTTCGATTTCTTCTTTCGCTACCGTTAAACGATTTTCAATAACATCTTCAGTTTCTGTACCACGACCGACAATACGGTTCTTTAGTTCAGATAAACTTGGAGGTGCTAAGAAAATAAATACACCTTCTGGGAATGCTTTCTTAACTTGAATTGCTCCTTGCACTTCAATTTCTAAGAATACATCTTTTCCTTCTTGTAATGTTTTTTCAACATAGTCAATCGGTGTTCCGTAATAATTACCTACGAACTCAGCCCACTCAAGTAATTTTTCATTACGAATCATTTCCTCAAATTCTTCTCTCTCTTTAAAGAAATAATCCACACCATCTACTTCACCTTCACGTGGCTTACGTGTCGTTACTGAAATGGAGTACTGAAAACGTGTATCCTCATGACTAAACAGCTCTTTTCGAACCGTTCCTTTACCAACCCCAGAAGGTCCTGAAAGAACGATGAGCAATCCTCTTCTACTTCTCATAAATATGTAAAACCTACCCTTCCTCACTTAAATCTTCTTTATTATTCAAACGATGTGCAATCGTCTCTGGCTGAATTGGACTTAATACCACATGCCCATCATCCATAACAATAACCGCCCTTGTTTTTCTCCCATACGTAGCATCAAGCAAAGCATTATGTTCGCGTGCTTCCTGTACTGTTCGTTTAATAGGAGCTGACTCCGGACTTACAATAGCAATAATTCGATGAGCAGATACAATATTTCCGTATCCAATATTTAAAAACCGCATGGCCATAGTTTGCGCCTCCTAGTAAGTCTATCCGATTTCTCCACCACGTATAACTTTATATATTTTTTGAAAGCTACTCAATATTTTGTACTTGTTCACGAATTTTTTCAAGGTTATTTTTCATTTCTACAACATATTTTGAAATTGTTAAGTCATTTGCCTTAGAACCAATCGTATTAATTTCTCTATGCATCTCTTGTACGATGAAATCCATTTTCCTTCCAACAGGCTCTTCAATCTGCAGTGTTTCACGAAATTGCTCTAAATGACTTTGCAAACGAACTAACTCTTCGTGAATATCACAACGCTCTGCAAAGATTGCGACTTCTGTTAACAATCTTTGTTCATCTAGTTCTTGATTATGTAATTCTTTTAAGCGATTTTCTAATCGTTCACGATATTTTTGCGTAACAATCGGTGCATGCGGAATAATTGCATTTACACAATTGTGAATCTCTTGTAAACGATACGCTATATCTTTATGTAATCGTTCTCCTTCGCCATCTCTCATCGTTTTTAACATATGAGCAGCTTGGCGAACAGCCTCATATAAACTGTTCTCAAATTGTTCATTTACATTTTCTACTTCTTCAATAGCTGTTACTTCTGGCATTGCCATTAATTGCTGAAGTGTAATAGAATCTTGTAATTGAAATTTTCCTTTTATATCTTCCATAATCGATTGGTACTGCTCAAGAAGCGACCAATTCACACTTAATTTTCTTTCAACAAGCCCTTCACCCGTTATACTAATAGACACTTCAATGCGCCCACGTCGAACTTGTTCTGCAATTATTTTACGAATTTTGTCTTCAAATACCATCATTTGCTTCGGAAGTCGAATACTCATCTCTAGAAAACGGTGGTTCACCGATTTCATTTCTACTGTAATTTGAAAAGTATCATTTTCCACTCTCGACCTTCCAAATCCTGTCATACTACAAATCATTTTTTATCACATCCAAGCCATGAAATAACTCAATGAAAAAGGTAATAGAGACAAGGCTCTACTACCTTCTGTAAATTATATCACATTTTCATATCATTGACTATTTCAAGTTTAATCCCTTCTTATATAATACTGGCTTTTCCTTCTTCCCCTTTTTCCCTGTTAATAAAGAACCTACTAATAAGAAGGTCGGAATTGATGACAAGCCTCCAATTAACAACCAATCTCTCGCTTGTA
Organism: Bacillus mobilis; assembly: GCF_001884045.1. GTDB lineage: Bacteria > Bacillota > Bacilli > Bacillales > Bacillaceae_G > Bacillus_A > Bacillus_A mobilis. The sequence continues at coordinate 430,379 of NZ_MACF01000046.1, read as the reverse complement.
TTGGCATTGTACTAAAGATCGGTTGTAGCGGTGGGTAATATATAACCACTAACATTAACAGTAAAGAAATGATAACCGCTCCTACTAAATACACGTTCCCAAACGGATTACGGTGGAAGATAGAATGTTCACTTCGGCAATCAAATACATGAATAAGTTGTGCAAGTACCAACGTCGCAAACGCCACAGTTTGTGCATATTTCAGCTCATTTGGATGTTGATTATAAGCAATAATAAACGCCACTAACGTCACTGCTCCAATTAGAAAACCACGGCTTATAATTTTCCATGCAAGCCCTCTAGCAAATACCCCTTCTTTCGGATGACGCGGCGTTCTCTTCATCACGTCCCCTTCCGCCTTATCCAATCCTAATGCCATCGCCGGTAAACCGTCAGTAACTAAGTTCACCCATAAAATTTGAATGGGAACCATCGGCAGCGGTAATGCAAGTAACATTGCAAATAACATGACTAAAATTTCTCCTACGTTCGATGCTAATAAATATCGAATAAACTTACGTATATTCTCGTATATATTTCTACCTTCTTTAATTGCTGATTTAATCGTAGCAAAATTATCATCTAACAAAACAAGAGAAGAAGCTTCTTTCGCAACGTCTGTTCCTGTAATTCCCATCGCTATCCCAATATCCGCTGTTTTTATAGCCGGAGCATCGTTTACTCCATCACCTGTCATCGCTACTATATGCCCTTTATTTTGCAACGCCTTAACAATTTTTAATTTATGTTCGGGTGATACTCGAGCAAATACATACGTATCTTCTACAACACTTTCTAGTTCCTCTACATCCATATTCGCGAGTTCTACTCCTTCAACAACACGTCCACCAGTTGGTAAAACCCCTAATTGTTCCGCAATTGCCATCGCTGTTACTTTATGATCTCCTGTAATCATCACTGTTCGAATACCAGCTTCTCTGCACTCTTTTACAGCCTGTTCTACCTCTGGTCTTGGCGGATCAATCATTCCCTGTATCCCGACCAACATAAAATCTTTTTCAACGTCTCTTTCATGTTCAATAGAATCCGTTACTTTTAACGGCTTAAATGCTACTGCAATTGTTCGAAGCGCTTGACTACCTAAGCTATGAATAGCTGCCTGTACTTCTTTTCTATATAACTCACTTAACGGTTGTTGCTTATCCCCCCATAAAATCGTTTGACTCATTTGCAGGAGGACATCTGGCGCTCCCTTCGTAACAAGAAACTTTTTCCCTTCTCCATCTCGCACAATAACACTCATCATTTTCCGAGTTGAATCGAATGGAAATTCACGAATAATTTCAAATTTCCCTTTCAGTGCCTCACGCGTTATCCCTGCTTTCATTGCTGCAGCTACAAGCGCTCCCTCAGTTGGATCTCCATCTAATACATACGCCTTTTTCTTTTGAATAATATTTGCGTTATTACATAGTGAACCGAATGTAAGTAGTTGATACAGTGCTTTTGTTTTAGCTGGATCGCATTCTTTTTCACCTTTCAAAAAAGAGCCATTAGGTTCATACCCTTGACCCGTCACTTTCCATAACTCTCCACCTGACCACATATGTGTTACCATCATTTTGTTTTGCGTCATTGTTCCTGTTTTATCAGAGCATATAACAGAAGCGCATCCTAACGTTTCTACCGCTGGTAACTTCCTTACAATTGCTCTCTTTTTAATCATACGCTGTACGCCAAGCGATAAAGCTACTGTAACGATTGCTGGTAATCCTTCAGGAATAGCAGCAACAGCTAGCGACACGCCTGCTAAAAACATATGATATACTTCATTCCCTTGATACACACCGGCTAATACGACAAGCGCTGTCAAAATAAGTGCCACAATAATTAATATTTTTCCGAGTTGCTCTAATCTTCTTTGCAGTGGCGTTTCCATCTGCTCTGCATTTTGTAACATATTTGCAATTTGGCCCATCGCTGTATTCATACCAGTTGCTACAACGACCCCTGTTCCAGCTCCTCGTGTAATCATCGTACCCATAAAAGCCATATTTTTTTGATCACCAATTGAAACATCTTGCCCTTGCAGAGCTTCTACCTTCTTCTGCACTGGTACTGACTCTCCTGTCAAAGCTGATTCTTCGATATATAAACTTGATGCCTCAACAAGACGTACGTCTGCCCCAATACGATCACCACTAGAAAATTTAATAACATCCCCTAAAACGAGTGCTTTAGATGGTGCTTTTACCCACTTTCCATTCCGCATTACAGTAACTTGCGGGGCGGCTAGCTCTTTTAAAGCTTCCAGTGACTTTTCAGCCTTTCTTTCTTGAAAAAAGCCTAGAATACCATTGATAATAACAATCGCAACAATCGCAATAGAATCAATGTATTCACCTAAAAAAGCTGAAACGATTGTTGCACCAAATAAAACAAGTACCATAAAATCTTTAAACTGCGCCAAAAATACCATCAGTGCAGAAGGCCTTCTGGCTTCATCTAATTCATTTGTACCAAATTTTTTTATTCGCCCTTCTGCTTCCTTCTCTGTAAGTCCAACCTTCACATTCGTATTCGTTCTTTCTTCCACTTCGTGTGCACGCATTTCATACCAGTTCATCCCGCTATCGACCTCCTGATTCCAGACATACTCTATTCAAAGCTTATTCAGCCTCGTCCAAAAAAATGCTATAATTAACTTTTAGTTAGAAAGGAGTGTTCATTTATGGCATTCGATGGATTATTTACAAGAGCAATTACACATGAAATTGCAAATTCTCTTTACACAGGAAGAATTTCCAAGATATACCAACCTTCAAAATACGAGATTTTATTACATATTCGAGCAAACGGAAAAAATCAAAAACTGATTCTTTCCGCTCATCCGACATATGCACGTTTACACTTAACAAATCAAAATTACGATTCACCCGCACTTCCGCCAATGTTTTGTATGCTTCTTCGCAAGCATTTAGAAGGTGGATTCATTGAAAAAATTGAACAAATTGATTTAGAGCGCATTATTCAAATTACAGTTCGCAGCAGAAATGAAATTGGTGACGAATCGCTAAAAACATTAGTAATTGAAATAATGGGACGACATAGTAACATCATTTTAATAGACACAAAAACAAACAATATTTTAGATAGCTTAAAACACGTTTCTCTAGCAGTAAACCGACATCGAACTGTATACGCCGGGGCGGAATATGTTGCACCACCAGCACAACATAAAATTAACCCACTTCAGATTGAAACAAATGATGAATTTATTAGGCCGCTAGACTTTCTATCTGGAAACATGGATAAACAGCTTGTCGGCACCTTTACGGGAATATCGCCGTTATTCGCAAAAGAAGTAGTGAAAAAAGCAGGTATGGTAAATGAAAAAGCATTAGCGGACGCATTTTTCTCCATACAAAAACCATTACTAACTCATACATATTCACCAACAATGACTACTTCAAATGGGAAAGAATTCTTTTATCTTTTCCCTCTTGCACACTTGCAAGGAGAAGACAAGACCTTCTCATCTGTTAGTGAATTGCTAGACCGTTTCTTTTTCGGAAAAGCAGAGCGCGATCGTGTAAAACAACAAGCTTATGATTTAGAGCGCTTTATGCAAAACGAAAAAAATAAAAATGAGAAAAAACTCATTAAACTAGAAAAAACATTACAAGATGCCGGAAAAGCAGATAAATATCAACTATTTGGAGAACTACTTACAGCCAATATGTACGCTTTGAAAAAAGGTGATAAAGATATTGAAGTCGTTAACTATTACGACGAAAATGGCGGAACTGTAAAAATTACATTAGATCCTTTAAAAACACCATCTGACAATGCGCAACGCTATTTCCAAAAGTACCAAAAAGCAAAAAATTCAGTTGTTGTTGTAGAAGAACAAATCGAAAAAACAAATGAAGAAATTCTTTATTTTGATAGCTTACTTCAACAAATGGAAGCTGCATCTTCAAAAGATATTGAAGAAATTCGTGAGGAATTAGCTGAAGAAGGTTATATGCGCAATCGTAAAACGAAAAACGCAAAGAAAAAGCCAACCAAACCAGTATTAGATAAATATTTTGCAAGTGATGGTACAGAGATTTTCGTTGGTAAAAACAATAAGCAAAATGATTATTTAACAACGAAGTTTGCCCGTCGTGATGAAATTTGGTTACATACGAAAGATATCCCTGGGTCTCATGTTGTCATTCGTTCTCTTGAACCTACCGAAGAAACTGTGTTAGAAGCTGCTAAAATCGCTGCCTATTTCAGTAAAGCAAAAGATTCTAGTTCTGTTCCTGTAGATTTCACCAAAATACGCCATGTCAAAAAACCGAGTGGTGCAAAACTTGGTTTTGTTACGTACGACAATCAGCAAACCGTATATGTAACGCCGGATGCTGATACTGTAATGAAATTAAAAGCGTAAATATAAAAAAATGCGTTGCTTATAAGCAGCGCATTTTTTGTATTCGTTCACACTAGTTCATGTACCCATTCACTAATTCATAACATCTTTCTTTTGTCATCTTATATTTTTCATCTGCAGCTTCAATGTATTTCATCGTTCCATTATTTTCATCCATAGCAATGGCTTTAACCTTACTTTCCTTTTCTTTAACCCATGCAACTTGTTTCGTTTTCAACGACTGAAACGCATCAGCTGACATCGTATTTTTTAATGTGCTGTAAATTTCATTTAGTTTATTATCCCACAGTTGATAATTTTCTTCTATTTCATTTACTATGTCATTTGTTGATATAGCATTTATATGTTTTTCTTGGTTTTCTAGAGCTGCTAACTCATTTAAAACCTTAGTTTTACTTACAGTTGATGAAGTTTCTTTTTTTGAACTAGTATACGTACTAGAATCATTCCCCTTAACTGTTTCTTGCTCTTGAACAAAATCTTTTTTCGTTACCTTTTCTTGCTCTTCATCATCTACATTGTGAGTAATAACCAAGTTTTTTGCGTCGACAGCAACTACTCCGTTACTTTCTTTAAAAATATATTTTTTATTTACACTATTCTCTTCTCTAACAAAAGAGACATTCTTGAAACCTTGTACTCTAAGAAGTTCTTTAGCTTCTTCTTTAGTTAAATTTAAATCTACTGACGTATTTGATGACCATCTATCCATTAACCATTTTCCATCGATATACACTAAAACAAATTCCCACATCTGCGCTTCATTCCCCATATCATTTGCAAGAGTAAGCGTCTCACTCTTTAAAACATCATTTTTCTGTGAATAAGTTATCCTCACGTCCGGCTCAATATGAATCGGAAATGGTAACATATCAGTTTCCCTTGATCTATTAAATGTATCAAGCAATCCTGGAAGCTCCTTCTCCACAAACTTATCTGAAACTAGCCCCTTAACGCCTTTTTTAGCTGTACCTAAATCTCCAGGATTATTTCGGCTCCATCCATTTTCTTTTTCCATCTCACTAAATGCATTTGCTATTGCATCTACACTCTTTCTTACAATCTTTTTCGCTTCTTTTTCTGTCACTTCTGGCGCTTCATCAAGCTGTTCAATCGTTTCATTTACTTGAACTTTGTTTTCACTTTTTTCACAGCCTGTTACAACTAGCATACTAGCCACCAAGTAAAATGACATTACTTTACTTAATTTCTTCATTACTCACAATCCTTATTCCTTCATATTCGTTACGTTTCCCTATTTTCGAGAGAAATCCAACAATTACCTATTATATCAATAACAGCTATATATTTATATATTTAATTTTATATTAAAACAAAGGACATACTTTCAAAATATATACTAAAAAATCTCTTATCCTTTTCTTCCATATTGTCAAAAAAATTGACAGTGCTATTCCGAATTTGTATAAATTTTTTGACACCTTGTGAAGAAAGTGAATTTGGATCGATATTTTTCTCATTCTCCCACTGATAATTGAAATAATCTGTATTTCACGAGCAGCCCACCACCCACAAATAGCGGGCAAAATTGCCTACCTAAAATATATGCAACTTCTGCTATTTTTTCTCTAAAAATATTTTTTTGGCACGCTATTTGCTTTATTCAATACTGTGAATAGGGGGAATTAACATGACTTTGAAAATTAATAAAATCCAAAATCAACTTCAAAACTATGAAATTGACGGATTACTGATTACAAAAAAAGAAAATCGCCAATATGCAACAGGCTTTACAGGTAGTGCTGGCGTCGTCTTAATCTCTGCGGATAAAGCTGTTTTTATCACTGATTTTCGCTATATAGATCAAGCGAAATCACAAATAAAAGATGCTGAAATTATTATGCATACAGGAAATTTAGAAAAAGAAATTGCAAATCAAGTATCGAAATTAAACATTCAAAAACTCGGAATTGAAGAAAACAACATGACATTGCAACAATATAAAAACTTACAAAAATACGTACATGCGGAATTGGTTCAAGTGTGCGAAATCATCGAAAATATTCGTATCATTAAAGACACGCCTGAAATAGAAACAATGAAAATCGCAGCTAATATTGCTGACGAAGCATTTCACCACATCCTTACGTTTCTAAAACCAGGAATTAGTGAAAATGATGTACGAGATGAATTAGAATTTTTCATGCGAAAAAAAGGGGCTACATCCTCTTCCTTCCAAATCATTGTAGCTTCTGGCGTCCGTTCTTCACTTCCTCATGGAGTTGCATCAAATAAAATAATCGAACGAGGCGACGTCGTTACATTAGATTTCGGTGCACTTTATAATGGATATTGTTCCGATATAACACGTACTGTAGCAATTGGAGAACCGTCAGAAGAATTCAAAAAGATATACAATATTGTACGAGAAGCGTTAAAACGTGGGACGGAAGCAATTAAACCTGGGGAAACTGCGAAAAATATCGATGATATAACGAGAGATTACATTACAGAACATGGATACGGTCAATATTTTGGACACTCTACTGGTCATGGTCTTGGGTTAGAAATTCATGAACCTCTCCGCTTATCCCAAGAAAGTAAAGCTACTTTAGAAGAAGGTATGGTTGTTACAGTGGAACCAGGCATTTATATACCAAACTGGGGCGGTTGTAGAATTGAAGATGATATTGTCATTACAAAAGACGGATATGAAGTTATTACAAAATCAAATCGGGAACTAATTGTTATCCCTTGTTAAAATCATAGCCTATTTAAAGGAGTTTTTCGTTGCACATAGAATTCTTTCTCTGGAGTCATCGTTTAAAGAGGGGGAATTTAAATTGAATTTTGTAATTGATAAAATAGATGGTTTACATCCTGAATTTTCTAAACTTGTTTCCATGATGAATTACGCTCGCTACACAACAATGCAAGCGGTGGAAGGTTTAACAATTGAAGAACTTGATTATTTATATGATGAGGAAGCAAACTCAATTGGCATGCTTTTGTACCATATGGCTGCTATTGAATTTTACTACCAGATTCATACTTTTGAAGACCGTGAACCAACGGAGGCTGAGTTAGTACGGTGGTTACCTGCTATTGAGTTAGGTGATCTTGGACGCGAGAAAATAAAAGGAAACTCGATAGAATTTTACATAAATTCATTACAAGAAGTACGTTCCAAGACGATCGAGACTTTTCAATCGTTACCTGATGAATGGCTATTTCAAACGACAGAATTTTGGTATGACAAACCTGCAAACAACTACTTTAAATGGTTTCACGTTTTTGAAGATGAAATCAATCATCGCGGACAAATTCGTTTAATTAAAAAGATGCAAAAAGCTCATTCAGTAAAATGAGAAAATGCCACCGAATAAGGTGGCATTTTCTTTTATTCATTAGCGAAAAGCTTTTCATTTACTTTTTTGGCCACTACCGCTACCAACATTAAAATGCATATTAAATATATCAATTTCGCAATAAATAACCATCCTTGAAACATTACAATTCCATCTATTATCTCATTCCCTTTCAATAATAAAAATGGAATTGTACTAATTATAATGACAAACTCGATGCTGAAAACAATTTTCTTTTTTCGGCTATATGCTTTCCATTCATTCCAGCGATACATAGGTGCAAAAATCAATACTCCTATACATAATATAACTGGTACCCATTCACTTTTAAGAAATTGCCCTGAAATAACAGATAACAGTAAACAAACGAGCACACCATAATAACCTATTCTCTCTCTCATTCATACTCCCCCATTCTACTTTCCCTTTAATATGTAACTTGCTATGCTTATAACAATTTTTAGAAAAATAACTACTACAATGACAATATAAAGACCTTTTGCAGACGACATCCATTCTTGAAAAATAGACATTTTCTCCATTTGCTTCTGACCTTCTATTAAAACAAACCCTATGACAAACGAACTAACAACAATGATACCTATCATAATTCCAATACTTTTCTTGCTATATTGTTTCATATCATCCCAGTTATATAAAAGTACAAATACAAACCCGAAAACAGGTATGATACTGATCCATTCATTATTTGTAAACAGGTTTAAAATGATTAATAGACTACAAGATATAACGAATCCCCAAAATCCAATTTTTTTGTGCATAAGCCCTCCTCAAATTCCATTTTTAGGATTAATTGTATTGTAACATCCATTTACCATTACAGTACATGAAATTTCACTTTTTCTTTTTCCTATACTCACATACTTTCACTGCTTTCATACAATAAACTACACGAATGCCTAAAGGATGTGAATGTTATGGGAGTTGAATTAACGCTGTTACACGCTCTCTATATTCTTTGTTTACTCACTATTATCGCCTTTTTTATTCTCCGGAAAGATACGACGATTATTTGTATCGTTTTTATCTTTTTATTAGCATTAACCGCTACAAGTTCTATCCCTCTTGCCATTAGCGGTATTTTTCAAAGTTTCATTTACGCTATTACTGAGCTATTACCAACTATATTAATCATCTCCATTATCGTATCAATAAGCAATCTACTCGTTCATACAGGCATAAATGATACGATGATTTCACCATTTACAAAAATGATTCGTACCCCTACCCTCGCCTACTGGATTATCGGCCTTTTGATGATGACAATTTCTTTCTTCTTTTGGCCTTCCCCAGCTGTCGCTTTAATGGGAGCTATTTTATTACCCGTCGCTGTACGCGTCGGTCTTCCGCCAATTGGAGTTGCCATTGCTATGAACTTATTCGGACACGGCATCGCCTTATCTGGTGACTTCGTTATTCAAGGTGCACCGAAATTAACAGCGGATGCTGCTGGTCTTCCTGTTTCCAGCGTTGTTTCTGCCAGTGTTCCCCTCGTAATCGTTATGGGCATTGTGACAACTTCCGTCGCATTTTTCTTCTTACGAAAAGAATTTCATACAGGCTTATCTATACAAGAATCTATTCCATCAACTGAGTCTTCTAAAACTCTCACTTCATTATCTTCTCGGACAAAAAAATGGCTCGCTATTTGCATTCCGATCGTATATGCCATCGATATCCTTTGCATGATTCAATTTAAATTACAAGGAAGCGACGCAACTGCACTTATCGGCGGGACAACTGTTATTATGATTATCATCATTTCCCTTATCGCCTACAAAGGTAATGGACTAAATAAAACGACCGATTATTTTATAGAAGGGCTCCAGTTTGGATTTAAAATCTTTGGTCCAGTTATCCCAATTGCTGCACTCTTTTATTTAGGAGATAGCGGGTTTGTGAAAATTATTGGGGACTATTTACCGAAAGGTTCACATGGAATCATTAACGACTTAGGGATCGCCTTATCTCAAACTGTCCCTTTAAACCAATATGTATCAGCGGGAACATTAACGATCGTTGGTGTCATAACAGGCTTAGATGGATCTGGCTTTTCTGGTATATCACTTGCTGGTTCGATTGCCAATCTTTTCGGAACAGCACTTGGGCATGGAACAGCTACCTTAACAGCACTTGGGCAAATTGCTGCAATCTGGACCGGAGGCGGGACTTTAATTCCTTGGGCGCTTATTCCTGCCGCTGCCATTTGTAAAGTGGATCCGTTTGAACTTGCACGCCGAAACTTTTTACCAGTTGTGATTGGCTTAATTGTCACCACCATCGTTGCGATGTTTATCCTATAACATAAGCAAGTGTTCTCTTGCTTATGTTTTTTCATTGTAAAATTCATCATGAATTGTTGGCTTTCAAAAGGGATTATGTATATGTTAGCGAAGTTATATTAGGAGAGTATTTATTTCAAAACGTTTACGAGAAACAGATTACTTCCATTCGCAAAGGGGACATAACTATGAATGAATTGATTTTCGTCTTATTAATTTGTCCATTACTTATCTTTATCGTTTCTGTTATTGGAACACGCAAGACGAAAACGTATTACGTCATGCCGATTGTAACGTTTGCTAGTTTTTTAATAATAGGTGTTATCGCCTTTACTCCAAAATTTTTCTTTTGGGTTGGCATGTACAGCATCTTCTCATTTATTGTTTCTTATATGACGCTATTGTTTGTGAAAGGATATGAGGTTGCGGAAAACGCTAAATAGTTATTAACGAGGAGATTGTCATATGATTTTTTTTGATATCGACGGAACTTTACTTGATTATGAGACCGCGGAAAGAAATGGTATTATAGATTTCTTTCAAGTATATAGTACTATTTTTTCAGATAATGAATTAGAGGCCATGAAAGTCTGGCATGAATTATCCGAAGAATATTTCAACAAATTTTTATCCAAAGAATTATCTTTTCAAGAACAACAAGGGATGCGAATGTATCATTTATTTAAAACATATGGATTAAACTTATCACCCGAGGAATCTCAGCACAGATTCAATCAATATATAGAACTATATAAGAACAACTGGACCTTGTTTGAAGATGTACACTATACATTACAGACCTTGCAGCATGGTGGACACTCATTAGGTATCATTAGTAATGGTGACTATGAACAACAAGTCGAAAAATTAACCGCTCTAAACATTCTACAATATTTCAAATGCATATTTACTTCTAGTGAAATTGGTATATCGAAACCAAACCCTGAAATTTTTCAAAGAGCTGTATTACAATCGAATCTTGAAATGAAAGATTGCTATTATATTGGCGATCGATTAGAAACAGATGCAATTAGTAGTACAGCAGCTGGAATGCAAGGGGTATGGTTAAATCGGGATAACTTGCAACTCAATTGTGATGTTCCTACTATCTGTTCTTTACATGAATTTTTAACAATAATATAAAAAAACGACCGCGTTCCCCCGCGGTCGTTTTTTTTCGTGTTACGCTGTGATCCAAGCTTCGTTAGCTGGATTTTTACGCCACTCTTGTAATTTTTTCGTTTCACCTTGTCCGATCATACCTTTTTCTGCTGCTACTTCAGTTAATGCACTGTAGTCGCTTAAAGAATATGATGCTACGTTAGCTGATTCTAGTTTTTCTTTTCCTGCTTCTAGCTCGTATGTGAAGATTGATACGATTCCTAATACTTCACAGCCAGCTTCGCGAAGTGCTTCTACACATGTAATTGCACTACCGCCAGTTGAAATTAGGTCCTCTACTACTACTACTTTTTGACCTTTTTCAGCTTTTCCTTCGATTTGGTTCCCTTTACCGTGACCTTTTGCTTTACTACGTACGTAGCACATTGGTAAATCCATACGATCACTTACCCATGCAGCGTGCGCAATACCAGCAGTTGCTGTTCCTGCAATAACTTCTACAGTTGGGAAGTGCTCTTTAATTAACTCTTCTAATCCAGCTGCAATTGCTTGACGTACTTTTGGATAAGATAAAGTTAAACGGTTATCACAATAAATTGGTGATTTCATACCTGAAGACCAAGTGAATGGATCATTCGGTTGTAAAAATACTGCTCCAATTTCTAATAAATGCGATGCGATTTCTTTTTTCATACTGTTACACCTTCCCACTGTTGTTTTACTGTTTTATACGCTTCAAGCGGATTTTCTGCTTTTGTAATACTACGTCCAACTACGATGTAGCTTGAGCCAAGTTCCCTCGCACGTTTCGGTGTTGCTACGCGCACCTGGTCATTTACATCATCGCTTGCAAGACGAATCCCCGGTGTTACTGTTACAAATTCATTTCCGCATACTTCACGTAATTTTGGAACTTCAAGTGTTGAACAAACAACGCCATCAAGTCCACTTTCTTTCGTTAGTTTTGCATAATGAGCAACCGCTTCTTCTAACGTTTTCTCAATGCCGATCTCTTTTTTCATCATAGCTTCCGAAGTGCTTGTTAGTTGTGTAACTGCAATACAAATCGGTCTCTCTTTTCCTTCTTGCTTACCTTCCTCTAATCCCTCAATCGCAGCTTTCATCATACTGCTTCCCCCAGCAGCATGAACATTTACCATATCAACATCTAGACTAGCTAGGCTACGCATAGCGCTTTTTACTGTATTCGGAATATCATGAAGTTTTAAATCTAGAAAGATCTTATGTCCTTTTTCTTTTAAGTACGTAATAATCGCAGGACCTTCTTTATAAAATAACTCCATACCAACTTTGACAAATAACTCTTCCCCTTCAAAGTGGCGCAAGAATTGTTCTACATCTTGTTTCCCTGGAAAATCTAGTGCAACGATTAACGACTGTGACATGTTTGCTTCCAGCTCCTTCCTTGACATTCCGAAATGTGATCAAATCCTAATTCATCTAATAGTCTTGGTAACTCTTCAATAATTGTTGGACATACGAACGGATCGATAAAGTTCGCTGTACCTACTGCAACTGCGCTTGCGCCAGCGTAGAAGAATTCAATTACATCTTCCGCTGTTTCAATACCACCCATTCCGATAATTGGAATGTTAACCGCTTTGCTTACTTCATGTACCATACGAATCGCTACTGGCTTAATCGCAGGACCTGATAATCCGCCTGTACGGTTTGCTAAAATTGGTTTAGCTGTTTTTAAATCTAGACGCATACCAAGCAATGTATTAATCATCGTTAAACCGTCTGCACCTGCATTTTCAATCGCTTTTGCAATTTCCACAATGTTTGCCACGTTCGGTGACAACTTCACGTATACAGGTACTTCAGAAACCTCTTTTACTCGCTTCGTTAAATCAGCAGCAATTTCAGGATTTGTACCAAAGGCGATACCACCTGTTTTTACGTTCGGACAAGAAATATTTAATTCTAGTGCGTGGACATTAGGCGCTTTAGAAATTTCCTTTGCAACCGCTACGTAATCCTCAGCTTGTGAGCCTGCAACGTTCGCAATGATTGGAAGATCAAATTGTTCTAACCATGGTAATTCAGAATTCATTACTTTTTCTAACCCTGGGTTTTGAAGTCCGATTGCATTTAACATGCCGCCCGGTGTTTCAGCAACACGAGGCGTCGGATTTCCATAACGTGGTTGTTCTGTCGTCGCTTTGATCATGATTGATCCTAGTACACTTAAATCGTAAAACTGTGCATATTCACGACCAAATCCAAAGCATCCAGATGCCGGTATAATTGGATTTTTTAATGATAATCCCGGTAATTCAACTTGCAATCTGTTCATAGTACAACCTCCCCGATTGGAAATACTGGTCCGTCGCTACACACCTTCTTGTAAGAATGTCCACTTGGATCTTCTTGTAAGTGGCATACACATGCGAAACAAGCTCCAATACCACAGCCCATACGTTCTTCTAAAGAAATATAAGCTTTTTTCTCTTTGTAACGTCCTTCTAATGCACGAAGCATCGCTAACGGACCACATGAATAAAGAATATCAAAGTCAATTCCGTAATTATCAATTACATCTGTGACAAATCCTTTTGTGCCGTGTGTACCGTCTACTGTCGCAACGTACGTATCACCAAGTTCTGCAAATTTCTCTTCATAGAAAACGACATCTTTCGTTTGAAAACCTAAGATGTGAATTACGCGTACACCTTTTGCAACAAGGCGCTGTGATAATTCATAAAGTGGTGGTACGCCAATCCCCCCGCCGACTAGTAAAGCTGTTTGACCAGCTTCTGCTTCTTCTACAGGAAAACCGTGTCCTAGTGGTCCTAGTACGTCTACCATTTCACCTTTTTTTCTAGTTGCTAATGTTTTTGTCCCTTGTCCTTCTGCACGATATAGCATTGTAAATTCGTTCTTCTCTTGATCTACATTACAAATACTAATCGGGCGGCGCAGAAGGGGCGCAATGCCCTCTGCTACCTTAATGTGTACAAACTGCCCTGGTTCGTTCATTTGCTGTACTAACGTTCCTTGAAGCACTAATTCGTAAATGTTTTTTGCGATTTCTTTTTGATTAACGACGATCATATTTTGCTTTTGCATCATGCATGTACCACCTCGTGACGCTTTGTTTGCGTAATTTCTTTCATTGAATGAGCTGAGAATGTCATAGATTCTAGTACTCGTAAGATTGCTCTCGTTGTATCAAGTGATGTTAAGCAAGCCACACCATTTTCTACTGATTCACGGCGAATGCGGAAACCATCACGCGCTGGTTGTTTGCCTTTTGTTAATGTATTGATTACAAACTGCGCTTTTCCTTGACGGATAATGTCTAGTAAGTTGTAGTCTTCAGAATCAATTTTGTTTACAACTTGTACTGGAATGTTTTGCTCTGCTAACGATTGTGCTGTTCCAGCTGTTGCTAATAAGTTATAGCCGATTTCATGGAAACGTTTTGCAATTTCCATCGCCTCTTCTTTATCTTTATCCGCTACAGTAATGATTACTGATCCGTGCGTTGGAATGTTAATTCCAGAAGCAACTAACCCTTTGTATAATGCTTTTTCAAGTGTTAAGTCTTTCCCCATTACTTCCCCTGTTGACTTCATTTCAGGTCCTAATGTTGTATCAACTGAACGTAGTTTCGCAAATGAGAATACCGGTGCTTTTACATACACTTCTTTCTCTTCTGGGTGATAACCAGTTCCGTATCCTTGTTCTACAAGATTTTGACCTAAAATAACTTTCGTTGCAACATTCGCCATCGGTACACCTGTAATTTTACTTAAGAATGGTACTGTACGGCTCGCACGTGGGTTTACTTCAATTACATACACTTGATCTTCAAATACTACAAACTGGATATTTAGTAATCCAACAATATTTAAACCTTTTCCAAGTGCAATTGTATGTTCAATAATTTGTTCTTTCAGTTTTGCAGATAAGCTTTGCGGTGGATATACTCCGATTGAGTCACCAGAGTGAACTCCAGCGCGTTCAATATGTTCCATAATACCTGGAATGAATACATTCTCACCGTCTGAAATTGCATCTACTTCAATTTCTTTACCAACCATGTAACGATCGATTAATACTGGGTGATCAGCGTGAACTTTAACCGCATTTTTCATGTAGTGCAGCAGTTCTTCTTGACGATATACGATTTCCATCGCACGTCCACCTAGTACGTAAGATGGTCTTACTAATACTGGGTAACCAATTTTGTCAGCGATTGCTACTGCTTGCTCTACAGTCGTTGCTGTTTTACCAACTGGTTGCGGGATACCAAGCTGTGTTAGAGCTGCTTCAAACTTATCACGATCTTCTGCACGGTCTAAATCTTCAAGTGATGTTCCTAAGATTTTCACACCGTGAGCTTCTAATTTAGCCGCTAAGTTAATCGCCGTTTGTCCACCGAATTGGACGATAACACCTTCTGGCTTTTCTAAATCGATAATGTGCATTACATCTTCGATTGTTAATGGTTCAAAGTATAATTTGTCAGAAATACTGAAGTCTGTTGAAACTGTTTCTGGGTTATTATTAACAATGATTGCCTCATATCCAGCTTCTTTAATTGCCCATACAGAGTGAACTGTTGCATAGTCAAACTCAACACCTTGACCGATACGGATTGGACCAGACCCTAGTACGACAACACTCTTACGATCTGTTCTAACCGATTCATTCTCGTCACCATATGTGCTGTAGTAGTATGGTGTTGCAGATTCAAACTCTGCCGCACAAGTATCTACCATTTTATAAATAGGAGTTATATTGCTTTCTTTACGCATATCGTAAATTTCACGCTCTGTTTTGTTCCAAGCTGCTGCAATGTAGTGATCACTGAAGCCCATTTCTTTCGCAGATTGTAGTACTTCCATATTTCCTACATTTGCTTTTACTTCGCGTTCCATATTTACGATGTTTTCAACTTTTTGTAAGAAGAAGAAGTCCATTTCACACCAATCGTTGATTTCTTCTTTCGTTACACCTTGACGAATTGCTTCTGCTACAATAAACAGTCGCTCATCATCAGCTTTTATAATGCGTTTTTTCATTGTCTCTTTATCAAGCTCTTTTAAATGCGCTAACTCTAAGTGATAAACGCCAAGTTCTAAAGAACGGATCGCTTTTAATAATGATTGCTCTAGGTTACGTCCGATTGACATAACTTCACCAGTTGCTTTCATCTGCGTTCCAAGCGTTCTATTTGCTGATTCAAACTTATCAAATGGCCAGCGCGGAATTTTTGAAACAACATAGTCTAATGCTGGTTCGAAACAAGCGTATGTTTTTTGTGTTACTGGATTTATAATTTCATCTAATGTTAAACCGACTGCAATTTTTGCCGCTAGCTTTGCAATTGGATATCCAGTTGCTTTAGATGCTAGTGCAGATGAACGACTTACACGTGGGTTTACTTCGATTACATAGTATTGGAAGCTATGTGGATCAAGTGCAAGCTGAACGTTACATCCACCTTCAATTCCTAATGCACGAATAATTCGTAATGAAGTGTTTCGTAACATTTGATATTCACGGTCACTTAATGTTTGGCTCGGTGCCACAACGATAGAATCACCTGTGTGAACTCCAACTGGATCGATATTTTCCATGTTACATACTACAATCGCGTTATCATTTGAATCACGCATTACTTCATATTCAATTTCCTTACAACCAGCAATACTCTTTTCTAATAAACATTGTGTTACTGGACTATGTTTTAATCCACCTGATACGATTTCAATTAGTTCTTCTTCATTACTACAGATTCCGCCACCTGTTCCCCCCATTGTAAATGCTGGGCGAACAATAACTGGATATCCAATTTCTTTTACAAATTCATGTGCTTCTTCTAGCGTATGGATAATGGTACTAGATGGAATTGGTTCATTTAATTCCTGCATTAATGTACGGAATAAATCACGATCCTCCGCTTGCTCAATTGCTGATAATTTTGTTCCTAAAATTTCAACTCCGCACTCTTCAAGTATGCCTGATTTCGCAAGTTCAACAGCCATATTCAGGCCTGTTTGACCACCTAATGTTGGTAAGATTGCATCTGGACGTTCTTTACGAATGATTCGGCTTACGAATTCTAATGTTAAAGGCTCAATGTATACTTTATCTGCTGTTGCAGTATCTGTCATAATTGTTGCTGGGTTAGAGTTAACAAGGATTACTTTGTAACCTTCTTCTCTAAGAGATTGACAAGCTTGTGTACCAGAGTAGTCAAACTCTGCTGCTTGCCCAATTACAATTGGTCCTGATCCGATTACTAAAATTGTGTTAATGTCTAGGCGTTTTGGCATAACTCTTCCCCTTCTTTCTTGAAGTTTTCAATCATTGCTAAGAAATCTTCGAATAAATCATTTGCATCTTCTGGTCCTGCTGAAGCTTCTGGATGGTATTGTACTGTAAATGCTGGGAACTTCGTATGACGAAGACCTTCTACTGTTCCATCATTTAAAGCGACATGTGTAATTTCAAGTTCTGTATTTTTAACTGATTCTTCTTCTACTGCGTAACCATGGTTTTGAGATGTAATTGCTACTTTTCCAGTTGCAAGATGTTTTACTGGATGATTTAAACCACGGTGACCGAATTTTAACTTACTTGTATTCGCACCAGATGCTAGAGCGAACAATTGATGTCCTAGGCAAATTCCGAATAAAGGAACTTTACCGATAATGTCTTTTAACATTTCAATTGCTTCTGGTACATCTTTTGGATCCCCAGGTCCGTTACTTAACATAATTCCATCTGGGCTAAGGCGTAAAATCTCTTCTGCTGTTGTATTGTAAGGTACTACAATTACATCACAATCACGTTTATTTAATTCTCTTAAAATACCATGTTTCATTCCGAAGTCTACAAGTACAACTCGGTGTCCACGGCCTGGGCTTGGGTATGGATCTTTCGTTGATACGCGTTTCACGTGATCTGTAAATACTGTCGCTTTTAATTGGCTCACGATGTATTCTACATCTGCATCCATGTTACATAGACGCCCACGTAATGTACCGTATTGACGAATTTTTCTCGTTAATTTTCTCGTATCAATTCCTGCTAAGCCTGGGATATTTCTTTCTTTTAAGTAATCATTTAACGAAATTTCATTACGGAAGTTTGATGGGTGATCACAAATTTCGTTTACGATTAAACCATTTACAGATGGATGAATCGATTCAAAATCGTCACGGTTGATGCCGTAGTTTCCGATTAATGGGTACGTGAATGTTACGATTTGACCGCAATATGATGGATCAGATAATGTTTCTTGATATCCAGTCATTCCTGTTGTAAATACAACCTCACCTGACTTTTCGATTTCTCCTCCGAAACCTTTTCCAATTAATACTGTTCCATCTTCTAAGATAAGTTGTCTTTTCATACTAATGCACTCTCCTTTTGCCATGCGATCTTACCACCAACGATTGTCATTACCGGCCATCCTTGGCATTTCCAACCTGCGAATGGTGTATTTTTTCCTTTTGATAAGAATGTTGTTGGGTCAATCTCTTCTTCTTGTTCTAAATCAATGATTGTAATATCAGCTGTTCTGCCTTCTTTCAGGCGACCTGCTTCTAAGCCGAATGTATCAGCTGGCTTTTCTGTTAAGAATTGAATTAACTGTTCTAATGTAATAATTTCTTTTTTCACAAGGTTTGTGTATAAAAGTGGGAATGCTGTTTCAAAACCAGTAATTCCGAATGGTGCTCTTTCAATTCCTTGTGCTTTCTCTTCCGCTGTATGCGGTGCATGATCAGTTGCGATCATATCGATTGTTCCATCTAGTAAACCTTCAATTAATGCTGCGTGATCTTCTTTTCCACGAAGCGGTGGGTTCATTTTAAAGTTAGGATCAGCTGATGGGATATCATCTTCACATAACACTAGATGGTGAGGTGTTACTTCTGCTGTTACTTTAATTCCAGCGCGTTTCGCATCACGGATTACACGTACAGATCCTTTCGTACTTACGTGACATACGTGATAGTGACAATCTGCCGCTTCAGCTAGCAGTATATCCCTTGCAATATGTACAGATTCACATACTGATGGGATACCGTTTAATCCGTGTTTCTCAGAAAACTTCCCTTCATGTACACAACCTTTATTAATAAGAGTATTCTCTTCACAGTGCGCAACCACTGCCATATTTAATTTCGCTGCACGCTTCATAGCAGCTAACATCATGCTAGCATCTTGTACGCCTACACCGTCATCAGTGAAAGCAAATGCTCCAAGTTCTTTTAACGTCTCGAAATCTGTCATTTCAGAACCCGCTTGGCGTACTGTAATTGCTCCGTATGGTAGTACGTTGACATGCGCTTTTTCTTTAATACGATTTTGCAAGTCTTCCATATGTTCTCTGCAATCTGGTACTGGGCGTGTATTTGGCATTGCACAAATTGTAGTGAATCCACCTTTTGCCGCTGCTAGTGTACCTGTTTCAATTGTTTCTTTATGTTCACCACCTGGTTCACGAAGATGTACGTGTACATCTACTAATCCAGGTGCGATTAACTTTCCGTTCACTTCGATTACTTCAGCATTATCTGCCGTAATATTTTCTGCTACCTTAGCGATTTTACCGTCTTGTACGAGAAGATCTGTTGCTACGATTTTTCCTTCTTCATTCATATAACGACCATTTTTAAACAAGTAATTCATGTTTCATTCCTCCTAATACATTTGGTAAGGCGCGTTTTAGTACAGCCATTCTTACGTAAACTCCATTTTCCATTTGTTTAAATATGCGTGAACGCTCACACTCAACAAGTTCACTTGCAATTTCAACATCACGGTTTACAGGAGCTGGATGCATAATAATGCTTCCTTCTTTCATACGCTTTTCTCTTTCCACTGTTAATCCGTGTTTCTCATGATACTCTTTCATAATGTCTGTTTCATAATGATCATGACGCTCATGTTGTACACGAAGTAACATCATTACATCCACTTCTGGAACAAGTTCATCTAATGGTTTGTATGTTCCAAATGTGCTGTCTTCATCTTTCCACTCTTCTGGACTTGCAAAGTAAATTGTTGCACCCAGTTTCGTTAATGCTTCTGCATTAGAACGTGCTACTCGGCTATGACGAACATCTCCTACTATCGCAATCTTTAATCCTTCAAATCTTCCAAACTCTTGTTTAATTGTAAGAAGATCGAGTAGGCACTGCGTTGGGTGGTTTCCACATCCATCTCCAGCGTTTAAGATTGGGATATTTACCTGATCTTTCAGTTCATCGAAGTAGCGATCTTTCTCATGGCGGACGATTACCGCTTTTGTTCCGATTGATTCTAGTGTTCTTATCGTATCGTATAAAGTTTCTCCTTTTTGTACGCTAGATGCATCAGCTGAAAAGTTTAAAACTTCAAGTCCTAATCTCTTCTCAGCAACTTCAAAGCTAAATCTCGTTCTCGTACTATTCTCAAAGAACAAGTTCGCAACAAAAGTTTGCTCTGTCGTTTTGCTCTCTTTTCCATTCGCGAAATCTTCTGCGTCTTTTAGGATTTCTGAAATTTCTACTTCCGATAATTCACTCATCGTTAACAAATGGCTCATCGTCATCCCTCATCTTTCTGATTTTTATGTTACCACTTTTGTATATTTATAACAACCTTTGTATAAAAATACCCTAGTCATGTGAGACTAGGGTGCAAGAAAGAAGCCACCCTTTCCGGTCTCACAGGACTGAATTAAAAGGTTATTATTATGAAGCAATCTGCTTAGATTGTGTTATTTGTTTCGTTTCTGGTAGTAGTAGATTTAACAGTACACCTACAATTGCTGCTAGTGCCATTCCTTCTACTTGGAACGATTCTCCTACGTGAAGTACCGCTCCACCAATACCGATTACTAGTATTACTGATGCAATCATTAAGTTTCGTTTGTCACTTAGGTCTGTTTTATCATCTACCATCATGCGTAATCCGCTTGATGCGATTACACCGAATAGTAAGATTGATACACCACCCATAACCGGTGTTGGGATCGAATGAATCAGTGCAGAAATCTTACCGATAAACCCGAACATGATTGCGAACACTGCTGAACCGATGAATAAGTATACACTGTATGCTCTCGTAATTGCTAGCACACCGATGTTTTCACCATACGTTGTATTCGGTGGTCCACCGATAAGTGATGCGATTAATGTTGCTACTCCATCACCGAAGATTGAACGGTGTAAACCTGGTTTTTCAATTAAATCTCTTTTAATAACATTTCCAAGTACAATTTGATGTCCGATATGCTCTGAAATTGTTACTAGTGCAACTGGTACCATCAAGAGTACAATCTTCCACGAAAATTCCGGAGTATATGTTACAAATGGTACTGTGAAATCTGGTACAACAAACCATTTTGCCTCAGCTATCGGCTTTAAGTTTACTAGCCCTTGGAAGTAAGCGAAGATATATCCGCCGATAATGCCCAGTAACACTGGTATGATACTGAAAAACCCTCTTCCGAATATAGAGCAGATAATTGTAATTGCTAATGTTACTAACGCTACTGAAAAGTGTGTAAAGCTATATTTGCCATCCGCACCGTTCATCGCCATGTTAACTGCTGTATGTGCTAAAGCTAGACCGATTACCATTACTACTGGACCAACTACGATTGGCGGAAGTAATTTCATAATCCACTGTGATCCTGACTTCTTAATTCCGAGTGAAATTAAGATATACACAAGTCCCGCTAACAAACCACCGAGCATTGCTGCTCCAGGTCCACCTGCTGTTTTCGCTGTTATTATCGGTGCGATAAAGGCGAATGATGATCCTAGATAGGCAGGTACTTGACCTTTCGTTATAAGAAGAAACGCTAGCGTTCCTAATCCACTTGATATTAATGCTACTGACGGATTCAATCCTGTTAAAAACGGAACCAGCACTGTTGATCCAAACATCGCGAACAAATGTTGTATACTTAAAAATAACCATTTTCCCGGTTTCGGTACTTCATTAACGTCTAACACTGGCTTTTGTTCCATTGTTACATCCTCCTTCAGTTTAATTCTTTGCAATAAAAAAACTCTTTGTGCCTGTGCACAAAGAGTCCTACACTTTCGTATGCCAAATTTGACATATGAAAGCCAAGACCCTTTGGCAGCCTCACAGGACTACATTTAAAAGGGCTTTACTTATCGTATATGCTTACTCGATCTTGTTGATCTGTCTCTTGCAAATCAACTTCGATACGCTCTTCACTTGATGTTGGAATATTCTTCCCTACATAATCAGCGCGAATTGGTAGTTCACGATGACCTCTATCAACAAGAACCGCCAGTTGGATTTGTGATGGTCTACCTAAATCCATAAGAGCATCCATTGCTGCTCGAACTGTTCTTCCTGTATATAATACATCATCTACAAGGATAACTTTTTTCTTCGTAATATCTACAGGGATATCAGAACCTTTTACAAGTGGTTCTTCATTTTTTGATTGTAGTGTTAGATCATCACGATATAACGTAATATCTAGCTCTCCAACTTCCATTTCTTTTCCTTCAATTTGACCAATTCGTTCTGCCAAACGTTGTGCAATAAAAATTCCACGAGTTTTAATTCCGACAAGAACACAATTATCGACACCTTTATTTCGTTCCACGATTTCATGACTAATTCGTGTTAAAGCGCGGCGAATCATTTGGTCATCTAAAACGACTGCTTTCTCTTGCATGCTCTACACCTCCAAGCTTTTTTTCTTGCGTGAGAGTAATGGTATAAAAAAAGTCCTCTCAGCGTGTGCGAGAGGACTTTTGAAAAAAGGGTACAGCATACCCTATGTATTTCAAACCGTTACCTTCTCAACCTCACGGGGCTGTGTTAAAGGATCATTATTTAACTGTTGTCAGTATCTCAGTTTTCTTATGATTTGTCAATACTATTTTCTTAAAATATTTAATGCATCTTCAAACACTTCTGGAATCGGTGCCTCAAACTGAATATACTCACCCGTGCGAGGATGATCGAATCCTAAAATACCTGCGTGAAGCGCTTGTCCATTCATGTCTAATGTTTTCTTCGGACCATACTTTGGATCTCCAGCAAGTGGATAACCAATATATTTCATATGAACACGAATTTGGTGCGTACGTCCCGTTTCTAAGCGACATTCTACAAGTGTAAAGTCTTTAAAACGTTCTAACACTTGGAAGTGCGTAACAGCATTCTTACCATTTTCATCAACCGTCATGCTTTGACGCTCTTTCTTATCGCGACCAATTGGTGCATCGATAGTTCCTTTATCATGCGGAATAACACCGTGTACGATCGCTTTGTAACGTCTTGTTACTGTTTTTGCTACAAGTTGATTTACAAGTGATTCATGCGCCACATCATTTTTAGCAACCATTAATAGGCCTGATGTATCTTTATCAATACGATGCACGATACCTGGACGCATTACACCGTTAATGCCTGATAAGTCTGTACAGTGGTGCATAAGACCGTTCACAAGCGTACCACTTGTATGACCTGGTGCTGGATGTACAACCATACCACGCGGCTTGTTAACAACGAGTACATCTGCATCTTCATAATAAATTTCTAAGTTCATATCTTCTGCTTGAATATCTAACTCTTCTGGATCAGGAATCGTTACTGTAATTTCATCGTTTTCTCTAACTTTATAATTCACTTTTACCGACTTTCCATTAACTGTAACAACATCATCTTTAATCCATTGTTGTACTTGTGAACGTGACCATTCACTGTTTATTTCTGCAACGAATTTATCAATTCGCTCGCTTTTTTGTTCTTCTGCAACTGTTACTTGTACTACTTCACTCATTCAATTACTCCTTCGTTTTCTTGCCTTCTAATAATGTTTGAATAATAATTAATACAACACCAATACATAATGCTGAATCAGCTATATTAAATACTGGATAGTTGTACGAGAAAATATACACGTGAATGAAATCCACTACTTCTTGTCTAAATACACGATCAATGAAATTACCAATTGCTCCGCCTAATATTAGACCTAATGAAATTCCTAGAAGTTTGTCTGTTTTCGCATATTTTTTCATATAAATTACGATAAATGCTACAAAAACGACTGTAATAATGTAGAAGAACCACATTTTGTTTTCTAAAATCCCCCAGGCAGCTCCTCTATTCCGATGTGATGTTATGTATAATACATTATCGATAATCGGAATGCTCGTACCCAATTCCATGTTCTTTACAATTAGCCATTTCGATATTTGATCGATGGCAATGACAAATAACGCTATTACATAATATATCATTTTCATTTCCCCCACAAAGACAGTGTACCTCAAAATTTTAGCATAGCTGCAACCTTTTCACAATGAACCTTTATAGAAGAATAAAATAAATTAAAAAAAGGTAATATAATATCGTTGTGCGCATTCATACATTTACTTTTTCATAGAAAAATTCATGAATGGTACGGGCAGTCGGCATCGTCTTCATTTGTTTTACCGAGATTACTCTCCCTGTCTCTTCACAAATACCATACATATCTATTTCCATTTTAAATAATGCACGTTCTACATCTTTTAAGTCCTCTTTTATATCATGTAATAGGAGTTTTTTCTTTATCTCTTCCTTAATTTCATATCCAAGCTCTTCGCTAAACTCTGTATCATATTTGTGCATGACCTCTTTAGCTAGCCTCTCTTGTAACTCTTTTCGCATCAATTGCAATTCTTCTTTGATTTCCATATACATTTCATTCACGTGTACATTCCTCCCAGCTGCAATGTACGATTAGTGTGTCCGAAATTTCTATGCTTACCTCACACACATTTTTCCTTCATAGGAAAGAGAGTGAAAGTTATTTCAATATATCGTCAATAAAAAAAACTGACTGCACTTAGGCACAGTCAGTTTTTTTATTATTTTACATAGTTTTCTTTAACAACTGTTGCACAACGCTCACATAATGTTTCATGTTCAGCATCTTTACCAATTGTTTCTGAAACTACCCAACAACGTTCACATGTTTCACCAGTTGCTTGAGCAACAACAACCGCTGTATGCTCATACTTCGGCGCATCTGCTGGCGCTTCTTCCATCATGCCACCAAGTTTATACTCAGAGACGATGAATAATTGCTTTAAGTCTTCACTAATAGACTCTAACATAGCTTTCATTTCTGCAGTTGGATATAGTGTAATGCTTGCATTTAATGACTTACCGATTACTTTTTCATTACGAGCTACTTCTAACGCTTTTAATACATCATCACGTAATGTCATAAATGCATCCCATTTTGTTTTTAATTCTTCCGCACCATCTAATTGTACAGCTTCTGGCATATCAGTTAATTGTACACTTTCTTCTGTTACACCTGGAACGTATGGCCATACTTCATCAGCCGTATGCGGTAAGATTGGTGTTACAAGTTTCGTCAACGCAACAAGAACATCATATAATACAGTTTGAATTGCACGACGATCTTCATGGTTTGCACCTTCAATGTATAAAATGTCTTTTGCAAAGTCTAAGTAGAATGAACTTAAATCAATTGTACAGAAGTTATGAATTGCATGATATACAGCAGCGAAGTCGTATGTTTCATATGCTTCTTTTACTTTTGTAATTAAGTCATTTAATTTCACTAACATGTAACGATCTACTTCACGAAGTTCAGCTACAGCTACTGTATTTTCACTTGGCTTAAAGTCATCTAAGTTTCCTAATAAGAAACGGAATGTGTTACGGATTTTACGATACACTTCTGCTACTTGTTTTAAAATATCATCTGAAATACGTACATCAGATTGATAGTCAACTGAAGATACCCATAAGCGTAAAATGTCTCCGCCTAGTTGATCCATAATTTTCTTCGGTACGACGATATTTCCAATCGACTTACTCATTTTACGTCCTTCACCATCTAATACGAAACCATGGCTTAGTACGCCTTTATATGGAGCTTTACCTGTTACAGCAACTGCTGTTGATAATGAAGAGTTAAACCAACCACGGTACTGGTCAGATCCTTCTAAATATAAATCAGCTGGACGTTGTAAGTCATCGCGCTCTTCTAATACCGCTTGGTGAGAAGAACCTGAATCGAACCATACATCCATGATGTCTGTTTCTTTACGGAATTCACCATTCGGGCTACCTGTATGTGTAAATCCTTCTGGTAATAGATCTTTCGCTTCACGCTCGAACCATACGTTAGAACCGTGCTCACGGAATAAATCTGCTACATGGTTAATTGTTTCATCTGTAATAATTGGATCGCCATTCTCTGCATAGAATACAGGGATTGGTACACCCCATGCACGCTGACGAGAAATACACCAGTCACCACGGTCACGAACCATATTATGAAGACGAGTTTCTCCCCATGCTGGTACCCATTTTGTTTCCGCAACTGCTTCTAATAATTCTTTACGGAACGCTTCAATAGATGCAAACCACTGTGCTGTCGCACGGAAAATAATTGGTTTTTTCGTTCTCCAATCATGTGGGTATGAATGCGTAATGAATGTTAATTTCAGTAACGCGCCTACTTCTTCTAATTTCTCTGCAATTGGCTTGTTAGCTTTATCATAGAATAAGCCTTCAAATCCAGGTGCTTCATTTGTTAATACACCTTTATCATCAACTGGACAAAGTACTTCTAATCCATACTTTTTACCAACAACAAAGTCATCTTCCCCGTGTCCTGGTGCTGTATGAACACAACCTGTACCTGCATCTGTTGTTACGTGATCTCCTAGCATAACTAATGAATCACGATCGTAGAATGGATGTTTTGCAACTGTATACTCAAGTTCGCTACCTTTTACCGTTTTCACAACTTCAGTATTTTCCCACTCTAACGTTTTTGCAACTGTCTCAAATAGTTCAGAAGCAATAATATATTTTTCATCATTTACTTTTACAATAGCGTATTCAAGTTCTGGGTGAACAGAAATACCTAAGTTTGCAGGTAACGTCCAAGGTGTTGTTGTCCAGATAATGAATTTCTCATCACCTTCTAATACGTTCTTTCCGTCTTTTACAGGGAATGCTACGTAAATAGATGCTGATTTTTTATCTTGGTATTCAATTTCAGCTTCTGCTAAAGCAGATTCACTCGTTGGAGACCAATAAACTGGTTTTTGCCCTTTATAGATATAACCTTTTTTCGCCATATCACCAAACACTTTAATTTGTTGCGCTTCATAAGCTGGCTCTAAAGTAATGTATGGGTTATCCCAATCAGCACGTACACCTAAACGCTTAAATTGTTCACGTTGACGTTCTACTTGTTCATATGCATACTCTGCACATAACTTACGGAACTCAGCAACTGTCATTTCTTTACGCTTTACACCTTTATTTGTTAAAGCTTGCTCAATTGGTAAACCGTGTGTATCCCAACCTGGTACATATGGTGCACAGTAACCAGTCATTGATTTATAACGAACAATAAAGTCTTTTAACACTTTATTTAACGCATGTCCCATATGAATGTCACCATTCGCATATGGAGGGCCATCATGCAATACAAATAAAGGACGACCTTTCGTATGTTCTTGTACCTTTTCATAAATATTCATTTCAGCCCACTGTTCTTGCATTGCAGGCTCACGTTTTGGTAAATTCCCACGCATTGGGAACTCTGTTTTTGGCATTAGTAATGTATTTTTGTACTCCATGCTCAATTCCTCCTTACATGTATAAAAGAAACACTTAAAAAACGGAATAAAAAAGAGACCTTCTCATCCCAAAAAGGGACGAGAAAGTCTCCCGCGGTACCACCCTAGTAGATCCTATACATATGTATACAATCCTCTTTATATTCTTAACGCGAATATACGCCTACGCTTACTCTATTTGTTCAGCGCGGAACTCCAGGGTGATATTCCCATTATCTCCTTATCCTGAGCTTACACCATCCTCAGTTCGCTATATAAGGTATGAAAAGGTACTTATCCCTATCTTCGTTTTTCTTAATAAATATGTTGTTTAAAATTATATGTAATAATGAGAAAAACGTCAAGCTTACACTGTTTCTTCTTTTTTCAACAGTTCATCTACTTCGTCTTCTAGCTCAATTAGTTTATCCCAATCATCGTTGTTTAACATTTCAAGCTGTGTTTCTAGTAACATACGGAAACGAGTGCGGAATACTTTCGCTTGTTTCTTTAGCTCTTCAATATCAAAAGCAACTTTTCTTGATTTTACTAACGCTTCGTTAATAATACGGTCTGCATTCTTTTCAGCTTCACGTACGATTAATTTTGCTTCTTTTTGCGCATTACGTTTTACTTCTTCCGCTGCTTCTTGTGCAACAACGATCGATTTGTTTAACGTATCTTCAATATTAGAGAAATGATCTAACTTTCCTTCTAATTGCGCAACTTTTTCTTCTAAAGCTTTTTTCTCACGAATGACTAATTCATAATCTTTGATAATTTGATCAAGAAACTCATTTACTTGATCTTCATCATAGCCACGGAATCCGCGACCAAATTCTTTGTTATGAATATCTAATGGTGTTAACGGCACAACGCCACCTCCAAGTAATTATCTAAATTTCCTCTTTCAATTATATCTTTTCTTCGACAAAATAGGAGGATTTCCTTCTAAAAAACCAATCATTTTAGTATACCATACAAAATTCTCCATTTGTCGCGCTTTGTTCTACCTTCTACAGAAAACAATTTACTTCGGCCATATCCTCTCACTGAAAAAACATCTCCTGGATAACATTCATAAGAAGTTTGCTCCACTGTTTTCCAGTTCACTTTTACTAAACCATTTTTTATGAAAGGTTGTACTTTTTGTCTGGATATATGTAACATTTCAGCTAACATAACATCTAAACGAAGTGAAGAAACCGTTCCAGATTTCTCTCCCCATGTTTCTTGCATCTGTAGAATTTTTTCTCCTTGCACTGGCGATAAGGAAACTTTCGTTTTCCCTATAGATTGTAAGTTCATCTCAATATAAGATACAACTTCTTTTGCGACTACAATTTGGGCACGATCTTCTTGAAGCAAAATATCACCACACTTGTCTCTCGTTAAACCGAGAGACATAAATGTACCTAATATTTGCCTATGTTCTAGCGTATAAAACTTGGAAGGATAGTCAATTTCCAATACTTCTACTTGAAATTCTTCTTCATTTACTACTAGATAGTCCGGATAAATGAGTGCTCTTTTGCGCTCCGCATGAGGCGTTGCACCATCAAACTGTACAGAAACATCCCCTTGTCCTATCACCATAGTGACAATTTGTTGTTGTCTTGGATCAAGGAAGTCTGTTAACTTCACTTGATGGTACTCCGCTACTCGCTTCCACTCTAACACCTTATCCACAAAGACCTCTTCATCGGGTCTGAAATGTTCATAGATGCTCATGTATTTAACCTCTTACTATAAGAAATAGCCGAATATACTTACTAAACCCTTCGTAGCAAGCTTTAATGTAAAAATCGCAACGAGTGGAGAGATATCAATCATACCAAGCGGCGGGATAAATCTGCGAAATGGTTCTAAATACGGTTCACAAATACGCGCAAGAACATCTCCAAAAGTTGATTCCTTTGCACCCGGGAACCATGATAGGAGAATGTAAATAATAAGTGCCCACGAGTAAATCTCGATAGCATAAACTAAAAGCCTTAAAACTGTTTCCATGGC
The DNA here is from genome assembly GCF_001884045.1 of Bacillus mobilis. Taxonomy (GTDB): domain Bacteria; phylum Bacillota; class Bacilli; order Bacillales; family Bacillaceae_G; genus Bacillus_A; species Bacillus_A mobilis. The sequence continues at coordinate 400,582 of NZ_MACF01000046.1, read as the reverse complement.
GTATTACCACCTCTTTATATTTGTGTCTTCTTCTTCACCGAATAACTCTGAAATTGCACCAACAATATCTACATTTTCAGGGGTACACATAAATGTTTTCGGTCCTATTTTTTGAATGTCCCCGCCTATAGCGTATACAGTACCACTTAAAAAGTCAACGATACGTACAGCTTGATCAGTAGACATTCGTTGTAAATTAATTACAACAGCTCGTCTACCTTTTAAATGGTCCGCAATCCCTTGCGCCTCTGAATATGTGCGTGGTTCTAATAAAACAACTTTTGAAGATTGCTTTGCCGTTTCAATGCTCACAACATTTTGTTTCGGTTGCGCTTTTGGAAACGTAACATCTTGTTGTTCTGGCGGATCTTGCTGCTTCTTCATGTCTGTTTGCTCCTTTTCATAACTATATTGAGCTGCTTCTTTTTCTTCCGGTGTATCAAAAAAGAAGTATTTTACTTTTGACCAACTCATAATAAGTTTCTCCTTCCTTTTACGCTTTTCCTACTAAAATCGTCCCCAAACGAATATATGTAGCACCTTCTTCAATTGCAATCGTGTAATCATTGGACATTCCCATTGATAACTCTCTGCATGGCGCATGTAATAACTCTAGCTCCTGCACCTCTGTTTGTAGCTTACGTAACTCCTTAAAACAGCGTCTGATTTCTTCCTCTTCTTCTGTAAACGGAGCCATTGTCATTAGTCCAACCACTTCAATCTTATCCAGTTCTTGCAAACTTTGAATAAAAGAAATAGTTTCTTCTATTGCCAATCCTTGCTTTGATTCTTCAGATGATGTTTTCACTTGAATAAAACATTTCACTTTCTTATCAGCACGTTTTTGAATTTCTTTTGCAAGTGAAAGGCGATCTAACGAATGTAAATAATCAATTTCATTAATGATTTCTTTTACTTTTCTCGTTTGTAATGATCCAATAAAATGCCAATTCACTTTTGAACCGAAATGTTCGTACTTCTGTAAGAAACCTTCATTTCTATTTTCACCTAAATCAATAATTCCAGCTTCAATTACTTCGTTTGTCTTTTCAATTCCTACCGTTTTTGTAACTGCAACGAGTTTAATATCTTGCAACGAACGTCCTGCTCGTGCGCAAGATTGTTTAATTGCTTCGTTTACAGTTGTTAAATTTTTTTGTACTGTCACTTGCTTTCTTCCTCCTTAAAACCTATGAAACTCAACATTCTCCCTGTCTTACCTTGATCACGGCGATGAGAGAAAAATAGTTGCTCTTCACAGCTTGTACAAAGAGATGACATTACAATATTCTCTTCTTTTATGCCTGCTTGCACACATAATATACGATTAATTTCTTTTAAATTAATTGCGTACTGCCCATCAGAAATTTTTTTATAAGGGACAGAACCGTTTACTACTTGCTCTGCTGCTGTTAACACTCTATCATCAACAACGTAACAACAAGATCCAATTGCTGGTCCAATTGCAACATGAATTTCATCACTTGAAATCCCTTCTGCATTCCATTTTTGAATCATTTCCTTTGCAATCTCTTTTACAGTCCCTTTCCATCCAGCATGCGCAAGTCCTATCATACCATGTGATGGCGCATAAAAATAGAGTGGAACACAATCCGCGTAACATGATGTTAAAAGAACATCATTATCAGTCGTATAAATGCCATCTGTTTTTGAAATACCGTCTTCATATGAATAGACGCCACTTCCTTTTTCCTGTTGTCCTACTTTTTCAACATGATGATCATGAACTTGTTCAGAGCAAATCCAGTTTTCTAATGGTTTTTGTAACTTATTTGCTAAAATACGTCTGTTTTCATGAACGTTCTCCACGATATCATTCACATGTAATCCTAAATTCATCGCATGAAAGGAGCCCGTACTTATCCCATCATCTTTTGTCGTAAATCCAGCAGTAATGTTTCCAAGTTCTTTCCACGCTTGTAAATACAGTATACCGTCCACATATTTAAATGGTTCTCTCATAACAAAGCGACCCCTTTTTAATTAAAATAACATAAAAAAGCATGGTACTTCCTGTCTATTTTACCATACTTTTATTTTTTCATAATCCCAACAGAAAAAAAAGAGGAATTTGTAATATTCTTTATGAAATTGTCGGTGTTTGTATTGATTCTGTTACAGAATTAACCGGATTTACTCTAACAAGTATGACATCTTCCCCAATTTTCACAATTTCCTTCCAAGGAATTACAATTTCTACATCTTTCCCAAAAATCCCTAACATGCGTGCCTGTTTGGAAATAATAATAGACCCGATCTTCCCTGTGTTTATATCAATTTCGATATCTCCAATATTTCCAAGCCTTTTTCCATCCGAAACATTTATTATCTCTTTCATCTGCAACTCCGAAATTCTTATCACTTTCATCCTCTCCCTTATATATGACGAATTGAAAAAACACCGTTTCTCAAATTTACAGGAAGCACCTCTACTAACCCCATATGATTTTCATTATATGAACACAACTTCCCTACTATGAGCGAAGACAAACTATATTACATATAAAAAGGTTTCACCATAAATGGTGAAACCTTATCCTTGAATCGTCTTATTCATTTGTTTAATAGCCGATTTCTCTAAACGTGACACTTGCGCTTGAGAAATCCCAATTTCTTCTGCGACTTCCATTTGTGTTTTTCCTTGGAAGAAACGTTTTCGAATAATCATTTTCTCACGATCATTTAAACGCTTCATTCCTTCTTTCAATGCTAACTCTTCAACCCACTGCTCGTCCTTTTGTTTTTCATCACTTAACTGATCCATAACAAAAATAGGATCTCCCCCATCGTTATAAATCGGCTCAAATAATGAAACTGGATCTTGAATCGCATCTAAAGCAAAAACAATTTCTTCATGAGTCACTTCAAGCACTTTTGCAATATCCATTGCTGTTGGTTCTTTTGAATTTTCTGCAATCAATTTCTCTCTTACTTGTAACGCTTTATACGCAATATCTCGTAATGATCGAGATACGCGAATCGGATTGTTATCACGCAAATATCTGCGTATTTCCCCAATAATCATCGGCACAGCATACGTTGAAAATTTTACATTTTGGCCTAAATCAAAATTATCAATGGATTTCATAAGTCCGATACAACCAACTTGAAATAAATCGTCAACATATTCTCCTCTGTTATTAAATCTTTGGATGACGCTCAGTACAAGACGTAAGTTTCCATTCACTAATTTCTCTCTTGCGCTTATCTCTCCACTTTGCATTTCACGAAATAATTTACGCATTTCATCATTTTTTAGTACGGGAAGTTTAGCTGTATCAACACCGCAAATTTCTACTTTGTTTCTCGTCAAAGTGTTCCCTCCTATCGGGAGTTGCTGTACAGTGTAAAGTATTTCCTTTGGAGGGGATTTTATGCATGCGGTTTTCTCTTCATTTTTCATTTTCGTTGTCTCTTCCCATACAACGAAAGAGAAGAAGACCAGCCTAGATAACGGCTGGTCTTCTTCTTTACACCATTTTATTAAATTCTTTTCGTAATCTTTTTATGATTCTTTTTTCTAAACGCGAAATGTATGACTGTGAAATCCCAAGCATATCTGCCACATCTTTTTGCGTCTTTTCCTCTTCGCCAGCAAGCCCAAACCGGAGTTCCATAATTTGTTTTTCACGATCATTTAATTGATGCAATGCTTTCATTAGAAGATGACGATCTACAGTAGCTTCTAAATCTTTTGTAATAATATCATCGTCTGTACCTAATACATCCGATAATAAAAGTTCATTCCCGTCCCAATCGATGTTAAGCGGTTCATCAAAAGAAACTTCTGATCGGTTTTTATTATTTCGGCGCAAATGCATTAAAATTTCATTTTCTATACAACGTGAGGCATACGTTGCTAATTTTATTTTCTTTTCTGGATTAAATGTATTAACCGCTTTAATAAGGCCGATTGTTCCAATACTAATCAAATCTTCAATATTTATCCCTGTATTTTCAAACTTTCTTGCTATATATACAACTAGCCGTAAGTTTCGTTCAATCAGTAACGACCTTGCTGCCTGATCTCCTTTTGGCAATTTATTCAAAAGAACTTCCTCTTCTTCTTTCGTTAACGGTGGTGGCAACGCTTCACTTCCACCAATATAATAAATTTCATCGGTCTTAATTCCTAATTTCAACAATACTTTATACCAAAGGTATACTAAATAAAATTTTAATTTCATCATATTATCCCGCCTCCCATTATTAAGCAATTACTACTTTTTGCGAAATTAACATTTTCGGATGCACAATACATTGATACTCTCCATTGGTTGACAACTGTTGTGTATTTAATCCAATCAATACTTTGCTGACTACAATAGAACTACCTTCATAATCAATTTGCACACTGTCTGGCTTAACGGCCCATAAAAATTGACTCTCTACTCCTACTGCTCGGAAAGGAATTAATCGTAATTTTGTCGCCCACCCAGAATCATTCTCTGGTATTTGAGGAATCTCTGTTTTGGAATAAATTTGTTCTGTTAACCACGCTGGCAAGCAATGTTCTAATGATGAAATATGCATAATCATAACGGGTGTTTTTGTTAACGGGTCGTAAAGTTGGTTCCCACTATCAATTAAACCTGCAAGTTCTAGTTCCTCTTCAGCTAATTGAATTTTCAATTTCACAATTTGATCATAGTGTATTTTTGTAACCTCTACGCTTTCAATACGCTTTTTAGAAAAATAATAAATTACTGGAAAACCAAAAACGACAAACAACCAGCTAATTGGATCACCATAAGAAATGGATTGAGATTGAACCAATCCATTTACCATTTCATTCGTTTGCAAAAAGAAATGAGTGCCAATTAACCCTCCGCCAACCATAAAGGTTACAAAGTAAAAAGTAAAAACAGTTTGTGCATAATTTCTAAACGTTGTAAACCCAAATGCTGTATACACAATTAGTAACGAGTACAGTAGTTTCATAATTGGATGTGTCATCATAGAAGCAAAAGGAGTAAAGGCAAAAATAACAATGGTTGAACCTATAAATGCCCCTAACACAAGCCTCCATCTTTTGATCTTCTTTTTTAACACGGTAGCTGTTAATAAAAGTAAAAGAAAATCAATGCAGGCGTTTAGCAACCAAACAACGTCGGCGTAAACAACCAAACAATTCACCTCTTTTTTTGAGTTGAGACTAGTATAATGCATATCCAATAGGAAAGTGTGTCAATTTGCGGAGGTGTTTTTTTGTTATTTTGTGCTTTCTAGACAGAATCTGTCGGTAAAAAATAAAAGTATATGTTTCATAGAATACTATACTTGTTTGCTTTCGCCGAATTTTCAGATTGGGGGCTTACTGCCCGAAAAACAGCTGGATAAATCGAAATATACAAAATAAAAAAAGACCTGCTTAGCAGATCTTTTTCCTTTATAAAACAAAAAAGGAGCATGAAAGCTCCTTTTCTTTTATCGTCTACGACGGTTACGTAAGAATGCTGGAATATCGATGTCATCTGAATCTGTATGACGCTCATGCACAACCGGCTCTTCACGTTTCATTTCACGCTTAACTTCACGTTGTTTTGAAGGTTGAGCTACTTGCTGTTGCTGTTGTTGCGTGTGATTCGCAGTCGGACGGATAATTGGTTTTGGTGGCTGCGTCGCAGCACTATCATCAAAACCAGTTGCAATTACAGTTACAACGATATCATCTTTTAATCCTTCATTAATAACAGAACCGAAGATCATATTTACTTCTGGATCTGAAGCTGAAGCTACAATGTCTGCCGCTTCTTGTACTTCATATAAGCTTAAGTTAGCTCCACCCGTAATATTCATGATAACACCTTGAGCTCCATCAATAGATGTTTCTAATAATGGACTAGAAATCGCTTTTTTCGCAGCTTCAGCAGCACGATTTTCTCCATTACCAGAACCAATACCCATTAAAGCAGAACCTCTATTAGACATAATTGTCTTTACGTCTGCGAAGTCTAAGTTAATTAAACCTGGTGTTGCAATTAAATCAGAAATACCTTGAACACCTTGACGTAATACGTTATCTGCTTCACGGAATGCTTCTAACATCGGCGTATTTTTATCAACAATCTCTAATAAGCGATCATTTGGAATTACAATAAGTGTATCTACATTTTCTTTAAATGCCGCAATACCAGATGCTGCTTGTGTTGCACGCTTGCGTCCTTCAAATGTAAATGGACGTGTTACAACACCAACTGTTAATGCACCTAATTCTTTTGCAACTTGGGCAACAACTGGAGCTGCACCAGTTCCAGTTCCGCCGCCCATACCAGCAGTTACGAAGACCATATCTGCACCACGAAGTGCTTCTTGGATCTGTTCTTTACTTTCTTCTGCAGCTTTTTTCCCTACTTCAGGGTTTGCACCTGCACCAAGTCCACGTGTTAATTTTCCACCAATTTGCATTTTTGTTTCAGCTTTTGATAGATTTAATGCTTGTGCATCAGTATTCACAGCGATAAAGTCTACACCTTGTACACCGTGTTCAATCATACGGTTTACAGCATTGTTTCCGCCACCGCCGACACCGATAACTTTTATATTCGCTAATTGATCTTGAGTAGTATCAAACTCTAACATGTCGAAATCCCCCTAGAACCTCATTTTTCGTGTCCAATTTTAATCCCATAAATAACGGAATACACGTTTTACTTTTGACATCATACGGTCATCATTTTGATTATTATTGTTTTGATTACGAGTTTTTTGTTTCGCAGGTTGCTGTTGTACCGGCGTTGGTGCTGGTGCTGGTACTGGTTCAAAATGTTCTTGCTTTTCCTGCACATTTTTTCCACGTAATTTAGCTTTTTGATAAGAATGTTTAATTAATCCTACTCCACTTGTATATTGGGGCTCACGCACACCAATATAATCAGGAGTCGCTATACGAACATTTTCATGTAAAATATCATATGCAAGATCAAGAACACCAGGCATAGAAGCAATTCCACCAGTTAGTACATAACCAGAAGCTACTTGCTTTACTCCTAACTTACGCACTTCATCTTGAACAAACATTAAAATTTCCTCTACACGAGCCTCTATTATATCCGATAATTCCAACTGAGAATATTGTTCTGTTTGATCGCTTCCCATAATAGGAACCGTAAACATCTCTTCTTCAGATGCTGTATCATAAAAAGCATGTCCATATTTCAACTTAATTTGATCTGCATTTTCTGTTGAAGTTTTCAACCCAATCGCAATATCCTTCGTTATATGGTCTCCACCTAACGGTAATACGCTCGTCGCTTGTAACTCTCCATCTTTAAAAATAGATAAAGTTGTAGATCCTCCCCCCATATCAACAAGGGCTACTCCTCTATGTTTTTCATCTGAAGATATAGCAACTGTTGCAGCCGCTAAAGGTTGAAGACAAATATCAACTATTTCAAGACCTGCTTTTTCTACACAACGAAGTAGGTTATGTAGTAAAGTTCTCGAGCCTGTTATAAGTGTACCTTCCATTTCTAATCTTACACCGATCATCCCGCGTGGATCGTTAATCTCGTCAAGACCGTCTACAATGAACTGTCGAGGTACCACATCAATAAACTCACGTTCTGGAGCAATTGACACAACTTGTGCTGCATCTAGAACGCGTAAGACATCTTCATTCCCGATTTCACGATCTTCATTTGAAACAGCGACTACTCCATGACAAGGAAGTAGCTGTACCTGGTTTGCATTGACACCTACTACAACTTGCTCAATGTGGATTCCCACCATGCGCTCAGCTTGTTCAATTGCTTTTTTAATTGATCGAACAGTCTCGTCTATATCAACTATCGATCCCTTCTTTAAACCATTTGATTTTACATTTCCAACACCAATAATGTTTAAGCTGTCATTAACCATTTCACCAATGATGACTTTAACATTGGATGTACCGATGTCAAGACTAACATATATTTCATTGCTGTTCATTCTTTGGCACCTCCTTCTTTATTTATACCATACAACTCAATATATGGAACAACAATCGCAACTTTACTATTTATAAGAAAAATATTCAACGTCTTTATACGTTTCCCTTTTTTAACCCTATATTTTTCTTATTTTTATTTAACATTCATTTAAGAATATCGCAGTAAACTGTGAATAACTGCTTATCTTGAAATAATTCTATTTCAAGTGTAAAGATTACCGCCAAGTATAAGTCTACACTAAGATGTACTCATAGAAAAGTGAAACTTGTACCAATCCTAGTATGAATCTAAGAATTTTTACATCTTTTTCATCAAATGAACCATTCTTGTAAATTCAGATGCATCAAGCAGAACATTCGTTTCGTTTTTTCTACCATGACGTAGTGAAAACTATCTTTCTATTCTTTTTTTTCTTCCGCTCCTAATTCTTTCGTATATGCCCCTACTTCTAAGTCAATTAATACCTTTTTACCCGGCTCAATTGTTTTTAGGATAAGCGGATAAGCTTCCATACGCTTTGCGAAATTTTGAATCGTAGTGCTCACTTCGTATCCTTCGTTCATATATAAAGTAAGATGATCTTCATTCGCATTCGTCGGTGAATAACGAATCTCAGAAATAGATCTTAAAATAGTTGGTGTTAATTTTTCAAGCTCAGCAATTAACTCCTTCATTTTCTCCTCTTTAAAAGGTTCAAAAATTGGCGCTGCAACAGGGAGTTTTCCGTTCGGAAGTACATCGAGTGTTTTCCCGTTCTCTAATAACGGTTGTAATTTCCCATCTTTGTTTATATAACCAATCGTTAAATATTCTTCAATATGAACATCAATTTTATTTGGAAAACGTTTTTTTACATTTACCGCTTTAATTTCTTTTCGTTTCGTTAGGTTTTCTTCTGCTTTATGTGCTGTCACTCGGAAATAACTTGTATCATACGTCACACCTGATTCTTTCATCACTTGTTCATCTGTCATATAATGATTTCCAAACACACTTATCTTTTTGATATTGCTTAGTGGAGACCGAAAGTAAATTAAAAAGAGCACTAATAAAAATAAAATTGATATGTATAGAATCAACCGATGATTAACATTTTTCTTGTTTTTCTTCTGTTGATTTTTTAACTTTGGTACACGATCCTGTAGTTTAATCACTTTACTATTTTTCATGTACGATCCCCCTACGTAACATAAAGAACGGCATGTTCCTCATGCCGTTCTTATCTTCTTATTATAACATAAATGATAATGAGCGGAACGAATAACCGTTATCTTCCAATGATTTCTACTTCTGTATGCATTTCTACGCCAAATTTATCCTTGATTGTTTGTTTTATGAATGCAATTAAAGATAAGACATCTTGCGCACTGGCTCCCCCAGTATTAATAATAAAATTCCCATGCATTTCAGAAATTTGAGCTCCGCCTATTTGATAACCACGAAGCCCCGCCTTTTCTATTAAGTTTCCTGCAAAGTATGGGATTGGGTTCCGAAATATACTTCCTGCACAAGGATGATTCCACGGCTGTGTTTCACGGCGGTAGTCTTTATTCTTTTGCATGACACTTACGATTCCTTCACGCTCTCCTACCTGCAATTGAAACTCAGCTTCCAAAACAATACCAGGACGTTTCGTTTGCAATACAGAAGTACGATAGGAAAACCCCATTTCTTCATGCGTTAACCAATCAATTGTTCCGTTTTCAAACAAAATAAGAGCTTTTGATAATATGTTTGATATATCCGATTGATGTGCTCCTGCATTCATATACACTGCACCACCAACACTTCCTGGAATACCACTGGCAAATTCCAGACCGGATAACCCTTGACGACTAAGTAAAGTTGATAATTTAATAAGGGGATACCCACCACCAACTCTTACTCTATGTTTTTCGACTTCTAAGTGGTCTAATCCTTCTCCTAAACGAATAACGACACCTTCTATACCTAAATCAGATACAAGAAGGTTCGAACCGCGACCAATTACTGTCCACTTTGTTTTATATTTTTTTACTAACTGCAACGTTTTTTCAATACCGGCAACATGCTTTGGCACAATTAAAATATCAGCTGGTCCACCTATTTTCATAGTGGTATAACGCGCTAACGCTTCATTCACTAACACGCGACCAACTTTTGCTTCTATAAGCTCATTTACTAATTGCTCCATAAACAATCTCCCCCATACTAATTATCCTTATTACAGTAGTATGCAGGGCGTTCACCTAACGTTATTTTTTTACAAGCTTATTCATTACTTCATACAGCTTATTTGCTGCATCTGGAATACCTAATTGTGCCGCAGCCAGCTTCATATTTTGTAATGTTTGTGCATCTAATAAAATTTCATCAATATCACGAATAAGCGTTTCTGCTGTTAAATCTTTTTCAAGTAACATTTTTGCTGCTCCTTTATCGACAACAGAACGCGCATTTTTTTCCTGATGGTTATTTGTTACGTAAGGACTCGGAATTAACACACTTGGCTTACCTAGCGCTGTTAATTCTGCAAGTGTTGTTGCCCCCGCTCTTGAAACAACAAGGTCTACACCTGTAAGTACCTCTGGCATATTATGAATGAAAGGTTTAATAATAACATTATTCGGATTCCCTTTTTGCTTCACAGCTTCCATCACTTTATCATAATGAACTTCACCGGTTACATACAATATTTCGTAACTTTTATTTCCAAACTGTTCAATTGCCTCAACGAAAGCATCGTTAATTGGTCTAGCCCCACGGCTTCCACCAAAAATAAGTACGGACTTTTTAGGAAGAGATAAACCTACGGAACGTTTTCCTTTCATTCCATTCTGATCCATTACTTCTGATGCTCGTGGATTTCCTGTCATTACCACTTTTGACTGTGGAAAATGTTCTGCAGCCGCTTCAAAACAAACTGCAACTTTATCAACATAGCGGCTTAAAAATTTATTCGTTACACCAGGTACACTATTTTGTTCATGTACAATAGTTGGAATACCTAATTTTGCCGCAGCATATACAACTGGTCCACATACATATCCACCCGTTCCAATCACAATATCCGGATTAAAACGACGAATATATCGTTTACTATCTTGTACACCCTTTAGGAAACGCATCACCGTTTTCACATTATCTAACGATATTTTACGCTTAAATCCACTTATAACAATAGATTGAAACGGTATACCTGCTTTTGGAACGATTGTGCTCTCTAATCCACTCTCCGTACCAATATATAAAAACCTTGCTTCCGGATTTAATTTTTTTATTTCTCTTATTAAAGCAAGAGCCGGATAAATATGACCTCCAGTGCCCCCACCACTTACTAATACACGCACTACTAACTCCTCCGCTTCTCTTTTCTGATTTCAGTCGTATTTATTTCTATATACATCATGTTTCTTCTTGCACATACGAAAAACCCTGTCTTATAAAACAGGGTTTAGTAGCGAGAATGGCGACTTATATTTAATAATACACCTACTGCCATTAACATTAATGTCAAACTTGATCCACCATAACTTAAAAACGGCAAAGTAATACCCGTAACAGGCATCAATCCTGTTACAACACCAACATTAATCATTACTTGAATCGCAATCATCGCCACAATACCTACTGCTAAAAACGTACCATATAAATCTGGCGCTCCTAAAGCTATACGAATCCCACGCCATAATAACAGACTAAATAATAATAACACAAATGAACCACCAATAAAACCTAATTCCTCAGATAAGATTGCAAATATAAAGTCTGTTTGTGGTTCAGGTAAATAAAGAAACTTTTGTCTACTTTGTCCAAGTCCGAGCCCGAATAATCCACCAGGTCCAATTGCGAGTAACGATTGAATAATTTGAAATCCACTTCCAAGCGGATCTGACCACGGATCTAAATATGATGTAATACGTTTCATCCGATACGGTGCTGATGCAATTAGCCCTACAAATCCTGCTACACCAAGCAAACCAAACATTGCAAAGTGAAAGACCCTTGCTCCCGAGACAAATATCATGATGATACATGTCCCAACCATTACCGTTCCTGTCCCAAGATCTGGCTGTAACATAATCATTCCAAAAGCAAGAAATACAAAACCTAGTGCTGGTAGTAAGCCACGTTTAAAAGAGGTAATTAATTTTTGTCGTTCCGCTAAAAACTTCGCTAAAAAAATAATCATCGCAAACTTCATAAATTCTGACGGTTGAATGGAAAATGCCCCGATTCCAATCCAACTTCGCGCTCCTCCTCGAACAAGTCCTACTCCAGGAATAAGAACAAGAATAAGAAGAATGAAGCAAACTAGCAAAATTACTTTTGAATACGTACGCCACACCCAATAATCAATCTTCATAATAAAAAACATAGCCACTACACCTAGACTTGCAAATAGTAATTGCCTTTTTGCAAAAAAGAATGAATCCCCCATTTTATAAGAGGCCCAAACCGCACTCGCACTATACACCATAATCATTCCGATTGTTAACAACGCAAGTGTAACGATGATGAGAATAAAATCAGGCGTTTTCTTCATTACCCATAAACACCACCTCTTTAGGCAGAAACTTTTGCCTATGTAACAAAACATCAGTAGGTGTTAGCCTACTGATGTTTTGATTTACTTTATATAAGTTTATGCACAGCTTGTATAAAAATGTCTCCTCTTTCTTCAAATGTTTTAAATTGATCCCAGCTTGCACATGCTGGAGAAAGAAGGATTACATCGCCATCTGTAGAATGAGCATAAGCTTTCACTACAGCTTCATCTAAAGTATCGACACTTTCAATTGTATCTAATCCCGCTTTTTCTGCAGCTCTTACTAATTTTGGAGCTGTTTGTCCAAATGTCACAATTGCTTTTACATTTTTGAAATACGGAATTAAATCATCGAATTCATTTCCACGATCAAGCCCACCTGCTAATAACACAATCGGTTGTGTAAACGCAGATAAAGCTTTCTCAGTCGCTAACATATTCGTTGCTTTTGAGTCATTATAAACCTTACGATTGTTAATAGTTGTTACATATTCTAAACGATGTTTTACACCTGTAAAACGTTTTAACACCGCCGTAATCGCTTCATTAGAAACACCCAATAATTTTGCGATACTCATCGCTGCTAAAATATTTTCTAAATTATGTTGACCAGGTAAAACGATATCGCCTAATTCAACAACTTTTTCACCTTTAAAATAAAGAGCATTCTCTTTTATACACGCACCATCTTCAATTTCTTTCGTTGTCGAGAATAGTACTTTTTGCCCTTTACTATAAGCAGATAAAGCCATCACATCTGCATCATCTGCATTTATTACACTATAATCATTTTCTGTTTGGTTTTTAAAGATATTTGCTTTTGCTAAACCATATTCCTTCTTCGTCCCGTGATAATCTAAGTGGGCCTCAAATAAATTTAAAAACGCAGCAATTTTAGGTTGGAACAATTCTACTCCCATCAATTGGAAAGATGAAAGTTCTGTAACTACAACTTCATTTTCTTTTGCATCCTGTGCTACTTCACACGCTACAGTTCCAATGTTCCCTGCAATTACAGGATGCTTTTGTCCTTCTTTTAGCATTTCAAATGTAAGCATTGTCGTCGTCGTTTTACCGTTAGACCCCGTAATCCCAACAAATGGAGCTTCTGAAATACGATATGCTAATTCCACTTCCGTAACAATCGGAATTTGCTTTTCTTTCGCAGCTACTAATATTGGATTAGAATACGGGATTCCTGGATTTTTTACTACAAGAGAAATATTTCTCTCTAACAATTCTAAAGGATGACCACCGCATACAACGTCCATTCCTTTTGCTTGTAATTCTGCAGCAAGTACATTATCCGCTAAAGGCTTTCCGTCATTTACAATAACATTTGCCCCTAATTTTTGTAACAGCGTCGCTGCTGCATAACCACTTTTTGCAATGCCTAATACAAGAATATTTTTATTTTGAAATTCAGTTACAGTTTTCAATTACATCCACACCCCGATATAAATTCCTAACACAGCTAATAAAAATCCTACAGACCAAAACGTCACAACAACACGCCACTCTGACCAACCACATAATTCATAATGATGGTGTAATGGACTCATTTTAAAGACACGTTTTCCTGTTGTTTTAAAAGAAATGACCTGAATAATAACAGATAAAGTTTCCATTACGAATACTCCACCAATGATTACAAGTAGTAATTCTTGTTTTAATAAAATCGCTACAGCTGCAATGGCTCCACCTAAAGCTAAAGAACCTGTATCTCCCATAAACACTTTCGCTGGATTTGCATTGAATACTAAAAATCCAAGTACAGCTCCTACAACTGCCATACAGAATATAGCTACTCCAAATTGCTCTTGTGCGACTGCAATAATACTAAACGCTCCAAATGCAATAGCAGCTGTTCCTGATAATAAACCATCTAAACCGTCAGTTAAGTTAACTGCATTTGATCCACCAATAAGCATAAATAATACAAGTACAAAATACGCCCAACCTAGTTCAAACTTAACGTCTGTTCCCGGAATCATGATGTATGTGTGGAACGCTTGCCCTTTTCCAATTAAAAAGAACGCAATAGCAATAACAAGCTGACCTACTAGTTTTTGTTTTGATGTTAAACCAAGATTTCTCTTCTTAACTACCTTTATGTAGTCATCTAAAAATCCAATTAATCCGTAGCCAAAAGTCACTAATAATAATAACGAAACCTCTGCACCTAAATGATTAAATTTAATTGCCATAATAAGTGAAGTTACCATCATAGATACGTATATGACAATACCACCCATTGTCGGTGTCCCTGATTTTTTTTGATGTGACTTTGGTCCCTCATCACGAATACTCTGTCCGAACTTTAATTTCCTTAAAAATGGAATAAACAATGGCGAAAGGGCAACAGAAATTAAGAATGCTACCCCAGCCGTTACTAATAAACCTTGCTCAAGCACATGTAGTCCTCCTCTCACGTTGTTACTCTTCGTTGTTTAAACGCTCTGTAATTGCTTCTTTAGCGACTTCACGATCGTCAAAATGATGAACATCTTTACCAATAATTTGATACGTTTCATGACCCTTACCAGCAATAATGATGATATCTTCAGCTTTCGCGTTAGCAATTGCATGGTATATCGCTTCTTTTCTATCAATAATTACTTCATAATTATTCCCATTTGCACCCTGCACCATATCATCTAAAATAGCCCCCGGCTCTTCACTTCTTGGGTTATCTGAAGTGTAAATTGCGTGAGTTGCATATTTTGTTGCAACACTTGCCATGATTGGTCTTTTTGTTCGATCTCTATCTCCGCCACAACCGACGATACAATATACATCGCCTTTTGCAAACTGTTTTGCTGTTTTTAATACATTCTCTAAGCTATCTGGTGTATGTGCATAATCAACAATAACTGTATAATTTTGTCCACCATCAACTACTTCAAAACGTCCCGGAACTCCAGCTAGTTGCTTGATTACATCAATAACCGTTTCTAAACTTACACCAGAAACAAGTCCTGCCGCTGTTGCCGCTAATACGTTATATACATTAAATTTCCCAATCAATTTCATCGTAACATTTACACTTTCATACGGTGTGACAAGCGTAAATGTAGTTCCACCACTCGTCATAACGATATCTTTGGCCATAATATCACTTGTTGTATCAATTCCATACGTTACAACAGTCGCCGCAGTACTTCTCATATATTCCGGAGTTACAGCATCATCGTTATTCAGTACCGCGTACTTTTCACGATTATGATTATAACTATTGCCAAGTTGTGCAAATAGCAACCCTTTTGCATGTTTATATTCTTCCATCGTTTTATGATAGTCTAAATGATCTTGTGTTAAATTTGTAAACACTGCTACATCGTAATCACATCCGTGTACACGACCAAGATCTAAAGCATGTGACGAAACTTCCATTACTGTACTATCTACACCGTGCTCAACCATTTTTGAAAATGTCTGTTGAAGTGTTAGTGCATCTGGTGTTGTATTTTTCACCTCAAATGTTTCATCACCGATTTTCATATTAATCGTTCCAATTAACCCCGTTTTATGACCATGTGCGCGCATAATCTCATCCATAATATGCGATGTTGTTGTCTTTCCATTTGTACCTGTAATTCCGATTAAATGTAACTTGTGTGTTGGTTGACCATAAAAATAATCAGCTAAAATCGCTAACGAACGAAAAGTGTTTTTCACAAGTACAACTGGAACGTCAACATCAATTGGTCTTTCCGCAACAATAGCAGCCGCTCCTTGTGCCGCTGCTTGCTTAGCAAAATCATGGCTATCAACCGTATATCCTTTCATACATATAAATAAGCTTCCCTCTTTCACTTTACGTGAATCAGCTTCTATAGATGTGATTTCTGGATTTTCTTTTGGAACAACTGGAAAATCATGCAAACATGATACAAGTGTATGCAACTTCATTTCACTAAACCCTCTCTACATTGTGTATTTATCTCTTTTTTAATAAGCAACACGTTACCTCCTAAATATGTAAAATAGGAGGTAAGTGCTACTGTGTCTAATAAATAGACTTATTTATAATTGAAACTCTTACGGTCTCAAATTAAGTAACTCTTCTATAAAGAACTCACTTCCACCAATTGTACCATAAAACGTACTAGGTTACCTTTAATTCCCGAAGTAAATTCTAATTTTTGAGCCCTCTTTTACTTTAGCTCCTGCTTCTGGGGATTGTTTAATAACTTTATCTCCGTCTCCGCTTATATCAAGCTTCAAATCGACGAGTTGCGTCTGTAAATCTTTCTTTTTCATACCAATTAAATTCGGAACTTCCACAGTTGGTATATCGCCCCATTTATATTCTCTCTCAACTTGTTCTGTTCTCGGTTTCACGCCCATAACAGGAAGTGCATCACGAAGAATGTTCCCAACAATTGGCGCTGCTACCACTCCACCAAATTGCGTTACACCTTTCGGATTATCAACAGCAACATAAACAACAATTTCCGGATCGTCCGCTGGAGCAAAGCCGATAAAAGATACTATATAATTATTCTCTAAATATTTACCATCTTTCACTTTTTGAGCCGTACCTGTTTTTCCACCTACACGATAGCCATCAATGAAAGCACCTTTACCAGATCCCTTTGCTACAACATTCTCTAATGCATACCGAACTTTTTCTGAAGTTTCCTTGGAAATAACTTTTCTTTTTTCCACAGGTGTCTTTTTGCTTACAACTTGATTGTTCTTCGGATCAATAAATTCCTTAGCTATATACGGCTGGTACAATGTTCCACCATTCACAGCCGCTGCTACTGCCGCTACTTGTTGAATTGGCGTAACAGAAACACCTTGACCGAATGAAGTTGTCGCTTGCTCGACTGGACCGACTTTATCTAAATTAAATAAAATCCCACTACCTTCACCTTGCAAATCAATTCCGGTTTTCTGTCCAAAGCCGAAATTACGAATATATTTAAACAATCGGTCTTTACCAAGACGATCACCAAGTTCAATAAATCCTGGGTTACATGAGTTTTGAACTACTTCTAAAAACGTTTGGCTACCATGGCCTCCTGCTTTCCAGCATTTCAATCTAGCTCCACCCACTTCAGCTGCTCCATCATCATAAAACGTATCTTTCTCTAAGTCTACTAAATTTTCATTCAAGGCTGCTGCTAACGTAATGATCTTAAACGTTGAACCAGGCTCATACGTACTCCATACTGGTAAATTTCTATTATACACTTCTGGAGAAACACTTTGAAAATCTGCTGGATCAAAGCTCGGCCGACTCGACATACCTAAAATTTCACCATTTTTCGGATTCATTGCAATCGCAATCATACCATCTGGATTATATGTCGACTCTGCAATATTCATTTCTCTTTCCATAATTCTATTAATACGTGCATCAATTGTTAAACCTAAATTCAAACCAGCTTCTGGTTTTTTGAAATCATCACCAACATTAGGCATCCTTTGTCCTTTTGCATCTGCAAAAAAACGCACATGACCGTCATCACCATTTAACTCTTTATCATAATATTTTTCTAGTCCCATAAGACCTTGGTTATCACTACCTGCAAACCCTAATACGTGTGATAAAAAGTTGCCAAATGGATAGTACCGGATCGAGTCCTCTGCGATATAAACACCTTTCAAACTTAAACCTCGTACCTCTTTCGCTTTATCATGTGATATTTTCCTTCCGCCTTTATCTAACCTTACAATTGATTCTTTTTTTGTAATTCTTTTATAAATCTCATCTTTTTCCACACCTAATACTGCAGCTAACTTCTCTGCAGTCTCTGCTGGTTTTTCAATTTGCCTCGGTACAACAAAGACAGTTGGGGCACTTTTATTCGTAGCAAGTTCCACACCATTTCGGTCTAAAATTTTACCACGTTCAGGTTCAAAAGTAATATTACGACTCCACGAATCCTTCGCACGATCTGTTAACATATTGCCAAGAAAAAATTGCACATATCCAAGACGAATATCGATGATAGTGAAAATAAGTATACCTGATATAAGTATAAAAATAAGTCGTTTTCTAACCGTTACATTTGATACACGCATATTGGAACAAGCCTCCCTTACGCCTAGCTTGTTCCAATATATGCTTGTACTTATTTAATTAGAACTTCTTCTATTTTACCATTACGGTTTTTCTGCTTCTTGTTGTGGTTCAAGTGGCGGTATAAGTGTTACACCTAACTCTGTACCAGGTTGCAACAATGTTCCTTCTGGCACACTTTGTTCGGTTACGTACCCTGTACCAGTAGGTTTTAAGTTAAGCTTTAATGTTTTTGCTAAATTCATAACATCACGAAGCGCCCAACCTTGTATATTTGGCATTGTAGGTTTATCTCCTACTAAGAAGACTCGGTCACCCTTCAATGTTTGTTCAGTCGCTTTCGGTACTTGCTGCTGCACTTTCCCTTCACCTAATACGATTGGACGAAGTTTTGCTTTATCAATAGCTTTTTTCGCTTCTTCCATCGTTTTTCCGGTTACATCTGGAACAGCAGTTTGCTGCTCTTTCACATATTTCTTCGGATCTTTCACTTCATTAGGCTTAATCTTTAAATACTCTAAACTATTCTTCGTTACATATTTAAAAATATCAGCTAAAGGTTGTGCGCCACTCTCATCATCTTTCAATTTCGGTTGTTTAACAGCTACATATACAACAAGTTGCGGATCATCCATAGGTGCCATACCTAAGAACGAGAATATATAATTCTCTCTCCCTGTCATATAGCCACCTTTTCCATCCGGAATTTGCGCTGTTCCTGTTTTACCACCAACTGAATAACCATCGACTTTATAAGCAGTTCCTGTTCCTTTCGGCGATGTAACAACACGTTCTAATAACTGTCTTACTTGCGCTGCTGTTTCTTTTGTAACAGGTTTTCCCACTTCTTCTGGCTTATGTTCTAATTTTACTTCGCCTGTTATTGGATTTACAATTTTATCAACTGTATAAGGTTTCATCATTTTCCCATCATTTGCAATAGCAGTTGCAGCTTGCACAAGCTGAATTGGCGTTACAGTAGAACCTTGTCCAAATGCTGTTGTAACTTGCTGTATTTGCTGATCGAATATAATTGTATTTGAACCTTCACCAGGTAAATCAATGTTCGTTTTTTCATCTAATCCAAAGCTATGAATATACTTTCGGAAACGTTCTGGACCAAGTTTTTGATCCCCTAAAATTGCAAACGCTACGTTTGAAGAACGCTCTACCCCTTCATCAAATGTGATAGATCCCCATCCAGCGCCGCCGTTATGATCTTTTATTTTTCGGTTGCCGACTTGATATGTACCAGACTGATAATAATCTTGCCCTTTATACACACCTTCATTAATAGCTGCTGCTAGCGTGAATATTTTCATTGTTGACCCAGGTTCAAATGCATTTGCAATTGCGTCATTATAAAAGTACTTATTATTCTCTTGGTTCGGATCATAACTAGGCTTACTAGACATCCCTAGTATTTTCCCTGTTTTTGGATCCGCAACAATCCCTATTAAACTTTCTGGTTCATAATGTTTACTCGCTTCTTTCATTGCGTCTTCTAAATAACTTTGAATACGCTGGTCAAGCGTTAAATATACATTATCTCCATTTTTAGGTGCCTTTACATTCACTTTTCCGCCGTCAAGAGATACACCTCTACGATCGCCTGTATAAGCTACTTCTCCGTTAGAAGCTCCTAAATACTTATCCAAACTCTTTTCTAAACCAAATTGTCCTATAGCAATCCCCTTATCATCAGGTCTCGCATGACCTACGACATAAGATGCGAAATCACCGTTTGGATATACTCTGGCATTTTCAGTAATAAAAGATATACCTGGCATTTTTAATGCTTCTATTTGATCTTTCTGTTCTTTCGTCAAGCCCCTACCTAATTTCCCGAATTCCACTTGACTTTTATCTTTATTTAACGCAGCTAAAATATCCTCTTCGCCTTTTCCAAGTACTCCTGCAATTTTCTTTGCAGTGTCCTCTTTATTCTCAACCGGCTTCGCACCTTTTAATTCCGCTACAAGTTTATAAGAGTTTGCATCTTGCGCTAATACATGACCATTTTGGTCATAAATCGTTCCTCGATTTGCTTCGAGAACTCCTGCTTTACTATGTTTTTGCTGAGCGAGTTTATCCAAATCTTGATTATGCACTGTTCCTGTTGCTTGTATGTAGAAAAATCGGGCTAATAATAGCAAAAAGAGCAGGAGGAATAAAATCATAAAGTACCCTGCTCCCTTATTGGTATGAAATTTAGTCATATTTCTCTTCATTTTCCCTTCACACCTATTGCCTTATTTGAGGCCCTTCACATTATTCGCATTAATTTCTAGCCCGTGTTTTTTTGCAACTTCAGCGATTCGTTCATAGCGACTTAACTTCTCTACTTCAGCCTGTAACTCTTGATTCTCTTTTTGCTGCTGCACAATCTTTTGTTCTATCGTCGCTGCTTCTACATTAACTTGATAAAGGCCTGCTTTATTTCCAATAAACGCTACACAGGCATACAATAAAAAGCCAATAAATGCTACATACAACAGTTTTTCGATTCTTGTAATCTTCGCTTTAGCTTTTGGCTGAACCATTTGCTGTGGGGGCGTTTGAATCTGTACCTCTTCTTGCGCTTGTTGTTTGTACTTTACAGCTAAGTTACTCATACCTCTCTCCCCTTTTTATCGTTTTTCAGCGATTCTCAATTTCGCAGAACGCGCTCGATTATTTTCTTCTAACTCTATATCAGAAGGTAAAATCGGTTTTCTTGTAATAAGCTTTAATTTCGGCTTAAATTCGTCAGGAATAATCGGTAATCCTGGTGGCAATTGTGGAGTTGTACTATTTCGCTTAAACGTCGTTTTACAAATACGGTCTTCTAAAGAATGGAATGTTATAACACTAACTCTTCCGCCTGGCTTGACCATCTCAATTGCAGATTCCAACGCTTCTTCAAATACTTTCAATTCATCATTTACGGCAATACGGATTGCTTGGAACACTCGCTTCGCAGGATGTCCACCCGTTCTACGAGCAGGAGCTGGGATACCCTCTTTAATTAGTTCTACTAATTCCGCTGTCGTTTCAATAGCTTTATTCTCACGGTATGCTTCAATTTTCCTAGCTATTTGTTTTGAAAATTTCTCTTCACCATACTGGAAGAAAATTCTTACAAGTTGCTCATATGACCAGCTGTTTACAACATCATATGCTGTTAAGGGGGCATCTTGATCCATTCGCATATCTAACGGTGCATCATGATGATAACTAAAGCCACGCTCTGGTGTATCTAATTGCGGGGATGAAACACCTAAATCAAATAAAATACCGTCTACTTCTGTTATACCTAATTCCTGTAGTTTTTCAGATAAATAACGGAAATTACTTTTTACTGTTATGAACTGCTCACCGTATGAAGAAAACTTTTCTTTCGCATTTTGAATCGCTATCTCATCTTGATCAAACGCGATTAATTTTCCACCTTCAGTTAATTGGGATAATAAATAAGAACTATGTCCTCCTCCCCCCAGTGTACAATCTACATATGTACCACCTGGCTTTATATCTAAGCCGTCTACTGTTTCCTTTAAAAGCACTGTTACGTGTTTAAACATTGTTGCACCTACTCTTTTTTCAATTAATTATGTTGAATGCATCTCTTCCCCTAAACGCACATTTCACGATTAGAGAACGAAATACTATGAAAGAACGACTCATTTAACTTGCCTACAAAGGCAGCATACTATACAAATCGCTATTTTCTTTTATTATATACTAAATTTTATCATCTTTTGCGGGAATTTAAATAAAAAACTGTCGAAAAAGATAATAATACGTTTACATTTTGTGCTATTTTGTCATATATTTAAGTATCCTGCATAATTACGATATCCATTATTTTTAAATTAATAATTCAGAAAAATTTCACTTCACAGTAAATTCAACGGAACAAAAATAAAATCCTGCTCCTAAGAGCAAGATTCTATAGTTTTATAACATGATGTTTTCCATCCCAAGAAAACGGGTTTTCCATTACACGATCAACAAAATCCAAACCGAACTGATTTAAATAGTAACATACACTCCACACACGCTCTTGCGGCGCCCCTAATGGACGAAGCGCAAATTGTATGCGACGGAATTTATTTAACTGCACTTCATGTTTTTTCTCAACATTTCTTTTCAACATTCTTTCCAACAGTTCAATTTGTTCATTAATTTTGAATTCATTTTTCCCTGCAAACGTACTTAATCCAGGATCTATTTTCTTCACAAACTGTTGCAATGACGTATGGATATCAATGATTTCTTTTTTCGCCTCTACAAATCGATCATCTATCGGTTCCTCTATTTGATTAGATAACCAGTTTTCACGCAGCGTATCCACGTTATTTAAAAACGGATCACTGTCTTGCAATTGTAAATCGTGTAAATCTGTCGCAATATCCCTCTCTATATAAGTGATTGTAATACGCGGAACGACAGGTGGCATTCGGAAACCGATAGTATGGAAGACTTGTTGTAATTCACTCCAGTAAGCTAATTCCCCTGGCCCTCCAATAAACGCGAGCGTAGGAAATACATACTCTTGCATAAGAGGGCGCGTTACGACATTATTACTAAAGCGTTCCGGGCTTCTCTCCATCTCTTCCATCAATTCCTCATACGAAAAGGAATACGCTCCATCCTTCCCAACGAACTTTCCTTGATTATCTTCAAGTAACACTCGCTCGTTATCAATTTCCATGAATATATGCACTGCATTATACTTTGTTTCAATAATCGGTTTATATCCTAATTCTTTAATTACTTCCTGTTGGTTATGAAGCCCCTCTTGCACTTCTTTATACTTACCTATAATTCGCTTGAAAAACGGCACTTCTAATTTTCTTAATTCAGGATGATGCGAATCGACAAGAATTAAACCAGAATTCACGAACATTTTCATAATAAGATGGCCAAAGAAATCTACATACGTATTCGATTTCCCCAAAGAATCATCAATAAATTGCAATACATCCTTTGTAAAATTCGTTTCAGGGTATGTTTTGAAAATTTCTTCAATCCACTTTCTACAGTCTTCCAAAGAAAGCTCAGACTCTGAAGCACTCGCTTTTTTCGGATTACGATCATGAAAAATAGTCTTTTTTATTTTTTTATTCTTCGTTACAAAAGTATGATTAATTTCATCCATATCATGGTCTTCACCAGCAATCCAGAAAACAGGAACAACTTTAACACCTAAACTTTCTTCCTTTTCTCTGGCAAGCTGTAAAACTGAAATAATTTTATGAATTGTATAAAGTGGTCCAGTTAATAACCCAGCTTGTTGTCCAGCTATAACAACATATGTATTTTCATCTCCAAGCGCTTTTACATTTTGAATCGTAGCTTCTCCCGCTTGTAATTTTGTATTATATTCTAATAAATGCGCTACTAAATCTTGGCGGAAAAACTCCCTCTCACGCAAATCATGTACACGCTGCTTAAAAGCATCTTCTGTTAACATATAGTCAAAACACGACTGTATCTCTTTTTTACCGTTCATATAGTCCGCTACAACACCTTGTTGCGGAACAGAGATCTCTTTTATCTCCATATAATTCTTCCTTTCGTATCCTGTTCTCTCACCAATCCACATTGTAGTCAATGTTGCCCGTAAAAGCAAAGAATTACACTTATTCTTTTACTTCTAATCCTTTTATTGCATTGAACAAAAATTGAAGTGTTGGAACAGATCGTTGCTGTTTCTTAGCTTCTTCTATCACATATCCAACAATCGCACCAATTTCCGTTTGTCTATTCGCTCTGACATCCGCCAGCATAGATGATGTATTATGAGACGTTCTTTCACATACGCGGCGTACCATTTCCCATACCATTTCTTTTTCTTCTTTAACGAGAAAGACGACTTCCTGAAATACTTGTTCCATCAATCGATAAAAAAATGGGTTCGTAATCAACTCTCCGTTCTGAACTTGTAATAATGCTGTCAATGGATTGATACATACATTAACTACTAATTTTTTGTGCATAACATTCTTCCAATCATCTTCTATTTGAATCGGAAAATGAGGAAAAGGAAAACAATTAAATATTTTTTCAAACTGCATAGACTGGCCGTGCACGATTCCAAACTTCGTTACACCTATCCCTGTATGATAAACGATATGTTTTTCTTCTTTTTTCGCACCATGCTCTACAATCCCAACCGCAATATTTTCATTCCCGATTTGCTTCATAGCATGAAGATGCGACATTCCATTTTGCAAAAAGATTAATGAGGATTCCCCTCGCACAAAAGGCAGTATGTCAGTTATATGATATTGCTTAACAGCAATAAATATATAGTCTAGCTTCTGATCTAGCATACTTTCTATTGGTAAAACAGGCGGGAATACCGTTTCAGATTCCCCCTCCCTCATACAAGTTACACCCGTTACATTCAATTCCTCAGCCTGTTTAGCTGTCCTTGTAAACAACGTAACATTTTGCTTACTTTTTTGTAAATAAAATGCATACAATAGACCGATCGCTCCTGGTCCTACAATTCCGATTTTCATTTTCACACAAGGAACTCAT
Source organism: Bacillus mobilis (assembly GCF_001884045.1). Classification (GTDB taxonomy): domain Bacteria; phylum Bacillota; class Bacilli; order Bacillales; family Bacillaceae_G; genus Bacillus_A; species Bacillus_A mobilis. Next base: position 375,537 of record NZ_MACF01000046.1, on the reverse strand, counting down.
ATGAACACGTTACATAAGTCCCTTTTCCCTCCCCCTTTTCATCCCGCAAAAACCTGATTGGCGCGGAATCATAATTAACTACAGGTGAACAAATCCCACCGATTACAGTTTCACTTTATCTTCCTTAATTGCATGAATACAGTTTACAATTTCATTGCTCTTTGACAAACAAATGCAACCTCTTCTTCAATATGTATATACTACCTATTCATATACTTCTACTCTTAGTTTAGCAAATCCTCAAAAAAATAATAAAAGAAATATACTATAATCTTCATAAAAATAAAAAAATGAGTTATAATATTATTATAAATATTTTTACTTTTCTGCATTCAACGAGACAAGAAAAGGATGTGATGTTATGGGATTCCCAAAAGTTGAGCGCTTGCTCATCAATTATAAAACATTAGACGAGTTTAAAAAATTTAAAGGTTGCGGAGCTCAAGAACTATCCATGTTAGAAGAATTACAGGCAAATATTATTGAAAATGATAGTGAATCTCCATATTACGGTATTTATTATGGCGGATCACTAATTGCACGTATGAGTCTATATATGAAAAGAAACGGCGGGGAACCATTCGAAATTACAGGTACTTACCTAGAACTCTATAAACTTGAAGTATTACCAACTTTCCAAAAACAAGGATTCGGAGAAATGCTTGTAAATTATGCGAAGGGGCTACAGTTCCCAATTAAAACGATCGCACGTATCCATTCAGCTGGTTTTTGGGATAAATTAAATTTCCAGCCTGTATCAGTACCCGATGGTGATTTTTATGTTTGGAAACCAGAAACAAATTTGAATGCGGTTACAAATGAAGAGTCTGCATAAGAAATAAAAAAAACAGCTACATAGCAGCTGTTTTTTTATTTCTTTAACTTTTCTAACTTCCCATTCGAACGAACACTATTTCTTTCTGCTACCATTACACTTCTTTTTTGATCGATATAATCAAGCAATGTTCTATATTCTTCCTCATATACTGATAATCGCTCCAAAAGACTCTCTCTCTCTGTTTGTAACGATTCAATTTGCTGTTGCAACATCATTAAGGAGTTTTCATCTTTATAATTTTGCAAGAAATCAATAACATCATTCAAAGTAATTGACGTGGGCTCTAATACTTTCGTCTCTTTCACTTCATAATTTTCTACTTTACGTAGTTGCTTCGCTTCTTCGATACGTTCTTTGTATTGCTTCCTAACGTAAGAATTCCATCTAAATCCACATGCTGCTGGTGTACGAGATAAATGTCTTCCCACTTCTTTAAAGGCAGATAATTGCGTTCCACCTTCTTGAATATGCCGGAGTACTACTTCTGCCAGAAGCAAATCTTCATCATCAGTCCAAGCATCTTGTCTTGTTGTCGCCATCTCTCTAGTCCTCCCTATGCATTTTTTATTAAACATATGCAGTTACTAGAAAAGATAGAATACAACAAATGAAGAATAAGACAAAAAAAAAATAAACGTAGAAGATATCTTCTACGTTTATTTCCCGCAATTACTTGCTGATTACTTCTTTACCTTTGTAAGTACCGCATGCTTTACATACACGGTGAGCTAATTTCGCTTCACCACAGCTTGGGCACTCTACCATACCAGGTACTGATAATTTGAAATGCGTACGACGCTTTCTTTTTACTGTTTTAGAAGTTCTTCTAAAAGGTACAGCCATTCTTCCCACCTCCTTAAAAGAAATAGTTATTTTCATATGAAGGCCTAAACCAGTCTTCCGATTATTTGTCAAAAAACTTTGCAAGTCCTGCTAATCGTGGATCAACAGTCTTTTCTTTGTTTTCTTCCGAAATCACTTGCCAGTCTTGACCTTGCATCGGTGCTCCACCAGAAACATCATCACTGAAAATTTGCATTGGAATCTCCAAAAGTATATTTTCCTTGATTACGGGCAGTAAGTCAAGTACTTCTCCTTCTAAACAATGAATTTCAGCTTCAGTTTCAAATTCTTCTTGTGAAGTTTGGAACACCTCAGTTGTTTTAATGTCAAATGGTAATGTCACATCTACTAAAGAGCGAGAACATGGTAAAACCATGCTTCCAGTTATATGTAGATGGAACGTAAACTTACCGGAGCCAAAATCAACCCTTCCTGTTACATGAACAGGATTAATTTCACGAATATCTTTCTCGACCTCTTGTAGCTCACTTACATCTACCATCTCATCCAATGTCAATCCTTTATTTCTCAATTTATTCAATTGATGGATGGACCATTTCATATCATATCACCTCAAGGCAACAAACAAAATTATAGCTAGCCATTTTATATTTGTCAATGTTTTTTCTTTACACTATAATGAAGTCATCATAGTAAATAATATATAGAGTATCACGTTTTTCAAAAAGATGCTACATCGAAAGGAGAGATTACCATAAAAGCCAGTGGTATTGTTGTTGAATATAACCCTTTTCATAACGGTCATGATTATCATGTGCAACAAACAAAAAAGTTAACACACGCTGATATTACAATCGCTGTTATGAGTGGCCCTTTTTTACAGCGTGGTGAGCCAGCGCTCCTATCCAAATGGTATCGTACCAAAATGGCCTTATCATGCGGTGTAGACCTTGTTGTAGAGCTTCCATATGCCTTTTCAACACAAAAGGCTGAAACCTTTGCAAATGGTGCTATTTCCATTTTAAACGCTCTACACGTTTCTGAAATTTGTTTCGGTAGTGAAGATGGACAGATCGAAAATTTTCATAACACCATCTCTGTGCAAAAAAATGAAGAAGAGACTTTTAATCGTCTTGTAAAGCAATTTATGAATGCGGGTAACAGTTACGCAAAAGCTACATCTGACGCCTTCCTACACATTTTACCATCCGAAAAAAACATAGACATGTCACAACCGAATAACATATTAGGATTCCAATACATGAAATCAATTTTCTTACAAAATAGTTCTATACAAGCACAAACGATAAAAAGATTCGCATCTCATTATCATGATGAAACATTTAGCGATCAACATATTGCAAGCGCAACTAGTATTCGTAAGCAACTTTTTAGCGAAAATAGTTCTTTTGCAGAAATTAAACCTTTTATCCCAAAAGCGACTGCTTCTCTTTTAGCAAGTTACAAACAAAACTACGGGATTTTACATAATTGGGAACAATACTTTCCATTTTTTAAATACAAACTCATGACGATGTCTCCGGAAGACTTACGACATATATATGAAATAGAAGAAGGTTTAGAGCATCGTATTTTATCAAAAATACAAACCAGCTCCTCCTTCCATTCATTCATGGAAGCATTAAAAACGAAGCGTTATACGTGGACTAGATTACAAAGAGCTTGTACACACATTTTAACAAATACAACAAAAGAAGAAATACATAGCGCAAATATAGAGCAGCATGCACCGTACATTCGTCTACTAGGCATGTCACAAAAAGGACAAACTTACCTTTCAAAAAACAAGAAAAAAATAGAACTTCCCATCCTTACCCATACAAAAACATTTGACCATCCTATTTTACATATAGAGAGAAAAGCCAATTCTGTATATTTCTCCATCATGCAAGAACCATTACGAACACAACTACTAAAACAAGATGCAACACACCACCCAATTCGTTATGATGAATCAACTGCAAAATTTCTATAAAAAAACCTCTCTTTTTCAGAGAGGTTTATTTTTTCTCGCCCATTTTTTCCAAATACAGTAATGCATCATCCAGCGTATCTACTGGCACAACTTTCATTTTTGTTTTAATATCTTTCGCAGCCTCAAGTGCATCTTTATAATTCGATTTCTCCGCACCTTTTTCATTTGGCGCAAAGAACACTTCAGCACCAGCATCACTTGCAGCGACCACTTTTTGCTGAATACCACCAATCGGTCCAATTTCTCCCTTTTCATTAATCGTCCCTGTTCCAGCTATTTCATGCCCTCTTGTTAAATCATCTTCCACAAGTTGATTATATATTTCTAATGTAAACATTAGGCCTGCCGATGGTCCGCCTATTTCATGAGAATCAATTTTCACTTTCGGATCTACCACTAATTCTCTTTCCGTAACGATAGAAACCCCTATGCCAACGCGTCCATTTCCATTTGGGATGGTCTTTGCATTTAGATCTTCTTTTAACTGTTTTCCATTCCTCTTGTACTCAATATTTACTGTATCTCCTTCTTTTTTCCCTGTCATATATTCAATAAATTGCTCCGTCTTTTCAAAAGTTTTTCCGTCGACAGCTACGATAACATCTCCAAGTTTAAGCTTTCCTTCTGACGGCATCCCTTTCGCTACACCAGCAACCAATACACCTTTATTTTCAAAAGAAACAGTACGATTTGCACGTTTATAAGCATTATAGATGGCTGCATTTTGCGAATCTTTCATCGCATAATTTTGGCGAAATTGATATTCTTCATCACTTTCACCTTTTTGCAATATTTCTTCCGCTTTCGAAATATGTGTATATTTATTAAACTGTGCCGCTATTAAATTCACCACATTTGCTGGTCCCATTGAAACCGTAACAAGCATAAAATCACCAGATTCTTTCGTTCCACCCTCCACTTGAACGTATGGCTCTAATTTGGCCGCCATTCCTGGTTTTGTTACATAATAAGGTAAACGTACGTAAACAAGTAACATCGCCAATATAACCCCTATTAAAATTGCATATATAAACCGAAAACGCTTAAACATTATGTTTCTCCTTCCATTGCTCAATTAATAAAAAAATATTTGCAACATGTTTTTCAGCTTCTACTTCTCCAACTCGAATAATGTCTTCAATATTTGTAAAAGCACGTGAACTAAATTGTTCTACAGCTGGTCGCATCATTAAATCCGATGCAATTTGCCGATTCATCACAAGCTCATGTTGCATAATTTCAATACTCTGCATAATTACATCATAAATAGACGTAACCTCTCCATTCACTTTAATCGGGGATACATCAACAGCAATAACAATATCGGCACCTAACTCTTTCACAACCGATACTGGAATGCGATCAATCACTCCGCCATCCACCAATAATCGTCCATCTATTTTTTCTGGCACAAACACTCCAGGTACAGATATGCTAGCTCTCACCGCCTCTGCAACAGGACCACTTGTAAAAACTACTTTTTCCCCCTTCAAGATGTCAGTAGCCACAACAGCCGTCGGGATATCTAACTCTTCTAAATTTTTATTATATGTAAACATTTTAATCATATCTTTGACACGTTTTCCAGCAATAAATCCCATTTTCGGAACCGTAAAATCTAAATAATATTTCCTCTTAAAAACATTTGCCAGTTTATACAGCCTTTCAACGTTTGAGCTAGCTGCATAAAATGTACCAACTAATGCCCCCATACTACTTCCTGCAATCATATGAATCGGTATACCATTTTCCCTTAAAACTTTTATAACACCAATATGAGCAAATCCTTTTGCCCCCCCAGACCCAAGAGCTAAACCAATTTTCGGTTCTTTCATTTTTCTCACCCTTTATTTTTTTTCATTCCTTTTTTCATACTTATGGTCTAAATTCACCACGTATCCACGTATACTGAAATGAACGTTTTTGGGACAAAGGGGGATTTACTTACATGTATGAAAAATGGAAAACGGCTTTCCTTACCATATCAACATTGTTTTTAACCTTTTCTCTTGTACTCCACCCCCAAGCTGCTTTGCAAGCTTCCATTCGAGGGTTAAATATATGGTGGGAAGTTGTATTCCCTTCACTTTTACCGTTTTTCATCATTGCGGAACTTCTAATTAGTATTGGTGTTGTAAAATTTATAGGTGTTATATTAGAACCACTCATGCGACCACTTTTTCGCGTTCCAGGGATAGGCGGATTTGTCTGGGCAATGGGAATGGCTTCAGGATTCCCTGCTGGCGCCAAATTAAGCGCTAGACTGCGTAAAAGTAATCAGCTAACACAAATCGAAGCAGAGCGCCTCGTATCTTTTACAAACTCATCTAATCCACTCTTTATTTTTGGAGCTGTTTCTATCGGTTTTTTCAATAATCCGAAATTAGGAATCGTATTAGCTGCTGCACATTATTTAAGTAACTTTGCCGTCGGGTTATTGATGCGTTTTTACGGCAATAACAACGTTTCCACGAATGATAAACATACTACTAAAAAACGTCCTTTTCAAAACCCTTTTTCAATCCTACACGAGACACGCATGCAAGAAAAAAGACCAATAGGAAAATTACTTGGGGACGCTATCGTTTCTTCTATTCAAACGTTACTTATGATTGGTGGATTTATTATTTTATTCTCTGTTTTAAATAAAATGATTACTGTATTCCATATTACAGCAGCACTTTCTTTTATTATGCAACATATTTTATCATTCTTCCAACTAACTACAGAATTTAGCCTTCCGATATTATCAGGCATTTTTGAAATGACACTCGGAAGCCAAATGATTAGTCAAGTAAATGAAACACCCCTCCTGCAGCAAGCTATGGTAACAAGCTTTATTTTAGCATTTAGCGGCCTTTCTATTCAGGCACAAGTTGCTAGCATATTAGCTGAAACAGACATCCGATTTAAGCCCTATTTTTTCGCGCGAATTATTCAAAGTATTCTTGCTCCTATTTTCACTCTTATATTTTGGAAACCATTTTATGAAAAAGTAACATCTTTTTCACCCATGCAAAAAGATATCCCCGTATTTTTACCAAATCATTCTTCTATATTGCATGAAATTTGGACATCCTTTGTGCATTATGGACCGATATTCACATTATTTTGTTTATATGTATATGTTATCTTATTATTTTTTCGTAGCAACAAAGAAAAACCCCGTTCACTTTAACGGGGTTTGAAACTTTTCTTTTAAAGCACGTTCTACAACAGGAGGTACAAGATCTACTACGCTTCCGCCATATCTCGCAACTTCTTTCACAATGCTCGAGCTTAAAAATGAATATTGATTGTTTGTCATAATAAAAAATGTTTCAATATTTTCATCTAATTTTCGATTCATAGAAGTAATTTGCATCTCATATTCAAAATCAGAAACCGCTCGTAACCCACGTAAAATCGCGTTTGCATTACGCATTTTCGCATACTCCACTAATAGTCCACTATGTGAATCTACCTTTACATTCGGGATATCCTTTGTTGCTTCTCGAATTAAATCTAAGCGCTCTTCAACTGAAAAGAACGGTTTTTTTGACGAGTTGTTTAAAACTACTACGTATACCTCATCAAATACTTTTGCTCCCCTTTTAATAATATCCAGATGCCCAAGGGTAATTGGATCAAAACTTCCCGAAGAAATAGCTATACTAGTCATTCCGTCCCCTCACCTTCATACTTATAAATCGATATTGCTGTAATCCCATAATTTTCAGCTCTTACTTTTACAAGTCTCCCTATAGACTCAGGTAAAACCACATCATTACCATGCTCTGACATAATTAATCCATCTCTATGTAACAATCCATGTTGATCCATCACACTAATTAAAGATACAATTTTTTGATCTTTATATGGAGGATCAATTAATATAAGATCGAATGATATTTCACGTTTTATAAGAGCCTTTACCGCACGTTCTGCATCATTTCGATATACTTCAGCTTGTTCCTGTATGCGACAACTTTCTAAATTTTGATGGATTACCTTTATCGCTTTATTATCTCGATCAACAAAGATTGCTTTATCAATCCCTCTACTTATAGCCTCAATTCCAAGACCACCACTACCGCCAAATAAATCAAGAGCGGTACCACCATCAAAATAAGGGCCTATCATATTAAAAATTGATTCTTTTACTTTATCTGTCGTTGGACGTGTTGTATTACCTGGCACCGCTTTAAGTGGATGCCCTTTACATTTTCCTGAAACTACTCTCATCTGTTGTCACTACCTTTATTTCAATCTATCGAGCAATTATAGAAAGCCCTTCTCCATTCAGTAACCGCTACCAAACTATACGATTCCATTCATCTTTCAACGAACACTAGAAGAACTTAGCTTAAAATAACCGCTCTGCATTTTTATGTATTCATTTCACTATTCGCTAACACGAACTATTCATTTCACTTTACCTTTTTTATCCTATCATAAAATAAAAAAAAGAAAAATAAAAAGCCAAACATAAAATTTAATTTCATGATGTATATCTTCATTTAGATTGGACATAAATAATTATAACAACATCACCTTCGATGTTGTTGCCAACCGCGGAGAAGACTTACGTTTCCCCATAAGTTCTTCCTCCGGTTTCTCCTCTCCCTTTGCCTTCTTACTAGTACAAGCTAGTATAAGAAGGGCCCTGCTTTGCAGGGTTTTTTTTCTTTGTCTACTTTTCATTTAAAAAATGAGATGGTACAGTAAGTAAAAGAAAGAGGAGGAAAAAATATGATTCAACGCTTTATAGAACTCGGAGAAGGCTACTCTGATTTATATGAATTACTTGAAATTGCCAAATCAAATCAAGAACGTATAACACATATGTTACAATTTGAAACGATTAAAAATGAAAAAAAAGTGTGCTCACTTGTTGTAATATTAAAACCAACTACTACTGGTGATTTCCAACCATTATACATATGTCGTGAAGGCATTCCTGTACTTGAAAATAAAAAAAGTAAACGCGTCATTTTATTTGAAGAAACAGCTGAACAACTAGGAAAAAAAGTAACTACCTTTACGGTAAAACCATCCACAACTTTCCCAGAAAAAGAACTATTCTTCAATCATTTAATTGGTATTTTACGAATGAATAATTTCATTCCTCCAATGAAATAACACTTTATTTCAAATAAAAAATCCCCCGCTAAAATTAGCAAGGGATTTTTTTATTAGCTATAATCGTATTCTTTTGCCCGATCAGGACGTGAATTTTCAAATTCCGTTTTTAAATACGGGCGGTACGACGGTTCTATCTTTTTCACAAAAGGAAGTTTGTTCAACTTTTGCATCATATGCTCAATTTGTTCCATATCACAATATACTACTGCGTATTTTAAGCGTTTTGATATGTAATGTATGTTACCATATTTCCTTAAAATCTTGGCATGTTTCAATGAATGTAAATAAACAATCATACTTTGTCGTTGCCCGAACATAATCTTCTCCATCTTCTCCTTTTAAAAACATATATTTTATATTTTATGAAAACCAATCAGAAATTTATGACATTACAGGACAAACTCTGTATACGTTTTCTTCTACCTTCTAAAAAACGGGGTGATTTACCCCGTTTTACAGCCACAACCTCCGCCAGTACCACAACCGCCACCACAGCCACCAGCATCAAAAAATGGATTTCCTGTTGGAACTTTGATGGAAGAAGACACCTCCGAACCGATTGCTACACTAACTTCATCTAACAACTTTTGCAAAGCTGTTTCTACTCGTTTAAAAGCTGCAATCTTATCGTGTAAGTCTATAGAACGCTTTAACTCCCTCATTTTCGTCGAAACAAAAGTATAATCAGGATGGTATTTACCGAAACGTTGCACTTCTTCATATCGTTCTTTCATCGCTGTAAATTGCTGAATTAACGTCTGAACTTCCACATCTTCATGCAATTCTTTATAACACTTACGATAATCTTCTGCTATATCTGAACAGATGATCGCTTTTGCAAGCTGCTCTGCCTTATCTAATATCAATACGCTTTCCAGCGTCGCTACAATCATGAGAGACACCTCCGAGTATCCATCATACCACATTTAGAATAGAACTACTAATTGAAGTGCCTCACTAAACAGAAAGATATCACTCTAACTATTTTCCATATAATTCTAGCACATACTTATACATTAATATGTTCCGCAATATTATATTTCAGAACATCCCATTTCCCACTATTTTCTTTCACGTAACTAATACATGCATTTTTTAATGGTGTCTTAAACGAAATATCTTCCGGTGCAATTGCATGTAAAATTGCTTTTATCGCATGTGAATGAGCTACAATGATAATACGTTTGCCAGAATGAGTTTCTGCAACATCTTTTACAGCAGCAAAGCAACGAGTTACAATCTCTTCATCTTGCTCCATACCTTCTACTTTACCTTCTGCAATTAGCTCCCTAACAGTCGCAACCGGCTTCCCAGAAGCTTCACCAAAATTACGTTCAACAAATCGCTCATCTAATAAAATCGATTCCAGTCCTGTAGCCCCTGCGATTTCCTTAGCTGTTTCGTGCGCTCTAATTAATGGGCTACTTATAATTACATCCCATGCTTCCGCTTGCAAAGCAGCCGCACTTTGACTTGCTTGCTTCTTTCCCACTTCATTAAGTGGAATATCTTCACGTCCCTGAATAATCTCTTGAAAATTCCAATCAGTTTGTCCATGTCGTACTAAACAAATTTCCGTCATGCTCATGCTGCAACTCCTTTTTAAATAATCCGCTTCTATTGTATCAAAAGTTCTGCATGACGGACATAGTTTTCCCTTCCAATTATGTTGTATTTTGCTGCTTCATATACTGAAACATATCGATCATAATGGAAGCCACTGCCAATTGATTTTGAAATTTCTCAACTTTATCTGGTATCGTTTTTTTGAAATGTTGCATAGCCGCTAACTCAAATGCCTCTTTTTCTTCAGGGTTTCGCGTTAATTTTCTATACCAGTACGGTTGCTCCCTAATATAGCGAGATAAATCCTCATCCGCCTTTATAAACTCCATAATTTCTGCTCTCATCCGCTTTCCCCCCTAATCCTTCTGAAAGAAAAATGGATTATTTTCGGAAGTACTTTCTTCTTGCCGCGCGGGCTTCCCTTGAAATTGTTGAAACACTTGTTGCACACTACCAATAGCACTCGTCACATTCGCTAAATGGTGTTGCATCTGTTCCACATCTAGCTTTTTAAAGAAAGAAAGCATTTGCCCCATCACATCAGCAGTTTTTTCCTCTTCAGTTCGATTATCTTTTTCTTTTTCTTGTTTATTTTCTTTTACCGAAGAAAAAGCTGGCGCTCCATCCGGTCTGAAAGTTTCCCATATCGGATCTTCTTCACCAAGTAAGTACCATTCTTCATAAAACTGTTGCCAAGTTTTGTGACCACTTCTAACCTCATGAACCATTTTAGGGTGATGGTTTACAAACTCTTTAAACTGTTGAACCGATGGATGTAACGGTCCTTTTGTTGTTGGCATAATCCTCACCTCTTCATGTATATCTACTATATAGTAAGAAAAAAAAGGCACATGGTTCGCCTATTTTTAGACGATTCATGCACCTTTTTATCCTGCTATTTGCATACGGTAAGATTCTCACCTACAATTCAGTAAATACGAAGTACTGAAACGTCAGGTGTCCCCTACACAACTTAAAGTTTCACTTTATTTTCGAATAAAGTTTTGTGTATAAAACTTATCGTATACTCCGACACCTAACCCTGTAAATTGTTCATTTAATACATTCTTTCTATGCCCTTCGCTATTTAACCAACCTTGCACCGCCGCAATTCCATCACTATGTTGCGCCGCTATGTTCTCACCAGCAAGTTGAAACCCTACTTTCCCGCGCTGTAAACGATCTCCTAACGTACCTTGTATAGGTGAATCGTGTGCAAAGTAATTATTATCCTTCATATCTTTACTATGCCCTATAGCCACATCTGCTGTTTCTTGATCCCAAGCTAACAACGGTAACTTATGACGACTTCGAATAATATTTGTTAAATCAAAAATTTGTTGCATATTCCCATTCTCTATTTGTTTCATTTTATCTGGAGTCAATGGTTGTTCCGCTAGTAATTCACCTGAATAAACAAGCTGATACGGTTTTTGGCGTAATAATGTTTCATCATCCATATAACGAACACCAACAAGCTCATGTGTAAAATGATCAAAATATAATTGTGCCCAGCCATCTTCTACAGGTATTAATGGTTGTTCCATCACTTCCGTGTCAGATAACTCAAATTGATAACTATTTTTCCCTCTTTTTAACGAAATCTCATGCGAGAGTGGATTCTTTTTATACACTTCTTCATACTTTTCATTTATATAATAAGGCGGCACCTTAACTTGCTCTCCAGCAACATACGCTGTTACAACTTTTCGTTCTGCAACCCCAAATTGCACATACTGAGTTAAATCTTGATTGTATACCCACCATTCATATCCGTAAGCAGATGGCTCTATTCGAGATGGTTCTCCCCATTTTGCTAATAAATTTTCAGAGTCCCCACCAATTATACTTAAAACAGTATCAGACGAGTCTTCATTTACTTGTTTTTTCTTTTTCACAATTTTATTTTCTTGCTTTGATTGAGATGGGGTTAATATATATTGTGAAACGAGTAATTTCCCGTATAAATCAATAGCTAAAATTAAAAATGTAATCATTACGATACGCAATAATTTCTTCACTCGATATACCTCCTGCACAAAACATAAAATTGAGATATACACAAATCCTTTTCTTTCCTTTTTTGTGTGTACCGTACTCTTTTCACTATATCATATTTTCGCAAAAAAAGTCTGGATTATCCCTTTTCTCTCAATATGAATTGCACTTTCTTATTATTCATACTATTATAAAAACAATGACATAACATGAAAAGAGGAGGTATTATATGCAATTTACAAATACGAAATTTAATGGGGCAGTCGTTGATTTAACACTATTAACAGAAATTATGGAAAAGAACCATTTTGTACTTGCTGGACAATGGGATTATGAGCGGGTTACATACGATTATAAATTCGAAATATTAGACGATGTTTATTATTTGCGTGTACAAGGTTTTGCTGTTGAAGGTGACATTGGTAGCAGACACGCTGAAGTAAAGTTACTTCCTCCCTTATTAGGAAAACATTATTATCCTCATGGCGTTGAATATGGTGATGGTGAAACTTTCCCAACGAATGTACTTCAAAAAAGCGAACAACTCCTACAAAATGTCGAAAAAGAGTTAAAAGAGTTCCAAATCATTGAATAAAATAAAAGTGAGTGCATCAATATGATGCACTCACTTTTATTTCGTTTGTAAATACGGCGGCAATTGTTGCAACTGCTCTTTATCCTTTTCACGTTCTCGACGCGCCCATCGAAAGAATACATAGCCGATAATTGTACCATACACTATTTCCTGGACAATTTTCATAATGATGCCACCTGTTTGTTGGTCTTGTACGACTGGCATCCAGTGTAAAAATTCTGGTCCTGTTATATTTAAATCTGATAAAGTTCCCGCCGGTACACATAGTTCCATCGCCTTCATCCAAGCAGCTGAATCCGTATACGTTGCAAATAACGGTGCAGTCGCAAAAATGATTAACGCGCAAGCTGGCGTTAATAATATACCGTTAGCAAACATATAACCAAGTTTCTTTATATCACTTAACGTTTGATATTCGGGTAATGGATTTAGCATCGGCCACCACATCATGATTGCCGTAAAGAACAATATAGCAAGACAAATAGGATGTGCAATTTGACTTTGTTTTACTGTATCGAAAACAACTGGTAAATGATAAAAAGAAAACAGGCCATTAAATACAAACAATGCAATTAGCGGCTTAGCAAATACCTTTAATATAATTTGAACGAACTTAAAAGAAGTAATATAACGATATAACCAAACTGGTATACCAAGCAACAATAACGGCGGAACTGCAATATACATAACTGCCATTTCAAACATATGTGCACTAAATATAATATGACCAATTAAATCAATAGGCCCTCCCTTTACAAAGTACAAAAGAACAATCCCGGTCGTAAAATAAAAAATTTGCTTCTTACTTACCTTCGTCGCATTTTCAAATCGCGTTCTATATGGCCCAATAATTAAAAAGTACCCAATAAGAATCGAAAGCATAAATAATAAAAAGATTGGACTCCATAAAGCTTGAAAACCAAATATCCACAAGTTGCTCATTGCCACACCCACCTTCTGAAGGTTACCCTTTCACATAATATGAAGAGGGAGCTGTGACAACACAAGCTCCCTTATTTTTCACTTTTCAAATCCACACAATTGTCATAAAAGCTAAAATTGTAATTAACCCGATTAACAGACCAGAATAAAGAAAGAAACTCGCCGCTTCATGTCCTTTATGACTCATATGCATAAAATAATACAATTGAAAAATTACTTGTACCACTGCTAATAGTAAAATAAATGGTACTGAGAAAGTCGGACTAAAAGTTTTCGGATATGCTACTGCTGCAAATGCAACTAATGTTAAAAAAATCATTAATGTAAATGTAATAACTTGATGCTTCATTTCCTCCGCACTTTTTCTCTTCCGATAAACAAGATCAACTTTAGGATTATTCGTTTGCTTTATCGCCATTGTTTATCCCACCATTCCCATCAAATATACTACAGTGAAAATAAACACCCAAACTACGTCAATAAAGTGCCAATAAATCGATGCAACATAAAACTTCGGTGCATTGTATAAATTTAGCCCTCTCTTCGCATTTCTAAAGATTAATGTTAAAATCCAACACAATCCAAACAATACGTGGAGTCCATGCGTACCAACAAGAGCATAAAACGCGGAACCAAACGCACTACTTCTCATAGTATGCTTAAATTCATGCGTATAATGATAAAACTCATATATCTCAAACCCTAAAAATCCTAAACCTAGCAACACTGTTACTAGTAGCCAAAGTTGCATTTTCTTAAAGTTAAAGTTTTTCATATGATACATCGCATATACGCTCGTTAAACTACTCGTTAATAAAAGCATCGTCATAATGAAAACGAGTGGCATTTGGAACATCTCTTGAGATGTCGGTCCACCATTTGTAGAATTTTTTAACGCTAAATATGTGCCAAACAAGGAAGCGAACAATACTGTTTCGCCTCCAAGAAATAACCAAAAACCGACAAACTTATTTTTTCCCTCAAGGGTTGCTTTTTCAGGCTCTGCTGGAAATGTTTCATTCGTTAATTTTTCATCTACATGCATTATGCCTTGCCCCCCTTATCTTCTAAATCTTCCTTATGAATATGATATCCATGATCATCGATTACTGAACGTAGGAACATCGTTCCAAAGGTAATGATTAAACCAATAATTGCTACTAATAACCAAAACTTATCTTTTCCGCCCTGCATATACATTGCACCGAATGCCGCTATAAACAATCCTAACGAAATGATAAATGGTGAAAACGATGGATTTGGCATATGAATATCGCCAACTGGTTCCGCCGCTGTCATCTCTTTATTCCCTTCACGTTTTTCAATCCAAAACGGATCTAATCCACGCACAAATGGTAATTGTTTAAAGTTATATTCCGGTGTAGGTGCTGGCATTGTCCATTCTAATGTACGTGCATCCCATGGATCACGACCAGCCTTTTCTTTTGATACCGTTGTTTTAATTACATTGAATAGAAGAACAATCGTTCCAAGAGCCATAAACACCGCTCCAATAGAACTAATCATATTCCCCATTTCCAATCCTTGACCTTCAAGATATGTGTAGTAACGACGAGGCATACCAATTAACCCTAGGAAATGCTGAATAAAGAACGTTAAATGGAAACCGATAAAGAATAGCCAAAACGTTATCTTCCCTAACGTTTCATTCAATACTTTATTAAACATCAGTGGCCAATAATAATGAGCTCCTGCTAGTAAACCAAATACAACACCGCCGACAATTACATAATGAAAGTGTGCTACTACGAAATAGTTATCATGAAATTGATAATCAGCTGGTGCAGATGCTAGCATAACACCTGTAACTCCACCCATTACGAATGATGGAATGAAAGCTACTGCCCACATCATCGGTGTCGTAAAACGAATACTCCCGCCCCACATTGTAAAGAGCCAGTTGAATATTTTGATACCGGTCGGAACCGCAATCGCCATTGTTGCAACTGAGAAAATAGCATTTGCAACTGGACCAAGCCCAACAGTAAACATATGATGCGCCCATACCATAAATCCTAAGAATCCAATTAATACCGTCGCAAACACCATCGATGAATAACCAAATAATCGCTTTTTCGAAAATGTCGCGAAGATTTCTGAGAATATTCCGAAAGCTGGGAGTATAAGAATGTATACTTCCGGATGACCGAAAATCCAGAATAAATGCTCCCATATAATTGTATTCCCGCCCAATGCTGGATTAAAGAAACTTGTTCCAAATAAACGATCTAACATTAAAAGTCCTAATCCTACAGTTAACGGCGGAAAAGCGAATAATATTAGCGAAGATGTTACAAATGTCGTCCATGTAAACATCGGCATACGCATATACGTCATCCCTGGCGCACGCATATTAATAATGGTTACAAGGAAGTTAATACCTCCAATTAATGTACCAATACCAGAGATTTGCAAACCGAGTACATAAAAATCAACACCATGGCCTTTAGAGGCTAAAGCTAAAGATGCATAAGACGTCCATCCTGCATCAGGTGCTCCACCTAAAAACCAACTTAAATTTAAAAATACTCCACCAAAGAAAAACAACCAAAATCCGAGTGAATTCAAAAACGGGAACGCTACATCGCGTGCACCAATTTGAAGTGGTACAGCGGCGTTCATAAATGCGAACACGAGTGGCATAGCTGCGAGGAAAATCATTGTTGTACCGTGCATCGTTAATACTTGATTATAAGCATCCCCAACAAGAAAAGCGTTGTTAGGAATCGCTAATTGAAGGCGAATAAATAGAGCTTCTATTCCGCCTATTACAAAAAACAATCCACCTGCAATTAAATAGAGAATGGCAATCTTTTTATGGTCTACTGTCGTTAAATAATCCCATATGACAGCACCCATCCCCTGTTTTTTTGCTACAGAACTCACGTTTTCAACCTCCCCTTCGCGAATAATCCCTCTTTACTTTTCAACTTTTAACGTTTGTAAGTATGCATTTAATGCATCAATTTGATCATCCGTTAAGTTGCCATATTTACCAGTCATTTTATTTCCTGGTTTCATATTTTCAGGATCTTTCAGCCATTTTTTTAAGTTTTCTTCATTGTTTTCGGCAATACCGGCAACCATATCGCGATCCGCAAAGTTTGCTAAGTTTGGTGCGATACGAGCGGAAGGTGGTCTACTATCATTAGATCCAACTGCGTGACAACCAATACAGCTTTTATTAAATATTTCTTGGCCCTCTTGCGCCTTTGTTGAAGCTACTTCTTTCTTCCCATCAATCTTCTTCATATCAGCAAGCCATTTTTTGTACTCGCTTTCATCTAAAGCTTTCACTTTGAATTGCATTAAAGAATGTGATGGGCCGCAAAATTCTGTACAAAAACCATTATAAGTGCCCGATTTATCTGCCTTTAACCACATTTTGTTCACATTATCTGTATTTGTATCCATTTTCCCAGCTAAAGATGGAACCCAAAACGAATGTTTAATATCGGCACCCTTCAAATTCAAATACACTTTCTTACCTGTGGGGATGACTAAATCTTGAGAAGTTACTATTTTTTCTGATTTATAAGAAAATTCCCACCAATAAAGATTCGCTGTTACATCAACAACGATAGTATCTTTATCAATATTCTTTTTCTCCATCGCACTTACATCAGCAAGTTTGAATGTATATGTAACCGTTGGAACAGCTAAGATTAACAAAAGAATAATCGGAATAACTGTCCATATAATTTCTAGTTTGTGATTCCCTTCAACTTGCTCCGGAATATAATCTTCCTGACCCTTCTTTTGTCGGAAACGCACAATTACATATAAGAAAATAATAGTAACTACTAGTACTACTCCTACCATAATCGCAGTTGCTAGTAAGAGCAAATCATATTGCATTTTTGCTACTTCTCCTTGCGGAATTAAAGTAGATTGAAAGGCTTTACCGCATCCCCCTAACAGTAAAGCCAGCAGTGAAACGAACGAAAGCAGTCGCCACTGTTTCTTCATACAAACAACCCCCACTTTCCTTGTGAATTAGATTGTACTTTATAGTTAAGTAAAGTAAATCTCAACGTAAAGAAATCCAATTATGTCGTTGTCTTAGAAGAATGTAACTACAATCATTGATACAAATAAGATTGTTAAATAATTTAGGGAATAAACAAACATTTGTACGGACCATTTGATGTCATCTTTCTTACGGAAGCCATAAAATCCTAAAACGATCCATCCGATGTTTAACAATGTTGCAATTACCATAAATGTTATCCCTAGACCACTCATATAAAATGGTAGTGGTAATAAACATACTGTCCAAATCATAATTTGGCGTTTCGTAATTTCAAATCCATGAACTACAGGAAGCATTGGAATTCCTGCATTTCGATATTCATCAACACGTTTCATTGCTAATGCAAGGAAATGTGGGATTTGCCAAATAAACATAATCAAAAATAGCATCCAAGCAATTGGATGGCCTAAAGATGGATCGATTGCTGCCCATCCAATTAAAGGTGGAACTGCACCAGAGATACTACCTACAACAGTATTTAGTGTATACTTTCTCTTTGTCCATAAACTATATAGAACAACATATGTGAAAGCACCAATAAAGCCCATTAATACTGCCATTGGTGTTGTTAATAATAAAAATACAAACCCAAGAAGTAATATAACTAATCCAAATGTAAGTGCAAATCCTGGTTTATACTTTCCAGTAACCGTTGGACGGGTCTTTGTTCTTTCCATTAATGGATCGATGTCTCGATCAATGTAGTTGTTTAAACAACATACCCCTGCCATAACTAATCCAGAACCAACGATTGTAAAAAATAACTTATCCAGATTGTCCATCACATTTAATCCATTGAAGTGTAATGCCAACCAAAATCCTGTAAATACAGTAAGTGTATTTGAGTTTACAATCCCCATTTTAACGAGCGCTTTTAAATCTTGTAACCGAGTTGTTTCCGGTACACTTGTAACAGCAGACTCATCATGCAGCTCACTTGTTGCATGGTTCATCACTTTAACCCCCTCTTAAAACTTTCATCTTTCTTTTTGCGCCTATTTCGAATGAAATATTTCGCTTCTATATAGCAATATTATTACAGTAGAAACATTGTTAACCCATTCTACTACTAATCTACGCCCATACTCCAATATATTAAATCATATTTCCCGAACATTTTGTGAAGAAAACATGAACTTTTTGTGTCGAACATAAAAAACTTAATTCTTACTTGTCCTTATCATAACATGATGTTACCTTCTATCATAAACTTTTTTGTCATATTTAACACGTATTCTCCCCATTTCTTTTCAAAATAGCCTATTTTCCCCCTGTTTTTTTCCTTATATATCCTATTTCTACACCCATTTTCTCTCCCCTGTCTTCCCCCGCCATTTCTTTGCTATTTTATTATTTTTTATATATCATAGGAACTAGCGCGTTTTATTCTATACATAATGGAATGAAAATATTTCGCAATAACTTCATAGCAGAAAGATGGTGAAAGAGATTGCAACGCTTTATTAAATGGTTAGCAGTCATTACAAGTCTTGATTTATTAATAGTTTTACTAGGAGGCGCCTTAGTTACAAAAACGGGTTCTGGCCAAGGCTGCGGTAAATCATGGCCACTTTGTAACGGTGAATTTGTTCCATCTAATTTATCAATGGAAACTATTATTGAACTGAGTCACCGCCTTACATCAGGATCCGCAGGAATTCTTGTCACTCTCCTTTGTATTTTGTCCTGGAAATATTATAAACATGTGCGCGAAACAAAAACGTTAGCAATTTTATCCTTCGTATTTTTAGTTGCACAAGCATTAATGGGGGCTGCAGCAGTTGTTTGGGGACAAATGCCAGCTGTACTTGCTATCCATTTCGGTATTTCCTTAATTTCATTTGCTTCTGTTATTTTATTAACGTGTCTTATCTTTGAAATTGACCAAAAATTTGATGCACGTTCACTTATTATGGACAAAAAAATGAAATTTCATATTTATGGTGTAACAATTTACTGTTATCTCGTTGTCTACACAGGAGCTTTAGTACGCCACGAACGAGCTAGCTTAGCCTGTCCAGACTTCCCTTTATGTAGCAAAAATAGACCTATGCCAACTCAACTCCATGAATGGGTTCAAATGGGACATAGAGTTGCAGCGATGTTAATTTTCGCTTGGATACTATACGCGATGATTCTCGCTATTCGCCATTACAAACAGCAGCCTGTCGTATACTGGGGATGGATCATTTCATTTATCCTTGTTACACTTCAAGCTATCGTAGGAATTTTAGTCGTATTTACAAATGCTAGTTTAGCAATGGCATTATTACATTCACTATTCATTTCTTGCTTGTTTGCTGTACTATGCTATTTAGTTATGTTAGGTACAAGAAGTAAAGCGAATGCAAAAGAGGCTGAATCAACTTCTAAACAAACAAAATAAATTCAAATTAAAATACCTTGCCGAATTGGCAAGGTATTTTTTTGCGATAAAATGAAACTTTAATCAATGGGGATAAAGAAAAAGAGCTGCATGTACACAGCTCTTTTTCTATTTTAGTGATCTAATTCAATCAGTAAATCACCCGTTTGAATTGCATCTCCATCGTTAACATATACTTTTTTCACTTTACCATTGAACGGCGCTTGAACTGTCGTTTCCATTTTCATCGCTTCTGTAATTGCCATAGAATCGCCTTTTTTCACTTCATCGCCTTCTTTAACAACTACTTTAATAACCGTTCCTGGCATTGTTGCACTAATGTGGTTTGGATTTTCACGGTTTCCTTTCACACGTTGTGCCACTGTTGCTTTCACACTTTCATCTTTCACAACAATCTCACGTGGTTGACCGTTAAACTCCAAGTAAAGAACACGATTTCCATCTGGCTGAGGCTCTCCGATTGATACTAGTTTTACCATCAATGTTTTACCTTGTTCGATTTCCACATTGATTTCTTCACCAAGTCTCATACCATAGAAGAATGTCGGTGTATCAAGCACAGATACACTTCCATAAAGCTCAGCAACTTTTTCGTAATCCATAAATACTTTTGGATATAATGCATATGCAACGACATCAAAAATCGTCACTTCGCGTCCAAGTTTATGGAATAGCTCTTCTTTTAACGCGTCGAAATCTACTGGCTCTAATAATTCACCCGGTCTTACTGTTAATGGCTCTTTCCCTTTTAAAATAATTTCTTGTAATTGTTTCGGGAAACCACCGTATGGTTGTCCTAAATCCCCTGAGAACATTTCAACAACAGATCCTGGGAAGTCCATAGAATGCCCACGTTCTAAAACATCTTGTTCTGTTAAGTGGTTTTGAACCATAAATAATGCCATATCACCGACAACTTTAGATGATGGTGTTACTTTAACAATATCGCCAAACATGTCATTCACACGGCGATACATTACTTTCACTTCATCGAAGCGATCTCCTAAGCCAACCGCTTTCGCCTGTTGTTGTAGATTACTATACTGTCCGCCTGGCATTTCGTGCATATATACCTCTGTATGGGGTGCATTCATACCGCTTTCAAACGGTGCGTAGTATTTACGTACATCTTCCCAGTAATGAGATAATTTTTCTAATGAATCTATATTAACGTCTGGCTGTCTTTCGTTTCCACCTAATGCATAGTATAGCGTGTTCGCACTTGGTTGTGACGTTTGACCAGCCATAGAACTTACTGCTACATCGACAATGTCAACACCTGCTTCAATTGCCTTTGTATACGTTAATATACCATTTCCACTCGTATCGTGTGTATGCAAGTGAATCGGAATCGATACCGTCTCTTTTAATGCAGAAACTAAATCATATGCCGCATTAGGTTTTAATAAGCCTGCCATATCTTTAATTCCTAATATATGTGCTCCTGATGCTTCTAACTCTTTTGCTAAGTTTTTATAG
Organism: Bacillus mobilis; assembly: GCF_001884045.1. GTDB lineage: Bacteria > Bacillota > Bacilli > Bacillales > Bacillaceae_G > Bacillus_A > Bacillus_A mobilis. The sequence continues at coordinate 353,755 of NZ_MACF01000046.1, read as the reverse complement.
TAATTTAAATCATATTTACTACGTAACGGATCATGAATATCTCCTGTGTAGCACATTGTTGCTTCTGCAATTTTGCCAGTATCTCGCACAGCATCAATCGCAACTCTCATACCTTCTACCCAGTTTAAGCTATCAAAAATACGGAACACATCAATTCCAGCTTGAGCAGAACATTCCACAAATTTTTGAATTAAATTATCTGGATAGTTTTTGTAACCAACTGCGTTTGAAGAACGAAGTAACATTTGGAATAAAACGTTTGGCATTTTTTCACGAAGATCTAGTAATCGTTCCCATGGATCTTCCTTTAAGAAACGATATGCAACATCAAACGTTGCACCGCCCCACATTTCCGCTGAGAATAGGTTCGGTAACATTCTCGCTGTCGGCTCTGCAATTTGATGTAAATCTTTTGTACGAATACGCGTCGCAAGTAATGACTGATGCGCATCACGGAATGTTGTATCCGTTAAAAGTACACGATTTTGATCTTGTACCCACTTTACTAATCCGTCTGCTCCACGCGCATCCAAAATTTGTTTCGTTCCATTTTGGATCGGCTCTGAGTGTAATACATTCGGTATACGAGCATCCGGGAAAATTGGTTTCTCTTTTTTTCCTACTCCTGGGAAGCCATTGACCGTTACTGTCCCAATGTAATTTAACATTTTCGTTCCGCGGTCTTTACGTTTCGGGAACAAGAATAGTTCAGGTGACGCATCAATAAATGAAGTGTCATATTCTCCTGATAAGAAGTTCTTATGTTTTACTACATTCTCTAGGAATGGAATATTTGTTTTAATACCACGAATACGGAATTCTTTTAAGTTACGTTCCATTTTCGCAGCAGCTTGTTCAAAAGTAAGTGCCCATGTTGTAACTTTTACAAGTAAAGAATCGTAGTACGGTGTAATAACAGCACCTTGGAAACTATTACCTGTATCAAGACGAACACCGAAACCACCACCTGAGCGGTATGCCATAATTTTCCCTGTATCCGGCATAAAATTATTTAATGGGTCTTCAGTCGTTACACGAGATTGTATTGCAAATCCATGTACAACTACTTCCTCTTGCTTCGGAACACCCACTATTTTACTATGTAATGCATGTCCATCAGCTATTAAAATTTGCGATTGAACGATGTCCACTCCTGTAATCATTTCTGTAATCGTATGTTCAACTTGAACACGTGGATTTACTTCTATGAAGTAAAACTCATCACCTTTTACAAGAAATTCTACTGTTCCTGCGTTTAAATAATTTACATTTTTCGTTAACTTAACAGCAGCATCACAAATACGCTGACGCAAATCATCTGAAAGTGACACACTAGGTGCAATTTCTACAACTTTTTGGTGACGACGTTGTACAGAACAGTCACGCTCGTATAAATGAACAACATTGCCCTCTTCATCTGCTAAAATTTGAACTTCTATATGTTTAGGTTTTTCAACGAATTTTTCTACGTATACTTCATCATTACCAAAGGCTGCTTTTGCTTCTGACTTCGCTCGATTATACGACTCTCTTAATTCTTCACTAGTACGTACAATACGCATACCACGACCGCCACCACCAAGGGAAGCTTTAATAATAATCGGGTAATCATACTTTTCAGCAAATTCTTTGACTTCTTCTATTGAATTTACTGGCCCATCACTACCAGGAATAACTGGAATTTGTGCTAGCTGCGCTTGTGTTCTTGCTTTCACTTTATCTCCAAACATATCTAAATGCTTACTCTTTGGACCGATAAAGATAATTCCTTCTTCTTCACAACGTTTTGCGAATTGAATATTTTCTGACAAGAAACCATATCCAGGGTGGATTGCATCTACATGATTACTTTTCGCAATCTCAATAATGCCCTCAATATCTAGATAAGCATCAATTGGCTTTTTCCCTTCCCCAACTAAATAGGACTCATCGGCTTTATAACGATGATAAGAACCACTATCCTCTTTAGAATAGATTGCAACTGTTTTTAATCCAAGTTCCGAACAAGCTCGAAACACACGAATTGCAATCTCTCCACGGTTAGCTACCAATACTTTTTGAATACGTTGCAGCTTTGTCATGATTTTCCCCCTCTACTTTCCTACCACTCTAGAGATAAAATATATACACACCATAAAGAGCGTGAAGTTCTTCACTTTCTACATTATATTATACTTAGAAAGCTTCACTTTATTTTTATCCATCATACCTTATTTTTTAACAAATGATAAGTTTTCTGATCAATTTGTTTCACAAAAATAGTATAGCATACCTCTTCCTTTTCTAACAACTTAATTGTATATCACATTAATTCGAATGTGATATATTTTTTTATTATGAATACCGATTAATGTATCCTATTTAATATTTTTTAAAAATAAAAAACACATCGCGCTCTAAAGCACAATGTGTTTTTATTTTACAACAACAAGACGTGGTCCATCTTGTTCTCTTTCTTTCATTTCCTCATTTTGCTGCTTCTCTTGTCGTTTTACATGACTAGCAATATTTAACAATATACCCATCGAGATTAGATTAGCCAACAAGGAACTACCACCATAACTAATAAACGGTAAAGGTACCCCTGTAAGCGGTATTAATCCAGACATACCACCAACATTAACAAAGGTTTGTATCCCAAGTAAACTTGCAATTCCAATCGCAACTAAACTTCCAAATGGATCCTTACATTTTTGTGCCACTCTAAACGAACGAATAATAATAAGTAATAAACAGATTAAAATGATAGCTACTCCTATAAACCCGAGTTCTTCAGATATAATCGCCATAATAAAATCCGTTTGCGGCTCTGGCAAGTAGCCATACTTTTGTATACTATTTCCTAATCCTCTACCATTTAGCCCACCTGAAGCAATTCCAATAAAAGAATTAACTAATTGAAATCCATCATTTTGAGGATCACTAAACGGATCAAGAAAAACTGAAAATCGAGCTTTTTGGTAGTCACTTAATTTGTAGTTTCCAATAAAATACAACGCTGGAATCCACACGACAGATGTTAATAAAAATCTTTTTATCCACAAGTTCACATTAACCCCTGAACAAAAGAACATGATTAACACTGTTCCACCTATTAAAATGTCAGTCCCTAAGTCATTTTGTAATAAAATTAATACCATCGATCCACCGACAATAACCAGGGGAGGTATTATCCCTTGGAAAAAAGGGGTTTGCCTCTCTTGTTTCTTAGCAAAAAAGGTTGCTAGCGTAATAATAACCGTTATTTTTACAAACTCAGCCGGTTGTATACCTAATATCCATCCTTTTGCACCATTTATAACCTGCCCGAAAACTAAGGCTGCTGTTAGTAAGGCTAGACTCCCGAACCCAATTGCTGCTAGAACTATTTGTTCTCTCCAAAATTTATAAGGGATTATAACGACAATCACTAGTATTACCGTTCCAATAGCAAGAGCAACTAATTGTTTTTTAAAAAAGTGATCTGCTGGCCAGTTATTTTTCGACGAAATCGCGACAATGGAACTAGAACTATATACCATTATAACTCCCAAAACACATAAGATAACAAGAGGAAGTAATAATGAATAATCCATTGATTTCCATACTCTTTTCATTTCATTTCCTCTTTCTGTTTCAATTTAATTATTGTTGTATTCCATATGTACATTGATTCTTCCTGCTTTATTATACAAATAAAAAGCCCAAACTATTTCAGTTTGAGCTCCCCTATTTGAACCCGTTATTGTTGTTTGTTTGTAAATGCTTCATGAAGTGCAGATAACTCACGTTCAAGCTCTCCTAACATTGCTTTCCCTTGTTCTTCTGCAATAAGACCAAGGCGAACTGCAAAATCGACCTCGCGGGATAGTCCAAACATTTGTGTGTCTAACACTTCTTCATATAATGGACATTGCGGCATTGTAAGATTGTCCATTTGCACCTTAATAAGTCTTAAAATCTTCTCCGCATCCGCTTGTAGAAGGGCTAGTGCCTTTTCCTGATGATTTGATACTGTCTCAGACGCCAAATTGATTCCCTCCGTTTCCGTCCTACTCTCTCCTATCTATTAATATTAGCGATAGTTTTAGTAAATTGCAATAGAAACATTTTTTGTGACAACCGTGTCTAATGCTATTATACTGAAAAGTGGGAGTATAATACAAATGGGGGAACAACAATGAGCGAAATTTTATTTATTAATGGAAAAGTTCGTTTTCCAATCACTATCGATCCAACTGTTTGGATCTTTGATGATCGAAAAGTAGATTTGACAACTTACTTTAATGAAACAAGAGAAAACACATCAGAACTAGAAACTTATTTAAAAAACACTTCAGAACATTGGGATCGCGAAATTCGTGATGGTGCTGCGTTTCCACCGATACAACAAAGTGTAAAAAAATATAAAAAAGAACAACTAATTACTGGAACGTTCGGTATACCATTTCATCCATTCCTTGCTAACGCCGAAATTTCAGATGACGCTACGCAAGTCGAAATTGAAACAGTAGATCAAACGATAATACTTCCATTAGAAACTGTAGAAAATGCTATTCTTGGTTTTTCAAAAGAAGGAAAGCCATTAAAAGAGGATGGACCTGTTCATCTATATTACAATGATGGATCTAATAGACAAGATCCAATCCGTAACATCCGTAAATTCACAATTATTTAAAGTGTATAATTGGAAGAAAAAGGAGTGAGCCTCAGCTCACTCCTTTTATAATAAATCTGCTGCTAGTTGAGCTAAATTCGATCGCTCCCCTTTAACAAACTTTACATGACCACTAATACGCTGCTCTTTAAACTTCTCTACAACATATGTTAAACCGTTATTATACTCATCCAAATACGGATGATCAATTTGCTGAGGATCTCCCATTAATACGATTTTACTTTTTTCTCCTACTCTCGTTAGTATCGTTTTCACTTCATGTTTCGTTAAATTTTGTGCTTCGTCAATTATAATGAACTGATCCGGAATACTTCTCCCACGTATATAGGTAAGAGCTTCTACTTCAATCGAACCCATTCCAGCTAAAATAGCATCTAACTCTCCTGGCTTTTTCGTATTAAATAAATACTCTAGATTATCAAAAATCGGTTGCATCCACGGTCTTAACTTTTCTTCTTTTTCTCCTGGTAAATAACCGATATCTTTTCCGACTGGAACAATTGGTCTTGCGACAAGTAATTTTTTATATAGCCCTAAATCTTCAGTTTGCATGAGCCCCGAAGCTAAAGCTAGTAATGTTTTTCCTGTACCAGCTTTCCCTGTTAACGTTACTAGCGGAATATCTTCACGAAGCAACAATTCTAATCCCATAATTTGCTGCACATTTCGTGGTCGTATCCCCCATACTTGTTCATTGTGAAAAATAAGTTTCTTTACCTTCTTACCTAAGTGATCCACAATACCAAGTGCTGAACTAGATCCCCCTAATGCATCTTTCATTACTACAAATTGATTTGGATAAAAAGGGTGATTTGCAATTTCGGATAAAGGTAATTCACCTTTTTCATAAAAATAATCCAATTGCTCTTTTGATATATACCCTTCTAAAAATCCTGAATATATATTATCTACTTCAATTACACGATCACTTAAATAATCTTCCGCCTTCAAACCAATTGCATCAGCTTTTACCCTTACGAGCACGTCTTTACTTACTAAAATAACAGACTTCCCATCCTCTTTTTCTTGCTCTTCTAAAGATAAATTTTTTGCTACAGCTAAAATTCGATTATCATTTGTTTTTTCTACAAAAATATCTTGTAGTTGAACAAATGAACGATGATTTAATTCTATACGAAATGTACCGCCGTTTTCTAGCGGAATACTTTCATGCAGCTTTCCTATTTCACGAAATTTGTCTATTAACTTGGATACATAACGAGCATTTCGTCCTACTTCATCCATATAACGTTTTTTCGAATCAACCTCTTCTAATACAACTGCTGGAATCACTACTTCATTTGTTTCAAATGAAAAAATAGATAAAGGATCCTGCAAAAGTACATTCGTATCTAACACATAAATTTTATCCAACCTGTTACCCCCTGACTCCACTTTTAAATTTGTAGAACAAGGGTTTCATCCATAAAATATGGACGAACCATTGTTATAATTATATGTACCGTATAAACGAGGTAGAATCGAAATCCATAGCCATTAAACCTTTTATTTATTTTTTATTCATTTCTATTCAATATATTACTTTTAATTATAATTATTAACATAAAATCACAATAACCGATTACAAAAGTTAATAACTGAATTTCTTATTTATCACATTTATAATTCTTTTATTCCTACTAACACTTGGTTATCCAACTTCTTCGCTGCGCGAATATCATATGTTTTTTCATACGTTGGTTCAATTGCAAGTTTGGCTCCATAAAACATAACATCACGCACTTCTTGTACATTTACTTCTATTACAGTTAATTTTAGAGGAATGCCTTCCATTCTATCAGTCAAAATTTCACCTGCACCACTTATGGAAAATACGGATTCATTCGCCATTATAGTCAATACCACCCCAGTACTATGCCGTATATTTTCCACAATACGCGAACGCTGATCTACTGCAAATCGAATACTAGTTTTACTCACTGCATACACCCAAGAAATAGCACTTACGTTAGGAACTTGTTTTTCGAAGTCTGTTGTTGCTATCATAACAATACATTCTTTACGTAACGTTTGTACTAAATCATCTGTTAATGTAGGCTCTACTACATTCGCCATATTTCCACCTCCAAATATACTTAATATATCCTTATCATAACTTATTTTTCGAATTGCGAAAATATTATTTTTTCCCGCTATTATTCAAAAACATTATACTTCCATGATATACTTATACTGATAGAATTCGTATTGAGGTGACGAAATGAGAGTCAAATGTATGATTTGTGATAAAAAAGATATGTTAGATGATGAAAATCCTATGGCAAAAAAACTGCGTAACCGCCCTATTCATACATATATGTGCATGGAATGTTCGGAACGAATTGCAGAACGTACGATGGAACGTCATGCAAGTGGTAATTTCCGATTATATCGTGATAAAAAAGTCGAAGACGATTGGTAAAATATAAATAAGTCCTTAATCACATAGATAAGGACTTATTTATATTTTTCAGGTTCACGATTCATTTGATCCAAAAAGCAATCAATAGCTTCTAATGGAAACCTGGCAGATTTTTTTTCTCCATTCATTTCATATGTAATTAAATACATTTCTTCGTTCTTTTTAACTTCCACATTTTTTAATTTATGTTCTTCATATATCATATTTTGAAATAACAAATACGTTTCTTTTGCAGCACGATCATCTGGACGTGCTTCGGCAACTGTTTTAATTGTTAACCAATTATATAGTGCATCTTGTACTGAACGCATAAAAATCCGCCCCCTTATCCTGCTTTTTGTTGTCTTGCTTGACGTAAACGCAACCTATAAATCCCAAGTACAATCGCCGCTACAACAAGCCCCTCTCCAACAGGTAAAAAAACTGCAAAGAAAGTTAAAACTGTACACCCAATCGCTAACGATATATATATCACTATATTTTTTATTATTGATAGTTTTCTTGCAAAACCTAAATTATACACAAGTGCGCTTAATATAATAATGGTGCCATATAGTAACCACATCCCTAGTTCTGGATTTTCATCAACTTTACATAATTTCGCAAAAAACGACATTCTTTCTAACATCATTCATCCCCCTTTCTCACAAAAAACAAATTTTATTTATGTACTTAATACAAGAGTAACCTGCAAAAAAAATACTGTCCACAAAAAAGAGTAAATATTCCAAAAATAAATATAATAAAAAAAACAGCTACCCCTCAAAGGTAGCTGTTCTATTATTTTACGCTTCTACAGATTTCTTTTTCTTAGCAGCTCTTTCACGCTCACTCTTATCAAGAATCTTTTTACGTAAACGAATTGATTCTGGAGTTACTTCACAGAACTCATCATCGTTTAAGTACTCTAATGACTCTTCTAAAGTCATTAAGCGTGGTTTTTTCATTGTTGAAGTTTGATCTTTCGTCGCAGAACGAATGTTAGTTTGTTGTTTCATTTTCACAACGTTAACTGTTAAGTCGTTCTCACGAGTGTGTTCTCCGACAATCATACCAGCATATACTTCTGTACCTGGTTCAACGAAGATTACACCACGGTCTTCAACTTGCATAATACCGTATTGTGATGCTTTTCCTGTTTCAAGTGAAACTAGAACACCTTGGCGACGTCCACCAACTTGTCCAGCGTGTACTGGTTGGTAGCAATCGAATGTATGGTTTAAAATACCGTAACCACGAGTTAATGTTAAGAATTCTGTTGTGTAACCAATTAAACCACGTGCTGGAACCATGAAAGTAAGGCGAACTTGACCGTTTCCGTTATTCACCATATCTAACATTTCACCTTTACGTGCACCCATAGATTCCATAATAGAACCAGTGTATTCTTCAGGTACATCGATTTGTACGCGCTCTACAGGCTCACATCTTACGCCATCAACTTCTTTAATAATTACTTCAGGCTTAGATACTTGTAGTTCATAACCTTCACGACGCATGTTTTCAATTAAGATAGATAAATGTAATTCCCCACGTCCAGATACGATCCAAGCATCAGGAGAATCTGTATTATCTACACGTAAACTTACATCTGTTTCTAATTGTGAACGAAGACGCTCTTCAATTTTACGAGATGTAATGAATTTACCTTCACGACCTGCAAATGGGCTGTTGTTTACAAGGAATGTCATTTGTAGTGTTGGCTCATCAATACGTAATAATGGTAAAGCCTCTTCATGCTCAACCGGACATACTGTTTCACCTACGTTAATGTCTTCCATACCTGAAACAGCTACTAAATCTCCAGCTTTTGCTTCTTCAATTTCTTGACGTTTTAATCCAATGTAACCAAATAATTTCGTTACACGGAATTGTTTTACAGTTCCGTCAACTTTCATTAATGCAACTTGTTGTCCTACTTTCATTGTACCACGGAATACGCGTCCAACCCCGATACGACCAACATAGTCATTGTAATCAAGAAGTGCTACTTGGAATTGAAGTGGCTCTTCGCTGTTATCAACTGGTGCTGGAATATGTTCAATAATTGTGTCAAATAATGATTTCATATTCTCTTCTTGATTTGCTGGATTTGAATCTAAGCTTGCTGTTCCGTTCATTGCTGATGCAAATACAACTGGGAACTCTAATTGATCTTCGTTTGCACCAAGTTCGATGAATAAGTCAACTACTTCATCAACTACTTCATCAGGGCGAGCGAAGTCACGGTCAATTTTGTTTACAACAACGATTGGAGTTAAGTTTTGCTCAAGAGCTTTCTTTAAAACAAATCGTGTTTGTGGCATACAACCTTCATATGCATCAACAACAAGTAGAACACCATCAACCATTTTCATGATACGTTCTACTTCTCCACCGAAGTCAGCGTGACCAGGTGTATCTAAAATGTTAATTCTTTTATCTTCATAGTGAATCGCAGTATTCTTCGCTAAAATTGTAATACCACGTTCTCTTTCTAGATCGTTTGAGTCCATTGCGCGTTCTTCAATATGTTCATTCGCACGGAACGTCCCCGCTTGACGTAATAACTGGTCAACAAGTGTTGTTTTACCATGGTCAACGTGGGCAATAATTGCTATATTTCGTAAATCTTGTCGTTTTTTCAACATGTCCAACTCCTAATGTCTTTTTAATCCTTCTCTATTATAAGAGCGAAGGGGATACAATGGCAATCAAAATAAAATCAAGAATGAAAATATAGTTGTATTCTTACTTTTGTGAAAGTAAAATAAAATTGGAGGGTGAAGAAATGGAACACATTCAATATCGCTTTTTATTAACTGCAATTATCGGTGTTATTTTCTTAATCGGTATCGGTATTATGGTTGCTGAAAATAGTCCCATCGGTGTTATTATTTGCATTATCGGCACATTTGTTACAGTTGGATACGGTTTTGTAACAAAAAGAAAAATGCGTAAATCGCAATAACGTCAAAAAGTAAGAAGCGCTTATACAGCCTCTTACTTTTTTTGTTACTCCGCTATAAATCGTAACACCTCTTCGTACACTCCTGGTTTTGCAACTAATACGCTGCTCTTTTCTACGATAGAAAGCGAGGATCCAGCAAATGTTGTCGCCTTGCCTCCAACTTCCTCTACAATTATCTGTCCCCCACCAAAATCCCATGGTGATAATCTCGGCGTTACATATGCATCTATTCTTCCTGTTGCAACGTATACCATCTCTAACGCTGCACAACCATATGATCTCGTGCCTCTTGCTTTCTTAACCAGTGCCATCATACTTTCCTTATTCAGCAATGGATTGTCGGTAAGCCATATCGCATTTAAAGCTACAATACCTTGCTCTACAGTTCCTTTTTCCAATAAAGGTATTGGTACTTCATTACAAAATGCTCCAGCTCCCTTTACCGCATGGTATAATTCATCATGAACTGGATCATAAATGAGTCCAACCTTTCCGATACCGTTCTCATAAATTCCAATTGAAATTGCGAAATTTCTTTTTTGATGAACAAAGTTCATCGTGCCATCAATTGGATCAATTAACCAAACAACCCCATCAGACGAAGTTACCTCATCTCCATAACCTTCTTCTCCTAAAATATTATGGTTCGGGAATGTTTCTTTAATTTTCCCAATTAAAAACTGTTCTATTTCTCGGTCCATATTTGTTACTAAATCAGCTGCATTAGATTTCGTTTCTATAATAAGTGCTTTTTCCATTGATGCCATTAAAAACTCTCCTGCATCTCGAATCCACTGTTTGGCGTGTGCATCGATGTCTTTCCATACTTCTTGCATGTTTAAACACTCCGATCTATACTGTTCACAGAAAAAACGAACCCTTTATAAGGTTCGCACCAACTAATTTTTTATACATATACTATTATTACGCCTCTAAACGAATCATTTCAAGTCTTAACACTTCTAACTTTTGTACACACTCTTCTTTTTTCAGTTTATCATTTTCCATCATCGCATCATATAAAGTTGCTAATTCATAATCTAGCTCCAAACGTAGCACCGGTATTCTCTTTTCAGCATCTGTTCTCTTTAACGCATTAATCACCTGTCTCATATTATTTGCCTCCTCCCAATATTCGTCTGCCCTCGGACTAGAATTGATTCAATTTTCTGATTTTTTGTTTTATACTATACTATGTTGGATAAATCATCTATGCAACAAAATTATATTTTTTTATTTAAAATTTTTTGTGCTGTTTTTTTTATGAATAGTACAAGCTATGCTAAAATAAAAGCAAAATAGGAGTTGGAGGAACAATCATGACACTACAAACATTCAAGTCAACTGATTTTGAGGTCTTTACAGTTGATGGTCTCGAAGAACGAATGAGTGCAATTAAAACGAACATTCATCCTAAGCTGGAAGCTTTAGGGGAACAGTTTGCAACGTATTTATCCAAACAAACTGATGAGAACTTTTTTTATCATGTAGCAAAACATGCACGTCGCAAAGTCAATCCACCAAACGATACTTGGGTTGCTTTTTCAACAAATAAACGCGGATATAAAATGCTACCACATTTCCAAATTGGATTATGGGGTACTCATGCCTTCATATACTTTGGATTAATCTATGAGTGTCCACAAAAAGTGGAGACGGCTCACGCCTTCTTAGAACATTTAAATGATTTAAAAACAAATATTCCAAATGACTTCGTTTGGTCCATTGACCATACTAAACCAAGTGTAAAATTACATAGAACACTTGAAACAGAAGACTTACAAAAGATGATTGAACGTCTAGCTACTGTGAAAAAAGCAGAATTATTAGTTGGTATTCATATATCACCAGAGGAGTTTTCAGCAATGACCAACGAACAATTCCTTGCTAAGATTGAATCTACGATGCAATCACTCCTTCCTTTATATGCACTTTGTAATCGATAGTAGAAAACGGACAATTTATATTGTCCGTTTTTAGTTGTTATCACATTATATCACTTCAGTTTTCATTTTTCAAAATATTTTTTACATTTTCACAAGCTTTTGTTCTTCAGTTTCTTTTGCCCTTTGAATCGCACGATATATAGAATATCCACTTACTTCTTGGAACTCTTTATCAATTTTCTTCTCTTCTGCTTTAGATGGAACAATCTCTTTAAAACGACGATATAATCCCATTAATTCTTCTCTTATAATTCCTTTTTCGTATGCTTTCTCAATTGCTTCATAAAACTTCACAATTGCAACCATTTCCTCATTTGACCAATCATAATCTAGCGGATATTGATATTCCATTTTGCACCTCATTTATCATTTCTTCTTATTTCAATATGCTATCTTAAAGGAATTTTTTCTTCTTCACTATAGCCACTTTGCATTATACACTATTTATTCCTTATGATGGAATTGTCTTCCTCTATAAGATAATTGGAAATAACTATTTAACATACTCACTGTAAAAATATTTTTTTCTATACATCTATAATTATTGGTGATATAATGCTTTTGTTTTATAGAAAACAAAGTGAACCTACCATCTCAAAAACACTTTTGTGAATGGCAGAAAAACAAGCCTCATACTAAAAAGGATTTAACTTTTTTAGAACAGGATTATATAAAACAAATAATACTAAATATTATGAAGAAGAAGGAGTGTATAGATTGTCCCAATACGAAACACCATTGTTTACCGCTTTAGTTGAGCACAGTAAGCGAAATCCAATTCAATTCCATATTCCTGGTCATAAAAAAGGACAGGGTATGGATCCTACATTTCGCGAATTTATTGGGCATAATGCATTAGCAATTGATTTAATTAATATTGCGCCGCTCGATGATTTACATCATCCAAAAGGTATGATTAAAGAAGCACAGGATTTAGCAGCCGCTGCATTTGGTGCGGATCATACTTTCTTTTCTATTCAAGGTACAAGTGGTGCAATAATGACAATGGTGATGAGCGTTTGCGGTCCTGGTGACAAAATCCTAGTGCCACGAAACGTGCATAAATCAGTAATGTCAGCTATTATTTTCTCAGGTGCAAAACCGATTTTCATGCATCCTGAAATCGATCCAAAACTTGGTATTTCACATGGAATCACAATTCAATCTGTCAAAAAGGCACTTGAAGAGCATTCAGATGCAAAAGGCTTACTTGTTATTAACCCAACATACTTTGGCTTTGCTGCGGACTTAGAACAGATTGTCCAATTAGCACATTCTTACGATATCCCTGTACTCGTTGATGAGGCTCATGGTGTTCATATTCATTTTCACGATGAATTGCCGATGTCAGCGATGCAAGCCGGTGCAGATATGGCAGCAACAAGTGTTCACAAATTAGGAGGGTCTTTAACACAAAGTTCTATTCTTAACGTGAAGGAAGGTCTTGTGAACGTAAAACATGTTCAATCTATTATTAGCATGCTTACGACGACATCAACTTCTTACATCTTGTTAGCATCCCTAGATGCTGCTAGAAAACGTCTTGCTACAGAAGGAACAGCACTCATAGAACAAACAATACAATTAGCGGAACAAGTTCGTGATGCTATTAATGCTATTGAGGATCTTTACTGTCCTGGGAAAGAAATGCTAGGTACGGATGCTACTTTTAACTATGATCCTACAAAGATAATCGTATCTGTAAAAGATTTAGGTATTACAGGCCATCAGGCTGAAGTGTGGCTTAGAGAGCAATATAACATTGAAGTAGAACTCTCAGATTTATACAACATACTATGCCTTGTCACTTTCGGAGATACAGAAAGTGAGACAAATACACTTATTGCGGCATTACAAGATTTAGCAGCAACATTTAGAAATAAAGCCGATAAAGGTGTTCAAATACAAGTAGAAATCCCAGAAATACCAGTGCTAGCACTTTCTCCTCGAGATGCTTTTTATTCGGAAACAGAAGTCATTCCGTTTGAAAATGCAGCAGGTCGTATTATAGCTGATTTCGTTATGGTTTATCCGCCAGGGATTCCAATCTTTACTCCGGGGGAAATTATTACACAAGATAACTTAGAGTATATTCGTAAAAACTTAGAAGCAGGTTTACCTGTACAAGGTCCTGAAGATATGACATTACAAACATTACGTGTGATTAAAGAGTACAAGCCTATCAGTTGATAGGCTTTTCTTTCACCCTTTTCCCCTTTTCTCATACGATATGAAGTAATGTAATGTATAGGTGGGGATACTATTATGATTGTAATAGGCCGTTCTATTGTACATCCTTATATCACAAATGAATATGAGCCATTTGCATCTGAGAAACAACAAATTTTATCTATAATGGCAGGAAATCAAGAAATCTATTCCTTCCGAACAGCTGATGAACTCAGCTTTGATCTAAATTTGCGCGTTAATATTATTACTTCTGCATTAGAACTTTTTCAAAGTGGATTTCAGTTTCGCACATTTCAACAGTCCTTTTGCAACCCCCAGTATTGGAAAAGAACGTCACTTGGGGGATTCGAGCTCCTCCCAAACATACCCCCTTCCATTGCCATACAAGATATTTTCAAAAACGGAAAACTATATGGAACTGAATGTGCCACCGCTATGATCATTATTTTTTACAAAGCTTTACTATCCTTGTATGAGGAAGAAACGTTCAACCGTCTCTTTGCAAACCTTTTACTTTATACGTGGGACTACGATCAAGATTTAAAGCTCATAACAAAAACGGGTGGCGATCTAGTTCCCGGCGACCTCGTTTATTTTAAAAATCCACAAGTGAATCCAGCTACAATCGAGTGGCAAGGAGAAAATACAATCTATCTAGGAAACTTCTTTTTTTACGGACATGGCGTAGGTGTAAAAACAAAAGAAGAAATTATATACGCATTAAATGAACGACGCGTCCCTTACGCTTTTATTTCAGCTTTCTTGACCGATACTATTACCCGTATTGATAGCCGTCTCATGAGCCACTACGCCTCTCCTAGCACTCCACAGACATCGATAGGATTTATTCCGATTAGAGATGATGCAATCGTTGCAACAGTTGGTCATACAACTACAATTTATTAAAAAAGCGCCTACATGTGTATATGTAGGCGCTTTTTCTTATTTAAGCTTTTTTATGTTCTTTATGGTCACATTCGCAATGAGATCCACATTTCCCGTATAGTACTGTTGATTTTTCATCTTCAAAATGTCCGATTGTTCCTTCACATACTTGGCATACGATTGTTCCCATTTTTCATTTCCCCCCTGAGTTTTAATAATAATCTACTTATTTATAATTAAGCTTTCGCTTTGTCTTTATTAGCACAGTCACAATTTGTACCACATTTTCCGTAAAGCACTGTCGTTTTTTCATCTTCAAAATGACCGATTGTTCCTTCACATACTTGGCATACGATTGTTCCCATTTTTCATTTCCCCCTAAGTTTATGGTCCTAAAAACTTTTAGCTGTCCATTTCCTATCAATTATTGGGCTTTTGTATGCTCTGTGTGATCACATCCGCAAGATCCACATTTCCCGTAAAGTACCGTTACTTTCTCATCCTCGAAGTGTGCAATTGTACCTTCACAATCTTGACATACGATCGTTCCCATTTTTCATTTCCCCCTAAGTTTATAATCCCAAAAACTTTTGTAACCGCTTAACTTTCTGTCTTTATTTTAATATGTTATACTTTTTACGTCAATAGGTTTTTAGTATAACACATTAAATATTTTTAATTTAAATTAGTATGCGATATTCAAACAAAAAAACAGCCATATTTATACGTACGACTGTTTTACATTAATTATTCTTCATATTCCGCATGCAAAGAAGTAGATGGGACTAAAAATTTAAAAAACTGCGCTAACTCTGCCGCTTCCTCTTCTGATCCTAATTTAAAAACTTCCTGTATATGTTGCACATTCTCTACATCATCTCGTCCAAGTAAAGTAGATCTTCCTGTTTGCATGCAAACAATGAGTGGCTTTCCAAAAAACATATTTGTATAAATAACGCCAAAATCATAACGAGTATCATGTGTCATAAACCCCAAAAATCGTACCTTCACACTTTCATGCTCATCATACAATTTTTCAAACATCGGTTTCCACCTTTCTACATCACCTTTCATTAGTATATTAAACAAAAAAAGGAATACTCCTTTTAATTGTCAAAAAATTCAGTAGGATGTAGAATGAGAGTATTCTACTAAGGTTAGGAGGAAACTTATATGCAACATGCCTTTATTACGCTTGTACCTAAATCCAATCAACAAGCTGTTTCAACAGATGATATAAAACAACTTTTTCAGTACTATAAAACAGTTACTTCCAAAACTGGTGTTCAAATCAATTACGCTTATACAAATACCGCTTTTCCTTATGAAATTTTGGATACATCAGCAACAACATTAAAACTACAATCTACTCACGATCGATATGACTCTATTTATGTTGGTGTTGGTATAGAAAAGGAACAATCTTTTATTCAGATTTCTTTACCACCTAATGCAACATTTGGTGATAAAGGAAAAGCAAATGAATTTTGCCGTTTTCTAGCGAAGAAATTAGAAGGAGAATTACAATTATTTAATGGAAGAACAATGTATTTCTATAAACGTTAATTTAAAAAACAGAAAATATAATTAAGAAAAGTATGCAATTTGAACACGTAAGGAATAAAGCCTGCTTTCTGATATGCAATACAAAATATGCAATCACATATGCTAAATAAAGGAATACAAAAAATAGAATGACTTTGTAATGCAACTTATCACCATTTGACAATGATAATACAACAGAAAAACCACTCCATAATAAAAAATGATAAAATATAACATGTAATATTCTCATGGAATCTTCTCCTTTGACATGCTCTATTTTATTAATATATGGGATTATGTTTGAATCAATTACATATTATACGAAAGCATGTATACAGCTTTTGGATTCATATATGTTCTACCGATTCATTTAAAGTATTATATATTCATTCGACAAGTACATTTAAAGACCTTGCAAGCCATTTTATTAAAATAAAAAATAGCCCATCTCTTTAAATAAGAGATGGGCTATTTTCATTACTTAAATTATTTTACAATGTGAATTGGCATTCCAAGAGCAACTTCAGCTGCTTCCATTGTGATCTCACCTAATGTTGGGTGAGCATGGATTGTTTGAGCGATATCTTCTGCAGTCATTCCTGCTTCGATAGCTAAACCAATCTCAGAGATAATATCAGAAGCGCCTGCACCTGCAACTTGAGCACCTACAAGAAGACCGTCTTCTTTACGTGTTACAAGTTGTAGGAAACCGTCAGTGCTGTTTAATGATAACGCACGACCGTTAGCAGCGAATGGGAACTTAGATACAGCTACTGTCATTCCTGCTTCTTCTGCTTGTTTCTTAGTGTAACCAACAGATGCTAATTCTGGATCAGTGAAGCATACTGCAGGAATTCCGATGTAATCGATTGCTGATGCATGGCCACTAATTGCTTCAACAGCTACTTTACCTTCGTAAGAAGCTTTGTGAGCTAATGGTGGTCCAGGAACGATATCACCGATTGCATAGATGTTTGGTACGTTTGTACGACATTGCTCATCGATTTCGATGATGCCGCGGTCAGTCATTTTAACTCCAACTTGCTCAAGACCGATTTCTTGAGTGTTTGGACGACGACCTACAGTTACTAATACGTAATCTGCTTCTACAGTTTGGATTTCACCTTTAACTTCAAAGCTAACTTTTACGCCAGTTTCTGTTTCTTCAACGCCTTTAGCCATAGCTTTTGTATGGATATTAACGTTACCTTTCTTTTGAAGAGCACGTTTAACAACAGAGCTCATAGCTTTTTCGAAACCAGCTAAGATTTCGTCGCCAGCTTCTACTACAGTAACTTCTGTACCGAAGTTAGCATATGCAGTTCCTAATTCCATACCGATGTAACCGCCGCCGATTACAACAAGTTTTTTAGGAATTTCAGGTAAGCTTAAAGCACCTGTAGAGTTGATAACACGTTTAGAGTATTTGAATCCTGGAATTTCGATTGGTGTAGAACCAGTTGCAAGAACAGCATTTTTAAACGTATACGTTTGAGCTGCATCTTCAGTCATTACGCGTAATGTGTTAGCATCTACGAAGTAAGCTTCACCGCGAATGATTTCAACTTTGTTACCTTTAAGAAGGCCTTCAACACCGCCAGTTAATTTCTTAACTACGCCGTTTTTCCATTCTTGAACTTTTGTAAAGTCAACTTTTACGTTCTCTGCAGTGATACCCATGTCATCAGAATGCATTGCATTCTCATAACGATGACCTGCATTGATTAACGCTTTTGAAGGAATACATCCAACGTTTAAGCATACGCCACCAAGGTTAGCTTTTTCAATGATTGCTACCTTTTGACCTAATTGTGCTGCACGAATTGCCGCAACGTATCCACCAGGACCTGCACCAACAACGACTGTATCTAATTCAATTGGGAAATCTCCTACTACCATTGTTATTACGCCTCCATTACTAATAATTGTGGGTCATTCAATAGACGTTTAATTTGGTTTAATGCTTTTTGAGCAGTTGCGCCGTCAATTAAACGATGGTCAAAGCTTAGAGATAATGCTAATACTGGAGCTGCAACGATTTCACCGTTTTTCACAACTGGCTTCTCAGCGATACGGCCGATACCAAGGATTGCTACTTCTGGGTGGTTGATAACTGGAGTGAACCATTGTCCACCTGCAGAACCAATGTTTGTAATTGTGCAAGAAGCACCTTTCATTTCAGCCGGAGCTAAACGACCTTCACGTGCTTTACCAGCAAGATCATTGATCTCGTTAGAAATAGTGAAGATTGATTTACGATCTGTATCTTTAACAACTGGTACTAATAGACCTTTGTCTGTATCAGCTGCGATACCGATGTTGAAGTAATGTTTATGAACGATTTCTTGAGAAGCATCGTCTAAAGCAGTATTCAACATTGGGAATTCACGTAATGCAGATGTTAAAGCTTTAACAACGTATGGAAGGTAAGTTAATTTAATACCTTTGTCAGCTGCAACAGCTTTGAACTTCTTACGGTGAGCAACAAGCTCAGTTACATCAACTTCATCCATTAATGTTACGTGAGGAGCTGTGTGCTTAGAGTTAACCATTGCTTTCGCAATCGCTTTACGGATACCACTCATTTTCTCACGAGTTTCTGGATATTCACCAGCTGGGATAGGTTGTGCTTTTGGTGCTGCTTCTTCTTTCGCTGCTGCTGGAGTAGCTTCTACTGCTGCTGGAGCCTCAGTTGCTGCTACTGCTTGTCCACCATTTGCAAATGCATCGATGTCAGCTTTAACGATACGGCCGTTCTTACCAGAACCAGCTACTTTATGAATGTCTACGCCGTTTTCACGAGCATATTTACGAACAGATGGCATAGCGATTACGCGCTCATTTACTACTTCTGCAGTTGCTGCTGGAGTAGCTTCCGCTGCTGGAGCTTCTACTGCTTCTTCAGCTTTTGGAGCTTCGTCATGATCGTCACCTTTAAATTTAAGGTTTTCGTATCCAGGAGCATCAAACTTAATTAATGTATCTCCTACAATTGCAACTGTTCCTTCTTCTACAAGTACTTCAAGTACTTTACCTTTAACAGGAGAAGGGATTTCTACTACTGCTTTATCATTTTGTACTTCAAGAAGTACATCGTCTTCGTTTACTTCATCGCCTGGTTTAATAAACCATTTTACGATTTCACCTTCGTGGATACCTTCACCGATATCTGGTAGTTTAAATTCAAATGCCACGGAATTCAGCCCCCTGATTCATTTCATTATTATGGAATATGTACAAAAGAAACCAGCATGTGCTGATTTCTTTTGCACATGAAAAGCTAAAAATTAGAAGTTCATTACTTTGTTAACAGCTTCAACAATATCTTTATGGTTTGGTAACCATACGCTCTCAGCTTGAGAGAATGGGAATACTGTATCAGCAGCTGCAACACGTACAACTGGAGCTTCTAAGTTTAAGATTGCACGGTCGTTAATTTCCGCTACAACGTTAGCTGCAATACCAGCTTGTTTTTGCGCTTCTTGAACTACAACTACGCGGCCTGTTTTTTCAACAGAAGCGATGATTGTTTCGATATCTAATGGTTGAACTGTACGTAAGTCAACAACCTCTAAAGAGATACCTTCTTTTTCAAGTTCTTCAGCAGCTTTTAATGCAGCGTGAACCATAGCACCGTAAGCGATAACAGATACATCTGTACCTTCACGTTTGATATCAGCTTTACCTAAATCAATTGTGTATTCGCCTTCTGGTACATCTTGACGGAATGAACGGTACAATTTCATATGCTCTAAGTAGATAACTGGATCGTTGTCACGAATCGCAGAGATTAAAAGACCTTTTGCATCGTATGGAGTAGATGGAATAACAACTTTTAGACCAGGTTGTTGAGCCACTAATCCTTCTAAGCTATCAGCATGTAGTTCAGGAGTATGAACACCGCCACCGAATGGAGAACGAACTGTTACTGGAGCAGTCCAACGTCCACCAGAACGGTAACGCATACGAGCTAATTGACCAGAAATTGAATCCATTACTTCATAAACGAAACCGAAGAATTGGATTTCTGGAACTGGACGGAAACCTTCTAATGCAAGTCCAACTGCAAGTCCACCAATACCAGACTCTGCAAGTGGAGTATCCATTACACGATCTTCACCGAATTCAGCTTGTAAACCTTCAGTAGCACGGAATACACCGCCGTTTACACCAACGTCTTCACCAAACACAAGTACGTTAGGGTCATTTTTCATTTCAACGCGTAAAGCATCAGTGATTGCTTGAATCATTGTCATTTGAGCCATGGCTTACTTCGACTCCTTTTCTTTGTAAATTTCATATTGTTCAGCTAAGTTGTAAGGCATTTTTTCGTACATGATTTCCATTAAATCAGTAACTTTTTGTTTTGGAGCTTGGTCAGCCTTAGCAATTGCTTGTTTGATATCTTCTTTTGCTTCTTCGATTACTTTCTCTTCAACTTCTTGAGACCATAGGCCTTTGTTTTCTAAGAATGCACGGAAGCGTACGATTGGATCTTTTTGTTCCCATTCGTTCTCGATATCTTTTGTACGGTAACGAGTTGGGTCATCACCAGCCATTGTATGTGGACCGTAACGGAATGTTAAAGTCTCGATTAAAGTAGGGCCTTCGCCATTTACTGCACGCTCACGAGCGAAAGCAGTTGCTGCGTATACAGCTAATGGATCCATACCGTCTACTTGAATTCCGTAAATACCTGCTGCTACTGCTTTTTGTGCTACAGTTTTAGCTGCAGATTGCTTTTCTACTGGAGTAGAGATTGCATAACGGTTGTTTTGTACAACGAAGATTGCTGGAGCTTTGAAAGCACCTGCAAAGTTCATACCTTCGTAGAAGTCACCTTGTGAAGCACCACCGTCACCAGTGTAAGTAATTGCAACAGATTTTTTACCACGTAATTTCATACCTAACGCAACACCAGCAGTTTGGATGATTTGCGCACCGATAATGATTTGTGGAGCAAGTGCATTTACATTCTCAGGCATTTGGTTACCCATGAAATGTCCACGAGAGAATAAGAATGCTTGGTATAATGGTAAACCGTGCCATACTAATTGTGGCACATCACGATATCCTGGTAAGATGAAATCTTCTGCTTCAAGTGCGAAATGACTTGCTAATTGAGAAGCCTCTTGTCCAGCTGTTGGTGCGTAGAAACCTAAACGTCCTTGACGGTTTAAAGAAATAGAACGTTGATCTAGTACGCGAGTATACACCATACGGCGCATTAATTCTTTTAATTGATCATCTGATAATTCAGGCATAGCTGCTTCATTCACAACTTCGCCTTTTTCATTTAAAATTTGTAATGTCTCAAATTGAGCTGCGATAGCTTTCATTTGCTCATCAACATTAAATAGGGTCTTTTTTGTTTTAGTACCCATTCCGTTCACCTCTTCCTCTCTTGAACCATATTCTGAAACGCTTTCACTATCTATTAGCTAGACTGAAAACGCAACAATGTAAACCAACAAATTTATCTGTCGGTTGAGAATAATTTTGTGTACCTAACAATCTGTACTAATGTTTTTTCAGAAACATATTAATACAATCTTGATCACGTTTTTTAGTTTACAACTATTCTAATTACGATGTCAATTACTTTGAATACGTTTTTTTATAAATAATCTGCAGGTTTCTTCTACACAAACGTGTTTTTATTTTTCACATCTGTATTAGTAAGCATTAACCTGCTGTTATATTATTCCCTTTTTAACTTGTTTTTTCTCTTAGAATAATATGTAAACGATTTAATTCTTTTTAGTTTTTCTCTCTTCTTAACAAAAATATACAAACTCTTCTTCCTTTTATAGGTAATTACCCATACATTTCTACTCTTCCCTCCATACATTATAGTAACCGCAATATTAGCGGGAAATGATAAAGGAGGTCATCTCATGTACGGATACTCATATTGCTATCCAACTTGTTCATATCCTTCCTACGGTTATGGCGATTCTTGTGGTGGGTCTGGACGCGGCTTCGCCTTAATCGTTGTGTTGTTTATTCTTTTAATTATCGTTGGTGCTGCTTGCATTCGCTAATGTAAAATGAAACAACTATGGAAAAAAACAGACGGCTTTGCCGTCTGTTTTTTTATTACATACATAAATATTCTATAGTAAAACGCTTTCCAAAGCGCTTCCCTACTTGTCGATGACTTTTTCCATCTCCTTTGGTAGACTAAAGAAGAAAGGAGAGATTACATATGCTTACAATGAAAGATGTCATTCGCGAAGGAGATCCTATTTTGCGAAACGTTGCAGAAGAGGTATCAATGCCGGCGAGCGAAGAAGATACAACTGCCCTTAAAGAAATGATTGAATTTGTAATCAATAGCCAAGATCCTGAAATGGCTGAAAAATATAGTTTACGCCCTGGAATCGGATTAGCTGCTCCGCAAATCGGTATTTCAAAGAAAATGATTGCAGTTCACGTAACAGATACGGACGGTACGTTATATAGTCATGCATTATTCAACCCAAAAATCATTAG
The DNA here is from genome assembly GCF_001884045.1 of Bacillus mobilis. Taxonomy (GTDB): domain Bacteria; phylum Bacillota; class Bacilli; order Bacillales; family Bacillaceae_G; genus Bacillus_A; species Bacillus_A mobilis. The sequence continues at coordinate 330,665 of NZ_MACF01000046.1, read as the reverse complement.
TCATTCTGTTGAACGTACATTTTTACAAAGTGGGGAAGGCTGTCTATCAGTAGACCGCGAAGTACCTGGTTATGTCCCTCGTTACACAAGAATTACAGTGAAAGCAACATCTATCAACGGCGAGGAATTAAAATTACGTTTAAAAGGTTTACCAGCAATCGTATTTCAGCATGAGATTGACCATTTAAATGGTGTTATGTTCTATGACCACATTAATAAAGAAAATCCATTTGCTGCTCCTGACGATTCAAAACCTCTAGAGCGATAATAAAAAAAAGGCGGGAGTAAATCTTCCGCCTTTTTTTATGAAATGGGTTCCATATTCACTTATAGCAATCCAGCCCATTTTAAGCCATGATATATGCCGTCTTCACTAACATCCTTTGTCACATGATTTGCAAGTTTTTTCAAGTCTTCATGACCGTTCCCCATCACAATACCTGTCCCAACTGCTTCAATCATTTCTAAATCATTTAAGCCATCTCCAAATGCATACACTTGTTCACGGTTAAATCCTAATTTTTCAATGAATTTCTCAATTCCTTTCGCCTTCGAACCACCATTTGGAATAATATCCATTGAATATGCATGCCAGCGAATGAAATGAAAGTCTGGATACTGATTAATAAACTTTTCCTCTTCATTCACTTCACAGAAAAGAAGCGTTTGATAAATATTACGTTTCTCATAGAAATCAGGTTCATATGCCGGATGCTCAAAATTTAAGCTTCCAAAACCTTCTTTCACATAATCATGATATTCCACTGATGCTCTCATTTCTTGATGATCAAGATATACAAGTGGATATCCTTCTTGTTTTGCAAATTGAGTAAACTTATGTAAGGCAGCTGGATGTAACGGGTTATTAAATACTACCTCATCTTCAAATACAACGTACTGTCCATTAAAGCTAACATAATTGTGTATATTGAGTTCCTCACGAATATCTTCAAACATAAATGGCGCACGTCCTGTCGCAATTGCTACATGCACGCCTTTTTCTTGTAAATGTCTTACTGCATCTCGTGTAGATTGCGGAATCTTCTTATCATGATCTAATAATGTTCCATCAATATCAAAAAAGACAATTTTATCATTCATTTGTCAAAATCCTTTCTGTTACTCTATATTCCCATTTTGATTATCGCTTTTCAAATTCTAAAAAAAAGTATAACATATTAAACATCTGTGAAGAAAGCGTTCACTTTCTGACCTTATTTATGAAACCTGCATATATATATTAGTAAAAAATGTGGATACTTGTTCGTATGAATTTTCTTTTCTATTCTTTCTCATACTATACCTATAACTAACGGCTACTAATCGTTGCTATAGAATAACTTTCCCTGTATGAGAAAGGACAAGATTCAACATTCACTTTTGTCTTCTTTCTTATATCAGAGGCGGAGTTTTCACTAGTAATATGCATGTTTAAAATAAGGAAAGGAAGGAGTAATCATGCTGAAGAAGCTGAAGAAAAAGCTCAAGCGTTATTTAAAAGATCTAGTCCGTAAAAAGACAATCGCTTAAATTGTGCCCATTTCGGGCTTTTTCTTCATTCTCATTCGAAAAAACATGAAAATCGTGACTGTTTGCTTTATAATAAGTAACAGATAATGCAAAACATAGACAAGGAGAGGTTTTCCAAATGATTTTTAAAGTATTTTATCAAGACAAAATGACTGAGGTTCCAGTACGTGAAAATACAAAAGTTTTATATTTAGAGGCTACGTCTGAAAAGGATGTTCGTAAGAAATTAAATAAGTTCGCATATAATATCGAGTTCGTTCAGTCTGTTACTGGTGCACATCTTGAATATGAAAAAGAAAACGCTGATTTAACATTAGCGGAAATCGTATAGTCATATGAAATTTCTAAAGAATGATCAGGCTGCCGTTTTTGCTTTAGGTGGACTTGGTGAAATCGGTAAAAATACATATGCTGTTCAATTTCAAGATGAAATTATTATTATTGATGCTGGAATTAAATTTCCAGAAGACGAACTCCTCGGAATCGATTATGTAATACCAGATTACACTTACTTTGTGCGAAACGAAGATAAAATTAAAGGATTATTCATTACACATGGTCACGAAGATCATATTGGTGGAATTCCTTACTTATTACGTCAAGTAAACATCCCGATTTATGGCGGAAAATTAGCAATTGCGCTAATCAAAAACAAATTAGAAGAGCACGGATTACTTCGTAAAGCAAAACTTTATGAAATTCAAGAAGATGATGTTATTAAATTTAAAAAGACATCTGTTTCCTTCTTCCGTACAACTCACAGTATTCCAGATTCATACGGAGTTGTTGTGAAAACACCTCAAGGACAAGTTGTTCATACTGGTGATTTCAAATTTGATTTCACACCAGTTGGTGAACCAGCGGACTTAACAAAAATGGCTGAAATCGGAAAAGACGGTGTACTTTGTCTCTTATCTGACAGTACAAACAGTGAAGTTCCAAACTTTACAATGTCTGAGCGCCGTGTTGGTGATAGTATTCAAGATATTTTCCGCAAAGTAGAAGGTCGTATTATCTTCGCAACCTTTGCATCAAATATCCATCGTCTACAACAAGTTGTTGAAGCGGCTGTTGAAAACAATCGTAAAGTTGCTGTGTTCGGTCGCAGTATGGAAGCAGCGATTGAAATCGGACAAAACCTCGGTTATATTCGCTGTCCGAAAGATACATTCATAGATACATCTCAACTAAACCGCCTACCGGCTAATAAAGTTGTTATTTTATGTACAGGTAGTCAAGGTGAACCAATGGCAGCACTTTCACGTATTGCTAATGGTACTCATCGTCAAATTCAAATCATTCCTGGCGACACAGTTGTTTTCTCTTCTTCACCAATCCCTGGTAACACAATTAGTGTAAGCCGTACAATTAACATGTTGTATCGTGCTGGTGCTGATGTAATCCACGGAAAACTGTCAAACATTCATACGAGTGGACACGGTGGACAAGAAGAACAAAAACTAATGCTTCGTCTAATTAAACCGAAGTATTTCATGCCAATTCATGGTGAATATCGTATGCAACGTATGCATATGAAGTTAGCAAATGATTGTGGTATTCCAGAAGAAAACTGTTTCATCATGGATAATGGAGATGTTCTTGCTCTTCGTTCAGATGAAGCAAGCGTAGCTGGTAAAATACCATCCGGATCTGTCTATATTGACGGAAATGGTATTGGAGATATCGGTAATATCGTATTACGCGATCGTCGTATTCTTTCTGAAGAAGGACTTGTTATTGTAGTTGTAAGCATTGATATGAAAGAGTTTAAAGTTGCAGCAGGACCTGATATTATCTCACGTGGTTTCGTGTATATGCGCGAAAGTAGTGATTTAATTAATGATGCTCAAACATTAATTACAACTCATTTAGAAAAAGTAATGGAGCGTAAAACAACACAATGGTCTGAAATTAAAAATGAAATTACAGACACATTAGCACCATTCCTATATGAAAAAACGAAACGTCGCCCAATGATTTTACCAATCATTATGGAAATATAAGAAAAAGGACAATACCTTCATGGTATTGTCCTTTTCTCTTATCTTAAAAAGTGTTTAAAACGATCTACTTCATCGTCATGACCAATTACAATTAATATATCTCCCGCTTGAATATTTTCCGTAGCTCGAGGAGATACAATAACTTCTTTACCACGTTTAATCGCTACAATATTCAATCCAAACTTCGCACGAATATCTAATTCGATTAAAGAATGACCATCAATTTTTTTATTTGCAATAATCTCTACAATACTATGCTCATCTGAAAGCTCAAGATAGTCTAATACATTACTTGATGCAATATTATTAGCAATCCTTTTTCCCATATCACGCTCTGGGTGCACAATGTGATCTGCCCCTATTTTACTTAACACTTTTTCATGGTAATCATTTTGAGCTTTTACAGTAATATTTTTTACACCTAACTCTTTCAGAATTAATGTTGTTAAAATACTTGAATTTAAATTGTCTCCAATAGCAACGACTACATGGTCAAAATTACGAATACCAAGACTTTTTAATACCATCTCATCTGTCGAATCTGCAATTACAGCATGTGAAGCTATATTTGCAAACTCATTAATTTTATCCTCATCTGAATCAATTGCCATTACTTCCATACCTAATTGAGCAAGTTCCCGGCAAATACTTCCACCAAAACGTCCAAGCCCAATGACAGCAAATTCTTTCTCTTTTTCACCCACAGGAATTCCTCCAATAACATCGAATACTATGTATTTTTATTGTAACATACTTTAGATTTGCTACAAAAACCTGTATATCATTCTTATTTTTGTTTTTGCATATAAAAATACTGTTGTAAATAAAATGCGATACTGAAAATTAACATACCAAATACAAATATATTTCCAAATGAACTAAATGTTTCAAAAACGAATAATAACGTTTCTTGTCCGAAGAAAGCAAATAATAATTGTGTAAATGCGAATAGTAATGCCAATATATAATGATGTTGATGGAATAAATAATGTGTTGCGCCTAAAAAAGCGATAAACGAAATGATGAAAATCCACCAATTTTCTAAAAATAGTTGCCAATTAGTAAATTGATATCCATTTACTAATATCGCAATAATCCCTATAACCGCCATCGTTGGCACACTCCAAAATAATGCTCGTCCTCTAAAGAAGAGAGTTCCTTTAACATCACCTTTTTCATGTGCAATGTATGTTAGTACTACCGTACTTATATACAAAACTGAAAGAATTGTTAAAACGATAATAAGCCAAAAATGCAATTGATAATACTCATGCTCTATGTTTGTCACGATAGCCGCTAACATACACGGGATTAGCATTCCAGTCCAACCATCTACTTTTCTTTCATTCCAAAACACCGTGTTACCAATCCGTATTCCTAACAACATAAAAATAATGATACCTAGTACAAATAATGTCGTTTTATTCCCTACTAAACTCGTTGAGAAAGCAATCAATCCAATAAATAAAAAAAGCACAAACCCATTCATAATTTCTAATACAGGTGATAAATATCTCTTCACCCATTTATATGTTTCGTCATATTCATGATTATCTACTAAACGGTAGGCATAAAAACTTATCCCAAAATACACCGCCGCAATAATTACATACGCATATAAGACGAAACACAAGATTGCACTGCTAATTTGCACGTAATTCCCCACCCTTTTTTCTATGTTTCACATTGATTTTACACACTTTTTACACGAAATGTAAACATATATAAGCTAGTTAACTAATCATCTTCTCAATAAGCGATAATGAATAATGAGCAGCGGCTCAAAACCACTGCTCATTACTTTATCCATTTGTATGCCGATGAATATCCAAAACAAATATAAAAGATGTTTCCATCTTGGAACTAAAAAGTACCCACTTTAAATTTTTGCAAATTTGGCGAGCAAGTTTACTTTCTAGTCCCTTTCCACTTCACATATTGACCTAAAAATGCGATAGCTTTCTCAATAGCCTCTTCATCTGGTTTTAATTTTGCGTGGTGTAAACCATATTCTGAATTTACCCCAAGCCAAAACATAAAGCCAGGAATCTCTTGAAGCATATAACCAAAATCTTCTCCTGTCATTGCCTCAGTACATGTAATTACATTCATATCAGTTTGTTCACTTACAAACTGCATAAACTCTCTCGTTAATGCTTCATGGTTATATACTTGATGATACATCGCCCCGTAGTCAATGGCGGCTTCACATTGAAAGGAAGCTTCTATACCTGCAACAATTGCCTCAATCCTACTTTTAACACGACTCATTGATTCCACTGATAACGTTCGGATCGTTCCTTCTAACCGAGACTTTTCTGCTATGATATTTTGAACTGTACCACCTGTTATTTTTCCGATTGTAATTACTGCACTATCAAGTGGATTCACATTACGACTAATAACGGATTGAAGTTGTGTAACAAGGTGACTTGCTGCAACAATCATATCATTTGCAGTATGCGGGTAGGCTGCATGTCCACCTTTCCCCTTTAAATCAACATATAACTCTGATGTATTCGCAAATAATAGCCCCTCTTTTGTCGCAATTGTTCCTACAGCATATTCAGGTGCAATATGAAGGCCAAGAATTATATTCGGCTTCCATTCTTTTAACTCTTCACTCTCTAACATAGGAAGAGCCCCTCCTGGACCTTCTTCAGCTGGTTGGAATAGAAACACAAGGTCATCATCTATTCTTTCTGTTACAGCTGCTGTTAGAAGGCCTAAACCGATTGTTGTATGTAAATCATGTCCACATGCATGCATCATTCCTTCATGAATAGAAGCGAATTCATATCCAGTTTCTTCGGTAATTGGTAAACCGTCTATATCTGCACGATAACCAATAATTTTTTCTGGATTCTTTCCATTTACTTTAACAATGACACCCGTTTTCCATACTTTCACTTCCACATACTCATTCGAAAGCGTTCCTATGTAATCTAAAATATACTGTTGTGTTTTCCACTCTTTAAATCCAATTTCCGGTATTTTGTGTAAGTCTCTACGTATTTGAATGAATTTGCTTACTGCCATTTTTGCACCTCTATCTATAAAAAGCGTAAGAGCCAGTTATGCTCTTACGCTTTTTTGTTTTTATTTCTCTGGGTTTAATTGACGAAGCTCTTGTTTAATTTCAGTTTTTGCTTTTGTCTTCTCATCAATCTCTTTAATTACACGTGCTGGAGTACCCGCAACAACTGTATATGGAGGCACATCTTCTGTTACAACAGCGCCTGCTGCTACAACTGCACCTTTACCTACTGTAACGCCTTCTAACACAACTACGTTAGCACCAATTACAACATCATCTTCAACAATAACTGGTTTTGCTGACGGCGGCTCAATAACACCTGCAAGTACTGCACCCGCACCTACGTGACAGTTCTTACCAACTGTTGCACGTCCACCAAGTACCGCGTTCATGTCAATCATAGTACCTTCACCAATTACAGCACCGATATTAATTGTTGCATTCATCATAATAACAGCGTTGTCGCCGATTTCAACGTGGTCACGAATAATCGCGCCTGGCTCAATACGAGCTTTAATACCTTTTAAATCAAGCATTGGAATCGCAGAATTACGACGGTCATTTTCAACAACGTAATCAACAATGTGCTTGCTATTTTCATCAAGAATTGTCTTAATATCAGACCATTCTCCAAATAATACACCAGACTTTTTATTTACAAATGCTTGTACCGTTTCAGGGAATGTTACTTCTTTTAAATCCCCTTTTATGTATACCTTTACAGGAGTTTTCTTTTCACTTTTTTGAATAAACGAAATAATTTCGTTAGCGTCCATCATTTTCATTCTTGTTGCCTCCTAAATCCATTTATAATGTTACTCTACCAAACGATAGAGCGAGTAGCAAGATAATAATCCTATTTTTCCATTTGAATTTCTTCTATAATTTCTAAAAACGCCCGTACTTGCTTCAATTGTCTGGCCGATTCACTCGTCAATAACCATGTTTCTCTCGTTAATTGAACAGGTGTTTTATACATATTTTCCTGTACTTCTTTTAAAACAGTAGAAGGTAAAAGAGCATAACCTATACCATTTAAAACGAGTTGTTTGCACGTCTCAATTTGATCAACCACAATTGTTCTCTTAGGCGGATTAGAAAATAAACCATACCACCAATTTTGTATTTGTCCATAATAAGTCGAATCACTTTTAAATTGAATAAATGGTCTATTTGTTTCTTTTAACATCGAAATATCTTTTATTTCTTTGTCCACTAAATAAAGTTCATCTTCAAATAATTGTTGTTTCTGACCTTTATATTCTTGTGTGCCTCTCAATATAGCAACATGAACGTCCCCTTCATAAAATTGCTTTTGCACTTCACTACTCCAGCCAGTAAACAGCGATATTTTCACAGAAGGGTATTTATGTACAAACTTCTTCAAAACGGGCGGAAGCCAATATTGACCAATAACTGATGCAACAGCTATTTTTAACGTTCCGTGAGTTTCTGTTCTAAAAACAGCTAGCTCACTTTTAATATCCTCTTCTTTTTGTAGCATCTCTTTTGCATAATTTGCGACTTTTTCCCCTTCAGGTGTAATTGTCAATCCTTTTTGCGAGCGAATAAAAAACTTCATTCCCCATTGCTTCTCCATAGATTGTAATCGTTGACTAAGCGCAGGTTGTGAAACAAATAAACGTTCCGCTGCTTTTCTCATATTTGATTCCTGAGCTAACACAACCATCATTTGAAAATCATCAATTTGCAACTTTCTCCCTCTTTCCTTAGCTTCCATACACCTTATCTCAATAAGCTTTTCATCCTTAATTTAACTATATACTCTTATATTTTTTATCTTTTTAAATATAATACATACACAACTGATATGCACGAAAAAAAGTGACTTCTCCGCTTCTATGAAGTCACTTTTCTCACATTATCGATTATGTTGTCTTACTTTTTTATTCAACAATTTTAAAATAGCTCGACGTGTTAAAATCCCCTCAAAATATCCCTCTTCATTAACAGCGCAAATAAAAGGATGATCAATTGTCATTTCTAAAGCTTTCGCAAATGAATCTTCTAACTTAAGAACCGGAATGTCTTCCTTCATCACCTGTTCTACTTTCATTTCGTCAAGTCTTTCAAACTCAATGCGCTCTAGCCCTAACATACCGTCTAAAATCATAGCAGTACTAATTAACCCGTGCAATTTATACATCGGGTCTAAAACAGGTATCGCCGAATATCCAGATTTCACAAGAACGAGTAAAGCATGCTCTAAACCATTCCCCATTTGGACATGTGCTACTTTTTCTGATGAAATCATTAAATCTTTCACAAAAATTTGTTGAAACTCGTCTTTCGGAATACTAATCATGTTACATCCCCCATCTTCCCTTTTTCCTACTTTTAATCACCGACTCTATTCACATTTTATGATAGCGTTTTCATATTATTATTTTGTCCTTACTTTATTTCAATAAAAACAAAATTACACAGCTATTTTAGCATACAACACAAAAAAAAGACTACCATTCCGGTAGCGCTTAATACCCCTTATTTTTTAATCTGTAAAATAACCTTGTAATTTTTTTATATTGCGTCACATCTGTCCGTTTTAAACCATTCTCAATATCTGTAAGTTCCACAGCTAAAATTTCACTCGCATAATTTTGCTGAAATAAAATATCTAGTAACAAACTCTCTTCTTCTTCTGTTAAAACAACTTCCCTTTTCATATACCCCTCTCCTTATACTCGCATCGTTACTCTTATTATATAAAATTTCCAGCCTATTTAATAGATGTAATATTCAGTTTTTAGTGAAAGATATATAAAAATTGTTTTTTATTTCGTATATCGATTTGCATAACTAAACGCCGCATAAGCATCTGGCTTAATTTTTGCAGTTAATCCCATCGCTTGAATTTTCGCTGTCATATCTAGAATAAATTCTTTTGTTAAACCATCATTTCCGATATCCAAGTGAATTTCCATTATAAATCCAGCCCCATCTTGAGCATATGGATGCAATAAATCCCATATTGTTTGTATATGTTTTGGAGTAAATAGGCATGCGATTTCTTGGCTAAACTGCGTCTCTAAATATATTTTCTCACGTAAAGTTGCTGGCTTATCTTTCACTGATTTATGGTGTAAACACCCCCAGGCACCTTTTCCAACGCGATGAATATGAATTGCCGTAATAAACCTCGTATCCTTTTGATGTGCTTGTGAGTCTGTCCCAATAGATAAGCGATACAAATTTCGTGGATCCTTTTCAATGAAGCTACAAATACGGCTAAAGACCATATCAAAATTTAAATGTCTCTCTGAAACATTATAAAATGTATGTTCACCGGCCACATAGTCACGTCCTTTCAATTAGACAGACTTTTCGTATTCTCATTGTATGGGACAAAAATAAAAATTATAACTTCCTATCCTTTATTCGTTTCAATATTTCGAATTATATACTGGCAAACTTGGCACGTATAAATTACATTTTGATTCGATTGAGCCGTTAATACATGAATAATCTCAGCAGAATTGTGACATTTAGGACAAATCACAACTGGTAAACGTTCCATACAACACACCTCCTCGTTATCTTTATCACGCTTTTGCTATCTGTAAACAACTAATTGGTGATGGCTAATAATCAGTATAGGACGAAGAATCCCTACTGATTACAATGTTACTTTATTACCATTGTAGGAAAAATGAAAAATCCCTATACATATATCCTAAAAAGTAATAGAACTAAAAAAGGTGTTGCCATATGGCAACACCTTTTTTATATGTATCAAGAAATGATATCGTAAATCTCAATTGCAACCATGTCGATATTATCGAATTGATACACTTGAGGTTTTTCACCTTGTTGATACACTTCTAACTCATACATTTCACTTTTATCGAAAAATTTCACGCTACATTTGCGCTCACCGTTCACTTCAAAATAGCGTTGTGCTACTTCACCGCTTTCAGCTTGTTCTTGTAGACTAACAAGTCGAGTTAAAATTCCTTGGAGTAGAGACATGAAATCTCTCCTTTCTCTGATCTTCCTACCAATAGGTTTTACAGCTATACTCATTCTATCCGTCATAACAGAAAAAATGTTCCACAGTCTAGGATAAAGGTTATTGGCCAGAAACTCAACTAAAAATTTGTCGAAATGCGAAGGAAAAAACAGAAAGAACATCTTTTCCCTTCTTTATTGCGATTTTTATACTGGAAGAATATAATAAAAAACAGAAAAAAGGAGGAATTACAATGAAAAAAATTGAGGTTTACACACAACCTGATTGTCCGCCATGTGTCATTGTGAAAGAATTTTTAAAGCATAATAACGTTGTATATGAAGAATTTGACGTAAAAAAAGACGCTGCTGCACGCAATCGTCTTTTATATGACTATGATTCATATTCAACTCCAACAGTTGTAATTGATGGAGAAGTTGTTGCTGGTTTTCAAATTGAAAAATTACAACAGCTACTCAATATTGAATAAGAATAGGTGAAGACCTATTCTTATTCAATATTTGTGGGTAGTAATAGCCCAATTGGTGCAGGCTATTACTCAGTTAGAAGTGAATATCCCCCACCAATTAAAATTTTACTTTATAATTGTTGTAATCTTTTTATTTCAGTTAAAAGTTCTTGACTTTCATGATATCCAGCCATTTTCCATTTCCCTTGATCTCTTTGCAATGTTACAATTTGATATTGTCCACTTTTTGCCCGCTCATATACATATAAAATTTTATGCTCTTCATCATATGACATTTTCGTTTCTGAATGAAAAGAAAACGGTGCTTCTTTTGCCGGAAGTAAATATTCACCACTTTGTTTATCACTTCTACTATTTTCATCTGTAAATACTTGAAGGAAATTCTCTGTAAAATATGGTGATAACGTTTCTATCATCTTATTCATCGGCAAATGCTTCCCACGAATTGAGAATTGGGTTTCATAGCCTTTTTGTATCGTTGTAAACACTTCTTTCTGATCGATTTTCACTTCCTCTTTACCTAAAACAGTTGTGACACTATAACCAACTAGAAAGGCAACGCATACAAATAGAACTAACCATATTCCATATTTCCTCATTTTTTCACCTTCCTTTTAAGAGAACTTGTCTTTGTAGTATTCATTGTAACAATGATTATGCCAAGAAAGGGCTGGTTTCGTTCGTAAAATCTTTACAACGATAGACAGCATTTTCATCACCATTTTCACTATTACCAATTTATGATAAAAACAAACAAAAAATGCACGAATCTCTTCGTGCATTAAAATAAAACATCTTCTTCATATAAATATTCATACGATAAATCTATAAATAAAAAGTTTTCATCATCAATTGGGAAAGAAAATGTTCGTACCATCTCACCGGTTTCAATATCAGCATATAAATCTGAAAGTCTTGCCTTATTCTCAAAACGCATTTTCATAATATTTTCTAGAAAATACGGACGCCAACTCCAGTTTTTCATATAATACTCGGGCATCACAATCCATTCCCCATCTTTTTTCATAACGTTTCCTGATTGTTGGAAACCATCTTCGTTACAAATAAATATGCGGAAACTATACTGTGATACACTTTGGCTAAATTGTAATAACCAATCATTTATATCTTCATTCTTTTTCTGTTTGGCTAGAACATCACCAATTCGATCACGTAACATTTCTGTTAAATTATAAATTTTTTGTAATTTCTTCTTCTCATGTTGAATAAATTGATGACACTCATTACCAAGTCGTTCTTTCAAAACGTTCGTTTCAATAAAATCAGGTAAGCACTCTTTCAAATAATTCCCTTGATAATATCTACCACCGTTTTTCCAAGCATATTGTAGTTGATAAAAAGCATCTATCTCTTCATACAACAATGTCGCACCAATTCTTCTAGCAAGTAATGATAAAGAATATAAAATATCTTGATAAGATTGTAAAAGTGCAGTTTGCCTTAAGTTTGTTAAATCTACTTTTAAAATATCTGGCGCTAACACGCTAATACGTTCTAAATTACTTGTACCCGTTCCGACTTTATTAATCGAAATTTGAATACCATATGTACGATAATACATAAGCAAATGATTAAATTGCTCTATATCTTCTTTGCATTCATGTTCTGTAATTTCTAAAACAATGTGTTTCAAATTTAAACCTTGCTCTTCATACATCAATAAAAGTTGAAGTAAACTTTCATCATCATCGTTCATTAATACGTTAGCATTCCGATGTATAAATAATAATAGTTTTTGATCACTTTCTAAATAACGATTTAAAGCTTTTTCTACTATAATATTGTCCGCTTCCAGTTGAAACTCACTTGGAATAGAATCATCATGAAAGAAAGAAGCTAAACTTTGTATGCCCTCTTCTGTTTGAATACGTCCTACTACTTCATATCCGATTACAGTATGCTCATCAGCACTAAAAATAGCTTGATAATAAGGAAGGACTTTATCCAAGTTACTCATTACATCTAATGCATCTATCAACGTGCTTCCCTCCCTTTACTTTTCAAAAATTATAACATGATATTTACGGAAAAATAATAAAAAATCCCTTCAGTTTTCCTGAAGGGATTAGAGGGGTAAAATGCTAAGGGGAATTAGCAATTCTACTATGAAGAAAAAAGAGGTCTTAAATATAACGTATATATGACCTCTTGTAAACACCTTTCTTTCATATGTCACAATTCCGTCACATTTAACCGTAGAAAAATGAATTAACATTCATTTTCTCATCCCTTTTAAAATGGATATTGATGTAAATGTTGTCCTCCATCCATTGTCATGCAAGTTCCATTTATGTACGCAGCTTCATCTGAACATAAATAATAAGCTAAACCTGCGATTTCTTCTGGCGTACCCAGCCTTCCAAGCGGAACACTTTGTATCGTACGCTTAGCCATTTCTTCTGAAATCCATAATTTATCAGCACCGCCTGTACGTTCAATTGGTCCTGGTGCGATAGCATTTACTCGTATTCCATATTTACGTCCCCACTCAACAGCAAGCGTCTTCGTCATTGCTAATACTCCAGCCTTCGCTGCAGCCGAATGAATAACTCCTGGACCTGCATCCCATGCATATGTTGCTACCATGTTAATGATATTCCCTTTTATACCTTTTTCAATCCAATATTTTCCGACAGCCTGGCTACAGTAAAATGTACCATTTAACACAATATTAATGACCGAATTCCAGCCATTTACGGATAAATCTTCTGCTGGACAAATAAAGTTTCCAGCTGCATTATTTACTAAAATATCAATTCGTCCAAACTTCTCATCAATCTGTTCAATCATTTTCTGAATATCGTCCGTACTCCTTACATCCATTTGTACAGGTAATATTTGCCCTGGAAATTGTTCAATTTCCAACTTTGTTTCCTCTAGTTTTTCCTTTGTACGTCCTGTAATAACAACTCGTGCCCCTTCTTTTGCAAAACGAATTGCCATTCCTTTTCCCATTCCGCTTGATCCACCTGTTATAATAACTACCTTTTCTTTCACATACATCCCCTCCAAAAAATGAATACACATTCATTTTATCATTTTATTTGATAGAAATCTTTATATTTTTAAACTTTTCTGATATTTTAACGTAAAGAGGTTTCTTTTCATTTGTTTATTTCGTAATCTATACTACTTTTTTATTATTTAAAATATATTTTAAATAAACTGAAAGGAGATTTGAGTAACCTGCAAATGTAACAAACATATGTAATATAAGTCAAATAGGTATACTCATATTTTTATGAAGAAAATTACAAGAAGAGATTTTTTAAAAGTTGGCATGCGCACTTGTCTATATTCATTTATAACCACTAGTATCGGATACTATTACGCTAAATATATTGAGCCTCATTTACTCGCTTTGACAGAACATACACTTACATCACAGCTCATACCAAAAAGTTTTCATGGTATGAAGATTCTTCAATTTAGCGATTTACATCTTGGATACTATTTCTCTCTCCAACATTTATCTCAAATCGTTTCTAAAATTAATGATGTAAAGCCAGATATTGTTCTTTTTACTGGTGATCTCATTGATAATTATCAAACATATACTGACACTCCTTTCGTTGCATCTATTTTAAAAAATATACAAGCACCCTTCGGTAAATTTTCTATTTATGGTAACCACGATCACGGTGGATATGGGACGGAATACTACGAGCACATCATGCGTGAATCTGGATTTGAACTATTGCTAAATAGCGAAAAGAAAATTCGTCTACTGGATAATAGTGAAATCTCCATTTTCGGGCTCGATGATATACTACTAGGTAAACCAAAAATAGAGGAGACACTACAGCACGCAAGGGAACACACTTATAACATTGTTCTTGTTCACGAGCCAGATATTGCACCTCAAATAGCGAAGTATCCAGTTAACTTGCAACTTTCTGGTCATAGCCATGGCGGACAAGTACAAATTCCTTTTGTAGGCGCTATCATTACCCCATCACTTGCTAAAAACTATGTTGAGGGCTTCTATACGATTCAAGATTTAGCTCTCTATGTCAATCGAGGCCTTGGAAGAACACGTGTCCCATTCCGATTTATGTCAAAACCTGAAATTACGATTTTCACGCTCCAACATTCGCAATAATTCGCCTATTTTCTTACATATCCTTTCTTGTACGCGCTCATCCACGTTTCATTTACCATATGATAAAAGTGAGTCCAATAAAGGAGGTTTGTTCATGTATCCATATTATCAACCAATCCCAGTCCGTTCAGCACCTATTGGTCCAGTAGGCGACTCACGCTTCTTTCCGTTTTTTGGCGTCCCATTTCTAGCTGGCATTGCTGGTGGACTGCTCGGCGGAGCATTGGCTTTCGGTCCTAGACCGTATTACCCACCATATCCACCACCTTTCCCACCGCCAACACCTTTCCCTTGTTATGGTGGACCTTGTCAACAACCATACTATTATTAATGTACTGTAACAATTCTACCAATGTTATTCCCTCTCTTGACTAATCTATAATCTATTAACATGCTTACAATAAAAACTATTCTCTCTACAGATTCTTCTATTTAGAGAACGTATAATAAGTAGAGAACAAAGTAAAAAAACCTCTTTTTTTAAGAGGTTTTTTTCTTTGTTCTCATTATTCAGCATCCGTGTTTTGATACGCCATCTTAAACAACTTCACTTGGCTATCAATTTCTTCTGTACTACTATTAATAACATAATAATAATCACCAGTTTTATTTTGTTCACGCGTTTTCACATTATCAGCTAATGTAAGCTGTAAAATCGCCTTAATTCTCGCCTTCATTTCAATATCTAATATCGGGAAAGATATTTCTACTCGTTTTTCCATATTTCGCGTCATCCAATCAGCTGAAGATAAATATATCTTTTCCTCTCCATTATGATGGAAATAATAAATTCGGCTATGTTCTAAATATCTCCCGACAACACTAACTACCCGAATATTTTCACTTACATTTAGAATACCAGGCCTTAAACAACATGTTCCTCGAACGATGAGCTCTACCTTCACTCCAGCTTGTGATGCTTCATACATTTTTTTTATTAATGGCTTATCTGTTAATGAATTCATCTTAGCAATAATATATCCATTTCCATATTGCCTATGATAACGAATTTCTTCATCTATTAAATCCATAAATTGCTCTCTTATATCAAATGGTGCAACCGATAAATGATGAAAATGTGGCTTTGTTGTATAACCACTCAAATAATTAAAGAAATTTGTTGCATCGACCCCAAAGTCTTTTCGTGATGTAATATACCCGAAATCAGTATATAACTTTGCTGTTGCGTCATTATAATTCCCAGTCCCAAGATGTACGAACCTTTCGATTTTTCCGTTTTTTCTTCTTACAACTAGTGTAATTTTACTATGTGTTTTCAAATGACTTACACCGTAAATAACGTGACAGCCTGCCTTTTCTAATTCTTTAGCCCAATGCACATTATTTTCTTCATCGAATCTTGCCTTTAACTCAACTAATACCGTCACTTGCTTTCCTTTTTCAGCCGCTACTTTTAGCGCCTGAATAATCGGCGAATCCCCACTTACTCGATATAATGTTTGTTTGATCGCAAGTACATTCGGATCGTCTGCCGCATCACGGACAAAATCAACTACTGGCTGAAACGATTCAAAGGGATGATGTAATAAAATATCATGCTCAATTGCTTTTTCAAATACATCTTCCGCATCCCCTAAGTCTTGAGGCCTTTGCGGAATAAGAGCCGGATATACTAAATGTTCATATAAAGGAGCTAGTTTTTTATATAAAGAAAATAGACATGTTAAATCTAGCGGTCCATCCATTATATACACATCTTCATCTTTTACTTCCAACACCTCATATAATAATGCTAATACTCTTTCATCAATATGCTCTTTGCCAACTTCTAAACGTACAGCAGCTCCCCACTTACGCTTCTTTAATTCTTTTTCAATTACCTTTAATAAATCCCTCGCACCTTCTTCATGAATTGTTAAATCCGCATTGCGTGTAATACGGAAACGAGTAACAGATGATACATTATATCCTGTAAATAATTTATGAGTAAAACCACTAATTACATCTTCTAATAAAATAAATTTATGCTTTTGCCCTTCACTCGGTAAAAATATGAAACGTTCAAGTAATGAAGGAACTTGTACAATTCCTAACTTTGTACGGTTTTCCTCCTCCACTTGTTTCTCATCATATAAAAGAGTAGCTAAATTCAAACTTTTATTTAATAACATTGGAAATGGACGATATGCATCGATAGCTACAGGTGTTAAGACTGGGAAAATTTGCTCATCAAAATACTCTTCTATAAATTCTCTCTGTTCCTTCGTCAAATCATGGAATGTTAAACGCTCAATTCCTTCTATCTCCAGCGCTGGCAACACATAATTTTTAAACGTATTATATTGTACAGTCATTAATTCATGGGCCTTTATCGCAATTTTGTTTAATTGCTTTTTTGGTGTTAATCCAGCCTTATTTTCTGGTTGGTTAAACCCAGCACTCACTTGATCCTTCAATCCTGCCACGCGTACCATAAAGAATTCATCTAAATTTGAGCTGAAAATGCTAATAAACTTTAATCTTTCCAAGAGCGGATTCGTTTCATCCTGTGCTTCTTGCAGTACACGTTCATTAAATGCTAACCAACTTAATTCTCGATTATTGTAATAAGCTGTATCATTTAAATTAACTATATTCCCCTTCAACATTTCCATCCTCTTCACACTTCCCTTGAAACTTTTTTACTATAATTTAGTTACTTTCATTTTAGCAAATTACAATATTCCAAAGTGTTAATTTTTTGTAAAGACATCCGTACAACTTAACAGTTTGATTCGAAGGATAAGTGAATAGTCGTTTTCAACACTCTTTCCAGCTGCTTTTTTTGCTTTTCAGCTTGCACTTTTTCCGCTAATGCCGATTGCTCACATACAATTGTAAATGTTAATCCCTCTTTACTATCTGTTATAGATATCGATTCAACAAGCGATCTTTGCCTTATATTTAGAGCTGCTGAAAATTGTAAAACAGCCCCTAATAGACGAATTTTTTTTTGTTCATTTTTATCGAACCATCCTTCAAATGGGGACAAGTGTTGTTTAAATAACATTTTTGATTTATAAGACGCAATAAGCGCTAATCTAACTCGCTCTTTATGCATCATACCATCGATTGTTTTATTCGCTAATAAATAAAACGTATGTAAGCGGCTCGCTTCTTCGTCTATATATTTACCTATATTAAATACTTTCGCCGCTTGATGGAATACTTCCCAGTCTTTTTCTGACATAGAAATTAGCCCTGTTTCCTCAAGCTGTTGACAAATCAATCTTCCATGTTTAATAAGCTGAATTACAAATTCCATATCCATTTCATATTCATGTGATAATAAATGCAGACTTTCTTCGACTACGTTCGGATAATATGAAATCCCCAAATCTTTTGTCAACTCTTCATAGAAAACACCTTCTCGTAACCCTTTTCTACTTAATACAAATGCTGGTGCCTCTATAACATTAACAAGCGTATGAAAAACTTCGACTGCTGGAATAATTGTATCTGCTCGATCTTTTGCCAATCCTTCCAATTTTTGAAGTTCTATGAACGACAATGCTTCCAATTCTTCTTTCACATGTTTAATATCTTCTTCTTTCATTTTATATAAATGTACCCCTGCTATAGGATAACAAATTAAATTTTGATGGATTTTCACTAAGTTCCTCGCACTACCACCAATTGCAATAAGAGGCAATTTCTTATCAATTAACCATGGTAATGTTCGAAATTGATATTCTAAGTACGTTTGAATCTTTTCCAATTCGTCTTTAGTAGGTATATCCTCTTTAATAAATTGTTGCTTTAAAGAAAGTGCTCCAAAAGGAAAGCTATGGTACTCTAAAATTTCTCTATTTCGAAAGTATGTAACTTCCGTACTTCCTCCACCAATATCTACTGTAACTCCTTCAGAGAACGAAGTTGAATTCATAACCGCTAAATAGCCGTAACGTGCTTCCTCATATTCTGATAATACTCTAAGAGTAAAGTCTGTTTGTCCTTCAACAAGCTTTTTAATAGCCTCTTGATTCTCGGCCTGTCTAATTGTTGCTGTTGCAACACAAAGTACATGATGCAACTGGTGGAATCGTGTACTTTCTTGAAATTGAAATAATGTTCGTAACAACACGTCTATTCCTTCTTCAATCAACACACCATCGATTAAATAATTCCTTAACCGAGCAACCACTTTCGTATTTTCAATCTCCTTATAAAAACCTCCGTTTTGCTTTTCATAAATAACTAAACGCATTGTATTAGATCCAATATCTATAATGGCATATTGCTGTTTTAATATTTCTTTCAAACTTCTCACTCTTTCATTATCAAATTTCTAAAGCACATTCTATTACTATTATACAAAATAGTTGTTTTTTGTAACAATATTGCTTTAATATTGAAAATATATACAATCACTTTTTGCATATAATAAAAATCTATTTTATTTATGTTATAATAATGAAAAATTGAAAGGAGATTCCATATGAAACCTTCACAACCACAATCTCAATTACAAAACCAACATTCTATTAATCGACTAGCTCAATCTATTTTCGTTGTGAATCGTCATGCTAAAGCTGCAACTAATCCGAAGTATTTATATTGGTTAAAAAAGACGGCTTTAGAACGCTTAATTGCTGAAAAAAAAGCTATTAAAGAAGGATTACATTTTTCTAGAAATCCACGCTTTAGCCAACAACAATCGGATGTTCTTATCCGTTTAGGTGATTATTTTTTCCATATTCCTCCTACAAAAGAAGATTTTCGAATCCTACCACATCTTGGTCATCTTGAATCCTCCTATCGAAATCCGAAAACAAACTTATCTTTAACAGTAGCAAAAAAGACACTTCAAGATTATATTGGTCCTGAAGCACTGAAACAAGAGAAAAAATTAAGTGAACCTGTCCCATGGTATAGTCGTACTTATACAAAAAAATAAAACAGTTTGGCCAATTGTAGGCCAAACTGTTTTATTTTTTCTCTTCTTTAATTTTAATATTTGCTTGTTTATAAAAAGCTATTTTTTCTGTATTATAAGATTTCGTAAATTCATTAAACTTATCTTTTTCTGATTCAATATCTTTATAAGATTGATTTACTACTTTTACTTTTTCACTAATATCTTTTAATTTTGTACCTTTATCTTGTAGCATTGTATATAATTCTTTTTCTTGTTTTAACGATTTACCATAGCTATCATACATTTTGTTAAATGAATCATGTCGTTTCTCATATGTACTTTTCACTTTATCCGCTTGATCTTTCAATTTCTTATCTTCAATTTTCTTCACATATTTATCTGCTGATTTCACTTCTTCTTGTGCCTTATTTAAAGATTCTTTTTCTTTTGTAAGCACTTTTTCTCGTTCATCTGTATTTTTCACTGCTTGATTCAGTTTTTCCTTAACAGTTTGATTATTATCTTTTCCCTCTTGAACAATCTGGTTATATAATTCTTGTCCCTCTTTCTCTAAAGTTTCAAGTTTTTTTGCATCTTCAAACATTGTTTTTTCTTGCTTTGCAGCATTTTCAAACGCAACATATAATTCCTCTTCTGGTTTCGGCCCGAAACAACCGGCTAATAAAGTCATTGATAATGCAGTTACAATTGCTAATTTACTATACTTCAACATCTTTTCCTCCTACTTATATACGATCATCGTGTAAAAAGCTATGAAAATTATATATCCTTCTATAAACTCCACACTCGCACCTTTTTTACGAAAATCATTGATATTATTTATTAATACTTGTCAAATTGTATTACTTGAAATTACATTTTACGTCTTTGAGCTCAATAGCAATTTCGTATCCATCTTTACATATACTTTTACTTGGCACTTTTTAAAACTTGTTCATACTATGTATTACATAAAAGTACAACGGAATTCATCACAGCCATAATAATTTGAAGAACAACAGTAATAATTCACCTGATAAAAGATGTTCGTTGTTCTCTCACGTCTATCATTCTATCATTCCCTTTCCGCTTTCTATCAAATAATTTCTTTGTTCATTTTACACAGTTTAAATGCTACCTTGCAACAACTTACAATTATTCTTATTATCCCCTAAAAAGGAAAAGTGTAGAGCATGCTTTCCTCTACACTTTTAAAATGAAACACATTGTGCAAAATGCATTGACACATCCATCATAATTATATGCTTATTCTATATATTTTTAAAGACTTTTATTACAATAAAAGTTCTTTTTGTAATAAAAGTCAAAAAAATGTTACATTTAAAACTTCTTCATTTCATATTTCTTTAAATCAAAGTTTCACTCATTTCCTTACAAATCCCTATGTTGGTACAATTGATTTTGTGCCTTTCTTAACAATTCTTCAAAAGTTTTTCCTTCTATTGGATAACTAGCAGCTCCAAATAATAGGGTTATACTTAACAAACCATTTTCTATTTCGCTTTCAATACTTTTCATTAATCGGTTTGTTATTGTCGACTTTTCATGTCCGTTATCAATCGCCACAATAACATACTTATTTTCATCCCACTTAGTAACGACATCTCCTTTACGAATTGTCTTTACAATCGTACTCTCCAATTTTTGTACTAGCACCTCCAATTTTTTTTCTTGCACTGTTTCTTTTAGTCCTTTCCATTCTTTCACAGAAAGAATGTACACTGTAATATTATGAGAATCCCGCTCTGATAAAGCAGCTACTTTCTCAAAGAAATCAACTACAAAATCATTACTTGCCATTCCTCCTACTTCCGTATCCAGACGCCCACTCGCTCTTTTATCATACCAATGTCCAAAATAATAGCTGAGTATCATTTGCAATATATAAATAATAAAGACGGTATAAAATGATCGCGAATCCAGTTTTGTAATTACATCCTGAAGCGCAATCCATTCTGTAACTGCCACTGTATTCCCAAGTAATAATCCACTAATTTTCCCTTTATGTTTCATACTTTTCCTCCCTTCTATACCAATATATGTTTCTATAACAATTATGTTTTTCTACAAAATAAAAAATGTACATATTGAGTGTACATTTCCGCTTAAGCTTGTCTACCATTTCTATTCCATTTCATATATATACTATATATCGTTTTTAGGAAGAGGTGATCTGTATGCTACAAAAAGAAAATCTATCAGATATTATACGTTTACTAGCAGGCTTTCTATTATCATTAAAATTACTGTTTAATTCTTTCGGAGTGAACTTTATTACCAACGATCAAATAGACGCTATTGTAAATGTTGCTTCCTTTCTTTTCATCCTATATTTTGGTTATAAAAATAATTATGTAGGAAAAAAAGGAATCGAGCAAAAAAAAGTACTCAAAAAACACAACCTCCATTAAAGAAAGGAACCTTTCGTACAGGTTCCTTTTTTTCATTGCCGCACTACAACTTCATTTGTTTGCAGTGGACCATATGATACTCCTTTATATTGAAATGTATATGTAGCCTGAAATAATGCGTTTTTAAGTGCTTTATCTTTATTTGCTTTTATTTTACAAATTAGTTCCACCTTCTCATTCGGTAACAAATTATCAATCCGCCACCTTACAAGCTGGAACAGGAACTCACTCATCCCCTTATCAGCCTTTAATGAGTTTGGAATATAGGCAAAATAATCTCGAATCATATGACTTACTACAACTCGTGAAATCATTTCCATTCCTTTATTTTCAACTTCCATTCGAATAATAAGTATGTCATTTACATCATAGGTCAGTTCATATGAAAATTTTTCTTTATACATACTACGGATTTGCAATGTAACTGCTACATTAGGACATTCGTTTTCCTTTTTTGAGCCATCAATCCATAACACCGGTTGTAGCGGTATTGAACGCCTTCCTTGATCCGAAATTCGTTTCCATATTTTCATAATAATATTCACCCCATTTCAGATGCATCATATCCATACGACCTTATTCTGCCTCTCTACACCATATTAATAAAGTTTGTTACAAACGATATATAATTATTACTCTTCCTTTTATCCTATTCGACAATGTAAAGAAAAAACCATTTTTCATCTGTTCACAGACGGTATTCTTACTGAAATATTTTTTTACAATTTCCTTCATTGACTTTATACCAATATTAAGTATTACTCACTCTTTCACAGTCCATACAACAGAATATTTTGACGGAAGAAAAAGTTTGCCTTTTAGTCAAATTTGACTATAATATTCTTTATGGCTTGTGCACTTGTGTAAATTGATTTGAAAGAACTATACTTTACATTTTTATGCGCTGCACTCAAAACTTCATATAGTTTACTTATTATTAAAGGAGGGTTATATTTGGAATCTCAATTATCAAAAACAGACTCCAACAATACAAAATTTGTTGTTGCAGGTTTATTACTTGGTATTTTAATGGCGGCAATGGATAATACAATCGTTGCAACAGCAATGGCAACGATTGTTGGAGACCTAGGAGGATTTGACAAGTTCGTTTGGGTCACGTCTGCATATATGGTAGCAACAATGGCAGGGATGCCTATCTTCGGAAAACTTTCTGATATGTACGGACGGAAACGCTTTTATATTGGTGGTCTTATTCTTTTCTTATTCGGTTCTGCACTTTGCGGAACAGCATCTAGTATTGAGCAACTAAGTATTTATAGAGCAATTCAAGGAATCGGTGGCGGTGCTCTTATGCCTATCGCCTTTACAATTATGTACGATATATTCCCACCAGAAAAGCGCGGAAAAATGACAGGGCTATTCGGTGCGGTTTTCGGGACATCTAGTGTATTCGGTCCTTTATTAGGTGCTTATATTACAGACTATATAAGTTGGCATTGGGTCTTCTATATTAATATTCCATTAGGACTTATCTCCTTCTTCTTCATTACTAAATACTACAGTGAATCTCTAGAATTTAGAAAACAAAAAATCGATTGGGCTGGCGCTATTACACTTGTTATTAGTATCGTGTGCTTAATGTTTGCCTTAGAACTTGGCGGTAAAGAATATGCATGGAATTCCACTGTAATTATCGGTTTATTTACAACAGTTGTTATTATGCTTATTATTTTCTTCTTCGTAGAACGAAAAGCAACTGAACCTATCATTTCTTTCCATCTATTTAAAAAGCCTTTATTCGCAGCTAGCCAAGGCGTTGCCTTTTTCTATGGTGCCGCTTTTATTATCTGTACTGTTTATATCCCAATCTTCGTTCAAGGTGTTCTCGGTGGTTCAGCCTCAAATGCTGGATTAATTTTAACACCTATGATGGTTGGCTCTGTAATTGGAAGCCAAACAGGTGGACAGTTAGCTTCTCGAACAAGTTATCGTAACATCATGGTGGTATCTGGTGTTTTCTTCGTAATTGGTATTTATTTACTAAGCACGTTAACAATGGATACACCTCGTCTACTTGTAACGCTATTTATGGTTCTCACTGGACTTGGAGTTGGTTTCTCGTTCTCAGTTTTAAGTATGTCTTCTATCCACAAGTTAGAAATGCGAGACCGTGGTTCTGCTACATCAACAAACTCATTCTTCCGTTCACTCGGTATGACTCTTGGTGTAACAATTTTTGGTACCATTCAAAATCATACTTTTACGGATAAACTAAACACTGTATTCCCTCCTGAACTAGCAAAATTAGCTCCAAAAGGTGGAGACACAAGTTTCTTATTATCACAAGGTGCTACCGAGAAAATACCAGCTGAAATATTAACTGGTATTAAAGAGGCTCTAGCAACATCTATTGCCAGCACATTCTTCTGGGCACTTATCCCCGCTGTACTAAGTATTATTTGTATTTTACTTATGGGAAATGAACGCCTCTTTACAGGTCCAAAAACGAAACAAAAACAAAAGCAAGTAAGTTAGTATAGAAAAAAGAAACGGCATATCCTTTATGAAAAAGGGTATGCCGTTTATAATATGTATAAAGTTTTTATTTATAGGAGTTGAGATAGCATGAGCATGAAATTAGTCATTCTCGGCTTGCTACTCGAAGGGGATAAACATCCATATGAAGTGCAACACATCATGAAAGAAAGACAAATGGATTGTTATATTAAATATGCAAAAGGATCACTTTATTACGCCTTCGAGCAATTAGAAAAGCAAGGTGCAATTAGTATTACAACTATTGTTCGAGATACGAATAGACCAGATAAAACAATCTTTCATATAACAGAAGAAGGTAAACAATTATTTCACAAGTTACTATTAAAACAATTCGAAGCAAAAAATCAAATATATAAACCAATTTATTCGGCACTCTCTTTCGCTCATTTTGGTGATGACCAAGAGTTAGTTCCGATTTTAGAAAAAAAGAAAAATGATACCGTTCAATATTTACATAAAATGCAAACTATTCATGATTGTAGCAAAGGACAAATCCCACGTGCACAACTATATATTTTACAAAGTGTTATTGAACATATTACAGTTGAATTGCAATGGTTAAACACCCTCCTTACAGATGCAGTTGCAGGACGCCTTTCAGAAATTGATAAAAATGAAGGTTGAGGTTATAAAGAAGCAACTGTAAAAGATAATAAAGTTATTTCATTTGATAATCTAAAACAAGCATAGCCCTGTTCTAATTTAGGACGGATTATGCTTGTTTAATTTTGGTTATAAGATACTTCACTGCGCTCAAAAATATAACAAGGATTTCTTCATCACCATAGTCCCATAATGGAAGATTATTTCTTAAAACTCTATATAAAAAGGTTGTCGATTTTCATCCAAGCTATATTCAATTCTTTGTCTGAAATTCATAAAATTCACCATCTCTAACGCCTGCTCAATAGGATAAAACCCTACTTCCAAACTTTCTGGTGTAGTCGTTAATTTACCTCCAACTGGTCTAGCTAAAAACAATGTGTTACATATTGAATGGTTCACATTTTGAAATACTCCACAAAATTTTAAAACCTCAATATCAATACCCGTTTCCTCTTTCGTTTCCCTTATTGCAGCATCTTTCAAAGACTCCCCTTCTTCAACTTGTCCACCTGGCATTTCCCATCCTCTTCTAGGTCCTTTAATTAATAGGATTTCATTTTGTTCATTCATTACAATTGTCGCTGCTGAAACTATATGTTTTGGCGGTGAATATATATTTTGTGTACTTTGTTCCAATTGAAATTCCCCATTTCTATAAACTTAGTTTATGTATCTTTATACAGAAATCTTGTTCTTTCTTGTAATAACTTACTATTTCAAAATGAACCATCCAATTCCCTTCCTCATTCCAAAATATGGACGAATTTTCAAATAACATAACTATCATCTTATCTCTGTACAAGTACATTTTCTTTGTATGTTTAACCGCGATTCACCCCCTAAAAAATCAGAAGAATCCGAATAATAAAAATAAAAAAACTTTAGAATTTTCTTATTTTAAAACAGTAGACAAAATTCCAAAAATTGTGTTAGAATTTGTTTCAATATCATATCGCTTGTTAAATTCCTTTCAAAAGGAAAATAGGTACACGAAAATTTCGTTTCGTGTTTAAAAGGGAAGATTGGTGAAAATCCAACACGGTCCCGCCACTGTAAATGCTGAGATTTCTTTTTAGTGCCACTGTGAAAACGGGAAGGTGAAAGAAATTATATGAAGCATAAGTCAGGAGACCTGCCTGTTTTAACAACACTGATAGATTCACGGATGATGATGAGGTGTTAAAACAAAAAGGAAGGCTTATTTTCTATGCCTTTATACTTTTTGTTATAGGTATTTCCTAGTAAACGGAAATGCTTACTTTCAATTAGGGAGGAATTTGAAATGGCAATTCAAACAAGTAATTTAGGTTATCCACGTATCGGACTACAACGAGAGTGGAAAAAAACATTGGAAGCTTTTTGGTCCAATAAAATCGATGAAGAACAATTTTTAACAACGATGAAAGAAATTCGCCTTCAACACGTTAAAGTACAGCAAGAAAAAGGGATTGAACTCATTCCAGTTGGCGACTTTACATATTATGATCACGTTTTGGATACTGCTTATATGCTAGGATTTATTCCATCACGTTTTTCTGAGTTTACATCTTATCTTGATGTATATTTCGCAATGGCGCGTGGCTCTAAAGATCACGTAGCTTCCGAAATGACAAAATGGTTTAACACAAACTATCATTATATAGTTCCTGAATATGAAGAGGGATTACAAATCTCTTTAAAAGATAATCGTCCACTTCGCTTATACGAAGAGGCAAAACAAGAATTAGGAGTAGATGGAAAGCCTGTTATTTTAGGACCATATACTTTCTTGAAATTAGCTAAAGGGTATACACAAGAACAATTCGCTACAATTTTAAAACAATTAGTTGCACCATACGTACAACTGCTTTCAGAACTACATGCAGCTGGTGCACAAGTCATTCAAATTGATGAACCGATTTTCGCTTCTTTAACGAAAGAAGAAGTACAACAAGCAAAAGAAATTTATGAAGCTATTCGTAAAGATGTTCCAAATGCGACTCTTCTTTTACAAACATATTTTGATAGTGTAGAAGAAAACTATGAAGAAATTATTACATTCCCTGTATCCGGTATTGGATTAGATTTCGTTCATGGTAAAGAAGGTAATCTAAATGCTATTTCAAAATACGGATTCCCAGCTGATAAAACTTTAGCTGTCGGTTGTATAGATGGCCGTAACATTTGGAGAGCTGACCTTGATGAAGTTCTTACGTTATTTACAACGTTACAAAAACAAGTCCAAACGAAAGATTTCATCGTTCAGCCTTCTTGTAGCTTATTGCATACACCAATCGATAAAACAGAAGAAACTCACTTATCGACTGAGCTATTTGATGCGTTAGCATTTGCAAATCAAAAATTAGAAGAGTTAGTTCTTATTCATTCCGCTCTGACTCAAGGTACAGAAAGCATTAGTAATGAGCTGGAAACATACCGAAATGTACATCATACAATTCGGTCGTCTGCTGCACGTAACCGAGAAGATGTGAAAGCAGCACGTACAGCACTAAAAGAAGAAGATTTTTCACGTCCTCTTCCATTTGAAAAGCGCTATGAATTACAACAAGTTGCCCTGGAGTTACCATTGTTACCAACAACGACTATCGGTAGCTTCCCGCAAACAACTGAAGTTCGTCAAACGCGAAAAGAATGGCGTAACGGTGTTATTTCAAATGAACAATATGAACAATTCATTGAAAAAGAGACAGAAAAATGGATTCGTTACCAAGAAGAAATTGGTCTTGATGTCCTTGTACATGGTGAATTCGAAAGAACTGACATGGTCGAATATTTCGGTGAGCGTCTTGCTGGTTTCTCATTCACTAAAAACGGTTGGGTGCAATCATACGGTTCCCGCTGCGTAAAACCACCTGTTATTTATGGTGATGTAGCCTTTATTAACGGAATGACTATTAAGGAAACTGTTTATGCACAAAGCTTAACAGAGAAAGTTGTAAAAGGAATGTTAACTGGACCTGTTACAATTTTAAATTGGTCCTTCGTTCGAAATGACATTCCAAGAAAAGAAGTTTCGTATCAAATTGCATTAGCTCTTCGTCACGAAATTGAATTACTTGAATCTTCCGGAATTCGAGTAATCCAAGTCGATGAGCCAGCACTTCGTGAAGGAATGCCACTAAAAGAAAAAGATTGGGACGCTTATATTACATGGGCAGTACAATCCTTCCTTTTAGCAACTTCTTCTGTAGCAAATGAAACACAAATTCATACTCATATGTGTTACAGTAACTTCGAAGATATTGTTGACG
Source organism: Bacillus mobilis (assembly GCF_001884045.1). GTDB lineage: Bacteria > Bacillota > Bacilli > Bacillales > Bacillaceae_G > Bacillus_A > Bacillus_A mobilis. Next base: position 301,845 of record NZ_MACF01000046.1, on the reverse strand, counting down.
CAATTCGTGCATTAGATGCAGATGTGATTTCTATCGAAACTTCAAGAAGTCACGGTGAATTTATTGATACATTAAAACATACAACATATGAAAAAGGCATCGGTCTAGGTGTATATGATATTCATAGCCCACGTGTACCGAGTAAAGATGAAATGTATAAAATCGTAGAACAATCTTTAGAAGTATGCGATCCTAAATATTTCTGGATTAATCCTGATTGTGGTTTAAAAACGAGAAGAACAGAAGAAGTTATTCCAGCTTTAGAACACATGGTGCAAGCAGCAAAAGATGCTCGTTCCCTGCTAAAAACAAACGCATAACAAAAATGGGTTATCCTTTTTGAGGATAACCCATTTTTTATTCTTTACTTTCAAAAAAGAATTCGTATTGTATTTTATATAATTCATCATCCGTTGGTTCTTCAAGAGGAGTTGCTTGTAATACAACTGTATACTCACCATTTGGAATAGGGATTTGAAATTTATTTGAAAGAATACTTGTTACAACGATACATTCATTTTCAACTGTGAAAGGAACTGTAACCGTTCTAATCACTTCTTCTTTTTCAATATGTTTCCCTTGGGTCACTTTTACTTCACAAGTATAATCAGAGAGTGCTTCAAAAATAACAGTTCCATCCGCCTTCGCATAACCTCTTTCAAAATCTTCATCTGTCCAGTCAACGTAAGGCTGCTCACCGTCATAGTTCATCAACATTAATTGCGAATACGAAATTGTTAACTCCATCGTTCCCCTTCTCCTTCATTATGAAATATGCAACTACTACTTTACGTCAAATTTCACACGTGTACCATCTGGGTATTTGTCTAACTTATTTCCTACCCAAGACCCTGCCCCGCGGTTATCCGCTGGACTTATATATTCAATATGTGCTCCTTTTCCGCCTTCTTTACACATCGCCATTGGCCATTCATCACGATCATACCCTTTTTTTGATGGATATGGAGCTAACGATAATTTTCTTCTATCCGCAGCACCACCACGGTCGATTGTACAAACTTCTGAATGTCCTTCTTTTATAGCATCCGTAATATGTTTCCCTGTCTCTGGATATCGCTCTTTCGGAAATTCTAGAACTTGATCATACGCATTTGTTTTTTTGATACTTGTTTCCCCTGGAACAAGTACTTCATAAACCGCTACTACAATAGAAAGAATTGCAATAATTGAAATGATAATACCTTTTAATTGCTTCATGTATACCTCCATGATTCTACCAGTTTCTTTTCCTCAGTTATTATAACAAACTTCTCCTGTATATGTTTTCAGACATTATTTTAGCTCTTCTTCGCCATTCCGCCAAAAAACTCTCATTTTCCTTCATCTTTTCACTAATGCTGTAGAAAACTAATAACCTTCCGACATTCTTTTTCAAAGGAAGTCCTCATAAAAGATTGAAATGATATATACGATACTTTTTGGGGAGGAAATATTATGGAAGCTACCTATAAAACGAAAGATGTCACGAATAAAACAGGCATCCCAAAACATATAGTTCGCAAATATAGTCAACTGTTAGAGGAACATGGTTATATGATTTCCAAAACAGCTGATGCTCGTATTTATAAATTGGATGATTTAAAACTATTGAAATCTATACATGAAAGAGCTGCTACATTGCAAGAAGACATTTCAGAAACAATACCCCTTATTTTAAAAGAAAAAGAGGCCCCACCTGTACCAGTTATACAAGATACGCAAGAAATACAACCGAAAGAAAAAGAAGATGGGCGTAACTTTGAGGAGTTCATGTTAAAGCTTGAAATGCTCGCTCAATTAAATGAAGCAATTATTCATCAAAATTCTACCCTTATTACCCAAAATCGTTTAAAAGATGAAAAGCTAGATGAATTGATGCAACAAGTCTATGTAAAAGAAGGCTCTCAAGAAAAAATGCTACAAGAGTTAGTAGATCATGCCGCTCAAACAGATGCCCTACAAAAAGAAAAGATGGACTTATTAATGAATCATATGTATAAACGAGAATCTAAGCAAGAAGAAAAAATGAATAAACTCGTAAATCAAATTTATAATAAAGACAGCAACCGCGATGCACAACTTATGCAAGTGATTCGTGAAATTCAAGAAACAAAACGATTAGTCGCAGCTTCAAAAGAACAAAGCTTTTTCCAATCATTTAGGAGTTTATTTAGCAGAACAAAAGAAGGAAAAACAACTGAATAAAATAATATATTTTTTCCTATATAAAATAAAAAGTTACCTTCCAACGGTAACTTTTATTCCTTATTTCGTACAGCTGGCAATATAATAATCGCTTCCGTCCCTTTCCCACTTTCGCTTTTATATTCCAGCGTACCATTATGCGCTTGTAAAATACTAAATGTTACCATAAGCCCTAATCCTGTTCCTTTTTCTTTTAAAGAATAATATGGTTGTCCTAGCCTAGCTAACTGTTCTTTCGTCATTCCAACACCACTATCTTTAACTCTTATTACAATCGTTTCATCTTTTTGCATAGCCGTTACTTTTAAATACCCTTTATTTCCTTGAATTGCTTCAATACCATTTTTAACAACATTCATAATAGCTTGTTTCAATTTCGTCTTATCGCCAATCGTATAAAGACTTTCAGAAATCTCAACTTGCAAATATACACCTTGCATCGCTGCAAATGATGACATAAGAGTTGTCATTTCTATTAATTGAGCGGATAAGCAAATGTGTTCTTTTTTCTCAATTTGTGGCCTTGCTAAATTTAAATAATCTGAAATAATTTGTTCTGCCCGGTCCAATTCTGCTAAGACGAGACGCATATAATCCTTATTCTTCACATCTTCCGTACTTTCTAGCAATTGAATAAAGCCACGAACAACAGTGAGCGGATTCCGAACCTCATGTGCAACACTTGCTGCCAACTCACTTACAATATTAAGCTTTTCTGACTTTTGCATCTCTGTACGTAGTATTGCATTTTCATTTAAATATTCTGTTAAGTACACCTGAAATACCATTGTCATAACCATAATAAGCGAAGCAAATATATATCCGCTATATATGTGCGAAATATGCGGTGTAAACCCCGTTTCTAACAGAACAGTAATTATGCCAATCACTAGAGAAACAAGTACGTACAATGATGAAATCATAAATGCTAAAATTAGCTTCTTATCTCTTGAAAATAGAGACCATTTCTTTGATAAAAATAATGGAACGATTAATAGAAATATTACTTCTATGACTGGAAGAAGGTTCATTCCTTTTAGTGCCCATTCATATGCAACAAAAATAACGGCCGGGATTAAACCAACAATCCCACCATATAAAAAACCACTAACAATCGGGATTGGGTGAAAGTTATACCCACAAATGTCACCAAAACAAATAGAGTATGTCATGGAGAGAACGAGTGTAATGCTAGATAGAAACATAATAAAGTAGCGGTTCGGCTTCGGAGGCATTTCTTGATAACGATTTAGGCGAATCGCTTCATATAAAAATAGTGGCAAAATAATGATGGCAATTTGGATCATTAAATCACGGATAAGCTCCATAGCCTCTCATCCCCTATATGTATTTTGATATGATTATATCATTTTACGGCTTTATTTGTTTTAAAATTTTGATTTTTCTTAACATATTTGTTAATTCTTTGTTAACATCACATAATAATTGTTACAGATTTTCGAAATGAATGTAAACCCTGTACCAAATTTCTGCCTGGCAGTATACAATGAATACGGATTACAAAGAAAATAAAAAAATACTTCATGAGACGGACAACTATAGCAAAATACAGCATATAATCCATACTATCTATGTTTACAAATAAGTGATCATTATTTTAGTAGGAGGAAGATAAATATGGCGGGTACTACGCTTGTTTTAAAAGAAGAAAATTTGGTCGTTCTAGAAAATGTTGAAAAATCGGTATATGAAGAGTTACAGCATAAAACAGGAGATGAAAATTGCACATGTGCTGTGAATGAATCAGTTGTTCACCTTGGCAAAGTATCCTCTGTACTATGGAATGAAGATGAAATAGATTGGGAGTACGGATATTAAAAAGTCGCTTATAGCGGCTTTTTTTTTCTATTCTCTCTCTCTTTCTACATAACATATACGCAAGCGAAATCATAGAAAATATGTTAAAATGAACTTAATTTTCAAACGGAAGAAAGGGAGATACAATGGAACAATTCATTAATCCTAGAGTAAAGGACATCCAAATTTCTGGAATCCGTCAATTCTCTAACATGATTCAAAACTATGATAATCTTATCTCTTTAACAATTGGACAACCCGATTTTCCTACACCTTCTCTCGTAAAAGAAGCGGCAAAACGGGCTATTACAGAAAATTACACGAGCTATACACATAACGCTGGTTTATTAGAATTACGCAAGGCAGCTTGTAACTTTGTAAAAGATAACTACGATTTACAGTATTCACCTGAAAACGAAACCATCGTTACAATCGGTGCCAGTGAAGCTATTGATGTAGCATTCCGAACAATTTTAGAGCCAGGAACAGAAGTTATTTTACCTGCGCCTATTTATCCAGGATACGAACCAATTATTCGATTATGCGGCGCAACACCTATTTTTATCGATGTTCGTGAAACTGGCTTCCGTTTAACAGCCGAAGCACTAGAAAATGCTATTACAGAAAAAACAAGATGCGTCGTTTTGCCGTATCCTTCTAATCCAACTGGTGTAACTTTATCAAAAGAAGAACTACAAGATATTGTAGATGTTTTAAAAGATAAAAATATTTTCGTCCTTTCTGATGAAATTTATAGCGAACTTGTATATGAACAAAAACATACGTCTATCGCTCATTTCCCAGAAATGCGTGAAAAAACTATCGTCATTAACGGTTTATCAAAATCTCATTCTATGACTGGCTGGCGTATCGGTCTATTATTCGCACCAAGCTATTTAGCAGGACATATACTAAAAGTTCATCAGTACAACGTAACGTGCGCTACTTCAATCGCTCAGTATGCTGCAATTGAAGCATTAACAGCTGCTAAAGATGCACCAAAAATGATGCGTCATCAATACAAAAAGCGCCGTGATTACGTATATAATAGACTCATTCAAATGGGCTTAACAGTTGAAAAGCCCACAGGTGCATTTTACTTATTCCCATATGTTGGGCATTTAACATCTTCATCATTTGATTTTGCACTTGATCTTGTAAAAGAAGCTGGATTAGCTGTCGTTCCTGGGACAGCATTTTCTGAATATGGTGAAGGCTATCTTCGCTTGTCCTATGCATATAGTATTGAAACTTTAAAAGAAGGCTGCGATCGATTAGAGGCCTTTCTACAACAAAAAGCTAAGAGTTAAACTCTTAGCTTTTTTATGCATAATGATCACAAGTTTGGCGCTTCAGTAATTTATGAGGAATAATAATACACTTTGCAGTAGACTCCGCATTCTCTACTTTATCCACTAAAGCTTTTGCTGCCTCATACCCTAGTTGATATATATTCACATCAACTGTCGAAAGTGGCGGACTCGCAATTTCTGATAATAAAGCATTATTAAAGCTTACAATAGAAACATCCTTCGGTACAACGAATCCTTTTTTAGAAAGTGCACTTAACACACCAAGTCCAATTAAATCATCCGTTGCCACAATTGCTGTCGGTGGTTGCTTCAGCCCCATTAGCTCCTCAACGGCTTGTTGACCACTTTCTCTCGAAAAATCAAAATGTAAAATATACTCTTTTGGTAATACAATGTCTGCTAATTTTAAAGCATCACTCATACCAGCCAAACGATCTCTCGTTACAAGTAAATCTGATCCACCGCCGATGAACGCGATTTGTTTATGACCTAATGAAATCAAATATTCTGCTACTTCTCTTGCAGCTGTATAATTGTCATTATCTACATATGTAATTTCATCTTTTCGATCATACGGTTTCCCGATTAAAACAAACGGGAAATTTTGTTCATGCAAATATTGAATAATCCGATCATTCTCTCTTGAATATAAAAGAATAATGCCACCAATTTGGCGTCCCTGTACCATCTTTACAACACCATTAAAAATTTCATCTTCCGTTTCACCTGTCGACATATAAAGCGCATACCCTTCCACATGTGCAAATGAACTAATCCCTCTTATAACTTCTGGGAAAAACGGATTTTGAAAAGCTTTACTTGCAGAACTTGGCATAACAAGTCCAAGTGTTTTCGTTGTTTGGTTAGCTAGATTTCTTGCGTTTAAATTGGGATGATACCCTAGTTCACTCATTACTTTCCGAACACGACGCTTTGTTTTTTCACTTATACTTGGATTATCAGCAATTACACGAGAAACGGTAGATGGTGCTACATTAGCCTTCTTCGCCACATCTTTAATTGTAACTGTCATAAAAATCCCCCTCCTCTCACTTCTCTGTCATTTTTTATATTTTAATCTTGCACCCGTTGCAAGTAATAGGAGAAGTCATTAACTTTTATTGAGTCTATCTTGTAAAACCTATCATATTCTCCCTCTCCATGTATTGTAAGGGATATAGCTCTTTTTTCCTATACAATAATATACTATTTATTTCACTTCTTTTCATATGTGATGTCAAATCTCTTTTCATCGCCCTATAAAATTTTTTATAGGGCGATGAAAAGAAAAATGGGACGTAACGTCCCATTTTTCATCCTTTCGTACCTCCAGCAGTTAAACCAGAGATAAAGTATTTTTGTAGTGATAGGAATAAAATTGAAATTGGGATTGCAATCAATACTGAACCCGCTGCGAACGTTGTAAATTCATTACCAAATTTCTTCGCTACCATTTCATATAAGCCAACTGCTAACGTATAATTTTCTGGTGTGCGCAAAATAACACTCGCTAAAATGAAATCTGTAAATGGACCGATGAAAGTAAATAACGCCACAACCGCTACGATTGGCTTTGCAAGTGGCATAATGATTTGCCAAAAAATACGGAAATGTCCTGCCCCATCCATACGAGCTGACTCATCCAATTCTTTCGGAATCGTATCAAAATATCCTTTCATAAGCCATGTATTCATTGGAATTGCCCCGCCTACATAAATTAAAATTAATGCAAGGTGCGTATCGATTAACCCTGTTAACTGTGCTAATACGTATAGAGCGATTAGCGCCGCAAAGTTCGGGATCATTTGTAGAATTAAAAATGTTAATAATCCATTTTTTCTTCCAACAAAACGGTATCTTGAAAATGCATAAGCAGTAAAACTAATTGCTAACACTGAGAAAATCATCGTTATAACACTTACTTTTAATGTGTTTTTATACCATAGTAAATAATTACTATTCTCTAAATCTAATAACTTACGATAATGATCTAACGTTGCATTTTGCGGAATAATACTTGATCCAGATAAACTATCTCCTGGATTAAACGATGAGCCAATAATCCATAATAACGGATAGAAAATGATGGCACACATTACGAAAATAACGAAATAACTTAATGAGAGACGTAACATCTTTTGTCTTTTAATATTCATTTACATCATATCCTCTTCTTGGAATGATTTTGTTCTCTTAAATTGCCATAACGCAACTGTAATAACGATTAACGATAATATCATTGTAAGAGCTGCTGCTTTCCCGTACTGCGCTGAAGTCATCGTTAACTTATAAATCCATGAAATTAAAATATCCGTTCCACCTGCGTCTTGTCCAGCTACAGCAGGACCTCCGCCGTTAAATAGATAGATGATACTAAAGTTATTAAAGTTAAACGTATATTGCGTAATTAATATTGGTGCTGTTGCATATAGAACAAGTGGCAATGTAATTTTACGAAACTGTTGCCAAGCTGTAGCTCCATCTACTGTAGCAGCTTCATATAACTCCCCTGGAATCGATTGCAGTATACCTGTTGTCATTGCAAAGACGAACGGGAATCCAAGCCACGTTTGAATCATAATTAAAGCGATTTTTGCCCAAAACGGATCTGTCATCCAAGCAATCTTTTCGATTCCAAATAACGCCAATACTTGATTGTTAATTGCTCCAAATGTTTCATTAAACATACCAGAGAAAACAAGAATAGATACGAATGCTGGGACCGCCCACGGTAAAATGAAGATTGTTCGAATAATTGCCTTCCCTTTAATACCAGGCTGATTTACGATAATCGCTAAGAAAATACCAAGCGCAACTTGTAATGTCGTTGCAACGAATGTCCAAATGACAGTCCAAGAAAATACGCTTAAAAATGTCTCTCTCCACATCGGTAATGTAAAGATATCAATAAAGTTTTTGAAGCCCACCCAATCTACTAATTTAGCTGGAGGAGAGTGGTATAAATCATAATTCGTAAATCCAATTAAAATTACGAAGATGATTGGAAATACAACTACAAAGATAAGTAATAGAAAACCTGGTGAAACCATTAAATATGGAAAACCTTGATCTAGTAAATTACGGTATTGCTCTTTTACAGAGTTTAATGGGGTTCCTATATCACGTTTCTTCCCGTTTTGGTATGCATCATATAAATTAAATGCATATATTCCGAGTCCAAACACGATGACAATGAGTGCCAAGATTCCTTCTACTAATAGAAAGACAGAATGGTCACGTGGAACTTCTGTACCAAGCGTTACAATTCCCCATAATCCCATATTTAATAAATCAGCAAATGCTACAATAAATGAACCTGTTAATACTAGAAAAATAAGACCTTTTACAAATTGTTTATTATACATTTGGCCCATGCCTGGAATGATTGATAACATGGTTGCCATTTTCCTATGTTTTGAACCGTTTAAGCCGTTTGCTGGTTCCAATGTTTGCATGTTCCTTCCCCCTTTTTTCTGGGAGAGAATTCGTGCCTCTCATATTAGAGGCACGAATTTCACCTTATTTTTGCTTACTATGGTTTGCCTCAATATTACCTTTAATTAGCTTCACAGCATTATCAAGTGCTGCTTTTGGTGCCTCTTTCTCCGTAACAACTAATTGAAGCGCATCTCCAGCTGGTTTCCATACTTCTTGCATTTCCGGAATGTTTGGCATTGGAATTCCATTTTCAGATTGCGTTGCAACTGCTTTTGCAGCTTCATTATCTTTAATAATTGGATCTTCCATCACTGATTTTACTGGAGGAATTTCTTTTGTTTTCTCAAATCGAATTTTTGCGTTTTCTTCATTCGTTACCCATTCAGTGAACTTTGTAGCTAAATCATTTTGTTTAGAGAAACTTGTTACATGCCATCCTTTAACCCCAACAAACGTTTTCATTGGTTGACCATTTGGTAATTTTGGCATTGGAGCAACACCATAATCAATTCCGTTCTTTTCCATTGCTTGGAACGCCCATGGACCATTCATGATAGATGCTGCTTTTCCTTCGTTAAATAGTCCATCAGCAGCAGGTCCACCAGATTCACCGATAATACCTTTCGGGAATAACTTTTCTTTGTACCATTTTTGAAGGTATTCCGCACCTTGTACTGCTCCGCTATTATTTAATCCAACATCACTTGCATTTGGCTTTCCATCTTTTTCACCAAACACATAGCCACCCATACCTGCCATGAATGCATTAGCAAAGTAGAAGTTATCTCCTAGTGTTAAAAATCCGTACTTGCCATCCTTCGTAAATTCTTTCGAGAAGTTAAACAGCTCGTCCATCGTTTCTGGTGCTTTTGGCATTAATTTTTTATTGTAAATAAAGATTGGTGTCTCAATTGCTTTTGGTAAACCATATAATTTCCCGTTATATGTCTGTGCTGCTATTGATGAATCAGTAAATTTACTCTTTACAGCATCATCAGCTTTCACTTCTGAAAGTAAACCTTCTGTTACTGCGTTTCCGATTTGATCATGTGGCAATGTTACAACATCTGGTCCAGTCCCCGCTGGTCCATCAAGGCGTAACTTCTTCACTTGATCTGTCATTTGCATTTCAACAACTTTTACTTTTACTTTATATTTTTCCTCAAAACTTTTCACTGCTGGTTCTAAAGCAACACCTTTTTTATCATCTTCCCAAACGAGAAGATCGTAATCTTTCTTTGCTTTACTTTCTTCTTTCTTCCCTGAATCTTTCGGTCCACATGCAGATAACATACCAATTGATAATGCTGAAATCGTTAATAATGATAATGCTTTCTTCATCCCAAAAACCTCCCTAAGTTGTATATGTACCTTACTAATTGAAAACGTTTGCATTGAATGGTTTAATAGAAGCGCAAACAATATCTCAATCTATGAAAACGTTTGCGCTATTTGTCTATCATTATACATTCTTTTATTCATTTTGCAAATATTAATTTTTAAAATATTATTACTATACTCCTTATACATTGACTTTATATGAAATGAATACTACTCTTATAAGCAATATTAAAGCTATGCAAAAGGCAATCGTTTGCAACATATGCTTTATTATTACACGTAAGGGAACAATAAGTATGGAGATATTAAAGGGGGATTTTCTATATGCTTAAAGAAGCCATTTATCATAGGCCAAAAGATAATTACGCATACGCTTACGATGAAAAAACGATTCACATCCGAATACGTACTCAAAGAGACGATGTTCAAAGCGCCACTCTTATTTACGGTGATCCTTATGACTGGAAAGACGGGAAATGGATTACATCAAATACACCGATGAAAAAAACTGGTTCTACCGCATTGTTTGATTATTGGTCCATTTCTATCGAACCGAAATTTAAGCGCTTACGTTATGGATTCGAATTAAAAAATGATACAGAAACGCTTATTTATTCAGAACGCGGATTTTTCTCTACCATTCCAAATGATGACGTTGGTAACTTTTTCTGTTTTCCATTTATTCATGCAAATGATGTATTCAAAGCACCTTCTTGGATTAAAGAAACCGTTTGGTATCAAATTTTCCCAGAACGGTTCGCGAATGGTGATCCTGCACTAAATCCAGAAAACACTCTTCCTTGGGGCTGTGCTGAGCCAACTCCAACTAATTTTTTCGGTGGAGATTTTGCTGGTATTATTCAAAACCTTGATTACCTTGTGAAGCTTGGAATTTCAGGGATATACTTCACACCTATTTTCAAAGCACATTCAAACCATAAATATGACACAATTGACTACATGGAAATCGATCCGCAATTCGGGACGAAAGAAACGTTCAAAGAACTCGTTCAGGCATGTCATACACACGGTATAAAAGTAATGCTCGATGCCGTGTTTAATCATAGTGGATACTTTTTCGATAAATTCCAAGACGTGCTAGAAAACGGTGAGAAGTCTGCTTATAAAGAGTGGTTCCATATTCATGAATTTCCGATTAGAACTGAGCCACTTCCGAATTATGATACTTTTGCGTTTACACCGTATATGCCTAAATTAAATACAGCACATCCTGATGTAAAAGAATACTTACTTGAAGTTGGGCGTTACTGGGTAAGAGAATTCAATATAGACGGTTGGCGCCTTGATGTAGCAAATGAAGTCGATCATAGCTTTTGGAGAGAATTCCGAAGCGAGATAAAGACATTAAATCCTGAAGTATATATTTTAGGAGAAATTTGGCATGATGCACTTCCTTGGCTACAAGGAGATCAATTTGATGCTGTAATGAGCTATCCTGTTACAAACGCTCTACTGTCTTACTTTGCTAACGATTCCATTAAAGCAAATGAATTTATGAAACAAATTACAGAATCTCTACATTCCTACTCTATGAACGTAAATGAAGCAGCGTTTCATTTATTAGACAGCCATGATACACCAAGAATATTGACAACATGTAACGGAGATAAAAATAAGTTAAAGTTACTTTATGTATTCCACCTTTCTTTCATCGGCTCTCCTTGTATTTATTATGGAGACGAAATTGGTATGGACGGCGGTATGGATCCAGCTTGCCGCAAATGCATGATTTGGGATACGAAAAAACAAGATCATACATTATTTACACATGTACAAACATTAATTTCATTACGAAAGCAATATAAAGCATTTGGAGGACATGGTACTTTCCAATTCATCGAAGCAAATGATGAACATAATTATATTTCTTATACGAAAACATATGAAGATGAAACTATCTTTTTCGTTTTAAATCCGACTGATAGTGAAATCACTGCTTCCCTCCCTCTCCATGTTACTGGAAAGAAAATCATTAACATTTATACAAACGAAGAATTTTCAGCGGAAGCAAGTGTATTACAAGTTACACTTCCTCCATATGGATTCTCAATCTTAAAATGGTAATCAAAAAAGCCTTATACCAAGTGGTATAAGGCTTTTTCTTATTTCAATTTAAATACCATCGCTTCATACGGACGTAATGTCATGTTATCTATCGATACATTCTCTACGTCGTAATTGTGTATGAATAACTCTGCTTCACTATACTTAATGTCCTCAGGCAATTCAAATACACATTCTTCCGCCGTAAAGTTTGCAATGACAAGAAGTTTTTCTTCTCCATATGTTCTTACGTATGCAAAAATAGAAGGGTTATTCTCTAATATTAAATCATATGATCCATACACAATAATCTCATTATTTTTACGTAACTCAATTAATTTTTTATAGTAATAATAAATTGAATCTTTATTTTGGATCGCTTGTTTCACATTGATTTCTTTATAGTTAGGGTTTACCGTAATCCAAGGCTCACCTGTTGTGAATCCAGCATGATTCTGATCATCCCACTGCATCGGTGTTCTAGCATTATCTCGGCCTTTTATATAAATAGACTGCATCACTTTATCTATATCTTCACCGCGCTCTATCACTTTTTCCTTATACATATTTAATGTTTCAATATCTCGATATTCATCAATCGATTCAAATCGAACGTTTGTCATTCCGATTTCTTCTCCTTGATAAATATACGGTGTTCCTTTCATCATATGAAGTACCGTCGCTAACATTTTAGCAGATTCAATGCGATACATTTCATCATTACCAAAACGAGATACAACGCGAGGCTGGTCATGGTTATTCCAATACAGGCTATTCCATCCAGTATGCTCTAATGCTTTTTGCCATTTCGTTAAATTCTCTTTTAAAGTAAGGAGTGAACATGGTTTTACATCCCATTTCCCGCCTTCTCCTGAATCTAAATCCATATGTTCAAATTGGAATACCATCTGCAGTTCTTTTCGTTCTTCCCCAGTATACATTTTCGCCTCTTCTGTCGTTACACCAGGCATTTCACCAACCGTCATAATATCATAATGAGACAATACTTCTTCATTCATTTCATGTAAATATTTATGAATGTTTGGGCCATTCATAAAATGCTTATGGCCTGAAACATACCCCTCTTCTTCTGTTTCTACAGCTGGTAAGCCCTCTTCTTTAGAGATAAAATTAATAACATCCATACGAAAGCCATCAATTCCTTTTTCTAACCAAAACTTCATCATTTCATAAACATCTTGTCTTACCTTTTCATTATCCCAATTTAGATCCGGCTGTTTTTTAGAAAACAGATGTAAATAATATTCATCTGTCATTTCATCATACTTCCATGCTGATCCACTAAAAGCTGCGCCCCAGTTGTTCGGCTCTTTTCCTTCTTTTCCAGGACGCCATATATAGTAATCTCTATATTTATTATCTTTTGATTTACGTGACTCAATAAACCAATTATGTTCGTCAGAAGTATGGTTAACAACTAAGTCCATCATAAGTTTCATATTACGTTCATGCATTTCATGTAGTAGCTCATCCCAATCTTCCATCGTTCCGAACTCATTCATAATTTTACAATAATCACTTATATCATAACCATTATCATCATTTGGAGATTCATAGACCGGCGATAACCAAATGACATCAATCCCTAATTCTTTTAAGTAATCTAGCTTTGAAATAATACCACGAAGATCTCCAATACCATCACCGTTACTATCCATAAAGCTACGAGGATAAATTTGATATACTACACTTTCTTTCCACCATTGTTTTTCCATTATGCTACCCCATTTCATTAATAATTCGATTTTCTTTTTTAAGGCGCAAACGTTTTCATTAATGAATGATAACAGATTCTATCTTAATTTAAAATAGCGCTTACAACTTTTGTTCTTATTTTTCTAAGAAAACATATGAAAAGTACTAATATTCCTCCAATAAATGAAAACGTTTTATTTTTTTGTTTATTTTTTAAATCTATTAGTTTATAATGAACTCAAAGAAAACGTTTGCATAATTATTTCTAGGGGGAAATACCATGGCAGAACTGAAATTAGAAAACATTTATAAAATATATGATAATAACGTAACGGCTGTAACAGACTTCAATTTACACATTCAAGATAAAGAGTTTATCGTATTTGTCGGTCCTTCTGGATGCGGAAAATCTACAACATTACGAATGGTGGCTGGGCTTGAAGATATTTCAAAAGGAGAGTTTTCAATTGATGGTAAGCTAATGAATGATGTCCCTCCAAAAGATCGCGATATCGCAATGGTCTTCCAAAACTATGCTCTATATCCACATATGAGTGTTTATGATAATATGGCATTTGGATTAAAACTTAGAAAAATACCAAAAGATGAAATCGATCGTCGTGTGAAAGATGCAGCAAAAATTTTAGGACTGGAACAATATTTAGATAGAAAACCGAAAGCATTATCTGGTGGACAACGTCAACGTGTTGCGTTAGGTAGAGCAATTGTTCGAGACGCGAAAGTTTTCTTAATGGATGAGCCTTTATCCAACTTAGACGCTAAATTACGTGTTGCAATGCGCTCAGAAATTTCTAAATTACACCATCGTCTTGGAACGACAACAATTTACGTAACACATGATCAAACAGAAGCAATGACAATGGCTTCACGCCTTGTTGTTATGAAAGACGGAAAGATTCAACAAATCGGAACTCCAAAAGAAGTATATGAAACACCTGAAAATATCTTCGTTGGTGGATTTATCGGCTCTCCAGCGATGAATTTCTTCCGTGGTAAATTAACTGAAAACGATTTTGTTATAGACAATACAATAAAGGTCAAAGTATCTGAAGGAAAAATGAAGATGTTACGTGAACAAGGCTATGTGAATAAGGAAATTGTTTTAGGCATTCGCCCTGAAGACATTCATGATGAACTCTTATTTTTAGAAGCTTCTCAATCTACTACTTTCAAAACAAAAATCGAAGTTGCTGAGTTACTTGGTGCTGAATCTATTTTATATATGAAACTTGGAGATCAAGATTTTGCAGCACGTGTTGATGCAAGACATACATTTTCACCTGGTGACGAAATTAAACTAGCATTTGATATGAATAAAGCGCATTTCTTTGATAGTCAAACGGAACAACGTATCCGTTAAAAATAATTTTTCCCTATATAACATACAAAAAAACCGTCCACATATTTTGAGGGCGGTTTTCATTATTATACGAGGGCTTCTACTGTATGAAATGATTGTCCTTTCGTGCCAATAATACCGAAAATCGGTAAGTCACTCAGCACCACTTCTTCTTGCTGTTTCATAAAAGATGACGTTAATTGTTTTATCTCTATCCAAACGTCATTAATACAAAGTACATTGGAATCGTTCTCTTGTTGGCGAGAAAAAATAGAATCTATTTTATATAAACCAGCATTTTGAAAAAGCATATCAATGCGACTGAATGCATTCAAAGTAATACTGATAACGCGTTGCCAATCTCCTTGCTTTTCCATATCATAGGATACAAAAAGGGCTTCTCCGCCTAGATTCGTAATTTCCTCCACTGTTGCTTGTCCACTTTCTTGATCAATGTCCGTCACAATTACTTTTGCGCCTTGTTTAGCCAACAAAAGAGCTGTATTACGTCCAATACCGATGCCACCGCCAGTTACGATAGCAACTTTTCCTGCAAGCTTCATTTTCATTACCCCTTCTATAAGTCTTACCGTTATTCAGTATACTGCTTTATGAGATTAGTCTGCAAGCAAGAAAAGTTGCTTATTTATTTGTAAGCGATTACTTTTTTGTTCCTTCTTTTTTCTTACTATTACGCTGATCAAAAACTAAACCGATGAAAATTAAAATCCCCCAAAAGATTACGCTACCTCCAGTCATTTCAATTTCCCCCTTATTATATAAAGATATTATTTTAATTATTATAACATTTTCTTAATTTTCAATCTATTAAAACCAAAAATGATATGGATTAACTTTTCCTTATTATATATCCTTTAAAATATATTTGAATAATAAAGTGAAACTTTAATCAGTGGGGGTTTTCTTCATCCACCACTGATTATCAGCCCTCACCAATCGGACTTTTATGGACAGTTGATCCCCACCTAACTTCTTTGCTTTCGCTGAATTTTGAGGTGGGGGGCTTACTGTCCATTAAAGCGGGATAAAAAAAGACCCTCTTATTTTAAGTATAAAAAGGTCTCTGTTTTATTATACAAGACTTATCACTTTTGTTTTTGTAATTAAATCTTGAAAACCACAATTATCTTTGCGGAATAACATCATATATACGTTACATAATACCGGAATTCCAAGTAGCAATATGTTCGGTAATAACAATACAAAAAATCTTATAATTAATGTTTGTATTGTTAATTTTTCACTCTTCAATGAAATTAATTTTATTCTCGTTACCTTTTTACCAAGTGTAACACCGTTCCAAATAAAGGGTACCAAAATAAAATATATCGCCATTAATATAAAAACTACTGCGAGATCATATCTATAATCACCAAAACTAATATTAAAGCGATTAAAAATAGCACTATAATTTCCGGTCATAATAGCTACTACTGCGCCATACATAACCGAGATTAAAAACATGTCAATTAGGGAAGCACCTATGCGATTCATTACAAGCGCTGGACGATGCATCTTTAACTTCATTTTATGTCGACTCCTTCATATCCTTCTTTACCCGTCTCATCGTACCACTTCTAAAAAACATTGTAAACTAGCGTTTCTCTTACTTTTCTTGTACAATGTGTTACAACAGCATTATAAAGGAGGTTCCCATATTGAAAAAATGGATAATCCTATTCGTCGCATTCCTATTAGCCGGTTGTGCTGGAAATACAAATCATATAACTTATACGATTAACGATGAATACGAACTCATACGTACTTCTGGAAATGCATTTGAACTTTTCCCATCGCAAGATGCTGTATATGCCACACAATACATTCCTGCAAAACTTACAGACATAGCTTGGGATGATAAATACATTATTGCAAAACAAATTGAGGAAAAATCAGATCCGAATAACCCTGACGGGGCAATTGCAAATAAAAAAAGTGAGCATTATTGGATTATCGACGTAAAGCATAATAAACGGTTTGGCCCCTATAATGAAAAGCAATTTAATGAACAAAAAGATGCGTTTAAAATTAAGGTACCTTTTCAAAGTGTAGATTCATACATAAAAGAACAGAAAAAACAGTCAGCATAGTTGTTTAAGCGCTGACTGTTTTTTCTTACATATTTTTAAAACACTCTTACTCAGAAAGTGAGATGTTAAAAGTTTGTGGCTCTTTTACAACATCTTGCGTTTCTGTATCTGCTGCGATTACATTATCTGTTGTAAACTTAATATCCTTTACCTTTTCTTTTCCATCATCAAGTATTAAGCCGATAATACCATCTCTTGTTTCACCAGGCTTATAGTCTTCTCTTGATACATTTTTTGTACCAACGAGCGTATCTTCATCATATAAAAAGTTTTGAGTTGCTACTTTAAAATGTTGCTTATCATTAATCGTAACATCATTCATAGAGAAAAATTGCATATTTTTATTCCCGCTATTTTCCACCTTATATGTAATTTCAACGTAACGAATCGTATCACTAATCTCAGTACCACTGATCGATGCATATAACTCCGCATCTTCTTGACTTACTTTATCTCCTAATCTACGCTTTACTTCTTCAGGAGTTAATGCCGTATATACTTTTAATGTATTTTTTGCATCTTTACTCATCTGCGATAAAGAGATTACTTTCACATCTTGTACGTGAATTTTCATTGGTGCTACTTCAAATGTTTGATTCACAGGATGAATCTGTTCTAATTTAAAAGTACCCCATCCTGTTTCTTTCACTTTTTGTCCTACTTTTTTCAGCTCACGCCCACCATATTCTTTTGTTTCAGGAATAGATTCTTTCTTCTTCGGTTCAGCTTTCTTTTCTTCTTGATGGAAGCAACCACTTAACATAAGAAGAAAACTACATAAAACAAAAATACTTTTCCATGCTTTCATCATATAATTTCTCCTAACACTATCATTCAGTAATGTAAATTAGTCCCTTGCTTTGTAAACTATAGAAACAATGAGAAGTCCACAAAATGAACTTGTCAGTCCAGATACTATTATACCTCCTATTTGGAAAATATGAAAATAGGGATCTATAAACGCGTGAACGATAAATACTAGAGCTGCGACATTGATTGACGAAACCCAATACTTCCTTTTTTCTGAAGCTATCATAATATCTTTCCCTGTTTCATCTTTATACTTCCATAGTACGTATAATAGTAATAATAAACCTACACATGTACTTCCATGTTGCATGTATTTATACACTGGAATACTATGTAATTCTCTTTGTAGCAATGCTATTTTCATAACGAAGTAGCCTGTATGATGAGTAAACGCATCCCAAACGACATGCGTGAGCATACCAAATAAAGCGGAATAGCAAAATACAAAGAAATCCTTCCATGTATGAAGCCCCCACCTCTCATCTACTGCATATGTATAGTAGCCAGCAAACGGTTTAGGTAAATGTGTTATAAACGGCTTTTTTAAAATGTAATGATATATGTATGCGAGTAAAAATACAAGAGGTAAATTTAAATATAAGAACCCAAGCCATGTATGGCCAATAACACCATACGGTCTAAAGTGTAAAAAATATTCAAAATCAGGCGCCATACTCCCTAATATAAGAGCCGTTACTGAAATATATTGAGAACGCTTTTTCACCAAAGGAAGAATTGCTGCTGGATGTGCAAATGTAAACGGCATGTTTTAACTCCTTTTCAAATCTTCAATAGGATACCATCTATCATAACGAGAGAATTGATCTTGATGCAATATTTATTTTCACATTGGAATATGGTAGTTTACATGTTATAATCCACATGAAATATTCAGAAAATAAGGAGGGGGTCACGTGTCATTAACACTTGTCTTTTTTCTCATTCTGCTTATCTTCTTTGTACTTACATACATCGGCTTTTTTCTGTGGAAGCACTTAAAAATTATAAAATATATGCCTGCTCTCGTTGGTTTTATAAGCGTTCTTTTTATTTTCATATGGAAGAGAATGACTTTCGGCTGGGAAGGTCTTGGCTTTGGCGCACTTCAATATACAATACTATTTGCAAGTTGTCTTACCCTTGTATTTGCTACTTTTTTAGAATCAAAATCCGTTATGAATTGAGGTTTATATATTGATTGACGTACCCTTTTTAAAAAATGTCACATTAAAAAAAGAAAATATCTCTAGTTTTTCTGCATATCCTTACTGTCTACCCGCTATCCGAACATTACAATCTCTAGCTTTCCACCCAAATGTAACATTCATTATTGGAGAAAACGGAACGGGTAAATCAACATTACTCGAAGCGATTGCAATCGCTTTAGGATTTAATGCAGAAGGTGGAACGAAAAATTTCCGCTTTAGCACAAACAATTCACATTCATCTTTACATGAATACCTTCGCATTTCCAAAAGTTTCAATACACCAAGTGATGGTTTCTTTCTTCGCGCTGAATCATTTTATAACGTTGCTTCTTATATTGATGAAATGGATGCCGATCCATACGCACGTGGAAATCCAGTTATTGACTCATATGGCGGCACCTCACTACACAACCAATCACACGGTGAATCATTTTTCTCCTTATTTATGCATCGTTTTTCAGGACAAGGTTTATACATTTTAGATGAGCCTGAGGCCGCTTTATCACCAATGAGACAACTTTCCATGCTCATTCGAATGCACGAACTAGCGGAACAAGGTTCACAATTTGTTATCGCGACGCATTCTCCTATTTTAATGGCTTACCCTGAATCCACTATATACTCTTTAACACAAGAAGGGATTCATGAATCCGCCTTAGAAGACACTGAGCATTACCAAACAACAAAACTTTTCTTTGAAAACCGTGATCGACTATTCCAGCATCTATTTGAATCGTAAAAAAGAAGCAGCAAGCGCTGCTTCTTTTTTATAGTGCTTCTATAAATAATGCTACCCCAATACCGCCGCCGACGCATAGAGAGGCAATTCCTTTTTCTAAACCACGTCTCTTCAATTCATGAATTAAACTTACCGTAATACGAGCTCCTGTACAACCGATTGGATGTCCAAGTCCTACACCACTACCGTTTACATTCACTTTTTCACGGTCTAAACCTAATTCTTTCTCTACAGCTAGGTATTGAGCCGCGAAAGCTTCATTAATTTCAAGTAAATCTGCATCTTCTAATGACCAATCTACTTTTTCTAATCCTTTACGAATTGCTGGTGCTGGTCCAATACCCATAATTTTCGGATCTACTCCAGCTACTGAATATCCAACAATTCTAGCTAACGGTTGTAAGCCTTTTTCTTTCGCTTTTTCTTCGCTCATTAATACTAGAACCGCACTTCCATCATTCAGGCCAGATGCATTCCCTGCCGTTACTGATCCGTCTTTACGGAAAGCTGGTTTTAATCCTGCTAATTTTTCCGCTGTAATATCTGCACGTGGATGTTCATCCTTCGAAAATACTATTTCTTTTCTACGTTCTTTTATCGTAATAGGAACAATTTGATCGTCAAAGTATCCAGACTCAATTGCTTGCAGTGCCAATGTATGACTACGAAGCGCAACTTCATCTTGTTCCTCTCTTGTAATTTCATATTGGTCAACTAGATTTTCAGCTGTTTCACCCATCATAATATGGTGAATCGGATCTTCTAGTACTTCCCACACCGTATCACGAATTTCTCCGTGCTGTAGACGTTGTCCCCAGCGGTGCTGTTTTAATGCATAAGGGCTTGAACTCATTGCTTCTACTCCACCTGCAATAACAACATCACTTACACCTAATTGAATTTGCATTGCAGCTGACATAATTGCTTGCATACCTGAAGAACATTGGCGTTGGATTGTATAACCCGTAACTGTGTCAGGAAATCCTGCCGCTAATGCAGCTGTTCTTGCAGTATTTGCTTCATCAGTTCTTTGAATACAATGACCTAAAATTACTTCATCAACTTCGTGTGGTTCTACCCCGCCTCGTTTTACAGCTTCCTGAAGTACAGGAACCGCTAATTCTACTGGCGTTACATTTTTTAGCGCTCCTCCAAAAGTTCCAATTGGCGAACGAACTGCAGCTGTAATAACAACATTATGCATTTTGCACTTGCCCCTCTCTTATGTACCCTAGTCAGTTTTTAGGTGAAATTCCATAAGATGTATGTCTACATCTATCATACTATAAACATACTAAAAAATCAAAATATTTAATATAATAAAAATAGAAGGAATTAACCTTCTATTCTGTTAATGCATATAAAAATTTTTGTAAAATTTTCTCTGTCGTTTCATTCAATTTTGGTAACTTATCTACCTGAAAATATTGAAGCTTCAATCCCTCATGATCAAGCCTTAATTCTCCACTCACATGATGCCCCTGATACAGATGAATAACATTAAAAATTTCATCCCCATTAGGATAACGGAAATATACTTCTTTTCCTGATAAGACACCTAGAAATTGCATTATTTTTGCAGTTAATCCCGTCTCCTCGAATAATTCTCGGCGAGCAGTTTCTTCTGTCGTTTCTCCTAGTTCCATCGCACCGCCAGGTACACCCCAATCATATGTATCTGAACGATATTGAAGCAATACTTCTTGATTATCATTTAGTATAATTATTGCTGATCCAACGAGAATAAGCGGTCTTGTCCCAACGACTTTGCGTAACTCTTCAATATACCCCATTATGTAAACTCTCCTTTCCTCACCCTCCCTTATCATAACAAAATTTTTCTCCTTTTGTTGATGTAATTTCCAAGAAAAAAAAGGAAGCTTTCGCCTCCCTTTTTTCATCCTTATTTCTTAAAACTTTCATATTTTACAGCTTCAAAAGCTTCTTCAATTTCATCATTACGATAATGAACATATGTAAAACGTCCTAACTCTACTAATCTTGCTATTTCTTGTAACGCTTTATGTTGCTCATATGTTTCCTCCAGCTTAATATGTACATAAAACTTCATCAACGGATGTTCATATAAAGGTTCTCCCACCTCTACATATACATCTTCCACCCCTTGTACAACTCTTACATAACTTGCAAATTGATAAAGAGCTTCTCTGTCTGAAACGATTTTTAATGTATACATATATTCTCCCCCCTTTTCTTTACTATATCAAAAAGATGATCACACTACGTTATAGAACTATGAAATTTTTTCGACTTGTAATAAACAAGGCGTTTATCCATACATCGGGTCTTTTCCTAACATATATTATAAGAAGAATTTTTTCAGTTGAGGTGTTCCTTATGGATCCATACGTCAATATATGTATTTGCATTACTCCAGGCGCCGATATTTCTGATGACCGTATCGCAAAAGATTTAGCAGTTGCAGAGTCAATTTGGCACCCGATTACATTTCAAATTAAAGACGTAATTATTTTAAATGAACTTTTTCGTTTTTCTGACCGTGAAATTAGTTATAAAAATTCTATTCAAAGTCAGGAAAAATTAGCATCCTTTTTCCAAACGTGTGTAAATGAAGCTCCTGAATGCGCCCTTTACATTTGTTATATTGGCAGTGATTATTTCAAAGAAACAGCAGTAATTGCCTGCGCTTACTCTTTAGCAAAACAACAGCAACTTACTGGTTATATCGTTTTAACAAATTCGGCTGCTCCTATGAAAAATATATATACGCTCGCTCATGAAATCGGTCATATTTTATTTACAAGACGTATTCATGGAAAACTTACTCACGCAGATCCTCATTCCCCAACTGGCTCGGAGCACCATCCTTCTCCATCAAATCTTATGTATCCAATAGTCCCGCACCCTGAAAATGTCCATATTCAGTCCCTATTAACGAACGAACAAAAAACACTCTCTTTACAAAGTTCTTTATTACAAAGAAAAAAACAGTAACCGTCATGTTACTGTTTAAAAACAACTTATTCCAATTACCAAACGAAAGCACGGCTGCAAAGGATACACTACACACCTAAACCGAATCCCTCTAAAAATCAAAATATAGTATTTCTTTGGAAATAATTTTTTGTATATCCAGAGCAGCCTTTTTTTTGAAATACTAGTTTACACTTTTTCTCTCTTCAAATTTTAAAGACCATCTCATTAATCCATATATACTTCCATACATAAGTAATATCTTTGCAATTCCCCAAAATCCATTTTTTTCTTCTAAGCCTTTAAATATAAACATAATCGCTAAAGGAACAATTAGCACCAAAACACCCATCCAACCAAGGACATACACTTCTCCAACGAAAAGTATTAAAAAGATACTCGCTGCTAATATATATGTTTGCATTGTCGACAATTGCAAAATAGGTGTACCGTACCATTTATCAACAAACATCAATAATACTAATAATAAAATGGGAACCATTACTATTATGTAAATAATCCCGAACTCTACAAATTTATTTTTAAAAGAAGACATTCTAAACGCAACAATGGTTCCAATAATCGTAATGATTAAGACGATAGGATAGCCAATTAACTGTATATTCGTTAGTGTAAATTGCTGATTTGGATTATTAAATAAAATATGAGTTAATATCCAATACCCGCCAATACCAATTATCATCGCAAGAATACTCTTTATACTCCCGCCTTTATCCTTTTCCATCTCTTTCGCTAATTCTTCCGCATACTCTTTTGGTGAATCACCGAATATATCCTTTACCGTCTTTCCCTCTTTCTCGCCTTCTATTAAATGAAGTTCTGCATCTTCTAGAAAGGCGTCCACATCTTCTTCTTTTATTCCTTTTGTTATTAAATACACTTTCGTATCGATTAAAAACTTTTCTCCTTCTTTAGAAATCTGCATGATAACCCCTCCCTTATTTAACCGCTTCTCTTCTATTCGTCTTCAGCATAATTTCAAGGAAAATTAAAATAAACAAACTTCCGTATAAGCATATAATTTGAAATAACATTGGCATGAGATCTTCCGAAGTAAATGTTTTAAACAGTAACATAATTGAAAGTGGAATGATTAAATATAAGTTTTTAAACCATCCTTCAAAATATATATTTATTGCTATTGTAATAATAAAAATAGCTCCAGCTAATATATAACTTTGTGTTTGGGTGAATGTAAACATTTTTGTAGGATAGATCACATCTAATATCGTAACAACTCCTATTAAAAACATTGGCGCAATCATAACTAAAAACCACATAGAAAACCACGTTTTTGTAAAACTTGTTACGAAGGTCATTTTACGGAGTAGAAAATTAGGGCCCATAACAACTAAAATCAATGACAAACTATACCCCACGCACTGAATAAGTGATATCTGTAACATTCCGTTATTTACTATTAAGATAGAAGCAATGATCCAAAACGATACGATATTCATTACTGTAAAACCAATTTGCTTCCACGTCTCCTGTCTATCCTTTTCCATTACTTTTACAAGTTCATTTGCATATTCTTTCGGTGAGCTTCCAAAAATATCTTCTACACTTTTCCCATCACTCTCACCCTCGATTAAATGAAGTTCTGCATCTTCTATAAAATTTTCAATATCGCTTTCTTTCACACCCTTTGCCACTAAAAATAATCTCATATCTAATAAAAACTTTCGTGCTTCATTTGATAGCATTATTTTTTGCTCCCCTTCCCCTCAAGTAGACGCTCTACACTACTTTGCATCGCTTCCCAGCGATCCATAAATTCATTAAGTGCTTCCTCGCCTTTTTCTGTTAATGTATAATATTTTCGCTTTGGGCCAGATGGAGATTCCTTCATTACACTTGTTATTAATCCTTCCTTTTGCATTCGTATTAATAACGGATAAATACTTCCCTCACTCGCCATTGTAAAGCCATACTTCGCTAGCTTTTCACTCATTTCATAACCGTATATTTCACCTTCAGAAATAATAGCAAGTAAGCATCCTTCTAAAATCCCTTTCAGCATTTGACTTGTCGACATAATTCAAATCCTCCCACTATCTTGTTTTACAAGATAGATAAGCGTAAGTATCTTGCTTTACAAAATAGTATAGCAGAGACTATTTTGCAAAACAAGATAGCTAACAATATTTTTCCAAATCTTTGCAGGAATTTTATTATCCGCTCTCTAAATAGAGCAATATGAGAACTTTATTACGAAGGGATGTTTTTCACCATGGTTACAAATCGTGTTGTCTTTTTAACAGGTGCTGCAAGTGGCATTGGTTATGAAATGGGAACCGCTTTTGCAAAAGAAGGTGCAAAGGTTGTTATTACCGATCGTCTTGAAGAACGTGCAAAAGAAGCTGCTGAACAATTACAAAAAGAAGGCTATCAAGCTATCGGTTTAAAATGTGATGTTACATCTGAAGAAGAAATTACAGCTGCAATTTCTCAAACCGTTACTCATTTCGGTTCATTACATATATTAATTAACAACGCAGGAATGCAACACGTTTCACCAATTGAAGATTTTCCAACCGAAAAGTTTGAACTACTTATTAAAATTATGCAAATCGCTCCTTTTATCGCAATTAAACATACCTTCCCAATTATGAAAAAACAAAAGTATGGCCGAATTATTAATGTAGCCTCCATTAAT
Organism: Bacillus mobilis; assembly: GCF_001884045.1. Taxonomy (GTDB): domain Bacteria; phylum Bacillota; class Bacilli; order Bacillales; family Bacillaceae_G; genus Bacillus_A; species Bacillus_A mobilis. The sequence goes on along the minus strand of NZ_MACF01000046.1, from coordinate 276,087 downwards.
GGCCTCGTTGGATTTGCAGGAAAATCCGCCTACAATAGCGCGAAACATGGCGTAATTGGATTAACAAAAGTCGCCGCTTTAGAAGGCGCTACTCACGGAATTACCGTTAATGCGCTCTGCCCTGGTTATGTGGATACCCCTCTTGTACGTAATCAACTACAAGATTTAGCGACTACACGAAATGTACCGCTTGAAAATGTTTTAGAAGATGTTATTTATCCACTTGTACCACAAAAACGCTTATTGCAAGTACAAGAAATCGCTGATTATGCTATGTTTTTAGCGAGCGAAAAGGCGAAAGGTATAACTGGTCAAGCTGTCGTTATCGATGGTGGTTATACTGCTCAATAAAGTGAAACTTTAATCAGCCCTCACCAATCGGACTTTAATGGACAGCCCGACCCCCACCTAAATTCTTTGCTTTCGCTGAATTTTGAGGTGGGGGTCTTACTGCCCATTAAAGCGGGATAAAAAATAAAGTTTGCTCCCGAAGAGCAAACTTTATTTTTTACCGCGAGGACCTTCCTACTTTAGTAATTGTTTAGGGAGTTTCTCGATTGCAACAATTACCCCATCTAATTTGCTTTCAATACGATGGAGTAAATACAATGTTACAACAATCGGAAACCCTACATTACCTACCATCCTGATCCACTCTTCCATCTTTTCCGCCTCCTTCCACTATATAAATAAGAGAAAAGAAAACATTTAGGCATAAAGTGAAACTTTAATCAGTGGGGGTTTTGTTCATCCCCCACTGATTATTAGTTGAACCAATCGGGCTTTTACGGGCAGTTGACCTCCACCTAACTTCTTTGCTTCCGCTGAATTTTGAGGTGGAGGTCTTACTGCCCGTTAATGCGGGATAAAAAGACAAGCTATTATGTATTAGCTTGTCTTTCAAATAATGATGCAATTTCCTGTTCATAATCCCCCCGTATAATACCTTTCTCGGTAATAATACCTGTAATTAATTCATTCGGCGTTACGTCAAATGCAGGATTATAAACATCAGTTCCAATTGGCGCCACTTGTTTTCCAAAAATTTTCGTAACTTCTGTTTCATCTCTTTCTTCAATAACAATTTCAGTACCTGTTTGTTTCGTAATATCAAATGTGGATAGCGGAGCTGCAACATAGAACGGGATATCAAAATACTTTGCTAATATAGCTAAATTCATTGTTCCAATTTTATTTGCTGTATCTCCATTTGCGACAATTCGGTCCGCTCCTACTATAATCGCGTTTATTTCTTTCGTTTGAATAGCATGAGCTGCCGTATTATCTGTAATAAGTGTTACATCAATATTTGCCTGTTTTAATTCCCAGGTTGTTAAACGTCCACCTTGTAAAACCGGTCTCGTTTCACACGCATACGCATGTAAACGTACACCTTTTTCTTTCCCAATATAAAACGGTGCTAATGCAGTACCATATCTAGCAGTTGCAATACTGCCAGCGTTACAAATTGTTAAAATGTTATCATCGTCTTTAAAACATGTTAATGCATGTTCTCCAATACTCCGGCATACGGATTCATCTTCTTGCTGAATGAGAAGCGCTTCTTCTTCTAATTTTTTTTGTGCTTCTTTTATTGTAGTAATTTCTCGAATGGATTCTCTCATACGATCGATTGCCCAAAATAAATTGACTGCTGTTGGGCGTGACGTTCCTAAATAATTACAATCTCTATTAAACTTCTTTTGAAATTCTTCAATATGTACAGTGTTATATTTTTTGGATGCAAGCGCCAAACCAAATGCAGCTACAATTCCAATTGCAGGTGCACCTCTTACTTCTAGCATGATAATACTTTTCCATACCTCTTCAATCGTCGTTAATGTTTTGTATTCTGTACTGTGTGGCAACTTTGTTTGATTTAATACTGCAATAGCATCCCCTTTCCAACTAACAGACCTCGGAATAGTAACAATTGTACTCATGCTTTTACCCCTCCAGAAACTGTCTGTTGGAATAGTGTTCGGAACAGTTGAATATCAGCATTCTTAGATTCATATTTTATTAGTTCTCTACCTAAGGTTAACGCTTGTTTCTTAGCTTGAATTCTCGTTTCTTTATTTGCTATTTCATCTAAATCAGCTACATGCGCTAAGCCAATCGTTCTACGGATAAGCTCACATCCAGCGAATCCAACGGCATCCGTAAAAATATTTTGCAAAATAATTGGCAACCATTGTTTCTCTTTCGTATATGCTTCTACACCTTCTCCAATCCATAACTTCGTAAAAGTTTCTACAAAATAACTCCATGTTTTTTCAATATGGAAAAATAGCACATTTCTTTTTGCCTCTTCACGTGATAACGTATTTAATAATAAATTTGCAATAAATTGCCCAAGATCGAATCCAAATGGACCATATGTTGCAAATTCTGGATCAATCACTTTCGTTTCAGAAGGTGATGAAAAAATACTTCCCGTATGTAAATCTCCATGAATGAGTGCTTCTTTTCTCGTTAAAAATTTATATTTATACTGTGCCACTTTTAGTTTGACAGTTTTGTCACTCCATAGTTCATCTACAGCTAGCTGCAAATCTGGTTCATAATCATTCGTATCGTAATGACCAAACGGATCTGTAAACACTAAATCTTCTGTAATTTTGCAAAGGTCTGGGTTTACAAATGCACCTTCTAGTACCCTCTTCTCTTCTGACTCTAACCCGAAATCTGAAGTATAAAACAACACATGTGCTAGAAAACGACCGATATGTTGGGATAAAAGTGGGTACTCCTCTCCATCTATAAATCCTTTTCTTGTAATTGTTAGTCTTGATAAATCTTCTATAACTGTTACTGCTAACTCTTCATCATGACTGTACACTACCGGCACATATTCCGGCACATACTTCGCAAAAATTTGTAATGCTTTACTTTCAATCGTCGCTCTTTTTATAGACAATGGCCAGCTCTCACCAACTACTTTCGCATATGGCAGTGCTTGTTTTATTATAATAGACTTCTCTCCATCATCTAATTTGAACACGTAATTTAAATTGCCATCTCCAATTTCATGACAAACTACATTTGCTTTCTTTTCAAAATAATCGTGTTCTTTCGCATATTGTATAGCTGTCGTTTCAGTTAATGAATAATATCCCATCGTCTTCTCCCCCTTTTTATTCAGAGGTTTTTCTAAAATAGAAAAACCTCTTTCCACAAAGAAAGAGGTTTGAAGTTTATCTTCTCCCCTCTTATCTACCAGAAAGTTTTACTTTCTGCTGGAATTAGCACCGTGCCTTTTGGCGTAAATAAACGCCCCATTTCACAATGGTATTACGGTCGGTTGCTGGGCTTCATCGGGCCAAATCCCTCCACCTGCTCTTGATAAGAGTTGTATAATTTTTTGAATTTTTAACTTTATGTTGAAGACTATACCAAGAATAAAAATCACTTGTCAACATTTTATTTGTATAATTCTGGACGACGATCTGCAAAAACTGGAATTCCTTTGCGTACTTCTTTAATTTTCTCAAAATGAAGCTCTCCAAATAAAATTGATTCTTCTTCATTCACTTCTACAACAACTTCACCCCAAGGATCGATAATTAAAGAATGACCCGCAAACTCATTATTCGGATCCTTTCCTGCCCTATTACATGCAACAACATAACACTGATTTTCAACTGCTCTTGCTTGCAATAGCAAACGCCAATGTGCTAAACGAACTAATGGCCATTCTGCTACAACAAATAGAACTTTTGCACCTTTAGCAGTATGAACACGCATCCACTCCGGAAAACGAATATCATAACAAATTGTACCAGCGCACTCTATATTATCTAACTTAAATTCGCCTGTACTATTTCCAGCGATTAAATATTTATGTTCATCCATGAGCTGAAATAAGTGCACTTTGCTATATTCATTGACTAGCTGACCTTTATTCGTTACAACATACATTGTATTTGTAACACCTTGATCTGTTTGCTTCGCTATAGAGCCACCGACAATATGTACACCATATTGTTTCGACCACTCTTTCAGCTTTTCTTTCGTTTCTAATCCATCCCTATCTGCAATTTCAGAAAGCCTAGTTAAATCATATCCTGTTGTCCACAGTTCTGGTAAGACAATCACATCTGGTCTTTCTTTCATCGCTTCACTTATTTTATTTTTAGCATTTTCAATATTTTTTTCTACATCTCCAAAGACAATATCCATTTGAATACATGCGACTTTCATTTTGTCAGCCCCATTCTTAATTTTTTCCTTTACAAAATACTGGAAAGATTATATCATTTGTCACTAGAATTGTAACAACTTTCAAAAGAGGTGGAAAGTATGAAATTATTTCAACCTTCTGAGATAGTAACATCATTGCCAACACAATTTTTCGCTTCACTTGTTGCAAAAGTTAACAAAGTCGTTGCAGCAGGTCACGATGTTATTAATCTAGGACAAGGTAATCCAGATCAACCAACACCGCATCATATCGTAAAAGCTTTGCAAGACGCTGCTGAAAAGGCCATTCATCATAAATATCCGCCATTTCGTGGACATGAAAGTTTAAAAGAAGCTGTGGCAACATTCTATAATCGTGAATACGGCGTAGAATTAAATCCAAAAACAGAAGTTGCTATTTTGTTTGGTGGAAAGGCTGGATTAGTAGAATTACCAATTTGTTTTACAAACCCTGGTGATACCATTCTCGTTCCAGATCCAGGATATCCAGATTATTTATCTGGAGTTGCTTTAGCAAAAGCACAATTTGAAACAATGCCGCTACTTGCAGAGAATAATTTTTTGCCGGATTATACGAAAATTGATGACACTATCGCTGAGCGTGCAAAGTTAATGTTTTTAAATTATCCAAACAATCCTACTGGTGCTACTGCATCAAAAGATTTCTTTGATGAAACGATTCATTTTGCTAATGAACATAATATATTAGTCGTTCATGATTTTGCTTACGGTGCAATTGGATTCGATGGTCAAAAGCCTGTTAGTTTCTTGCAAGCAGACGGTGCTAAAGATACAGGTATTGAAATTTACACTTTATCAAAAACTTTCAATATGGCTGGATGGCGTATTGCTTTTGCTGTGGGAAATGCAAGTGTCATTGAAACAATTAACTTATTACAAGATCATATGTATGTTAGTATTTTTGGTGCAGTTCAAGATGCTGCCCGTGAAGCACTATTAAGTTCACAATCTTGCGTCGTAGACCTTGTAAATAGTTACGAATCTCGCAGAAACGCTCTTATTTCAGCTTGTCACTCAATTGGTTGGGATGTAGACATTCCAACAGGATCATTCTTTGCATGGCTTCCTGTACCAGAAGGTTATACATCTGAACAATTTTCTGATATTTTACTAGAAAAAGCACACGTTGCAGTTGCCCCTGGTGTTGGATTTGGTGAACATGGCGAAGGGTATGTCCGTGTTGGTCTCTTACATACAGAAGATAGATTACGAGAAGCCATTAATCGAATTGATAAATTAAATTTTTTCAAAAAGTAATTGACAACACGAAAAATATCTGACAAAATTCAGTTATCTTAAAAATTTGAACATTTCTAAATACTTCTTATCAAGAGCAGGTGGAGGGACGAGCCCGACGAAACCCGGCAACCGATCTACAATTGTAGACACGGTGCTAATTCTCGCAGCGTTATGCTGACAGATAAGGAGCTGGTTGTAAAAAAACCTCTCCTTAGCTGAGAGGTTTTTTTATTTAACTAGGAGGTTTTAACAATGAGCGGAATTATAGCAACGTATTTAATCCATGATGATTCACATAACTTAGAAAAAAAGGCCGAGCAAATTGCACTCGGTTTAACAATTGGCTCTTGGACTCACTTGCCACACTTACTGCAAGAACAATTAAAACAGCATAAAGGCAACGTCATTCATGTTGAAGAATTAGCTGAACAAGAACATACCAATTCGTATTTACGTAAAAAAGTTAAACGCGGGATTATTAAAATTGAATATCCGTTATTAAACTTCAGTCCAGACTTACCAGCAATTTTAACAACTACATTCGGAAAACTGTCACTTGATGGCGAAGTGAAATTAATTGACTTAACCTTTTCAGACGAGTTAAAAAAGTATTTCCCTGGTCCAAAGTTCGGGATAGATGGTATTCGAAATCTTTTACAAGTACATGAGCGTCCCCTTTTAATGAGCATTTTTAAAGGAATGATTGGACGAAATATTGGGTATTTAAAAACACAATTACGTGATCAAGCAATTGGTGGTGTAGATATCGTAAAGGATGATGAAATATTATTTGAGAATACATTAACACCACTTACGAAACGCATTGTATCTGGAAAAGAAGTTTTACAATCCGTATATGAAACATACGGCCATAAAACGTTATATGCCGTAAATTTAACAGGTCGAACTTTTGATTTAAAAGAAAATGCGAAACGCGCCGTGCACGCTGGAGCTGACATTCTATTATTTAACGTATTTGCTTATGGACTAGATGTACTACAATCACTAGCAGAAGATGATGAAATCCCAGTTCCTATTATGGCACACCCTGCTGTAAGTGGTGCTTACTCAGCCTCCAAGTTATATGGCGTTTCATCTCCATTATTACTAGGAAAGCTATTACGTTATGCTGGGGCTGACTTTTCATTATTCCCATCTCCATACGGAAGTGTTGCACTAGAAAAAGAAGAAGCTCTTGCTATCTCAAAATATTTAACTGAAGACGATCCATTTTTCAAGAAGAGTTTTTCTGTTCCGTCTGCTGGTATTCACCCTGGTTTCGTTCCCTTTATTTTAAGAGATTTTGGTAAAGATGTTGTTATTAATGCTGGCGGCGGGATACATGGACATCCAAGCGGGGCGCAAGGCGGTGGTAAAGCTTTCCGTACTGCAATTGATGCTACTTTGCAAAATACACCACTCCATGAAGTGGATGATATAAATTTGCATAGTGCACTACAAATATGGGGAAACCCTTCTCATGGGGTGAAATTATGAGTATTCAAGTATTTTGTGATTTCGATGGCACGATTACAAATAATGATAACATTATGTCCATTATGGAAAAATTTGCACCACCAGAAGCGGAAGAAGTAAAGAATAGAATTTTATCACAAGAGTTGTCTATTCAAGAAGGTGTTTCTCAATTATTTCAATTAATACCTACTAGTCTACACGATGATATGATTCAATTTTTAATAGAAACTGCTGAAATCCGTAGTGGCTTTCATGAATTTATACAATTTGTAAATGAAAATAACATTTCTTTTTACGTTATATCAGGTGGAATGGACTTCTTCGTCTATCCACTCTTACAAGAAATCATTCCAAAAGAGAAAATTTACTGTAATGAAACAGACTTTTCACGTGAATTTATTACCGTTAAGTGGCCTCATCCTTGTGATCACCATTGTCAAAATCATTGCGGATTATGCAAATCATCGTTAATCCGTAAATTAAGTGATTCGAATGACTTCCATATTGTGATTGGAGATTCAATTACTGATTTACAAGCTGCGAAACAAGCAGATAAAGTATTTGCTCGTGACTTCCTTATTACAAAGTGTGAAGAGAATGCTATTGCTTATACACCGTTTGAAACATTCCATGATGTTCAAACTGAATTAAAACATTTGTTGGAGGTGAAATCATGAAACAACTTTTTCGTCAGTGGTATGACTTAAGCGAGATAAAAAAAGAGTTAACAATACGAAATTGGTTTCCAGCAACGAGTGGTAATATTTCTATAAAGGTTAGTCATGAGCCACTTACTTTTCTTATTACAGCAAGTGGTAAAGATAAAACAAAAACTACTCCAGATGATTTTCTATTAGTAGATCATCTAGGGGTTCCCGTATTAGAGACTGAATTACGCCCTTCAGCAGAAACAATATTACATGCACATATTTATAACAATACGAATGCCGGGTGCGTACTTCATGTTCATACAACTGATAATAATGTCATCACAAATTTATATAGTGATGCAGTCACCCTTCAAAATCAAGAAATTATTAAAGCTCTCGATATTTGGGAAGAAGGCGCAACAATTCACATTCCTATTATCGAAAACCATGCCCATATCCCAACGCTTGGTGAAAACTTCCGCAAGCATATACAAGGAGATTCTGGAGCAGTATTAATCCGTAACCACGGTATTACCGTATGGGGCCGTGATAGCTTTGATACAAAGAAAAGATTAGAAGCTTATGAGTTTTTATTCCAATTTCATATAAAACTATTATCAATTCAAGGAGGCGTTTCTAATGGCGCAAATTCGTATTCATGAAGTAAATACTCGCATCGAAAATGAAGTGGAAGTATCTAAATTTCTACAAGAGGAAGGTGTTTTATATGAGAGATGGAATATCGCTCATCTTCCTACTCATTTAAATGAAAATTATTCGTTAACAGATGAAAACAAAGCTGAAATATTAGCTGTGTTTTCAAAAGAAATCGCTGATGTTTCAGCGCGCCGAGGTTATAAAGCACATGATGTAATTTCCCTTTCAAATAGCACACCTAACCTTGACGAATTATTAATTAATTTCCAAAAAGAACACCATCATACTGATGATGAAGTTCGCTTTATTGTTAGTGGGCATGGCATCTTTGCCATTGAAGGAAAAGATGGGAAATTCTTTGACGTTGAACTTGAGCCAGGCGATCTCATATCTGTTCCTGAAAATGCAAGACATTATTTTACCTTGCAAGATGATCGTCAAGTTGTAGCTATTCGTATTTTTGTTACAACTGAAGGCTGGGTTCCAATTTATTAAGGTAGTTAGTTGAATAAAAGGACTTGGATCCCCTTTTCCAACCTTTTATTCACTCTACATATATACATCCTCCTATGGAACAGGCTTATTTCGAAAAATGAAATAAGCCTGATTTTTTATTTTCTCAAACATATGAGTCCTTCTATTCAAAAACAATCTCTCCTTCTATTTTTTAAGTGATTTTTTTAACACTTTTTGAACATTTATTGAACTTTTTTTGAATTTTTTCTGAAAATTCTGTTTTGTATATGATATACTACAATTAACTAATAAGGAAAAGAATATCGCAAACAGAGGGGGATAATCATGAGTTTACTTATCGCACTTATACTAGGGGTTACGTGTGGAGCACTTCCTGTTATTCTAGGAGCTATTATGGAAGAGTTGGAAGTTGGTGTTTTAGGTTTTGTTGCATCTTGTGTAAGCGCTTTATTTTTCGGCTTATTCGGTGCTATTCCTGTTTCAATTCTGTGTGCATTTTATATAGTACGCCATGCTCGTGCAAAACAATTCGGTCCTAATCATATCGCACAAGTTATTCCATTCCCAATCGAACGATGCCGCCGGGCTTCTAACTTATAATTATAAAATTAAAAATAAATAAAAGTCCTCAAATGAGGACTTTTATTTATTTTCTTCTAGAAATTGAAACAATTCTTGTAGGTGCAAGACGTCTTCACTATAGCTAACAGATACGTGACATATACCGTCAATCTCAGCTTGCATATATAGATCAACTCCATCTCGATCATATTTCAATGCCAAATAAAACTCCATTTCTTCTAGCATCTTTTTTGAAGATCGAATAACATAATGCCCCTTTTCATCTCTTCCATATTCGAATTTCGGCTCAAAATCATATTTTTGTTTAAAAGCTTCTTTTTGTTTTTCATTAATTTTTATACAAGTTGCTCGTTGTACAGTATCAATCATCTCATCAAATTTTTGAAGATCCATCTCATTTACCCCCTTATGTACTTTTTGTATAACACTTGTGTTCCGCTATTCTCTTCCCCATCTTTCATTAACTCTTCATACAATTCCTTCGCCAAACTTAAACCTGGTACTGGTAATTGCAAGTTTTCCGCCTCATCTAAAGCAATCTTCATATCTTTCATAAAATGCTTTACATAAAACCCTGGTTCAAAATCTCCCTTTAACATTCGAGGAGCTAAATTACTCAATGACCAGCTACCTGCTGCTCCCGTTGAAATACTTTCTAATACTTTATCTGGATCTAGTCCAGCTTTTTTCGCATAAGCAACAGCTTCACATACTCCAATCATATTTGAAGCAATCGCTATTTGATTGCACATTTTTGTATGTTGTCCACTTCCAGCTGGCCCTTGCAACTGAATATTTGTTCCTAACTTTTCAAATAAAGGTAAACATTTTTCATATATTTCTTTCTCGCCACCGACCATAATTGCAAGTCTTGCTTCTTTCGCACCAACGTCTCCTCCTGATACAGGTGCATCTAACGTATATACATTCTTACTTTTACCAATTTCATTAATACGTTTTGCCAATGTTGGTGTAGATGTCGTGAAATCAATTGCTATCGTACCTTCATTTGCATTCTCCAAAATTCCATCTATCCCAAAGTATACTTCTTCTACATCATGTGGATATCCAACCATAGTCATTACAACATCAACTTGTTTTACTAACTCTTTCGGTGTATCACACCAATTTGCACCATCTTGCACTAAAGAGTCTGTCTTCGCTTTTGTTCTATTATATACATATACTTTATAACCGCCTTGCATTAAATGACGCACCATACTTTTTCCCATTACACCAATACCGATAAAACCTATTGATACATTTTTACGTTCCATTTTCTCATCCCCTTTGTTCTAATAAATTACTTACCATCTTTCGAAACTCATTATTAAAATCATCATCTATACTATTTTTCACATTTGAAAATAAAATAACAAAAGTGCCTTTTTCTTTATTAAAATTATTGAAAGTATTCCAACCAGATAGTACACCATGATTATAAAAATAATCCGGATATATGTAAAAACTAAATGCATATTTTCGTTCTGTTGAAGGTGAAAACATCGCTTGTATACTTTGTTCAGAAAGAAGTTTCCCATTTATAATCGCTTCGTCTAATTTCTTCATATCGCCAACTGTCGTATACATCTCACCGCATCCGTATAACCACTCCATTAACAATTTTTGTGCAGGTTCAAGGACATTCTCTTTCTTTACATATCCTTTAGTAAAATGCTGATCTCCCTGAGCCATATTTCCCATACCAGATTCATGCATTTCTGCTTTAGTAAATATATTTTCTTTTATGTAATCTCCTAAAGTTTTTTTTGATATGCTTTCTATAATATAGGCAAGCACCATATAATTATAATCTGTATATCTCCAACCTGCGCCTGGTGGAAATTCTAATTTTTGACTTCCAATCCAATTTACTAAGTTTATACGAGAAGCGGCATTCACTTTCCCTTTTCCGCTTTCTGGTAAACCTGATGTGTGTGTTAACAAATGATATAAGGTGATATTTTTATCTACCGGAAAAGAGGGAATATATTTATTTACATTGTCTTGAATATTTAACTTCCCTTGTTCCTGCAGCTGTAAAATAGATGTGGCCACGACTGTTTTCGTAATAGAACCGATACGATATTTGGTTTGAGGCGTATTTTCTATCTTATTTTGAACATCAGCATACCCATATCCTTTATTCAATATAACATGCTCTTTATCTGTCACTAAAACTGTTCCATTAAATTGCTTTCCTATTAAATATTGATCTAACTTTTGAGATATACTAGCATAATCAATTTGTTGTTCTTCTTTTTCTTCTATATTCTCTTGTACTTCTGATTCAATAGTAGGATTCACCTTAGTTGTTAATACAGTACTTTCCTTTATATTGGGATTATAGAGAAAATAGTATACTCCACCACCAACTACAGCAGACAGCAAAGCCATCGTCATTATTTTTTTTATCATATTGTTCCTCCATAATTCCTTCTTCCAAAATCCCCCCCACATTCTATTATCAAACAATAAAAAAAAATCGCAACAATTTGTTGCGAAAATTTATTTTTTTTCTTTTCTATATACACATACTTGATTTTTCCCATTTTTTTTCGCTTCATATAATGCAATATCCGCTCGTTGCATTAATTCTTCTCTTGTAATCCCTTGTTCATATAATGCAACTCCAAAACTGGCTGTTAATTTCGAAATCCCTGAGAATTGCTTTGTTTCAATGAAAAATCGTAATGATTCCGCAACCTGAAATGCCTCTTTTTCTACAGTATTCGTTACTAATATAATAAATTCTTCTCCTCCCCACCTTGCAAATACATGTTGCTCCTCCACTTTAGATTTCATAAGCTCTGCAAGCTGAATTAACGCTAAATCACCAAAATCATGACCATACGTGTCATTTACTGTTTTAAAATTATCTATATCAAATAAAATGAGCGCTATTTTTTCATCGTTACGCATTGCATTATCCCATTCTGCCTCTAGTATTTGTTGGAACTTCAAACGATTATAAATCTCTGTTAACGAATCTATCATCGCAAGCCTTTCTTGTTCTTGATAGATTTCATCTAATTCTGTAATCTCTGTGCACTTCACAATAAATCTTGATAAATCTTCTGGCAGTGGTGTCGCACGCAATAAAAAAGTTGACACTTCCCCTTCATAATTGGACATCTTAATTCTTCTATCATATGATAATGTATCATCTAACCATGTTATATCATGGGTTGTTGAATAGTATCCATTTTCTCGAATAAAATGTTCAGCAAATACTAAATGTTGCTCACGATAGGCAAACAAATTTTCATATCCGAAAAACTCTAAAAAGTTTGTATTACAATCAACGATCTCATCGTCTTCTACTATAAATAATAGATCATTTTGAAAATCAAACATCATTTGAAGTAGTTCTTGTTGCAAACTTACTTGCCGTACTAAAGAAAGCTGATACAAACTCTTATTCACTTCCTCTAACACCATTTGTGGGGTCACAGGGGCTATCACAATATTACGTATTCCTAACGTAAGCACCTCTGCAAACTCGCTTGTTATTTGTTGATCCCAAATGACAATAAATGTACTCTGTGGATTATACATATTCTTTATATATTTTATTTGAGAAAAATCTGTTACATACATAATTACAATATGTGGTTTAGTCCTCTGAAACAATAATTCTCCTTCTTCAAAACTATTTGCTATAAACATACATTTTGGATGAATATTTTCTATCGTTTGTTGATGTGTACATCCATTTTCTATATAAAGGACATTTAACTGAAGATCTTGTAATACATTTTGGAAAACCGTATTCTCTAATAAAAAATGTAGTATGTTCATCACTAGTCTTCACTCACTTCATATATCTTGTTCTACTGAATTCCTCACAAACATTTTATAAAAAGCTGCTCTCAAAAAATTTTAATGAGTGAGGGATACATATTAACAAGCTAATTGAGAATGTTCTCTTTTCTTTTTCACTCTATAAATTCCTTTTTTAGTGTATGATTATCGGAATTGTATCGTTTGTATGAATGCCCTAGCTTCCTCTTTAAAACTTGACAATTAAAATAAAGATATTATATTCTTAAATTCGATAACTTACAAAATGTAAGTAGAATATACTACATGTATTTTTTCATAATTTGATATGTAATTTGGAGGATATATAATGACAAACGATAATTTTTTTAATGTTCTATATGAACGCACATCTACACGTGCATTCAACCCGGAGAAAGAAATTTCATCTACAGAGTTACACGAGATTTTAAAGGGAGCTGCTCAAGCACCTTCTGCTTGGAACTTGCAGCACTGGAAATTCCTCGTATTCCAAGGTGAAGATGTACAGAAACGATTACATCCAATTGCTTATAACCAGCAACAAATACTTGATGCTTCTGCTGTAGTCGCTATTTTAGGTGATTTAGAAGCTTATAAAAACGTTGAACCGGTTTATGGTCCAATTGTAGAACAAGGATTCATGAAAGAAGAAGCTAAAGAGCGCTTAGCTAAAAATATTGAGTCTGCATATGCTCGTGAGCAATTCCCAAGAGATGCAGCCTTTTCAAATGCATCTTTAGCAGCAATGCAACTTATGCTTGCAGCTAAAGCAACTGGCTGGGATACTTGTGCTATTGGTGGTTTCAACCCACAAGCACTTATAGAAGAATTCAATGTTTCATCTCGTTACGTACCAATTATGCTTATTACAATTGGTGAATCAACTTTAAAAGGCCACCCTGCACCACGAATGAGCGTAGAACAAGTGAGTGAATGGGCAAAATAAGAAAGTGAACCTTTAGTCAATATGAGGGGTTTACTGCCTGTTAATGCGGGATAAAAAAGAAACGAAGGTAATTTCATTACCTTCGTTTCTTTTTCTTCTGTCACACATCCGTAATATTACAATGTATTATTCGACAGCTTTACATAAAAAAATAGTAAATTTTATGCTATTTCCATAAACAAAAATGGCGTTTCATGTCGAAATTTGTTAAAACAACGAAATATAACCGTGTGTTTTTGTTACAATTATGATACAATGATAACAAATAGATAACAAGAGAGGGATTTTCATTGAGTTCATACGGAAGCTTTATCGCACTTTTAAGCTACATAGTAACTGTACTGCTGTTATATTTTATTGGCGATGCTGCAAACATATCAGTGTTACAATTCCCAAAAGAAGAAGCGTTTCAATTAGAAGCGGAAAAACATACTGCAAGATCCATTGCACCACTACTCTTAGCTCTTCCTGTATATATCATCGTTTTATATAAAAGCAAAAAAGTGTAAAGGCTACCTATTTCATTCATTCCGGTGGTCCTTACACTTTTTTGTGATATCTATCCTATTTTAAACATCATCCCGTAATAAACACCCAGCTAGTCATTTAAAATGAGAAAATCCCCTAGAAAAAATTCCACTCTCTGTCCAGTCACTCACTACCGAACTTACATAGATTATAAGTGTGAAGGGGGTGATGAGGATTATGTTTGGATCATTTGGATGCTGTGATAACTTTAGAGACTGTCATCATCGTGAAAGAGAGTGTGACCATCGTGACCATCGCGAGAAAGAGAGAGAGGTAAAACCACAACAACCAGCTGTATGTAACGTACTTGCTAGCATTTCAGTTGGAACAGAGCTTTCTCTTTTAAGCATTAGAGGTAACGGCACATTCAACAATGTAATTTTTGAAGGTTTCGCTAACGGTGTTGCTCTTTTCTCTGCTTTAGCTCGTAATAACGACAAAGATAACAAAGATAACAATAAAGACGATAAGAACAATCAAAACCGAAATACTTTTACTGGTATTTTACGTGTATGCCCAACTGATATCGTTGCTATCGCTATCTAATTCTGTTCCTTATCCTCTATAGTAAGAAAATAAGATTTACTTTTCTCATAGAAAAAACCTGAGACCGATTTCAAATCGACTCAGGTTTTTTTATTGATTATATGCTTTTAACTAGTTCAACAACTTCTTCAGCAGTTGACATCATTAATGCTTTTTCTGCTAATGTTTCCATTTCTGCTTTTGACAACTTGCTTAGTTGTGTTCTTGCAGGAAGAATAGATGTTGCACTCATACTGAACTCATCTAAACCTAATCCTAATAATAATGGGATAGCAAGTGAATCTCCCGCCATCTCACCACACATACCAGCCCATTTTCCTTCTTTATGAGCCGCTTCGATAACCATTTTTACAAGACGTAAAATAGATGGGTTATACGGTTGGTATAAGTAAGCTACTTGTTCGTTCATACGGTCTGCAGCCATTGTGTATTGGATTAAGTCATTTGTTCCGATAGAGAAGAAATCAACTTCTTTTGCGAATTGATCTGCTAATACTGCTGAAGCTGGGATTTCAACCATCATACCCACTTCAATAGAATCAGAAACAGTTGTACCCGCTTCTACAAGTTTCGCTTTCTCTTCTAATAAGATTGCTTTCGCTTGACGGAACTCATCAAGAGTTGCAATCATTGGGAACATAATTTTTAAGTTACCGTATACGCTAGCACGAAGTTGTGTACGGAACACATCTTGCTCATCAAGACATAAGCGAATTGCACGGTATCCTAAGAATGGGTTCATTTCTTTTGGTAAATGTAAGTATGGAAGCTCTTTATCTCCACCGATATCAAGTGTACGAACAACAACAGGTTGACCTTCTTTTACACCTTCAAGAACTGCTTTATACGCTTCGAACTGCTCTTCTTCTGTTGGAAGATTGTCACGGCCCATGTATAAGAATTCTGTACGGTATAAACCAACGCCTTCTCCGCCATTATCGATAATACCTTGTACATCATTTGGTGTTCCGATATTTGCAACAAGCTCAACGTGATGTCCATCACTTGTTACAGTAGCTTGGTCTTTTAATTTTGCCCATTCAGTTTTTTGCTCTTCAAATTTCGCTTTCTTTTCTTCAAAAGAACGAAGAGTTTCTTCTGATGGATTAACAATTACTTCTCCATCTAAACCGTCGATGATTACGATATCGCCGTTTTGGATTTTCTCCATAACAACTTTCGTACCAACAACAGCTGGAATTTCCATAGAACGAGCCATAATTGCAGAGTGAGATGTACGTCCACCGATATCAGTTGTAAAACCTTTTGCATACTTACGGTTTAACTGAGCTGTATCAGATGGTGTTAAATCTTCAGCAATGATGATTACTTCTTCAGAAATTGTACCAGGGTTTGAGAAGTTAATTCCTAGTAAATGTGCAAGAACGCGTTTTGTTACGTCACGAATGTCCGCAGCACGTTCTTTCATATATTCGTTATCCATGTTTTCAAACATAGAAATAAACATTGATGCAACTTCATCCATTGCAAATTCAGCATTTACTTTTTCGCTATTTACTTTATCTTTTACTGGGTTTACTAGTTCTGGATCATTTAACACTAATAAATGTGCTTCAAAGATCGCAGCTTTATCAGCACCTAGCTCAGCAAAAGCGTGGTCCTTAATAGCTTCTAATTCAGTTTTTGCTTTCTCAAGCGCAGCGTCTAAGCGTGCAATTTCAGCAGCTTCGTTTGTAATTGATTTCTTTTCAATGTTAAATTCAGGATTCTCAAGTCTGAAAGCCTTTGCAATAGCAATCCCACTTGATGCAGCGATCCCTTGAATGTTAAGAGTCATTATTCTCCTAATCCTTCGTTTTTCATAGTTTCTTCGATAGCTGCTAGTGCTTGAGCTGCATCATCACCATTTGCAGTGATTTTAATTTCTGCGTTTTGTTGAATACCTAAAGACATAACGCCCATGATTGATTTTAAGTTAACGTTTTTTCCGTTATACTCTAAGTTAATGTCAGAACCAAATTTGCTTGCAGTGTTTACAAGTAGAGTTGCTGGACGAGCATGAATTCCTGAGTCGCTAGTTACTTTAAAGATTTTTTCCATGATAATTTATCTCCTTTAAATTACAGTATTTTTTAGTTGTATAGACGTGAGTACTACATCATCTATTGTATATAATAGGCGATGTTCGGTCAACCACATCGCCTATTATAATTATAAACATTTTGCGTCAAATTCCTACTGAATGTCAATAATAGCGTTTTCGCCCTTCTTAACATTTCCATCTTTTTTCAATTCGACTTGTTGTCCTTGTTGTAAATTCGTAAAGACAATTGGTGTAATGATAGATGGTGCATTTTCTTTTACAAATGCAAGATCTACTTTTAATAATGGTTGTCCTTGTTTCACTTTGTCGCCTTGTGCTATAAGTGCTTCAAAACCTTCACCATTTAATTTTACAGTATCAATACCGAAATGGATTAAAATTTCTTTTCCGCCTTCAGATTGAATGCCAATCGCATGCTTTGTAGGGAATACGTTGACGATCTCACCGTTAACTGGAGAAACTACTGTTCCTTCTGTTGGCTCGATTGCAAATCCGTCTCCCATCATTTTTCCTGAGAATACTTGATCAGGTACTTCTGTAATCGGTAAGATTTTCCCTTCAATTGGTGAAACGATTGTTTCGTTTTCATCAACTTGCTGAGGAGCTTCTTCTACTTTTACAGGCTCTTCTTTTTCAACATGAGGTGTACGACCTGACATAATATCATGAATTTGTGATTTTAATGTGTCAGATTTAGGTCCGAAAATAGCTTGAATGTTATTTCCTACTTCAAGTACACCAGCTGCTCCAAGCTCTTTTAAGCGATCTTTGTTTACATTCTTTTGTTCGTTAACTTGCACACGTAAACGAGTAATACAAGCATCTAAAGAAGCAATGTTTTCTTTACCGCCAAGTGCCACTAATACCTCACGAGGAAGTTCACCCGCTTCTGTTTTACCTGCGCCGTCATTCGCATTTGCTACTTCACGACCAGGTGTTTTTAAATCCCATTTACGGATTGCAAAGCGGAATCCGAAGTAGTAAATAACTGCTAGTACAAGACCAACAATAATTACCCACCACCATGCTGTACGGCCTGGTAGTACACCGAATAACATAAAGTCGATTAAACCACCAGAGAATGTCATACCAATTTTAACACCTAAAATTTGCATTGTCATAAATGATAGACCAGCGAATACGGCATGAATTCCGAATAGTACTGGTGCTACGAATAAGAATGAAAATTCAAGTGGTTCTGTAATACCTGTTAAGAAAGATGTTAATGCGGCAGAACCTAAAATACCTGCTGCTAATTTTTTATTTTCTGGACGTGCTTCATGGTACATTGCTAATGCTGCTGCTGGAAGACCGAACATCATGAACGGATACTTACCAGTTGTAAATGTACCTGCTGTTAATTCTACACCGTCTTTTAACTGTGCCATAAAGATTTTTTGATCACCACGGATTAATTCGCCAGCTGCATTTGTATACTGACCGAATTCAAACCAGAACGGTGAATAGAAAATGTGATGTAATCCAAATGGAATTAATGAACGTTCAATTAAACCGAATATGAATGCTGCTAATGTTCTATTTGCATCAATCATTTGATGTGAGAACGTATTTAAGCCACCTTGAATGTATGGCCAAATGAAACACATGATAATACCTACTACTAAAGAGAATGTTGCAGTTGCGATCGGTACGAAACGCTTACCTGCGAAGAAACCTAAGTATGATGGTAATTCAATGTTGAAGTATTTATTGTAGCAATATGCGGCTACTATACCGACGATAATACCACCAAATACTCCCGTTTGTAGCGTTGGAATTCCTAATACGTTTGCATATGCTGGATCAGAAAATCCAATTTTTACTGGATCTGCTCCAGAACTTGTTACTTTCACTAGCTTATCTACTTCTAAGAACACACTCATCGTTTTGTTCATAATTAAGTAGCCGACGAATGCTGCTAATCCAGCTACTCCGTCTCCACCAGCTAAACCAATTGCTACCCCAACTGCGAATAATAATGCAAGGTTAGCGAAAATAATATCACCAGATTGTTCCATAATCTTTGCTACCATTACGAACCAATCTGCTTTTAAAGCAGGAATAACATTTGTTAACTGTGGATTTTGAAATGCATTACCAAATCCAAGTAAAATACCTGCTGCCGGTAAAATCGCTACTGGAAGCATTAACGCTTTTCCGACTTTTTGAAGAACACCAAAGATCTTCTTAAACATGGAAACCCTTCCTCTCTTATCTATATTGATACCTTCCGACAAACGCCAAAAAGACATGAGGAAAAAAAGATAGAACGATAGCTATACAAAGGGTAGTATATCCCTTTCTCAAGCTTACATTCCTTACTTTTCTCCACTCATGCCTGATCGAATCAGTAACACGTGTCAAAAATAGGATTACTTATAAGTTCACTATAATTAAGGCAAACGTTTTCGTTACTTACCTTAATGTGTTTGTCGAAATTTGTATAACTTTGCATTAGTTATTATACATAACTATTGTAAGCGATTCAATGATTTTTTTTAACGTTTTCATTTTAGACAAAAATATATGTCTTTTTACACATGCTCTGCTTTCACTAAGCGCTGCAGGTGCATCGTTAAATATATGCTCTCTGCTTCATACACAGGAAGTTGCAATTCTTTTTGCATGACCTTTACTAGTTTCCAAGCTAAATTATAACAGACGGGATATTCCGCCTTTAATAAATCAGCAAAGCTTTGTGATTCCTCTACTTTCTCCCCTTTTTTCACCCGTTCAATAGCATATTGTAAATGACGGATAAGGCGTAAGTAGTGGATACTTTCTTGGTCTAATGTAATTTGTAAGTTTGTCTCAATTAAAGATACAAGCTGTGCAATAAGACGGGAGTTTTGATTAACTGAAGATAAATCTGAATTTGTAAGTGAACTGTAAATATGGAGTGCAATGAACCCAATTTCTCCTTCTGGCAATATAATTTGCAAACGAGAATTTAAAAGGTCTACAACACCTTCAGCAATTTCATATTCCTCTGGATAGAGCATTTTTGTTTCAACTAAAAAAGGATTATCAATTGTAAGTCCTTGTTTTAATCTCTTAATTGCAAAAGAAATATGATCTGTTAAAGCGATATGAATATGTTCATTCAATGGTGATTTTGCTTTTTCTTGAATGTAGAACATAATATCATTCATTAATTCAATTAATTTTTCACTCACATGCGGCACTAACAGTTTGTATTGTTCACGATCACGTTCATTTTTCAAAACAAACATTTTTTCAATTTGTTCTTGCTCCAATACGTCTTTCGCTTTTTTCCCAAATCCAATTCCTTTACCAATCACTACTACTTCCTCGTGTTCAGGATGGCTAGCAATGATGACATTATTATTTAAAACTTTTTTAATTTCTAGATAATTACTCATATAACACCACCCTCGTACTTAAATAGCCTGCTTTTATGTTACAGAACATTCTTCTTTGTCGTCAATGTAAAACATCTACCATTTCATAAAAATTCATTTTTTAGACATGTTTATATATGATGCGTATAATGTAAGAGCAACTGTACATAGAAAGGGGATAACAACATGATTAAAATGTTTGTAAGTGATATCGATGGTACAATGATGCAACACGGAGGATTAATTGACGAACAGGATTTTGTAGCACTTCGTAGTCTTGCTGAGCAAAATGTTATTCTTTGTTTCGCTTCTGGCCGACTTGATAATGAGATTGCAGACTTAATGAAAGCTATAAATACAAATTTCCATCGCATTAGTGTAAATGGTGTTTTCGTGTACACACATGAAAACGAGCAACTATTATCCGCAACATTCGATTCGAGTATTCTACCTGATCTGTTAGCAATGACAAATGAAGATCCTTATTTTCGTTATGTAAGTGATGAGCATAATTATTACATTGAAGAAAAAACACCGTTTATTCATGAGCTCGAACAACAAGTCACGATGACTTCTGTTGAAGAACCGCATCTATTACAGAAAATTGATGATACAATTTTTCCAAATAAAATCTCTGTCGGTGGAACAAAGGAAAGCTTACAAATCCTTCAGAAAAAAATTGATGAAAAATTCCACGGAAAAGTTAGTACATTCATTTCAGCAGAACAATGTTTAGATGTAATGCCACCTAATATTAGTAAAGGGGCTGCTATTTCTGTTTTATTAAAAGAGTTTCAAATACAGCCAGATGAAGTTGCTTGCATAGGGGATTCTTATAATGATATCCCAATGTTTTCTTTAACTCCTCACAGTTTTGCTATGTCTCAAGCAGATGACGCAGTAAAAGAACACGCTCACTATGTAGTAAATACAGTTAAAGATGCTGTTAACCACGTAATTGCTCATAATAAAAATACGACTCACTCCTTGTAAGGATGAGTCGTATTTTTTCTTTACATGTTAAACAATTTGACATTAACTGTACTTCACGAACTGAAATATATTATTTGTTACGTGCGATGTTTGTAATAAACTTATAACGATCTCCACGATAAATACATTTCACATACTCTAACGGTACTTCACCTTCTGAATATGACCATTGACGCATTACAAGCACTGGCGCCTTTTTAGGAATATGCAGATGTTCCGCTTCATTATCCGTTGCAATTGAAGCTTCAATCGATTGAGTAGCGCTAACAAGTTTAAAGCCCAGTTTTTTCTCTAAATGTTCATATAAAGATTGTTGCAATATTTCTTCGTTAATATCTTTTACAAGAGCTGGCGACAAATATGTCGTCTCAAAAGCAATCGGTTCATCATCAGCTAAGCGAATACGCCTCACTTCATAAACCGACTCTCCCTCCTGTATTCTCAGCCGGTCTGCGATTTTCGCAGTAGCTGGAACTAGGCGGAAACTAAGTAATTGACTACTTGGGTTCATCCCACGAGAAATCATATCTTCTGTGAATCCCGTCATTCCTTGCAATTTTTGTTCCACTTTCGGAAGTTGGACAAACGTACCGATTCCACGTTTCCGATATAAATAACCTTGTTCCACTAAATTATTAATCGCCTGTCTGATTGTCATACGACTCACTTCGAACTTATCGCAAAGTTCATTCTCAGATGGGATTTTATCTCCCGGCTTCCATTCGCCGTCCTCAATTAGCTGTTTCACCCACTCTTGAATCTGATAATAGATCGGAAATGGTGAATACTTGTCGATGTTCATCAGCAATCGCCTCACTGCATAAAGATAGAGCTTCTTGATCAGCGATTACGGTTACATTCGGATGACGTTGTAAAACTGTAGCAGGACACGCTTCACTATATTCACCTTGCAATAATTCTTTAACAGCTTCTGCCTTTTTAGAACCCATAGCAACAAGTAGAATTTGTTTCGCTTTCATAATGCTTCCGATTCCCATTGTAATCGCATGAGTTGGCACATCTTCTTCTTTTTCGAAGAAGCGAAGGTTTGCTTGGCGTGTAGATTCTGTTAATTCAACAATGTTTGTTGGAGAATTAAACAGTGTTCCTGGTTCGTTAAATCCGATGTGACCGTTTTCACCGATTCCAAGAATCTGTAGGTCAACTGGGTTAGCAGCTAGAATGCCCTCGTAACGTTTGCACTCTTCCTCTAAATCACTTGCCATCCCGTTTGGTACATAAGTTTGTTTAAATGGAAGATGATCAAACAACTGTTCTTGCATAAAATAGTGATAGCTGTTTTTATCTTCATGTGGTAAATTTACGTACTCATCTAAGTTTACAGTGGTTACACGGCTTGTATCAAGTTTATTTTTTCGCATTTCTGCATAAATACCTAATGGAGAGCTTCCTGTAGCCATTCCTAATGTTGGATTTTCTTTTGTTTTTACAACTTCTTCAATTAATTTATAACCTGCTTCTGCTAGTTCTTCTGGAGTTTTTACAACAAGAATATTCATTTAATTACTTCCCTTCCTTCATATGAATTCCTAAACGAACCGTATCATATACATGTAAATCTTCATTCATCACAACAAAGTCTGCATCTTTTCCTACCGCTAATGCACCTTTATGATTTAATCCAAACTCTTCTGCTTGGTTAACTGATGTCATTAGTACCGCATCTTCGATTGAACAACCTGTAAATTCAATTACATTTCGGAAAGCTTGATCCATTTTTAGAATACTACCAGCTAACGTTCCATCTTCTAATCGAGCACTACCATCTTTTACATGTACTGGCTGTCCGCCAAGCTCATATAATCCATCTTCAAGACCTTTTGCACGCATTGCGTCAGTAATAACACTTACTTTTTTCGGTCCTTTTAATTTATATGCTAATTTCACCATATCAGGGTGAATGTGAATACCATCTGTAATTACTTCAACCATTACATCTGGATTTAATAACACATGACCAACAACTCCTGGTTCACGGTGATGTAATCCACGCATTTGATTGTATAAATGCGTTGCATGTGTAATGTTTCTATTTTTTAGTTGCGCATCAATTGCATCTGTATGACCCATTGTGCCCACAACACCAGTTTCAGCAAGATACTGTTCAAACTCTAACGCACCTTCTTCTTCAGGTGCATATGTTACTAATTTAATTAGATTCCCGCTTGCTTCCTGCCATTGTTTAAATTGTTCAATATTCGCAGGAACAATATGTTCAAGTGGTTGTGCACCTGCACGTTTTTTTGAAACATACGGTCCTTCTAAGTGAATATATTCGAAATGTGCTCCTTTTTCTTTCGCTTCCTTCGCAGCATGTAGTGCTGCTTCGATTGCTTCTGGAGCTTGTGTCATTGTTGTTGGAAAGTAAGTTGTAACTCCTTCTTTTAACATTTCTTTACCTAGAGTTACTAATCCATCGCTATTTGCATCCATCGCATCAATATCGTATCCACCATGAATATGAACATCGATCATACCTGGAATCACAATTTTACCTGCCGCATCTAAAACCGCTTCATTTTCTTGTGATACATATTGAGCCATCAAACCAATTTCTTTAATTTTTTCTGCGTAACGAATAAATCCGTTTTCCACTACTTCTTGACCTGTATAAATTTTGGCATTGATGACAACTTGCGTTTTCATTTTCATCGATCCTTTCCCATGAAATACCTACTTGTTATTATTACCTTATTCGCCTAATTCCATCTTAATATATGCACGAGTAGTTGTCTAGACATTCGAATGAAATTTCCTTTTTGTTTAACAAAAAGGACACTTGCTGCGTCTCTCTCAATTATAATATATGTTATTCAGTTTTCTAAAAAGGGAGAATATCCTCGTATCCTATTACTCATTTAAGTAATGGCATTAATCCACTAGTGCCTATTGTAATATGCTCGCCGTCTGTTTCCATTTCTACTGTACGTTTATTTGTTCCATATATCATTATACCATGTCTGTTTAAGCGTCTCACTACACTTTGGTGCGGATGCCCATACGGATTTCTGCTTCCATATGAAAGAATTGCGAACTGTGGCTCTACTTTCTTAAGAAACATTTCGCTTGTTGAAGTATATGAGCCATGATGTCCCACCTTTAACACATCTGCATGTACATCAAATTGCTTTAATATTTCCGTTTCCGTCCGCACATCAGCGTCACCCATTAGTAAAAAATCCGCTTTTCCATATCGTACCTTTAACACAATTGAAGATTCATTATTTTCATCTTTTGATTTCCCATTGTTTAATACTTGTATGGAAACATGCGGATCTAGTGGTATGTATTGTCCCTCTTTTACTGAAACGAAAGGAATTCCTCTTTTTTTAATATGATTCCGGTATGTGTGATACGTAAAAGAACTATACGTTTTTCCACTATCTAATATAAGTGATACCGGCATTTGCTCTACAATCGGAATCAATCCTCCAATATGATCCATATCAGGATGCGTACTGACGATAGCATCTAAATGATTAATCCCTTTTTCGATTAGTTTTTGAATAATAACCTCACCAGCTTCATAAGGTCCTCCGTCAATTAACATCGTTTGTCCATTTGGCAATGTAATAAGTGTTGCATCACCTTGGCCAACTTTTAAAAAACTCACTTTCATTTTACCAAGATGTTGCCGCTGCGTATGTAAAGGAGACGTGGTATGAATAGACATCATATATCTTTTGGCCGATGTACTATTTAAAGAAAAGCATAACAAAACAGAAACTAACAATAAGATACTTCGCATACCTCTCATAACTCGTCTCCTTTTTTCAATTAGTATGGCACGGTATAAAATTGATATACAAAAAAAGCTTAGCAAAATGCTAAGCTTTTATTTCGATATCTCCTGTAAAGAACCAAAGAATAAATCTGCTTCATTCATTTGTTCATTCTCTTCAGAAAGTGCTGGTAAATCATCTAATGTTTTCAGTCCAAATGTATCTAAAAACTCTTTCGTTGTTCCATATAAAATAGGACGCCCGGGCCCTTCTGCTCTTCCCATTTCTTTTATAAGTAAGTGTGAAACTAACGTTTGTAACGCCTTATCGGTTTTTACGCCTCTAATCTCTTCCATTTCAGTCCTTGTAATGGGTTGACGATATGCCACAATCGCTAACGTTTCTAGAGCAGCCTGAGAGAGTGAAGCAGCTGTTGGGGTATCTATTAATTTTTGATAGTACGAAGCATGTTGTTTCTTTGTAGCAAAACGATATACTTTTGCATACTGTACAATTTGCAAGCCTCGGTGTACACCTTCACATTCCTGTTGCATTTCTTCTAAAATATCGATTACTTCATTTCCTTCAATTTCAAGGACTTTCGCTATTTGTTCTGGATAAATTCCTTCATCACCAGACACAAATAAAAGCCCTTCAATGATTGATTTCTGTTCTGCTCTATCCATTTCACGAGCTCCTTCCTCCTATTTTCTCCATAAAAATACACATCAAAAAACCGAATCACAATTCATGCGTTCGGTTCAATATTTTTTCTCTTGTTCCAAACGATACATTCAAACCTAGCATGAGATATAACTATTGCTATCTCATTTACCATACTAACTCTATGCAGATTTAGTAGAGCTTGATACGAAAATTTCATCAAAATTATGTTCTTGTTCAATTATAATTTGTTGATTTTTCATAAGCTCAAGAACCGCTAAAAATGTTACAACCATTATTTCCCGTTCATCATCAACAAACAAATCATAAAAACTTTGACGACCACCTTGTATTTCTAACTGCTTTAAAATATCAGTCATGCGCTGTGAAATTGGTATTTCTTGACGAGTAATACGTGTTGTTACAGGTTTCTTTGCTTTTTTACGGCGCATTAATTTTTGAAATGCCGCTAGCATATCATATAACGTAACATCAAGAGGCAAGTTTGTCTCCTCTTCTTGTTGCAATGATGTAAAATCAATTGGCGGACGTGTATATAGCTGTGCTCTTTCTAGTTCTCTTTCTTTTAGTTCAGTAGCAACTTGCTTATATTTCTTATATTCAATTAACCTCTCCATCAATTCTTGACGAGGATCATCTATAAAGTCATCACCGTTATCAAGTACATCTTCTTCATGTTTCGGCAACAACATTTTACTTTTAATTTGTAATAAAGTCGCAGCCATTACTAAATACTCACTTGCAACATCTAATTGTAGTTCTTTCATCGTATGTACATAAGATAAATATTGCTCTGTAATTTCCGCTACAGGAATATTATATATGTCAATTTCATAACGATGTATTAAATGTAACAATAAATCTAAAGGCCCTTCAAAAGCCTCTACTTTAAAATTATACTGCACAAAGCATCCCACCACATTTTTTCTATAACATCATAAGTATAGAGCATACTCATGTTCTATCCAACCTTTTTAAGAAATTTAATTAAAAATAGACCGATGCCTATGTCATCATGCCCATCGCTTCATATGATAACAGTGTAGTAAGAACAATGTAGGAGGTCAAAAAACTATGGGTCACGTTGATTGCGGTTTTAGCGGTGGGTTCGCATTACTTGTTGTATTGTTTATTTTACTAATTATTGTAGGGGCAGCTTGCTTCTGCTAATATGAACAATAACGACTAGGGATATGTCCCTAGTCGTTTATTGTTCATATTTCTATGATACACTTGTATTTATAACCGTTAAACAGGGGTGAAGAACATGTATCCTACCGAATACATACAATTTTTAATTCATTTTCACGGAGATTATGATTATTTTGAATGCCATGAAATACTGGAAGAATATTGGAAAGAAAAACCAAGAGGAGATCGCGATCATTATTTAGTTGGTCTCATTCAAATTGCAGTTTCTTTATACCATCAAAGACGCTCTAACTGGAATGGCGCAGAAAAAATGATGAAAAGTGCCATAACGATTTTAGAAAAAAACAGTGCACCTTTACTACGTTTAGGAATAAATGCCACACAACTCCCATTCTTACTCAAGGATAGATTGCAATCTATACAGAAAGAAGAAAATTTCACACCGTTATTTTTACCATTATCAGATACAACATTAGAAAAGCATTGCATGGAATTATGTCAGAAACAAAACCTACCTTGGAAAGACGTGAATGCTTCTTCTAGTGAATATATAGTACATAAGCACACATTACGTGATCGAACAGAAGTCATTACTGAACGAAACGAGCAATTACAAAAAAGAAAGCAGAGATAATAAACTACTTATCTCTGCTTTCACGAATGTATATTTTGTTCAAGCCCTTTACACTTTTTGCAAAAACTTGCTGTTTGCTCATTTCCGCAAATTGTAAACTCAAGAAATTTGCTCTTTAACTCTTGTACCATCTTCGTCCCAATACCCATATGACGGTGAGATGGATTCACACTCAAATGCTGAATTTCCAAAACTTGATTCTCTTTTTTTACAATCCCCATTATCCCAACAAAATCTTCGTTTTGTTTCCACAAATACAATTGCCAATCATCTTTTGCTTCATAATCTTTCATAGTCAATTGTAATGTTTTCACATCTTTTTCCGTTGGCATAAATGAAAGAAGCCCCATTGCAATCTTTTCATAACTTTTTTTAAAACGAATTAACATAACCCTTATCCCTTCTTACAAAAGTTACAAACTATTAATCCCCTCAACCACTCTTTTCATATCACATTCATTTTACAATATTTTCAACAGAGTGAGAAGGGCTTAAAACAACTTGATAATCATACAAAGCGAAAAGAAGAAAGTCAAATATATGTTTCAGTACTATTTTTGCTAAGTAGATAGAAGGTGAAACGTTGTTATATGAAAGCGAAAAGATACAGCCACCACTCATTATCACTTCAATATTCATCACCTGAGAGCAAATGAATTCTAGCGAAATGAATGTAATAAAAAATATTTATTGAAACATGTAATCTAATGTATTCTATGTAATATGTTAAAATTTTGTTCTCATAAGCGCCATATTTTCACTACAATAACAGTACTACTTGTATCATGTACCGCAAACGAAATCCCCATTCCTATTAAAAAAAACAAAAAAGAGAGCCATAGCTCTCTTTTCCCATTCACTTATTCTTCCCAAACTTTAACTTCTTTCATTACATCGCCTTGACGCATGTTTAATACTGTTTCAATACCACTTGTTGCTTTACCGAATACAGTATGTACACCATCTAAATGTGGTTGTGGCTCATGAACAACAAAGAATTGGCTACCGCCAGTGTTACGGCCAGCGTGAGCCATAGAAAGTGATCCTACAAGGTGTCTATGAGGATTTCCATCAGTTTCACATGGGATAGAGTAGCCTGGGCCACCTGCACCTGTTCCTGTTGGATCTCCACCTTGGCTTACGAAGCCAGGAATAACGCGGTGGAATGTCACACCATCATAAAATCCTTGCTCTGCTAGTTTTTTAAAGTTTTCTACTGTTTTTGGTGCCTCTTCTGGGAAAAATTCTAAATCGATTTTTTCACCATTTTCCATTAATATGTATCCTAAAGTTTTCATATGTATATGTCTCCTTTCAACTATCTCAGCACTATATTACCACATTCATGACTAGAAACAAAAAGAATCCGACAATCTACATACTTCTTTTTTGAAATGTGGTAAAAGCTAGGTGACAAATAAGAAATATATACTATAATAACTGTGTTGCCCGAAAATTTTAGAAAGAGAAAGGGAGCGATTTTTCGTGAAAACGAAATTACTAGCTCTGCTATTAGCTGTAACGGTATTTATGATGCCAACAGCTTCGTTTGCAGACATCATCGAAGGAGAATCAATTGTTACACTAGGAGAAAACTTGTCTGAACAACAAAAACAAGATCTGTTAAAAGAAATGAAAGCACCAAAAGATGCTACAATTATTACTGTGTCTAATGCGGAAGAACATAAATTTCTAGAAGGGATTGTTCCAAAAGCGCAAATTGGTACGAGAGCAATTTCCTCTTCTATGATTACATACACAAAGCCAGGATCTGGTCTCATTGTACGTTCAAAAAACATTAATTCGATAACAGATGCAATGTACACAAATGCACTTATTACAGCAGGTGTAAAAGATGCAGAAATTCAAATTACTGCACCATTTAAAGTTTCAGGAACTGCTGCTTTAACCGGTTTAATGAAAGCCTACGAAACAACATCGAACAAAGCAATTCCTGAGGAAGTAAAAAAAGTAGCCAATGAAGAAATGGTGCAAACAGCCCAGCTCGGCGATAAAATTGGTGAAGAAAAAGCAGTTCAACTTGTTGCAAAAATTAAAGAAGAAATTGCCAAAGAACAGCCAAAAACGACTGAAGATTTACGTTCATTAATTAAAAAAATTGCGGATCAACTTGGTATTACATTAACGGATGAACAGTTAGATAACTTAGTTGCGTTATTTGATAAAATGAAAAATCTTAATATCGATTGGAATCAAGTTGGCAGTCAGTTAAATAAAGCAAAAGAACATGTTTCTGCCTTTTTAGGATCTGAAGAAGGGCAAGGTTTCCTAGATAAAGTTAAAGATTTCTTCTCAAGTATCATTGATTTTGTTAAATCGTTATTCAAGTAAAAAGAAGCTCGCTAATAGCGAGCTTCTTTTTTTATACAAGTAACGGCAATTTCATAACAGCTTCTTCAACCGAACGAACAACATGATTTGCCTTCTCCTTCACATATGGATGAGCATGATGAAGAGTAAATGAATGCGGGGTTACTTCAAACATAGAAATATCATTGAAAGAATCTCCAATGCATGCAACTTCATTTGCTTCAATTTGTAAATGTTCCATTAATCGCCTTAAAGCACTTCCTTTACTTACTCCCCTTGGCATAATATCAACATAGCGTTTACCAGACATAAAAACTTCTGCTTCGCTCTGAAATGTATCTCGTAACTCTTGATCTAATGCTGCAATTGTCTCCTCTTCCCCAAAAACAAACAATTTCGCAGGATGTACAGTCTTACCAAATTCCTCTTCTAACGCTTCTATCTCAGCAATATGCACGCCCATATACGTTTCAAAATTATGATGATGTTCATTCTTTCTTTTTGTATACCGTTGCTCATTTGCACAAACAATATCTGCTAGTCCCTTTTTATGGATATATCGATATATTTCCTGGGCAATCCCATCTTCAAAACTTGATTCATGAAATATTTGTCCATCCGGCAGTAACATCGTCGCTCCATTTAAACTCGTTGTGTAATACGGGAATGCAAACCTATTTACAACTTCATCAATCCGATGAGTAAAGCGGCCAGAGGCAAAACAAATATTTGTCCCTTTTTCAGCTAACCAACTAATTGCACGTTCATCTTCTTTTTGCATATGATTCACATTGTAAACGAGCGTGTCATCTAAATCACTTACAAATAATTTAATCATGTCCTCTTCCCCTTCCATACACAATATCTACTCTAAGTGTACACAAAAAATGTTTGATTTTTGTTAAAAAACAATAAATTTTTGTTAAAAAAATAAACGGGTGTATAATCCCGTTTATTTTTGTCTTTTTACATTTTGAGGTCTTACGATACTTGGACGTACTTTTAAACTAGACATTGTTGGGCGGATTAGAATCTTCGTTAAAGCTCCCCAATCAAATGGTAGAAATGGCCATAAGTATGGTGTTTGTAAACTCTTTATCGATGTTAAAAATAAAAGCAATATTGTCATACCAATTACAAATCCCATCTCATGGAAGAGACCTGTCAAAATAATAACAAATAACTTTCCAACCTTATTTCCGAGTCCTAATTCATAACTCGGTGTTGCATATGCACCGATCATAGAAACTGCTACATATAAAATAACTTCTGGTACAAACAAACCTACATCGATTGCTATTTGACCAATTAATATAGCGGAAATTAATCCTGCTGCAGACGATAACGGCGTTGGAGTATGAATGGCTGCCATCCTTAAAAACTCAAGTCCGATTTCGGCCATCAACACTTGTAATAAAATCGGTAAATGCGTCATCTTATTCGGTCCAATGAAAGCAAGATTTGCTGGTAAAAGAGTTGGATCAAATACAAATACTAACCAAAATGGTAGTAAAAACAAGGAAAATAAGACACCTAAAAAGCGTACCCAGCGTAAAAATGTACCGACAGCCGGATTTTGTCTAAATTCTTCTGCATGCTGTAAATGGTGGAAATATGTTGTTGGAGTAATCATAGCACTCGGTGATGTATCAACTAGTACTAACACATGTCCTTCTAATAGATGATTTGCCGCTACATCTGGTCTTTCTGTATATCGAATAAGTGGGAATGGATTATAGCTTTGCTTTACAACAAATTCTTCCACTGTTTTATCCGCCATCGTAATTCCATCTACATCGATGTTATTTAATTCTTGTTTTATAATCTTTACTAAATCTGGATTTGCAACATCTTGTACATATGTAATACAAATATCTGTTTGCGATCTATCTCCTACTCGAATAATTTCATTTCGAAGACGTGGATCTCGAATTCTCCTACGAATTAATGCCGTATTTACAACGATATTTTCAACAAATCCATCCCTCGCACCGCGCACTACTTTTTCGGTATCTGGCTCTGTCGGTGTTCGTCCTGGATAGCTACGAACATCTATCGCAAACGCTTCTGTTTCTCCTTCCACAAATATAATAATAAGTCCCGATAACGCTTGAACCATTACTTCATCCATCGTTTTCACTTTACTTACTTGCTGATGAATTAAACGATTCTCTAAAAGCTTCACTGTCTCTTCTTCAACATCTCGAATTTCATTTGTATCTACAGCTTCTTCTAAAATAGGAATGATATAATTGGTATCACAAAGTCCATTTACAAATAACACAGCAATTTCTTTATTCAAAATTTGAAATTTACGAATACCAACATCAAATGTAACGCCTAATCCAACCGTTTGTTTTAAATAATTTTCATTGTCACTTATGAAAGTTGAAATAGGGATCTCTACTTTTTTAGGCTTCGTCATAAAACCCACTCCTTTCCAAAATTAACTGAATCGCTTTTTTAGTAATGGGTGATCCTCTCTCCCATTCATCGTTTCCACACATCTTACCAATATCACCAATTCCAACAATGACAGGGACATTCAAATCATCTAAACAATAAATTGTATCTCCGCTAATCCTGCCAATTTCACCATCTGGAAGTCCAAATTTATCAACACCGTATTCGGTTAAATTCCCGTTTCGATCTACACTTACATCTACACGTGCCCATTCCCAATGATGTGTATTAGATGCTACTGCCAAAATCCCCAGTACATCAATTTGTTTATGTGTAGCTACATATTTTAAAGCCTTTTCACCAGATCCTTCTCCAATAAATCCACTGTCATCAAACATAACAAATACAGGGTCATATGGCGTTTGCATAATAAGCTCAACAACTTTCTTCCCTGTCAATTTGGTTGGATTACTTTGTGATGCTGAAATACACCTTCCCCCAAATTCCTTCGTTAAAAGCTCAATTGCTCGCTTTGCATATTCATCTCCATCTGTGACCAAAATAACCCTTCGTCTCATTTGATTTATCCTTTCGGTTTACATATAAGTGCTACAAAAAATGAAAATAATATCGCTGCTGAAATGCCTGCAGACGTTAAACTAAACATACCCATACCAATCCCTATATATCCGTGTTTTTCTGCCGCATGCATTGCCCCGTGTAATAGGGAATGTCCAAAACTTGTAATAGGAACTGTCGCACCAGCACCAGCAAACTTTATAAGCTTATCGTACAATCCGAATCCATCTAAAGCTGCTCCTAGTACTACAAAGGTAGCCATTAAATGGGCTGGTGTTAGCTTTGCGAAATCTAACAATACTTGTCCAACTACACAAATAGCGCCTCCTACAAGAAATGCATATATAAAATCCACAATTCACTCTCCCTTCACTCTCTCAAATACAACACCATGTGCAATTGTTGGAATGGTTTCTTTCTGCTGCATCATCATCGGGCTTAATAACGCACCAGTAGCAACAACAAAAATCCGTTGTAAATTCCCTTTTTGCATCTCACTTAATAAATGACCATATGTGACAACAGCTGAACAAGCACAACCACTACCACCAGCGAATACTTCTTCTTGATCGGAATTATAGATCATTAATCCGCAATCATTATATATATGCCCAAGACCATAACCTTCTTCCAGTAAAAGCTGTTTCGCAATTGGTGTCCCAATAGCTGATAAATCACCGGTAACAATCAAATCATAATCTGCTGCACTTCTCTTCAAATCTTCAAAATGTTGTTGAATTGTGTGAGCAGCAGCAGGTGCCATCGCTGATCCCATATCTAAAGGATTTGCAATCCCTAAATCTTGTACTTTTCCAATCGTAGCTGCCGTAATTTTAATGGCACTTTTTTCTTTACTAATTAATATAGATCCCGCACCTGTAACAGTGCAATTTGCTGTTCCTGGTTTTTGTCCCCCATACTCTGTTGGATAACGGAACTGTCTTTCAGCCGTCGCATTATGACTACTTACTGTCGCTAAAACACGATTTGCGAATCCACCATCTATAAAGGCTGATCCAACCGCTAAAGTCTCCATCGAGGTTGCACAAGCACTAAACATCCCTAAAAAGGGAATCTCCCACTTACGCGCAACATAATTTGCTGTCACTGTTTGATTTAATAAATCACCCGCTAGAAAGAAATCAATTTGTGATGTTTTTACATTTCCTTTTTGCAAGACTTGTTGAATTGAATCTGACATTAATCTTCGTTCAGCAAGTTCCCAATTTTCCTCTCCGCAATGTAAATCATCGTATGAAATATCAAAATCCTTTCCAAGAGGGCCTTCAGCTTCTTTTGGACCGACAGCAGTACCGGTTGCATTCACATAAATATCATTTTGAAATACCCACGTTTGTTTTCCGGTCAACCTCATACTAGCCCCTCCTTTAAGACATAAAAATGTTAAAAGTATATCGTATTAACCCAATAACGTATGCACCAACGACTCCAAAAACGATAACACTTCCCGCTAGCTTAAACATATTTGTAGCAACCCCAAGCACAATTCCTTCACTCTTATGTTCTAGCGCAGCGCTCGCCATAGAATTCGCAAATCCCGTAACAGGTACTGCTGATCCCGCTCCAGCAAATTGACCGATTTTATCATATACACCACAACCTGTTAAAATCGCCGATAACAATACAAGCGTTGCAACTGTCGGATTTCCTGCCTCTTGTTCACTGAAATGAAAATAATGTATATAAAATTTCATCAATACTTCTCCGACAGTACAAATGAGTCCACCTACAAGAAATGCCTTAACACAATTTATGAAATAATTTGGTTTCGGATGGTACTCCTTCACTTTATTTATGTAATCATCCTTTAGTTTTCGCCCTGTCATTTATATATTGCCTCCTACTTTACGAAATAAATCCAGTGAAACAACGAGCCTATTACTTTCCCAAGTACAAGAGCAACGAGTAAAACAACAATTTTCCCCTCTACCCCTACTCGTTTCGCTAAAATAGGTAAAACATTTAACACTTCTGTTAATGCGGCTGCAAGCATTCCTACGAATGTGCCACAAAATATCCCTAATATAACAAGCCAATATTGCGACGTTTGAAATGTAAGGTTTTTCAAACTACACCAAGCCCCTGTTAACGTACCTGCAATAACTGCCCACTCAAAATATTGAATGTGCTTTCCACTTCTCGTTAATTGAGCTAGACGAGGGATTATGCCAAGTACAGCTAAAAATGCGACATATCCGCTACCTACTGCAATCCCTCCCGCTAAACCAATTAAAATAACAAGCCCAGACTCAATCATCGGCAAGTTGTTTCATATTGTCCTTGTTTTCATGAACAATTACATATTGGTCAAGTGACTGCTGATATTGGAACATCTCCACTTCTAACGGACTCGGCTCTTCATTAATTCGCTTTTGAAATACATGATTAAAAAATAAGACCATACCTAACCCAAGACCTAATGAATAAGGAATTTGAAATAAAAGTGGTTGTGCCTTAAATTCTCCCGTAATCATGTAATATAGGCGCTGGTGCACTTGTTGCATGCTTACATCTTCATGGAAATAAATGATCGCAAGGGCCGCTCCAATGAAAAGTAACAACCATACAAGTCCGAAGAAAATTGGATGCACTTTCTTTTTTTCATATATAATTTCAACAAGAGTTTGTCCAGAACCGAGTAAATTAATTTGTATATGAGCCGCTTTTTTCCTAATAATCTCAATTATTTTCATAACATCAATTACGACATGCGTCTTATCATGAGCTGTTATTTTGTAAACTACCTCATCCTGTAACGACTGAACTACGAGAGCGTCTCCCGCAAGTTGAGCAACATCACCCAGCTTCACTTCATACATAGGAGAAACTTTTAATCGATTACGCATTTTAATATAAATTGTTTGTTCCAATTTTCATTCACCTCTTCACTCTTCCTCGTAGTTGTAGTATGGTTATTGAATTTTTTTCTAATACAATTTTTTCATAAAAAAACATCTGTACCATTTCGGTACAGATGTTTTTTAGTTTATGCCTTTTTCTTAAATAAATTTGCAATACTTAATGCGAGTCCTCCCCAAATGACTACCATACCAATAACCATCATCATAATCGCTGATCCACTCATTATGAAACACCCCGATCTTTCCATTCTTTTTCAAGCTTAGCAGAATCTGAATGTATTTGTGCATTCCATTTCTTCAGACTAATGATTAGCGCAATGATAAGGAACGCTGCTGCAATTGACCAACCATATGTTACGACAAACTCCGTTGGATAATCTCCATAGTTCTTTTTAATATTTTGGATTGTACCATCAATTAACATGTACCCTAACATAAGCGGGGTAATAACGAGTAAACTCACTCTCCAAAACGTCCCTAACTTAATATCAGATACGAAGTTTGCGTGATTTTGATAAACTGGTAAACGGCGTAAAATGAGTCCTATCGTAACTACTTCCGCTAATGCAATTGAAATTAATCCGAAGTTATTAGCGAAATAATCAACAACATCTAGGAACATAAGCCCGCCACGTGTTGCAAAAACAAGAGAAACTAGCACGAGGAGCGTCCCCATAATTCCAATTGTTTTTTGGCGGCTTAAGCTGAACTTTTCAGATACGGCAGCAAAACATACTTCCGCAAGCGAAATGAGGGATGTAATTCCGGCAACTGTTAATGATAAGAAAAATAATACGCCAAATAACGGTGACATCGGTAATTCATTAATAATTTGCGGGAATACTACGAATGCAAGTCCTACACCAGCACTCGCTACTTTATCAACTGGTACTCCCATATTGTTTGCCATAAATCCAAGAGCTGCAAAGACCCCAATCCCTGCTAATAATTCAAATCCTGAGTTTGCAAAACCAGTAATAAAGGCATTATTTGTTGTATCTGAGTTTTTCGGTAAATAACTAGAATACGTAATCATAATTCCAAATGCTAAAGATAAACTAAAGAAAATTTGACCATAAGCAGCAAGCCATACCTTTCCATCAAAAATACGACTCCAATCTGGCTTGAAAAATGCATCTAATCCTTGCATCGCACCTTCCATCGTCACTGCACGAACTACGATAATAAGGAACATAACTACTAGTAAAGGGATGAAAATACGGTTAACTACTTCAATTCCTTTTTTAACTCCTTTGAATGCAACACCAAGCACAATAATCCAAACGAGAGCTAATGGAATTAATACTTCCGGCACAAGCCCCCCAAACTGCCCTGGCTTATCTGCAACATGTAAGTACTCTTTAAATAAAAATGATTGCGTGTCTTTCCCCCATGCTCCAGTAATTGCAAAGTACGTATATGAAATAGACCAAGCAATAATTACTGCATAATATGTTGAAACGATAAACGTTACACACATTTGCCACCATCCAATGAATTCAGCACGCCTATGAATACGGAAGAACGTAAGTGGCGCTGAACCACGGTGACGATGCCCAAGAGCAAATTCAAACGCCAATAATGAAATACCAGTCGTTAATAATGCGAATAAGTACGGTAAAAAGAATGCGCCTCCTCCATTTTCATACGCTGTATAAGGAAAACGCCATATGTTTCCTAATCCAACGGCAGAGCCGACCGCTGCGAAAATAAATCCAGCCCTCGTTCCCCATTGTTGCCTCGTTTCCATATTTCCTTCCCCCTTTGTGACAAGTTCATAATTGGATTATATTTTAAATTTACTAAATTATCAATAAATTCTGTAAACTTTTACGAAAGTTTACCAATCTACTCCTATTTAAAGCCATAAAAAAAGATCGAATAGATAGCTATTCATCTATTCGATCTTTCATCTGTTTTAATATTTTCTTTTCGAGTCTTGAAACTTGTACTTGCGAAATACCTATTCGCTCCGCTACTTCAGATTGCGTTTGGTCTTTATAGTAGCGCAAATACACAATTAAACGTTCTCGCTCATCTAATTCTCTAATTGCTTCTTTTAAAGCAATTTTATCAAACCATTTCGTTTCAGATTGATCTGCAATTTGATCTAAAATAGTAATTGGGTCCCCGTCGTTTTCATACACCGTTTCATGTATAGATGAAGGAGCTCGACTCGCTTCTTGCGCCAGAACCACTTCCTCTGGCGTTAGTTCTAACGCTTCTGCTACTTCATTAATCGTTGGGGCCCTTCCGAATTCTTTCGAAAGCTCGTCTCTCATCTTTCGAATTTTATTTCCTGTTTCTTTTAAAGATCTACTTACTTTCACCGATCCATCATCACGTAAAAATCGTTGTATTTCTCCAATAATCATTGGAACTGCATATGTTGAAAATTTCACGTCGAAAGATAAATCAAATTTATCTACCGATTTTAAGAGCCCAATACATCCAATTTGAAATAAATCGTCTGGTTCGTATCCTCGATTAAGAAAACGCTGCACAACCGACCATACGAGACGCATATTACTTTGAACGATTGTATCTCTCGCTTGTTGATCTCCATCTTGACTTTGTTGAATTAACGCTTTTAGCTCGTGGTCCTTTAACTGAGGTTTCTTCTTCTCATTTTTGACCTCTATGTCCATAGGCTATTCTCCTTAATTGCATAGAGCGTTACTATTTGATAAGTATTTTGTCAAATGGATTGTTGTCCCGAAAGATTCGTTTGAAATAACTTCTACTTCATCCATAAAATTTTCCATGATAGTAAATCCCATTCCGGAACGCTCTAATTCAGGTTTAGTTGTAAAAAGGGGTTGTCTTGCTTCATCTAAATCAAAGATGCCAATCCCTTCATCTCGAATCGTGAGTTTCACCATTGCTTCTTCCAAAATTACAGAAATATAAACAACACCTTCTGCATTTCCTTCGTACCCATGAATAATTGCATTTGTAACTGCTTCTGACACAACTGTTTTAATCTCCGTAAGTTCTTCCATCGTTGGGTCTAGTTGCGCAATGAAAGCAGCTACTGTAACGCGAGCGAACGATTCATTTTGACTTAATGCTGAAAATTGAAGGTTCATTTCATTTCTCATTTATGCCACCCCCAACGTCGCGAGCGCATGCGCTTCACTTTCTTCTAAGCGAACAATTTTAAATAAGCCCGACATTTCAAATAAACGTTTAACAGGTGGTGAAATTGCACAAACAACCATTTCTCCACCTAATCCCTTTACATGCTTATATCGGCCTAATATAACACCTAAACCAGAACTATCCATAAACGATAAGTTCTCTAGGCTCAAAACAATATGATGAACACCATGTGTCTCAATCATATCTGTTACTTTCGTTCGCAACTCTTCAGCAGTATGATGATCTAATTCACCCGCTAGTCTCACACATAGGACGTCACGTTTTACTTCTAATTGCATGGAAAGACTCACACGATTTCCTCCTTATGCTCAAACTTTACTCATTTACATACATAAAGATTTTCGTGATTCAACATAAGAATCCTTCCTACCGACAAAAGAAGAACTATTTCGCCATAAAGTGAAACCATTCAGCAATTATTTACTTTCATACGAATAGAAAAGCGGCAAAATGTTTGCCGCTATTTTGATGTTGAAAACATCCCAAAACTTCTTTTAAATAACTCCCACCAGCTCGCTGCAGCAACATCTTCTTTTGCTACAATTGTTTGTTTTAATAAAACATCTTTGTCTTTTTTAATAACAAGTGTACCAAGTGCATCGCCTTTTTTAATCGGCGCTTTCACTTTCTTTTCAGCAATTACTTCTTGCTTTACTTTGTCCATATTTTCGCCCTTCTTCATAAGAAGAGACACATTGTCAGACGCAACTAAATCTACTTTTTCTTTTTTCCCTTTTCCTACTTGGACAGTCTTAATTTTTTCGCCTCGTGTATACAATTTCTTTGTCATATATTGACCAAATGCATAGTCAAGAAGCTTCGTTACTTGATTGTTCCGTTCTTTCGATGTAGGTGCACCCATAACAACTGAAATAACACGCATCCCATTCTTTTCAGCCGATGCTGTTAAACAATATTTTGCTTCTGTCGTAAAGCCCGTTTTCACGCCATCTACTCCAGGATAAAAACGTACTAACTTATTCGTATTCACGAGCCAAAACTTCTTATCCGTATCTTCACGTAAATAGTCTTCATATTTACCTGTGTATTTGCGAATAAGTGGGTACTTCATTAATTCTCTCGCCATTATAGCCATATCATTTGCTGTAGAATAATGGTCTTTAGCCGGAAGACCTGTTGGGTTTTGAAAATGAGTGTTTTTCAATCCTAAATCTTTCGCTTTTTTGTTCATCATATTTACAAAACCTTCTTCTGAACCAGCGATATGCTCCGCTACTGCAACAGATGCATCATTTCCAGATGCAATGGCAATACCCTTTAGCATTTCATTTACAGTCATCTCTTCCCCAGGCTCTAAAAAGATTTGTGATCCACCCATTGAAGCTGCATGCTCACTTGCTCTAACTTTATCGGTCAGTTTTAGTTTTCCTTTTTCAACTTGTTCCATAATTAATAGCATTGTCATAATCTTCGTCATACTAGCAGGTGGTAACTTCTCATTTGGATTTTTATCAAACAAAACTTTACCTGTATCTTGTTCAATTACAATTGCTGACGACGCTTGTTCCGCTAACTTCGGTGTTGTTTCTTCTGTTTTCTCCTGCTTCGTTTTCTCAGATTGTGCGAAACTAACTGAAGTACCAGAAAGCAATAACATGAAACAAACAAGTATTCCAAAAACTCGCTTCATGACTAACCCTCCATTCTATATCAGACCTATTTTTTCCAATTCCTCATTTTTTAATACCATATTTTTCTAACATTTTCAGTTGACAAATACATTCATCGCCTATATTGTATTAAGTGTATTACATGAAGTAGTACACTTAATACAAGTCAGAAAGGAGACATTGCTCTTGCATATTCAACTTGATCCAAGAAGCAACACTCCGATATGGGAACAAATTGTTCAAAATATAAAAGAACTCGTATTAAAGAACATGTTAGCTCCAAGTGACAAACTACCTTCTGTACGCGAACTCGCTTCTTTACTCGTTATAAATCCAAATACAGTAAGTAAAGCGTACCAAGAGTTAGAGCGACAAGGGATTATTGAAACATTACGAGGAAAAGGAACATTTGTATCCCAATCGATTACCCCAACATTAGACGAAAGGAAAATCGCTATGGTTGAAAAGCAATTTCATCAATTACTATTAGAAGCCTCTTATCTTGGTGTTACGAAAGATAAAATTCATGATTGGATAGATTCATACTATAAAGAGATTGGAGGAAATGCGGATGCTGAAAGTGACGAACGTGAAGAAAACAATTGATAATCAAACGATTTTAGATGATGTTTCTTTCACATTACAAAGAGGAAGTATCATCGGATTACTCGGAAGAAACGGCGCAGGGAAAACAACTTTATTACGAACGATGGTCGGCATTTTAGACCCTGATGC
Organism: Bacillus mobilis; assembly: GCF_001884045.1. Taxonomy (GTDB): domain Bacteria; phylum Bacillota; class Bacilli; order Bacillales; family Bacillaceae_G; genus Bacillus_A; species Bacillus_A mobilis. The sequence continues at coordinate 234,602 of NZ_MACF01000046.1, read as the reverse complement.
AGGGACTGTTACATATGAAGATACAAACATTCATCAGTGTCCTGAAATAAAGCAAAAAATCGTATATGTTCCGGATTCTACTAACATATTGAACGGATATACGATAAAAGAAATTGTAAAGTTTTACAAGCAAGTTTATACCGCATTTGATGAAGCATATTTCTATGAACTGTTAGAACGTTTTAACTTACCAAACAAACGAATTCGTAGCTATTCAAAAGGAATGAAAGCACTGCTTGCCATCATTTTAGCTGTTTCTACAAAAGCAGACTATATCATTTTAGATGAACCGACAAACGGACTTGATCCTATCGTCAAACGGCAGATCCTCCAATTTCTCGTTGGAGAAGTTGCAGATAAAGAGATTACCATTTTCATCTCAACTCACCATTTAGATGAGGTGGAACAAATCGCAGATACAATCATTATATTAAAAGGCCATACTATCTCGTCTATTACATCACTAGATGATGCAAAATCACGATTTGCAAAAATACAAGTAGCTTATGAACGGTCATTACCTCAAAAACTAGAAAACTTAAGCAATATTAAAATATTAAATCAAACAGGAAAAGTATTTACAATCTTAATTGAGGGAAATGTAGCTACAACACTGGAGAAGTTTTATAAAGAACAACCTATACTCATTGAGGAATTAACAATGTCACTTGAAGATGTCTTCGTTACGACACTGGAGGAGGATGGGTATGTTTCATAAGGCGTTGTGGATGTGGAATTGGAAACGCGGGAAATATGCTGTGTTACTATTCTTCTTTAGTTCGCTTTATCTTTTATCTTTAGGATACTATAGAAGTGCTCAGATGGAACTCGATAAATATTACGAATTACAAGAAAAAGGGAAACAGTATTATTATTTTTATACCTTTACTTCAGGAGAAGGTAATAGTTTTTGGTTAACTCTTCTTATCATCGCTTTAGCCTGCTTATTGATAGGTTGGGAACGTAGTAACCAATCTAATACACTACTTATGACGATGCCGTTTAAAAGAAAAGATGTTTTCTTATCGAAATGGGCTTTCGGTTCCTTTTGTATTGTAAGCTCATTACTTGTAAATTGGATTCTTATGTATGTTATTTATAGAACAACTATTCATTTTGATTATCAATCATTTAGTCCGTTTCATCGATACTTTCTTTATGCAATTGTTTCTTATATCGCAGTCTATACAGCTGCACTATGCATCGGTACTTTTACTGGCAGTATTGTTTCACAGATTATTTTTTGTATTCCGTGGTTACTAGCAGGGGTTACATTTATTACATTACTATACACTTTTACAACAAACCATTTGTACGCTGCAGATATTAAAAATGAAAACTTATATCGACAACTTTATGAAATCAATCAAAAAACAAATACAGTTGCACCAATTAATCACTTTTCTATTAATTATTACTATGATCCGGAATCCCGTAAGATCGAGAACAATCCAACTGCTTTAAGAGATCCAGCATCTCATATATATTATTCAGCCAAATCAATGTTAGTCCCTATTTTCTATACGATATTTTATTTACTACTTGGGATATATTTATATACACGATCGCCAAATGAAAACGGTCAGAAGATATTTATTTTCCAAAAGCATTTACGAATATGGATATGGGGGACAACCATTTACTTTGCATTACTAGGCGGCTATAAAATAAACCATTTTCATTTCTTACCTAGCTACTATATAGGTTTGTTTCTAACCGGAATCATTACTTATGTTATATTATCACGCCTAACAAATTATAAAGTTTTTTAAAGGAGAGATCCTATGTTTCAAAAAGCACTGTGGCTCAGAACATATCAACAAAGTAAATATGTTGTATGGTTATTTTGGCTCGTCAGCTTCTATACTTTGTCATATAACTACTATATGACTTCTATTCAAGAGCAACAATTTCTAAATGACAATAAAAAGTGGAACTATGTATATCATTACCACTTTGATTTAACACTTCTAGATTCTGTCATGCTGTTAGGTAGCGTACTGATCGTTCTAGCTTGTACGTTAATTGGATGGGAAAGACAAAATAACGCTAGCGACTTGTTATGGTCTATGCCATTTAAACGTTCACACCTCTATATAACAAAGTGGTTGTTTGGAATCTGTAATATTGCCGCTGTTGTCATTTTAAACTGGGGGCTATTTGCTATTATGAAAAAGGTAACTTTTCATAATAAATATCAAGTATTTTCCCCTTTTCATAGTTATTTTATATACATGTTAATTGTATTAATTGCTATTTATACACTTACCTTATGTATAGGTACAATCACAGGGAATATTATATCGCAAGGATTTCTCACTACAGCTATATTAATCTTCCCAGCTTTACTTCCATCACTTATCTCAGGAGTCATTGCTGTTCACTCAAACACTGAATTTCATGAGGACAATGGCCTTATACATGATATGATGGAAAGCATACGTATTTCTAGTCCAGCAGAAGATTTTACTATTAACTTTAATTATGATCCACAAAGCGCTTATACTGATCAAAATGGAGTACGTCATAACGAACCAAACTTTACAAAGATTCCACCAGCAAAAACATTGCTTGGCCCTATCGCACATATCATTATTTTATTACCACTCGGTATATATTTATATGCCCGTTCAGTCAATGAGCGAAATGGTAACTACTTATTATATCCAAAACTACAAAAAGTAGTTTTAGCTTGTGCGATTTTCTTTGGCGGGATCGTTGGAGGTTTAATGCTAAGTCGAGCGCACTCATTGTCCAGCTTTTACATCGGATTTTTAGTAACTAGTTTCATTACGTATTTCCTCCTACCTAAAATATTAAAATGGAAAGTCTCTTGGAATTTTAAATAAAATAACCTCCTCTCGATGAGGAGGTTATTTCACATTCTCTCTTCTTTTCCCATACTCTTTTTCTTGCTTCGTTCCAAATCCATCACCATTTGCCACGATTTGATCTGTTGGAGCAACTATGCTCTCAGCAATTCGCCATTCCCCCCCTTGTTGAATAAACACTTGCATAAAATAATTCATTCCATTTAACTGATACGGATTTTCTTTTTTCACTTCATAACGAGCTGCAACATAATATACTTGCACATTCTCAGCCTCAAACTTAGAAATATATTGTGATAATCTCGGGATGTACTGCGATGCTTTTTTAAGTGGCAGTTGTTTTACTTTTACAAGAGAAGACTTTGTTACATTACTGATCGTGTCTTCATGCCGAATGTTATCACTATGATGAAATAAAATAGCATTCTGCATTGAACGAATCCATAGTTTTGAATATAAAACAGGTTGCTTATTTGAAATATGTTGTAATTCTTTTTGAACGACTTGAAGAGGCGTTGCGGCATCCGCGAATTGATAAAAGCAGAAAAAACTTCCAATCATAATAAGAAGCATAGAAAAACGTTTCATAATTTTTCACTCCGATTCTTTTTAATTAAAGTATTGGAGTTTCAAAATGTTTTTATTCAAAAGAAAAAGGATAGGAAAGCTTTCGCTTCCTATCCTCATTTATTATAATACGCGGCCAAATAGCTCTAATACCATTTCTATTTCTTGGTCGCTCCAACCTTTAAATCTATCTTTATAATATTCTTTACGCACAGCTTCAAGTTTTTCAGTTACTTCTCTTCCGTGTTCTGTAATTTCTAAGTACACGATACGACGGTCTGAATTTGAACGCTTTCTTTCTACAAACCCTTTTCGTACGAGACGATCAGTAACAGCTGTAATATGACTGGAGGTTACGTTTACTTCACTCGCAATTTGCGAAGCCATCTGTGGACTGTTTAAAAATAACGCGCGTAATACAGAAAATTCGTTGTATGGCATATGTTCTGCAAAACGTGTATTAATATCATTTTGTAATAAACGTATCATCTTTCGAAATGATCCGGATAATTCTAAAATCAGTGTTTCTCTTTTTTCGTTCACTAGCCTCGTCCCTTTTTTATCATATTTACACATATTATAATCTATAAATACCCTCGTTGTATATGCTTTCTTTCTGTAACATTCCCATTTATGTAACTTTTTCATACAAATTTCTTTTTTGTTCACACATATACATATAAAGTGAAACTTTAATCAGTGGGGGTTTTGTTCATCCCCTACTGATTATTAGTTGAACCAATCGGGCTTTTACAAGCAGTTGATCCCCCAACCTAACCTCTTTGCTTCCGCTGAATTTTAAGGTGGGGGGCTTACTGCCCGCAAATAGCGGGATAAATAAGGATGGTGATGGAAAATGCAAGGTGGAATGAACCCTTATTTACACAATGTACGTACAGCTAATACTGGAAAAGAAGCTACCATTACAGTGCAAGGTGAAGGTGTTGTAAAAGCAAAACCAAATGTTGTTATATTAACGATTGGTATTCGTACAGATCATAAAAATGTAAAGCAGGCACAAGAAGAGAATGCAGTGCAATCACAACAATTATTAGATGCACTAAAACAACTAGGTATTGCCGACAAAAATATAGAAACCATTTCATATACGATTACGCCCCAGTACGAATATGTAAATGATAAAGCATTACTACAAGGATACCGTGTGGAACATTTGTATGAAATTACCGTTTTAAATGTACAAAAAGCAGGGGAAGTATATGATATAGCCGTTTCAAATGGAGCAAACTTAGCAAAAGGTTTACGTTTTCGAATATCTCACCCAAATAAATATTATGAGCAAGCTCTCATTCAAGCTCTGCAACAAGCGGTAGAAAAAGCTCGTGCTATTGCGAGTACATACAATTTAAACATTAATCCTGTTCCACTCTCATTCGTTGAAGAATCTGCCCAATTACCACGGGAAGTGACGTCCTTTGCTACTTTACATGCGCAAGCAGCTCCGCCCATTCAATCGGGAGAATTAGAAATCATTTCAACAATACGAGCGATTTTTACGTATTTATAAATAATTTCATTTATAAGTAAACGTTATCATTTTCCTTGTTGTAAAAACATGATGTTCTGATATAATAAAGGACGGTGAGCTCTTACAAAAGAGATATCACGGGTGGGAGAGGGATATGAAAAAGAAGGTTTAACATGAAAGGAATACTTGAAAGAACATTTAAATTAGGTTTACACGAAACATCACCAAAACAAGAAGTTTTAGCTGGAGTTACGTCATTCTTCACGATCGTATATATTATGATTGTAAATGCATCAATTTTATCCGATGCTGGCATTCCTCTTGAAGCTGGAATTTTAGCAACTGTTTTCAGTTCATTTGTCGGATGTCTGCTCATGGCATTTTGGGCAAATGCACCTGCTATTCTTGTCCCTGGTATGGGTGTAAATGCATTCTTCACGTACACTGCTGTGCATACGCTTGGATTAACTTGGCAGGAAGCATTAGCGGCTGTCTTCATCTCTGGTATTATTTTTGCAATTGCTGCGTTTACACCAATCGCTCGCGTGCTTTCAGTATCGATTCCAAAGTCATTAAAGGAAGCTATTACTGTCGGCATCGGATTATTTTTAGCATTTATCGGATTGCAAAAAGGTGGTTTAGTCGTTTCGAATCCAAATACTGCTGTTGCAATGGGTAAATTAAGTAGCCCTGTCGTTCTTGCGACAATACTTACTCTTATCATTGCACTTGTACTATTTATTCGTAACGTACGTGGAAGCTTTTTATGGACGATTGCAATAGGAACTGGTATTGCATGGCTATTTGGTCTTGTTGATACAAGTCAAATCGGAAATAGTTCATTCTCATTCGCGAGTTACGGCGATGTGTTTGGAGCTATGTCATTTGGCAAACTTTCTTCCTTACCGTTTTGGATTGCAACATTCTCCTTAAGCATGGTGCTTATTTTTGAGAACATGGGACTTCTGCACGGTTTATTAGAAGATGACCGTAAATTCCCACGTGCTTACCAAGCCAATGCAATTTCAGCAATGACATGTGGTCTATTTGGCACAAGCCCTACCGTATCAACAGTAGAGAGTGCCGCAGGTATTACTGCAGGCGGAAAGACAGGTCTGACGTCTATCGTTACAGGGTTGTTATTCTTTGCATCATTGTTTGCACTTCCGTTTGTCAAACTAATTCCTGATAGTGCCATTGCACCAATCTTAATTATTATTGGCGGCCTGATGATTACAAGCATTCAGCAAATTCCTCTGAACGATTTTTCAGAAGGATTTCCAGCGTTCTTAATTATCGTCATGATCCCGCTCACATATAGTATCGCTGATGGCATTGCGTTCGGATTTATTGCTTATCCTATCTTAAAAGTTGCTCTTGGAAAGCGTAAAGAAGTCGCACCGTCTATGTATATCGTTACATGCTTATTCTTAGCCATGTTTATATTACATGCTATTGGTTAAGTAAAAAACACCGAGGAATTTTCCTCGGTGTTTTTTTACTTAAACCATCCTTTTTTATAAAACCAAGCCATCATGCCACCGCCAATTAGTGCCATTAGAAGTAGACAAACAAAATAACTATATTGTCCACCAAGCTCTGGCATATGCGTAAAGTTCATTCCGTATACTCCCGCAATAAATGTTAATGGCATGAAAATAGTCGAGAATACAGTTAATGTTTTCATGATGTTATTCATATGATGTGAGTTTAATGAAAAATAGCTATCTCGAATATCTGCCGTTAACTCCCGGCTTGCCTCAATCATTTCTGTCAGTTTCAGTAAATGATCATGTATATCTTTAAAGTAAATTTCATGATCACTTATACCGTAAAAACGAGTCGAATTTAAAATACGATACAATAAATCACGCATCGGAATGATTGTACGTCTTAGTTTCGATAAATCTGCACGTATATCAAATACTTCTTCTAGTACACTTCCTGCTGTCTCACCCGTTAAATTATCATCAATGGCATTTAAATGATCCTCAATGTAATATACAGGCGCAAAATAGTCGTCCACAATTTGGTCGATAATGGTATGCGCTACGTGTAAAGGACTATTTTTAATACGCTTCTTTTCTCCAAGTGTTTTCCATACTCTTTCGATTGCATTATTATGAGAAAAGTGGAAAGAAACAATATAACGATCACTTATAAATAAATCAATCTCGTGCGGTTCTAATCCATCCTCACCAAATGCATGAAGAACTAAAAAGTTATATCCATCATAAAAATCAACTTTTGGCCTCTGTACATATTCTATACAGTCTTCAATCGCAAGAGGATGGAATTTAAAATGGTCTTGTAAAATGTATGTATACTCTTCTTTCGTTGGCTTATATAAATCTAGCCAATACCATACAATATGGTCTTTCTTTGTTTCCTCTAGCGAAACATCATATAATACTTCATTTGTTTTTGTTATTGCACAAATTCTAATCATAATTTCACCCATTATTATTATAAACAAAAAATAGCAAAAAAAGCCAAGGAGAAATACTCCTTGGCCTTTTTTTATTACTTCGTTACAATACCATGCACTAAAGTTGGTGCATCTACGTGGTCTGTAAAGATCTTCATGTTCTCATAAATTTTTGCTTTTACATCTTCCACATTTTCACGGTTTGCGTAAATGGTAACAAGGGATTCACCTTTTTTCACGCTGTCCCCTACTTTTTTGCGAAGCATTAAGCCAACTGCTAAATCAATTTCAGATTCCTTCGTCGCACGTCCTGCTCCTAAAAGCATTGCTGCTGTTCCGATTTCATCTGCAACGATTTCTGATACATAACCGTCTTCCTTCGCTTCTACTTCAATTTTAAACTGTGCTTGTGGTAATTTAGAAGGATCATCAACAACAGATGCATCGCCGCCTTGCGCTGATAAGAACGTTTTAAATGATTCTAGCGCTTTACCATTGTTCATGACTTCAATTAATTTCTCACGTGCATCTTCTAAAGATGAAGCTTGTCCAGCAAGGTATACCATTTGACTTCCAAGTGTTAAACATAACTCTTCTAAATCTTTCGGTCCTTTACCTTGTAACGTATCAATTGCTTCTTGTACTTCAAGTGCGTTACCAATCGCCTCACCAAGTGGTTGACTCATATCAGAAATAACAGCCATCGTATTACGACCAACGTTATTACCAATGCGCACCATTGCTTCTGCTAAACGTTTTGCATCTTCATCTGTTTTCATAAATGCACCTGCTCCAGTTTTTACATCAAGAACAATTGCATCTGCACCAGCAGCAATTTTTTTACTCATAATCGAGCTTGCAATAAGCGGAATTGAGTTTACTGTTGCCGTTACATCACGAAGTGCATACAATTTTTTATCTGCAGGTGTTAAGTTTCCACTTTGACCAATAACTGCGATTTTATTTTCATTTACAAGACGCATGAATTCATCATTTTCGATTTCAACATGGAATCCTGGAACTGCTTCTAATTTATCAATTGTACCACCAGTATGTCCTAGACCACGTCCAGACATTTTTGCAACCGGTACACCTAAAGCGGCTACTAATGGACCTAATACAAGTGTTGTTGTATCACCAACGCCACCTGTTGAGTGCTTATCTACTTTTACTCCTTCAATAGCTGATAAGTCGATTGTATCACCGCTATTTACCATTGCCATTGTTAAATCAGCACGCTCTTGATCGTTCATATCTTGGAAGAAAATTGCCATTGCAAGTGAACTTACTTGATAATCAGGAATATCACCATTCGTATATCCTTCAACAATAAAGTTAATTTCTTCTGTTGTTAATGCATGTCCGTCACGTTTTTTTGCAATTAGGTCCACCATTCTCATTGTGAGGTCACCCCTTCATTTGTTTTACAATTGCTTTTACTAATGCTAAGAAGTTAGCTTTAACACGTTCTGTCGTTTCGATTACTTCATCGTGGTGAAGTGGCTGATCTAAAATACCAGCTGCCATATTTGAAATACAAGAAATACCAAGTACTTTCATACCAGCATGACGCGCTACAATTACTTCAGGTACTGTTGACATACCAACTGCATCTCCGCCAAGTGTACGAAGCATACGAATTTCAGCAGGTGTTTCATATACAGGACCTGTCATTCCAACGTATACACCTTCTTGTACTTTAATATTTAAGTCTGCTGCGACTTGTTTCGCCATTTCACGAAGTTCTGTCGTATATGATGTAGACATATCAGGGAAACGTACACCCATCTCAGAATCATTTGGTCCGATTAATGGATTTGTACCCATGAAGTTAATATGGTCTGAAATTAACATAAGATCGCCTGGCTCGAATGATGTATTTACACCACCAGCTGCATTTGTTACAACAACTGTTTCTACACCTAATTCTTTCATAACACGAACTGGGAATGTTACTTTTTGCATGTCGTATCCTTCATAGAAGTGGAAACGTCCTTGCATTGCTACTACTGTTACACCTTGAAGTGTACCGAATACTAATTGACCTGCATGTCCTTCTACAGTTGATACTGGGAATTCAGGGATTTCACTGTAAGGTACTGTTACTGCGTTCTCGATTTCATCTGCTAATACACCTAGTCCTGATCCAAGGATTAGTCCTACTTGTGGCGTTTCTTGAAATTTCTCTTTTAAGTATGAAGCTGATTTTGTAATAAGTTCACGATTCATTTGTTTATCCCCCTATTTCTTTAGCTCGTTTAAGAAGCTTGTTCCGTGTTCTGGCATTTTCACACCGAAGTTTTCTGCTACCGTTGCACCAATATCAGCAAATGTTTGGCGAAGTGATAGTTCTTGTCCGCCATCTTTCATGCTTGGGCTATATGCTAATAACGGTACATATTCACGTGTATGATCAGTACCGTGGTGAACTGGATCATTACCATGGTCTGCTGTAATTAATAATAAGTCATCTTCTTTTAGTTTTTCGAATACTTCTGGAAGACGAGCATCATATTCTTGCAATGCTTCTCCGTATCCTTGTGGATCACGGCGGTGTCCAAATAATGCATCAAAGTCAACTAAGTTCAAGAAGCTAAGACCTGTAAAGTCCATATTTAATGTATCTACAAGCTTATCCATTCCATCCATATTAGACTTCGTACGAAGTGATTCAGTTACCCCTTCACCATCATAGATGTCAGAGATTTTACCGATAGCAATCACATCGTAGTCACTATCTTTTAATTCATTCATTACCGTACGGCCGAATGGTTTTAATGCATAATCATGACGGTTTGGTGTACGTGTAAAGTTTCCAGGCTCACCAACGAATGGACGAGCAATAACGCGACCTACCATGTACTTTTCATCTAACGTTAATTCACGTGCAATTTTACAAATTTTATATAACTCATCAAGTGGCACTACTTCTTCGTGTGCTGCAATTTGTAATACGCTATCAGCAGAAGTGTAAACGATTAAAGAGCCTGTTTCCATTTGTTCTTGACCAAGTTCATCAAGAATCTCAGTTCCAGAAGCCGGTTTATTACCGATGATTTTACGACCTGTTTTTTCTTCTAATTCATCAAGTAATTCTTTCGGGAATCCTTCAGGGAACACTTGGAATGGTGTATCAATGTAAAGACCCATGATTTCCCAGTGTCCTGTCATTGTATCTTTACCAGTAGATTTTTCTTGCATTTTTGTATAATATCCAAGTGGCTTTTCTACTTTAGAGATACCTTTCATTTCACGAATGTTACCAAGACCTAATTTCACCATATTAGGCATTTGTAATCCATTCATATGTTCAGCAATGTGACCGATTGTGTCAGATCCTAAATCACCAAATTGTTCAGCATCTGGTGCTTCACCGATTCCAACAGAATCCATTACGACTAGGAATATACGTTTATATTTATTCATAACTGCGACCTCCTATAAGTTCAGTTCTACTTCTTGTAGTATGTTCAAAACGCTATAAAGTGAAACTGTTCTCCATAAGAATTATCTTTCGTTCTCATTGTCAAACAGTACTTCTTTAAATGATTCTCTAACCTATTTCGTTTACTTTGAAACGACTCAAAAACATTTCTAGTTTTTTCTAAGTCAGATGTCAGACATCTGATACGGATATCATACCATGTTTACGCTTTCTTTTTAATACATTTTCGTAGATTTTCTCATTTTCTTCACACTTCTATTGTAATCCATTATGCAAAGAAGTGCTAATTATTTCATGATTTATTTCTTCATATAAAGTAAAAAATTAATTAGCTCACAAATAACGAGATAAAGTGAAACTTTAATCAGTGGGGGTTTTCTTCATCCCCCACTGATTATTAGTTGAACCAATCGGACTTTTATGGGCAGTTGATCCCCCACCTAACTTCTTTGCTTTCGTTGAATTTTGAGGTGGGGGTCTTACTGCCCATTAAAGCGGGATAAAAATAAAAAAAGCAGCTCTAAAGAGCTACTTTTTATTTTACTTCTACTGTTTCTTCTTTATGTTCATGCAGTTCGCCTTTTTTAACATGAACTTTCACTTTGTAAGAACCGTTTTCTTTGAAAGTATGTTTCGTTTCATACTCTCCTTTATTTCCTTCTTTCGCTGGAATAAATTCGTGTTTTTCAACACCATCTTTCCAAATCTCAAGTTGTACTTCAGCACCAGTTAACGCTTCTTCTTTTTGTTTTAAATGAACTTTCATAGTCGATTCAGCGTTTGCTTTTATGTCACCAGCCATAAGGTGGATCATTGTATCACTTTTATGATCGCCATGCCCTGCACCGTGATCACTATTTTCTTTTTTCGCATCTTCTACTTTCGCATTTCCTACAGCCACTTTTACTTCTGGCATAACATGCATTTCACGCGCATTTGTGTGAGCGATAATATGGTACACGCCATCCGTCTCGAACGTTTTCTCTACAGCATAAACACCTTTACCTTTATGCTTACCATCTAACATTTCGTGCTTTTCGTCGCCAGCTTTCCAAATTTCAAATTTTACATCATCAGCATCTGTTACTTTTTCTTTTCCTTGCGTAACAAGTGCTTGTACTTCTGTTTTTTCACCAGGTTTAATTTCTTTCGGATTTGTTTGAACTGCTACTTTTACAGCTTCTAGTTTCTGTTCTTTTTTCGGTTCTTCTTTGTTTGTATTACAGCCAGCCAATGCTAGCATCGCGATAAATAAAGTCATAATAAGTTTTTTCATCTGTATTTCCTCCTTCATACTTTCCTTAGTATAGAGGAAATACATTATAATATTCTAGTCTTCTGCTGAAAACAATGTACGAAATGTTTGTGAAGTTTTTGTGAAGTACTATAGCCTTTTGAATCTATGAAAAAAAGAGCATAGTCACTATGCTCTCGGATGAAACTGTTTATATACATCTTTTAATCTAGCTTTTGAAACATGCGTATAAATTTGCGTCGTTGAAATATCTGCATGTCCTAGCATTTCTTGCACAGCACGCAAGTCTGCTCCATTTTCTAATAAATGCGTAGCAAAAGAATGGCGCAACGTATGCGGCGTAAGCTCTTTTTCAATATTTGCTTCTTTCGCTAATCGTTTTAAAATTTTCCAAAATCCTTGTCTTGATAATCGATTCCCATGATGGTTTAAAAAGAGTGCATCTACTACTTTTTTACCCATCAATTCTCTTCTTCCCTTTTCAATATACTTTTGAATCGCTTCCGTCGCTAAACTTCCTAGTGGAATAATTCTTTCTTTATTCCCTTTCCCTATGCAACGAACAAATCCCATCGTTAAATGTACATCTTCTAAATTTAAGGCAATTAATTCCGAAACACGAAGCCCTGTCGCATACAATAACTCTAGCATCGCTTTATCACGAACCCCAAAAGCACTCGTCATTTTTGGTGTCTGAAGTAACGCTTCTACTTCATCGATTGATAGTACTTTCGGTAATTTTCGTTCTCCTTGCGGCGTTTCAATATGTACGGATGGATCGTGCTCTACCGCTCGTTCACGAAGTAAAAACTGGTGAAACGAGCGAATCGATGCAATATGACGTGCTAATGTTTTCGAAGATTTCCCGTTTTCTTTTAAGTGCTGCAGAAAATTAACAATGTGTAAGCGTGTCACTTCATGAAAGCTTTTCGCCTGTTCTACATTTTGCAAATACTTTACATAACTTTTTAAATCACGTTCATAAGATACTACTGTATTTTTCGCAAGCCCTTTTTCGACAACCATATAATGAATAAAATCTTTTAATTGATCTTCCAATCTACACTACTCCCCATTTTCATAGAAAAACATCATTCTATTTACGAAAGCATCCTTTGCCGGCTCTTCATTCCCTGATACTTTTTCTACAGTCTCTTCTTGTGGCTTTTCATAACGATGATAGCTTTCATATTCTTCATTTATCCATAGTATAGCGAAATAAAACAAAATCGTACAACTTGTAAATAATAAAAATACTTTTATTCCATCAAAAGTTAATTTTAAAGCTCGGCGCATTGTAAACTCCTCCAAAATATAAGTTATTACAACATATGCCAAGCTTTCACCAATTTATACCTTATTCAAATAAAAAACCTCTTCCTAGATAAATAGGAAAAGGTTATTTTTCATCCGTTTCATTTTCTTGACAATTTTTACAAATCCCATGGAATGTTAAACGATGATCTTTCACCTTAAAGCTCCAGTCACGTTCTACTTTCCTTTCCACTTCACCAAGTAAATCTTCTTGTATTTCTTGTACAGCACCACATTGTGTACAAATCAAATGATGGTGGAAACGCTGCGCACCTTCTTGGCGTAAGTCATAGCGTGAAACACCGTCTCCGAAGTTAATCTTATCGACAACTTTTAACTCAGATAATAGTTCTAAAGTTCGATAGACGGTTGCTAGTCCGATCTCTGGCGACTTTTCTTTTACAAGGAGGTAAACATCTTCTGCGCTTAAATGATCTTCTTCATTTTCTAGCAGCACACGAACTGTTGCTTCACGTTGCGGTGTTAACTTGTAGCTCGCTGCATGTAATTGCTTCTTAATTCGTTCAATTCTTTCTTCCATTCGGTACTACTCCCTCCTCGCCACTCTTACACCATTATATCAGAAGAAGGGCTTCTGTCAAAAGAAAAACAATAAAAACAAATTGATAATTATTCTCATAAAGTATTTATTGTTTATTAATAGCCTCAACGACTTCTTTCATTAAAACTGGTGATGCATAAGCTTCTACACTAGAAGCAAGAGCTAACACCGCTCCAATTACAAGAAAGAAGCATGTATAACGAATTAATAACGGTAATAGCGGCTCGGTTATTTTCCGAATAAATTGATGCCTAATCATGCGTAAGGAAAAGCTTGCGGCAATTGTTGTCATAACGAGAAATACTGGAATAATAATGAGGTTTTGTGGCAATACAGAAACGAATGCTAATAATAATCCATTCCATCCATGCTGACTGACTAAAAAACCTACTGTAAATCCGACAACTACTCCTTTTACAAACAATAAAATAAAAATAAGTGGCAATCCAATAATTGAAATCCCCAAAATCCAAATAAATCCAATGTATTTTAATTGCGAAAAGTAACTTTCTCGAAACATTTCGCTTGCAATAGCAAATTCTCCTTTAGAAACTTGTCCAAAAAAACGTTGTAAATAAAATGATAAATCTTGTTTTTGATTTAATTGTAGACTATTTACGAGAATGGCCCCAAATATTACTCCCATCAATAATAAAACAGCGTTAAATATATATAATGAAGAGTTTTCCTGTATGTGAGACATTACACGGTCTTGCCAAGTTTTTCTCCACATTTTTCTTCCCTCCGTTCACACTCTTACTAAAAATGTATGAAAGAAAGAAAAAAGTATGACGAATTAACATTGAAATTCCGCTCTACTTTGCTAAACTAAAAAGTAGAGAATAGGAGGGATTTCACTTGAAACCATTATTATTAGATTTTCCAACATTATTTCAAACTGAACGCTTACAAGTTCGTAAGCCATTTCCAGGTGATGGTACAGAAGTGTATGAAGCAATCCAAGCTTCTCTAGAAGACTTAGTACCGTGGATGCCAATTAACGCTGAAACAGAAGAAAGTGCTGAAGAAATCGTTCGTAACGCTCACGGACAGTTTTTACTTCGTGAAACACTTGATTTTCACTTATACGATAAAGTATCTGGTACATTCATCGGGGCTATAACGCTTAAACCTGAAAACTGGGATATTCCAAAGTTTTCACTTCACTTCTGGCTGCATAGTACGTATACAAAACAAGGCTATATGACTGAAGCTATTAAAGGTGCCATTCAATTTGCCTTTGATAAGCTAAGTGCTAGAAGAATTGAAATTCGTATTGATGCAACAAATACAAATGCATGTAACCTAGCAGAACGTTTAGAATTTATTCTAGAAGGTACAATGGAAAATGATTTCATAGCACCAGATGGTAGCTTACGTGATGCACGCGTATACGCAAAAATCAATTAAAAAACACTCGCCTTTGGCGAGTGTTTATTTTTGTAGTTGTAAATATTGTACTGCAAACATCGTTTTCGCATCATGAATACGAAGATTTTTCATAAGAGTAGTCGCTTCTTCTAACGATACTTCCATCAATTCCACAAACTCATCTTCATCTAACTCGGCTTTATCTTCTTTTTTCGTCAAACCTGTCGCTTTATATACATATAAAATTTCATCTGCAAATCCTGGAGATGTATAGAAAGAAGTAATAAGCTCCATATTTTCACATACATATCCTGTTTCCTCTTCTAATTCACGAACTGCTGTCACCTCAGGTTTTTCACCAGGTTCTAACTTGCCGGCCGGAATTTCTATAATCGCCTTTTCAAGCGCCTTACGATACTGCTCAACAAGTACGATTTTCCCCTCATCAGTAATAGCAATAATAGCAACTGCACCAGGGTGATTTACAATTTCACGTTTACTCATTGCTCCATTTGGTAATACTACATCATCAACACGAACTTTTATAACTCTACCATCAAAAATCGGTTCAGTTTTTACTGTTCTCTCTGCAAGATTACTCATACTACTTCATCTCCCTGTTCTATTTCCTATTCTTTCCTCATACATTTTACCACATTGAAAGGAGCGTGATAGAAATGAAAGTTTATATTTTACCAAATCGCGTCACTTTAGTCGGAAAAGCATGGCAAATTCGCCATAAACTAAAACAATATGGCAAAGAGTATACAACTGTACAAGAGTGGATTACAGCAAATAAAGTGAAACTTTAATCAGAGGGGGTTTTGTTCACCCCCTCTGATTATTAGTTGAACGAATCGGGCTTTTACGGGCAGTTAATCTCCCACCTAACTTCCTCGTATGAGCTGAATTTTAAAGTGGGGGTCTTACTGCCCGTTAAAGCGGGGTAAAAAGGAAACGTTTGTCAACCTCTTTTCCCTTTCGTACAATAAAGGTAAGGAGGTTGACCTATGAAAAAACGTCAATTAGGAAACTCAGATTTGTTTGTTACAGAAATGGGCCTTGGCTGTATGTCTCTCGGTACATCTGAAACAGAAGCTATGCGTATTATCGATGAAGCAATCGATTTAGGAATCAATTTTTTTGATACAGCGGATTTATACGATTATGGATTAAACGAAGAATTTGTTGGAAAAGCATTAAAAGGGAAACGAGACCAAATTGTTCTTACAACGAAAGTTGGAAATCGATGGACAGAAGAAAAAAACGGCTGGTCTTGGGATCCTTCTAAGAATTACATAAAGGCTGAAGTGAAAGAAAGTTTACGTAGACTTCAAACTGATTATATTGATCTTTATCAACTTCACGGCGGGACGATTGAAGATCCAATAGATGAAACAATTGAAGCCTTTGAAGAATTAAAAAAAGAAGGGATCATTCGCCATTACGGTATTTCTTCTATACGTCCAAATGTCATCCGTGAGTATGCAAAACGTTCAAATATCGTTAGTGTGCTAATGGAATATAGCCTTTTAAATCGTCGCCCTGAAGAATGGTTCCCACTTTTCAGTGAACATCAAATTAGCATTATTGCTCGCGGACCACTTGCAAAAGGAATTCTAACTGACAATAATGCAAGAAAGATAGAAAGAGTAAAAGAAAAAGATTACCTTTCTTATTCTTACGATGAATTATATGCGACACTCGCAAGTGTAAAAGAGATAATCGGGGAAAGCTCATTAACAGGAACAGCTATTCAATATTGCTTACATAACGAAACTGTTGCAGCAGTTATACCTGGTGCAAGCTCTATCCAACAATTGCAAGAAAATGTACAGGCTAGTAAACAAACACAGTTAACAACAGCAGAATATATACAACTTCAGCAAATTGCTAAATGTGATACTTACGCTTTACATCGTTAAAAAGACGCTACCATACTGGTAGCGTCTTTTTATAGCGTATCATATTTATCAGGATTCGTTCCTACATGTAAATTACGATTTAACGTATTAATTTGATTCATCTCTTCTTCTGTTAGTGCAAAATCAAAGATAGTAAAATTCTCCTTAATACGAGATGGTGTAACAGATTTAGGAATTGTCACGACCCCGCTTTGAATATCCCATCTTAATATAACTTGCGCAGGTGTTTTTTCATATTTAGTAGCAATGGCCTGAATAACCGGGTGCTCGAATACTTCCCCGCCTCTCATTAATGGGCTCCATGCTTCCATTTGAATTTGCTCACCTTGACAGAAATTACGCAATTCAAATTGCGCTAACATCGGATGAAGTTCTACTTGGTTTACCATCGGCTTTACTTTACAATTTGGTAATAATAGCTCTAAATGATGTTTATGAAAATTAGAAACACCAATCGCGCGCACTTTACCTTCTTCATACAGTTTTTCTAACGCTCTGTACGTATCAACATACTTTCCTCTTATTGGCCAATGTATTAAATATAAATCTACATAGTCCATTTGTAATTTCTTTAAGCTTTTTTCAAACGCCTCAAGTGTTTCCTCGTATCCTTGATCGTCGTTCCAAACTTTTGTTGTAATAAATATGTCTTCTCTCGGAATTCCTGATTCACGAACCGCTTCTCCGACACCGCTTTCATTTTCATATACAGTCGCTGTATCAATCGAACGGTATCCAACTTCTAACGCTGTTTTTACTGCTTGTTTTACTTCGTCGCCTTCTTTCGCTTTATAAACGCCTAGACCAATCATCGGCATTTTCACGCCATTATGAAGTGTAGTTGTTGGAATGTGCACAGTCGTCTCCCTCTCATTCTTACATTTTTTATAAGCCACCACTTTATTTGAACAAGATTCAACCAAAAAGTCAAAACATATGTACAGTTTACATAATAATTTTATACACTAAAACGTGAACTCAATTATTCACATTTCCTTCTTTCCATTCTTTCGCTTTTTCATCAACATTACGTACAAATTCAGTTTTCCCTTCCGAATATAACGTGCCATCATATGTATACTTTTCAGCTAATTCTTTCTTTAAAGTTGCATATGCCTCAGCTTCTTCGCAATGGGCCATCATATAATCACGAAATGCTAAATGCCTTACTATCTCAGGATTTCCTCTTTCAAACACGTGTAAGTGATACGAGCGTTTTTCCTCAGTTCCATGAATAAAATAACGACGTCTTGAAATACCATTTTCCCCTTTTGCGATGTAACCAAGCTCTATAAAACGTTCATTCCAATGATCTACTCTGTGGATACTCTCTACTTCCATAATCATATCTATAATTGGTTTAGCTGCCAGTCCTGGCACTGACGTACTTCCAATATGATGGACTTTCACCATTTCTGGCATCGCCGATTTTAATCGTTCGGCCTCTATTTGAAATTTTTCGTTCCAATGATTTTCATGCGGAACGACTACAATTTTTCTCATTTTACACTCCCCTTTTCTTACAAACTCGTCAAAAAAATGATCAGCGATATACACTGATCATTTTTTTATATTATTTAAAGTCTTTCCAAGTAAGGCTACTTTCACTTAGCAGTTCTTCAAATGATTTATTCTTTTCACGTTCTTTTTGTTCTTGACGCTTTCTTTCCAGTTCAGCTGCCTCTTTTTTCTCTTCTCTCACTTGCAATTCTTTCTTCTTATTCTTTAATTGCTGCACGAGTGAATCATTTAATTGATCGCCTAATGTAAGCGACTCTTTCTCTGGTTTATTTACTTGCGATTGTCTTTGCATTTGTCTTTGTTTCTTTTTCTTCATGCTACTCACCTTTTACTTTTTTCTCCATTATAGTAGATACACAATGAACTCGACAATAAAAAAGGTTCTTTACTCTATTATTCACCTTTTGTAAATATGTTAATTTTTCGAAAAAACTAAATTTTTATATAGATATAATCCTATGAATCTATTAAAATTATGTCGTATGATGTCAGATTATAAAAAAAGGAGAAATGAATTATGTGGAAAAAAATCATTCCTACTGTTGCCGTTTTAAGCACCATTACCTTTTCAACTGTATTTGCCGCTCCCCCATCCCAGACTCCAGCTGAACAAAACCGCTACATAGACGTACAAATGCTTGGTATTAATGATTTCCATGGACAACTAGATACTGTTAAAAAAATTAATAACAAAGAAGCCGGTGGCGCTGATTACTTAGCTACTTATTTAAAAGAACGTAAAAAGCAAAACCCGAATACACTTCTCGTACATGCTGGCGATATTGTCGGAGCTAGTCCACCAGTTTCAGCATTGTTACAAGACGAACCAACGATTGAATTTTTGAATGACTTAAAATTCGATGTCGGTACAATCGGAAACCATGAATTTGATGAAGGTATCGATGAAATGAAACGCCTCATTTACGGTGGATATCACGAGAAAACGGGGAATTTCAAAGGTGCTAACTTCCCTTACGTCGCTGCTAACTTCTATAACAAATCAACTGGCCGCTTATTTTTACCACCATTTACTGTAAAAATGGTAGATGGTGTTCCTGTAGGATTCATTGGCGTTGTTACAACTGATACACCAAATGTCGTGATGCCTACTATGCTTAAAAATGTACAGATCACTGACGAAGTAGAAGCAATTAATAAATCAACGCAACAATTAAAGCGTCTCGGTGTTAAATCCATCGTCGTCCTTGCCCATGTCGGCGGAACAACTGATGAATCTGGCGTGACAAATGGAGACCTTACTCGAATTGCAAATGAAACAGATCCAGAAGTTGATGTTATTTTCGGTGGGCATAGTCACACGTATGTAAATGGTACTGTAAATAATAAACTAATCGTCCAAGCGAACTCTTACGGAACAGCTTTCTCAGACGTAGATGTAACAATTGATCGTAAAACAAAAGATATTGTAAAGAAAAAAGCTGAAGTGATCACAACATATCATGAAGGTGTGGAACCTGATAAAGAAGTAAAACAAAAAATAGATCAATATAAAGAAAAGATCGCACCTCTTGTAAATGAAGTTGTAGGAAAATCTACAGCACCTATCGACCGTAAACAAAATGATGCTGGTGAATCTACTCTTGGGAATGTAATTGCCGACGCTCAGCGTCAAACAATGCAAGCTCAAATCGCACTTATGAATCCTGGTGGCATTCGTAATGACTTAGATGCTGGCGATATTACTTGGGGCGAATTATATGGCATTCAGCCTTTTGGAAACCAATTGATTAAAGTAGATTTAACAGGTCAAGATATTCGCGACATTTTAAATCAGCAATGGCAAAAAGGAACAACAAGAATGCTTCAAATTTCAGGTATTCAATATACGTGGGATGCAAATAAACCAAACGGTGAAAAGGTTACGAATATACGCTTAACAAATGGCGAGGAGTTATCTCCAACTAAAACATATAGCGTAGTTGCGAATGCTTTCTTAGCTTCTGGCGGTGACGGATTCGTATCATTTAAAAATGGGAAGAATTCAGAAACTGGTCCAAACGACTTTGAAGCGCTAGTCGATTATGTAAAACAATTAAAAGAACCAATTCAGCCAATTATTGATGGTAGAATTCAAAAAACAAATTAAGTATTTCCCTAATATGCGATCCAGATTTTTATTGTAAAGGGTACACTTATACTTACTTAATCCACAATATTAGTAAAACCTAAAAAGGATACTCGTTCTTACAATGAACTTAGTATCCTTTTCTTTAGTCATCCAAACGTGCTGTTTTGTTAAAGTCATATTGCTGTAAAAATTGTTGTAACGCCTCTTCTACAAGTTTAGATTTTTGAATTCCTTTCGCTTCTGATATAACGTCTAGTTTTGCTAATATTTCTTTATTAATAGAAAAAGTACGTTTCTTTTTTTCTGTACTTATACTCATAATGGGCGCGATTACTTCTTCTCTCTTGCTTAGTAATTCATAAATACTTTGTAATTGTTCATAAATTAATAATTGATAATCCGTTTTCGCATATTGAAGGGCTGTCGCTTCTTGGAGTTGTAAGTGACGAGGTTCTTCTCCATCTCCTACAAAAATACGTTTCTTCTGTTCTCCATCATATTCATATCCAATCAATCTTAACTTCTTTGATAATGTATACGGGCTTATTTCAAGACGTTTTGCTATGATAGCGATGGATTCACGTCTATTTAAGCAATCTATAATTTCTCCAATCGTCACAATTTCCCTCCTCCCGTGTTGAAATGACACTAGTATGATATGTTACAATGATTTTCTAACAGTATATGCAAAACAAATAGCCTGTGCGATTCATACGATTTCAGAAAAGGAGGTTTTCAATATGCTTTTTCGTAGCCATACCCCACAGTTTTATAATGAAAATAAACAACTCATTCCTAATAGTATTGCTACGATGGAAAGCGTTATGATTCATAATCGAAAACAAACTCTCCTTATTCGCGGGCAAAACATAGAGCAACCTATTTTATTATGCTGCCATGGTGGACCCGGCATGGCACAAATCGGATTTATTCGTCATTTTCAAAAAGAATTGGAGAAACACTTCATCGTTATTAATTGGGATCAGCGCGGGGCAGGTAAATCCTTTTCAATGAAAGATTTCGGAGCGAATTTTACAATTGAACAATTCGTTTCCGATGCAAAAGAAGTGATTCAATATGTACTTAAAAAGTTCAATAAACAGAAACTATTTCTCGCTGGTCATTCTTGGGGAAGTATTATTGGGCTTAACATAGCACATCAATATCCACAGTATATCGAGGCTTACATCGGTATTGGGCAGATTGTACATATGAAACAAAACGAAGAATTGCTATATCAGCATTTAATTCGTTCTGCAAAAAAACATGATCATAAAAAAGCATTAGCGTCCCTTTTAAAATTAGGCAAACCACCATTTTTAGATACGAGACGCCTTATTATTCAAAGAAAATGGCTTGGCACATTCGGAGGAGCAATCCAAAACGGATCTTCCTTTTCTTTCATACGAAAAGGCTTCTTTTCTCCTGAATATACACTATTAGATTGGTTCAAGTTTCTCGCAGGAAATTTAAAATCTGGTGTTTTATGGGAAGAAATGCTGACAATCGATTTCTTTTCTTCTATTTCAAGTTTATCTATTCCGGTTTATTTTTGTTCTGGTCGATATGATTATCAAACTCCTTATGCACTCGTTCAGGAATATTGCGATGTGATAGCAGCACCCATAAAAAAAATGATTTGGTTCCCAAATTCAGCACATTCTCCTGATTTAGAAGAACCAGAATTATTCGCCAATTCTTTACAAGCAATTAAACAAGAGCTAGCTTTTCAGCATTAGTAACAAAGGCTCTTTTACATTTCATAGAAAACAATTTATAATAATATGTCGCAACTATGTATAAATATAGCAAAGTGCTTCATATTTACTTGCCTTAGCACAATAAAAATTTAGGGAGATTACATTTATTATGAATGCTGTACTCGTCGCAGTAGCAGTTATGCTATTGCTTAGTTTGTTACGTGTCCAGGTCATTGTCGCCATCATTGTTGGAGCTTTAACAGGCGGAATTATCGGCGGACTCGGTATTTCAGAAACGATTAACACTTTTACAACTGGCCTTGGAAACAGCGCCCCAATCGCTTTAAGTTATGCAATGCTTGGCGGTTTCGCTATTTCCCTTTCCAAAACAGGACTTCCAGATGCCATGATTCAAACTGCATTAAAATGGATTGGCAATGAACAAGACACGAAAAAACAAGTTTATTCTAAAATACTTATTTTATTCATCATTTTAACGATGGCTTGCTTCTCACAAAATGTGATTCCAGTTCATATCGCTTTCATCCCCATCTTAATTCCAGCACTATTAAAAGTACTAAATGAGCTGAAAGTGGATCGCAGACTTGTTACATGTATTATTACATTCGGATTGATTACTCCTTATATGTGGATTCCAGCGGGGTTCGGAAAAATTTATCATGACGTATTGCAAACAAATGCTGCGCAAAGCGGCCTTACATTTGATGTTACACTTATTCCAAAAGCAATGACTATTCCAGCAATCGGTATGATTATTGGATTATGTGTAGCGGTATTCATTACGTATCGGAAACCTCGTACGTATGAAACAGAACAAGTTCATACTACTGCAAATGAAATCGTTCCCTACACAAAACGTAGCATTACTTTCGGATTATTATCTATCATAGCTACATTAACTGTTCAATTAGCAACAGAATCAATGATTTTCGGTGCTTTAGCAGGGATTATCGTCTTATCAGTAAGTGGTAGTCTACCTCTTAAAGAAGCAGATGCAATATTAACAAGCGGCATGCGCATGATGTCCTTTATTGGTTTTGTTATGATCGCTGCCGCTGGATTTGGCGCTGTTCTTCGAAAAACAGGACATGTTGAATCTCTTGTGCAAACGAGTGCACATATAATTGGAAATAACAAACCACTCGCTGCATTTCTTATGCTTGTGATTGGACTTCTCGTTACGATGGGAATTGGTTCATCCTTTTCAACCATCCCTATCTTAACAACAATTTTTGTACCTCTTTGCATGCAGCTTGGATTTAGTCCAATGGCTACAATTGCAATTATCGGTACAGCCGGAGCGTTAGGGGATGCAGGATCACCAGCATCAGATAGTACACTTGGACCAACATCCGGTTTAAACGCTGATGGTCAACATCATCATATATGGGATACATGTGTACCAACGTTTCTACACTATAATATACCGTTACTTATATTCGGCTTTATTGCCGCCATTACATTATAAAAGGTGCGTTTTATACGCACCTTTTACTTTTTTATTTTTCCTTTTAATTGTTGCAACGCTATTTTCCCATTTTCTTCGACACAACTCTCCATTTGCATGAATGACGGACCTGTCCACTCACTGTCTATACTCCCGTTCAGTCCAATAATTCTCAATTTATCTGGTATACGGATATTTAAATTTTTCGCTGCTCGCATTAACTCAAAAGTAATCTTATCACTTGAAGTTACAATGCCATCTATATACGGATAAGTTTGCAATAATGTAATAAACTGTTTATTCGTATACCCTTGTACACATTCTTCTCGATAAGAGATTCCTTCCTCCCAAACAGTATCTAAAAACCCCGATATGTGCTCTTCCATTTCTTCACTATCTTCTCCCTCACCGAAATAAGCAAGGAAGTGACAGCCTTTTTCTTTTAATACAGAAACCGCTCTTTGTCCACTTTCATAATAATTTGTATGGGATTTTTTTTCGTCGATCACAACAAATGGAAATGGAATTTCTCCTATACTTTTAAAAACTGATTTTGTCAAAATAACACCTGCAACGTTATTTTCCTTCAACATATGTATGTATCTATCTTTATTCTCTATATTACAAACAATGATTTGATATCCTTCTTTATATGCTATTTCCTCAATACAATGTAGCAAAGTGATGTTTGATCGGTTATATAAATTATCTACAAGTAATGCAATTATTGTTGAATTCTCTTTAAACAATGGCTTTGCTGTACTATTTGGCCTATAATGTAATTCCTCAATTGCTTCCTTTACTTGTTTTACTGTGTCCTCATGAACGTATCCTTTTTCATTAATAACTCGTGAAACAGTTGCGACTGAAACACCTGCCAATTTTGCAACATCACGTATAGTTGCCACATCGTCACCCCTTAATATGGTAATAGATTACAATTTTACGGTAACCTAAATTACAATATTCGTCAAGGTTAATAACTTATATTTCTGAAAATTGTTACATCATCATACTAAACGATACTCTAACTGAATTTCATGTAAAATTGGGATATTATCATACCCAATACGTGGAATTTCTTTCTTGATTTTTCGTGCCTCTTCTACTGCATTCACATATAAATTTGTCATCACAAAATTACGTTTTTGGTAAAAACGTAACGCATTCATATTATCATTTGTTGTTATGAGCCAAACCCGCCCGCACCGTTCTTCTTCTGCAACCTGTAATACACAATCCACAAGTTTTGTCCCTATTCCTTTTCTTTCTTCAAAGCTATCTAACGACACAATTTCACACATATTTCCGATCACTTCATACGTTACAATTCCGATTATTCTGTCATCCAAGAGCGCAACAAATCCTGGCAACTCTTCTAACTGATGCCCCTTCCCACGTGAAACCATCAATGAACTCCCCCAGTTCTCACACATGAACATTCGGATTGTTTCTTTCATCGCTGGCGTAATTTTTTGTATATACACCATTTCCTATTTCTCCCCTTTTCTATCATTGTGATACAATATAAGTGTATCACATGTAACGGTATTTGGAGGATGAGGTAAAGTATGAAACGTTTTTTTGCAGCATTGTTTACTATACTAGGTGCGATAACTGCCCTTGGGATTTTCTTTACAAATAAAGTGATGTACTTAAAGAAAAAAACAGAGGAAGAAGTACTCGAAAGAGAAACGAAAAAACATTTTCGTATAGAGGATTTTGATGCTCTTCATAAAGAAGAAATTCACATTCCTTCGCAATTCGGATATGATCTTCACGGATATTACATTCCTGCTGGTCATTCCAATAAGTTTATGATTTTTTGTCACGGCGTAACTGTAAATAAAATGAACTCTGTAAAATATGCACGGTTATTTTTAAACAGAGGGTATAATGTCATTATTTATGATCATCGTCGTCATGGTAAAACTGGCGGAAAAACAACAAGCTATGGATACTATGAAAAACATGATTTAAAATCAGTAGTTGACTGGCTAAAAAATCGTTTTGGAACAAATATAACACTCGGTATTCATGGTGAATCTATGGGAGCTGCAACACTTCTTCAATACGCAGGACTTGTAGAAGATGGTGCTGATTTCTATATTGCAGATTGTCCTTTTTCTGATTTCTACGGGCAATTACAACACCGTTTAAAGGTTGAATTCCATTTACCTAAATGGCCTTTATTACCTTTAGCAAATGCTTTTTTAAAAGTGCGTGACGGTTATACGATTCGCGAAGTTTCACCAATCGATTGTATAAAAAATATTAACAATCCCATCCTCTTTATTCACAGTAAAGATGATGATTATATTTTAGCTGATATGACGAAAGCACTATATGAAGCAAAAGAAAACAATAAACAACTTTATATTGCAGAACGCGGCGCACACGCTTGCTCTTATAACGAAAATAAAGAAGAGTATGAAGCAGCCGTTGATCAATTTTTAAACTCATATGTAAAAGAAACAAAAAACAGGCTTGCATAAGCCTGTTTTTTTATTGCGCTAAAACATCTGTAACTTGTTCCATATTTTCAGAAATCCATTGCATTGCATCATCTAACGTTGGAAATTCTGTCGTTTGAAATGTTACCTCATCTTGAAGTAACCAAACATCCTTTGACTCTTGTCCTACACCTGCAATGGACCAGTGTAACAAACTATATGGATGATTATCATTCAAAAATGATGCCCACGTGCGCTCATTTGCAATATTTCGTAATGTACGTAATTGTTTATCCATCTTTCGTCACCTTACTCTAGTCAGTTATAAAAAACATTATAACACTCTCTTCTCTCCCAAAGAAAGTGCTCATTTGATATTGTCAAGTACTTCTCTTGATTATATGATGAAATTAAGCGTTTGGGAAGGAGGGATAGCGTTGGCTAAAGTACAAATTAAAGTAAATAATAATGGCTCTTTTCGCGTTACAGGGGACGTGGAATTAGTCGATTCACAAGGGAATATATTCCCAGCAAAACCGGCTTTTTCTTTATGCCGTTGTGGTTTATCAAAAAATATGCCTTATTGCGATGCTTCGCATAAAGGTAAATTCGAATCTGTTGTTAGAGCACCAGAGGCAGAATAATTTCACATGTGACATGCACATTTTTTTGTGCATGTTTTTCTTTTTTACACCTCCGTTATATCCCTTCTCCTTACAACATTTCTCACACTTTTGTCTCCATGCTAGGCTACATATATTTTCACACAATTCTTCACATTCGAATATTTTTCACTAGCCTTTTTTCTTTTTTGTGCTATAATTTGAGCAAACAACATCCTTCGGGGTCGGGTGAAATTCCCAACCGGCGGTGATGAAGTGCAAACTTCTAAGTCCGTGACCCGTTTTCAACTCGAAAACGGTGGATCTAGTGAAACTCTAGGGCCGACAGTATAGTCTGGATGGGAGAAGGATATGTTTTCTAGTAATTTTATATAGCGAATACACTTTTATTTCAGTATGCATATTTTTAAAGTTTCATTTTGAATCTTTATATATGTTTTATTTTGTATACTTATGTTTCTATACTGGAATAAAAAGATACGACTAGCGTTTGAAAAATTCGATATTTTGCTAGGTTTTTTCCTTATGCAAAAATATCAATCATCGTTAGGTTTCTTTCCTATACTTTCGTATTCGAACTATATTTCTAGAAATCACGTCTCCCAAACCCCAAGGATATAAAATCCTTGGGGTTTTTTGATTTTTTCAGGAGAGGTGAAGAGAATGACAGATCAAGAATATATGAGGATTGCCCTACAGTTAGCAGAAGGAACATCCGGACAAACAAGTCCAAATCCTATGGTTGGTGCTGTTGTTGTAAAAGATGGAAACATCGTCGGTATGGGCGCTCATTTACGTGCTGGTGAAGAACACGCAGAAGTTCATGCTCTTCATATGGCTGGTGAAAAAGCAAAAGGAGCTACCGTGTATGTAACACTTGAACCTTGTAGCCATTTCGGAAAAACACCACCTTGCTGTGAATCGCTCATCAAAAACGGAGTCAAACGGGTTGTAATTGCTACTCTTGATTGCAACCCTCTCGTTTCTGGTAATGGAAAAAAGAGATTAGAAAAAGCTGGCATCGACGTAACTACCGGTGTTCTTGAAGCAGAAGCCACCTTATTAAATCGTTTCTTTTTTCACTACATGAAAACGAAACGTCCATTTGTAACCATAAAAACAGCGATGAGCTTAGATGGGAAAACAGCAACTGTCACTGGTGAAAGTAAGTGGATTACAGGTGAAGAAGCACGTGCTGATGTTCACCAATATCGCCATACACATGATGCGATTCTCGTGGGAGTAAATACAGTTATAGCTGATAATCCGCATTTAACGACAAGAATTCCTAACGGGGGTAAACATTCTATACGCGTTATTTTAGATACCCATTTACGAACACCACCATCTTCTCATGTCATAACAGATGGTTTAGCACCGACATGGATTTTTGTCGGTAAGGATGTAAATAAAGAGAAAATAGCTTCTTATGAATCTGAAAATGTAGCTATATTCCAAATGAAAACGAAGCAAATTGAAATTGAGGATCTCCTTTTCTTTCTTGGAGAGAAGCAAATTCTTTCTATATTCGTTGAAGGAGGCCAATCGATTCATGCAAGCTTCTTACAAACAAAGCATTTCAATGAAATTATAACTTATATAAGCCCGATATTAATTGGCGGGAATGATGCCCCTACTTTATTTGGCGGAAATGGTTTCGCAGCATTACAAGATGCACTTTCCTTGGAAATTCAAGAGATGAAACAAATTGGCGATGATATAAAAATCGTTGCGAATGCCCGAAGCGAGGTGACGGAATGTTTACAGGAATTGTAGAAGAGTTAGGAACGATTGCAAACATGCAACAAAGCGGAGAAGCGATGAAGTTAACGATCCACGCAAATAAAATTTTATCAGATGCTCACTTAGGTGATAGTATCGCGGTTAACGGGATTTGCTTAACTGTAACGAGTTTCACAACAACTTCATTCACAGTGGACGCAATGCCTGAAACGATGCAATCCACATCACTTCGCATGCTTAAGCCACACTCTAAAGTAAATTTAGAACGGGCGATGGCTGCAAACGGACGATTCGGTGGACATTTCGTTTCAGGACATATTGATGGCATCGGAACAATATTAAATAAAAAACAACACTATAATGCCGTCTATTACAAAATAGCTATTGCTGATGAATTGCTGCGCTATTGTTTGCATAAAGGATCCGTTGCTATTGATGGAACGAGTTTAACAATATTTGATATAGATGAATCTTCCATCACCATCTCACTCATCCCGCACACAGTAAGTGAATCTGTTATCGGAGAAAAGAATGCCGGTGACATCGTAAACATTGAGTGTGACATGATCGGTAAATATATCGAGCGCTTTATTTCTAAACCTGTAAAACGAACAGGTTCAATGAACGAAAGCTTTTTACAAGAAAACGGATTTCTATAAGGGGGAAGCATGATGTTCCATCGTATTGAAGAAGCTCTAGAAGATTTAAAACAAGGAAAAGTCGTCATCGTATGTGATGATGAAAACCGTGAAAATGAAGGCGATTTTATCGCATTAGCAGAGTATATTACGCCGGAAACGATTAATTTTATGATTACACATGGGCGTGGCCTCGTTTGTGTACCTATTACGGAAGGGTACGCAGAACGTCTACAGTTAGAACCAATGGTAGCTCATAATACAGATTCGCATCATACTGCATTTACGGTGAGCATTGATCACGTTTCTACAACAACAGGAATTAGCGCTCACGAACGGGCAACTACGATACAAGAATTGTTAAACCCTGCATCAAAAGGTGCTGATTTCAATCGTCCTGGACATATCTTTCCATTAATCGCGAAAGAAGGTGGTGTCCTGCGCCGCGCTGGTCATACAGAAGCCGCTGTCGATTTAGCACAGCTTTGCGGAGCAGAACCAGCTGGAGTTATTTGCGAGATTATCAATGAGGACGGTACGATGGCACGCGTACCTGATTTACTACAGTGTGCAAAACAATTTGATATAAAAATGATTACAATAGAAGATTTAATTGCTTATCGCCGCCACCATGAAACATTAGTGACGAGAGAAGTAGAAATTACATTACCTACTGATTTCGGTACTTTCCATGCAATTGGCTATTCTAATTCATTAGATACGAAAGAACATATCGTACTCGTAAAAGGTGATATTTCATCAGGAGAGCCTGTACTTGTACGCGTTCATTCAGAGTGCTTAACAGGTGATGTATTTGGCTCATGCCGTTGTGATTGCGGACCACAACTCCATGCTGCACTTGCTCAAATTGAGCGTGAAGGAAAAGGCGTTCTTCTTTATATGAGACAAGAAGGACGAGGCATCGGCCTTCTTAATAAGCTTCGCGCTTATAAGTTACAAGAAGAAGGATTCGATACTGTAGAAGCAAATGAAAAACTTGGATTCCCAGCTGATTTGCGTGATTACGGTATTGGTGCTCAAATTTTAAAAGATTTAGGTTTACAACATTTACGATTATTAACAAATAACCCGCGAAAAATTGCTGGCTTACAAGGTTACGATTTAGAAGTAATCGAGCGTGTACCGTTGCAAATGCCAACAAAAGAAGAAAATAAAACGTATTTACAAACGAAAGTAAACAAATTAGGACATTTACTAAACTTATAATAAAGGGAGAGATTCATTATGGTATTCGAAGGTCATTTAGTTGGTACAGGATTAAAAGTTGGGGTTGTTGTTGGACGTTTTAATGAATTTATTACAAGTAAGTTACTCGGCGGAGCTTTAGATGGATTAAAGCGCCACGGTGTAGAAGAAACTGATATCGATGTTGCTTGGGTTCCTGGCGCATTCGAAATTCCTTTAATTGCTAAAAAGATGGCTAGTAGCGGAAAATATGACGCTGTTATTACGCTAGGTACTGTAATTCGCGGTGCTACAACACATTACGATTACGTTTGTAATGAAGTAGCAAAAGGGGTTGCATCTTTATCACTACAAACAGACATCCCAGTTATATTCGGTGTATTAACGACTGAAACGATTGAGCAAGCCATTGAACGTGCAGGCACGAAAGCTGGTAATAAAGGCTATGAATCTGCCGTTGCTGCGATTGAAATGGCTCACTTATCAAAACAATGGGCATAAAAAAATAAAAAG
Organism: Bacillus mobilis; assembly: GCF_001884045.1. Lineage (GTDB taxonomy): Bacteria > Bacillota > Bacilli > Bacillales > Bacillaceae_G > Bacillus_A > Bacillus_A mobilis. The sequence continues at coordinate 203,461 of NZ_MACF01000046.1, read as the reverse complement.
AGGCTGCGGCCTCTTTTTTATTTTTTTACTTTTTTCCGTACATCTTTTATTAATTCATCCATTGTTTTTCCTTCTGTTTGTATACGAAGCGTTTGTGCTGTTCTCCATACATTCTCTCTTTTCTTCGCTTCTTCTATAATAGTAATTTCTTTTCGAACTTCCTTTAAATCTTTCCCTTCGGTTTTCAATCCAAAATGTTCAGCTTTCGTTCGAAAATGTTGCTCAATTCGTTGTTGCATCTCTTTTTGTTCAGGATTTTCGGCGGCCTTAACTGGATCAGTACTTATTGCTTTTAGTAAAATTAGACAAGTCATAATCGCTAATATATATTTGTGCATGTAAAATCCTCCAACCCAATATAAATTACATATTTACTATGTACAATTGGGGCTTGGAAAATTCGTCCACCAAAATTCTTTTTTTCGCTCAAAAACCAATAATATCAAGCGTTCACAACTATTTATTACATTTTATTTACAAAAAACGCAAACTCTTTTACAAGTTTGCGTTTTACCTACCTTATAATGCACATTCTTCAATCTCAAACCCTAAATCTTCAATCATACCCCAGTCTGCAGTTGGTTCTTGTCCAGCTGTTGTTAAGTAATCTCCAACAAAAATAGAGTTTGCTGCAAATAAACCGATTGGCTGCACAGAGCGTAAATTGATTTCACGTCCTCCTGAAATGCGAATTTCTTTCGTTGGGTTTACAAAACGCATCATCGCCAGCACTTTTAAACATTCTACCGGCGTTAATTCTTTTTGTCCTTCAAGCGGCGTACCCTTTACAGCAACAAGGAAATTACATGGAATTGAATCTGCATCTATACGTTGTAATTCAAATGCAATTTCAGCACGTTCTTCTATTGTCTCGCCCATTCCAAAAATCGCCCCTGAGCATGGTGAAATACCCGCTTGTTTCGCTTTTTGAACTGTATCAACACGATCGTCATACGTATGAGTGGAGCAAATACTTTCGTAATTATTTGCATGTGTATTTAAGTTGTGGTTATAACGATGTACACCCGCTTCCGCTAAACGTCCTGCTTGATCTTCGTTTAAGAAACCTAAACAACAACAAATCTTTAAATCTGTCGTTTCACGAATCTCCTTAACAGCTCCAATTACGTGATTCACCTCTTTATCCGTCGGGCGACGACCAGACGCTACAATACAATATGTACCCGCTTTACGGCGAATTGCTTCATGTGCTCCTTCTACAATCTTTTCCTGCGTTAGCCATGCATATTTATCAATCGGCGCCTCTGAAATAATAGACTGTGAACAATATCCGCAATCTTCAGGACATAATCCAGATTTCGTATTAATAATCATATTTAATTTTACTTTCTTACCAAAGTGATGATGACGAATGATGTAAGCTGCATTCATAATTTCTAAAACTTCTGTCTCATCAGCTTCTAATATCGCTATTGCATCCTCTTTCGTAATCATTTTCTCTTCTACTACGTCATATGCAAGTTTTTTCCAATCCCTTTTTGTTTGTACTTGTTTCATTTCATCTCTTCCCCTCTTTTGTTATATGCATAAATAAAGCGTGATACGTCGCCATTATCCCCTCATTTTCCGTGAAGTCTCTTTCGTATATGCGAAGCATCGCACGAAAGAGTGAGGGACTTTGACAATAGGATTCTTCATTACTATTAGTCGCTCCTACTTTTCGAATAGAATGTAGAAACTCCCTAACTTCTGTAAATCTCTCTATGTAACATGTTTCAGAAACATGCACATCCCCTGTTTCTATTTCACATATATGGCGCAACTGATTTTTCGAATAAAAACGTTGTCCAATCGATGTTTCATTTTGTATATTTTTTTCTTCTTTCGCCCGCTGGAACGAAGCATGCAATTCTTGAAATGTTTCGTGTCCAAACGTCGAAAAGAGTAATATCCCATCTATAGACAAATGATGAAATAAATTTCTTACCACTTGTTTTAAATCATTTAGCCATTGAAATGTGGCATTCGAAATAATGACATCATACGTTTCTTCTAGTCGTAATCTTTCGATATCCTCACAGTAAAACATTACATTTTTTACATTTTGTCTAGTTTTCGCAACCTCAATCATACTTTCAGCAAAATCAATAGCTGTAATATGCGCTTTCGGAAATAAACTTGATAATTGCTCTGTAACATATCCTGTCCCGCATCCAAGTTCTAAAATACGTATCCTTGAATTTGCACTATATCGCCGCTTCAATGTAGAAAGTAATAAATGTGCCATCTTTTTTTGTACATTTGCATATTGATCGTAGGATACAGCTGCCACGTTAAACCGTTTTTGTAGTAACGTTTTGTTGATCATGTCGTATCCCCTCTACAAATTGAATTATTTCATTTCCGCAATATTCAAAATTCGTTACACATAATGCGTGTCCAGCCTTACTTACTACCTTGAGCGTGGCAGTCTCATTCTCAGCCATACTACGCGCTGCAGATAATGGGCATATGACATCCTGCTCTCCGTGAATAAGTAGTATAGGTACTTTAACTTCTTTCAGTTCTTCCCTCATATCTGCTTCGATTAAATACTCCAAACCTAATTGCAAAGACTGAATAGAATCACCTTTAAAGCGTTTTATCATATCTTCAAACCTTTTATTCTCTTTCAGCTCATTTTTTGTAAACATATTTTCATAAAACCGCTTGAGCGTATCTTCTTTCTTTCTCGCTACATTCTTTTTCAGCCGTTCTACATGCAAAGCATTCCATCCACACGTATAGTCGCTCGTATTTGTAAATTTAGCAGTGCCACCAATTAATACGATACCTTTCGCCTTAACCTTTTTATGAGCTTGAACTGCCGCTAACGCTCCTAGTGACCATCCAACTAAAATCACATTTTCATCTTTTGCTGCATCTATTATTCGCCCCGCAAATTCACTTTGTTCTTTCACATTACGCCAATTGATACATTGAACAGAATATCCTTTAAAATACGGCAGAACTAAAGTCCAAACACCTTCTTCCATTCCCCACCCAGGAATAAAAATAATCTTTAGCTCTTTCATACTAAAAACCCCTCTTCTTTACCAATACGTATAATATGCTGAATAGCCCAGTTCAAATCAGCAATTGTATGTTGGGACGTAACTGCAAAACGGACCCGTGAACTATTAACTGGAACCGTTGGTGGACGAATTGCAATTGCTGCAATACCTACTTCTTGCAACCTTTTACTAAACCGTAAAGCTGTTTCATTTGAACCGACTACAATCGGTACAATATGAGTTGAGCTATTCCCAATATCAAAACCAGCTTCTTGCAAATGTGTCCTAAAATAGGCTCCATTCTCTATAAGTCTCTCTCTTCTTTCATTATCTTCTTTCACAATTTCAATTGCCTTTTGTACCGCCCCTAACGTTCCTGGTGGTAAAGAAGTAGTAAAAATAAAGCTTCTCATCATATTTTGTAAATACTCTATATAAATTGCATCGCCTGTCAAATACGCACCATAACACCCTAAAGCCTTGCTAAACGTCCCCATGTGTATATCAATTTTTTGAGCAACATCTTTTTCTATATGAGATAATCCCGCTCCATTCATTCCATATATTCCACTCGCATGTGCTTCATCAACTATAATCATTGCTCCGTATTTCTCTTTTATGTGCACTAACTCTCGTAAATATGCAGTATCACCATCCATACTAAAAACAGTATCCGTTACGATTAATTTCTTCTTTTTTGGCGGCGCTACTTGCAACAGCTTCTCTAAATGATCTAAGTCATTATGACGATATCTTTTATGCTCTGCTCCGCTTAATATAATTCCATCAACGATGCTTGCGTGATTTAATTTGTCACTAAACACAATATCGTGACGACTAGCTAATGAAGAAATCACTCCAACATTTGCCGTATATCCACTATTTACAACTAAGGCTTTTTCAGTGCCTTTCCAATCGCATATATTTCTCTCAACCTCTTCATACAGTGAATAATTTCCTACAACGAGCCTTGATGCTGTCGCCCCAGTTCCATATTTTCTTGTGCATGCTATAGCAGCTTCTTTTAACCTTTCATCTCCAGCTAACCCTAAATAATTATTTGACGCTAAATTTAGCATCCTTTTTTCATCTCGAATAAGCCATGTCTCTGCTGCTCGTTCTGTTACATGCAAATTGCGATACTGCCCTTGCTCATTTAATTGTTGCAATTTAGATTGAAGATGTGTGCGCCACGTTTGATTCATTTCGGATAAACTCCTCTAATTTTGAAATCATTATATACTCTTTAGCAGATTCCAAGACTTCTTCTTTTGTAAACGCACCTTCAAAGAATGGTAATAATCCTAAAACCGGTACCCCACTTAGTTCTTCAATCATTTCTTTATTTTCTTGTACTCTTTCCATTTCACATTCTTTGCAGCCGGATAAAATTACACCTGCTACTGTTAAGCCCTGTGCCTTCGCATAAGCAATCGTTAAAACGGTATGATTTACTGTTCCTAATGTAGGACGTGCTACTACAATAAGAGGAAGCTGTAATTCTTTTGCGAAATCAATTACTAAAGCATCTTCTGTATACGGAACAGCCAGTCCGCCTGCTCCTTCTACAAGTAGACTATTAAACTCTTTCAATCGTTCATTATAGTGATCCATAATGTCCTTTAAATGTACTACTCTTCCAGCTCTTTTCATGGCAAGTCTCGGAGCAAGCGGTTCTTCAATAGAATAAGGGCAAATTTCATCTTCTTTTGTCGGTACACCCGATAATGCTTTTAGCCTTGCTGCATCTCCCTCTGGATTAGATGCAACATGTCCACTTTGCAACGGTTTATATACCCCTATGTTATATCCCAATTCTCTAAATACACCTGCTAATGCACCTGCAACTACAGTTTTTCCCACTTCAGTATCCGTTGCTGTTACAAAAAAACCACTCATTATACTCCCTCCGTAACATCCGAGATTGCTTTATATAAAATACGTAACATATCATCAATCTCATCAATTGTAGAAGCAAGAGGAGGCATAAATACAATCGTATTACCGAGCGGTCGCAAGATCATGCCAAGCTCCCTTGAGCGTTTACACACTTGAACACCGACTCTCTCTGTCCATTCAAACGCTTCTTTCGTTTCCTTATTCTTCACAAGTTCAATTCCAACCATTAACCCGCACTGACGAATATCCCCTACATGTTTATATGCAAAGAGTTCTTCTAATTGCATCGCCACATATTCTGTTTTACGTGCCACTTCTTCTATTAAATTTGTTTTCTCATATAGTTCTAAATTTGCAATTGCTACCGCACACCCTAACGGATTCCCTGTATAACTATGACCGTGGAAAAACGTTTTTTGTTCTTCATAGTCGCCTAAAAAGGCATTATAAATTTCATCTGTCGTTACGGTGATTGCAACTGGTAAATATCCGCCCGTTAAACCTTTTCCGGCTGTTAAAATGTCCGGCGTTACATTTTCATGTTCACATGCAAACATTTTCCCGGTACGCCCAAATCCAGTCGCTACCTCATCTGTAATAAATAAAACATTATATTTTGTACATAAATTACGTAGCCCTTTTAAGTATCCTTTTGGCATTGTAATCATACCGCCAGCACCTTGCATTAAAGGTTCTACAATAATCGCCGCAATTTCTTCATGTTTGTCTTTCAGCAACTCTTCCATTTCTTCTAAATGTTTTTTTACAATTTCCGCCTTATTATTTCCATAAGGAGAACGATATGTATATGGATAAGGCATTTTAATTGCTTCAAATAAAAGTGAACTATACACTTGGTGAAACAAGTCTATTGCTCCTACTGAAACAGCTCCAATTGTATCACCGTGATACGCTTCTTTTAATGTAACAAATCTTTGTTTCTTCGGTTTTCCTTTATGCTGCCAATATTGAAAGGCCATCTTAATTGCAATTTCAACGGCACTAGAACCAGAGTCTGAATAAAATACTTTCTTCAAACCTTCTGGTACAACTTCAATTATTTTTTCTGCTAATAAAATAGATGGAACGTTAGCAAGTCCTAGCATAGTAGAATGGGAAATTTTATTTAATTGCTCACGAATTGCTTCATCTAACTCTGGTACTTGATGTCCGTGAACATTTAACCAAATAGATGAAACACCGTCCCAATATTCATTTCCATTTACATCGTATAGCTTTCTTCCCTCTCCACGTTCAATAATGACAGGATCTTCTTCTAAATAATCTTTCATTTGTGTAAACGGATGCCATACATAAGCTTTATTTTTCTCCGATAATTCTTCATATGTATAAGACGATTTTTCAGTCGTATTACTATTAACAGTCACAATTGTCACCCCTAATGTTAACTAGTTTATAGATATAGTTAACATTAAATCCAAATGACTGTCAATTATTTTTAAATCAAATAGTTCTTAAAAAAGAACAACTTATCATACGATAAGTTGTTCTACTTTCCGTGTTGTATCTTTCCGATTTCTAAAATAATCTCTTCATCTTTTTTTCCTTCTGTATCAATTCCAAGTTGTTTTGCATGTTCAATTAATAAATCATGGCGCTGCTCAAATCTAGCCTTATCTACTTCTTTCGTAACTTCTTCTTTTGTTTTCCCTTCAGTAGAAACTCCTAGTTTCTCAGCTGCTTTTTCCATCGATTTCTTCTCTTCCGTTTCTTTCACTTTCTTCACTTCTGACTGCTGTATTTGCTTTTGCTTCGCCTGCTCTGATTCAGCTGCAAAAGCTGTGTAAATTCCAGCACTTCCGCCAATGACTAGTAAGGTGGTAAAAAGAATTATTTTTTTCTTCACTCTTTCCTCCCCTTTCAAATTCATTATAACGTACAAATTTAGAACATTAAAAACATTTAACCTTTATTTCCCTAAAAAAATATTGCACATTTTTATTGACATATAAGTTGAAAATGTGATAAAAATTTAACTAACATCATATGAATCGGCATTGATAGGATTTAGTAGTATTTCGATTTCTGATTTCAGAGAGCTGGTGGTCGGTGCGAACCAGTACAGAGCGAATTATGAATTACCCCCTGGAGCTTCTTTTGCGAAACGTAAGGAGTAGTGAAAGACGGTTATAGACCGTTATATCTAAAGAGTGGTGAAACGAAACTGTTTCACAATTTAGGGTGGTACCGCGAATTTTTCGTCCCTGCATATATTGCAGGGGCGTTTTTATTTTATTAGCGCATATCATACGACCCTTTATTTTGTGATACATTCATTTCACAAGCTAGGGTGGTACCGCGATTTCTTCGTCCCTGCATAATTATATGCAGGGACGTTTTTTTATCCAATCATTTCCGTATCATATTGAAGGATCAACAATTACCGGTAATTTGTCACAAAATTCTAAATTTAAGAAGGAAATAAACAATATTGGCGAATTTTATATAAAAAAGAGCTATTTTAGATTACTTAGGAGGGGAAAACAATGGTTTCAAAAATTGAATCTGTTCTTTTAACATTATTTATCTTTTTCTGTATTGGCTTTAGTGTTATTCAATTAGAAGTTTCACCACACATCCCAATTTTATTTGGTATCGTTCTTTTATTAGCATTTGGATTTATGAAAAAAATCTCTTGGTCTACTATGGAAAAAGGGATGATCAGTAGTATTTCAGCTGGTATTCCATCTATTTTTATTTTCTTACTTGTAGGCGTATTAATCAGTGTTTGGATCGCTGCTGGAACAATTCCAACTTTAATGGTGTACGGCTTCCAGCTTGTATCTCCAAAGATTTTCGTTCCGACTGTTTTTGTTGTTTGTGCAATTGTTGGAACAAGTATCGGTAGTGCCTTTACAACTGCCGCAACTGTAGGACTTGCCTTTATGGGCATGGGTAGTGCTCTCGGATACGATCCGGCTCTAATCGCTGGTGCAATTATTTCTGGTGCATTCTTTGGAGATAAAATGTCTCCTTTATCTGATACAACTAACTTAGCTCCTGCTGTTACGGGTGTAGATTTATTTGAGCATATTCGTAACATGCTTTGGACAACAGTTCCAGCATTCATTATTGCTTTTATCGCCTTTTTCATTTTAGGAGGCGGCACTAGTGGAGACGTTGACTTCACAAGCTTTATTAGCACATTAGAGAAAAATGCAACGATTTCTATCGTTACACTTATTCCAATTTTATTACTGTTCTTATTCGCATTTAAAAAAGTTCCAGCAGTTCCAACATTACTTGCAGGAATTGTGGTAGGAATTATTATTCTCTTTATTTTTAAACCTAGCACTTCTTTAGCTGATTTAATGAAAATTATGCAAGACGGCTACGTTTCTAAAACTGGTATTAAAGACATTGATAGCTTACTATCTCGCGGTGGCCTGCAAAGCATGATGATGTCGATTGCCCTTATTTTCCTAGCTCTTTGTATGGGAGGATTATTACAAGGAATGGGTATTATCACGCAGCTAATGAATATTATCTCTAGCTTCGTAAAAAATAGCACACGTTTAATTATTTCTACTGCTTCAACTGCAATTGGTGTAAACTTCTTACTTGGTGAGCAGTACTTATCCATCGTTTTAACAGGACAAGCATTTGCTAATAAATACGATGAAGTCGGTTTAGAGCGTCGTAATTTATCACGCGTATTAGAAGATGCAGGTACAGTTATTAACCCGCTCGTACCATGGGGAGTAAGTGGTGTATTCTTATCGAACGTCCTTGGCGTTCCGACATTTGATTACCTTCCATTCGCAATTTTCTGTTTAGCTTGCCCAGTCTTAACAATTATCGTTGGCTTTACTGGATTTGGCCTTTCATGGAAGAAAGAAAAAGCAGTTACAATCTCATAATATACTAAAAAGGATTACCTGAATCGGTAATCCTTTTTATATTTCTCGACTATCTATTTGCTTTCTTTCTTCTAAATAACAGAAGTAATCCCGCTCCAACAAACGCCAAGCCTGCTCCAATTGTAGAAGCAACACTTGTACCTGTTTTCGGTAAATCACGTTCTTCTTTATTTTCACTTACAGTTGTTGTTTCTTTTGAGTTTTGATTATCCGTTGTAGTTTGTCCAGATCCTGTATTATTTCCTTCATCTGTTGGTGGTGTCGTTGGATTCTCTCCATTATTTCCTTCACCTGTTGGCGGTGTCGTTGGATTTTCTCCATTATTTCCTTCACCTGTTGGTGGTGTCGTTGGATTTCCTCCATTATTTCCTTCACCTGTTGGTGGTGTCGTTGGATTTCCTCCATTATTTCCTTCACCTGTTGGCGGTGTTGTTGGATTCTCTCCACCAGTTTCCTTATCATCATCGTTCTTCTTCGTTATATCAATTGCATATTTAGCAAATTCATTTTCAGATGGCCCAACATATGATATTTTCCCATCTTTCTTTATATACTTTTGTGCATTTGGTGAAGAATCGAATGTTGTATTTAATTTATCTGCAACAATCGGTTTAAACGTCCAATTTTTATCTGCTGCTGGATCAATAACTGGTGTTTCTTGCATATACTTCACAATGATTTGACGTGTTTCATCTTGTGATTGGTATACAACTTCCCCTTTACTTACACCCGGGAACGTTTGGCTACTTCCACGATAGTTATTTGTAGCAACGATAAACTCTTGATTGTCAGCTACTGGCTTACCTTCATATGTCATATTTATAATACGATTCGTATTTGCATTTACAACTTTTCCATCTTTATCGTATTTCGCTGGTTGTGTTACATCAATTTCGTATTTTACGCCATCTAAAATATCGAAGTTATATGTAGGATAGCCTATATTTACTAATGGTTGTTCTTCTGTTTTCTTTGGATCGATTTGATTAAACTGACCTGCAGACATTTCAAGCCATTCTTTCACTTGTGCCCCATTTACTTTTACAGCATATAACGTATTTGGATATACATATAAATCTGCAACGTTTTTAATTGCTAACGTTCCAGCTGGAATATCCGTATAATATGTAGCACCGTTTCGGCCACCTGCTTTAAATGGTGCGCCTGCAGATAAAACTGGAATTCCTTTATATTTGCTGTACTGTCCATTTTCCGTAAATAACTTTTCTACATACCATTTTTGTGCATTTGTTACAAGTTGTACAGAAGGATCATCTTGTACTAATGAGAAATAACTATTAATTGGCGCTGTCGTTTTTCCTACAGCTGTATTCACATACTCAATTGTCGCTTGGTGATCATCTTTAATTTCATTAACTAATTTTTCATCAGATTGTACTAATGGGTTCCCTTTACTATCAGCAATCGGACGAAGTTGCGGCTTCGATTGCTCTTTTTGTATTTCCCATTTTCCGTTTACCTTTTTCAACTGCATATCAATAATACCTAAGTTACTTCCAAAGACACCAGGCATTACAACTGGAACACCATTAAATACATCCTTCACTTCAGTATGTGAATGTCCCATTAATACTGCATCTACACCAGGAACTTCTGTTAAATAATACGAAGCGTTTTCCATGCCAACGTTGTATCCACTCTTATCAACACCAGAATGCGCTAGTGCTACGATAACATCTGCACCTTCTGCTTGCATTTTTGGCACCATTTTCTTCGCTGTTTCAACTATATCTTTTGCTTTCACTTTTCCTTCTAAATTCGCTTTATCCCAGTTCATAACTTGAGGTGGAACAAATCCCATTACACCAATTTTCACCTTTTGTTTTTGACCTGATTCATCTTCTACTTCTTTTTCAAAGACATGATATGGTTTAAAGTAATTTTGATCGTTCTCTTCATTATTATCTTTATCATCTTTATAGACGTTCGAGTTAATAACTGGGAACTCTGTTTTACTAATTACTTTGTTTAAATAGTCTAAACCGTAGTTAAATTCATGATTCCCAAGAGAGATGACGTCATACTTCATTAAATTCATTAAACGATATAATGGATGTGTATAACTAGGATCCACAGGCTTCTTCGGATCATTTATTTTATTCGCTACGTAATCTCCAAGCGGTGTCCCTTGTAATGCATCCCCATCATCAAATAGGACAGAGTTCTTCGCTTCTTCACGTGCTTTATTAACAAGTGTTGCCGTTTGTACGAGACCTACTTTATTATCTGTTTTCGTTTGATAATAATCGTAATTCATTAAGTTAACGTGAATATCTGATGTTTCTAGAATTCGTAAGTTAACCGTACTCTCCCCATTGTTCTCTTCCGCATAAGCTGTTGTTGGCAACACTTGTGGTGCTATTACACCAATAGCAAGAGTTGCTCCAGCTAGCATTTTTTTTGACTTTTTCACAAAAAATCCCCCTTATACAATTACCCAAAATAATGAAATGAATCTCTATTTGTCTCTAACCACATACCTTTTTTTCTTTTATTAGAGACAAGATTTCCATTTCATCCTGCGCTAATGAGTAGTCCCCCTTTAACGCCCGATTGTTGAAATTTTAATTAGAAGGAAATAAAGTCCTACTCATTAAAATTTCACCTTATCTGACATTATCATATATAATGTACTTTCATATCGTCAATATTTTTTGACATACTTCTACAAATTTTCTGTAAAGTTATTGTAAACTTTTCATAAATATATAATATGCCCTTACATTGTTAATACTGCTGAATATGATACAATTACCAATTACAAGGAGGATGAATTTATGAAAAAAGTCATCTTAACAATTGTTTGTCTCCTCCTTCTAATCATTTCTTATTCTTATTTTGAGAAGAACGATGAGACAAAACAAAATGAACCTGAAGAAAAAACAGAAAAAACATCTACTCCAAGTTGGATTGATAAACAAACAAACGATTCCTTCTATCATCTCGTACTAGGTGATTCACTCGCCAAAGGATATGGGTCGACACAAGGGGGATTTGCTGAATTAGCTTCTAGACAAATAGAAGCACAAATTCATAAACCAATTACCGTAGAAAACCTTGGAATAAACGGTATTACAACAGATCGTCTCGCAAAAAAAGTTCAATCAGAAGATGTAAAACAAAAGATTAGAGCAGCAAATATCATTACGATTAATATTGGAGGAAATAATTTATTTCGCTTAAATCGTGATGTCGGTGTTATAGACGGTATTAAAATGTTAAATAAAGAAAAAGCTCATTTTGAAGCGGATATAAAAACTATTGTAAAGACAGTTCGCGATCAAAACCCGGACGCTTTACTCATTCTCTCAGAGCTCTATAACCCGTTACAACTCGATGACTCCATCGCCAGTTATGCAGATATGTTTTTAGATGGCTGGAATGAATCCGTTTATTCCATTTCAAAAGCAAATCAACCATCTATCGTTTTACCAATTCGTAAATTAATATCAAATGATAAAAAAGATTTACTCTTTGACCAAGTACACCCAAATGATAACGGCTACGCGATTATTGCTAATACGTTTACAAAGCAAGTGTTATCCTACAAATATTAAAGCGGTCATGAAACAATTCTATTTTTATACCCTGTCTTTTTTGTTACAATGATAGTGTGGAAGGGGGCCTTTATATGGAATCACGCGAGTGGGAACGTATTGTTGATCATCTTCTTTCGCTAGTGCCTCTTTTTTATCGCAAATTTATGCTTCCTGGAGAATTTTCTTCTCAAAGACATATGCCGCCATCACATACACAAGTATTACTACTTCTGCATGAAAATGGCACATTAGCAGTTTCCGAAATCGGCAAACGGCTAGCGATTTCAAGGCCTAACATGACACCTCTATTAAACAAACTAATTCAAGAAGAACTAATAGAGCGTCATTATAGCGAAAAAGATCGACGGGTCATTTTAATTTCCCTAACAGCTGAAGGGAAATTGTTAGTAAATCAATATCAACAATTCATTTTAGACAAATTAAAAGAAAATTTCCAAACTTTATCTGAGGAAGAACGTGAAAAACTCATTCACTCTCTTCAAACCATTCAAAATTTAATTTTGAAAACAAACGCATAAAGCTGCTTCTAAATAGAAGCAGCTTTATGATTCGTAATAATTACCATAGTATACATTTGAATATGGCCATGTTGTTAAATATGGTTTTTGTTCTTGAGTAGATTGTTGTGGCGGTATTTGTGGTAATTGCTGTAATGGCTGTTGTCGATATAATTCGTATTGTCTATTCATATCATAAACCGGATAATAATTTACATATGGATATACTTGCGGTACGTAATAATAATACATTCGTTCTCTCCTCCTTTTTCTTAAACATATTCCGAGGAGAAAATGAATGTGACACTCTTTATATTTGCACGAGCGGTTCTCTCACTCGTTTCTTTCTATTCTTCAAACGTAACTTACGGTTCTTTTCATATAAATAATGCACAACGAAATATGAAATTACCCCAAACACAACTCCTATTATCGTCATACCAATTAATACATACACTTCACTCTGTAATAAGCTCTTTAACATTGTGAAAATATGGCTTGAAAACAAGTCAGATATCGTAAATGGTTCATGATGTATTTTTTTCACATGAAATGGATAAATCATTTTTCCTAACGCATAAGCAACTGGAAATAAAAATACCGGTAAAAACGATATTTTCCCAATAATATTGCCAATAACCGCAGCAGGAAAAGATCCCTTTGCTAATCGAACGATCGGATAAAATATGACATATACGAGCGATGCCGTATATATGACCAGCATCTCTAAACCAAACCCAATCGCAAAACCTAACGATACTTTCTTTGCTCCTTCTGGTGATCGAAGCAACTTATAATATTGAAACTTTAATATTCTCCACATCCGCTGAAAAAACGAATATGTTTTCTTAGGTGCTTTCAAATTCATCATCTCTTTAACTATATTTTTTCTATCTAGTATGTCCTTACATGATATGAAAAACAAATGTAGTTTACTCCTTTTATTATAAATGATATAGAGATGATTAACCAAATATACATACGACATTTCAATGTAAAAAAGTACACATCCAATTGTTATTCATGTCTAACAACTGGAGATGCACCTCATTTAAGAAAGTTCTTCTACATTTTTAAATAAACTTACTAATAATGCTTTTTGCGCGTGCAATCGATTACCAGCTTGCTCAAACACGATAGACTGTGGTCCATCTATAATTTCTCCTGTTACTTCTTCTTCACGATGGGCGGGTAAACAGTGTAAGAAACGATATGTTTGCTTCGCATGCATAACAAGTTCTTTATTAATTTGGTAAGGTTGAAATAAAGTATATTTCTCTTCTTCTCCTTCTTGCCCCATGCTCATCCAAACGTCAGTATAAATGAAATCTGCTTCACTCACCGCTAATTCAGGATTATGCAAAATTTCAATTTCAGCTCCTGTTTCTTCAGCAATCATTAACGCTTTTTTTACAATTTCCTCATTCGGTTCATATCCTATAGGCGTCGCTACAGTCATATTCATTCCGACTTTCGCACTCGCTAACAACAATGAATGACATACGTTATTCCCATCACCTACATAAGCTAATTTAATTCCTTTAAATGTCTTCACTTCTTCATAAATCGTCATTAAATCTGCCAACGCTTGACAAGGGTGGTGATCGTCCGTTAATCCATTAATAACAGGTATGCTCGATTCTTTTGCAAGCTCTTCTACATCGGCATGTGAGAATGTACGTATCATGATCCCGTCAATATAATGAGATAATACTTTCGCAGTATCTGAAACGCTCTCCCCTCTTCCAATTTGCATCTCTTTCCCACTTAAAAACATGCCATGTCCTCCAAGCTGTACCATTCCTGCTTCAAAAGATACGCGAGTACGAGTTGAATGTTTATCAAAGATAAGCCCTAATATTTTTCCTTGTAATAAAGGCTCTTGCTTATTCTTTTTTAAATAGATAGCGAACTCAATTAAAGAAATGATTTCTTCTTGCGTCAATTCTTCTAATGTTAAAAGATCTTTCGTATTTAATTTCGGTACTTGTACAGTTGACATGGAATTTCCCCCTTATATGATTGATACGTTTTTTGTACAAACTACTTTTTTTATCATATATACTGCCTGTTCTAGCTCTTCATTCGTTACAATAAGTGGTGGTAATAGTCTTATCACATTAGGTCCTGCTTGTAATACGAGAAGTCCTTCTTTCTCTAGTTGTTCTATAAAACTTGCAACTTCATGCTTACACTCGATCCCGATCATAAGCCCCTTACCACGTATATTTTGAATACATTCAACATGTCGTAATTCCTCTCGCAACTTCTCTAATACGTATTCGCTCTTTTCCTTTACTTCTTTTAAAAACGATGGTTTCTTACTTACTTGCAATACTTCTTTCGCTGCAGCCATTGCAATATAATTTCCACCAAACGTTGAACCATGTGATCCTGCAGTAAACGATGCTCCAAGTTCTTTCCGGCCAATCATCGCTCCAACGGGTATGCCATTTCCAAGCGCCTTAGCGGCAGTAACAATATGAGGATCTATTCCCATTTGTTCGTAAGCAAATAATGTCCCTGTTCTTCCAATCCCTGTTTGTACTTCGTCTATAATAAATAAGGAACCGAACTTATTACATAATGTTTCAATTGCTTTCAAAAAAGATAGATCAGCAGGAATGACTCCTCCCTCTCCTTGAACAACTTCTACCATTACCGCCGCTACTTCTTCATTCATTACTTCCTCTAACTCCTTTATATCGTTAAACGGGGTATGTAAAAAAGACGGAAGGAGCGGACCAAATCCTTCTTTCACTTTATTTTGCCCCGTCGCACTCATCGTTCCGAATGTTCTACCGTGAAAAGACTGCTGACATGTGATGACGAGAGATTTTCCAGTATGCTTACGAGCTAGCTTCAAAGCAGCTTCATTCGCCTCTGCCCCGCTATTACAGAAAAAAACAGAATCTAACGCTGTATTTTCTGTTAATAATGACGCTACTTCTTCTTGTAAGCTGTTTGTAAACAGGTTAGATATATGCCACATATCATGAAGTTGCTCTTGAACAGCTTTCATAACCGTAGGATGACAATGCCCTAAATTACATACGCCAATTCCTGATGTGAAGTCTAAATATTGCTTACCATTTTCATCAATAACTTTCGTTCCACTTCCCTTTACAAGCTCAATATTTCTTCTCCCATACGTTTGAAAAAGATGACTTGTCATACGATACTTACTCCTTTCGTTACCGTCGTTCCAATACACTCGCCCGTAACTTCAGTAAAATCTTTTGTACCGTTCACAATACTTATCTTTTGCACTCCCATTTTTAATGACGTTAGTGCCGCCTGTACTTTCGGGATCATCCCGCCTGTAATAACTCCTTTTTCTATTAAAGTAATAATTTCCGATTCATCCGTTTTCTTTACTAATTTCCCTTCATGTAATATCCCATCTACATCCGTAATAAAAATGAGTTCTTTTGCGGATAATGCGGCCGCAATTCCAGCTGCAGCTGTATCCGCATTTATGTTATAAATCTCATTATCATTTATCCCGACCGGAGCAATAACAGGAATATAGTTCAAATTTATCAATCCTTTTAGTAAGGATGTTTCAACATAACTTACTTCTCCCACATATCCTATTTCTTCGCTGACAGGTTGAACTTGAAGTAATTTGCCGTCACACCCTGAACAACCTACCGCAAGTAAATTATGCCTTTGCAACTTCATCACAAATTTTTTATTCGTACTTCCGCATAGCACCATTTGAACAATATCCATAACTTCTTTTGGTGTTACTCGTAACCCATCTCTTTTTTCTACTTTGATGTTACAATCTTTTAATTGCGCATCAATTTCTGGGCCGCCACCATGGACAATCACTACTTTATACTTCTGTTGCAATTTCTTTATACAATCAAAAAACACATCATTTAATTGATCCAACATACTACCGCCGCATTTCACTACAATATAATCGCTCATCTTCCCTCTCCTTATGTACGATAACAAGCGTTTATTTTCACATATTCATAGCTTAAGTCACAGCCCCAAGCTGATCCGTTCTCTTCTCCTAAATGTAAATGCACATCAATCATAATTTCATGTTCTTTTAATTTCTTTTTCATTTCCTCTTCAGAAAACATTTGAGGTTCACTATTTTTTAGCACTGCGATAGATTGAAGAGTAATATCAATTGTATTTGGATGAATCGCTACTTCACTTTGTCCCATACTGCTTATAATTCGGCCCCAATTTGGGTCTTCACCATGTATTGCTGTTTTCACAAGACTCGAACCGACTATTTGCTTTGCAATTTTCTTTGCCTCTTCATTCGTTCGGGCTCCTAGCACATTTACTTCTATTAACTTCGTAGCGCCTTCACCATCTTGCGCAATTTTTTTTGCTAAATCTTCACACACCTTCTGTAAAGCGAATACGAAAGTTTCCCAATCTGCATGTTCCATATTGATTGGTTTCGTTTCTGATAATCCACTTGCCATAACGATGACCATATCATTCGTAGAAGTATCTCCATCTACCGTAATTTGATTAAATGTATGATTCGTTATTTGTGATAATGCTGTTTGCAATACGTCATGCTCTATATGAGCATCTGTCGTAATAAAACTTAGCATCGTTGCCATATTTGGATGAATCATCCCTGAACCTTTCGCAACACCAGCAATCGTCACTTTTTTTCCATCAATAATCATCTCATAGCACGTTTCTTTCGTTATAAGATCCGTCGTTAAAATTGCTTCAGAAAAAGAACGTGCTTCACTTACTTCCTTCGTCGGGATAAGAGTTACAATTCCCTTTCGAATTATATCCATCGGGAGCTGAACACCAATTACACCTGTTGAAGCTACTGCAACGTAATGTTCTTTCACTCCAAAATGTTCCGCCCCTAATGCACGCATCTCGTAAGCATCTTGTAAGCCTTTCATTCCTGTACAAGCGTTTGCATTTCCACTATTGACGATAATAGCTTGTAATTTCCCCTCAGCCGCTATACTTTCTTTCGTTACTTGCAACGGGGCTGCTTGTATTTGATTCGTTGTATAAACAGCGGCACATGATGCTGGCACTTCACAAATGATTACACCTAAATCCTTTTTTTCTTTTTTCAAACCATTTGCAGTACCGATTGCCGAAAATCCTTTTGGTGCTACAATGGAACCATTTTCTAATTTTGTAATAGACTCTACTTTAATCATCATGTCCCCCTTATAGATAAAGCGGCATATGTTGTAAGCCTGTTGTTTCTTCTAGTCCCGCTACTATATTTGCATTTTGAACCGCTTGCCCAGCAGCACCTTTCATCATATTGTCTATAACAGAAACGACTGTCACTCTTCCTGTTCTTTTATCGTAAGCTATACCCATATCACAATAATTTGAGCCCCTCACTTCTTTCGGACTTGGAAACTCTCCTTGTGTGCGAATTCGAATGAAAGGCGATTGTTCATACGTTTCTTCATATAACTTTTGAAGCTGTTCTATTTCTATTTCTATTTCTATTTCTCGTTTTACTTTCGCATAAAGTGTAATCATAATCCCTCGTGATATCGGTATTAAATGTGTACTAAACGTAATTGGCTTCGTTTCCCTATTCCACTCTGCAAGCATTTGCTCAATCTCAGGAACGTGTTGATGCTCATTTACTTTATAAATACGTAAGTTATCGTATAACTCAGGAAAGTGAGTCATCGTTGTTGGCGTTTTTCCTGCTCCAGATACGCCTGATTTCGCATCAATAATAATGGAATCTTCTTCAATTATGCCGCTACTTACTAACGGTAATATCGCTAATAATGCAGCTGTAGCAAAGCATCCTGGGTTTGCAATTAAATTTGCATTTTGAATTTCGGACCTTTTCCATTCGCTTAACCCATATATAGCTTCCCTAAGAACTTCTTTTTTTGCAGCTGTCCTTTTATACCACTGTTCATATGTCGAAGGATCTTTCATACGAAAGTCTCCAGATAGGTCAATTACTTTTAAACCTACTGCTAATAATTTCGGAGTTAACTCTGCTGATACTCCTGCTGGGGTTGCTAAAAATACAATTTCTGCTTTCTTCTTTATTTCCTCCGCATCAATTTCTTGTAACGTATGAACAAGAACATTTTGAAAATGTGGATATACATTTGTTATACACTCGCCAACTTGCGAAAAAGAATGAAGAGATGCTATCGAAAAATATGGATGTTGCTCTAATAACCGAATTAACTCAATACCTCCATACCCAGTTGCTCCAATAATTGCGACTTTCATATGCTCCTCCTCATATCAATTCTTTAAATTAAGTATGATTATAATATTGTATATTTATAGAGTCAATTAAATATTTATAAATTTTACAAACTTAAAAAACTTAATTTTACTAGAAAAACAATATACACATTCGAATTTTTATACATAAATATTGCATAGTAGTTTTTTTGTTTCACTTCAAGTACAATAAAACAATACATACGTACATACAGGCGGGGAAAAACATGAATGAGAAATTCATTGAGAAAATGATTATAAAAAGTTTTCAACAATATCAATGTAATCCTATGTCAAATGAGGATCAGGAAATGCTAATTAAACATATTCAAACGATAATTCATACAAATACTGAAATTGATGTATACGAGGCAGTTGAGGATATCGTTTACGATTATGTGACTGGAAAATAAAAAAATAGGAGATTTCCATATGGAAATCTCCTATTTTTTACTTAATGATTTGCCTGCAAAACGCTCAAATAAACCTGGGAAGAGAGCATAAAGTTTTGGACCCATGCCCATCCACTTCGGTAAGTTTACTTCACGCTTTTTCGTTTGCATCGATTTTACGATTTGCTCTGCAACATATGTTGGTTTTAACATGTATCGTCCCATATTTTTCACATATGTACCGGATTGATCAGCTATTTCAAAAAAGTTCGTATCTATCGGACCTGGATTAATCGCTGTTACGAAAAGATTTGTACTAGATAACTCCATGCGTAAACTATTCGTAAACCCTAATACTGCATGTTTCGTCGCAGCATACGCACTCGATTTCGGAGTTGCAATTTTCCCAGCAAGTGAAGCAATATTAATAATATGCCCTTCGTTTCTTTTCACCATATAAGGTAGTACCGCTTTCGTACAAGCTACTAATCCAAATACATTTACTTGGAACATATCTTTCACTTCATCCATTGACGCCTCTTCAAACGTTTTAAAAATACCAAATCCCGCATTGTTTACTAATATATCAATACGTCCTACTTCTTGTAATACCTTTGAAAAAACAGATTGTACTTCCGTCTCTTCACTTACATCTAATACATAGTAATAGCAAGGCGTATTATACGTTTCTTTAATTTTCTCTGCTAACGCTTTTAATTTTTCTTCTGTTCTAGCCATTAATACTGGAGTCGCCCCCAGCTCTGCAACTTGCATTGCAACTTGCTCTCCAATTCCACTAGAAGCACCTGTAATGACGATTACTTTATTTTGTAAACGTCCTGTCATTGCTGTCACCTACTTTGCATAATAAATCAATTGTTGTGAAGATTCATCAATCATCACTTGTTGATTATATGCTAAAAAGTCTAATTGTCCAACAGTTTCTGAAATAGTAAGTGGCAATTGTTCCTTATATAATACTGGAAATAGTTTTACACATACTTCAAATGCTGTCATTGGTTTTTCCTTTAATAACTCAAGCACTTTAAACGCACGTGTTTCTTGCTTTTGTAATCTCGTTTCAATAAGTTGTTTCACATTTAGAACATCTTCTCCATGTCCTGATAAAATGCGTGAAATATTCATTTCACTTAAACGTTTTAACGTTTGATTATATTGTAATAATGGGCGTGCCCTTTCTGTTTGTCCTTCATATGGTGGTTCTAATATGGGATTCGAAGAAATATGACTAATGAGAGCATCCCCGCCAATTAATATTCCATCAGATTCTCTATATAATGAAATATGAGTGGAAGCATGACCTGGTGTTTCAATAACTGTAAACCCAGGTAAAGAATCAATACGATCTCCCTCTCTCACAGTATGCGTTAACGATCTATTACAAGAATACTTCAGTGTCTTTGACGTCAATAACGCCTCGTCTTTCAAAAATGCTGCTGGCACACCAAATTGCAAAGCAGTCTCTCTAAAAAACTCATGATAGCGCTTTAGAAATTCTGGATTTTGCGTGATCCAAGGCTCATTCCAAGGGTGCCCAATAATGTTCGTCTTCTCAGAAAATATATTTAAAAGCCCACAATGATCCGCATGATGGTGCGTAATGACTACTGTTTCAATATCTTCTATCGTATATCCTAATGCACCTAATTGACTTTCTAACGCACTTCTTGCCCCTTCTGTCTTCGTCCCTGTATCGATTAATGTTAATGTCTCCCCCTCAACTAAAAACACATTCACAGTTTCAACTGCAAATGGCACAGGAATCTCCATTCGGTGAATCGCCGTCATGCTTAGCCCCCCTGTCTCTTTCCGGTTCAAAAATGAATACTTCTTCAGTTTACATCTTCTACATATATTTGTCATTATTTTCAGATAAAAAGAGGTGTTTCCTATAAAAAAACGAATGTATGTACATTTATAAGAATTTCTAACCAAATTTAAAGGAGGAACATCATGTCTATTCAAAACATTTCCTTTCTCGGTGCAGGCTCTATTGCTGAAGCTATTATTGGTGGCTTGTTACATGCAAATGTTGTGAAAGGCGAACAAATTACTGTAAGTAATCGTTCTAACGAGACAAGGTTGCAGGAGCTACATAAAAAATACGGCGTCAAAGGTACACATAATAAAAAAGAGCTACTTACTGATACAACTATTCTTTTTCTAGCAATGAAGCCGAAGGATGTTGCAGAAGCACTGACTCCTTTTAAAGAAGATATACATAATAACCTGCTTATTATTTCGTTATTAGCAGGTGTTTCTACTCACTCAATTAGAAACCTACTTCAAAAAGATGTTCCGATTATTCGTGCGATGCCAAATACATCTGCAGCTATTTTAAAGTCAGCCACTGCTATCTCGCCTTCAAAGCATGCAACAGCGGAACATATTCAGACTGCCATAGCCTTATTTGAAACGATCGGTCTCGTCTCTGTTGTAGAGGAAGAAGATATGCATGCTGTCACTGCATTATCTGGAAGTGGACCTGCTTATATTTATTACGTAGTGGAAGCGATGGAAGAAGCCGCAAAAACAATTGGTTTAAAAGAAGATGTTGCAAAGTCACTTATTCTTCAGACGATGATTGGTGCTGCTGAAATGCTAAAAGCAAGTGAAAAACACCCTTCTGTTTTGCGAAAGGAAATTACTTCTCCTGGCGGAACGACCGAAGCAGGCATTGAAGTATTACAAGAACATAAATTTCAACAAGCACTTATTTCTTGTATTACACAGGCTACACAACGATCACATAATCTTGGAAAAACATTAGAACAACTAACAAAAGAGAAATAAAAAAATGGAGCTCAATCTTACTTGAGCTCCATTTTTTTATAAATATATATTGTTTAGTTATTAGTTTTCCCGAAAATCTCTTCTTGCAGACGACGGCCAGTTGGTGTTGCTGCAAGTCCACCTTCCGCTGTTTCACGAAGTGCTACTGGCATCGTTTGTCCGATTCTAAACATTGCCTCAATTACTTCATCACATGGAATTGTACTCGTTACACCAGCTAATGCTAAATCAGCTGAAATCATCGCATTCGCAGCTCCTGCTGCATTACGTTTTACACAAGGTACTTCTACAAGCCCTGCAACAGGATCACATACTAAACCAAGCATATTCTTTAATGAAATCGCCATCGCTGTAGCTGCTTGATCTTGTGTTCCACCAGCCATCTCAACTGCAGCTGCAGCTGCCATGCCACTTGCTGAACCAACCTCAGCTTGGCATCCTCCCGCTGCACCAGAAATACAAGCGTTATTTGCAACAACCATGCCGAAAGCTCCTGCTGTAAATAAGAATTCAATCATTTCTTCACGTGTAGGCTGCAATTTTTCTCTTAGTGCAAATAGTACACCTGGCACTGTTCCAGCAGACCCTGCTGTTGGCGTTGCACAAATAATTCCCATCGCTGCGTTTACTTCATTTGTTGCAACAGCTTTACTCACTGCGTCCAAAATCGTATCTCCAGATAAGCCTTTTCCGCTATTCATATACGTCTGAACTTTTACAGCATCTCCACCAGTTAAACCAGTTGGTGATTTCACTCCGCGAATACCACGTTCTACTGCTTGCTCCATTACGACTAAGTTCTTTTCCATACCAGCAATTACTTCTTCACGTGAAATATTTCTTGTTTCCATTTCACATTTAATCATAATTTCTGCGATTTTTACATTTTGTTCTTTAGCTTGCGCCACTAGTTCCGCTGCGTTCCGAAACATGGTGTGTCCCCCCTGCAATTATTCCATAATAGTTACTTGACAAATATTTTGTTGCGCGTTTATCTCTTCAATCACTTCATCTGCTAATAATTCATCTGTTTCGATAACCATAAGCGCTCTTCTTCCTTTTTCTTTACGAGAAACACTCATTGTACTAATGTTAATCTCGTGTTTCGCAAGGATTGAAGCTACTGCTGCAATAGCACCAAAGCGATCGTTATTTACAATAAGTAGTGCTGGACTCGTGCCTGTTAATTGAAGATCGAACCCGTTTAATTCTACAACTTCAATTTTACCGCCACCAATTGAGCAAGCAACAACTTCAATTTCTTCTTCACCTTTATACAAACGAATTCTCGCTGTATTTGGGTGAGGTGCATTTGCATCTTCTTCAATAAATTCTACTTCAATTCCGCGCTCTTTTGCTATGTCTAGCGCCTCTGGAATACGTAAGTCATCTGTTTCAAACCCTAATATCCCACCGATCAGTGCTACATCTGTACCATGCCCACGATACGTCTTTGCAAATGATCCATATAATGAAATGCTTACTCTTTCTGGTTCATGACGAAACAGCTGGCGAGCAACTTGCCCCATTCTTGCTGCGCCTGCTGTATGTGAACTTGATGGACCAATCATAACTGGACCAATAATATCAAATACTGAGCGATACTTCATCATAACTCCCCCTAAACCTCTATGAAAAAATTTTTTACTATTCTATTAAGCTACCAAATCGGTTGCTTTTCCAGTTGTACTACGAACTTATTCCGCTATACGAATTGGATTGTTTTTGAGTAACAGTGAAACAATATATCCTGAAATAATACTAGTGACCATAATAAATAAGAAACTTCGCATTACCTTCATTTAAAAATAATATAAGCTAATCCAGAATAAAGTCTGGTAGCAATCCAAAGTTTAACACAGAACCACTTACAAGGATAGCATAAACAAGTGAAACTTTAATCGGTAGAGATCTTATCCATCCCACTGATTATTAGCCCACAAATAGCGGATAAATTATAATCTGCCCTCATTATAGCTTGTTTTTAATAAAACGCTTACTTTTAATGAATTTTAAAAGTTCTGAATAACAATCCGTTTTTGGTATTTGTACCACTCGTATGTCGTCTGACTTATATAACAGTTTCTCTAAATAATCGGTACTATGTATTTTTATCCTATATCTTCACATCATAAAAATTTTCTGTTTCATCCCATATAAGTATAAAATGATAACAGATTTATTTTTATTTTTTTTTAGAAATAAAAAAATGGCGACCTTTTGTCACCATTTTTTTACACCATTATTATCTATCCACTGGAAATGATTTCAAATCCGTAGCTATTTCCGTATTAGAAAATAGCTCTCTTGCCTCTTTCCATAATTCCTTATATGTATCTCCTTGATAACGAGAACTAATATGAGTCAATATTAATCGTTTTGCATTTGCCTGAAGTGCAATACTCGCAGCTTGCTTAGATGTAGAATGAAAATAATCATACGCTTGTTGTTCATCTTCTGCCGCAAAAGTTGCCTCATGGACAAGTACGTCAGCGTCTTGTGCCAGCTCTCTACTCGCTTCACAATATCTTGTATCACCTAAAATGGTAATAATTCTTCCCTTTTGAGGCGGACCAATAAAGTCTTTTCCATTTAGTATCGTACCATTTTCTAATTCAACTACTTCTCCATCTTTTAAACGTTTAAAGAGCGGGCCTGGTTTCACACCCATCTCCAGCAATTTATCGACTAAAAGAGCACCTTGTATATCTTTCTCTACGATTCGATACCCAAAACATTCAATGCCGTGTGACAATCTTTTCGTTTCCACGTGAAATTCATTATCTTCAAATACAGTACCTTCTTCTGTTATCTCAATAATTTTAAGTGGATATTTTACATGTGTCGTACTTACTGATAATGCCACTTCAATAAATTGTTTAATTCCTTTTGGTCCATACACTGTTAAAGGTGTAGTCCCTCCTTGAAATGAACGGCTTCCTAATAAACCAGGTAAGCCAAAAATATGATCACCATGTAAATGCGTAATAAATATTTTTTCAATGCGGCGTGGGCGTACTGATGTATGTAGTATTTGATGTTGCGTCGCCTCGCCACAATCAAATAACCAAGTCTGTCCTCGTTCTTCTAACAATTGCAAAGCAATTGCCGAAACGTTCCTTCCTTTCGAAGGAACACCTGCACCAGTTCCTAAAAATACAAATTCCACTTTCTTTCCTCCAGCTCTTTATATAATCTACCTTTTATCTTACGGAATGTTATTTCAAATGGCAAATCGAATTTACATAACCAATCATCTAGACAACTATATATCACGAACGTTATACTTAAAAAACTTAGTAATCGTTCGTGTTTTATGTTAAAATGATTATACTACATTTTAAGGGAGCGTTTTATTATGAAAGAAGCATTTCGTTTACAAACTGATTTTTCATCTTCATTTGACCGCTGGGTAAGTTCTTTCGTGTCTGATCACCCAGCACAATTAGAATGGACGACTTTGAAAGAATTAATCCATGAATATACAACAACACATACAAATGATTCGTTACCAACATATATTTCTTCAGCTTTAACATATTACGCACAACGCGTTTCAACAACAAACAGTTCAGAAATTGTTATTTTTGAAAATGCTACAATCTCATAATCTATAAATAAAAAGCACTGTAATCAGTGCTTTTTATTTATGTTCATTACAGTATTTATTTTCCAATCCTATTTCAAAAATACTCCGCTTATTTCCTACTATATAGCCATCATAAACCTATTTGATTTTTCAAAAAATATATTGACACTATAAATTTACAGTGCTAACATTCAAATTGTAATTGAATATGGTCTCTGTTAGGTGAGGCTCCTGTATAGAGAAACGCTGCTGCCCAAAAATGTCGAGAGACGCCAATGGGTCAACAGGAAAGGTCGGAATGAAGGCCTTTCTTAACGTAGCTGGTTTCAGTACCTATGCTATACAGTGCTAAAACTCAACGAGGGAGAGGTGCATGTATTTTTGTCATACACAAAAACTGTTTTTATCTATGTTTACTAACAGTCTTTGTTGTGGACTCTTTTAACTGCGAATTCAGACCTTTACTCGTTTTGAGTAAAGGTCTTTTTATATATGCACCTTACTATGAAACAAACATAGCATATTCAGAAACTACTAAATTGTACGGAGGTGAGGAACAGTTGGCAATTGATGATTCGGCCCAGATACCCATATGTATTACATTAATATTTCATCATGTAGGTAGGAAAGAAGCTGTTCCTCCTAATTTTAAATAGTCGAGTAACAGATTGTTTCCTCCTTCATGAAAAAGGAGGAACTACCGATGTTAAATTTACAAAGACAAGAAACAAAACATTCATACGATCAAGATCGCATGAAAACAAATAACGAATTATTGGTGGAAGTCGCAACACAAGGTGCAAACAAGGCGTTACAACTTTTAGAAACAACAGAAGATGGACTCTCTAAACAAGAAGCGGCTCGTAGACTTACTTTATATGGCCCGAATGAAATCGCTCATAATAAAACATCACCGTGGTACATTCAATTTCTACTGGCATTTAAAAATCCATTTATTTTTGTTTTATTAGCTCTCGGCGCACTCTCTTTTTTCACAGATGACATACAAGGAACCATTGTCGTATCTGTAATGGTAATGCTAAGTGCAACGATTCGCTTTCTACAAGAATTTCGTTCTCAAAAAGCTGCGGATCAGTTAAAAGCTATGGTTCGAACAACGGCAAGCGTCTTTAGAATAGATGGATTTGTACACGAAACAAAAAACGTAATGAATTTGAAGCAAAATGATTCAACCGAAATTCCAATTGAAGAACTTGTACCTGGCGATATTATTTCACTTTCAGCCGGTGATATCGTTCCGGCTGATGTGCGTATTCTATCAGCTAAAGATTTATTTGTGAATCAGTCTTCTTTAACTGGGGAAGCACTTCCTGTGGAAAAGTATGAAAACTGCTACCATACAGAGAATAAACATATGTTACCGAAAAACATGAAAAAAAATTACAATCCACTCGATATGGAAAACCTTTGTTTTATGGGTACAAATATTGTAAGTGGTAGTGCAAAAGCTGTTGTCATCTCCACAAGTACCGATACGTATTTCGGCTCTTTAGCAAAAAAGGTAATCGGCAAACGAGTAGAAACAAGCTTTGATAAAGGTGTAAACAAAGTAAGCTGGCTCTTAATTACATTCATGCTTATTATGGCGCCTATCGTTCTTCTCATTAACGGATTCACAAAAGGGGATTGGCAAGAGGCTTTCTTCTTCGCTATCGCAATTGCTGTTGGCCTCACACCTGAAATGTTACCAATGATTGTAACTGCTAATTTAGCAAAAGGTGCCGTTAACATGTCTAAACAGAAAGTAATTGTAAAACAACTGAATTCTATTCAAAACTTAGGTGCTATGAACATTCTTTGTACCGATAAAACAGGTACTTTAACAGAAGATAAAGTCGTACTTGTCCGGCATTTAGATCCAAACGGTAATACATGTAATCGTGTATTACACTTCGCCTATTTAAATAGCTTCTATCAAACAGGATTGAAAAATTTAATAGATAAAGCTGTTATGAAACATACAGAAGAAAACCAGAAGTTTAATCCATCCATTTTTCAAAAACTAGATGAAATTCCATTTGATTTTGCACGCCGGCGTATGTCTGTCATCGTGAAAGATATTTCAGGTGAACATACAATGGTTTGTAAAGGGGCAGTAGAAGAAATTTTATCTATTTGTAACTACACTGAAGTAGATGGAAAAGTTGATTCTCTTACCGATGACATGCGCTCACATGTAAAACAACTAAGTGAGACATTAAATAGTGAAGGTATGCGTGTTATTGCTGTAGCTTATAAAAAAGATAGACCAATACATGATACAGAGTACACGGTACAAGATGAAAATGATATGATTCTCGCTGGATATATCGGCTTTTTAGATCCACCGAAACCATCTGCAGCTACTGCCATTCAAGCATTACAGAAACATGGAGTACAAGTAAAAATTTTAACTGGCGATAACGAAATCGTGACAAGAAAAGTTTGCAAAGAAGTTGGATTAAATATCGGTGAGCCTGTCCTTGGTTACGAAATCGATTCTTTACCTGATAAAGCATTAGCAAAATTGGCCGAAGAAACAACTGTATTTGCTAAACTAAATCCAATGCAAAAATCTCGCATTATACGAGTATTACAAGGAAACGGACACACTGTAGGTTATATGGGAGATGGCATTAACGATGCCGTAGCATTACGTGAAGCTGATGTTGGCATATCTGTTGATACTGCTACCGATATTGCAAAAGAGTCTTCCGACATTATTTTACTCGAAAAAAGTTTAACCATATTAGAAGCAGGTATTTTAGAAGGACGCACTACATTTGGAAACATTTTAAAATATATTAAAATGACAGCTAGCTCTAACTTTGGAAATGTATTTAGTGTGTTAGTAGCAAGTGCTTTCATCCCCTTCTTGCCGATGCTTGCCATTCACCTTTTAATTCAAAACTTGCTTTATGATATTTCACAACTGTCTATTCCATGGGACAAAATGGATAAAGAGTTTTTAGAAAAACCAAGAAAATGGGATACTGCGAATTTACGGAACTTCATTATTTGTATCGGTCCAATTAGTTCCATATTTGATATCATCACATATGTAGTCATGTGGAACGTCTTCGGCGCAAATACAGCTAGCGAACAATCATTATTCCAATCTGGTTGGTTTGTCGTTGGATTACTAACACAAACTTTAATTGTTCACATGATAAGAACACAGAAGATTCCGTTCATTCAAAGTACTGCATCAATACCAGTTCTTTTATTAACCGCTTGTATTATGGCAATCGGAATTTATATTCCATTCTCGCCACTTGGAGCAGCTGTTGGATTACAAGCATTACCACTTAGCTATTTCCCTTGGTTAATAGGAATACTATTAGGCTATGCTTTCTTAACACAGTTCCTAAAAAAAGTTTATATTAAAAAGTTTCATAGCTGGTTATAAAGTGAAGCTTTCATCAGCCCGCAAATAGCGGGATAGAAATGAGAATGAGTGGGAGTACCCACTCATTCTCAAAAACATAACATGGACTTATATGTATGGAGGTGACCAGGATGGTATGGTATGACATTGTATTAAGATTATTTATCGCAATTATTGTAGGTGCTTGCATCGGAATGGAACGGCAATGGAGACACAGGATGGCTGGATTACGGACAAATGCTCTCGTATCACTTGGTGCCTGTATATTTGTTTTATTATCCGTCATGCTTGATCACGATGCTAGCCCCTCACGTATTGCCGCTCAAGTCGTTAGTGGGATTGGTTTTTTAGGAGGCGGCGTTATTATCCGCGATGGTTTTAGTATTAGAGGGCTTAATACTGCGGCTACTCTATGGTGCGCAGCTGCTGTTGGTACTCTTACAGGCGCTGGTTTCCTCGTTGCAGCTATATTAGGTGCAACCGGCGTTTTACTGGCAAATATACTACTCCGTCCAATCGCTCTCTTTATGAATCAAAAATCAAAAGAAGAATCACCTGAACAAACGAACTACTTCCTTTCTCTTACTTGTTCAGAAGAACACGAAGCCCATATTCGGTTTTTACTTATGCATATGGTCAGTTCTGAAGGCATTGGTTTAAAAGAATTGTATAGTGAAGACGTAGATTCTAAGCAAAAAGTGTGTATACAAGCTACATTACATTGCAATACAAATGCAGCAGTCTTAATTGAAAAAATAGTGAGTAGAATGCTATTAGAAGCTGGCGTTACTGCAGCTGGTTGGAAAACTTCATTAGATTTAGAAGCAAGTTAAAAATAAAAGGTGTCATGATATGTACAGCTTCATGACACCTTCTACATAAACTTATTTTCTAATTTTTGCTGAAAAGACTTTTCTTGCTTACGTAACAATTGACTACCTCGTTGTAAAAGGGGCATTCCATATTTATCATTAATTTGATCGATGACAGCAAGTAGTGGCTCTTCTTTCGCATCTTCTTCAAATGAAAACAAATCTAATTGTTTCACCGATTCTGTCTTCCACTCTATTTCAGTAGCTGTAACACCTAGTAAACGGACGGAATCACCGTCCCAATGTTGCTTCCATAAGCGAGATGCTGCCTGAAAAATATCTCGTTCTTCCCAAATCGCATTTTTCAATTGCTTACTCCGCGTTACTGTCCGCCTATCATGATATTTAATCATAATTTGAATATTATAGCTGACAAGAGTTCGCTTTTGTAATCTTTTACTCACTGATTTTGATAGCCGTTCTAACATATCAAGTAATTCTTTCTCTTCATCCATATCCTTTGAAAAGGTCATCGAATTACCAACACTTTTATGCTGTCCCATTTGACTCGGATCAACTTCCCTATCATCCATACCGTTTGCCCGCCGCTTTAAATCAACACCATGCTTTCCAATTTTAGCGCGAATGATATGTTCGTTTCCTTTTGCTAACTGCTCAATTGTTTGTATATGAATATCATTTAATTTTTCAGCTGTTTTTTCTCCAATTCCATGCATTGCTCCAACTGGAAGTGGCCAAATTATTTCTGGAATATCTCGTTTTCGAAGCACAGTAATACCGAGAGGCTTTTTCATATCAGAAGCTGTTTTTGCTAGGAAAAGGTTTGGAGCAATTCCGATGCTACACGGCAGCTGTAACTCTGTTAATAATGCTTGTTGAATCATCTTTGCTATTTCAAGAGGCGAACCGAGTGCGTAACAATCTGTAATATCTAAATACCCTTCATCTATTGAGACTGGTTGTATTTTTTCCGTAAAACGGGAAAGGATTTGAAACATTTGAAATGAAGCTTCACGATATAATGTAAAATTAGGACGCCTTACAACTAATTGCGGGCATAACCTTTTCGCTTCCCAAAGAGGCATCGTTGTACGTATTCCATAGTCTCTCGCCTCATAACTACATGTTATGATAATTCCTTTTCTTTCTTTTTCATTTCCAGCAACCGCTAACGGCTTTCCTTGTAATGATGGGTCATGAGCAATTTCAACAGATGCGAAAAAACAATTCATATCTACATGTAAAATAACACGACCCTTTTTCGGATACATTTCTCGCATAGTACTCACCCCTTCGAAGAACATTTGTTCCTTCATTATATCAAATTCATGCACAATATAATAATTACTTATTCTTTTTATCCCTATTTTTGCTATACTTAATACGAGTGATGGATATTATTGTAAAAGGAGTGATTTGTTATGAAATCACACAGCAAACTCAACTATACATTTCTCATTATTATATTAATCATTTTAATTAATTATTTATTACTCCCTATTTTTAATATAAACGTAGCAGGGATTCTTCCAAGTCTACTGGGCATTATAACAAATGATATACTGCCATGGATTTTCTTATATTGGCTGATCCGCCTTGTAAAAGCAATCGAATCAAAATAAAAAGCGTGTAAATCAATTATGATTTACACGCTTTTTCTATTACATTACTT
This sequence comes from Bacillus mobilis, assembly GCF_001884045.1. Taxonomy (GTDB): domain Bacteria; phylum Bacillota; class Bacilli; order Bacillales; family Bacillaceae_G; genus Bacillus_A; species Bacillus_A mobilis. The sequence goes on along the minus strand of NZ_MACF01000046.1, from coordinate 171,670 downwards.
CGCTACTTCTTCAATAATTGCAACAACTAATTCTGCTGTTTTCGCTAATTCTTCAACAGGAATCTTTTCGTTTGTTGTATGAATTTCTTCATAACCAACCGCTAAGTTAACTGTTGGAATACCGTGTCCTGCAATTACGTTTGCATCACTTCCGCCACCACTTTGGTGAAGAGAAGGTGTACGACCAATGTTTTCAGCTGCACGTTTTGCAACTTCTACAACGTGATCGCCATCAGCAAATTTAAATCCTGGGTACATAACGTTTACTTCAACGTCTGCATGACCACCCATTTCTTTTGCAGTTGTTTCAAATGCTTCTTTCATTTTCGCAACTTGTACTTCCATTTTTTCATTGATTAAAGAACGCGCCTCTGCAAAGATTTGTACATGATCGCAAACGATATTTGTTTGTGTACCACCTTCAAAACGTCCAATATTTGCAGTTGTTTCAGAATCAATACGACCAAGTGGCATCTTCGCAATTGCCTTTGCTGCAATAGTAATTGCAGATACACCTTTTTCTGGTGCTACACCAGCATGAGCTGTTTTCCCGCGAATAATTGCATTCACTTTCGCTTGTGTTGGAGCTGCAACAACGATTTCACCAACTTTTCCATCGCTATCTAATGCGTAACCGTATTTCGCTGTAATGCGCTCACGATCTAATGCTTTTGCACCAACAAGACCAGATTCTTCTCCAACTGTAATAATAAATTCAATTTTACCATGCGGGATATTTTTCTCTTTTAAAACACGAATTGCTTCGAACATTGATGCTAATCCTGCTTTATCATCCGCACCTAAAATCGTAGTACCATCTGATACGATATATCCATCTTTAATAGAGGGCTTAATTCCATTACCAGGAACTACTGTATCCATATGAGAAGTAAAGTAAATTGTATCAACACCATCTTTTGTTGCTGGTAAAGTACAAATTAAGTTACCTGCACCATGACCAGTAACAGCCATTGTGTCATCTTCAAATACTTCTACACCTAAATCTGTAAATTTCTTTGTTAATACTTTACAAATTTCTGCTTCAAATTTCGTTTCAGAATCTACTTGTACTAATTCCATAAATTCATTTACTAAACGTTCTTGATTAATCATAATACTGCGCCTCCTGCACTACCATTATGTATGTAACACTATTAATTATAACAGAATTTCGCAAAAGTTTCGAAATACAAGACAAAAAACAGACGGTTTATATGTCTAGATAACCATCTGCTTTCTATTACTCATTTAACAATACCCAGCGCATATGATCTTCCCATACTCCATTTACCATTAACATCTTCCTAGACACGCCCTCATATTGAAAACCTATCTTCGTCACTACTTGTATAGATGCTAAATTTCGTGGCATAATCGGTGCTTCTATACGATGTAACTGAAATTCTTCGAAAGTAACTTGAATAGCTTTCCTAAGCGCTTCTGTCGTATAGCCTTTATTCAATTCTGCCTTATCTAATTTATAGCCGAGCACACAAGATTGATAAATGCCGCGAACAATTAAATTAAATGAAATACACCCAATAATTTTTGTATCATCACCCTTTTTAAAAATCCAAAGTCTGATGATTTTACCTTCTGCAAACTCTTTTCTATCCTTTTGTAACTTTTTCTTCTGATAATCTAACGTAAAAAAATCATCCGGTCTATACTCTTCCCAAGCTTTTAAAAATTCACGATTTCTGTCGTAATATTGAAGAACTTTTTCAGCATACGACTCATCAATTTCCCTTAAATGTAAACGATTTGTTTCGTATATTTTCATCATCGTATCTCCATTCTTCAGCTTGCATAACAAAAAACTTATACTCTATCATTATTATATATTCTCTACATACATACAAATTTCCTGTTATACTTTACACACACTTCTCGAATTTTGTCACTTCTCTCCCCTTGTCCACAATATCATTTCTCGTTACAATGATATTGTACTGATTTGCAAGGAGGTTTAACGATGCATAAAAAAGCTCAAAAAGTTATGGTTTATGTCATGCTAATTTCTATGCTTGTAACAACATTACTTGCTGGCGCAAGTATGTTTTGGTAAAAAGGACGATGTTTTCGTCCTTTTTTTACTCTTTATACATAACAAAATAAACCATCTCGATATCGAGATGGTTTATTTTATATAAAGCACAATCGCTACAATACTAAAGGAAAATGACATTATAAGTGCTGTTATAAAACTTGTATATTGTTTCTGCTGAAATGCTCCAATAACAAAAGTAAGATTGAGTAATGCCATACATACAATTGCTACGAGATAAGAACATATATTAAAAGTTGCCAATATGAATGTAATAACAAATAGAAATCCCATAAAAAATTGCATATACGAAATTTTTGGATTCAAGTACATATGAGCAACCCCTTTATCTAATTTTTACCCCGATTGGTGCGGGCTGATAGTCAGCGGGTAAAAACCTTCCACTGATTAAAGTTTTACTTTATCTTTCTATACTCTCATTAACTCATGGTTATGTACACATGTCAAGACAACTTATTACAATAGAAAAAGCCAACCTTTTCGTTGGCTTTTTCATATGCAATGGCTCCTTTTTGTTTTGCCAATTGCTGAAATGATTGTTTTGACTTCACAATCCATACTTTCGTTCCAATTGGAATGCGATCAAATAAATACTCCACATCGTTTTTCTTCATCCTTATACATCCTTGTGAAATATACTTTCCAATCGAACTAGGTTGGTTTGTTCCATGTATTCCATATTTACTTCCATCAGTTCCTCTTGCATTAAATCCAATCCACCTTGACCCAAGCGGATTTTTCGGTGATCCCCCGGGAATATTCTTTGCAATATAATACGGATCCTTCGCTTTCATTACAACATCAAAAGTTCCCTCTGGAGTTAATTCATTTGTTTTCCCTGTCGCTACTGGAAAAACCTTTTGAATCTTTCCATCGTCAATATAAGCTAGTTTATTCGTCGCTTTATTTACAATAATGAAAGGATCTCCGGCACGTGGATTATCACCAAGAGGCCAAATAGGCGATAAAGAAAAACATAATATGAAAGAGAGAAGATACGGCATAAGTAATTCCTACCTTCTATATAAGTTCTTTTATATTATCCTTTCCCTTAAAACGACTTTTAATGAGTAAATATTGCTCCATTTCATACACAAGTTGAACAAGCTTCGCACGTATCTCAAACTCTTCACGTGTAACGGGCAATGGCATGTCTCTAAATAATTCTCTCATTTCTTGCAGCTGTCTTAAGGAAATAACCCCAGTACTCTCAGGGCTAATAGCATTCCCAATGTTTTCAACCACATCCGCAATCATGTCAGCTTGTTCATATGTCCATGATAAAGAAGCTGCTAATGGTATCATCCGCTCTAAAATTTCGAATTGCTGCATACGCATATTAAAGTAACGATAGTAATAGCCATCTTCTCGCATAAATGCATTCTCAAGTTTCTTAAACGATAAATCCCTTGCTTCATTTAGCATATTTTCAGTTTCAATAAGTTCTGCCCCGCTCCAACTACTTTCTCTGTTTCGTAAATAAACGACCATTTCAAACAAAATTGTTTTAAAATTACTTTCTATTGTATCCTGATACTCTTTTAGCTTATTTTCACTACTTGGCATATACATATTCACTAATAAAGCCACGCTAATTCCTATCGTTAATATCGCAATTTCATTTCCAACAATAAGCCATGTAATTTGTTTCAATGAATATAGATGCATCACAATAACTGAACTCGTGACAATACCTTCTTGAATTTTAAGCATAACTGCAGTCGGAATAAATGTAAGTAATAATATACTAATTGCTAGCGGTGTATATCCAATTGTTTCAAAAATACAAAACGCGAATACCATTGATAATACACAAGCTAAAAAACGATGTAACGATACTTGAAGTGATTTACGTTTCGTATTTTGTACACATAATATAACTAAAATGCCCGCTGAACTATAAAATTCTAATCCTAATAACTGAGCAATAAAAACTGCTGCGCCTGTCCCTATTGCTGTTTTTACTGTACGGTATCCAATTTTGAACATAGCACTGCTCCTATATGTATAAACGTATTTACAGTTAGTATAAAAAAAGGATGACACAATGTCATCCTTTTCTACTTATTATTCACGTAACCGTTACATATTACAATATTTTTTGTAAAAATTGTTGCGCACGTTCACTTTTCGGTGCTGCAAAAAATTCTGCTGGCGCACTATCTTCTACAAGCTTTCCACCATCTAAAAAGAGAACACGATCTGCCACTTCTTTTGCGAATCCCATTTCATGTGTAACAATCGCCATTGTCATTCCTGTCGTAACTAATGATTTCATAACTTCTAACACTTCTTTTACCATCTCTGGATCTAGTGCTGATGTTGGTTCATCAAATAACATAACTTCTGGTTCCATCGCCAACGCTCTCGCAATTGCTACACGTTGCTTTTGTCCTCCCGAAAGACGGTTTGGATACGTATCTTTTTTATCTAATAAACCGACCTTTTCTAAAAGTTTCTCGGCTTTCTTATCAGCTTCTTGTTTCGTTACTCCTTTTACATTGATAGGAGCATACGTAATATTTTCTAATACAGTCATATGAGGAAATAGGTGGAAATGCTGAAATACCATTCCGACATTTTCACGAACGTGCATAATATTCGTTTTCGGATTCGTTACTTCTTCCGTTCCAATCCAAATTTGACCATTTGTCGGTGCTTCTAACACATTCATACAACGTAAAAATGTTGATTTCCCTGATCCAGACGGTCCAATAATTGCTACTACTTCCCCTTTTTCAATCGTTGTTGTAATTCCTTTTAATACTTCGTTTTTTCCAAATGATTTATGAAGGTTTTCAATTTTAATCACTTTTCTTCATTCTCCCTTCAATTGCCTTCCCGACTAATGTAAGAATAATGACTAGCATATAATAAATTAGTCCAACAAAAAGTAATGGTTCAAGATATTTAAACGTCTCACCGCCTACAATGTAAGCACGGCGCATTAAATCTGTCGCTCCTATTACTGTTACTACAGCCGATTCTTTCGTAAGTGTCGCAAACTCGTTCACAAGCGCTGGTAATATATTTTTTAATGCTTGAGGGAAAATAATATTTCGCATCATTTTTCCGTAAGGTATCCCTAAAGCCATCGCTGCTTCTGTTTGTCCATTATCAACCGCTTGAATGCCGGCACGAATTACCTCTGACATATATGCACCTGAATTTAAGCTAAATGCTAATACAGCTGCTACGAATGCTGGTATATCATAACCAATTATTTGCGGGACACCGAAATAAATAATCATTAATTGTAATACAAGTGGTGTACCACGGAAAATTGATGTATAAAAATCTGCCGCTATATTTAATGCTCGTATTCTAGCAATTTTGCAAAGCGCTAATAACGTTCCTAAAATAAATCCTACTAGCGCTGATACTGCTACAATTTTCAAAGTAACTTCTAGGCCTTTTAGTATATATGGTATCGAAGGCGTAATCGCCGAAAAATCTAAGTTCATTCTATTCATTCCCCTCACAGAAAAGTGAAAGGCAGCTTATTTTTCGCTGCCAAACCATTTCTTCACTAATTTATCCATTTCTCCATTTTCTTGCATCTTTTTAATTACTTTATTAAATTCTGCTGTTTTATCACTGTTTTTCGGAAGGGCAATTGCTGCTCCTACTTCTTCTGGTGCTTCTTGAATTTCAATTCCTTGTAAATCTTTCATTTTCTCTACATAATTTTTAGCAACTGTGTCTTCTATAATTGCAGCGTCAAAACGACCAGCTTTAATTTCTTGTACGATTTCTGGTATACGGTCACGTCCCTCAACTTTGAAATCTACTTGTTTTTTAAATTCTGCCGCTTTCTCTTCTTGAATAGATCCTGTTTGTACCCCTACTTTTTTCCCTTTTAAATCCTCTACAGATTGAATGTTAGAATCCTTTTTAGAAACGACCATGTTTTTCGCAACAAAATAAATATCTGTGAAATCAACATTATTTTTACGCTCTGCAGTAGGCGTCATACCTGCCATTACGAAATCAACTTTTCCTGAGCTAAGCGATGCTAATAAACCACCAAAATCCATATCTTTCATTTTCACTTCATAACCAAGTTCTTTTCCGATATATTTAGCAACATCAACATCAAAGCCGATAATTTCATCACTTTTTGAAGCTTCCACGTATTCATATGGTTTATAATCTGCTGAAGTCCCCATAACCAGTACTTTTTTATTTTTTCCACTAGCCTTTTCGTCCCCATTACTACAAGCGCTGAACATACTTACAATTAAAATAAGTGCAAACGATATCGATAATAACTTCTTCATCTTTCTTCCCCCTAATAATGTATATTTAAAAGTTTAATAGAATATTTATTCGATGTTTGTATTGTATCAGCACTTTCATTTTTATGCAATATATAAAATAAAAATAAATAAAATAACAATATTAATAACGTTTATCATGTATAAAATATTGCATAAAACAACATAACTATGCATGTCCCATAAAGTGAAACTTTAATCAGTGGGGGTTTTCTTCATCCCCCACCTAACTTCTTTGCTTTCACTGCATTTTGAGGTGGGGGTCTTACTGCTCATTAAAGCGGGATAAATTTTAATACTAAATAAAAAAAGGCGGTACATCCACTTCATTGTGGACGTACCGCCTTTTCACTTATATTTATAGTTCTTCACAATTCTCTTCGAAATAAGATTGTAGCTTTGCAATAACTTGCATTGGTTCATGACCTTCAATTTCATGACGTTCTACCATCGTTACAATTTTTCCATCTTTTAATAAAGCGAATGATGGAGAAGAAGGTGGATATCCTTCAAAATATTCACGAGCTGTTGCTGTTGCTTCCTTATCTTGACCTGCAAACACCGTTACAAGATGGTTAGGACGTTTATCATAATGTACGGAATGCGCAGCAGCAGGACGAGCAATACCACCTGCACAACCACATACAGAGTTTACCATTACAAGTGTTGTTCCATTTCTTTTAAACGCTTCTTCTACTGCTTCCGGCGTCGTCAATTCTGTATATCCAGCAGAGACAATCTCTTCACGCGCTTGGCGGACAACATCATTCATAAAAAAGTTAAAATTAATCAATCTTTTCCCTCCTCTAAAACTACCTATTTGTATCTTACCAGTTAATGTTTATGAAATACAAGTAAGTTTACTTGTATTTGGGTATAGAAAAGGTGTTAGAGCTCTTGCTCTAACACCTTTTCTTAATGGCCACGATGCTTTTGCTTTGCTTTTTGTACTTTGATTAAACGTCTTCTTTGTTTTTCAGCTTCTCGCATCTCTTTAGATCGCACTTTCTTTTCTTGTTTATGCAGTTCATAAGATAAGCCAATTGCCTCTTGTGCCTTAGTAAAACGTTTTACATTTACTTCTTTTGCCGCTTGTCGTATGATACGTTTTATATTTTTTGGACGTTGTTTTTCTTTCACTTCCACACCGCATTTTGCAACGTGCTGGAAATACGCTAACATTGGACCATTCACAAATATAAGTACTTCTTCATCTGAAGGTTCCATTCCAAAAATATACCGTGCTCCATACAATTTTCCTTTTTCTTTATGTGTAATAATTCCTACGAAAAATTGACCATCGTGATATACTGTCAAATCCATTGACAGCCCCTCCTTTAAAAAAATTAGAAATACCGGACATCCCGGAGGGGAAGGTTACTGACATGTAATCATGCGTCTGGACTACCGACCAGAACTGTGTTTTTGTATCTCTTTCATTGTATTATATCTTATTTCCCATAATTTTTATATATTCCATAATCATTTTTTTATGCGATCCTACAATATAGTCAGGTAGTTCTGTTAGTGGAAAGAATGTAAGCTGAACCGCTTCTTCTTTATTCATAACAAACTCCCCTTCGTATTCCTCGGTATAATAGGCTGTCGTTACGGATTGAAATTCATCACCATTTGCTAGTTTTGTAAAATAATTCGCTCCTGAAAATACATTAATTAATCGAAGGTTCTTCACTTCTATTCCTGTCTCTTCATATACTTCACGGCAAGCTGTTTCTTCTGGTGATTCGCCAAGCTCCATTAGCCCGCCAGGCAATCCCCATTTTCCGTAAGGCTCTGTTCTTTGCTGTAATAATACATATCCATGTTCATTTATAACGAGTACAACAGCACCAACTAAAATTAAAGGGCGATGACCAACTACTTTTCGTAACTCCTCTACATATCCCATCGTATCCCTCCTTTTTCGTTGTCCACACTATTGTATCATATGTATGAAACGACAAAATGCGTATATTTTTCATTTTTTTAACAAAATATTTATTTTATGAGCTTCATCTACTGTAGCTAACATAATGGATTCAACTTCTGCGCTCTTCTCTAAAAATTCTCTCGCCCACTCTTCTGTTTTTCCTACTAAAGCTAGAACATCTTGCTGAATGCTCCCATCCTTTACTAATACAAAAGAAACTGGAGACCTTCTTCCCGCCACTTTCAGATCAAGTCGTGAAGCTGCTTCATATTGGGGATACTGAAATATAGAAACAACACCGCTTGCTTCCCATAATGCTAATTTAACCGTTTGAATATCGCTCACATTTCGCATACGAAGTTCCGAAAATAAATATTCCACCGTAATTCTCGCTTTTTTCAAATTGCTAAAATCAATGGAACCATTATGTATAAGAATAATAGGTGCCGGCTCTAAAAAGCGTCTCCATCTATCCCATTTCAACATTAAGACTGAGCTTATAATGTGAAGTACAACGAGTATGAACGTTGTAATCATCGAACCGAGTAATCCCACTTTTTCATCAGATAATGCGTTAGAAATATTCCCACCAAGCAATAACACTAATACGACATCTAAAAAACGAAGTTGTGCGATGGACCTTTGTCCCATCGCTTTCGCAACTAATATTAAGAATATGTATGCTATAATAGCCCGAATAACCCACTCACTATTAGAAAGATGCCGTGCCCCTTCAAAAATATGCATATGCATCACTTTGCACTCCTTACCCGTCTCAAACTGCTATTCTGTTTTAGTTTGCAACGTTTAAGAGCATATATGTAAAAAAGCTGGTTCGTATTTAAACGAACCAGCTTTTTACTTAACAGAAAACATATACTTTTTATACGTTTTCCGTACCGATAATATGAGACCCATCATAATCATATTTGAGAACAAGGAACTTCCCCCGTATGATAAGAAAGGTAATGCAATCCCTTTTACAGGCATTAATCCAACGATCATACCGATGTTTTGGAATATTTGAACCGTTAATATCCCAATTGATCCAGCACATAATAATGTACCGAATAAATTATCAGCAGAATAACCAATAATAATTGTTCTATATAGTAGTAATAGGAACAAGAATACAACTAAAGCTGCTACGATAAATCCACCTTCTTCGGCAATTGTAGCAAAAATAAAGTCAGTATGCTTCTCAGGGATATAAACGTTCCCTTCACCAAACCCTTTCCCTTCCATACCACCACTACCTACAGCTAAAATCGATTGCTGTGTTTGATAACCTTGATCTGCATTTTCAAATGGATTTAACCAACCTACAATACGTGATTGTTGGTGAGGTTTTAGTAACGTAACTAAATTATTAAAGAAGAAATCCTCATACCTTACGTAAATAAATATTAACGCAGATAAAACGGTCACCGGAATAACTGTACATAACGCTATCAATTTCTTCTGAATACCTGACATAAATAAAATACATGCAATAGCAGCAGCATATAAGAACACCATCCCTGTATCCGGTTGGCTATATACAACAGCCATAGGCGGGAGAGATACTAGCATAATTTTACCTACTAATTGTAAATCTGTTTGGAATGTTCTTGCCATATACTGTGCATTATGTTTCACTGCTATACTTGCTACTACGAGAAGCAAGGAAATTTTGAAAAACTCAGATGGCTGAATTTGTCCAACTAATGGAAACACAAACCATCTTTTTGCACCTAATTTTTCAGGTGTAAAAGTGGAAACCGGTAGTATTTTCAAAAGAATAAGTGAAGCAAATCCAACGATATAAAGTGGCCAAGACAATTTTTGTAATTGATCTAAGTCAATGCTTGCAACAAGCAGTAACAATACAACTCCAATTATGTAGTTCAAACCCTGTTTCATCGCAAAGTTTGCCTCTCCATATTGGCCAGTTTGCTGACTGCTATATATAGCAGCTATACTCGTAACACATAATGCAAACAAAATTAATATTAATTTTACATCTAAACTTTTTAGAAACTCGGTACTTCTTTTCATGACATCCTCCTGAAACATTGTTACAGCAAAATAAAAAACCAGGAGTCAACATTCTTCATGTTTTGACGACTGATTACACATTATCTATAAAACACTTATATAGAATAACTCTCTTTTTCATACAATACAATATATTATACTACAGTTTCGTCAGTAAGATTTGCCAAAAAAATTATTCTTTTCTTATTTTATATCTATATACCATATATCAGCAATGTATTTTCGTAAATTTCTAATACATACTCGTTCATTGTAAGATTGCCGTGAAAAGTGTTGTACATATAGTAGGATGCAAATGAAGAAATAAGATGATAAAAAGCTCGCATAAGCGAGCTTTTTATTAATATACAGATGTATTATTTTCTGACGTATTTTCTAGAATTTCTTTTACACGTCCTAAGAACTTGCCACAAATTAGGCCATCTAGTACACGGTGATCAAGTGATAAACATAAGTTAACCATGTCGCGAGCACCGAACATACCGTTATCCATAATAACTGGGCGTTTTACAATTGATTCAACTTGTAAAATAGCCGCTTGTGGGTAATTAATAATACCCATAGATTGAACAGAACCGAATGATCCTGTGTTATTAATTGTAAATGTTCCACCTTGCATTTCGTCCGCTTTTAACGATTTCGTACGTACTTTTCCTGCAAGCTCTGTAATTTCACGAGCGATACCTTTAATCGTCTTCTCGTCCGCGTGTTTAATTACTGGTACAAATAGTTCGTCCTCTGTTGCAACAGCGATAGAAAGGTTAATATCTTTCTTCTGAACAATCTTATCGCCAGCCCACATTGAATTGATTTGAGGATACTCTTTTAACGCTTGTGCTACTGCTTTTACGAAGAAAGCAAAGAACGTTAAGTTAAAGCCTTCGCGTTTTTTGAAATCACCTTTAATTGAATTACGGTATGACACAAGGTTTGTCACATCTACTTCAATCATCATCCAAGCGTGTGGTGCTTCGTGTTTACTACGCAACATGTTCGCTGCAATTGCTTTACGCACACCTGTTACTGGAATTTCGATATCGCCAGGCATTGTTGGTACAGAAACTGGTTTTGCCGCTTCTACTTTTTGTGCGACTGGCGCAGCTTTTGGTGCTTCTGGACGAGCTTCTACTACTGCTGCTACCGCTTCCTCTTTCTTCGCACCTGCTTGCGGAATATTTCCAGATTCCACTAGCGTTAAAATATCTTTACGAGTGATACGGCCATTTGCTCCCGTACCTTCTACTAGATCTAAATCAACGTTATGCTCACCCGCAAGTTTTAAAACAGCTGGTGAAAAACGTGGTTTTCCATCAGTTGGTTGTTTTGCTTTCGGTGCTTTTGCAGACGTAGCTACTTCTGCCTTTGGTTCTTCTTTTGTTTTTTCTTCAACAGCTGTCGCTGCTACTTCATCTGCGCCTTCTACTTGAATAACACAAACTACTTCGCCTACAGCTAACGTCTCACCTTCACCAGCGATTAACTCTTTCACAATACCAGTGAAAGAAGATGGTACTTCAGCATTTACTTTATCAGTCATTACTTCTGCAAGCGGATCATACTTATTTACGTGATCGCCAACATTAACGAGCCATTTACTAATTGTACCCTCTGTAACGCTCTCCCCGAGCTGAGGCATTGTGATATTTTCTACAGCCATGTATAGTCCCCCCGATTAAAATTCCGCAAGTTCACGCATTGCTTTTTCAACTTTATCTGGATTTACCATAAAGAATTTTTCCATTGTTGGTGCATATGGCATCGCTGGAACGTCTGGACCTGCAAGACGTGCGATTGGCGCATCTAAATCAAACAGACAGTTTTCCGCAATAATTGCTGCCACTTCACTGATAATACTTCCTTCTTTATTGTCTTCTGTTACAAGAAGAACTTTACCTGTTTTAGAAGCTGCTTCAATAATTGCTTCTTTATCTAATGGATATACAGTACGTAAATCAAGAACATGTGCAGAGATGCCATCTTGTGCTAACTTTTCAGCTGCTTGAAGAGCAAAATGAACACATAATCCGTATGTGATAACAGTAATATCATCACCTTCACGTTTTACATCTGCTTTTCCGATTGGTAATACGTAATCATCCTCTGGCACTTCACCTTTAATTAAGCGATATGCACGTTTATGTTCGAAGAATAATACTGGATCTTCATCACGAATTGCTGCTTTTAATAAGCCTTTTGCATCATATGGTGTAGAAGGGATAACAATTTTTAAACCTGGTTGGTTTGCAAACATCGCTTCCACAGATTGTGAATGATACAATGCACCGTGGACACCCCCACCAAATGGTGCACGAATTGTAACTGGACAAGTCCAATCGTTATTAGAACGATAACGAATTTTTGCTGCCTCAGAAACAATTTGGTTTACTGCTGGCATGATGAAATCAGCAAACTGCATTTCAGCGATTGGACGCATACCATACATTGCCGCACCAATTGCTACCCCAGCAATTGCAGATTCCGCAAGCGGTGCATCAAGCGCACGATCTTCACCAAATTGATCATACAAACCATGTGTCGCTTTAAATACGCCACCTTTTTTACCAACATCTTCACCTAAAACGAATACTTTCTCATCGCGTTCCATTTCTTCGCGCATTGCTAATGTAATAGCATCAATATAAGACATTACAGCCATGAAACGTTCCCCCCTATTCTGCGTATACGTGCTTCAATGCATCTTCAGGTGCTGCATACGGAGCATTTTCTGCATATTCTGTTGCTTCATTTACGATATGCATAATTTCGTCTAACATTTGTTTTTCAGATTCCTCAGTTAACACGCCAGCTTCTTTTAAATAAGCAGCAAATGTTATAATTGAATCTTTTTTCTTTGCTTCTTCTACTTCTTCTTTATCACGATAAACACGATCATCATCGTCACTAGAATGTGCTGTTAAACGATATGATACTGTTTCAATTAAAGTTGGGCCTTCACCACGACGGCCGCGGTCTGCAGCTTCTTTTACGGCTGTATATACTGCAAGTGGATCGTTTCCGTCTATTGTATATCCAGGCATACCGTAACCAATTGCACGATCTGATACATTTTTACATGCTAATTGTTTTTCAACCGGAATAGAGATTGCGTATTTATTATTTTCACACATGAAAATAACAGGTAGTTTGTGTACGCCAGCAAAGTTTGCCCCTTCATGGAAGTCACCTTGGTTTGAAGAACCTTCTCCAAATGTAACAAACGTTACTAAATCTTTCTTTTCCATTTTTCCAGCTAATGCAATACCAACTGCATGTGGTACTTGCGTTGTTACTGGAGATGATCCTGTCACAATACGATTTTTCTTTTGACCGAAGTGACCAGGCATTTGACGACCACCAGAGTTTGGATCTCCAGCTTTCGCGAAAGCAGACAACATAAGTTCTTTAGCTGTCATACCAAACGCTAGTACAACACCCATATCACGGTAGTATGGTAATGCATAATCTTTCTCTCTATCAAGAGCGAATGCTGCTCCAACTTGTGCCGCCTCTTGTCCTTGACAAGAAATTACGAATGGAATTTTACCAGCGCGGTTTAATAACCACATACGTTCGTCGATTTTACGCGCAAGTAACATCGTACGGAACATCTCTAATACTTGCTCATCACTTAAGCCAAGCTCTTCATGGCGCTTTTCTTTTACTTCTGCCATTTTTCATAACCTCCTAAATCCACATTTTTATGCGTGTAACGCTTTTCCATCTACAGCTAATGCTGCTTCACCAATCGCCTCAGATAATGATGGATGCGGATGAATTGTATGTGCTACTTCCCACGGTGTTGCATCAAGTACTCTTGCAAGACCAGCTTCAGAAATCATATCTGTTACATGTGGTCCAATCATGTGAACACCAAGAATGTCATTTGTTTCTTCATCAACTACAAGTTTTACGAAACCATCTGATTCGCCGTATACAAGTGCTTTTCCGATTGCACGGAATGAGAACTTACCTACTTTTAACTTATAGCCTTTTTCTTTCGCTTCTTGTTCTGTTAAACCGACAGAAGCAACTTCCGGACTGCTATATACGCATTTTGATACCATAGAATAATCAATTGGTGTAACTTCTTTACCCGCAATATGTTCTACTGCAACAATTCCTTCATGAGAAGCAACGTGAGCAAGTTGTAAGCCACCGATTACATCTCCAATTGCGTAAATATGAGATTCTTTCGTTTGATAAAACTCATTTGTTTGAATGTATCCTTTTTCCACAACGATATCCGTATTCTCTAAACCAATATTTTGCGTATTGGCTTGTCTTCCTACAGATACAAGCATTTTTTCTGCTTTAAATTCTTTATTCTCACCGTTATGTTCAGCTTGAATTGTTACTCCATTATCTTTTACCAATGTTTCTGGTAATACTTTTGCACCAGTTACCACTTTAATACCTTTTTTCTTGAATAGACGTTGCATTTCTTTTGAAACGTCCTGATCTTCAAGTGGTAGTATCGTTTTCGCATACTCTAATACTGTAACTTCTACACCGAAGTCAGCAAGCATAGATGCCCACTCAATACCGATTACACCGCCACCAACGATAATAATCGAACTAGGAAGCGTTTCCATTTTTAGAGCATGATCGGAAGACATTACATACTCTCCGTCTAATTCTAAACCTGGTAATGAATTCGGACGAGAACCTGTTGCAACAAGTACATTTTTTGGAATTAACATTTCATTCTCTTCTCCACTTGCAAGTTCAACTGAAATTGTCCCTGGCATTGGAGAGAAAATAGATGGGCCAAGAATACGGCCAATACCTTCAAACACATCAATTTTACCTTGTTTCATTAGGTGTTGAACACCTTTATGAAGTTGCGTTACAATCTTCTCTTTACGCTCTTGTACTTTCGCAAAGTTTAGTTCTACATTACTTGCAATAACCCCGAACTCTTCGCTTTTTTTAGCAGTTGCGTATACTTCCGCACTACGTAAAAGAGCTTTACTAGGAATACATCCTTTGTGCAAACAAGTACCACCAAGATTTTCTTTTTCAACAAGTGCAGTTTTTAAACCTAGTTGCGATGCTCGAATAGCAGCAACATAACCACCAGTACCGCCGCCAACGATGACTAAATCATATTCTCTTGCCATTATCTCAACCCCTAGCTACTGTTTGTTTTTCTCGTACAACATACTCTTTCGGCGCTTCTTCTTCACGTAATACACGAAGTGCTCCTTCTGCTAATGCTTGTAATTCATCTTCCCCTGGATGTACGATAACATCAGCAATCCAGTCCACACGCTCTTTTATTTCATCGACAAGAATTTTACTGTACGCAAGTCCACCAGTTAGAACGATTGCATCAATTTTCCCGTGAAGTACAGCGCTAGCTCCGCCAATCTCTTTCGCAACTTGATATGCCATTGCTTTATAAATAAGAGTTGCTTCCGGATCACCTTTTTCAACCATTTGTTCTACTTTGATTGCATCATTTGTACCGATTAGACTTACAAGTCCACCTTGTCCAACAAGCTTTTTAACCATTTCGTCACGGTAATACTCACCAGAGAAACACATCTCAACTAATTGTCCTACCGGTACTGTACCAGCACGCTCTGGACTAAATGGTCCTTCACCGTTTAAGCCGTTATTCACATCGATAACTTTTCCTTTTTTATGAGCACCAACTGTAATACCGCCGCCCATATGTGTAACTAATAAATTTAAATCCTCGTATTTGTGATTTAATTCTTCAGCTACTTTACGAGCAACTGCTTTTTGGTTTAATGCATGGAAAATGCTTTTACGTTCCATACCAGCAATACCGCTTATACGAGCAATCGGCTCCATTTCATCTACAACGACAGGATCTACTATGAATGCCGGAATATTTAATCCAGAAGCGATTTCATATGCTAAAATGCCTCCAAGATTTGAAGCATGATGACCGCTAAAGCCATTTTTTAAATCTTCTAACATCGAATCGTTCACTGTGTATGTTCCGCCTTCGATTGGACGAAGTAATCCCCCGCGCCCACAAACTGCGTTTAACTTTGAAATGTTAATACCGTGAGAATGTAGAACTTCTAAGATCGTTTCTTTACGAAATTCATATTGGTCGATAATTCTCTTATATTTTCCAATTTGTTCTTCGTCATGACGAATAGTCTCTTCTAAAACGGGTCTTTCATTATCAAAAACACCAATTTTTGTGGATGTACTACCCGGATTAATAACAAGAATTCGATTTAAGGACACTGCTGCTACCTCCACTAATAAATTCAAAAGGAAGTGGAAACCTCGTAAGAGGTAACCACACCTTTTGTAAAAGTAATATATGAATGATTAGCGACGGCTAATAATGTCGTGACCGTTGCGTAAGTATGTGCTACGAGAGTTTTTCAAGCTTGCAATGCGCTCTTCAGCTAAACGATCTGCTGCTACATAAGTTGCAATGCCATCACGTTTTGAAATTTCGATTACTTTTGCAATTGTGTCATAAATTGACTCAACACGTTTTAGTGCACGTTCTCTATTGTATCCATATAACTCGTCTGCTACGTTAATTACACCACCAGCATTGATAACATAGTCTGGTGCGTATACAATACCCATTTCATGAATCACGTCGCCATGACGATCTTCTTTTAATTGGTTATTTGCAGAACCTGCGATTACTTTTGCTTTAAGTTGTGGAATAGTTTCGTCATTAACTGTTGCGCCTAATGCACATGGTGCGTAAATATCACATTCAACACCGTAAATTTCATTTGGTTCAACTGCTGATGCACCGAATTCTTCTACCGCGCGTTGTACAGCTTCTTTATTAATATCTGTAACGATTAGTTTTGCTCCTTCAGCGTGTAAATGTTTGCATAGGTGATATGCTACGTTACCAACGCCTTGAACAGCAATTACTTTTCCTTCTAAATTATCAGTACCGAAAGCCTCTTTCGCAGCTGCTTTCATCCCACGGTAAACACCGTATGCAGTTACTGGAGATGGGTTACCAGAAGAACCGAATGATGGTGAAATACCTGTTACAAAGTCAGTTTCTTCGTGGATAATATCCATATCATCTACTGTTGTACCAACATCTTCAGCTGTAATGTAACGTCCGTTTAGTCCTTGAATGTAACGTCCTAATGCGCGGAACATCGCTTCGCTCTTATCTTTACGTGGATCACCGATAATTACTGTTTTCGCACCACCTAAGTTTAAGCCAGCTGCTGCGTTTTTGTATGTCATCCCTTTTGCAAGACGCAATGCATCTTCAATCGCCGCTTCTTCAGAATCATATGTCCACATTCTTGTTCCACCAAGAGCTGGTCCAAGTGTTGTATCATGAATTGCAATAATTGCTTTTAAACCAGATTCTTTATCTTGACAAAATACTACTTGCTCATAATCATATTTTTCTAAGTATTCGAAGATTTCTAATGTCATTGTCGTTTCCCCCTAGTGTTTTACCCTTTTTGGTTTATTTTGAAGCAGTCGCAACTGCCAATGCTAATGAATATACTTTTGTTTCTGCTGAATCAGCACGAGATGTTAAAACAATCGGTGCTTTTGCGCCAGCAATCATAGCTCCTACTTTTGCATCCGCAAAGTATACGAGTGATTTGTATAGCACATTTCCAGCTTCAATCGTTGGGACGAGTAAAATGTCTGCCTTACCTGCTACATCACTTACTATGCCTTTATGTTCTGCTGCAATTTGTGATACTGCATTATCTAAAGCAAGTGGTCCATCAACGACACAATTTTTAATTTGTCCGCGGCGATTCATTTGAGTTAACATCGCTGCATCAATTGTCGCTTGCATCGCAGGATTCACAACCTCTACCGCTGCAATTGGCGCTACCTTTGGCAGATCTATTCCTATTGCCTGGGCAACTTCTACAGTATTCTGTATAATAGCAGCTTTCTGTGTTACATCAGGTGCAATATTCATCGCTGCATCTGTAACAAAAATTAGACGATCGTAATTTGGAACTTCAAATGCTGCAACGTGTGAAAGTACGCTCCCTTTACGAAGTCCCCACTCCTTATTTAATACAGCTTTCAAAATATTTGCTGTTGGGATGTTTCCCTTCATAAGCACATCTGCTTCGCCATTTCTTACAGCTTTAACAGAAAGTTCTGCAGCCTCAGCACTTGATGCTGCTGCAATCACTTCAATATGTTCTGAAGTTTGCAAACCATGTTCTTGTAACATCACCATTATTTTTTCTTGATTTCCATATAGACGAAATTGAGCTAGCTGTAATGTAATTGCTTTCGCTACAGCTTCAATTACTTCATGATCTTCAGCTACTGCTACAGCCACAGTTTTTTTAGGCTGGCCTGCTGCTTGATCAATTAAGTGTTCTAACTTCATATTTTGTAATCAACCCTTTCCGTCGTCCCTCGTCTTTTTATAAAGCAAATACCGTGCCAACTTTTCAAAGTGGTCTTACCAATAATGAAAACGCATTCAAAATGCAGTAAAATCAATACTTTGGAAAATAACAAAATATTCTGTCTTGATTTGTCGTATTTTGTATACCATGCAATAAATTGCATGGTACGCAATTTATTGCATGCTATTTTTTGCACACTCATACTTTTCTAGCTTGTAATATAAATTTCGGACCGAAATTCCTAACGCTCTTGCCGTTTGTGTTTTATTTCCGCCAAACCTCTCTAAATATTCATGAATGATATTCCCTTCAAACTCTGTCACTAAATGTTCAAGTGGCTTTTCCTCTAACTCGGGTAATAAATGAGTTTGCTTTGACTCCACCTGCTCTTCATTATGTAATGGCGGTAAATGGTGTACATCAATATAGGTCTCGTTATAATTCATAAAGATAATAGCTCTCCCCAAAATATTTTCAAGCTCCCTCACATTTCCTGGCCATTCATATGATTGTAAATATAAAATAGCTGGATCAGTGAGCCCCTCTATATTTCGGCCATAATCTTGATTAATTTTTTGAATTAATCTTTCTGCAATTGCCGGTATGTCCCCTTTACGCTGACGAAGAGATGGAATTTGAATTGGAATTTTATTTAATCGATAATATAAGTCCTCCCTAAACTCTCCTTCTAGAATGCCTTTTTCTAAATTCACATGTGTCGCTGCAATTACTCGAACATTGATAGGAATCGCTTTCGTTCCACCAACTTTTACAATCTCTTTTTCTTGCAACACGCGAAGGAGTTTCGCCTGCGTATTTGCAGATAGTTCTCCTATTTCATCTAAAAAGATGCTACCGTTATTCGCTTCCTCAAAGAATCCACGTTTTCCGCCTCTTTTCGCGCCAGAAAATGCCCCTTCCTCATAACCGAATAATTCACTTTCTAGCAAAGTCTCCGAAATAGCTGCACAGTTTACACGAACGAACTTATTATATTTTCGATTACTTCCATTATGGATAGCATGCGCAAACAATTCTTTACCTGTCCCTGACTCTCCGCGTAGTAATACTGTCGCTGGTGTATTCGCCCCAAGTTTTGCCTGCTCGATAGCCGCCGTTGTTTCATCAGAATTTCCGACAATGTCATCAAATGAATATTTCGCTTCTAACGTTCGAATAATTTGCCTTGCCCTATTCAATTCATTTGTTAACTTTTGAATTTCTGATACGTCACGAATTACACCAACGCTCCCTTTCAATATCCCATCCACAATGACTGGCGCTACGTTTACAATTACATCTCGCTTTTTTTGCCCAATCTTCATATGTATTCCTCGTACCGCCCTACGCGTTCGAAGTACTTTCATATGCATACTTTCACCTTCTACAATATCAGTTGTAGCTGGCTTTCCAATAATGTCCTCTTCTGTTAAACCTGTTAATTTCGTATAGGCAGGGTTAATTACTAACCCTCTTCCTTTTTCATCCACGACTGAAATCGCTTCTTCAGATGAGTTAATAATTGCCTCAAGTAACGTTTGAATCTCTTTTAAATCTGTAACTTCTTCCGCAAGATCTACAACTTCTGTTATATCTTTAAAAATCGCAAATGCCCCTTGTACCTCTCCTCCTTCTTTTAATATCGGAATACGGGTTGTAATAATTTTCTTTTCATTCTCTAATGTCAGTTCATAATTTACTTCTATTTGTTTCGTACGTATAATACGAAGCAATTTACTAGTCGGAATAACTTCTAAAATATATTTCCCTACCGCATCTTCTTTTTTATATCCGATAATACGCTCTGCACTTTTATTAAACAGGCGAACTTGTCCCTCTCGATCAATCACAATCATACCGTCATGTGTAGAATTTAAAATTAAATCCCCTTGCTGCGTTTGTTCTTCTAACTTTCCAATTAAATCTTCCTTCTCATGTGCTAATCTCGTAACAATTTTCGCAATATCGCCTGGTATAAGCAGCGTATCTTTATGCTTCTTCTTTAATAAAACTTTATGTAAATCAGCGTCACCTGTCATATCAAACATTACATCAATGCGCATAGTAAGAAACTGCGTTACACTCTCTCCAATCGTAACCCCATATTCCGTAGCCATTTGTAATCCTTTCGCTAACGGATTTATATCAATAATCCCTATAATTTGAAATATATTTGAACTTTGTAACAGATTGAGCAGTGTACTGCCACCTTCACCGGCACCAACAATTAACACTTTTTGTTTCATATATTACACTTCCTCTCGAAGTATCTCTGCAAAATTTTTCACACCCTTATCTTACTCGTTCAGCCCCCTCTTGACAAACCCCCTTTCCATATAACATCATTAAAATAAACAAAACAATCTGAAAAGGAGCGTTTATATGCAGCGTTACCTTGCTCTATTATTAGCACTCATTCCTATTTCATTAGCTGTGTTTGGCATTAAGTTAATGAGAGATACTGTATTTGGGATTCTATTTCCTCCACTTTCTATACTGTGGTTACAATTTTTAATTGGCGCTCTTTGCTTCGCGCTCGGGTTTTATATTTTTGGTGGCTTCGTCTTACACCGAGACCGTAAACGAAATAAAGTACAAGCTCGCTTTAGAAGATAAGAAAGCCCTACTGATTATCAGCCCTCACCAATCGGGATTTTACGGGCGGTTGATCTCCCACCTAACTTCTTTGCTTTCACTGAATTTTGAGGCGGGGGTCTTACTGCCCGCAAATAGCGGGATAAATAAAAAAACGAGACCGTTACACGCGGTCTCATTTTTTTATTGGCAATAAGATTCTTGCCGTTTCAGGGTAATCAGTAATAATCGCCGAAATATTCATATCAAAATATTTTCGCATAAGCGTTTCTTCATTAATTGTATAAGGACGAACCTCTACACCACTCTCCATCGTTAATTCAGCAACAGCATCTTGCAGATAACGATAATTCGGGTGTACTGCTGTAGCACCCATTTTTTTTGCATACGCCCATGGACTATGCAAACCTTCGCGATATAAAATCGCTGTTTGAATATCAGGAGCCATCATATGACACTTTTTCATACTGTAGTGATTAAATGAAGAAAATATAACACGATCTTCTAGATTATATTTCCGCACAAGCGTTATAACTTCTTCTTCTAAACCTCTGTATGGAATTTTATTATTTTTAAGTTCAATATTAAGTAGCAACTCTGTTTTTTCAATCCATTCTAACACCTCTTCTAAAAGAGGGATTTTACAAAATCCTACTTTATCACTGAATGTGTAGCTCGCATCTAATTTACATAAATCCTCATATACATAATTTCGAACCGCACCTTTTCCATTTGTTGTCCTGTTCACTGTTTCATCATGAATGACGACAACCTTTCCGTCTTTCGTTAATTGAACATCAAGTTCAATTCCATCTGCTCTAAAAGATTCAGCTGCTTCAAATGAAATCATTGTATTTTCTGGGTACGTTCCCGCTGCACCACGATGTGCAAATATAAGAGTCATCCTCACTCCCCCAATCTTATGCTATACTATACGAAAAAGGAGGTACTTCTATGAGACCATTACAAATTTCTCCAGACACTGCAGTCCGCCTATCAAAGGCATTAGGTGTTCCACTCGAACAACTTATGCATATGCCGCAGCACATTTTAATTCAAAAGTTAGTTGAATTAGAAAAACAAAATAAAGACGAAGAATAATACAGTCCTGTTTTGCAGGGCTTTTTATTATTTTCTATTATATCACGGATGACTTCCCCGCTAAAATCCTTTAACAGATATACCATGATTCCGTTTAATCTTTTCTTCAAACATTTATAATCAATAAATGAAACCCCCTCTTTTAATAAAAGAGGGGGTTCTTACTACTCGTTTCAGTTACTCAAATTATGCAGTTTTCTTTTCTTTGTTAAAAATCATAAATAATTTATATAATCCTAAAGAAGCTGGAATATTCATAAATGCAAATGCCTCATAAGTATAATGAGGAGCTGTTTCCCATAGTAATAAGAAAGTAAACACACCTAACGTACTAATCATCGCAATACGTATAACTTCCGATTCATTTTCATCTTTCTTTTTATAAAGTATAACAGCCGCCAGAACAGCTACATAAACGAATAATTTGATAACATACGAATATATAGTAACGATTTCATAATTCTTTGTACTATAGTTCGATACGTAATTAGTTATCGTGTCATTCTTCTGCTCAAACCATTCTCCAATACGGTACATGGAGAACTGACTTGATACCCATTCTCTAGTTATTTTTTCATTTAAATGTTGTACATAACCCGTTACACCAAGTTCACTGAAACGTTGCACTATAACTTCTTTATTGTGTTCATTCAAATCCTTTGTATTCTTTATGTTTTCATCATCAATATAATCTGCATCTGCCTGATTCCACACACCATACGTATCTTTGTTCAGCCCCATTTTCACCCAATGAGTGAATGGAATTTTTTCAATTTCATTATCGGTACTAAGATTTAGCTTTGTCGTTATACCTTTAAAACTTATAATAAGGATTAAACAAAATAAAACACTACTTAATACCTTTACGGAATACTCCTTACGAAACTTAAAAATATTTTCAATTAAAATCGCTAACGCTACCGCCAATGCTGTCGGTCTTATAATATAAGTACAAGCTGCGAAACCCCCTAATAAAATCCATAAAATAATCTTCATTCTTTTTGTTTCTGCCGTTTTCAAACACAAATATGTATACATCGTTGCTGAAATAAAAAATATTACTAATGTATGTGTATAGAAAACTGGCGCCTGCCAATATATAAAAATGTTTAGCACAGATAACACGATCGATATGTGAGCAACTTTAAAGTTTGTAATTTTCCTTACAATCAATACATTTAAAATAATACTACCTGTTATACACACTATCGGTAATATTTTCATCGCTACATCTACGCTTCCTATCAATTTCGCAAAATATCCTCCTAATAATACAATATGTGTATTATATGGATAAAATAGAAGCTGTCCCATTTCTAAAAATTGATTATCCCCATTAAACACAGAAACAATTCCTTGTTTAAGGATGGCATAATCTCCTATAACAGGGTTAAATGCGATGGAAGTAATCATTATTTCCGTCGTCAAAATGATTACGATACCTAAAGCAATCATAATATTTGTGTGCGTTCTTTTCATTTTATTAATAACCCTTTTATAATACATAAAGAAGAGCGCAAATAAAAGCAACGTTGCCGCTATAACAGCACCGACTTTTTGGGGAGTATACTCCTCAGTCGGATAAGGAAATTCACCACTCATTAATATTATTTTCGGGATAAAAAATTTACTTACTATCATTGAAAATATAGATAAAAACACCGTCATAACAATGATTGGGTAAGCTCGATTCACTATTTTTTTTAAAGTCATTCATCCATTCTCCTATATCTCTTAACTTTCCCAATCAATGATACGTTATAGAAATTATGATGTCAAACCCACGTATTTCCTATACATATCCTTATGTTCATTGCAATTTTCTATTTAAATATGTATACCTTCAAAATCCTAAAATCGAAGTAAATAAAAAGACCAACGAATTCTAACATTCATTGGTCATTAAATAAAAAGTTCATTGGTTTTAAATTTAATATCGAGTATAAGTTTCAAGAATGTTTAAGCTTTACTAAAGCTTAAACTCCTTACCGATTCTACTCTCAGCTAGCCTTATGTTCAAGTCTCAGCTTATCCGCAACCATTGCGATGAACTCTGAGTTCGTAGGTTTTGCTTTTGACATGGATACTGTATAACCGAATAAGGACGAAATAGAATCAATATTCCCACGACTCCATGCTACTTCAATTGCGTGACGGATTGCACGCTCAACGCGGCTTGCTGTTGTATTATATTTCTTCGCAATATCTGGATACAATACTTTCGTAATAGATCCCAGTAATTCGATATCATTGTACACCATAGAGATTGCTTCCCTTAAATACATATACCCTTTAATATGAGCAGGCACACCAATTTCATGAATGATACTCGTAATGCTTGCATCTAAGTTTTTCGGTTTTCCATCTATTGTCGTTGCTGAACGGAAAGATGGAAGTGGACGTTTAATGGTAGCGTTCGCCTTACCGCTCACTTGACGAATATGACTCGTTAAATTCTCCATATCAAATGGTTTTAATATGAAATATGAAGCACCTAAGTCAACTGCTTTTTTCGTCACATCTTCTTGTCCGAATGCTGTCAACATAATTACGCTAGGCTGTCTTAGCCTTTCAATATGTCGCATTTTCTCTAGTACAGCTAAACCATCTAAATGTGGCATAATAATGTCTAAAACAAGTACATCCGGCTGCTTATCAGTTAATAAATTTAAACACTCTTGACCATTATAAGCAGTACCGATTACTTCCATATCATCTTGAGCAGCTACATAACTCTCTAGCATTGATACTAATTCTTTATTATCATCCACAAGACATACTTTAATTTTCTCCACAGCTTTTCCTCCCTTACCGAATCGATTCTCCGACATGTGTATCCTTCTAGGCTACATGAATTGTTCGACAATTGTGTGAAAATTCCCTTTTAAAGTTTGTTACTTTCCGATAAAATCACAAAAAAATATGTTTATCGCTCATTTATTCCCTTTCGCAACACATTCCATCATAGAAATACAACGAAACGTTCAACCCTTTTCTTTTATTTTACAACAAAAAACACCTCTTGCGGAGCTTTTACAAAATTTCAACGAATTTTTCAACAGAAAAGCGAGCTAATTAATAATTAGCTCGCTTTTCTTTCTTGTTCATAAATGTTAATTCCAGCCTCATGTAACATCCATTCAATATGAACACCATATCCTGATGTTGGATCATTTACAAATACATGTGTAACAGCACCAATTACTTTTCCGTTTTGTACAATTGGACTTCCGCTCATGCCTTGTACGATACCACCCGTTTTCGCTAATAAACGTTTGTCTGTGACTTTTATTACCATGCCTTTTGTAGCCGGAAACTTTTGCGGTACTGTACTAACAACTTCAATGTCAAACGCTTCCACTTTATCTTTATCAATAACTGTTAATATTTTTGCTGGCCCCTCTTTTACTTGATGAGATAGTGCAATAGGCATTGCTTTATCCATTACGCCATTTGGTATATTTGCATTTAGTTTCCCGAATATACCAAACGGACTATTTATTGTAATATTACCAATCACTTCACGATCTGGTGAGAACCTCGCTAATTTCTCTCCTGGATTCCCATGACTACCTCTTTCAATTGATGTAACCGTCGAACGCATAATTTGTCCATCTTCGACTTGAATCGGCTTTTTCGTATCGTTATCAGAAATGACATGACCAAGTGCCCCATATTTCATAGAATCAGGATGAACAAATGTCATTGTTCCGATTCCAGCTGCCGAATCACGAATATATAAACCAATGCGATAAGACGATTCTCCACTATCTTTTTGTGGTGTTAACTTAGTGCGGATGTGTTTTCCATCTCTTAACAAAACAAGATTAAGCGGTTCACCTGTTTCACCACTATTATGAATAAATGGTGCTACATCACTCATTCTTTCAATTGTTTTACCATTAATTTCAGTAATCATATCTCCAATTTGCACACCAGCTGTCTCACCAGGAGATACTTTCCCTTTTTCAGTTTGAATTAAATGATGGCCTACAACAAGTACCCCTTTTGTATTTAACTTCACACCAATTGATTGTCCACCTGGAATAACTTTAAAATCTTTCAATACTTTCACATTTACTTTTTTCACTGGAAAACCAGCAAGCTGAAACACCATATCTGCTTCACCATTTTGATGAGAATTTACCATAAGTCCTTGTTTTTGTTCATTTGAACTTACTGTAAACACATGACGATCTGTAGATGAAGCTTTAAAAACTGGTAATGACGCTATTTCTGATTGTTGTCCTTCAAAAACAACAAGTTGCTTCGGAGATGAAATAAACGTCCGAAGCGGTTTAAAACACCCAATAAAAACTAAAGAAACAAGGAGACAAATACCTATTATTTTGCGAAATCTTTCTAATTTCAATTTGTTCACTCTCCTCGCTCCTACCCCACATTCAGCCTTTTGGCTTCACTTTTTAATCTCTCCTTGCAGTGCTTTATTTATAACCGGAAGAATTAAGAAATCATTATTTGAGAAAAAAAGCTATCCATTACTGGATAGCCTCTGCTGTCTGTTTAAAATGATGCGCTTGTGTAAGTAATTCTTTCGCATGTTCTGTCGTTAAATCTGTAATTTCCACACCAGAAATCATTCGAGCGATTTCCGTTACTTTATCCTCCATAGTTAAAACGGTAACTGATGTAATTGTTCGATCATTCGCTACTTGTTTTCGAATAAATAAATGCGAATCCGCCATTGAAGCCACTTGAGGTAAGTGCGTAATACAAAGTACTTGCGAGTTTACTGATACTCGATAAATTTTTTCCGCAATAGCCTGTGCAACTCGACCACTCACACCAGTATCCACTTCATCAAAGATAACTGATGCAACACCTTGATGCTTAGAAAAAATGCTTTTTAAAGCTAAAATAATACGAGATAACTCTCCGCCAGAAGCGACCTTTGAAAGTGGTTTTAGCGGCTCACCTGGATTTGTTGAAATATAAAATTCCACATGATCGTAGCCATCCGCCGTAAGTCTTACCGGTGCTCCCTCTACAAGAGGCTCTTCAGCATTTCCTACTCGCTTCATAATTCTTACTTCAAATTTTGTTTTTTCCATATACAATTCTTTTAATTCCTGATGAATGGCATTTGTAAGATGCTCTGCAAGTTCATGACGCATATTACTTAACGACATTGCTTCTTTCAGAATAACACTTTCTAATTCCTTTAATTGCTTCTTCGTCGTTTCAATATGAACGTCTTTATTTTCAATCGTAAAAATTTCTTGTTCAATTTTATCAGCATACGCTAAAATCTCTTCTACAGTATTTCCATATTTTCTCTTTAGCATACGAATTTCATTTAAACGCGTTTCAATTTCGTCTAAACGATTCGGATCATATTCCATCATATCGAGCTTTTCTCTAAGTTGATATGCAACTTCTTCTAATAAGTAGTAGCTATTTGCAATTGAATCATGGTTTTCTTGATATACTTCATCTAAATGTGTAATACTCTCCATTTGTCCCATTGCGCTTCGTATATTATCTAACCCTTGTCCGTCAGCGCTTAATGAGCGATATGCATCGCCTAATGCTTTGTAAATTTTTTCGAAATTAGAAATTTGCAATCGTTCTTCAGTTAATTCATTTTCTTCATCCATCTTTAAATCCGCCTTACGGATTTCTTCATGCTGGAATTGAATTAAATCTAATCGATGCGCCATTTGTTGTTCATTTTCACTTAACGATTTTAACTGTTTTTTTAACTTCTCATAGTCAGCGTATACATTTTGATATATACCCAATTGTTTAACAATGCGATCTCCATCAAAATGATCAAGCATAAACATATGACGCTCTTCATTCATTAAATCTTGTGTTTCGTGCTGCCCATGAATATCAACAAGTGTTTTTCCAATTTCCTTTAATATACTAAGGGTAACCAGTTTCCCATTTACACGACATACACTTTTTCCGTTTGCAGCGATATCACGCTTCAAAATAATCATGCCGTCTTCTATTTCTATATCCAATTCTTCTGCCTTTTCAATACACGGATGCTTATCATCTTCTACATAAAATAACCCTTCTATCTCAGCTTTTTCTGTTCCGTATCGAACAAATTCCGCTGAACCACGGCCACCTACAAGTAAACTAATCGCATCAATAATAATCGATTTTCCGGCTCCTGTTTCACCACTTAAAACCGTTAATCCTTTTTGAAAAGAAATATTTAATGCCTCGATAATAGCAAAGTTTCTAATCGATAATTCCGATAACAATGCCCCATTCACCTCGTTATAAACTAATCCCCTATTAAGGGCTTTTCTCAGTTCTTTATTCAAATAGTCATACTATATGTTTGTATGTATAAATTACTTTTCTAACCGCTCCATTGTACCAAACATTTGTTTTACGGGTCAATCCACCTATTTTCTAATTTTATTCAAAGAAAATATTATATTACAATTAAGAATTCACATTTTTAACCAATAAAAATATCCTGTTCACTTTCCACTTTACAGAGGAAAGCAAACAAGATTTTTTTGTTACAACATATTTAAGAAACGATCAGAGACAACACCTGTATCTTCAGGTGTACGGCAAATAATTAAGCAAGTATCATCACCACAGATGGTTCCGATGATCTCATCCCACTCTAAATGATCAATAAGTGCTCCAAGTGAATGAGCGTTACCAGGCAATGTTTTTAGCACAAGCATATGTCCTGCCGTGTCTAATTTTACAAATGAATCCACTAGATTGCGTTTTAATTTTTGTAACGGGTTAAATCGTTGATCTGCTGGCAAGCTATATTTATAGCGACCATCATGTAATGGCACTTTCACTAAGTGCAGTTCTTTAATATCGCGCGATACTGTTGCTTGCGTTACATTAAATCCCTCATTACGTAAAATATCAACTAATTCATCTTGTGTTTCAATTTCTTTGTTCGCAATAATTTCCCTGATTTTAATATGGCGCTGACCTTTATTCATACATTTGCACCTCACACTATCTCTTACCATAGTTTAAACATTGGTATACTTCACTTATTTATGTTAACTTATAATTCGTTGCTTGTACACAATTGTTTTTACAATCATTATACAATTACAACAAAAAGAGGAACAACATATGTTATTCCCCTTTTCCTTTTTGTTTTAGGACATTATGCGCCTCTGTAACTACTTGCTCAACAGAAACTGGAGAATGATTTTCGCCATTCTCGCGTTCACCATGCCATTTCAGATGAATTAAAAATTCAATATTACCATCCCCGCCCGTAATTGGTGAGAATGTTAAACCTTCTACGTCGTATCCTTCTTTTATAGCAAAGTCGACAATCATTTCCACGACAGCCTCATGTACTTTTCGATCACGAACGATACCTTTTTTCCCAACTTGCTCTCTTCCAGCTTCAAACTGTGGTTTAATTAACGCCGCTACATCTCCATTAGGCATAAGCATTGTTTTTAAAACCGGCAGTATGAGCTTTAATGATATAAATGAAACATCGATACTAGCAAATTGCGGTAAACCACGGTCTAAGTCTGCTGGTGTCACGTAACGGAAGTTTGTCCGTTCCATTACGACAACACGCTCATCTTGACGCAATTTCCATGCAAGTTGATTGTATCCTACATCTAATGCATAAGATAATTTCGCTCCGTTTTGAAGCGCACAATCTGTAAAGCCACCAGTTGATGAACCAATATCTATCATAACTTTATCTTGTAAATCAAGATGAAATGTCTCTAATGCCTTTTCAAGTTTATAACCACCACGGCTTACATACGGCATAACTTGTCCCTTCACCGTAATCTCCGTATCTTGTGGGATCTTCTCTCCTGGCTTATCAAGTCTCATCTCATTCGCATATACAAGTCCGGCCATAACGGCGCGTTTTGCTTTCTCACGTGTTTCTATAAGTCCTCGCTCTACTAATAGTACATCTACTCTTTCTTTTTTTGCACTCATTTGTTACGCCCTTTTTTGTTTTGATGGAATCATTGTATGAATACGGTCTACAACAGCATCTGTCGTTAAACCAATTTCTTCTAATAATTTTGTTACACTACCGTGCTCTATGAAACGGTCTGGAATACCCATTCTTTCAACTAACGCACTATGGTACCCGTTCTCAGATGCAAATTCAACTACTCCCGTTCCAAAACCGCCGATTAAGCAAGCTTCTTCAATCGTTAAAATCGGTATATTTTTTCCTAAGAGGTCATGTAAATATGCTTCATCCATCGGTTTAATAAAGCGAGCGTTCACTACTTTCACTGAAATTCCAGCCTTTTCAAGACGCTCAGCCGCTTCCATTGCCATTGGTATTGTCGTACCAAATGTTAAAATAGCCGCTTGTGTACCTTCTTTTAACGTTTCCCATGAACCGATTGGAATCGCCTTTAATTCTTCATCCATATGAACACCAAGTCCATTACCGCGCGCATAACGTAATGCGATTGGTCCATCTTCATATTGCATCGCCGTATATACTAAATGTTGCCCTTCATTTTCATCTTTCGGCATCATAAGTACCATATTCGGCAAATGACGTAAGAATGAAATGTCAAACACACCTTGATGCGTTTCACCATCTGCTCCTACTAAACCAGAGCGATCGATTCCGATAAAGACATTTAAATTTTGGCGGCATATATCATGAACAACTTGGTCATATGCTCTTTGTAAGAATGTTGAATAAATCGCTAAGAATGGCTTCATACCTTGCGTTGCCATACCCGCTGCCATTGTTGTAGCATGCTGTTCTGCAATACCTACATCAATCATACGATCCGGGAATTCTTTTTGGAATTTCTCAAGTTTCGATCCAACAGGCATTGCAGGTGTAATTGCAACGATACGCTCATCCGTTCTCGCTAGCTTAAGTACTGTATCACTAACAACAGCACTCCATGCTGGTGCAACTTCTTTCGGTTTAACGAAGTCACCTGATTCAATTTTATAAGGTCCTGTTCCATGCCAAGTTCCAATAACATCACTCTCAGCTGGCTTATAACCTTTTCCTTTTTTCGTAATAACATGAACAAGCACTGGGCCTTTTGTTTTCTTTGCATATTGCAACGTTTCGAATAACTTTTCATAATCGTGCCCATCAACTGGACCTAAATATGTAAAGCCTAATTCTTCGAAAAAGACACCGGATACTAGTAAATATTTAAGACTATCTTTTATTTTCTCTGCTGTCGCAGCAACTTTCCCACCGACTGCTGGGATTTTCTTTAATATATACTCTAGTTCATCTTTTACCCAATGGTATTTCCCTGCGGTACGTAGACGTCCAAGCACATTATGAAGCGCACCAACGTTTGGTGCAATTGACATTTCATTATCATTCAAAATAACAATCATGTCTGTTTTTTCATGTCCAATATGGTTCAATGCCTCTAAAGCCATTCCGCCTGTTAGAGCACCATCTCCAATGATTGGTATAACATATTCTTTCGTTTTCTTTAAATCACGTGCTAGAGCCATTCCCATTGCAGCAGATAATGATGTCGAGCTATGGCCAGTTTCCCATACATCGTGCTCACTCTCGCAACGTTTTGGGAAACCACATAGGCCCTGATATTGCCTTAATGTACCGAATTCCTTTGCACGTCCTGTTAAAATTTTATGTACATAGGATTGATGTCCTACGTCCCATAAAAATTTATCTTTCGGACTATCAAATAATTTATGCAGAGCAATTGTGAGTTCTACTACACCTAAATTAGGTGCAATATGTCCACCTGTTTGAGAGAGCTCTTCAATTAAAAATTTACGAATATCCTCACTCAATCCCTCTAGTTCACCGATAGACATATCTTTCAAAAAACTAGGGTTTTGAATTTGCGTTAGATCCACATGGATCACTCACTTTCATTTCATAATCTGTCAACATGTCAAATATTATAAAAAACATTTACACAAAACAAGAAATTATCTTTTTTTATTTTTCACCTTGTCCTGCAATTAACCAGTCTATTGCGCCCTAATCCTATTATAAACCATATTTCTTTAGGCGATGAAAAAAATAGCCGCTAACACGAAGTGATAACGGCAATGTAATCTACATATATTTTTGCCAATAACAAGAAAAGAAAAACCTTTTCCTACATTTATATCATAAAATGATGAATGACTCAACAAATGGAAACGCTGTTATATTAGTTATTACGTTTTGCAATCAAATCGCAAATAGATAGTAAATATTCATCTTGTAATTGCAAGGAACCAATAGCATCTTTTGCTTTTGCAATTGTATCTTCTAAAATATCCTTTGCTCTATCTAGAGTAAATAACGTCGTATATGTGCTCTTTTCGTTGGAAACATCACTACCAATCGGTTTTCCAATCTCTTCTTCGGTTCCTTCCACATCTAGAATATCATCTCGAATTTGGAACGCTAGGCCAATATATTTCGCAAACGCAAGTAATTTTTCTTCTTGTTCTTCTGTGGCATCAGAAAGTATCGATCCGGCAAGTACAGCGAATTCAAGTAGTTTCCCAGTCTTATGCTTATGAATATACTCCAACTCATCAATCGTAAGCTGTTTCCCTTCAGCTTCCATATCTGCCACTTGTCCGCCAACCATTCCTTCTGGTCCTGCCGCTTTTGCAAGTTCAAGTACAAGTCTTACTTTTTTTTCTGCAGAGATTTCCTTTTGTTCATATGCCATAATAACTTGAAAAGCATACGTCAACAAACCATCGCCTGCTAAAACTGCCATCGCTTCACCAAATACTTTATGATTTGTGGGCTTCCCTCTTCTTAAATCATCATCATCCATACAAGGTAAATCATCATGAACTAACGAGTATGTATGTATCATTTCAAGGGCACAAGCTGCACCTACTCCAAGATTTCTTTCTTTACCAAACGCTTGTAATGTCGCAAATAAAAGTAACGGGCGGAGACGCTTTCCACCCGCTTCCAAAGAATATGCCATCGCTTCACGAAGTACATTTGGACATTGTAATTCATTTGCATAGCTTACAAGCTTCTCTTCTACGAAAGTTTTACTTTCTTTCAAAAAAGTATCAAAAGCAACAGTCACTATGCTTCATCTCCTAAAGCAGTAAACGGTTCAAGCTCTCCATCTTCCCCAAGAATAACTGCCATTTGTTCTTGTACGTTCTTCAACTTCTCATCACAAAGCTTAGATAATTCCATACCCTCTTTAAAATAAGAGATTGCTTCTTCTAAAGGTACGTCACCTTGCTCTAGCTTAGAAACGAGATGCTCAAGTTGCGAAATTGCCTCTTCAAAGCTTAATTTATTTTCCATTATTCAATTCACGCTCCTCTATGCCTGATACGCTACAATCTAGTATTCCATCTTGTAATTGAACTGAAACAGCATCTCCAAGGCTGACATCTTTCACACTTTTTAACACTTGCTTCTCTTCATCATATACAAGCCCGTACCCTCTCATCATTACTTTAAGCGGACTTAACGCTTCAAGTTTTTGAGCTGCTCTTACAAAGGCAAATTCTTTCGTTTGAAGTAATGTTTGCATTTCACGTTGCAATTGCTTTTGCAATGTTTCAACCGCTACCTTTGTTTGCATAATTTTTTGAGCTGGGTGGTGCTTCTCTAAATAAAATGAAAGTTGTTTTAACTGATTTAACTTTTTATCAATATAGCGCTCTTTCGCTAAAACAAGCTGTTCTAACGCTCTATCTAATTGCTCTTCTTTTTGCTCATATACTTGTCTTGGATAACGGAACGCATAAGATTTTTGCAATCCTTGTAGTTTTTCTTCTTTTTTATGTACTAACTCTCTCATTGCTCTTTGCAATCTTAGAGTTCTTTGTAATACCTTTTCTTGTAACTCTATAATGTTAGGCGCTGCCAGCTCAGCTGCTGCAGTCGGTGTTGGCGCACGCAAATCGGCAACAAAATCCGCAATTGTAAAGTCCGTTTCATGGCCTACTGCCGAAATAATAGGGATCTCACTCTTAAAGATTGCCCTTGCAACCATTTCTTCATTAAACGCCCATAATTCCTCAATAGAGCCTCCCCCTCGCCCAACGATTAGGACATCTATCTCTCCCATTTCATTCGCTGTACGAATCGCTTGTACAATTGAGGGAGCCGCTGACTCCCCCTGTACAAGTACTGGAAACACAATAATATTTCCAATTGGATAACGACGTTTAATCGTTGTTATAATATCACGAATCGCAGCTCCTGTTGGCGACGTAATCACACCTATTGTTTTAGCATAAGGAGGAATTGTTTTTTTATAAACTTGAGAAAATAAACCTTCTTCCTCTAAACGAACCTTTAATTGTTCGTAAGCTAAATGCAGGTTTCCGATTCCATCCGGCTGCATGTCTTGAATATAAATTTGATAAGAACCGCTCGCCTCGTAAACGGAAATTTTCCCTTTCACAAGTACCTTCATCCCATTTTCAGGTCTGAATTTAATATTACGATTATGACCCGCAAACATAACCGCTGCGATTCTTGCATTTTCATCTTTCAATGTAAAATACATATGACCACGACTATGATTTTTAAAATTGGAAATTTCACCTTTTAACCAAACAGACTGCAAATGCGGATCATATTCTATTTTTGTTTTTATATAGCGTGTTAACGCTGTAACGGTTAAATATTGTTTCTCCATTTCTCTCTCCTCATAGCCGACTCAAATTATTTACAAACGACACCTGCACGTTTAGCAGATTCAACAGTATTATGAAGAAGCATTGTGATCGTCATTGGACCAACACCCTTTGGCACAGGTGTAATGTAACCAGCAACATCTAACACGTTGTCAAAATCAACATCACCACAAAGTTTGCCTGTTTCTAAACGGTTTACACCAACGTCGATTACAACCGCTCCTTCTTTCATATAATCAGCTGTTATCATCTTAGGTCGTCCAACTGCTACGATTAAAATATCAGCTAACTTCGTTAACTCTTTCATATTTTGCGTCTTAGAATGACAGTATGTGACAGTTGCATTTTCATTTAAGAACAATTGTCCCACTGGCTTGCCGACAATATTACTTCTTCCAATTACTACAACATGTTTTCCTGAAATATCAAGGTTTGTTTCTTTTACTAATTCTACAATACCGTGCGGTGTACATGGAAGGAATGTATCTTGTCCCGTCATCATACGTCCCACACTGATTGGGTGAAATCCATCTACATCTTTTTCTGGTGAAATTCTTTCAATGATAGCTTTTTCTTCAATATGTTTTGGTAAAGGTAATTGCACTAATATGCCGTTAATACGGTCATCGCTATTTAAGCGATCGATTTCAGCAAGCAAACGCTCCTCAGTAATTGTTTCAGGAAGTTCAATTAGCTCTGAATAGATTCCTACTTGTTCACAGCCCTTTTCTTTTCCTTTTACATAAGAACGAGATGCTGGATCTTCTCCAACTAGAATAACTGCTAATCCTGGTACAATCCCTTGCTTTTTCAACTTCACAACTTCTTCTGTTAATTGTGCTCGTTTTTTCTCCGCAACTTCATTTCCTTTGATGATTACTGCTACCATTTTAAGATTCCCCCTTAAAGAAATTACAGTGTATCTTTTATATTAGATAAAACGCCGTTAATAAAACGACGAGATTCCTCATCCCCAAATGTTTTAGCAATTTCAATTGCTTCGTTAATTGTTACGTTGTGTGGAATTTCTTCCATGTATTTCATTTCATACACAGCTACACGTAAAATACTGCGATCAACAATACTAATACGCTCCAGCTTCCATTTTTTTAAGTTTTGACGAATCGCTTCATCAATTACTTCTTTATTTTCTACAAAACCTACTACAAGTGATTCTAGAAATTCATTTGTTTCTTCACCTTCATCTAGCGTGTTTTCCACAGCTACTTTCGGTTCTAATTCACCTGTAATATCCATTTGATATAATGCTTGCATCGCTCTTTCTCTAGCCGTCCTACGTTTCATTGTAACTCTCCTTTATGCTTCAAGTCTTTCCTTATGCTTTGTTATATTATTATAATTTATAAGCCGTCAATTCACTTACTCTTACAGTTTTCATTGATTTTCCAACCTTATAATACAATGATAATAACACAATTTATCGTTTCACACACGGGTTACAAGGCTGAAAAATAATAAAAAGATTAACTTCAAGTTCCATATCTTATCACAATGTACGTTTTTTGGAAAAACGAAACATTTCCTTTTTGATTTCTTTTTTTTTGAAATAGTATAATAATTAGAGGGTTTTAATTTGTGAAGAAATGAAACGATAAAAAAGGTGCCTATGTTACTAGGCACCTTTTTCATTCTTACACTGGTTCGATTTCTGTTTTTTGTGTTTCGAATGTTACGCCAACGATGTGAACATTCACTTCTTTTGGCTCAAGCCCTGTCATTGTAAAGAGTGCCTGGCGAATGTTGTCTTGAATCTTTTGTGCAACAACTGGAATTGCTACGCCAAAGTACATCACAACATAAAGGTCAACAATAATATCTTCGTTTGCTAATTCAACCTTTACACCTTTACCATGATTTTTCTTACCTAACTTCTCAACAACATCTGTAGCAAAATTACCACGCATTGCCGCTACACCTTCTACCTCAGCAGCTGCAATACCTGCGATTACTTCAATTACTTCTGGTGCAATTTCTACTTTACCAAGAGTTGTATCTTGACCCATATCTAACATATGTTCAGCCATGAAAAAAACCTCCTTTAATGTATCACTGCGTCACAAGTTCATGCTCTTCCAAAAATTTCGTATTAAACTCACCTTTTACAAAATCAGGATGATCTAGCAATTGCAAATGGAACGGGATTGTTGTATGTACGCCTTCAATGACAAACTCACTGAGTGCACGCTTCATTTTTGCAATTGCCTCTTCACGTGTTTTTCCGTGAACAATTAATTTAGCAACCATCGAATCATAGAAAGGTGGGATTGAATATCCCGGATATACAGCTGAATCGACGCGAATACCAAATCCGCCTGGTGGCAAGTACATTTCTACTTTACCTGGAGATGGCATAAATTTTTTGGCAGGGTTTTCCGCATTAATTCGGCATTCAATTGCCCAACCATTAAATTGTACTTCTTCTTGCTGTAACGATAACTTTTCTCCAGAAGCAACACGAATTTGTTCTTTAATTAAATCCATCCCTGTTACCATTTCAGTAACCGGATGCTCAACTTGAATTCTCGTATTCATCTCCATGAAATAAAAGCTTTTCGTTCTATATTCATAAATAAACTCAACCGTACCAGCACCTGTATAATCAACCGCTACCGCTGCTTTAACTGCCGCCTCACCCATCTGCTTGCGAACATTTTCATCAAGTGCAGGTGATGGACTTTCTTCTAGTAGTTTTTGCAAGCGGCGCTGAATTGTACAATCACGCTCTCCTAAATGAATGGCATTTCCGTGTGTATCTGCCATTATTTGAATCTCAACATGGCGGAAATCTTCAACGTACTTTTCTAAGTATACACCAGGGTTCCCAAAAGCGGTACTAGCTTCTTGCTGTGTAATTTGAATTCCTTTTACAAGCTCTTCTTCATGGCGTGCGACACGAATACCTTTTCCGCCGCCACCTGCAGTCGCTTTAATAATAACTGGATATCCAATTTGATTAGCAAGCTCGATCGCTTCTTCGGTATTTTTAATAATCCCTTGTGAACCTGGTACAATCGGAACCCCTGCTTCTTTCATTGTATCACGAGCAACGTCTTTTGTGCCCATCTTTGAAATAGCTTCTGGACTTGGACCGATAAAAATCAAGTTACATTCACGGCATAGCTCTGCAAAATCTGCATTCTCTGCTAAAAATCCGTATCCCGGATGAATAGCATCACAGCCTGTTAACTTCGCAACACTAATAATGTTCGTCAAATTTAAATAGCTTTCTTTCGAAATCGTTGGCCCTACACAATACGCCTCATCAGCAATTTGTACGTGAAGTGACTCTTTATCTGCTTCTGAATAAATTGCGACTGTTTCAATATCCATTTCTTTACAAGCACGAATAATTCGTACAGCAATTTCCCCACGATTGGCTATTAATACTTTTTTTATCATCACAAAGACTCCCTTATTACGCTTTTACAAGAAATAGCGGTTGTCCATACTCCACAAGTTGGCCATTATTAACAAGAATCTCAACAATTTCACCATCTACATCAGCATCGATTTCGTTAAATAATTTCATAGCCTCGACAATGCATACGATAGAATCTTTCGATACTCTATCCCCTACACTTACATATGCAGGTGTATCAGGCGAAGAAGAAGAATAGAATGTACCTACCATTGGTGATGTAATTTTATGTAGGTTTTCATTTTGAACAGCTTTTTTCTCTTCTTGTTTTGGTACTTCCACTTGTGCTGCCGCTACTGTTGTTTCAACTTCAACAGGTGCTACTGGTTGCACGACTTGTTTTGCTACAGGTGCTTGCACAGCAACAACTTCATTACCACGCTTTTTCATTTTGATTGTCGTACCATCTTTTTTGTATTCAAATTCATCAATATTAGAGCTATCAATTAATTTAATTAATTCACGAACTTCTTGAATTTTAAACATGCAAAATCCACTCCCATACTCTTGTTTGTCCCGTTTTTACAGATTCTCGTCACTAAAACTAGATTGACTGTAAAAATACGATGTACTCTATTAGAAAATGCATTTCATTTACTAATAGAAATAATTGCTATTTCCATCTTACGATAAATTTTTTAAACATTCCAATTTATATTTCTTTATAATAAATCGAAACTCCTGTAAAAATATTATTTCAATAAAAATTTATTACCTAGTAATAATACCAAGTTTCATGCGAAATTGGCAAGACCACTTCCTAAAAAACATTCCTTACTTTTTCAAAATGCCACAAGGTAAACGTATCATTACCGCTCCACTCTTCACCTCATCTATAGTCAATAACATATTTTTACCAAATATTATTTTTTTGTTTACACGTCGTTCATCATTCCTTCATATAAGAATAGTATGTTCAAAGTGTAGAAAATATATTGTATCGAGGTGTGGACACATGATATGGCTCATTCTCTTCTTACCTGCCGTAATGGTCTGGGCATTCGTTCT
Source organism: Bacillus mobilis (assembly GCF_001884045.1). Lineage (GTDB taxonomy): Bacteria > Bacillota > Bacilli > Bacillales > Bacillaceae_G > Bacillus_A > Bacillus_A mobilis. The sequence continues at coordinate 132,240 of NZ_MACF01000046.1, read as the reverse complement.
CTTCATCCACGTCAAATCTGGAAAAAGTAACCATCGTTACCATGAACCGCTAATCTTTTACTCACAACGTATTTCTCCGTTCCGAGTTGAACATAGTAAAAACAACTACAAAGACGAAACAGAAAAAAGCTATCGAAAATGATAGCTTTTTTCTATTATTATTTTTATCTAACTATTTTCAAACAATCCGATTCGTAAAAACTAATAATCCGCGGAGGATTTCCCCGCGGATTATTAGTTTTTATTTTGCTGGTGGATCAAATTTCACACCTACATCTTTTGATCCGCCTTCACTTCTTACAAGCTGTATAATTTTATTCGCTTCTTTTTGTGAATGCTTTGCTGCTTTCACAGTTACTCTAATGTCAGTTCCATCAGCTCTTACAAGAGCATCTTTATATCCACCTTGAGACTTAATTACTGTCTCAAGTAGTTCTTGCTTCGTTTCCATTGTAGTAATTGCATCAAAATTATCTTTTGCTTTACTCTTTTCTGTTGCTGAAGATTTCGCTGAATTCATCACTTCTTGTAATCTTGATTTTTCTTCACTTCGCTGATCTTCCATTTGCATACGTAACGCTGTGAAATTTTCATCGCTTGATTGAACTGTTACGTTAGCATCTTTTTTACTTGTTTCTTTGTTAGCACTCTCTTTTTTGTCTGTTTCTTTATTTGTTTCTTTATTTGTTTCTTTATTTGATGTTTCTTTGCTTGTAGTTTCTTTTTTTGGCGTTTCTTTCGGTGCTTCATTTGTTACTGCTTTATCAGTACCTTGTTTTTCTTGTCCAATCTTTTCACCTGTTGCCGGTGATGCAGTATTCATTTTGTCAGGAGTTGTTACGTAATAAACAGATAGTACAACAACTAAACTTAACATCGTTAATAGCCAAACCGTTTGTTTTTTTAACACTTTATTTCCTCCCTATCAATTTTTCGGTGATACTGAAACGCGATGAGCTGGTACATCTAGCAGCCGTATTACAGCTTCCTTTACAATCGCTTTAACTTGTATATTATCCACTCCCTTTGCTACAACAAGAACACCTCGCACTTTCGGTTTCTCTGTTCGTAAAACAACGGGAGTTTCTTTATCACCTTCACGTATAATAACTGTCTTTTCATCAAGGGACTCATCCTCTACTTCCCTCTTACCGCCTGTCTTATCTGTTTCACCTGTCGTTTGTGAACGTTTCACTGTATTTTTTTCTAATATTTTTTCTTCAGATGAATCTAAATTCACTTTAATCGTTACATCTTTTACTCCTGCTATTTCTTCTAAAGCTGCTTTTAATTCTTGTTCATACGCTTTTTCATACTTTTCTACATTTGACATACTATCGTTATTTTTTTGTCCAAAAGTTGGTACGTCTTTTTCTTGGTTTTGCGTTTTTTGTTCTTTAAATACAGGTATTTCTTCTTTTTTACTTGAAAATAAACTACTAGAAAACATAAGCAAAATTCCAAGTATGAGTAGGACAAGTAAAAACTTAGGTGTCACCTTTTTTCCCTTCTCATTGCTTTCCTTTTCATCCCCATTCAATAAGTTTCGAAAAAATGAGAACTTCGAATTTTTATCTTTATTGTCCATTTACTCTACCTGTCCTCCCTTCCATTTGAACTTGGATTTGTTTATTCTCTAGTTGCCACCTGCTTGAAAAGAAGTCTTTCATTTCTACATTCGTTTCTTCTACTTTTTTCGGTGGTTCTTTCGTGTTAATTTCAACTGGTTTTACTGTTTCGATTGCATCATTTTTACTACGTTCTTTTTCTTTCAGCGTCACAACAACAGTTTGAATATCTTTCGCTGACTTTACTTCCGCTGTACTTTCCGCTGCGACTATTTGTATTTCAGAGACTGTCATACCATACTTTTTCTCGAATTCTTTTCCTACTTCTTTTTTCATTTTGGTAGCCATCTCTTCTAAACTATATGCACGTGTTAGAGCTTGTATTTCTTTTTTCTTCGAATCTATTGAATTTTTTACAGATCCTTCTGCTACATACTTCTCTTCATTAAAATTTGCGATTACTTCATTCACATCTGTTTGCAATAGTTTAAAAAGAGGCGTTAAAATTAAAACAACTAATAATAAACTTACAACGAATTTGACGTACTTCTGCAAATTAGAATTTGGAAGAATAAGATGCAGCATTGTCGCTAAGAGTAAAAAAACGATAATATTTCTAATCCACTCTGTAACAAATTGCATACCCTTCACCTCCTACCGCATCATAAGTGTAATGTTCCCCGCAGCAATAATAATTGTGATACTTAAAAAGAACATAAATGATACGATAGCTAAGCAAGCAAATACATAAATGATGCTTCGCCCGATAATATCTAAACATTGAATAATTGCTCCGCTGCCAACTGGCTGTAATACTGCTGCTGCGAATTTATAAATAAACGCGATACAAAAAATTTGAATCGCTGGAAAAGCAACAATTAAGCATAGAATGACGAGCCCGATAATTCCGACTGTGTTTTTTAATAATCCGGATGCACTAATAACAGTGTCCGCCGCCTCTGTAAACATTCTTCCTACTACAGGAATAAAGTTCCCTGTTACAAATTTAGCAGTTTTCACAGCGATTCCATCAGCAACCGCTGTCGCTGTTCCTTGTACAGATAATACCCCTAAAAAAATCGTTAAAAAAATACCGATAATCCCAACGCTAACGTTTTGCAGAAGCTTGGACAATTTCGTAACTTTATATTGATCACTCATCGTACTTACAATACTTAATATCGTTGCAAGTAATAAAAGTGGTAGAACGATATAATTCATCAAAAGCCCGCTCGTGTTCATTAAGAAGATGATAATCGGATGAAAAAACGATACAGATACAACACCACCTCCAGTTGCTATGAGTGCAAGCAAGATTGGCAATAGCGCTAATATGAAATCTACCATTGTTTGTATCGTTTCTCTTGCATATGTCATGACGACATAAAAACTATTTAATGCGAAAATAATCAGTACCATATATACAACAGCATCCGCAATTTTACTTACACTACTCTTTGAAAATGCAGATTGCAGTGATTGCAACAATGCACTAAAAATTGTAAGCATAATAAGCGTTCCAAGTAGCTTCCCATTTGCAACAAGCTCGTGAAATAAATACTTTAATAAACCTAGCATCCACTCTTTTATAGAAATTTCTTTTTCTCCCTTTACGAACTCCATAAAGCTACCTTTTTGACTCTCTGGTAAATAACCTCCATATTTTGTAACAAGCCCGTCCCAAAATTGCTTCACATCTTCAATTCCGAGCTTATCCAATTGTTGATCAACGACGTTTGTTTCTACAGGAGAAGCTTGTACAACAACCGGTAAAGAAAAGAAAAGGAAGCAAGCAAATAGCAGCTTAGCTCCAAACCCCCTCAACATTCACTCCCCCTTATCCCGTCGGTAAAAATCCGAGAATAGTCTCAATTACAACCGTCAAAATAGGAATTGCCATTACTAGAATTAAGATTTTTCCAGCCAATTCAATTTTCGAAGCGATTGCACCCTGCCCTGCATCTTTTGTAATTTGCGCTCCAAACTCAGCAATATAAGCAATCCCAATAATTTTTAGCAACGTTTCTACATATACGTTGCTAACTTTCGCTTCACTCGCTACTCTCTCAATCATTTGTAAAATAGAGTGAATTTGATCAATTAAAATAAGAAACATCACGCTACCTACGAACACAATAAATAACGACGTAATGCTAGATTTATGCTGATTCAATACAGCGGCTAAAAACGTAGCAACGAGGCCTAATCCGACAATTTGTATAATTTCGATTCGAACCGCCTCCTTTACTGGAAGAGAAAGACACTCTTAATCTTGTCGAATAGCGTATTAATTAAAAATGCCACATGAAATAAAATAACGACAAAACCGACAAGGATAACCCAATTTGCAATATCCTCTCGCTTTAATTCTTTTAGTACGGTATGAATAAAAGCTAAAACAATGCCGATTCCGGCGATTTGAAATATTAATCCAACATCAATGGACATCGCCTTTCTCCCTCCTATAGCAGTAAAATTACGATAAGTAGCCCCGCTAGTACCCCTAAGCTCTTGATCATTTTTTCATATTGCAGTTGTAACGCTTTCGCTTCTTCTTCTTCTCTCTCTAAATGTGTAATGCATAAGCGTATATGTTTTTGTTGTGATTCACGATCATGTTGTCCGAGCGTTTCGCCAAATTGCTGCAAAATCTCGTACTCAGTTTGTTGAAATGCTGTTAGCTTCCAATTTTCTTTCAAACTATCTATCCAAGCTTCTCTTACTGTTTGTTCTCCGCTCTCTAGCCTTCTAGCGAAACTTTGAAATATCCAATTTAACGGCTTCGGCATTTGTTTCACTAATCGCTCGGCGGCTTCAGACAAAGGTGTATGCCCATACATAATTTCTGCCTCTAATGATTGAAGTGCCGCTTTTAATAATCTAAGTTGCCGTGGCCTCTCGCTATATTTTTTTGCGTATGAAAATCCGAAAAAGGTGCTGACCGCAACGATTAACACTGCACCAAATATTTTTACCATATGCCCTCAGCCTTTCTATGAGGCAATACCGATTTTCCATATTTATCTTTCACTTGCATAACTGTTCCTGGCCCTCTTGCTTTTGATAGCTCCACAAACCTATCAAATATACCGAGCTCCAGCACCGCTTTTAGTGATGGACGTTTCACAACATCATCATAAGAAAATCCATGTGCACTTATAAAAAGCTGAACTCCTGCATGCACCGCCTCCATAATTGCTTCACTATCTTCTTTACGTCCGATTTCATCTACAATCAAAACATCTGGACTCATAGAACGAATCATCATCATCATTCCTTCAGCTTTTGGACATGCGTCTAACACATCTACTCGCGTGCCAAAGTCATATTGCGGAATACCTTTCACGCAGCCTGCAATTTCTGACCGTTCATCTACAATCCCGACTTTACAAGAAGGAATTTTTGAAGCACTTACACCTTGACTCATGCAACGTGCTACATCTCTTAAAAGTGTTGTTTTCCCCGTTTGCGGCGGGCCAATAACCATCGTGTTTAACCATCGTGATTCATACAAATACGGCAAAAGTGGTTCAGCAATTCCTATTTTTTGACGAGCGATACGAATATTAAAGGAAGAGACATCTCGAATCATTTTCACTGCGCTTTTTTCTGTAATGACTTTTCCCGCCAAGCCGATTCTATGTCCTCCTCGAAGTGTCACATACCCTCGTTTTAATTCCTCTTCCATCGTATAAATTGAGAATTGACTTAACTTATTCAATAAGTAAATGGCATCCTCTGCCGTAACGATATAGTCATAAAAAAACACTTCGCCATGAGCAATACACTCTAGCGGTCTTCCAATTCGAACACGAATTTCCTCTAGAGCATCGCACTGCTTACAACTTTCCACTAGCTGCTTCATCGTTTTCGGTAAAACTTCTAATACTTCTTTCATCAGCTTCTCCCCACTATACTCGACTTACTATTTCAACAACGCGATAAAAATGCAGCCAATTCCAAGCGCTAGAAAAAAGAGTTTCAAGAAAGAAATCTCACTTGCCACACTCGCTATGCCTATTGTCATTGTTAAAATTAATACGGTCGGTCCAACAAACGCCAACATACCATTTATAAACAATGCTTTCTTCGCATCATTCACATAAAGCATAAGCAAAGCGGCGAATATTTCCGCGCTACCTGAAAACAACCGAAGTAACCCCATTACAAGCACGGATGTTTCCATTGCCGCTAGCCACTGTTTCATTCTCCCACCTTCTCCCATAACGGTTACTAATGCTGTCTGCTACAAAAGAGTATATTTGTACAACCATATGCAAAGGTTGTCTATTTCAGAAGTAAAAACATAATTTTTATCTAACGCCTTTTAAAAATCAGAATATTTGTATTATTTAATGGTATATTATGGTATATTTAATTTAAAAGGGGTATAGACGATGCAGCACGTTACTTTAGTACCAATCGATTTACGCTATGCAAATGTGATTTTTAAGCTATCAAGTGATCCACATGTAAAAAATGCATTAGGAATAAAAGTAGAAAAGATTGAAGACACGAAAGCATTTCTTCTTTTCGCAATAGAAGAAGAGCGCCAAAAGAGGTCTTTATCGAGAATGATTGTAAATGACGAGAATGAAATAATTGGCCTCACCACGCTTAAACATATTAATTCTGAAAAGAAACAATCTCACATTGGCAGTTGGCTTGGTTATCCATACTGGGGGAAAGGATATAATGAAGCTGCTAAAAAAGAAATCTTTAAAATTGCTTTTTTAGACTTACAACTTTCCTACGTATTTGCTGGTGCTAAAACGAATAATGTCCGTTCGTTAAAAGCACAAGAAAAACTACCTTATATTTCATTGCATGTGGAAGATAGATTCCCTGATGAGCATTCTGCCTTAGAGAATGAAATAAACTCTTCTTGTGTACTACATGTTGTGTCACGTGAGAAATTTCTAAATTGGCTAGACTTACAAAATAAGGGGGAAAAATATGAAGGTATTAAAAATTAGTTTAACGATTGTAGTAGAATTAGCTCTTATTTATCTTTTTTCATTATTGGTCAGTTGGTCATTTATGGAGGCCTTTTTCCTTGGTAGTTTAGCAATATTTGCAATTACGTGGCTAATTATTATGAGTAATCATAGAAACAACATTACAGATCATGCCATCAGTAAAACACTGACTGGCGTTGAGACTGGCGAGATAAAACCATTTCAAATTGTTTTGACTCCGTACATTATGGGTACCCTTTCACTTGTCTTAGTTAGCTTTGTTATAACCACGATTTATTATCTGCCCTATTTCCTATAAAAAAGGCACTCGTGATAATCACGAGTGCTTTTCTACTATGCACGAGAAACGTATTTACCTTCACCAGTGTTGATGATAAGCATTTCGCCTTCGTTAATGAAGATTGGTACTTGTACAACAAGACCAGTTTCTAATGTAGCTGGTTTTGTTACGTTAGAAGCTGTATCTCCTTTAATACCTGGCTCTGTTTCTGTAACTTGTAATTCAACCGTGTTTGGAAGTTCAACACCAAGTACTTCATCTTGGTATGTCATAATAGATACTTCCATGTTTTCTTTTAGGAATTTAAGTTCGCGCTCGATTTGTTTTTCACCAAGTTCGATTTGCTCATAAGTTCCGTTATCCATAAATACGTGAGACTCACCGCTCGCGTATAAGTATTGCATACGACGGTTTTCGATGTGTGCTTTTTCTACTTTTTCACCTGCACGGAATGTTTTCTCTTGAACAGATCCTGTGCGAAGGTTACGTAGTTTAGAACGAACGAATGCAGCACCTTTACCTGGCTTTACGTGTTGGAAATCCATTACTTGCCATAGGGCATTGTCCACTGAAATTGTTAAACCTGTACGAAAATCGTTTACTGAAATCATGTAAAAAAATCCTCCTGTATATTACAAAATAATAAGTTCTTTTGGTGATTTCGTAATTACTTCATTACCTTCACTTGTTACAATGATATCATCTTCAATACGTACGCCGCCAATACCTGGAATATAAATACCTGGTTCTACTGTTACAGCCATACCTGGTTCAAGAACTGTATCAGAACGGAACGCTAAACCTGGTGCTTCATGAATTTCAAGACCGATTCCATGACCAGTAGAGTGTCCGAAGTATTCACCATATCCTTTTTCCGTTATGTAATCGCGCGTTAACGCATCCGCTTCACGGCCTGTTAAACCAGCTTTAATACCGTTCACACCACATAGTTGTGCTTCTAAAACGATATTATAAATTTCTTTCAATTTATCAGATGGTTCACCAACTGCAATCGTACGAGTAATATCAGAGCAATATCCTATGTAATAAGCGCCGAAGTCTAATGTAACGAAATCTCCTGTTTCTATCACTTTTTCAGATGCCACGCCGTGCGGTAATGCCGAACGAAGACCTGAAGCAACGATAATATCAAACGAAGAAGATGTTGCTCCTTGTTTTCTCATGAAAAATTCAAGTTCATTTGACACTTCAATTTCAGATACTCCCGGACGAATGAATGATAGAATATGTTCAAAGGCAGCATCTGCAATCTGTGCAGCTTCCTTTAATATCTTAATCTCTGAATCAGTCTTTATCAAGCGTAACTTTTCTACAAGCCCAGAAGTTGGGATAAATTCAGCATCGATCGCTTCTTTATGCGCTGAATAAGAACTATATGTAAGAGTATCTTGCTCAAAGCCAAGCTTTTGAATTCCTAGTTCCTTCACTTGTTTTGCAACTTCATCAATGATTAATCCTGCATGCTGTACAATCTCGTATCCAACTGCTTGTTTACTAGCCTGCTCTACATAACGGAAATCTGTAATAAATTGAGCACGATTTTTCGAAATCAGTACAACACCAGCTGTTCCTGTGAAGTTAGCCATATATCTACGACTATGTTCATTTGTTAACAAAATACCGTCAATACCAGCCTCATCAAATGCACTTCTTACTCTTTCGATTTTCCCCATTACTTTATGCCTCCCTCAATTTCTCCATTACTGCAAATAACGCTAACTTATAGCCATAAAAACCAAATCCAACAATTTGTCCCGCACAAACAGCTGCCGTCACAGATTCATGACGGAACGACTCACGCTGGTGAATGTTAGAAATATGTACTTCAATAACAGGAATCGAAATGCTCGCAATCGCATCTCGAATCGCATAGCTATAATGCGTAAATGCTCCAGGATTTAAAATGATCCCTTCATATATATCTTCCGCCTCATGAATACGATCGATAATCGCACCTTCATGATTCGATTGGAAACATTCTAACTCCACTCCCATCGTTTCTGCTTCTTGCTTCATGTCTGCTTCAAGTGTCGCTAGCGTGCCCTTACCATATACATTTACCTCCCTGACACCGAGGCGATTTAGGTTAGGACCGTTTACGAGGAGTACCTTTTTCATATGCTTAAAACTCCTTAATATTAAATATCTATACAACATTTTAACATAGGAGTTACTTATTTGAATAGTTCGTCTTCTCTTCTCCTTCTCGCTCAGCTTTATTGGTATTTACTGCGTAGGAAACAGAGTATGCTATAAACACACCATACAATATAAAAATGCATATCGTCGTCACAATTGTTTCTTTCGGTAAATGGAGTGCGCTTTTAATAGCAGGCGCTATTAACCCCATTCCGAAAAATAGTAACGCCCACCAAAATAGGCCATAAATCATCCCTGGAAGAATTCCTTCAAACTTTGCCAAAAACACTTTATACAAAAAGGCAATTAAAATCGAAAGTAGTCCCATACAAACAATTCCTGACACATTGCCCCATACCCCTTCTTTCCAGCTTCCAAAGGCAAATGGTAAAAGTAAATAGTTCGGTCCCGCTTCCGTAAATGAAAATATATGAAGGAAATACCATATCCCTCCCCAAAAGATTCCACCAAATAAACCAATTTGCACAAAATTTCTTGTTCCTAATTGTTCTTGACTCACATCGACACCTCCGCTCAATAGTATGCCCGAAACTATTTTGAACCATGTTTAAATACTGCGAAATTTGTCTATAAAAAGAATAAGAAATGTCCGACTCTCGTAACATTTTTCCTTGTCATATACTTGTATTTGTCGATAAAATAAAGGAAACTCGGTGATTGTCTTATTTCAAAATGACAGAACCCAGTATGACAATTGCCTCTTTTTCTACATAAGAGAGAAACAAATACAGGTTGGTGTTAACATGGCAGAAGAGTCAAAACAAATATATGGCGGGCAAGCAGTCATAGAAGGAGTTATGTTTGGCGGTAGAGAATATACTGTTACAGCGGTTCGTCGTAAAGATAAATCGATTGAATTTTATCGATTACCACGCGTTCGTAATAAAGCATTATCTATCCTGAAGAAAATTCCATTTTTACGAGGTATTGCCGCTATTGTGGATGCAAGTGCGAACGGAGCAAAACATTTAAACTTTGCTTCAGAACGATTTGATGTTCACCCAGAAGAAGACGAACAAATTGCAAATAACAAAGAAGAACAATCGAAATTAACGATGGTATTAGGAGTTGCAGCAGTTGGTGTTTTATCTTTCATATTTGGTAAAGTCATTTTCACAGCAGTTCCTGCACTACTAGCTGAATTAACGAGACCGATTTTCCCCTCTCATACAGGGCAAATCATTGTCGAAAGTGTCATTAAGCTCATGCTATTATTGAGCTATATATACTTTATTTCTTTAACCCCACTTATTAAGCGGGTATTTCAGTACCATGGTGCGGAGCATAAAGTAATTAATGCCTATGAGAATAACCTTCCAATGACTGTGGAAAATGTACAAAAACAAACTCGCCTTCATTATCGCTGTGGCAGTAGCTTTATTATATTTACAGTCATTATTGGAATGTTTGTTTATTTCCTTGTCCCTACAGATCCACTTTGGGCCAGAGTCGTAAACCGAATTTTATTAATTCCAGTCGTTCTCGGCATTTCTTTCGAAGTGTTACAATTTACAAATCGATTACGCGATATTCCAGTATTACGCATACTTGGATATCCCGGATTATGGCTGCAACTGTTAACAACGAAAGAACCAACAGATGATCAAGTGGAAGTAGCCATTGCATCGTTTGAAGAATTATTACGTTTAGAAAACAAACAATAATTATTTAAAAATGGTGTTCAACTCCTTTCCTCATCGTTAATATACTATTTTTAATATATGTTTTTAGGAGGTGTCCCTTATGAACGGTCGTTCGTTTACTTTCGCTATATTTGTGCTTATTATCGGATTAGCAATATTCGGCCTTGTTTCATCTGTCATTACAGACCCAATGGGAGTGTTAAGAAATATTGGTATCATGTTGGCTGTCGTTGGTATCTTTTATTTACTCTACAAAATGTTTACAAACTCTAGTGGTTCTGCAAATTCGCAAAGCTCTTATAAGCGTGCTGCAAAACAATCGAACCGCAAACATGGGAAACAAAATGTAGCACCCCTAAGCAATTCATTATTTAAATCAAACGCTTCTAATGAAAAAGGAAAAAAAGGCACTCCTTCCACTTTGAAGCGAAAAAGAAAACAATCTCATTTAACTGTCATTGAAGGTAAAAAAACAAAAAAGAAAGACCGTGCTTCCTTTTAGGAAATACGGTCTTTTTTTATATTTTGCAGTACTTCTTTCAAACTTTTATCTTTCATACTTTCAATTCGAAGGTGATGATTTTCAAAGGGTAAGTTCCGTGTCACATCATTAGGTACTACGACACACTTTAATCCTGCTGCAATTGCTGCCTTCAATCCGTTTAACGAATCTTCAAATACAACAGCTTCAGACGGATCAATCCCTAAATCTTCTATCGCAATTCGATAAAGTGCTGGATCCGGTTTTACCTTTTCAACATCGTCTCTCGTTTTAATGACTTCAAAATAATCTCGAATTTGTAGCTCTTCCAAAAAAGGAATAATCCATTCTCTAGATGAACTGGAAGCTAATGCGATTTTCAATCCCATTTCTTTCGCTTCCTCTAAATATTCTTTTACCCCGTCACGAGCTTCTGGTATTTTCATTTTCTCTTTATGTAAAGTTTTCACTTTTTCTTTTAATGTATGCTTATTAAATTTCTCTTTTAATTGCTCATTTAAATATGCATATAGTACATCATCTGTCGTTCCAATACATTTTGCAAATTCCTCTAAAGGTAACTCCCCGCCATACTCACGAACGGCGTCTCTGAAAGAGTGAAACCATATTGTTTCTGTGTCCACAATTAATCCATCAAAATCAAAAATAATTGCTTTCATAATTCTCCCATCCTTTTCGATTGAAATAAAAAAGGAAACGACATACGTTCCCCTTAATTACTTTTCTCTTCATTTGCTTTTTGAACACCACGAAGTGTTTCCACTCGAACCTCATCTTGTTCAAAGTATTGCACTAAATCACCGATGCGGTCAATTGCTTCCCAACTTAAATGATGTTCAATTCCTTCTACATCATTGTAAATCTTGCTTTCATCCAAACCGATAATACGCATAAATTGCTCTAGCAAGTCATGACGGTATACGAGACGTTCTCCGATTTTTTTACCTTTTGATGTTAATACAAGCCCTCTATATTTTTCATAAATTAGATATTCATCTTTGTCTAATTTTTGCACCATTTTTGTTACAGAGGATGGATGTACACTCAGCGCTTCAGCAATATCAGATACGCGGGCATAACCCTTTTCATCAATCAACAAATAAATTTGTTCAATATAATCTTCCATACTAGGGGTAGGCATCGGTTTCCTCCATCCAATTTCATTTTGCTCATTCCGTACGAAGCAATCAATAAAATGATACACCAGAAAGAATAACGTGACAAGTTGAAAACAAGCTTAAATATATAAAACAAAAAAGAATCTGTATTTGTATACAGACTCTTCTTAAGTAAAGTATTGTATTTCTGCATCAGGAAAAAACTCATGTATATAACCTCTTATTGTTTCTTCTAATACTTCCGCATCATCTTTTTTATATACGTATTTCCCGATTCCGTATCGTCCCCATTTATATTTACGCTTCTCTTCATCCATTTCAAGTTTCGAATTAGGATAACGCTCTTGAATGACCTTTTTTGCCGGTTTTGTAAAGCGATGTTGAATTAATTCAAACGTTAAATTCGGTATCGACAAATCTTTTAGCGCATTGTACAGTCGCTCAAATAGTTCACGGTATCCTTCTTCCCATCCTTCATGCATATAAAGTGGCGCAACTATAAAGCCAAGTGGATAACCCGCGCCTGCTACTTTACGTGCCGCCTCAATACGCTCTTCAAACGGTGATGTCCCCGGCTCAAAATTTTTAATCACATACCGTGAATTAATACTGAAGCGAAAACGAGTTTTCCCATTATGTTTTGCATCTAATAAATGATCAACGTGCGAATATTTCGTAACGAAACGTAAACGCCCGTGCTCACTTTCTCCAATGAATTCAATCGCCCGCTTTAATGCATGTGTTAAATGATCAATCCCAACGATATCTGATGTACAAGCCGCTTCAAATCTTGTTATTTCAGGTGCTCTTTCATCCATATATTGCTTTGCCTTCTCAAATATTTCATCAAGATTAACATACACGCGAACGTAAGGCTTACTCCCAAGTGTCGTTTGCAAATAACAATAATGACAATGCCCCATACACCCTGTTGCAAGCGGGATTGCATATTCAGCTGACGGTTTTGACGTATCAAACTTTAATGTCTTCCTAACCCCAACGACAAGCGTTGCCTTTGCAGTACGATACTTTTGCAAATCATTTTCACCTGGCAAATTTCTAATTTGATTATGAGATGTCGTTTCACGAATTTCTAATCCCATCTTCGTAAACTTCTCATACAGTTCTTTTCCAAGCGGATATTCAAGTGCCTTCGGTTCAAAGTAAACGAGTTTTGGCATAAATGGTTTCATACGTTTCCCTCCCCTCGTTAGTATGGGGAATGTTGAAAAATTAACACTCATAAAAGTTTTCCACGTCAGTAACTTGCGTTGCAAGTTACTGGATGCTATAATTTGGATATCAGCTACCTTGCAACGCAAGTTACCTGAATAAAAGGTGGTGAAATCATGCACAGCCAAATGTTAAAAGGTGTGCTCGAAGGTTGCATCCTATACATCATTTCACAAGAAGAAGTGTACGGATATGAACTGAGTACAAAATTAAATAAACACGGATTTACATTCGTAAGCGAAGGAAGCATATATCCGTTATTGTTACGTATGCAAAAAGAAAAGTTGATTGAAGGAACATTAAAAGCCTCCTCACTCGGTCCAAAACGTAAATATTATCACGTAACCGAAAAAGGATTAGAACAGCTTGAAGAATTTAAACAAAGCTGGGGAATGGTTTCAACAACCGTAAACAACTTATTACAAGGGGAGTGATAGGGATGAATGCACAAGACATGATTGAGTTAAATAATAAAAAACGTGAGCTTTTAACTTCCGAAAACGAAACTGCTTATGGCGATATGTTAGTATACCTTCGGTTATCTAATGTACCCGAACATCAAGTGGAAGAACTTTTGTTAGAAATATTAGACCACCTTATCGAAGCACAAACAGAAAATAAAAATGCTTACGACATTTTCGGAAATGATTTACAATCTTACTGCGATGAACTTATATCAGCTTTACCAGCCCAAACAAAATTAGAAAAAACTTCTTTAATCGGTTTTGTTATTAGCTTACTTCTTGCTATACAGTTTGGAATGGATGCCCTTGCTTCTCTTTTCATTTTCCTGTTTGAAAAAAATACCGATATAACAAGCCCACCTTTTAGCATCCCTGGAACTACTTTATCTGTTTCACTCATTATTCTAGGAATACTGCTTATATTACATTTATTAAAGCGTTACTCTTTTAATAAAAAGATAAATTGGAAAGGACGAATTCTATTCGGACTCGCTTTTGCTACTCCATTTTGTTCAGCTATATTTGTAAATATTTATTTTAGAAAGCAACCTTATTTCCTTTATCATCTAACCTTTTGGCAAAATGCCTTAATTGCTATCTTATTTTTTGTTTTATATAAATTACTATATAAAAAATCAAATTTTTAGCAGCCTTTCAAAAGGCTGTTTTTCTTCTGTCTAATTTTACAAATTGAAAAATTTCATAAAGAAAATAAGAAAAATGCAAAATAATTAAAGTTAATTGTTGACGTGATGCTTTTATTATCGGTATCATAAATCTTCGTGAGCAATTATTTTTCGTTATACGATTTTTTTATTATTACTGAATTTTTGAGAGGAGAAATTAGATGTCAGTTAAGAAGAAAACGCAAGTACGCACCGGCAAAATGGTACGTGAACTAATGTTAGCAGACGAAGATGTAAATGCTTCGCTAATTATGGTATATAGTGAAAACGGTGTAAACGCAGAAATTAAAATCGAGGGCTTAACGCCGAAATGTAACGAAGAATTATTTTTGAGCGGAAACGTGGATTGGAACAAGAGTGTTATTTATAAAATTGTTGATTTCACTGGGAACGCTGAAGTTGGTAAAGTTACATTAACAGCGATGAACAAAAATAATGTTTCTCTAGAAGTTGAGCGCGTTATGTGGAGCAAAGAAAATAAAGAAGCTGCTGAGCAAGAAGAAACAGTTGTAGTACCTACTCCGAAAAAAGAAGTAGTTGTAGAAGCTCCAAAAGCAGTTACACCTGCTCCAAAACCTGTTACGCGAGTAGAAACACCTGTAGCACCTAAACCTACTCCGGTACCAACGCCGAAGCCAGTAAGTGTAGAAGCAGCTGTGGAATTATCTACTCCAGCACCTGTGAAAAAAGCAGTACCAACTCCAGTTACAAAGCAAGAGACAGCACCGGTTGCGCCTGCAAAACCGAAGCAACCTGCTTTGACTGAAACAAATACAAAACTACAAGAAAATTATGTGAAACTCGTGAAAAAGACAATTGAAGTTTGTCAAGATTACGAGCTTGGCATCGACATAGATGATTCTATTGAAAGCTTAAAACAAGAACTACAAAGCCAAGGTATTAGCGTTACATTTGACAAAGAAATTATGGACGTTGTAAATCGCCTTCGTTCTTTACAAGATAAAGGAATCAAAGTAGAAAAAGTACTTAATTTACTATAAAAAAATAAGAGGTGGCCATTGCCACCTCTTATTTTTTATAATTCCATTCCTTACTTTCATACTTCTCTTTTGCTAATGTTTGCACTTCATGTAACTGTTCTTCTGTTAATTCATACGGAATAAGCTCTACATCTAATCCTTTTTCAAACCCAACCTCAAACGCTTTAATTAACTGTTCGATTGTAAACGTACGGTCTGTTAATTCATTAATTGCTACCGCTTTAGAAGAGAACATACTCTTCATACGTTCTTTTACACGTTCATTCGGGAATAAAAACAGATCATATAATTCATCTAAATCTATTTCTAACGGAATCGATCCGTGCTGTAAAATCACACCTTTTTGACGTGTTTGAGCACTACCTGCGATTTTTCTTCCTTCTACTACAATTTCATACCAAGACGGTGCATCAAAGCATACGCCTGAACGTGGATTTTTTAAATTTTCACGGTCTGCTTCCGTTTTTGGAACTGCATAATACGCTTCTAATCCTAATGCCTTAAAACCGTCTAATAAACCTTGCGAAATAATACGATACGCTTCTGTAACTGTTTTTGGCATATTTGGATGATCTTCAGACACAATAACACTGTACGTTAATTCTTTATCATGTAGTACACCCCTGCCGCCTGTTTGACGACGAACGAATCCATATTTCTTTTCGTTAACTATATCCATATTGATATCTTTTTCAACACGTTGGAAATACCCAACTGTTAATGTTGGTACTTCCCATTCATAAAAACGAATGGTTGGTGGCATTTTCTTTTCACTTTGCCAATTTAATAAACATTCATCTAACGCCATATTAAATGCCGGTGAACATTGACCAGAGTTAATATAACACCATTTTTCTTTTCCCATCCTGCACCTCATATAACCAATTATTTTTCACATTCTCTAGTCTACCAAATTCGACAAAATTTGTGAAAGAATACGAAATTTCTTCTTATATGCAAATGAATCTGTTGCATAAATACATACGGGCATTATAATATTGAAAGTAGGATAAGAAAAAAGGGAGCGATAGAACCGTGTCAACAACTTGGATTATTTTATTAGCCGTAATCGTAGCGTTCATCGGTTACACTGTATGGATGTATTTCTATCAGAAAAAATTAATTAAAACACTTTCAGAAGAAGAGTTTCGCGCTGGCTACCGTAAAGCACAGCTTATCGATATTCGCGAAGCAGACGAATATACTGCAGGGCATATTTTAGGCGCACGTAACATTCCGTTATCACAAATTCGCCTTCGTCATAAAGAACTTCGTAAAGATCAACCAGTTTACTTATACTGCCAAAGCGGATTCCGTACTGGTCGTGCGGCTCAATACTTAAAGAAACAAGGCTACAAAGATTTCTACCAATTACAAGGTGGATTCAAAACGTGGACTGGAAAAATTAAAAAGAAATAATAACATACAAAAACTAGCTGAATAATTCAGCTAGTTTTTTCATTCCATATTATTCGCAATGTATAATAAATTTTGCTTAATTACATTTTTATCATTCTCTTGTGCATTACGATACAAAATCTGATATTCAAGTCCTTTCTCTTTCCAGATAAGCGTAGCAAATTCGTCTCCTCGCTCAGTATCATCCTTATTTTTAAAATAAGCGAGTGCTCCATTATTCAATTTCATTTGTTCTTGAAATCGCTTCTCTTCCACGAGATCCGGAAAACTATAAGGAAAGTTCGCAACATTTAACTCAATATACTCATTTCTCCCCGACTCCCGCTGTTTATATTTAATCATCAAAACAGTGTTCTTTTTTCCAATCGTTCTGACTTCCCCCTTCACATCACTCGTAATGTCATACGGTAAAAACGCCGGAACTTTAAATTTCATTGGAAAATATTTTGGAAGCTCCTTCAGCGGAATTGGATCCGTAACACGATCCATAGCTCCCCCTGTTGTTCCCACAAAGTTTTTCTCTCCTTGCATCGTTTGCTGAAACGAACATGAACTTAGCACTAGACTAGAAAACACGAAACAAATGATTCTTTTTTTCAATTTGTTTCCGCCCTTTCTTCATACCGCTATCTTTACGAATGAAGCGTTTATATGCTATTCATATTCGCTTCATTAACAAACTCCCCCTTTGAAAACTTTCCACGTTATTCTCACACATTTTGACAAAATCTCTTTTATAGACGCAAAAAAGACCCCCATCATTCTCACGCCCAAATGAAAAGGTTACGCGAATAACAGAAGTCATGTTTATAACATAGTTTGTGAAAAGCTTTTCAGGTCAAGATTTTTTCATTCTTATTATTTTCCCTTTATAATAAGGGGAAAGAGGTGATACATATGGCCAATATAAAACAAATTGCAAAAACCGCTGGTGTATCCATATCAACTGTTTCCCGCGTCCTTAATAATCACCCTTACGTAAAAGAAGAAAAACGTAAGCGTGTTCTAGATGCTGTTGAAGAATTGAATTATGCCAAAAATATAAATGCTATTCATTTAATAAAGGGAAAAACCTATACGATCGGGGTTATGCTCCCTTTCATTAATGTTCCTTACTTTAGTACCATTATTGAAGGAATTGGAAACGAAGCGTTAGCAGCTGGATATCACATTAATTTATGCCAAACGAATTACGATAGCATTGAAGAAATTCGCGTTCTTGAAATGATGAAAATGAAACAATTCGACGGAATGATTATTTGCTCTCAAACGAGTTCATGGGAACAAATTGAACCTTTCGCCAAATTTGCCCCTATTATTTCATGCGAAAAAATGAACCACCCCCTCATTTCATCTATCTATGTAGATCATTACGAAGGCTTCCGTCTCGGCACTGCCTATTTACTCAGTAAAGGGCATGAGAAAATCGGGATATGTTTAGCAAGAAAAACGAGTGCAAATTCTATAGAGCGCGAAAAAGCATTCGCAGATACACTTCGGAACGCAGGTAAAACGGCACATCCTGATTGGATTTTTCATCAATGCTATACAATGCAAGACGGTGCACAAATACTCCATCGTATTTTAAATATGAAAAATCGTCCAACCGCTATTTTTACAGCGAACGATCAAGTTGCAGCTGGTTTATTAACAGAGGCGCGAAAACATGGCATTCGAGTCCCTGAAGATCTCGCTATCCTCGGATTTGATAATCATGAAATTTCAAAGGCGCTAGAAATTTCAACTATTGAGCATCCTGGTCTCGCAATGGGCTCACATGCTTTTTCTTTATTCCATAAACAAATCCAGAGCGAGCAAATTGTTGGGAACGCAAAAGAGCTTTCATTCCATTTAATTGAGCGAGATACTGTCTAAAAAGAGCGTTACCTATTGCGCTCTTTTTCAGCTCTTCCCCTATTGACTTTATATTTTCCATCTCATATAATGAACCTAACGAACGGTAGGTAGGGGATGAAAATGACAGCAAACCGCATTAAAGCTGTAGCACTTTCTCATTTCGCACGCTACGGCTATGAAGGAACTTCATTAGCAAATATTGCTCAAGAAGTTGGGATTAAAAAACCATCGATTTACGCACACTTTAAAGGAAAAGAAGAGCTATATTTTATATGCTTAGAATCCGCTCTTCAAAAAGATTTACAGAGCTTCACAGACGATATCGAAAATTTTTCAAATTCGTCTACTGAAGAATCGCTCTTACAGTTACTAAAGGGCTACGCAAAACGATTTGGTGAAAGTGAAGAATCAATGTTTTGGTTACGAACTTCCTATTTTCCGCCCGATGCATTTCGCGAACAAATTATCGAAAAAGCGAATACACACATTGAGAACGTCGGAAAACTTTTATTCCCTATATTTAAACGTGCAAACGAGCAAAGTGAACTGCATAACATTGAAGTAGAAGACGCTCTAGAAGCTTTTCTATGCTTACTAGACGGACTTATGGTTGAGCTACTATTTGCAGGTTTAAATCGCTTTGAGACTCGTTTAAACGCCTCTTGGCAAGTATTTTGGCGAGGCCTTTCAAACTGACGGATTGCTCCTTTGCAATGCGTCGTTTTTAAGCCCTTTACCTAACGACTGGTAGGAAGGAGAAATGACATATGGCATGGATTTATGTAATCATAGCTGGTATTATTGAAATCTTTTGGGTCATTGGACTAAAACACGCGGAGGCACCACTTGAATGGGCTGGTGTTGCATTATTAATTACAATTAGTTTCGTTTTATTATTTAAAGCTTATAAAGATTTACCTGTCGGCACTGTATATGCAGTCTTTACAGGAATTGGAGCTGGTGGGATCGTTCTGACAGAGATTTTCATCTTCGGAGAACCTTTCTCTATTGTAAAAGTTTTATTAATCGGTTTAATCTTCTTCGGAGTAATTGGGCTAAAACGAGTAACAGAAGAAAAAGAAGCGAAGGAGGCCGCATAAAATGGCTTGGGTATTTTTAATTCTAGCTGGTATTTGTGAAATTATTGGTGTACTCTTTATGAAAGTAGCCACTGAAAAGAAAGGCTGGGCACCAAAAGTTATTTTAATCGCTAACTTCGGCGTAAGCTTCTTCTTCTTATCTCTTGCGATGGACACATTACCGATGGGAACTGCTTACGCGATTTGGACTGGAATCGGAACTGCCGGAAGTGCACTTCTAGGTATTCTTATTTTCCGTGAATCAGCGGATTGGCGTCGACTTGCCTTCTTAAGCTGCATTCTATGCGGCGCTGTTGGCTTAAAACTATTAAGCTAACGTGAGGTGAATGTCATGTGGAAAGAAAAAGGAAAACAAATGTTAGCATGGATTACACTCGGGATTGTCATTCTACTGCAAATCAGTTTTCATATAATAGAATGGTTGTTTCATAGAGTCGTATCCATTCTTACATTTCTTCCTAACATGGCACTTGAAATTGCATCTATTGTTTGGTCAGTTATTGCCTCCATTGCAATCGTCATTATATGGAGTATCGCCAAACTATGGAATACATTATGTAAAAAGGACAGTACTTCAGAAAAAGAGTAACTGTCCTTTTTTATATTCATTCGGAATTTCTGTAGAAGTTTGATGTGATAAGACAAAGAAGACCAACGATGACAATACTGATACCAATCCCTTTATGCAAATTAGGAAATGGTGATGGTATATCTGAATAGAAATTTGCTAATACGAGACCGATCGAAAATAAAAATATCCCTATTCTATATAACCATTTTCTTTTGTTCATCATTCTCCCCTCCTAAAATTCTTCATACACTCCTTTCTTTTGGACATACTACCTAAAAAAGGAGTGAATAATATGCAAAATTCTATACATAAGCAGATCCTATTTTTATTTTTCTTCTTTCTCATTCTCGTTATCATTTTCAGCTTTATATTACATACTCCGAAAGATGTTGTACCGAATAGCCTTTCTGTTTATAAACTCTTACTTTCATATTGTCGTTATTAAAGAAGGTGCCTTACATAAGGCACCTTCTAAAATTCTCTCTTCTCATACAATTTCACTGAAACGAAGATAGATACTATGAACATGCATATTGAACTAATGAATAACACGCTGTTATATAGTTGAATTTGTTCTAGGTTGATTTCAAACAAAGTTTCTAAAATAACAATCGGTGCCATGAATATTACTATCGTAATAAAAATAGTTTTTTTATATCCTAGCCAAAACGCTATCGGTAGAACAAAACTTAAATATACTAAAATGAAGCTAATACTAGTAAACACTGTCGTTTCAATAAATTTAAATATATTAGTTCCATTTTTCATTACCATCGTAAAACAACCAATTGATACACTTATGAAAAGAATAATAATCGATACGACATATTTGGCAAATACAATTTCTTTTTTCAATATCGGTAAACTATTTACTATTACTTCACTCTCATTTTTACCATCGGCTTCAAACGTTTTGATCGTCGCCATAACTGTAAAAATGACCGACATAATTACGAATACATTTCCCGTATCTTTTAAGGCCATATAAAAGAGAATAGGGTATAATATGTACCACATTAAAAACTTCCACTGAATAATAAAATCTTTTAAAATTAGTTGTTTCAAAACTATTCTCCTCCCCCTTACAAATCACGCTCACTATACAAATGAATTGAGAGTAACATAGATATGATATATAAAAGAAGCAGCCCAGCTATAAAACAAACATTTACGAATAAACTCGTGCTCCAAGCATTCTCAACACCTAACCATACACTACTTACAATTACTCCACTTAATCCACCAACTATAATTCCCATAAAATAAGCAGCCTGTTTCGAACTACCATATCCTACCGAAAATTCAATTGGAAGTACGATCATGATATAAACCAATCCTCCCGTTATTCCGCCAAGAATCGCTCCCCACAGCATAAATCCAGTTATATGTTCATTTTGCAACTGAATTAGACCAACTAAAAGTGAGAAAACCACACCTAAAACAACTAAAATACTTACAAATATGTATTTTGCTATGACAATTTCCTTACGTTGAAGTGGTAAACTATTTAATATCTTTTCACTCTTATTTCTAGCTTCATAACTCGTCGACCATATTGTTCCAAGGATAGGTATAGTTATACTAAGCGTCAGAAGAAAATTGTCGCTACCGAAATCAGCAATTGTAAGGAAAAGCAAACATATAAAACCAATAAACCCTAATTTTTTTTGCAGCATCATATCTTTTAAAACTAGTTGCTTGATCATGTATTACACCTCCTGGTATGAAAAGAGCCTCTTCTATAAATCACGTGCTTCATAAATTTTGATTGTAAGAAACATGGAAGCGATATAAATACTGACTAATGCAATGAATCCAACTATAAATACACCAATATGCACAGGATTCATAATCCACTCTAGGAATGAAGGTGTTGTTTCATTCAGCCCATCACTAATAAATATCCAAAGTATCCCCCCGACTCCTATTGATGCTGCTGATACTAGACTTCTTACTACATTCGATTTTATAGCATAATAACTAGGGAAAAAGGTGACAACTAAAAACACGGCGTAAAAAAGCCCATTTACTACTCCATACCATGGAATTTCAATGTATATAGGTGCACCGATATCACCAATAACAGCGATACCTCTTATAAGGAAAATAAGCAATAAAGTAGAGAACATGCCACCTACAATAAATATTGCACTGGAAATATATCTAGCAATTATGATATCCTTTCTGCTTAACGGTAAACTATTCATAATAATGTCACTTGTATTTCGTTCATCTATTACGATTAATATCGTAACTGAGGAAAGCGTTACAAATAAACAACTCATAGGAAACAGCATTCCATCACCGTTTTCAAATAAAAAGAATATAAAGGGTATAGTAAGATACACTGGCCATATCCCCCGAAAAAAGAACAAATCTT
Source organism: Bacillus mobilis (assembly GCF_001884045.1). Taxonomy (GTDB): domain Bacteria; phylum Bacillota; class Bacilli; order Bacillales; family Bacillaceae_G; genus Bacillus_A; species Bacillus_A mobilis. The sequence continues at coordinate 109,258 of NZ_MACF01000046.1, read as the reverse complement.
TATATACGAGCTGACGCATAGGCACCTCTTCCTTTCGCGGTGTAAACGATAATATCATCTAATGTAGGCTTTTCTAGTACAACCTCATTTCCAAACCAATCGATAATTGCTTGTTTATCCTTCGCTAAACCTTCAAAACCGAACTTATTTTTTCGTAATCCCACAAATAGCTCTTTTCCTTCTCGGTCTAGTAAATCATTACTTCCTTTTACGACTACGTAGTTCTCCATTAATTCATCTTTTTCACCAGTAAATATAATTTCTCCATCATTGATAAACGTAATATAATCTGCAATGCGCTCTAAGTCTGTTGTAATGTGTGTTGAGAATAATACAGATACTTTATCTTCCATTACAATTTCTTGTAACATATCAAGTAATTCACTTCGAACAACTGGATCTAATCCTGCTGTTGGTTCGTCCATAATAATAAATTCCGCGTGGTGCGAAAGTGCGATGGCAATCGCAAATTTCATTTTCATCCCTTTTGATAGTTCTTTAATTTTTTTATACTTCGGAACTTGCAATCTATGCATATACGATTGATACTGCTCTTCGTCCCACTTTTTATATAACGGCGCAATAATACGCTTCATTTGTTCACATGTTAAATCTTCATAGTAATGATTTTCATCATATACAAAACCGATATTTTGTTTTATTTCTTTTTCGGCTTTCTTATTGTCCTTGCCAAAAATTTTTATATCGCCGCTATCTTTTCGAATTAAATTCATAATCATTTTGATCGTCGTACTTTTCCCGGCTCCATTCGGTCCGACAAATCCCATAATATATCCGCGTGGTAACGTAAAACTTATATTTTTCACTACAAAATCTTGATAACTTTTACAAACATTTTTTAGCTCTAACATCTCTTATTCCCCCTCATATAAACACGCAATCATCTGCTGTAAATCTTCAAGTGAAAGCTGCAACGCTTTACTTTCATTCACAATCTCTTCCGCTTTACTTTCCAGTAAACGTAGCCGCTGTTCTTTTAGTAGTTCATTATTTTTACGTGAAACATAAGTCCCCTTCCCAGCAACAGTTTCTATATATCCTTCTTTTTCAAGCTCCTCGTACGCACGCTTCGTTGTAATTACACTAATTTGTAATTCCTTCGCTAAGCTACGAATAGACGGTAATTGGTCTCCACCCTTTAAACCACCATTTAAAATAAGCTGGCTTAATTGTTTTCTTATTTGCACATAAATAGGGTCTTGGGAAGAATTCGAAATAATAATATTCATGTTTTCCTCCAGTGTGTGTATATACTGTATATACCTTATATATACAGTATATACACACCATCCTATTTTTGGCAAGAAAAAAAGACCAACATTTTCCTGTTGGTCTTTCGTATATGTATCACTTTTCAAAGCGATCTAACATCTCATCTCTCATTCCGAAACTCACTACCGCAATTCCTACATACATAAACAGAAGGAACGCAGGATGAACTGTGTTGTACCAAGTGCTATCAACAATTAAATAAATCGTTAATGCGACAACAAGAACAAACGCTAAGATAAACATATAAAAGTGTCTTGTGCTACCCATGATAAACTCCTCTCTTCTCACTTCACCATTCAACAGTATATTTTATCGAATAATTCGATATGACTCAAGGTTAACTTTCTGTTATGTAATCAAGTTCCACCTTTACAATGTCCTCACATGCTATCGAAATGATCGTTCCTTGCTTATCAATTGCCGTCACTTCTCTATTATCCATTACACGATGAGCTACTCTTTCTAGTACTTTTCCCTGGTCTCGATAACAAAATTCTTTTATATCTTTAATCGTTTTTCCGTTTTCTAAATGGTATATCATTCTATAACACCGATATCCCACATTTTCACCCCCAGATTGCTCGTTTTTTCACATATACATAAAAATGAGTCATTCCTATCTCATTACATCTTCTTAATTTCAATAAAATTCTAACAAAAATAAATACTTTTATCAAACCGACTTTTTCAACAAAATCACCTATGAAACAGCTTCTTTACGCCATTATGAAACAAAAAATATAAATTTTTAACATTTTCTTCACGAATTCTGCACGAATTCTCCATACAAAAAAAAGAACCCGCATATAGCGAGTTCTTCCTTTGTTATTTTAATCAAACTTGTACAGGAGCTGGTTTTTCATAACGTAAAACTGGTTTACGTGCAGCCATCGTTTCGTCTAAACGTTTAATGACTGTTGTATGAGGTGCTTCTTGTACAACTTCTGGATTTTCTTCTACTTCTTTAGCAATTTGAATCATCTTATCAATGAAACCGTCTAAAGTTTCTTTTGATTCTGTTTCTGTCGGCTCAATCATAATACATTCTTCCACATTTAATGGGAAGTAAATTGTTGGTGGATGGTAACCGAAATCAAGCAGGCGTTTTGCAATATCTAACGTACGTACACCAAGTTTCTTTTGACGACGACCTGATAATACAAACTCATGCTTACAATGTCTATCGAATGGAAGATCATAGAATGGTGCTAGTCTTCTCATCATATAGTTCGCGTTTAATACCGCATACTCCGTTACTGCACGTAGTCCATCTGGACCCATAGAACGAATGTATGTGTATGCACGAACGTTAATTCCGAAGTTACCATAGAACGGTTTTACGCGCCCAATTGCTTCCGGACGATCATAGTTAAAGCGATAACCATTTTCCGTTTTCTCTAAAATTGGTTTTGGTAAGTACGGAATTAAATCAGCTTTCACGCCTACTGGACCAGAACCTGGGCCACCGCCGCCGTGAGGACCTGTAAATGTTTTATGAAGGTTTAAATGCACAACGTCAAATCCCATATCTCCTGGGCGCGCTTGGCTTAATACCGCATTTAAGTTTGCACCATCATAGTATAATTTACCGCCTGCATTATGGACGATTTCTGCCATTTCTAAAATGTTTTCTTCGAATAAACCTAATGTATTAGGATTTGTTAACATAAGTGCTGCTGTTTCTTCGTTTACAACACGTTTTAAATCTTCTAAGTCAACAAGACCATTTTCATTTGATTTTACTGTAATTGTTTCAAAACCAGCTACAGTTGCAGATGCTGGGTTCGTTCCGTGAGCAGAGTCAGGCACAATTACTTTCGTACGGTTAAAGTCACCATTTGCTTCATGGTATGCACGAATTAACATTAAGCCTGTCCATTCTCCGTGTGCACCAGCTGCTGGTTGTAATGTAACAGTATCCATACCTGTAATTTCAATTAAATGCTCTTGTAAGTCATACATTAATTCCATTGCACCTTGTACTGTCTTTTCATCTTGCAACGGATGAATATTTGCAAATCCTGCAAAACGAGCTACACTCTCATTAATTTTCGGATTATATTTCATCGTACAAGATCCAAGTGGATAGAATCCAGAATCTACACCGTGGTTACGGTTTGAAAGTGCTGTATAGTGGCGCATAATGTCAAGTTCAGATACTTCTGGTAGCTCTGCATCTTCTACTCGAATATAATCGCTCTCAAACACATCTTCTAGTTTCACTTCTTCTACATCTAATTTTGGTAGGCTATATCCTATGCGTCCTTCTTTACTCACTTCAAAGATAAGTGCTTGGTCTTGGTTCTTCATTGGATAGCCCCCATTTCGTTTACAAGTGTGTCAATTTCCTCTTTTGTACGAAGCTCAGTTACTGCTACAAGCATATGGTTTTCATGCTCTTTATAATCACGGCCTAGGTCGTAACCGCCGATAATATTCTTTTGTAATAATGCATCGTTTACTTCTTTCACTGGACGCTTGCAATCTACAACAAACTCATTGAAGAATGGTCCAGCAAATGTTACAGCGAAGCCTTTCGCTTCAAATTGACGTTTTGCATATTGTGCTTTAGAAATGTTTTGACGTGCCATTTCTTTCACACCTTGTTTACCAAGTGCCGTCATTGCAACTGATGCTGCTAATGCATTTAACGCTTGGTTTGAACAAATGTTAGACGTCGCTTTGTCACGGCGAATATGCTGTTCACGCGCTTGTAACGTTAATACAAACCCACGTTTACCATCTGAATCTACAGTTTGTCCAACAAGACGTCCTGGAATTTTACGCATAAATGCTTTCGTTGTTGCAAAGTAACCACAGTGTGGTCCACCAAACTGCGTTGGAATACCAAATGGTTGTGCATCACCGATTACAACATCCGCACCAAATTTTCCTGGTGGTGTTAATGCGCCTAATGATAATGGATTTGAAGAAACGATAAATAATGATTTTTGTTGATGAACGATTTTTTCAATATCAGCCAATTTTTCAACTTGTCCGAAGAAGTTTGGATATTGAACGATTACACAAGCAACTGTATCATCTACTTCACTTTGTAATACGTCTAAATCTGTTACACCATCTTTATGATTAATTTCAACAACTTCAAGATGTTGACCTTTTGCATACGTTTCAAGTACTGCTCTTGATTCTGGATGAACTGCGCTAGATACAAGAATTTTCTTTTTACGAGTATGGCCAGCTGCTAGCATTGCCGCTTCAGCTAAAGCTGTACCTCCATCGTACATAGAAGAGTTTGCTACATCCATTCCTGTTAATTCACAAATCATTGTTTGGAATTCAAAGATTGCTTGTAATTCCCCTTGTGAAATTTCTGGTTGGTATGGCGTGTAAGCTGTATAAAATTCTGAGCGAGAGATAACGTGATCTACAATTACTGGAGCGTAATGATCGTATACGCCTGCTCCTAAGAAAGAAGCGTATTGTTTTAAGTTAGCATTTTTACTAGCCATTTGAGATAACTCTTTTAACAGCTCTGGCTCTGATTTTGCTTCTTTAATTTTTAAATCCCCTTTAAAACGAACACTCTCTGGAATATCAGAGAATAACTCATCGATCGTTTGAACGCCGATCGTTTGTAACATTTCTTTTTTGTCTTCTTCTGTCATTGGAAGATAACGATGCAACATGAAATCTACCCCTCTCCCCGTTACTTTGAACGTTTATAAAATGGTGTTGGAACAACTACTGCTTTGACGCGTTTATTACGAATTTCAATTTCTACTTCTGTATCAACTGCTGCGTATTTTACATCAATTAGTGCTAAACCAATGCTTTTCTTTAACGTTGGAGATTGTGTACCACTCGTTACTTCCCCGATTTTTTCTTCTCCAATAAATACAGGGTAATGTGTACGAGGAATTCCACGTTCGATTACTTCGATGCCGACTAACTTACGAGGCGCACCGTTTTCTTTTTGCTCTTTTAACGTTTCTTTTCCAAAGAAGTCTGCTTCTTTATTTGGTTTTACCGCAAAGCCAATTCCAGCTTCAATCGGTGTAATATCTTTTGATAATTCTTGACCATAAAGTGGTAATGTTGCTTCGAAGCGAAGTGTATCACGAGCACCTAAACCACATGCTTTTAAGCCTTCTTCTGCTCCAACTTCAAGAAGTTTCTCCCAAAGTTTTGCAGCATCTTCACTCTTACAGTAAATTTCAAATCCATCTTCACCTGTGTAACCCGTACGAGATACAAGTGCTGGAATTCCATCTACAAGAATATCGTTTTTAAATTTAAAGAACTTAATTTCTTTCAAATCTTCTGACACAACTTTTTGTAAAATGCCTTCTGCTTTTGGTCCTTGAATTGCAAGCTGTGCAACTTCACTAGAAACATTGACTACTTTCGCATCGCCAATTACATGGCTAGCTAACCATTCGTAATCTTTCTCGATATTTGATGCGTTGATTACTAATAAATAGTCTTCTTCACCACGTTTGTAGATTAATAAATCATCTACTGTACCACCATTTTCGTAGCACATAGCTGTATATTGTGCGCCTCCTACCTTTAAGGTAGAAACGTCATTTGTAACAACACGTTGTAAAAATGCTAAACTATCTACACCTTTTACCTCAACTTCTCCCATATGAGACACATCGAACAAACCTGCAGCCGTACGTACAGCTTCATGTTCTTCTTTAATGCTTGAAAATTGAACTGGTAATTCCCAACCACCGAAGTCGATTGTTTTCCCACCATACTTCGCGTATACATCAAATAACGGTGTACGTTGTAATGTAATCATGCTCTCTCCCCCTTATGCTTTGACAAATCAATAAAAGTTGCTCGCCATATCTAAACATTTTTACTCTGAAAAGATAGGATATACGGAATCTCATTATATTTTTTTATGAAAGCGTAAATAAAAAATCACTTTCTTGGATAAAATACGAAAGATTCCACACATTTCACACCATTATCCTAACATTATTCGCTATATTTCATCAATATTCTAGCATAAAAAATAATTTAGAATTTTTTATTCTTAATCTTATTAAATACAACTTTCAAAATTCAACCCTTTATCTTTGCCTATTCTTTAACTTTTAGTATGTGTAATAGTGCCTTATTACAAGGTTTATATAATAAAGATTTTTTTAATAATTACTTTAGTTTATAAAAGGTGGGAGAGTCGTAATGAATGTCGATATTTCCGTAGATCGAACGTGGCAAAACAATTTTTTAAATAGAATTGACGAAGATGGCCCTTGGACAAACTGGGATTTATATCATTTAGCCTATAAAACAGAAAAATCGTTACTTGTTCCTACTTTCGATGGATTACAAGCACCGAAACATTTATCTCATTTCACACCACTTCCTCATCAATTAGAAGTCGCTCAAAATGTCATTGAACAAATGAATGGTAAAGCGATACTAGCAGATGAAGTAGGACTTGGGAAAACGATTGAAGCTGGGCTTATTTTAAAAGAATATATGGTCCGCGGCCTTGTGAAAAAAGTGCTTATACTCGTCCCTGCCTCTCTCGTATCACAATGGGCATACGAACTAAATACAAAGTTTTTCATTCCAGCTGTAGCCCAAAGGAAAAGCTATTCATGGGAACAAGCCGATGTGATTGTATCATCAATTGATACTGCAAAACGTTCACCGCATCGCGATATCGTTTTGAACTTAGAATATGACCTTATTATTATCGATGAAGCACATAAACTTAAAAATAATAAAACAAAAAACTATGAATTTGCACAGCGTTTAAAAAAGAAATTTTGCTTATTATTAACTGCTACTCCTGTTCAAAATAAGATTGATGAAATTTTCAACCTTGTATCTTTATTAAAGCCAGGACATTTAGGCAATCAATCCAACTTTGAAGAATATTACGCCTCAAAAAATCGTTCAGCCGAATCTGATGAAGATTTAAAAGCTCTTATTAACAAGGTGATGGTCCGAAATCGACGGCATAATACCGGAATTGATTGGCCAAAGAGACATGTACGTACAATTTTCGTTGAGTTTAATGAAGAAGAACAAGCTTTGTATAACGGGATTGAAAATTGGCGAGGTCAAGATGCCTTCACATCTGCTTTCTCATCGTTAACTTTAAAACGAGAAGCGTGTAGTAGTCGTGAGGCCGTTTACTATTCATTAAAAAAACATGTAGAAAAACGTCAGAAGGAAAATGAGCGTTATATAAAAGACCCGCATATTGATGTGCTAATGGATAAAATTAATCATATTCCTTTCAACTCAAAAGCGAATAAAGCTCTTGAGCTTATAAAAGAAATTGACGATAAAGTCGTCATCTTCACAGAATATCGAGCATCACAAATGTACTTACAATGGTTTTTACAACAACACGGCATTTCTTCCGTTCCATTCCGCGGCGGATTTAAACGTGGGAAAAAAGACTGGATGAAGGAGCTTTTCCAAAATCACGCACAAGTATTAATTGCAACTGAAGCTGGTGGTGAAGGGATTAACTTACAGTTTTGTAGCCATATGATCAATTATGATTTGCCATGGAATCCAATGCGTCTTGAACAAAGAATCGGACGTATTCACCGTCTTGGTCAAAAGAATGATGTTCATATTTATAACTTAGCTACAAAACATACTGTTGAAGAACATATTTTGAAGCTGTTATATGAAAAAATCAATTTATTTGAGCGTGTTATCGGTGAACTTGATGAAATTTTAACGAGAATTAATATGAAAAACATCGACGCGCACATTCAAGAAATATTTGCGCAATCAAAAAGCGAAGGAGAAATCCGAATTAAGATGGAAAACTTAACATCTATTATCGACTTCGCGAAACGAAATGAAGCTGAGGTGCAAGGCTATGCAGCAACATGAAATTCATAATTACTTATACAATTTTTTCGAGGCGAATAACTGTGAAATTTTACAGCGCTCCCCTCATCTATTAGATGTGCAGTTAACAATTGAGATGGATAAATTATTAATGAATCGCCCTTTTTATTGGCACTATCTTGAGAAAACAGGAGGCGTACCGAATCCGATGCGCCTTACTCTTATTACAAATCCAGAAAATGAAGAAAACGATGGCGAGCTTATTCACTACGGTTCACCACGTCTTCATCAAATTTTTCAAACGACTAAAGAATTAGGCTCTTACATACGTTTATATGAGGAAGTACGGCATAGCGGGGCAACACATACACCGCTCCACCCTTGGCTCGGTGTAAATATTAAAGTTTCCTATCAATGTGATCGAAAAAAAGACATCCTTCACTCCATTGGGATTCATCTCATTTCTGGCACAATGATCGCAAACTTTCATGAAACATTAGCTAAAATTAAACTTACACCGAAAATACCTGACTTTTGTTTTACGCTCTCGCCTATCATTAAACCGCAAAGTGGTTTACAACGTATAGAGGACGCGTTAAAGACTATTATTGCAGAAGATGACCATACGTGGGCGAAGGAAGCAAGGGTGCGCTGGAATCACGATTTAGACCTTTTAAATCGTTTTTATGAAGAAAGTGATGAACTTCCCGAAAGCTACGAAATTGAAAAACAAGCACTGCAAGAACAATACGAGCCACGTATTACAGTGCAAATTATTAACGGTGGACTTTTTTATGTTACCGCGAATCATTTTTTATCTTAAAAGAGCTCCTTCTGCTTTAGAAGGAGCTTTACTTTGAGTTACTCTCTATCTTCATTACGCTCTTGTTGTTTTTGCTTTGCCATACGTTTTTGATGCGCACGATCCTTTGCACTCACATGATTTGCATCAGTTGGAAGATTTTCTTTTGAACGGCCAATTCCATTGCTCATCTGTTTCACTCCTTTGATATCTTTCAAAATACACCCTTATTTTCAGCTAGAGATACAATCCTTATACAAAAAAATAAGAGCAGCCATTGGCTACTCTTACTCACTCACATATTTTTGAAACATATCATGGATGCCTTTATTTACTAGGTTCGAGATCTGCTCGTCAGATTTATTCGGATAACGATCACGCAATCTGATAGATGCCTTCACCATTAAATTTTCTAATACAGAACGGCCACCTTCTCCATAAATAATTTCAGCATATTTAACAAGCCTTCCATCCTCTACTGTTGCTGGATTATGATTGAAGAAAAATTTACTCATTGTCTCCACCTCTCTCTTTTGATAACGTTTACATTTATATAGATTATTTATGTTATTTATTTCACAATATTGTATGCATGTATATTTAATTAGTTTCATTATAAAGCAACATATCGATAGTAAATATGTGATTTTCCGTCCATTTTGTGAACAAAATAAAAATGAAAGCGTTTCCTTTATTATATACTAAAAAAACTTACTACGCTAGGGGCAATTTTTTCAATCTACTAATCCCTCAAAAAGCTATATATTTTTTCTTTTCCCATCAAACCTTATACAATTTTCAGAAATTATATTATAAAATATATGTATGACTTAAGGAGGCCCTATATGAATCAAAATAAAAAAGCTATATTAGATCTTGTCTTTTATCTCGTAATCCCATTCCTCATTTGGAAATTTGCAAAACCTTATATCGATCCTTATTACGCGATGTTACTTTCCTCTGTTCCGGGGATTATTTATACACTGTATACCTTTAAAAAAGAAAAACAGTTTAACGTAACAGGATTCTTTATTTTAATTACACTCATTTCTAATACAACAGTAGACCTATTATCTGGATCAGCTGAACGAATGTTGTGGAACGATGCGTATTATCATATCGTGCTCGGTATTATCGTTATATGTACCATTTTTATAAAAAAACCACTTATGTTATATTTCGCAGCAGATATTGCAGCACTACAAGGCCATGACCGTGATAAAAGTCGTGAACTGTATCGTGATAGTCGTATCTATCCGGCACTACAATATTTAACGCTATTTTTCGGGCTACAATTCATATTAAAAAGCTTCTTAAAAATTTATTTCATCTCTGTTTTCGGTGTAGATGGCTATGGTGAAATGAGAGCGATTATGACCGCTGTTGGATGGGGCATTTCCATTTGTATCGGAATTGGATTTGTCTGGGTGAACAATAAAATACATGCCGTTACAGAAGAAAAAGAATCCGTACAGTAAATAAAAATCCCCTAGTAGCATCATACTACTAGGGGATTTTTATTTTTCTACACATATTACGAAATCGTTAACTTGATTTTTTCCTTTTATCTTTTACGTTTCGATAAAACAAAGCAGCACTTAGCGGCATAACACCAAACCACTTATTCATAAATGGCTCTTTTTCAGCACGGCGTTGTTCTTTCTTTTGTTTACGATCTTCTTTTGGAGCATCCATATACGACACAAACTGCTGTGTCACAAAGCGAACATAATCATTAGTAGACATATTATCATCACCTCTACTTGATTAGTATGTCCATTTTTTTATTCATTAATCTTTTCTTTTAATTCATTCATAATTTGCTTTACAGACTTATTCGTCGTATCAATATAAATATGAGCCTCTTCATAATGAGCTCGGCGCGATTCAAATTTTGCCACGAATGCCTCTATATCTTTCTTCTGAAATAGTGGACGCGTCGTATCTTCCCGAAGCCTTTCTGCAATTACATGTGGATCACAATATAAATACACGACAGTTCCATTTTCCTTCATCCACTTTCGGTTTTCCTCTCGTTCAATGATTCCGCCACCAGTTGTAATAATTACATTACAACTCGGTAGTGAACGTAACATTTCACTTTCATATTCGCGAAAAGCCATTTCACCTTCTTCAGCAAAAATATCACGAATCGCCTTCTCCTGCTTCTCTTCAATTTTTTGGTCTGTATCGACAACATCCATATGAAGTTCTTTACTTAACGCTTTTCCAATTGTTGTTTTCCCAGCTCCCATATAACCGGTTATGTATATAGATTTCATGTTCTTTCCTCTCAATCATCCGTTATTATTTGTTATTATAACGAATGATTACATTATTTAATAAAAAAACGTTTTGTTCTTCTTATATAATGAAGAACAAAACGTTTCATACACGCTTTTACTTATAAGCGCCTCTTCTTACCCACTGCGTTGCAATCCATTTCTCACCTTTCGTTACAGGTGCCCCTCCATGTAACGTAAGCTCATTTAATGATTGGTCTTGATAAAAATACTCAAAGTATACTGCCATTCCCTTTCTAGGGTGCACAGAAAGATTTAATTTAGGGAAGAACGTTTCTCCGCCCTCTTCTACATCATTTAAGTACATGACAAGCGTACTAATACGATTATTAGCAGCTGATCTACTATGTTCTGCAAAATAATCATAGTGCGCTTTATATTGTTGATCCACTTCATAATTTAAAATGTGTAATCCTTCTCCATGCGACGCGGGAACATTCATGATAGATGAAATTCGTTTTTCAATCTTCGCAGTAAGTTCATTATCGTCCAAAAATGCACCACTACTCGTTCGAATATCATTTACATCACGTGATGAACCAACTTTAGAACGTGCTAACTTACTTTTAGACAATTCAATTAATTCATCACACTCTTCATCGCTTAATACATTTCCTAACACGACAATAAGAGGTTCTTCGAATTTTGAAATAATGTGTATTTCCCTATCTTCTGTCATAATTGCATTTCCTTTATGATCAAAAATAGTTTGTTCCTTATTTTCACCTATTTGATTGTTATTTGTCATTTCCCTATTCTCCCTAAAAAAATATGTTTGGATAGCTTGAATATATCACATTCTTTCTACCTTTCTCTTTTTTGAGAAAATTTAAACTTTCAACTGTTTTATTTATCCATTTCCTTTGAAAAGACAGCCTGTTTTAAAATGAGAAATTATGGTTTTTATCCGTATATTTCACAGACTATCCTTCTATCCAATCGAATATTTTCTCATCTTTTTTTCTATACCGGAAGCTTACTTTATAGAAAACTTCCTTCTTTATTTTGCACTGCAACGAAACGAGTATATCGTCGCTTTCAAAAACGTAATTTCCACTTGCTTCGCCCTTTTCATATTGAAAGAAAAATGTATCTTCCTTTTCTTTTTGCTGTAAGTCTTTTTTTATACTTGTAATCGATCGATTTAGTAGTTCCTCCATTACAAACTTTTGCTCTATTTCAATATAAAATTTTTTATCTATAAGTAACATATTCGTTTCGTATACAAAGAACGAAGTTAATAATACAAGAAAAATGATTGTTCCTGGCATCATAAATCCATCTTGTTTTCTCATATATTTATTTCCATTTCACTATACCTTACAGCTACACCTTCATATATTTTCCCACTCCTATCTTTCACATTTATAAAAAGCAAATGAGGTGTTACTTCATACGAAACCATTCCAACATTTTGTAATATAATTTCTCTTCCGCGCATATTTACTTTTCTTATCAGATGATTATTCAATTTTTCATACGTCACTTCATCTCCAGTGCGAAGGCGGAAGCGCAAAAGACTATCTTTATTTTCATTGACTACTTTTTCTACAAAAGATACTTCACGAAACTCTAACTGTACTTGTCCTAAAAACACATCCCATTCCCAATTATTTAATCCTTTTGATTGGTTATTTTCTATCCCAATAAAATTTAAACGTGGCAAGAGTAAAAAGAACAGTGATAACAGAAAAAAACATACGATCATTTCTATTAATGTAAACCCAACTTCTAATTTATTTGTTCTCCTGCATAAAAGCATTGTTCCACCATTCTTCCTTTCACATCTTTCCACATAGCACAAACTTCATTTCCTCCCCAATATGTGTAATATACATTCCCGTTTACGACTTTTTCTTGCTGTTGTTTCGCACCATTCTCATACATATATAAAGCTGCTTCTCTTTTTAATAATACAAATGCTTTATAACGAATTTGTATATTTTTTCGTTCTTGCATAATCAATACTGTTTGCGGAAGTAGTAAAGACACTGCCATCATTACTATACTTAACGCTACAAGCATCTCAGCTATCACTGACCCTTTTTGACATTTCACGATACGTAAATCTCCCTCTTCCAAGCTGAAATACAATCTCATATTTATAACTTCGATACGAAAGTAAAATAGTACCACCTCTATTAATATTTCCACTCGGATTATATGTCATCGGATTTGGAAAAGTATTCAAATCAATTTGTATATCGCTATCATATTCTCTTTTAATAATGGTAAGATTCGTACTTAGCTCCCCTATATAATACGCATGTCTATCTTTATGCCATCGTAATGTATAGTGTTTTTGCCGATTTATCGCTAATTGTTGCATATACAAAATATCATTTGAAAACTGTCTTAAAAATTGTTCGACTTTTTGTTTTTCATGTAATGAATGTACGTTAAAATACGTGACCATACTTAGTACAGAAATTGCAAATAGAACGAGTAGCATTTCTAAAAGAGTAAAACCTTTTTCTTTCACAGTTTCCCAGTTGTTACTGTGCCATCATTTGAAATATGAATGGATTCGCCATTCGGACACTCATCAGCTGTAATATATTTTCCATCCCTTAACTCTTTTAGCGAGGGGATTTTGTTATGCTGTAATTGGTATACCTGTATTTGAGCTTCTATAGATTTCACATAGGCTTTACATCCTGTTCCTTCGACGGATGAGCGCTGTGTAACTACATTCGGAATAATTAATAGTAATAATACAGTTATGACGACCATAACTAATAACATTTCTAAAAGAGTAAACCCCTCCTCATTCTGCATGTAAACACCCCCTAAATAGAATTCATCATTTGAAACATTGGCATAATCATCGCTAAATACATAAGAACGACTATTCCTCCAATACACGTAAATAAAATTGGTTGAATGATCACTAACATACGTTTAACTTTTTGCTCCATCTTTTCCATAATAAGATCGCTATAGTCACCTAATTCAATGGCCAAATTACCGTTTGCTTGTCCATGCGTAATAATATAAGAAAGTTCTTCCTCATAATATCCGCTTCTAGCAATAATAGATTGCAACGGTTCTCCCGCAATTAATTGGCGTTCAATTCGGCTCGCTTCATACTGAAAGAACGGATGATATTTTTGCTCCATCATTATTGTTAGGGCCTCCAGTACTGATAGTCCGCCGTGTAATAAACCGCTTAATTGAGTGGCGAAATAATGTGAATGCTTTAAAATAAGAAATGTTTTTACGAGGGGGATACGAAGTTTAATTTTCACCTGCTGAATATGCGGGAGTTTCCGAAAGTAAAATATATATACGCTACAGCCAATCATAACGATAAAAATAATGCTAAAAATAAGATAGGGTAGTAGCTTAATTACACTTAATATTTGTTCTGTAAATAACGATGCTGTAGAACCAAATGAACTATATACCATGTCAACCTGCGGCAATAAAATGCGATTAAAAATCCACATCATGATTATTAAAAAGAACGCCAAAAACATAGGATACTGCATGATTTTCATCATATCTTTCCTATACTTATCCTTTTTATAAAGAAGTGCGCTCCCTTGTTGCAATGCAAAAGAAATATCACCATGTTGCTCGGCATAAAATAAATAACTTAACATCTCCTGATGAAACTTTAATTGATGAAAAGAATCGTGTAGACTTTTTCCATCTTTTAATCCATCAATCATACACTGTAATTGTACTTTTTTTTCTAAAGGTAATTGAAACCGTAAAAATTCTAATGCCTGTAAAAGGGAGTATCCTTTTTCTAATAGTTCTCCTAATCGTTTCAGCAATACTACTTGATCACTTAAACTCCATATTTTCTTAAACATACACATCCTCTTCTAAAAATCCTAAAGCGTATCCTTTTCGTATTGAAGATTCTAATGTTTCGTGCTTGTATGTGACACATTCCCCGTTTGCTTCTTTAATCGCTTGTTTTAACTCATATCCATATAACAACTCATAAATACTCGCTTGTCTTACTTGCCTCATTGATTTACATAAAGTTGAGCACTTTCTTTTACAAAACGGACACTTCAATTCGACAAGTCGTTGTGCAGCTATAGCCAATAAAGATTGTTCAATTTCTTGCCTCGTTATACCAAAATCCATGAACCTGAGTATCGCCCCTTTCGCATCATTCGTATGCAGTGTCGTCATTACTAAATGTCCAGTCAAACTTGCTCTTATAGCAATTTTCGCTGTTTCTTCATCACGAATTTCACCGACTAAAATAATATCCGGATCATGACGTAAAATAGCCTTTAATCCTGCCTCATATGTGATACCTGCTTTTTCATTTATTTGAATTTGTAATACATCGTCATTTCTTTTTTCAACTGGGTCCTCCAGTGTAACGATGCGACGTGTTTTCTTTTTTCTAATTACCTCTAACAATGCATACATTGTTGTTGTCTTTCCAGAACCAGTTGGTCCAGTAAATACGAGTAACCCATGTGAATAGTGTAAAAAAGAGAGTAGTTTCTTCGCTGTACTTGGAAATAACGAAAGATGAGATAACGGCTGAATAGATGCTTGTAAATGAAGACGAATAACGAGACTTTCTTGATATACAGTTGGTAGCGTGGAAAGGCGTAAATATACTTCTTGCCCATCCATTTGTAAATACAGTGAACCATTTTGTGGCTTCCGCCTCTCCCCTATATCCATGGATGCTAAAAATTTAAAGTGTGAAACAAGTTTTTCTCCAAATTCCTTTTCGATACAATATCTCGTCATTAAATCTTTTCCTATACGCAGTTGAACCGCTACATCCTTCTTCCGGGGTACAATATGTAAATCCGAAGCTTGTACCCTGCACGCTTCTTTCAAAATCGTATTCGCAAAGCTTTCAATTCCATTCATCATTTTTCCCTCCCCACTATGTATATAGCATGAAAAAATTTATAAGAAAAATCAGCATTTTTGTATTTTCACCAGAGGGAAAAGGAAAAATATGTTTGTGAAATTATGAACAATTTCCGAATTATTGTATGAAATTACCTATATGAAAGTTTATCTGTATTATAATGTTATTATCTTGGATAAAGTGATAAAGGTGGAGATCCTCATGGAACAAGCTTTAAAAATTACAGGTGTATTATCTGACCCAACTCGTTATTACATTTATAAATATATTTCTCAAAAACATAGTTACGTAACTGTACAAGAAATTGCAGATGAGTTTGACATTCATCCAAACGTAGCGCGTTTACATTTATCTAAATTAGAAGATGTTCATATGCTGAAATCTGAAACGAAGAAAACTGGAAAAGGCGGACGACCAAGCAGATTATATGTATTATCTGAAGATGTGATTCAATTACAATTTCCATTCCGTGATTATCAATTGTTAGCAAGAATCGCATTTAATTCTTTACTTAGTCTTGGCGCTGCTGGTGAAAAAGCGCTATACGAAACTGGAAAACAGTTCGGAGCCGAATTAATGCAACAACATATGCTGCGTTTAAATGTGAATGAAGATGCTTTAACAGTCGAGCAAAAAGTTCAAATTGCAAAAGAAGCTTTCTCAACAGCTGGCTTATCACCTGCATTTGAATTAAGTGCAGATGGAACGAAAATTTTCTATGATGTACACAATTGTCCATTTAAAGAAGTTGCTGTTCATCATCCAACTGAGATTTGTAATATGCACGGAGATATGATGAAAGGAATTTTTGAAATCCTATTCCCTAACACGGAATTAACACGAAATGACAGTCTACTAGATGGATGTAAATCTTGTAATTATAAACTAACAATTTAATTTTCTCATATAAAAAGAAGCCAATTATAATTGGCTTCTTTTTATATGAACGAATATTTACAATAGTAAGAAAAATAAACTATAATGAAGTGAGGTTTACTTTTTTTAGAAAAGGAGGGAGATGGCATGGAGCGCATGTTTCGCGTTCTCGGCTTTTGGACTGGAATTTTCTCGGTTATGTTTTACGTAGGGGATATGCATTCGACCGCACTACTATTTTTAGGACAAACAGGATTCTTCGTACTTTTAAGCTATTTAAATTTAACAGAGCGTATGTATATATACGTATTTGGGGCATATTTAACTGTTTTCTTCATAGGATTTACATACTACACGACGTTCTTACTTGTCCCTGGAGCTGGACATTAAAGATGGCATTTTGCCATCTTTTTTTTAATTCCGCAATTTCCTAGTTGACTTATAGGTTTTATTACCTTATATTCTATATAACAGATTGGAATTAGGGGGAATCAACATGAATACACTGCTTGTCGGAATTAACGTTGCAGTCATGCTCATCTTAGTTGGCGTATTATATTATATGCAACGTAAGCATGTATCTTTTAATAAACGTGTATTTACTGCTTTAGGAGTCGGAATTATATTCGGTCTTATATTACAATTTATTTATGAGCCAACTTCTAAAGTAATTATTGAATCAAATACTTGGTTTGGCTTAATCGGTAACGGTTATGTGAAATTACTTCAAATGATCGTTATGCCACTTATTTTAGTATCTATTATTTCAGCCTTTACAAAATTACAGTTAACGAAAAACCTTGGTAAAATTAGTGGTCTTATTATCGGAATTTTAATTCTTACTACAGGAATCGCTGCAGCTGTCGGTATCGCTGCAAGTGCAGGATTTGATGTATCAGCAACAGGCCTACAACAAGGTGATGCAGAATCTGCTCGTCTGAAGCTAGTTGAAGAAAGATTTACTTCTATTGAAAAAACAACAATTCCAGATAAATTATTAGAACTATTGCCTACAAATCCGTTTCTTGATTTAACAGGAGCTCGTCCAACATCAACAATTTCTGTTGTAATATTTGCAGCCTTTATCGGTATCGCCTTTATAGGTGTAAAACGAAAATATCCAGAACAAGCAGAACTATTTAAGAAAATGCTTGATGCTGTATATGCAATCGTAATGCGTATGGTAACATTAATTTTACGTCTTACTCCATACGGCGTATTAGCTCTTATGGCAAAAACAGTTGCTGGTAGCGATATTAATGCTATTTTAAAACTTGGTAACTTCGTGTTAGCGTCTTACGTAGCACTTATCGTAATGTTCGTTATCCACTTATTATTAATTGCTCTATCTGGTTTAAATCCAATTCAATATTTAAAGAAGGTATTCCCTGTATTAACATTTGCATTCACATCTCGCTCTAGTGCTGGTGCAATGCCATTAAATATTGAAGCGCAAAAAGAAAAGCTTGGTATTTCCGAAGGGATTGCCAACTTCGCAGCATCATTTGGAGTATCTATCGGGCAAAACGGTTGCGCAGGTATTTATCCAGCAATGCTTGCAATGATGGTCGCTCCAACGGTAGGAATCGATCCATTACAACCACAATTTATTTTAACTTTAATCGCTGTCGTTGCTATTAGCTCATTCGGTGTTGCCGGTGTTGGTGGCGGCGCAACGTTCGCAGCGTTAATCGTACTATCTACAATGAACTTACCAATCGGTATTGTCGCTCTTGTTATCTCAGTTGAACCATTAATCGATATGGGTCGTACAGCTCTTAACGTAAGTGGTTCTATGACAGCAGGTCTTATTTCTAGTAAATGGCTTGGTGAATTAGATCAAGATACGTACAATCAAGATGATACAAAAACTGGTGAAATTGCTTCATAATGAAAAGGCCGCTAACAAAAACTGTTAGCGGCCTTTTTTAGTTCTTTTCATCTTTCTCTTTGTCTTTTATACATAAGGCATCACGTATCGATATAACGAAAATATACCGTTTTTCATTTTTTAATAACTATTAGTTTTAAACTAAAGACTAACTATTATTCCTCATCTGCAAACTGTAAAAACTCTTCCAAGCGCTCCTTTAACTCCTCTTCTATCTCACAATAAGATTCATCAACAAGTTCACCACTTAACTTACTTCCCCAAAGCCTTATTTGAAGCGGTACTCCTAAAAAATAATTACAACATTCCCAGATAGGAACTGTATAAAATTCAATCATCTTCCCTTCTTCATCTAATACAGCTATCGAAACGGATGAAGAATATCCTGTTTCAAAAGGATATTCTTCATCTCTGATGAGTTCTATAAATAATTCCATGTTTTTCTCTATGTACAAATGTGAATAATCTTTAAAAAGTTTAAATGATATTCTCTCTATTTCCTTCTCCATGCATTGAATCTTCTCTTTTAACTCCAATGTAAAATCTCGTTCTTTATACTTCATTTCCCTCTCCTTACACATAGAAAAAGAGAATATAATAACATATTCTCTTCTCTCAAATATATTTCATTATCTCACAGCCCGTCCTTTTCACAAATAACCATTTTGTTCGCACCATTTATGAAATTGTCCTACGTCTACTCCAACTAACACGATATCCTTTAGGTCTACATCAATGATTTGTTCTCCAATTACAATAGCAAACTGCGATTCTAATTTTGTCTCGTCTTTCTTTACAATTCCAATTCGGTTCCGATGCGGTCCATCTTTTATATATGCTTTTTGTCCTACAATATCAAAGTTCAAGATTTTCACCTCTTTTACTGCGCTCAAATTGGAAATACGATCTCCACCTCGGAAAATTTCCTTTCATTGCACTATTTCTCTATATATATGACGAAACAATAAAAGAGTCCTTCCTTCTTTACAATTATTTTTTCTTTGTTTCATTTTTGTGGTTGAAACGTAAAGTTTATAATAAAATACACTTGGAAGCGCTTTCTATGTAATTTTTTATGTTATACTATAGAAGTAGAACTTCGTAAAGAGGGTTAAAAAATGAATACAAAAATGATAAAAAAAGTAATTGAAGCATTAAAAGTATATGGCTTTCAGAATGTATCATTCTGTGACAAAACGAAGCAATTTTTATTTCATAACGAAATGGATATTATGAGCGGCTATGCAGAAATAACATATAGTAGTCAATTTGAAAAATTCAACGTACAAATTCATCCGATTGAAACACATCACCAAGCAGAGTTGCAAGAGGTTGAAAGACATATACAGGCCTGTATAAGAAAAGTGGAATATTTAAACGCACTTCTTAGCGGACAGACAAAACTAGATGACAAAATTATTATAATGTAAAAAAAAGAACGTGATAGCCTCACGTTCTTTTTTTTACATTATACGTTCATCTTTTCCTTCAGTTGTAATCCTGTAATGGATTGTAATACATCCATTGCTTCTCCAAATGTCATATCAAAAATTGTTTTATCTTCTATGTATGGAAACTGTCTAAAACGCTTTTCTAACATTTTCACGGCGTCCGACGTAAAGTTTGCACTATCAATTCCAAATTCTGTTTCAAGAAGAACGATCCAATCTAACACGTGAAAACCTAATCCATTTACGAATGAAATAAGTTTTTCTTCTGGCTGTGAAGATAAGAATACGCATCGTTCCATCTCACTAAAAAGTTCTTCTCCTAAAATATCAGCTAATTCCTCATCATGTTCACGGTCAATAATTTCTTCATAACCATAATCATCAACAAGCTCCTCAACTTCTTCACTATCCTCACAAAGCAATTGACTAAGCAGTGCATCTTTCTTAAATTCACTATTTTGTACGACTTCTAAAAAGCTCGTTTCCCATCCATTTTCTAATTTCATATTATATACTCCTTTATATACGTTTCTTATCATCACTGTACCCAAAAGATCACTTTTATAACCTTTTAGACAGTTATTATTATTTCACGTGATCCATAACATAAGATGCAAATTCAGTTGCATCTCCTTCAAAAATATTTATTTCTGGCAAATGATAGAACGTTGTTTGAAGCGGGTTTCTTTCATGGTATACATATATCTTTTTCTCTAGCGCAATCGCCATTCCAAACTCTGTATGACTCCCGTTTCCGCCATCTAATATAAGTAAAAAGACATCCGCTTCTTTTATAGCATTCTTTTCTGCCTGACCAATTTCTCTTAATTGATCTTGATTCACTGCTCTTTCGTTTCTTGTCCAATCATATGTATGGTGCCATCCTGCATGTTTCAGTTCATTTACTATAGAACGTACAAGATGTTTATTTTGGAATCCTGAGGCGACATAAAAATTCATTTATATACACTCCTTCATTATGTATGGGAAACTCCTTTTAGCGTTACTTGCTATACACATAATAAAGAACGACTTCAAAAAAAAATCCCCATCTTTAAAACTTATTTGCGTTTAAATGATGGGATTCTTCATGCTCTTCTTTTATTTTTTTCTTTTTATAACTTTCATCAGCTAACATTTCTAGTTCAGCTGTTATTTCTGATTTTTCAAGTTCTCTTTCTTGCGAAAATTTCCTTGAAATATAAACAATAACACTACCAACGTACAACACAAAGCATATAATAAGTGCAGTATTTTCATAGAGACTTAGCTCCAACACAGTCACTCCTAATCCATTCGTATTTTCACGCTTCATTAATTGGAATTTCCCTACTAATCCATTTGTTATTGTAACATAAAAACACTGTTTCTTGGAATCTTTCATCCTATTAAAAGAGGCATGATTGTTTCATCATGCCTCTGAAATATGTTGAATGATTGTTTGAATTGCTTCTTTTCCATTATATTTTTTCAATGCTGTTTTATACATCTCATTATTTTGATTTAATTCTTCGACATGCTTTATAAGAGATTTTACAGTCACATCTTCTTCATACAATACAGAAGCATATCCTTGTCTTTCAAAAGACTCTGCATTTAGTATTTGATCTCCACGACTTGCAAATTTCGATAGCGGAATTAAAACCATCGGCTTTTGCAATGTTAAAAACTCAAAAATGGCATTAGAGCCCGCACGTGAAATAACAAAGTCTGTTATCGCTAATATATCTGGCAGCTCTCCATGTATATATTCAAATTGCCTATATCCTTCTTTATTTTGTAAACTTTCATCAAGATTACCTTTTCCGCAAAGATGAACAATTTGATATTTTTTCAGAAGTTCTGGTAACGCCTCTCGAACCGTTTCATTAATTTTCTTTGCGCCCAAACTTCCTCCCATGATTGTAATAACTGGCTTTTTACGTGAAAAACCTAAAAATGCTAAACCTTTTTCACGATTTCCCTTTAGCACTTCTTCACGTACAGGAGATCCTGTATAAATTACTTTTTCTTTCGGTAAATGTTTTGCAGCTTCTTCAAATGTAACAAATATTTTCGAAGCAAAACGGAGCGCAATTTTATTTGCTAGTCCTGGCGTCATATCAGATTCATGTAATAAAACAGGGACTCTATTTAGCCATCCTCCAATTACGACTGGTACAGATACGAAACCACCTTTTGAAAAAATCACATCCGGTTTTAGTTTTCGGATCCTTACATACGCATCCATAACACCGATACGATAAACTTAACTAAATCTATACAATTCAATCAAGTTTATCTCGTTCAACTAAGGGCGCAATTCCTTAGCCAGTTCTCTTATGAACTTCTCATGTTTTCACATGAGCGCAGACTATATGTTTATCTCTTTAGAGATAGAGGATTTTTCCACCACCATAGGCTTGTGATGTACTCTCGTCAGTTATACGAGATAGTCGTTGAACGTTCATCTTATCCATTTTGACTTAGATGATTCGAGGCGGAAGACCCATTGTTCTAGTGTTTAGGATTTAACCTTGCACGATCTGATTGATTTTTTCTGCTTTCGCGACATTCACGCTCGCCATTTCTAGCCACGTTGTAGTTCAATCAGCTTTAGGGATTGCCCGCAGTTAACCCTCACTACTAGCCAATCACTTGACTAGCAGGGCTTACTGATATATTTAATTAACTTTCGTTATAATTGGTTAAATAAATCGTAACAGTTAGTTACCCTTCATTACAAGAAATGGATCTTTTATATTTTTTAAATCAAAATAACGACGTAGCTTTCCGCTTGCAATACTATAGTACGGAATGCCTTCCTTTTCTATAATCGTTTTCTCAATTCCTTGATGAGAACCGATATAAGAAATATCCCAATTCTGTTCTTGTAAATGTGGAATGATGGCTAAATTAGGTGTTACATGCCCTGCCGAACCGCCACCTGTAAAGACTATTTTCTTCATACGTCTCCCCCTTCTACACTATAATACACTAAAATATCTTGCCTCAGGGTGAGAAAATACCATAGCCGTCACAGATGCTTCTGGCTCCATCATAAATCCTTCCGTTAATGAAATACCTATTTCTTCTGGATGAATAAGGCGAAATAACTTTTCTTGATCCGCAAGTTCTGGACATGCTGGATAACCGAAGGACACGCGTATCCCTCTATATTTCGTACGGAAACGTTCTTCCATCGTCAGTTCTGGTGAATCTGGAATACCCCAGCGATCACGAATGAGCATATGTGTTTTTTCAGCAAGTCCTTCTGCTAGTTCAAGTGCTAACGATTGAATGGCATGGCTGCGTAAATAATCACCCTTCGCCTTCCACTCTTCAGCAATGTCCCGAACACCTTCCCCAACCGTAACAGATAGGAAAGCAACATAGTCCATCTTATCTCCAACTGGGCGTAAATAATCGCCTAAAGTACGATATGGTGCTTTGCCTTGTCTAGGGAATGTGAAACGCTCTATAACACGCGTATGATCTTCTGGATCATATATTACAATATTTTGTCCGTCGCTTTGCGCTGGGAAAAATTGATACACTGCTTTCGGTTTTAACCAAGATTGTCCTTCCTGCAATAATTCGTCTATTAAATCATTTAATTCGTGTGCTCTTTTATCTCCCTCTCGCAGAAGCTTCTTCACATTTCCTTTTAATCCAAGGTGATGTCCAAGTAACATCTGTCTATTTAAAAATGGAGCGAGATGAAGGGCTGGAATATCACGTAATACAATTCGCTTTGTTGAATCAGGCACTATAACCTCTGCCTTCGCTAATGGCTCAATTACTGCTGGAATCTCTACTTTCTTCTCCTCTTTTTCTACGATATGAAGATGACGCTCTTTTTTATCTTGTTTCATCTTCTCGCGCTCTTCTTCCTTTTGAAGTTTATTAATAATATCAAGACCAGTCATCGCATCACTCGCATAACATACAAGTCCTTTATATGATGGTGAAATTCGGTTATCTGTAAACTTTCTCGTTAGCGCTGCCCCGCCTACAACGATTGGAACATCAATATTTGCTGCTTTTAAATCTTCAGCAGTCGTTACCATTTGTTGCGCTGATTTTACTAATAAACCAGAAAGACCAATAATGTCAGGCTTCTTTTCTTGTACTTCTTGTACAATTCGATCTGAGCGAACATTGATTCCTAAATTAATAATCTCATATCCGTTATTCGATAAAATAATTTCAACGAGGTTTTTCCCAATATCATGTACGTCACCTTTAACAGTTGCTAATAATACTTTCCCTTTTTTCGCACTATCGCTAGATTCCATATGTGGCTCTAAATAGCTTACGGCAGCTTTCATACTTTCAGCACTTTGCAATACTTCAGCAACGATAAGCTCATTATTATTAAATAATCGTCCCACCTCATCCATTCCTGTCATAAGTGGACCATTAATAATATCCAAAGGCTTTCTTCCTTCTGTAAGTGCAAGACTTAAATCTTCTTGTAACCCTTGCTTCGTACCTTCTACAATGTAGTTTGCTAGCCTTTCATCAAGAGTTAATGTTTCTTGGATAACGACATCTTTCTTTTTTGCCACGCGATAGAAGTTTGTGAATTCTTCCAACGTCGCTTGCGTCGTTTCAAAAAGCAATGCATCTGCAAGACGTTTTTCTTCCTCAGGAATTGACGCATACCGCTCTAATTTTTCCGTATTCACAATCGCATAATCTAATCCTGCTTTCGTTGCATGATATAAAAAGACGGAATTTAATACTTCGCGTCCAGCTGGTGGTAAACCAAATGATATGTTACTTACACCTAAGATCGTTAAACACTCTGGTAACGCTTCTTTAATAAGACGAATCCCTTCTATCGTCGCTGCCGCCGAGCCAATATATTCTTCATCACCTGTACCTACAGGAAATACTAGTGCATCAAAAATAATATCTGACGGGCGTATACCATATTTCGTCGTCAATAACTCATAACTTCTTTTCGCAATTTCGAGTTTTCGTTCTGCACTAACCGCCATACCATCTTCATCAATTGTTCCTACAACAATAGCAGCACCATATTTCCGAAGGAGTGGCGTCACCTTTTTAAATCGTTCTTCTCCATCTTCTAAATTAATTGAATTAATAACAGCTTTTCCTTGAATATAAGTAAGAGCTCGCTCCATCACATTTTCATCTGTTGAGTCAATCATAATCGGTACTTTTAACACTTTCGTAACTTCTGCCAAGAAGTTTTCCATATCTTCTATTTCATCGCGATCAGGATCTGCCATACAAATATCAATAATATGAGCATTTTTCTTCACTTGCGCTCTTGCGACTTCAGCAGCCTCTTCAAATTTCCCTTCTGCTACTAATCGTTTAAATTTACGTGATCCAATAACGTTTGTTCTTTCACCAACAAATAACGGTCTCATAGAATCATCATATTGAAGTGCCTCTAATCCACTAACCCCATGTCCAGCTCTCTCTTGCTGTTCACGCGGCTTAAGAGACGCTAACGCAGATTTCATTGCTTTTACATGTTCTGGTGTTGTGCCACAACAACCACCGATAATATTAACCCATCCTTCTTCAGCAAATCGCTTCACTTTTTCAGCGAGAGAAGATGGAGATTCATGATAATGTCCATCTTCATCAGGAAGACCTGCATTTGGATAACAAGAAATGTAACACTCCGACAAATCAGATAGGGAACGAATATGATCTCTCATAAACTCTGGACCAGTCGCACAGTTTAATCCAACAGACAATGGCTTCATATGTTCTACCGATAAGTAAAAAGCCTCAATTGTTTGCCCCGCCAGAGTCGTTCCCATCGGTTCAATCGTTCCTGAAATCATGATAGGCACAATTTTATTTAGTTCGTCAAAAGCAGCTTGAATTCCAATATAAGCAGCCTTCACATTACGCATATCTTGACTCGTCTCAACGAGTAATACATCTACGTCGCCATTTAATAATCCTCTTGCCTGCCTTGTATAGGCTTCAATTAATTCTTCAAACGTCACACCACCAGTAACACTAATCGCTTTCGTTGTCGGTCCCATTGCTCCCGCAACATATACTTCCTTCCCACTTTCGTTGACCGCTTGCTTCGCTAAACGCGCAGCCTTCTCATTTAGTTCCTCATCTAAATGCGACAACTCATAATCACTTAATACAATATTTGTCGCCCCAAATGTATTTGTTTCAATAATATCCGCTCCAGCTTCAATATAAGCTTTATGAATCTTTAAAATGACATCAGGCCTTGTTTCTACTAAATATTCATTACAACCTTCGTACTCTTCTCCTCCGAAATCTTCCGCAGTTAAGTCCTCTTGCTGAATCATTGTTCCCATTGCCCCATCTAATATTAAGATGTTATTTTGTAATTTTTCTTCTATACATTTCATCAGTTAATACCTTCTTTCACTTCTTGCTTTTCTCTCACATATTTAACAAGATGTTCTGTAATTTCATATTTTAGAAATGGTGTAATAAGATAAATGCCGTTAAAATATTTCATCGCCGCATCGATTAATTCTTGTGAAATGCGAATTCCTTCCTCAATTGCTGCCTCTTTCGTTTCATGTCCATCCATTCTCTCCCTTATTTCTTCAGGTAGTGTAATGCCTGGCACCTCAAAATGAAGAAAATCTGCATTCCGTTTACTTATTAGTGGCATAATCCCAATAAAAATAGGTTGTTCCAAATGCTTTGTCGCTTCATATACTTCTTTAATTAACGCGATATCGTAAATCGGCTGCGTTAAGAAATATTCCGCTCCAGCATCTATTTTCCGTTCCATTCGCTTAACCGCTGCCTTTAAATGTCTTACATGCGGATTAAACGCACCTCCCACTGAAAATCTTGTTGCTGGACCTATTGATTTCCCTAAAATGGAGCGCCCATCGTTCATTTCTTTGATCATTTTAATGAGCTCAATAGAGGACAAATCATATACAGAAGTGGCACCTGGAAAATCACCAACACGTGCCGGATCTCCAGTTAAAGCTAGCACTTCTTCCATGCCTAACGCTGATAAGCCTAATAAATGAGATTGTAGTCCGATGACGTTATGGTCTCTACACGTTAAGTGAGTCAATACCGGAATATCGTGCTTCGTTAATAATGCTCCCATTGCCATATTCGAGACGCGAGGCGATGCTAATGAATTATCTGCTAGAGTAATAGCATCTGCTCCAGCTCTTTTCAATGCTCTTGCGCCTTCAAAAAACCGCTGCGTATCTAACGTTTTCGGTGGATCTAATTCCACTACTACTGTCGTTTGTTTTTTTGCTTTCTCTGCTAATGTGACATGAGCTTTCGAACGTTTCTCGTGTGTATGAACTACTTTCGGTCTTTGAATCGTATCCTTTTCTATTACAGGCGTAACATTTGCAATTGCACGTTTCATACTTTCAATATGCTCTGGAGTCGTGCCACAACAACCACCTAATAACCGAATACCTTGCTCAATAAACTTCGGCGTCATCGCTTCGAAATAAGCTGGACTTCCCTCATATACGTAACGTCCCTCCACATAATTTGGGAGACCTGCATTCGGATATGCTGACAAATATCCATTTTGCGGAATCGATATCATTTTAAAAGCTTCCGTCATATGAAGTGGTCCTAGTTGGCAGTTCAATCCAACAACATTTGCACCGTAATCTAAAAGCTGTTTTAATATTTCATTTACATCATTTCCATTTTGAGTCGTACCTGCCTCATGTAACGCTAATTGAGCTACAATTGGAATGTTCGTTTGCTTTCGTAACACCTGAACAGCATGAAGTAATTCAAACTCATCATAGAAAGTCTCTAATAGCAGTCCATCAACCTGTTCTTCTAGTAATGCACTTGCCTGCTCAAGTAGCATAAATTCTCTTTCCATATCAGTCGTTGTAACAGCTCCGATATGTTTCATACCGCCAATCGTTCCTAAAATTGCATTTCGATCTGTCACAGATGCTTTCGCCAATTTTACTGCCGCTCTATTAATTTCAGTAACTTGATTTTCTAAACCATACATACGTAATTTCGCTTCATTTGCTCCGTACGTATTTGTTTGAATTACATCAGCCCCAGCAGCTACATATTGCTTATGAATCGATATAATTAAATCTGGATCAGATATATTCAATTCTTCAAAACTACTTTGCAAGCCATGTGAATGTAATAATGTCCCAACCGCGCCATCACCTATTACAATTCCTTTTGATAATAAATCTAGTAATTTCACAAATCTCCCTCATTTCTATCAATATAAAAACCCCCTCTTCACTTTGAAGAGGGGGACATAATTAATCCTCCTCTTATTATGCAAAACATTCGTTTTGCAGGTATTAGCACCGTTTCAAACATTTCGTTTGAAGGTTGCCGGGTTTCACAGGGCCTTTCCCTCCACCGCTCTCAATAAGAGTTTGTCTTTATTATTTTATTTATGTAGCTAAAAGGAAATGCGTTCCCCTTTTAACAATGTTTGTTAATTTTTTAATAAATTTAGCATGCACAAATACAAAAGTCAATGACACTTGCGGAAAAATAAAAATTATTTAAAATAAAGTTGCAATTCAATTATCTTTTGTTGTAAAGTTAAAAACATAATAAAATTTCATACGAACATTCTTATCTAGAGAGGTAGAGGGACTGGCCCTATGACGCCTCAGCAACCATTAACATTTGTTAATAAGGTGCTAATTCCAGCAAATTGTGAAAGATTTGACAGATGAGAAGAAGACTCTATTCAAACCGAAAGCCTTCTTCTTAGAAGGCTTTTTTTATTTTACCCCGCATTAACGGGCAGTAAGATTCCCAACTCAAGATTCAGCTGGAGCAAAGAAGTTAAGTGGGAATCGACTGCCCGTTAAAGCCCGATTGGTTCAACTAATAATCAGTGGGGGATGAATCCCTCACTGATTAAAGTTTCACTTTACATTCACTTAATTGTTAATTTAAAAAGGAGGAATTTTTACATGTCAACTATTGAAACAAAACTAGCACAAATCGGAAACCGGAGCGAAACTACAACAGGAACTGTTAATCCGCCTGTTTATTTCTCAACTGCTTATCGTCACGAAGGAATTGGTAAATCTACTGGTTTTGACTATTCACGAACTGGAAATCCAACTCGCGGTCTTTTAGAACAGGCAATCGCAGACTTAGAGTACGGCGAACAAGGTTATGCCTGTAGCTCCGGAATGGCGGCTGTTCTTCTCGTCCTTTCGCTATTCCGTTCTGGAGACGAACTTATTGTGTCTGAAGATTTATACGGGGGCACTTATCGATTATTTTCTGAGCACGAAAAGAAGTGGAATGTTCGATGTAGATACGTAAATACACAATCTATTAAACAAATTGAGAAAGCCATCACAACTGAAACGAAAGCTATTTTCATAGAAACTCCGACTAATCCATTAATGCAAGTTACTGATATTGCCGCTGTCGCAACTGTAGCAAAAAGACACGGACTACTCCTTATTGTAGACAACACATTCTACACGCCTTATATACAGCAGCCATTAACAGAAGGTGCTGACATTGTACTGCATAGTGCAACGAAATATTTAGGTGGGCATAACGATGTACTAAGCGGACTTATCGTTGCAAAAGGAAAGGAACTTTGTGAGGAAATCGCTCATTATCATAATGCCTCTGGTGCGGTCTTAAGCCCATTTGACTCATGGCTATTAATTCGTGGTATGAAAACGTTAGCGCTTCGTATGAGACAACATGAAGAAAATGCAAAAGCAGTTGTTGCTTATTTAAATGATGAAGACGGGGTGACAGATGTATTTTATCCTGGAAGAGGCGGCATGATTTCATTTCGCCTGAAAGATGAAACATGGATTAATCCATTCTTACAATCTTTATCCTTAATTACATTCGCTGAGAGTCTTGGTGGTGTTGAAAGTTTAATGACATATCCAGCAACGCAAACACACGCTGATATTCCTGAAGAAATCAGAACAGCAAACGGTGTATGCAATCGTCTTCTTCGATTTTCTGTTGGCATCGAAAATAGTAACGATTTAATTCAAGACTTAAAGCAAGCCATTAAACTTGTAAAAGAAGGTGTAAGAATATGAGTTATTCTATAGATACACTCTTACTGCACAACCAATATAAACATGACTCGCAAACAGGAGCTGTTAACGTTCCCATCTATAACACATCAACATTTCACCAATTTGATGTAGATACGTTCGGGAAATATGACTATAGCCGATCTGGTAATCCAACACGTGAAGCTCTTGAAGATATCATTGCTTTATTGGAAGGCGGAACAAAAGGATTTGCCTTCGCATCGGGAATTGCAGCGATTTCTACTGCATTCCTCCTTCTTTCACAAGGTGATCACGTACTCATTTCAGAAGACGTATATGGAGGCACTTATCGAATTATAACTGAAGTTCTCTCCCGTTACGGTGTTTCACATACATTTGTTGATATGACCAATTTAGAAGAAATAAAGCAAAACATTAAGCCAAATACAAAACTCTTTTATGTGGAAACACCTTCTAATCCACTTTTAAAAGTGACAGATATTCGTGCTGTTTCTAAACTTGCAAAATCTATTAATGCCCTTACTTTTGTTGATAATACATTTTTGACACCACTATTCCAGAAACCACTTGATCTTGGTGCCGACGTCGTTCTTCATAGTGCCACAAAATTCATTGCTGGTCATAGTGATGTTACTGCCGGATTAGCAGTTGTAAAAGATACCGAACTCGCCCAAAAACTTGGATTTTTACAAAATGCATTCGGCGCTATTTTAGGTCCTCAAGATTGTTCTCTCGTGCTTCGTGGCCTAAAAACATTACATGTACGTCTGGAGCACTCGGCTGCTAACGCCAATAAAATTGCACACTATTTACAAGAGCACGCTAAAGTTCAAAATGTCTATTATCCTGGTTTACAAACACATCTTGGATTTGATATTCAACAATCTCAAGCTACATCAGCCGGAGCTGTCCTATCTTTCACTTTACAATCAGAAGACGCACTCCGCCAATTTTTATCAAAAGTAAAATTGCCTGTCTTTGCCGTTAGTTTAGGAGCTGTCGAATCGATTCTTTCCTACCCAGCTAAAATGTCACATGCAGCACTATCACAAGAAGCTCGTGATGAAAGAGGGATTTCTAATTCATTACTTCGATTATCCGTCGGCCTTGAAAATGTTGACGATTTAATATCCGATTTTGAAAATGCCCTTTCTTATGTAGAAGAACCTGTAAATGCATAGAGAGAAAAGAAGATATGAAATTAAATTTTCATATCTTCTTTTTATGCTGTTGCGTATATTTTACTTTTCGTATAGTTCAAAAAAAAACGAAAGAGAACCATCTATTTCCAAGTAATAAATTAATTGATATATTAAGAAGTAAAAAAAGGGGCAAAAATAATGGATACTTGTGCAGATGTTTTAATCGTTATCGATTTACAAAATGGAGTATGTTATAGCGAAGAACATTTATTTGATTTACAAAACTTACTTACAAAAGTGAATACCAGAATTTCTTCATACAGAAAATCAAATAAACCAATTCTTTTCGTTCAACATTGTGATGATGATTTAGTACCCGAAAAAGAAATTTGGGCTATTCATGCTGATTTAGATGTTCAAGAACAAGATTTTTTTGTAAGAAAGACACATGCCAATTCATTTTATAAGACAAACTTAAAAGAGGTTTTAGATCAATTATCTGTACATCGTATTGAATTTTGTGGTGCCCAAACAGAGTACTGTATGGATGCTACGATTAAATTCGCTCATGGACTAGGATACGAAAACTTCATGGTACAGAAAGCAACCTCTACATTAAATAATGCATTTATGTCTGCAAAAGATACAATTGATTTTTATGAAAATATATGGAATCACAGATTTTTAAAATTAATACAAGGTGAACGCTAGAATATATAACTAATGTCTTGGTAATTCTAAAATTTATCAGCTATATTCAAACATTTCGTTTTCACCATAAAGAAGCTGACTACGTTCAGCTTCTTTTCTTATAACCTGTTTTATATTCTATATATAACATTATAATTCCTTTGTCATATTATTTTAAAAATTTCGTATATTCATTTGAAAGAATAAGAAATTCATGATAAAATTGTGTTACAAATATATCTATATCTTTCAATTTTTAAAACGCATCGAAATTTTCACCCAAAAATGTCATTTTACAAAACCGTGCTAATTTATCTACTTTATTTACATCAGGGTCTCTTTTCTTACAATTTCTTTACTTTAGGACTTTTTTTCTGCAACAACTGTTTTCTTTTCTTTAATTTTTTGGTATGTATAGTATGGTATAACAGCTCACACGGAGGTGGAAAAGAACATGTTAGAAACCTTTCAAAAAGAAATAGAACTATATGAAAGCAATGCAGAATTATTGAAAGTACTTGCTCATCCTGTTCGCTTATGTATTGTAAAAGGATTAATTGAACGTGGTCCAAGCAACGTTTCTACAATGTACACTGGCTTAAACATGCCACAATCTACAATTTCACAGCATTTAGCAAAGTTAAAAAGTGCTAAAATCGTTTCAAGTGAAAGAAAAGGATTGGAAATTTATTACAAAGTAGAAAACGAGACAATTATTCAACTCGTTCGCGTATTATTGGGTTAGGGACTCATAAACAGAGAAAAAGGGCGTATTCTATATTTTTTATCTCATATCTTTAATATAAATATATATCATGAGAGGAAATATATGATGCTACATAAGTCGTATTAAAAAACAAGACACAGAAATATGCTGTGTCTTGTTTTTTTATATTTTCAAATACCGTTCCAAGCGTAACTGTTGCATATGTTTCGTATGTATAACAACATCAAATGCATCCCCTAATCCTCCGCTCAAAATCATAGAACGAACTGCACGATTTTGTTTTTGAGTTTCAGAAAAAGGATTTCTATCTTGGTGACCCGTAAGCTGATCTAATATTCCTGCTGCTAACAAAAATTCAGACTGCTTCTTATGCCATACTGTATTCATGCCTTGCAAGCTAAACATCTCTTTCAGTTCGTCCCAATGAATATGAGTAGTAAGATCCATTTCACCTGGATGTGCCAAAGGATTGCGGATTAGCTTATGCTCGTAATACCCTCGTAAACTTCCTTCTTGATGTGCAGGATGCATCCATTCTTCTTTTGTATATCCATAATCAACTGTAATACATATACCTTTTTGAAACCATTTCGCAATTTCTTTTATATATTCTTCCATCGCAATTGGCACTTCAAAACGTTGACCTTCTGCAAGATGAATATTATATTTCAATAAGTATCGACCGATACTTTTATGTAACGGCCTCCATACTTCTGAAAGTTTCCCTTCCTCCGTGTACGTAACACGTACCTCATACAACATTCCATTTCTCTTCTCAATTACTTCAACAGGAAATGCATCAAATAACTCATTCGAAAAAAGAATCCCATCGAACGATTCTCCCATTTCACTATGCGACGTATAATACGACACATTTGAAAACGAACAAAGATTTTCCTGCTGCAAGTTTCTATGAAAAGGGCTCATTTCAATCATTGAATAACTTAAATCAATAAAGGTTTCTGGAGATAATTGCTTCCATTCTTGTAAAACATCATAGGCAAACCTTCCTGTTCCCCCACCAATCTCACAAATATTCGGAGCAACTTCACCATTTTCAATAAGACGAATAAAAAACTTAGCAAAGGTTTTTGCAAAAACAGAGGATACATTGCTACTTGTAAAAAAATCCCCTTGTCTTCCAATTTTTTCACGTTCTTTCATATAATAGCCATGCCCCTCTGTATACAATACAAGGTTCATATACGTACTATACGAAATTGAATAATCCTTCTCTTTCCCCATCCGTTCTTTTAAAATGAGCTCCATCCCCATCATGACTCCTTACTGTAAAAATGGATTATTTTCTTTTTCAAAACCAATGCTTGTTTCTGGACCATGTCCACATAGCACCGCTGTTTCATCTGGTAATACAAATAATTTTTCTTCAATACTTCCAATCAATTCAGCAAAACTTCCACCAGGTAAATCTGTTCTTCCGATGCTCATTTGGAACAATACATCTCCAGAAAATACAGCATTCGCCTCTTTAGAGTAATAAGAAATACTGCCCGGAGAATGTCCTGGCGTCTCAAAAATCTCAAAATTAAATGAACCAATTGCTAGTGCACCTTCTGCATCAATAATATGATCTGCTGGTTTTGCTGTAATGCTGCGATTCATCATAAAAATTTGAGAGCCATTTACAGTTGCATCGCCTAACCAATCTGCTTCTTCTTTATGTACGTACACAGGAATATGAAAAGCGTCTCTTACCGCATCAACAGCGCCAATATGATCGAAGTGAGCATGTGTTAATAAAACAGCCAGTGGCTTTAATTGTTCTTCTTGTAAATATGTAACGAGCTTCTCTCCTTCGTGACCAGGATCAAAGATAATACACTCATTTTGATCATTCGTTAAAATATAAGCATTCGTTTGTAATGGGCCTAACGGCATTTGTATCCATTTCATATGAAAATCTCCTCCAATTATTAAACTTACTTTCAATGATACAACATTTTTTTCTCTTAGGAAAAGAAAGGATGCTATCTCGACAATCATTTTTAAAACATGTACAATATAAAAGAGTAAATTTTCCAAAAACTCATATTGAAGAATGGGTAGACAGAGGAGGATATTGTATGGGCCTTGTTATTATTTTTGCGTTAGTCACTCTGTTAGCTGTATTTGCTACACTTAGAACACTTCGTGAAAAGAACTTTTTCGCAGGCGGCTTTGCAATTGCAACTGTACTCGTTTTCGGATGGTTTACGATCATGACTGTTCTATATAACGGGTACCCACCAGCAGCTTAATTCATTAACATCTTATTCTTCATCAAGATTTCACACAAAAAGAGGAAGGGTTTCCCCTTCCTCTTTTCATATTTCACAACTTATACCATCTTCACTTCGTATTTGTGCTTTTTTACAAGCCAAGCTCCTCCGATAACACCTGCATCATTACCAAGTATTGCAATCGCTAACTTCGTGCTCTTTACAGCACGTGAAAAAGCATATTGCTCGAAATAGCGTTGAATTGGCTCTAATAGTGCATCTCCAGCTTTAGACACACCGCCACCAATAACAATTTTCTCTGGGTTCAACGTACTAGCAAGGTTCGCTACAGCTAATCCTAAATAAGAAGCTACTTTTTCTACTACTTCGCTTGCTAGCTCGTCACCTTGTCCAAGTGCTTCAAACACATCTTTTGATGTAATGCGCCCTTCTTCGGCTAACATAGAACGTAGCATACTCTCTTTATCAGTCTCTTGTATTTTTTGCATAGCAACACGCACAATACCTGTTGCAGATGCTACTGTTTCTAGGCAACCAGACTTCCCGCAATTACATGGGAAAGCATTTTCTGTAACGACTGTAATGTGTCCAATCTCACCAGCAGCACCGCTTACGCCGTGTACAATCTCACCGTTGGCAATTACACCGCCGCCAACACCAGTGCCAAGTGTCATACAAATTAAATCTTTTGCTCCTTCACCAGCACCTTTCCACATTTCACCAAGCGCTGCTAAGTTTGCATCATTATCAATAACAACAGGTAATCCTGTTTCTACCTCTAATAAATCTTTTAACGGATAGTTTTTCCACCCTAAGTTAACCGCTTCGTAAATCATTCCAGATGCCACGTGTACAGGACCAGGAGCTCCCATACCAATACCGATTAACTTGCTTTTCAATTCGCCTAACTCTTCTAACTTTTTATCAATAGCTTTCGCTACATCAAGCGTAATATGTTTTCCTTGCTCATTTGTATTCGTAGGGATTTCCCACTTATGTAAAATTTCACCGTACACATTAATAAATGCTAATTTAATCGTTGTACCACCAAGGTCAACACCAACTAACCATTTCTCTTCCATGTTGCTTACCTACCTTTATCTAATTCTTATTTAGCTCTTTTTGAATTTCTTGCTTCAATAAAAATAAAGCTGTTTGATAGTCTTGTGGATCGATTAGCTGTGATTGATTTAATTCACGCAATTCATCTTGCATTAATTGTAAATCTGCAATTCGATCACCCGTATAAATAATCGTACCAAATTTCTTTAGCAATTGCTGAATATCATAAATAGATACCATTTCATCACCCTCTATGCTCACTTACTATAAAAAATTATAATAAGAAAACGTTCACATATTTTATTATAATCAAGAAGAAAAAGTCTCGTCAATTTTTATTTGTCTATACAAGCCCATTTTTAACCATTGTTCCTTTTTCTGTAATAATTTTTTCTACATTTTTATCAAACGGCTCTACCGGAATATGTTCCACCATTTGAAAACTATAAGCTAATGATAGCGTTTTCCCTTTATAATGCACGAGATAACGATCATAATAGCCACCGCCATATCCAATCCGTTCTCCTCGCCCTGTATAAGCTACGCCCGGCACGATTTGAAGATCAATGTCATCTGCACCAACTTCTTCCGTAAGCGCTGGAATTGGTTCACGTAAATTCATATACACTGTTTCTAATTGATCAAAATTACTAATTTGTCGGAAGGACATTGTTCGTGTTCCTTTATTACACTTCGGAACAACAACGTTCTTTCCCTCTTCCCAAGCTTTTTCGATAATAGGATATGTATTCACTTCATTTTCCATTGAGAGAGTGATTCCGATTGTTTTAGCTTCAACCCACTCTTTTTGCGCATACAACGA
Source organism: Bacillus mobilis (assembly GCF_001884045.1). Classification (GTDB taxonomy): domain Bacteria; phylum Bacillota; class Bacilli; order Bacillales; family Bacillaceae_G; genus Bacillus_A; species Bacillus_A mobilis. Next base: position 72,271 of record NZ_MACF01000046.1, on the reverse strand, counting down.
AAATGCAATTTGCTCTGATAAAGTTGTATACCGTTCTTCTGATAAAGAATTCATGTGCTCTATTATTTGTTTACGTAAACGTAGTTTCTCTTCTCTCACACATTTTCCTCCTCACAGTGATACTTTTCTCTACGATGATAGTGTATCACTTTTAACAGAGGAATCGAATAAAAAAAGAAACAGTAGGAAAATATTCCTACTGCTTACTTTGTTTCACGGTGTAACGTAGACTTCTTGTCACGCTTGCAATACTTTTTAAGCTCGATACGCTCAGCGTTGTTACGTTTGTTTTTCTTTGAGATATAGTTACGATCTCCGCATTCTGTACATGCTAGAGTAATATTCACACGCATTCTTATTTCCCTCCAGTACTAATAACTTAAATCAGACTATACTATAATACCACTTTTAAAATAAAAATTCTACACCTTTTGATATTGTCTAATTTTTTCTATAAGATTTTTCATGTTTTCCCTTGCTATTACTGGGTTTCTAGCATGCGAATACACTAAAAATTTCGGTTGTTTTGTGTCGGAAACGATATAAGACCACTCTTTTTCGGTATATTTGAACTGTACTCCTTCAAATATACCTTCTTCTTTTCTTTCCATATCAGCTAATAATTTCCTCATTACTTTCCCTTTTTCATTCCATGAACATACAACTTCATCACACAGTAAGTAAAGTGGGGGCGATTGTTCTACTATGCTGAGAAATGTTTTTCCCTGCAATGCTATTAGCTCAAATAATTTTCCTATTCGATATAAAATATCTCTCTTCCATCTCGCTTGAAATGACTTCTTTTCATCCTGCGTATAAAATAGAAGGTAACATTCTCCTAATTTCAAAGACATTGGGTAAATATTTCCTGCTGATTCAAGCAATAAATCTGGAATATCTACCTCCTCAAAATCTGTACCTTGGTAAATATTACTATGATTATCATATAACTCGAAATAATTTCCTTGCTCCGAAAACATAAGTGCCATATTTGCTTTACTTGATTTCATCAAGGCTTTCACATGATCCTTTTGTTCACCTGCATAAATCCATGTAACTGTGCATCCGAGCCTTTGCAAAAAGAGCATAATTAAATGTTGTAACATATCATTTCTTTTATTAATAAGAAGATGAAACTTCTGTTTTTGTATTTTTTCAATATCAATGCGTTCTAATACAGCCTCTATATAATCATGTAAAGAAACGTGGACTAGCTTATTCCGTCCCATTTCCTTCTCACATACGTAATAAAACGACTCAGACATATATACTTGTTCTATCGCTTTTTGCTGCTTATACGTTAATTGTACCCCATCCTTACCATACAACTTTATTACAACCTCTTTTTCATTTTCCACTTGAATGAAAACCCCACCTGCACATTGCAAATCCTGAATACTATACTGAAAAAGCGACTCGTTCATTTCTTTGCATTCCATCGTATGAACCCCGATACCATGAATCGCATGAAGAAAGAGATTTTTATAAGAAGTCGTTTCTATATGTTCTTGACTACCGATTAATATACTTTCTCCTTTAGCAAAAAGAGATCCATACGCCATCGCAACCTTCACAATAAATTGAGGAGTGATCTCAACATTACCTCTTCCTACAATGCGGCTTTTTTGCAACCACCCTGCACTTTTTTCACTTTCTTGAACACCAGCCGACCCTACTACCGAATAGCTGTCAATCGCCTTATATGGCCATAGTTTCCCCTTTTGCTTAATTACCGTACTTTTCCCTATATGACAATGATCCGCTACAATGCTTTTTTGAAACAGTGTAACGTCATCTTCCACCATTGTATGCTCTCCTATTGTCGTTTCTAATAGCTCGCAATACTGCCCAATGTGCGCATTTGCAAAAACAATACTTTTTTGCAGATGAGAATAACTTGAAACAATACTATTTTTCCCGATAATAGAGTACGGCTCAATTACAGCTCCAGCACCAATCTTTGCTCCTTCTCCAATAAAAGAAGGGCCGTGAATTTTCGTTCCTTTTCCAATCGCCACACCTTCTCCCATCCATACCATCGGCAATACTTCCGTATAAGGAATAGGTACTTGCAATTTTTTCGTTAACAAATCAAATTGTGCTTGGCGATATTGATCAAATGTACCGATATCTAACCAATAGCCTTCTGACAAATATGCAAATAATGCGTTCTTATTTGCCAATAATGGAAACACATCTTGACTGAAATCAAAAAATTCTTGGGGCGGTATGTAAGAAAAAATTTCTGGCTCCATAATATATATACCTGTATTCACAATATTAGAGACTACTTCATTCCAGCTCGGTTTTTCTATATATCGTGTAACCTCTTGTTCTTTGTTCATTACAACTAAACCGAATGAGAGTGGATTTTCTACTTCCTTTACAAACATAGTTACCATTCTTTTCTTTTGCTCATGAAACGTAATTCCTTCTGATAATTGAAAATCAGTTAACGCATCCCCACTTATCACAACAAACGTTTCATCTAAAAATGTTTCCGCTTGTTTAATACTCCCTGCGGTTCCAAGCGGCGGAGAGTCTTCAAAGTAGTACAAATTGACGCCCCATTTGCTACCGTCACCAAAATATTGCTTAATGGCTGTGCTCATATACTGAACAGTAATTGCAATTTCACGAATACCATGCTGACGTAATAATTCAATATTGTATTCCAAAACTGGCTTTTCTAATAATGGCAACATCGGCTTTGGAGTATTACATGTTAATGGTCTAAGGCGTCGTCCTTTTCCTCCAGCTAAAATAACCCCCTTCATATACTTCAGCCTCCACTTATATAATGTTCAGTAACTTCATATACGATATGTATATTATCTACCCCGCATTAACTAGCAGTATAAAATGAAACTTTAATTAGTAGGGATTTTGCTGCATCTCCCACTGATTATTAACCCTGACCACTCAGGCTTTTACAGGCAGTAAAACTCCCTATATACATGTACCTTTTAAACACCCAGTAAGAAAGCGCTTACTATTAATTAGGTAAAATATTACTTATGAAATGAATAACATATATGTCCTATTTTTTCCATTATATTATGATACATCTTATCATCATAAACTAAAGGAAACAACGAGCTTTTTTTGTCATGTTTTGACTAAAAAAAGCAGGTGATGTTTCACCTGCTTTTTTTCTTTATTCATTTAATAAGTAATGCTTTCCTTTTACTAAATAAAAAACATTTTCAGCAATATTTGTAATATGATCTGCTACACGCTCGATATATCTCGCCACAAAGGATAATTGTGTGATTTGTGTAATCGCTTCTGGTTGTTCTGGAACTGAAGATATAAATTCACGAATCGCTTTCCCATATATTTCATCAACTGAATCATCCATTTCAGCAATTTGTTTCGCAAAAGTTAAATTTTCTTGCTCATATGCTTCCAATGCTAACTGTAACATCTTATCTGCAATTGCAAACATTTCATCAAGATTGTGCAAACTAACAACCACTTCTTTTTCCCCAAGACGAATTGTTGATTTCGCAATATTAACGGCATGATCTGCAATACGCTCTAAATCTGTCGCTGTTTTAATTGAAATGAAAATCCTTCTTAAATCACTTGCTACAGGTTGCTGCTTCGTAATAAGCATAAGCGCAAGATCATTTATTTCCTCTTCTAAATTATCCATACGATAATCACCATCTATTACCTCTAACGCTTTCTCTACATCCCTTTTATGAAGACCTTCCATAGCAAGCAATAAAGCCTCCCTCGCTAGCTCTCCAAGCTCAATCACCTTTTGCTGTAACGTTTTTAAATCACACTGAAACTGTTCTCTTACCATCGTTTCTTCCCCCTCAATATTATGTGCCATTATATATATAAATCTCCTATTTTAAGGCCTCTTCTCTCTGTAATCAGCCTTAAAATAGGAGAAGTATTCCTTCTCAGCAAAATAAGAAATACCCTCTGTTAAGAGGGTATTTGCTCTTAGCCTTGCAACGACATCAACCAAATCGGCCTGTAATATAATCTTCTGTACGCTTATCTGAAGGTGTCGTAAATAATTTATTTGTATCTGTATACTCCACAACTTCTCCACTTAAGAAGAAAGCAGTTTTGTCTGAAATACGTGCTGCTTGTTGCATATTATGCGTTACGATAACAATACTAAAGTCTTTCTTTAACTCTTGAATTAATTCTTCTACTTTTAATGTTGAAATTGGATCTAGTGCCGATGTTGGCTCATCCATTAAAATAACGTCTGGTTCAATTGCTAAACAACGTGCGATACATAGACGCTGTTGCTGTCCACCAGATAAACCGTATGCATTATCATGCAAACGATCTTTTAACTCATCCCAAATCGCTGCTCCACGTAAACTTTTTTCAACAATCTCATCCAATGTTTTCTTATCACGAATACCATGAATTTTCGGTCCATATGCTACATTTTCATAAATAGATTTTGGAAATGGATTTGGCTTTTGGAACACCATTCCCACATGAGTTCTTAATTCTTCAACTGGGTATGATTTATCAAATATATTGCGTTCTCTATATTCAATTACACCTGTAGTTCGCACGATCGGTACTAACTCTACCATACGATTTAATGTTTTTAAGTACGTTGATTTACCACAACCACTTGGCCCGATAATTGCTGTAACTTCATTCTCATGAATGCTTAAGTTAATATCTTTTAAAGCGTGGTCTTCTCCGTACCATAAATTTAAGTTTTTCGTATCAAATACTACTTTCTTTGGTGCAGTCTCGATTTTCTCCTCGTTTTTCACCTGTACATTTACTACTGTTGCTACCATTTGAATTCCCCTTTCATCCATTTCCAACTTATTTTCGATTTCGTAACCATAAGACAAATATATTGATAAAGAGCAACAAACCTAATAAAACAATCATTCCAGCAGCTGCTACATACTGAAATTCTTCTTGCGGCCTACTCATCCAATTAAAAATTTGAATTGGTAAAACTGTAAATCTATCAAACATACTAAATGGAACATAATTTGCAAATGCAAGTGCCCCGATAACTAATAACGGTGCCGCTTCTCCAATCGCTCTTGATATCGCTAACGTACAACCCGTTATAATTCCTGGGAAAGCATATGGCAATACAATTTGATACATCGTTTGCCACTTCGTAGCACCTAATCCGTAAGAAGCTTCTAATAATGAACTTGGCACAGATCGTATCGCTTCTTGACTCGCTACAACAACTGTCGGTAAAACGAGTAAACTCATCGTCAGTGCCGCCGCAATAATACTCTCACCTAAATGAAGAGCATATACAAAAATAGTTAAGCCGAGTAATCCAAATACAACGGAAGGTACTCCTGCTAACGTTTGATTATTAATTTCTATTACCTTTTTAAATATAGATTCCTTCGCATATTGCTCTAAATAAAGAGCAGTTCCGACTCCAAATATAAAGGAGACTGGTATAACAATACTCATAAATAATATTGTTCCTGACAAAGCTGCAGCAATCCCAGCTTCTTTCGGATTACGCGAAGCGAAGTTTATAAAGAAATCTAACGAAAGGTAACTTATACCTTTTTCAAAAATTTGAAAAAGTAAAATAAGCAGTATTACTATTGAAAATAAAATTGCCATATAAAATATCAATTTGTAAACTCGGTCTTTTAAAAAGCGTGATGCCATATTCTCTTGTATTTTTTTATGATTCAACATTCGCATATTATGTCACCCTCCTAAAGCGGCGCATAATAGACTGCGAAATGATGTTCATTATAAAAGTAAATAAGAATAAAGTTGCGCCTACAGCATACATGCTGTAATAAGTAATTGTTCCATGTGGAGCATCCCCTAAACTCACTTGCACAATATAGGCTGTTAGCGTTTGAATAGAGTGTGTCGGATCGAGTGATACATTCGGTGTGGATCCCGCTGCAATTACAACGATCATCGTTTCACCAATTGCTCTGGAAGCAGCTAATATGATCGCTGCCATAATCCCTGTAAAAGCCGAAGGAAACACGACTTGTTTTACCATCTCAAACCGAGTTGCTCCAAGTGCTAACGAAGCTTCTTTCGTTCCTTTCGCTACAGCTCTCATCGCGTCTTCAGATAGAGACGCAATTGTAGGTATCATCATAAAGCCAATAACAATACCTGGACTGATCGCATTAAAAAACTGTAAATCTGGTATAATCCGTTGTAAAAGCGGTGTGACAACTGTTAATGCAAAAAAACCATATACAATTGTCGGAATACCTGCTAATAGTTCTAACATCGGTTTTAATACTTTCCTTGCACCGTTTGAAGCATATTCACTTAAAAATACGGCACACGCTAAGCCGATAGGAATTGCTACGAGCATGGCAATTGCTGTTACAAGGAACGTTCCACATATAAGTGGTAATATACCGAATTTAGGATCTTCAAAAAAAGGTAACCATTCTTTTCCCATCAAAAAGGAGAGTAATGGTATTTTTTGAAAAAACATCAATGTTTCATTTGCCAATGTAAAAATAATTCCTAGTGTCGTCACAATAGACACGCTAGCAATTATTTTTAGTAATAATGGAACGATTCGATTGATTCGCTGCGTTTTTTTTATTTGTTTTGTATTTCTTTCAATCAAATGTTGTACAGAAAATGTAATTTGACTTTTGTCATTATGAGCCAAAGATGAAAACCCCTTTCCACCCTGACATTACCTTTTTATTTCTGTTAACATCCGCAGCTGTTCATTGTATTTTTCTTTTGGTAATTTTACATATCCAACCTCTTCAGCAAGATTACCTACATGCTGAATCATAAACTCAATATAATTTGCTACATTCATTTTATTTCGGATAGATGCATCATTCACATAAGCAAATAGCGGCCTAGATAATGGCTTATACTTACCTGATTGAATGGTATCTTTCGTCGGAAGTACACCATTCACTTTTATTGCTCTCACCTTATCTCGATTGGCCATATAATAAGCATATCCTACAAAAGCAATGGCATTTTTATCATTCATTACCCCTTGCATAATAACTTGATCATCTTCAGACAAAGAGACTTTTTTTACAATGCGACTATTTTGTAAGATGACATTTTGAAAATAATCAAACGTACCAGAGTCTACACCTGGCGCATAAAACTTCACCTGTTCACGTGGCCATGATGAATGAATTTGTGACCATCGCTTTTCGCTTCCATCTTCACTCCATAATAGACGTAACTCGTCTACCGTCATATTGTCTACCCAAGTATTTTGGCGACTCACAACGATCGTAAGGCCATCGTAAGCGACTTCAAACGGTGTAAACTGAATGGAGTTTTTCTTCATTTCATTTTCTTCCACTTGTTTCATTGATCTCGAAGCATTATTTATATCTACTTCTCCTTTACTGAAACGATTAAATCCTCCTCCTGTTCCAGAAACACTGATGGAAATTTTCACGTTTGGATGCACCTTTGTATATTCCTCCGCTACCGCTTCTATAATAGGAAAAACTGTTGAGGATCCATCAACTCTCACTTCTCCCATTTCATTCACAGCAAATGCAGTAGACGTGCCAACATAAAGGAAACATGTCGACAGTATGAAAACTTTAATCGATGCACTTATCCATTTCACGTGTTCTTCCTCCTAGAAGTAACCGGAAATAACAGGATTACAGATATAAGAATACTGCTAAACTATTAATTCGGTTTTAATTGTTTGTAAAAGTTTTGTAAAGTTCCACAAGAATCAACATTAAGTAAAAATTTAATCCGTAGCCATTGTTCATCTTCACTGATGATTGGTCCATAAAACCGTTATCCTCCAGAAAGATGTACAAGTATCAATTATGAGGCCCTTGATTTTCCGATATGATATGCTTGTCCACTTTATTAAAACGTATGCGTGAACCATAAAAAAAAGCACACTATCTTTTCAGATAGTGTGCTTTTTTACAACTTTTTTATTCATCATCTTGCTTTTTATTTTTATTTTTCTTATCTATTTCCTCTTGTGTAGCTTCGCCATTTTCTACTTTTTTCAAATCAAAGTACGCGTCCATAATGTCACGACTAATATAACCGTTAATACCTGATTTATCATCTACCCAAGGTACAACAACAGAAAATGCTACTTCAGGGTCTTCAAGTGGCGCATAACCTACTAACGTTAAGTTATATGTCTCTTTACGTTCATTTTTTGCATTTCTACCAATCTCTTTATCTCCGCCATACACAGTTTGAGCTGTACCTGTTTTACCAGCAGCTTTATATGGTGCACCTGCAAAGTATTTCGCAGCTGTACCACCAGAATCGTTAAATACTTGTCTAAATCCTTCCTGAACACGTTTAATTTGTGATTCAGGCATATCAATACGGTTTAGTACTTTCGGTTCCATTGAATGAACAACTTTTCCAACTTCGTCTGGTTTCGCTGCCGGTTGACGAATTTCCTTTACAACTTGCGGCTGCATACGGTAACCACCATTTGCAATTGTTGAAACATATTGTGCTAATTGAAGTGGTGTATACGTATCATACTGTCCAATTGATAAATCTAATAGGAAACCTGGCTGAGTTCCTTTACCTGTTTGACCCGCTGATTCATTCGGTAAATCAATACCTGTTTTCACACCAAGTCCAAACTGTCCAAAATAATAACGCATCGTATCAAATGCTTTTTGTGGTATATCTAACGTACCACCTCTCACATATTGAACACCTGCGATATTCATCGCTGTTTTAAACATATATACGTTAGAAGACATTTTTAATGCTGTCAGATCATTAATATATCCCATCGTCTTCCAAGAAGATTTTTTCGGCGTCCCTTTCAACACGATTGGTTCATCGAGCTGAACTGAACCTGGTTGAATCGCATTTGTTTGATAGCCTGTAAGTACTGTCGCACCTTTTACAGTTGATCCCATCGGATAAGAGCTTGTCATCGTTCCTAATGCGAAATCTTGCACTTTCGTTTCGCCATTTTCTTCCACTAACTGTTTCCCTGCCATAGATAAAACTTCACCATTTTTTGGATTCATCATTACAACGAATGCACGATCTAAAAGAGGTTGTCCCCCTTTATATCTCAATAAATTTTTAGTGATAATTTCTTCTACACGCTTTTGTAATTCCATATCAATTGTTAAATTCAGATTATTACCACTTTGCCCTTTTGATACATTAATCGTTTCTAAAATATTACCGTTTTTATCTGTAATATTTTTCACTTCCGCTTTATTACCGTGCAAGCTATCTTCATATTGCTGCTCAAGATAACTTTTCCCTACGCGGTCATTTCGATTATAATCACGAACAAGATAGTAATCTAGTCTTTCTCTAGGTAAGCCTTCATCAGATGTTGACACCCCGCCAAGTACACTTCGGAATAAATCATCATAAACATATTTTCGATCCCAATCAACATTCGTATCTACACCCGGTAATGCTGCTAGGTTTTCACTAATAATCGCATATTCTACTTCTGTAGCATCCTTTTTAATGACTTGAGGTGTCATTGCATATCCGCCGTCCATTTTGCTTTTAATCGCTAGTACTTCTAAATCTTTTGCGGATAATTGATTCACTTCTTCTTCTGTCACGCGACTTCGTTGACGCTCATCTACTTCTTTATCGTCAATTTTTTTATCTTTTAACTCTTGACGATCTTTATTTGTAATTTTTTCTTTCGCTTCCTCTTTATGCATAGCAAGCCAATAATCTTTTTTATCGCGATCTGTTAATTTATCTGTCGGTACTTCAATCAAATCTGCTAGCTTTTTCGCTGTCTCTAAGCGAGCCTCTGCAGTTGATCCTTTCATTTTTGTAAATGTAATCGTACGTACAGCTGCATTATCTACTACAGCTCGTCCATAACGGTCAAATATTTTCCCACGTGGTACAGGATTGCTTATCGTCGAGTTCTCTTTCCTCTCCACTTCATTCTTATATTCCTCACCGCGAACAATTTGTACATATCCAAGCCTTACAATAACCGCGGAGAACAATAAAAACACGCAGAAAAACAGCACGTTTAACCGAAAAGGAACGTGAGTCTTTTTCTTTTGTTGTTTCTGCTTCTTGCTCATACAAACCCCCTCTACCAACAGCTATGTAATGTGAAAGGGACACCTTCATACAGGTGTCCTCACTGCTGTCTTACATCTTTTTCTATTCTAGCATAAAACAACCGAGAAGTTAACCTTCTGGTTCTGTTTGGTTCTGCGCAGTCGCTTGCGTTACAACACTTGTTTTACTCGCATTTCCCTCATCATATTTGACATTTTTAACTGCAAAATAGATAAGAAAATGTCCTGCACCTAAAATACATAATAAGTAAGGTAAACTTTTTTCAGGCGGAAAGAATAGTACAGCACATAAAAAACTTAAAATCGAGCAAATTCTTCCTGCATTTAACCATAATTCCCGGACAACTACATACTCTACACGCCACTCTCTCGCATTTTTCGCTCTGCCAATTACATCATATGTCATGGACCCGTACGGAACGAGCAAAATAGGGTATGCAATCGCAATACACGCTGCATAAATAAGTAATTTTGCGTATGTAACATTGAATATAACTAAAAATACGACAGCATATAAAATAATGCCTCCAAGCAAAATTGCTTTTTTTCGCCATTCTTTCTTTAACATACGAGTAACTAAATAGTAACACACAAATGATACAGCCGAATTTACTAAGCTATACTTCCCTAATGCGAGCTCGCTATCAGTTGCTAAATACACGTACACGGAAATCACAAAAATAAATGTTCCCTCTCTCAGCCCTTGGAAAAAATGAGCACGTGTAATTCTTCCCCAATTTTTATCAATCTGCCGCTCTTTCAATACTTGTACAATTTCATACCGTCCTTCGCATTCTCTCTTAGATACAAAAAAGCTTAAAATGACAGCAATTGCAAATAACAGTAACGAAAGAAAGAATATGACCGTATAGCCACTCCATTTTTCCATACGTGAAATTGTGTATCCAGCTGCTATTGGTCCAATCATGCCAGAGAAGGATGTAAGAAGTCCAAGAAACCCATTAAAGAAATCTCTTGTTTCTGGTTCTGTAATCTCGAATGTTAATAAATTAAACGCGAGCCAGTAAAAACCATAACCGACCCCTAAAAGAGCCCCCATTAATAAAATATAGTGAGAAGCGCTTTTTCCCGCTACTAAAACAACGATAAAAAAAATTGCTAACGTGCCTACTCCTATTCGTAACAAGATTGAGCGATCAATACGTTTCGCTAATTTCCCACCTATAAGAAATGTGAGAGGCTGTAATACAACGCTGGCCAAATTATACAAGCCAAGATTCACATAATTTTGTGTTTGTTTCCATAAATAAATGTTAACAAACGTATTCGATAAAGAAATTGCGAGCGTGTATAAACCTCCAATAAGGAGCAATAACACTAAATCCCGATTCACTTCAACGTCACCAATTATATGTTTCAACTTCATACACAACTCTCCTTTACTTCATGTTCTAGTCTTCCAAAGACAAGCCCAATTATGTAAAAGGAAAGCATAGAAAAAAGCTAGGAGCATTCTCCTAGCTTTTTTCTATCGTTATTACAATTATTTAGCTTCTTGGTAACGTTTTTCAGCAGCGTTCCAATCTACAACGTTCCAGAATGCACCGATGTAGTCTGGACGACGGTTTTGGTAATTTAGGTAGTAAGCATGTTCCCAAACATCTAAACCAACAACTGGAGTTTTACCTTCAGTTAGAGGAGAATCTTGGTTTGGCGTGCTTGTTACTTCTAACTCACCATTGTTTACTACTAACCAAGCCCAGCCAGAACCGAAACGAGTTGCGCCAGCTTTTGCGAATTCTTCTTTGAATGCATCGAAGCTACCGAATTTCGCTTCAATTGCAGTTGCAAGTTCGCCTACTGGTTGTCCGCCGCCGTTTGGAGATAAGATTGTCCAGAAGAATGTATGGTTAGCATGTCCGCCACCATTGTTACGTACTGCTGTACGGATTGCTTCTGGTACTTCGTTTAAGTTTGCAACTAATTCTTCTACGCTTTTGTCAGCTAATTCTGCATGACCTTCTAAAGCAGCGTTTAAGTTTGTAATGTACGTGTTATGGTGTTTTGTATGATGGATGTTCATTGTTTCTTTGTCAAAGTGAGGCTCTAAAGCATCATACGCATAAGGTAAATTTGGTAATTCGTGTTTTGCCATTGTTATATTCCTCCCAGTTTATGTATTGCCACTTAAGTGACATACAACTTCATTCTACCCTAATTGCCATAGGGTGCAAACAAATAAATCACATTGTCTTGCTATCATTAACGTAGCAAAATTCCCACTTCTTTTCAATTAAAATGCTCATATATTCCGTAAAAAAAGCTCCCTTCTACAAGGAAGCTTCCTACTGACGTAATAAACATGTGAAATGGATATGGACCCTGTAGGACTCGAACCTACGACCGGACGGTTATGAGCCGTCTGCTCTAACCAGCTGAGCTAAGGGTCCACAATTATGTATGTAACAACATATCAAATAAAGGAATTCCTATTGGATATATCCTTTAAGAAATGTAAGATAAATTTACCATACGAAAAAGAAAAGTGTCAATTGTATTTTTCTCATTTAAAAGAAGAAAATTAATAAAAAGAAATTTAGTTATCTCCACTATATGTAAATATAATATATCTTGAGATTCTCTAGATTCCTACGTTACAATGATTTTATACATACACAAAGGAAGTGAATCTATGTCCATATTTACCCAATTAGCAAAAAGCGTATATTCGCCTAAAGATATGGCGCTATTCCGTTTTCAAAAAATCGGAAAAACCATTTTGTATATTATGCTACTTTGTCTAATCACTACTATTCCAAGAACATTCTTTTACGGTAGCTTTATCCAAGATAGTGTTACTATGGTAAATCAAGCAATTGAAAAAGATTTACCTGATTTTAAAATCGAAAACGGTGAACTAAAAGCGGATATTGAACAACCTATTCAAAAGGAAGAGGGAGATGCTCTTTTCGTATTTGATCCCAATACAACAGATATAGAACAATATCAAAACAAAACTGGTTTATTTATTTTAAAAGATAAAGTAGTTTCTATAGGAAATGGTCAGCAACAAACATACTCCTATAATGATTTATTAGGGACATCTCTTGAGAAGAAAGATTTGCAAGATTTTATTTCTGTATTCGATAGTATTTATCCAATTTTACTAGCCGTTATCGGCGTGTTAGTATACCTATTCCAATTGTTTATTACTTTCTTAGGAATTACTTTACTTGCGTTTATAGGTTCTGCTATGAGTGGTCAACGTAAATTATCTTATAAGCAAGTATGGACGTTAACTGCATACAGCTACACAATTCCAACAATCTTCTTTATGATTATGGATTTATTCAAAATTGTTGTACCTGGTTCAACATTCATTTATATCGCAGTTGTTTTAATTGTTCTATACTTAACGATTAAAGAAGTTCCAAAACCGAACGAAAAAAATGCCTAAATAGGCATTTTTTTTTTTGGACAAGCATATATTCCTAGCAAAGGAGTGAAGAATATGAAGAGATTAGGTATATTCTTATTCGTGCTTGTTCTTGGTTATATATTTTATTACGATATAAAAATCGGCACTTTACCGATGTTAAGTTCATATAAAAAAACAAATGCGGCCCAAACGATAAAACAAGAAAATACAGATACAAAACAAAATAAAGAGAACAAAACAGAAAAAGAAGCAGATGTCACTTATAAAACAATAGAAGTCAAAACAGGTGATACGGTTCTTTCCATTACAGAAGCGATTAATAAGAAGAAAATTCCTTCTATCGAAAAAGTAATTGATGATTTTAAACAATTAAATAAAAATACATCTGCTACAAAAATACAAATTGGAAAGTCTTATAAATTCCCGTTATATCAATAAGCAATCACTTAATCCTTGTCAATTACATAAAGGCGCTGATACAATAGTAAAAGTGAAACCGAGCACTTCGGTTTCTATAGCCCTGTATCACGTATACTATCATTGATATGAGGGACTAAATAAGAAACTTCTTTTATAAGGAGAGCGATCTATTCGTGAATGAAATGACTCATCGTACAAAAACACGTCCAGTTAAAGTCGGTAATTTAACAATTGGCGGTAATAATGAATTAATTATACAAAGTATGACAACAACAAAAACACATGATGTTGAAGCAACAGTTGCTGAAATTAAACGTTTAGAAGAAGCTGGCTGTCAAGTCGTTCGTGTTGCTGTTCCAGACGAACGCGCAGCAAATGCTATTGCTGATATTAAAAAACAAATCAACATTCCACTTGTTGCTGATATTCATTTTGATTATCGCCTTGCTTTAAAAGCAATTGAAGGTGGCATTGATAAAGTACGTATCAATCCAGGTAACATTGGTCGTCGCCATAAAGTAGAAGCTGTTGTAAATGCAGCAAAAGAACGCGGTATTCCAATCCGTATCGGTGTAAACGCAGGTTCATTAGAGCGTCACATTTTAGAAAAGTACGGATACCCAACTGCAGATGGTATGGTCGAGAGTGCCCTACATCACATTAAAATTTTAGAGGACTTAGATTTCCACGATATTATCGTATCTATGAAAGCCTCTGATGTTAATTTAGCAATTGAAGCATACGAAAAAGCTGCACGCGCTTTTGACTATCCATTACATTTAGGTATTACAGAATCTGGAACATTATTTGCCGGAACTGTAAAAAGTGCCGCTGGTCTTGGAGCAATCTTAAATAAAGGCATCGGAAATACACTACGTATTTCATTAAGTGCTGACCCAGTTGAAGAAGTAAAAGTTGCACGTGAACTATTAAAGTCATTCGGCCTTGCATCTAATGCAGCAACACTTATTTCTTGTCCAACTTGCGGTCGTATTGAAATTGACTTAATTAGCATCGCTAACGAGGTAGAAGAATACATCTCTACACTAAAAGTACCAATTAAAGTTGCAGTACTTGGCTGCGCTGTAAACGGTCCTGGTGAAGCTCGTGAAGCTGATATCGGTATTGCCGGTGCACGTGGAGAAGGATTATTATTCCGTAAAGGGCAAGTTGTTCGTAAAGTACCAGAAGAAATCATGGTAGAAGAACTGAAAAAAGAAATCGACGTAATCGCTGCTGAAATGGCTGCTGAACGAGAAAAAGAAAAAGAAACACAAGAACAATAAAAAGAAGGTTGCCACAATATTTGTGAGCAACCTTCCTTTCTACGTAAAAAGCTCGTCAGTTATATAACTGACGAGCTTTTACTTTGCACATTTTGGACAACGGCCGTATATTTCAAACTTATGACCGGTTACTTCATAACCGTTAAAATCTTTATTCATAAAATCCATCGGGCAGGAAGTAATCTCTTTCGTCCCCCCGCAATCTAAACAAATAAAATGGTGATGATGTTCCATAATAGAACATGTAAATCGAAAATGTTTTTCACCATTTAATTCCGTTTGTTCCAGAACACCAATTTCAGCAAACACCGTTAAGTTACGATAAATCGTATCAAAGCTAAGACCTGGATAATCATCCTTCATATGCTCTAAAACGTCTTTCGCCGTTAAATAACGATTGTGAGCTGCAAATAACCTGAGCATTTCTTCCCTTTTCCCAGTATGTTTGTATCCTTTATCTTTCATTAGGCGTAAAGCTTCTGTTAGATTCATATCTATCCCTACTTTATGCAGTTTTTTTCTTTTTCCATAAAATCGCACCAATTAAAATAAGAACTGCTATCATAACAATTGTACCACCTGGCGCTAGATCAAGTTGATATGAAGCAAACATTCCACCAATTACTGCAATTTCACCAAATAAAATGGAAAAGAAAATTGTTTGTTTAAATCCATTCGCGATACGAATACTTGCTGCAACTGGTAAAGTCATTAATGATGATACGAGCAGAACCCCTACTACACGCATTGATACTGCAATGACAAGAGCAACCAATATAATGAAAATAAAGTGAATCCACTTTGCACTCAAACCAGTTGATACAGCGTATTCCTCATCAAACGATAGTAAAAATAACTCTTTGTATAATAAAGTAATCGTTGCAATAACAACAATTGCTACAATGCCAATAATGATTAAATCTGTACTTGTTACAGCACTTACACTCCCAAACAAATAACTAAATAAATCAGTGTTAAATCCGTTTGCAAGTGATATAAAAATAACCCCAATCCCCATTCCTGCTGAAAGAATAATCGGAATTGCTAATTCTTGATAATGTTTATATACAGTACGTAATTTTTCAATTAGTAACGCCCCACCAATAGAAAAAACCATTCCCATATATAAAGGATTTAAAAATCCTCCTGTAAAAATTGTTTTTTCTAGTAGTAAACTTGCAGCAATACCTGATAATGTCACGTGACTTAATGCATCCGCAATAAGCGACATACGGCGAATGACAACAAACACACCGATAAGCGGTGCAACAAGTCCTATTAAAATTCCTGCATATAAAGAGTTACGTAAAAAGTCATATTGTAAAAAATCTTGTATCATTATATCCTCCCGTGATGCTCATGCTCGTGTTCTAAACGATGAACATGATGTCCATATAAGACCGACATTTCCGCATCTTCTAACTCTCGGAACTTCTCTACATTTCCATGGAAATGTAGATGTTGGTTTAAGCATGCAACATGTGTTACCTTTTCCGTAACTGCTCCCATATCATGAGTAACGAGAATTAATGTGATTCCTAACCTTTTGTTTAAATCCTCTAATATCTCATAAAAACTTTCTACATTCTTCACATCGATTCCAACAGTGGGCTCGTCCAAAATAAGTAATTCAGGATCACTAACGAGCGCACGAGCAATAAATACACGCTGTTGTTGTCCACCAGAAAGTTCTCCGATATTGCGCCCTTGAAACTCACTCATCCCTACATCAGCAATCGCTTTTTCTACCTTTTCCTTATCGTTTTTCGTAAAAAAGCGAAACAGCCCTTTTTTCGAAACGAGTCCCATTGATACAACTTCAAAAACAGTTGCCGGAAAACCAGAATTAAAGCTATTTGCTTTTTGCGACACATAACCAACTTTGTTCCATTCTTTAAACTTCTTACTATCAACACCAAACAAACGAATACTTCCCTGCTTTGGCTTTAAAACGCCTAATAAACATTTTAGCAAAGTTGATTTCCCAGAACCATTTGGCCCAACTAAACCTAAAAAAGCTCCCTTCGGAACTTGCAAATTAATATCTTCTAACACATTTCGATCTTCATATCGAAATGACAATCCTTCTATTTCTAATATATTATTCATAGCATCTCACCTATTTTAATTCAGAATGATTCCGATTTATATCTATTTGAATTATAGTACAGCTTATTATAGTTGTAAACCAATCTGCCTAAAATATATCATTTTTTTCAAGAAACCTTACTATTATAACAAAAAGCAGAGAAAAATTCTCTGCTTTCGAAAAATATCCCTATAAAACGTAACCTTAATCAGATGAGGCCATCCCCTACTGATTATTTTTCCTCAAGATACATGTTTTAGTGAATAGCTGATTTAAACTTACCACCATTTGTCTCTTGCGTACTCATAATCGTAACAAACGCATTCGCATCAATTTCATACACAATTGATTTTAACTTTGTCACTTCCAGACGCGTTACAACTGCATAAATAACTTCTTTTTCTTTATCTGTGTAACCGCCTTTCGCTACAAGCTTTGTAGTTCCACGACCAAGACGATGCAAAATCGCATTTGATACTTCTTCATATTGATCTGATACAATTAAAACGGCTTTCGTTTCATCTAAACCTTGAATGACTGTATCAATTGTTTTGAAGGCAATATAGTACGCCATAACAGAATACATAGCTTGTTCAACACCAAATACAAATGCCGCCCATGCAAAAATAAATAAGTTCACAAACATTACAAATTCACCAACAGAGAAAGGTAATTTCTTCGTTAATAAAATACCCATAATTTCTGTTCCGTCCATTGATCCACCATGACGAATAACGAGTCCTACACCAAGACCTAAAATAAGACCACCAAACACTGTCGCTAAAATTGGCTCTGTTGTAAATGGCGGAACAGCATGTAACGTTGATTCAATAAATGCTAAAGCTACAATACCGAACGCCGAAGATAGCATGAACGTTTTTCCGATTTGCTTATAGCCTGAATACATAAATGGGATATTGAGAATAACGACTAAAGTAGAGAAACTTAACCACCAAATATTAGGAGTAAGATAATCTAATATAAGAGAAATACCAATAATTCCACCATCAATAATTTTATTTGGCATTAAAAATAGTTCAATCGCTACCGCTGCGCATGCCGCCCCAAAAATAATCATAACTAAACGATAAATAAGATGGATAACACTTTCTTTTCGATGTTGCTTCTGCTCCATAAATCCTCCCCATACTCTTTTTCTATAGTTTTGTCCTTATATTATAACATACGCTTCTTTTTCTCATGAAAAAAGAAACTCTATACGAATATGTACAAGCTACGTACTCATATATTTCGATAGAAGAACGTGTGAAGGAGGATAACTCGATGAACCTCATTAAACAACTCGTAAATAAAAAATTAAATCATATTTCTACAAAAGAGTTATTGAAATATAGCAAAGAATATGAAGTCTCTATTACGACTGCCCAAGCCGATCAAATTGTTTTACTTATGAAAGGAAAGAATATTAACATTTACGATAATGACGAACGGCTAGCGCTCTTAAAACAAATAGCAAAAGTAACCTCCCCTGCTACTGCCCAACAAGTAAATACTTTATTTCAGCAACTACTAAAATAAGGAGGGGAAAATCCCCTCCTTATTGCTTATTGCGCTTTAATTTTCTCAAGAATTCCTTCATCAAAAGTACCATTTTTCAGCATTTCGATTTCTAATTTATATGGCGGCTTCTTATCTTTTTTATCTTCACCTACATATGGCGTTTCAAGAATTTTTGGTACGTGCATTAACTGCGGATGATGCACAATATGATGTAACGCTTTATAACCGATATGACCGAAGCCGATATTTTCATGACGGTCCTTTCCTGCGCCGCGTACATTTTTACTATCATTAATATGAAGTACCTGCAAACGATCAATACCAACAATCTTATCAAATTCGTTTAATACGCCGTCAAAATCATTTACAATATCATATCCTGCATCGTGCGTATGACACGTATCAAAGCATACTGATAATTTCTCATTATATTTTACACCATCAATAATCTTTGCAATTTCTTCAAAGCTACGACCGCATTCCGTTCCTTTTCCTGCCATCGTTTCTAACGCAATGTTAACCGTCTGTTCTGGCGTTAACACTTCATTAAGCCCTTTAATAATTTGTTGAATACCAGCATCCGCTCCTGCCCCAACGTGCGCACCTGGGTGAAGAACGATTTGTTTCGCCACACCTAATGCCGATGTTCTTTCAATTTCCATGCGAAGGAAGTCTACACCTAATTGGAATGTTTCTGGCTTCGTCGTATTCCCAACATTAATAATATATGGCGCATGTACGATAATGTCCTCAATACCGTTTAGTTCCATATGTTTTCTTCCTGCTTCTATATTCAATTCTTCAATTGGTTTTCTTCGTGTATTTTGCGGCGCACCTGTATAAATCATAAACGTCGTTGCACCGTATGAAACAGCCTCTTCACTTGCTGCTAATAACATTTTCTTACCACTCATGGAAACATGAGATCCAATTTTTAACATACAATCACCTCTTCAATATACAATAGATATAATGATAGCATAATTTGTAGAAATATGTAGTGAATTGTTTGTTCCTAAAACACTACGCAAATTGTAACTGGCTACACCGAAACTTTAATCAGTGTTTTTTCCATTCCCCACTGATTATTATCCCGCAAATAGCCAGATAAAAAAAGATAAGGGGGTTCCCCTTATCTTTTTTTATTGCTATATTTTTTCTTCACTTTGTCACGTTCTGTTGCAAGTTTACGTTTATAGTTTGGTTTTACTTTTTTCGGCTTTTTAATAACTTTTGTTGCCATAACGTCAAGTTCATCATTTGGTTTCTTACGGCTCTTACGACGACGACGTTCACCTAAATCCGCCCACTCATCTCCACGTAAATCTACATGCTTGAATTCAATATGACGTTGTTTTTCTAAACTATCTAACGCTTCTTCGTTTGCTGGATCATAAATCGTCACTGCAATACCTGAATGCCCTGCACGTGCTGTTCTTCCAACGCGGTGAACGAAGAAATCTAAGTCTGATGGAAGTTCGTAGTTAATAACATGACTAATTCCTTCAATATCAATACCACGTGCTGCTAAATCCGTTGCAACAATATATTGGAATTCAAGGTCACGAATTTGTTTCATCATTTTTTTACGATCACGCGGTGATAAATCTCCGTGAATTCGTCCAACTTTTAAGCCACGTTCCATTAATCCGTCAGCAACCTGATCCGCCATCTTCTTCGTATTCGTGAAAACAACTGCTAAATATGGTTTAAATTGTAGCAACATTTTGTTCACTAAATCGATTTTATTACGATGTTTAGAAGGTACTAAATAATGTTCAATATTCCCAGCCGCAACTTGTTTTGGATTGATATGAATATGCTCTGGATTCTCCATATATTTCTTCAGAAACGGTTTTAGTTTTTGAGGAATTGTTGCAGAGAAAACTAGCATTTGCAAGTTTCTAGGCATGCGTGCTGCAATTTTGTCTACATCATGAATGAATCCCATATCAAGCATTAAGTCTGCTTCATCGACAATAATCGTATTTGCTTTATGAACAAATAGCGCTTGCTCTTCTACTAAATCTTTAATACGTCCTGGTGTTCCAACTACAACATGAGGTTGCTTTTTCAACTTTTCAATTGATCGTTGTTTATCAGTTCCACCAATTAAACAACGTGCTGTAATCATTTGATCTTCCGCACAAAACTTTGTTAATTTCACGATTTCTTCGTAAATTTGTTGTGCTAACTCACGAGTAGGCGCTGTAATAACAAGTTGTACTTCTTCACGACTTGCATTAATTCTGTTCAATGTAGGAAGTAAGTATGCATGTGTTTTCCCAGAACCTGTTTGGGATTGTCCAATTACACTTACACCTTTTTTCACAACCGGGAAAATTTTCTTTTGAATTCCTGTCGGCTCTGTAAAGCGTAGTTCACGAACTGCATCTATTAAAAATGGTTTAAAATCATACTGTGTAAAAGTTTGTTGTGTCATAAGTTACACCTTCTTTCTAAATTTCTACTGCGCGCACAAATCAGTCAAGTCTACATTATATCGAAATCTACAAGTAAAATCCATCTTTAGTTTAGGTTTTTCCTTCAAAAACTAACCTTCTTCCCTCTTATTGCATATTGTATGTGTATATACCTAACTGAAGAAAGGAGGATTTCTCACATGTTTCCAAAATCTCCTACAAGGCAAATGTATCCGAATCCAGGACAGCAACCTTATACACCATATCCAATTCCACAACTACCACCGATGGCACAAAAAAAGAAAGGGTTCCTTGCTAAACTCTTTAAAAAAAATGATCCCACCGAGCCTTTCATGCAAATGGTTCCACCTTATCGACAAATGGAAGGACCGCCGCCAATGATGCACCAGCACCAGCGCCAGCAACCGCCGCCCCAATATCAACAACAATACCAATACCAACAACAATACCCGCAGCAATACTCACAACAATATCAACCATACATGCAGCCGCATCCAGAGCAAATGATTCCCCCTCAAATGTATGAATCAAATGAAACGCGCGGCGGTGCAGCAACTACAGCAGCATCCAGTAGCGGCATCGGCAGTTTTTTTGCGAATTTAATTTCGAATCCAACTAATATGATAAACAATATTGAAAAAGTTTCCCAAGTCGTTCAATCTGTAAGCCCTGTCGTCGAACAGTACGGTCCTATTATGCGTAACTTACCAAGCATTGTTAAAATCCTCACCTCTGGAAAAAGTACGGAAGAAGATTCAACTGAAGATCAAGCTGAAGACATAGCAGAAAAGGTTGAGGTAGCAACTCCGCCTCCTCCACAAAAAAAAAGAAAAAGAAAAAAAATAGTGATTGAGCCTGTCATAGAAAAAGAATTACGAGAGGAGCCTGTTCAAAAAATAGCAACAAAACCAAAACTATATGTGTAACAATCCTTTGTTTTCTATCCACTCCTCCTTTATAATGTAAAAGACTATGCACAAAAGTATCCCTTGTTTAGAAGGAGAGGATTACTCATATGAAAATTGTTAAAATTTCCCCTCGTGGTTATTGCTACGGTGTTGTGGACGCGATGGTTATTGCACGTAACGCCGCATTAGATACATCATTACCAAGACCTATTTATATTTTAGGTATGATTGTTCACAACAAACATGTAACAGATGCGTTCGAAGAAGATGGCATTATTACATTAGACGGTCCAAGTCGATTAGAAATTTTAGATAAAATCGAATCTGGTACTGTTATTTTCACTGCACACGGTGTTTCTCCAGAAGTTAAACAACGTGCAAAAGAAAAAGGTTTAACGACAATCGATGCCACTTGTCCAGATGTTACAAAAACACATGACCTTATCGAAGCAAAGAAAGCTGAAGGTTACCATGTCATTTATATCGGCAAAAAAAATCATCCAGAACCAGAAGGCGCAGTTGGTATCGCACCTGATATCGTTCATCTTATTGAAAGAGCTGATGATTTAAAAACATTAGAAATTCCAACGGATAAAATTTTAGTTACGAACCAAACGACAATGAGCCAATGGGATGTTCAGCATTTAATGGAGGACATTCAGAAGAAATTCCCAACAGCAGAATTCCATAAGGAAATTTGTTTAGCAACTCAAGTTCGCCAAGAAGCGGTCGCTAAACAAGCTGATGTTGCAGATTTAACAATTGTTGTCGGTGATCCAAAAAGTAACAACTCAAACCGTTTAGCACAAGTATCACAAGAAATTGCTGGTACGAAAGCATACCGCGTTGCAGACGTAAGTGAGATTAAATTAGAGTGGCTACAAGGTGTAGAAAATGTAGCTGTTACAGCAGGTGCTTCTACTCCAACTCCAATTACGAAAGAAGTTATCGCTTTCTTAGATCAATATGATCCAATGAATCCCGCTACGTGGGAGAGAGTTCGAAAAGTACCGTTACAAAAAATATTACCTCGTGTAAAAGTGAAAAAAGAACAATAATAAAAACCGTTGCCTATATGAGCAACGGTTTTTATTTTTCTTATACAAATGTAAATGGATCTGTATGTAATTGCGAAGCATGAATGTGTACATTGAGTTTCTTTGCATCCACTTTTTCTTGTAATTGCTTTTGCACACCTTGCTTCATTACTTTTTCAACGTTATGTCCTGGGTCAACTATATTTAAACCGAGCATCATCGCATCATGAGCAACATGATAATACATGTCACCTGTTACATATACATCCGCTCCCTTAAATTTAGCTTGATTGATGTATTTATTACCATCACCACCAAGTACAGCTACTTTGCGCACTTTATCATCTAATTTCCCAACAACTCGTGCACCCTTTACATCTAATGATTTCTTTACATGTTCTGCAAACTGTCCAAGTGTCATTTCTTCTTGTAAGTATCCTATTTTCCCAAGCCCTAATGTTTCACCTTTGTTATCAAGTGGATACACATCATACGCTACTTCTTCATATGGATGTGCCGTTACCATTGCTTTAATCACTTTTCGCTGTAGTGAAGCTGGAATAATCGTTTCAATTCGCACTTCTTCTACGCGCTCTAACTGTCCAGTTTCCCCGATATAAGGATTTGTCCCCTCTTGAGGTACAAACGTACCTGTACCCTCGCCACTGAACGTACAGTGGCTATAATTGCCGATATAACCAGCTCCTGCGTCTCCTAATGCTTTTCGTACTTCTTCTGCATGAGTTACTGGCACAAACACAACAACTTTTTTCATTTCTTCTGCATATGTCGGTGCCAGAACTTCTGTATTTTGCAATCCTAACGCCTCAGCAAGTAAATCATTTACCCCGCCCTTAGCAACATCCACATTTGTATGTGCTGCATAAATGGCGATATCATTTTTAATACACGTTTCAATAATTCTTCCGTACGCTTTATCTGTATGAATTGCTTTTAACGGATTAAAAATTAAAGGGTGATGCGCAATAATGACATTCGCTCCTAATTGAATTGCTTCCTCCACAACTTCTTCCGTTACATCTAACGCAATCAATACGTGCTGTACAGGTTTATTAAGCGCTCCAATCTGCAGGCCAATCTTATCTCCTTCCATTGCCAAATGCTTCGGATACATACTTTCAAATAAAGAAATAATTTCATGGCCGTTTGGAATTTTACTCATGATAAAACCTCCCCTATCATTTTCATTTTCGCTTCTACTTCCGCACGCTTCGCTTTTGTTTCTTCAGAATCAGCCGCACGTTCTAACTGTTTTAAAATATTTTGGAAGTTTTTCAATTCTCCTTCCCATTTCTCAACGAAAGCTTCACCCTTTTCTTTTATTAAAAATGGCCCCATAAACAATTCAGCTTGCTTATTTTCAGAGTAAGGCATCGCAATGTTTCCACGCTCTCCTACTAAAATCTCGTAAATTTTCCCATCTTCTTTTACGATTTTTTCATGGATAAGTTCCCACCCATTTTCAATAAACCATTCACGAATGTGATGCGCTGCAATATTCGGCTGCAAAATTAAACGCGTTACACCTTCTAATTTTTCTTTACCACTTTCTAAAATGTCACGAATTAACGCTCCGCCCATTCCAGCAACCGTAATTACATCTACTTCTCCTGGCGCGATAACAGCTAATCCATTCCCTTTACGTACATCCACTTTATCTTGTAAGCCACTTTCAGCTACAGTTGCTTGTGCAGAGCGAAATGGTCCATCTACAACCTCTCCTGCAACTGCTTTTGTAGCAATGTTATTTATAATTGTATAACACGGTAAATACGCATGATCCGATCCAATATCAGCAACTGTAGATCCTACTGGTATTTCACGCACAACTTCTTCTAATCGTTTTGAAAGCTTTACTTCATTCATGTATTTCCATTACTCCTTCTCTTGTCAGTCTGTCTCCATGATAATGAATTTATAGTAGTTGTTGCAAGCCCATAACAACAATTCACTTCTCGATCACTCATCGTATTTTAGAAAATATAGAAAAACAAGCCCTTTGCATAAGCAAAAGGCTTGTCATACGGAACTTTATTTTTTCTTCGACAACCAATCAGCTACTTTAGCCGCTTGATCAGCTGGAACTATATTTGGTGGCATATTTCCTTTTCCTTTCGAAAGAATTTCTTTAATTTCATCTTTCGAAAGTTTCCCACCAATCTTTTGTAAATTAGGCCCTACTGCCCCTTGTAACTGGTCACCGTGGCAGCTCGTACAGCTTTGCTTCACAATATCCTCTGGCTTCGATGCTGTTTGCGCTGGCTTCCCACCATTTTTTGCATCAGCTAACTCTTTAGATTTATTTAGCCCCTGAAATGAAAATACAAACATAACGATAATACCTAATGCTGCAATAAGAGCGAACGGAATCAGCGGATTACGTTTCATATCTCTTCTCCCCCCTCTATACCCCTAAATAGTTAGATGATTCAGTCATTTCCATTGTACTTGAAAACGCTCTATCAGAAAAGAGTAAACTACTAATCGTTAAAAATATTCCATAAATTCAGTTTATTGTTTTTTATTGTTATATCGCTTATTATTTCGATAATTATTAACGTTTCTCATCATATTTTTCACTTTTCTACATATATTTTTGTATAGAATAAACAAAATTAATCGAAAAATCGAAAAATGAGCATTTGCAAATCAAAAGACAATTCTGTAAAATAAATTACAAGAAATTGTAATCGTTGCCGATAGCTAAAGTTTAACAAAAGTTAACAAAATAAAAAAGTTTACTTCACAAAGGTGAAGTAAACTTAAAAAGAACCTATTCTAAGAAATCCTTAAGACGCTTACTACGGCTTGGATGTCTTAATTTACGAAGTGCTTTTGCTTCAATTTGACGGATACGTTCTCTCGTTACGCCGAATACTTTCCCAACTTCTTCAAGCGTACGAGTTCGTCCATCATCTAAGCCAAAACGAAGACGCAGAACATTTTCTTCACGATCTGTTAGTGTATCTAACACATCTTCTAATTGTTCTTTTAGCAATTCATACGCTGCATGGTCCGCAGGCGATGTTGCTTCTTGGTCTTCAATGAAATCACCTAAATGGGAGTCATCTTCTTCACCAATCGGTGTTTCAAGAGAAACTGGCTCCTGTGCAATTTTTAAGATTTCGCGTACTTTTTCTGGAGCAAGATCCATTTCTTCACCAATCTCTTCAGGAGATGGTTCGCGTCCTAAATCTTGTAATAATTGACGTTGCACACGAATTAACTTATTAATCGTTTCAACCATATGAACTGGGATACGAATTGTTCGTGCTTGGTCTGCAATCGCACGTGTAATCGCTTGGCGGATCCACCAAGTTGCATACGTACTAAATTTGAAACCTTTACGATAATCGAACTTTTCAACCGCTTTAATTAGACCCATATTCCCTTCTTGGATTAAGTCTAAGAAAAGCATACCACGGCCCACGTAGCGCTTTGCAATACTTACTACAAGACGTAAGTTTGCTTCTGCAAGACGACGTTTCGCTTCTTCATCGCCATCTTCAATACGCGTTGCAAGTCGAATTTCTTCTTCTGCAGATAGTAAATCTACACGACCAATTTCTTTTAAATACATACGAACAGGATCATTGATTTTAACCCCAGGTGGTACACTTAAATCATTAAGGTCGAATTCTTCTTCTGTTTTTGAAATTTGGCGATTATTAGGACCTTCTTCGTTGTCGTTGTCACCAACTAAGTCAATCCCTTGTTCACCTAAATATTCATAGTATTCATCCATTTGATCGGATTCAATTTCAAATCCATTCATGCGTTCTGCAATCTCTTCATATGTAAGAACGCCACGTTTTTTTCCGAGCTCAGTGAGTTGTTCTTTCACTTGCTCAAGGGTCATTTCAGTTTCAATTTGTTTAGAACGAGCTGGTTTGTCAGCCATCTGTTCCCCTCCTTACGCGAGATACAAACATTCATTATACTAAAAATTTATCAAAAAAGCTATTTTCTCGCTTTTTGATTTTGTAAATATGCTACATAATATTTAGCAGCCTCTACAGGATCTGTTTTTTCCATCTGTTTTATCTTAAAGATGATTTCCGTCTTCTCAAGTTTTTCTTGATGACGTCTAAGCGTCTCCAAATGGCCTTGTAACACTTCTTCTGTGTATTCTGGATTAATAAATTCATCCGTCGAAATATCAGTGATAATATTTTTCAACTTCTCATCAGAGAGCCAACTTAAAAATGTTCCGACTGAAGGTTCATTTCCCTTTTCATAATATGCGTATAGTTCATATAAAATCCCTTTATGTTCTTCTGTGTGAAAATCTTCTATATGGGATTCCATACGAACAGCCACTTCTGGACTTTGCAACATATGGTAAATAATTTCTCTTTCTGCCCTTTCAAAACCTGTTAACTTCGGTTTTGTTTGAACAATTTGAGACGGCTTAGAAACCTGCTTTACTTGTTTTTGCTGTACCTTTTGTTCTTTGCGATATTGGTGCAATTGATTCAAAAGTGTTTCCATTGAATACGAAAATTCTTGCGATAATGACTTCAAATATGATTCTGCCTGCATCGCATCCTGTAGCAACGATAACTCTTTTAAAACACTTTTCACATATTCTTCTTTGCCAGACTCATCTTGCAAATTTTTCCCTAAACGCAAATAATTTATTTTAAAACCAACAAAACTTATACTTGATTTCACAAGATTTTCAAAAGCAGTTGTCCCATATTGTTGCACATATTCATCAGGGTCAAGCTTATCTGGCAAGGATATAACTTTCACTTGGCAACCGACTTTTAGCAATAATTGCCCTGCTTTCATCGTTGCTTCTCGCCCTGCTTTATCACCATCATAGCAAAGAACAACAGTTTCAACGTTACGTCGCAGAAGTTTTGCTTGTTCTTCAGTTAAAGCTGTTCCCATTGTCGCAACAGCTTCTTCCACACCACTTTTTACCGCAGCTAGTACGTCGGCATACCCTTCAAAAAGGGCCACTTGCCCACGTTTTCTAATAAACGGCCTCGCTTGGTGGAAGTTATACAACAATTTACTTTTATGAAAAATCGGTGTTTCAGGGCTATTTAAATATTTCGGAGTATCATCTCCTAGCGCCCTTCCACTAAACGCTATCACTTTACCTTGTAACGTATAGATTGGAAACATAACCCTTCCACGGAAGCGATCATAATGACTACCATCCTTCTCGCTTCTTATGAGAAGACCAGCTTGTTCCATACTAGACAGCG
Source organism: Bacillus mobilis (assembly GCF_001884045.1). Taxonomy (GTDB): domain Bacteria; phylum Bacillota; class Bacilli; order Bacillales; family Bacillaceae_G; genus Bacillus_A; species Bacillus_A mobilis. The sequence goes on along the minus strand of NZ_MACF01000046.1, from coordinate 43,886 downwards.
ATAAGCCTCTTTTTTGTAAAATTTTCGTTGCTGCATCCCAAGCAGGTGACGCATAACCAATTTCAAACTTCTCAATCATCTCTTTCGTAATACCACGTTTTAACAAATACGAAAGTGCTTCATTTCCTTCTTCTGTATTTACTAATAAATGATGATAATACTTTTTCAAAAGTTCATGAGCCTGTTGCATGATGACAGTGTCATCAGATATGTCTTCTTGTTGTCCTTGCCCTGATGTATACTCTGCAACCGCAATTCCATTTCTTTCACCTAGCTTTTGAACAGCCTCGGTAAAAGCCAATCCTTCCATTTTCATTAGAAAGGAAAATACATTTCCACCTTCTCCACATCCGAAGCAATGAAAAATTTGCTTATCCGATGAAACAGAGAATGAAGGAGAATTCTCACCATGAAATGGACAAAGGCCGAAATAGTTACGTCCCTGTTTTCTAAGTTGAACGTATTCACCAATCACTTCTACAATATCCGATGACGTCCGAATCTGTTCAACAACTTCTTCGGGAATTCTGTTCCCCATAAATCCATCTCCGTGTCGTATTTTGTATTCGATATAAATTAAAAAATTCCTTTATAATTCGACAATATTTTTTCTAAACTTATTAGAAAGTGTTGTCGATCACGTTATCAAACGATTTTGCAGGCCCTTTTCTGCGTAATTTCGCAGATACATACCTACTATATAAAATTGTATCCATTTGCTCACCTGTTACAAATGTACCTCCTGGAGACAATACATATACACTTTTTTTTACAAGAAGACTAGCAAGTACCATATCCTATGTGATCACGAGATCTGTTTCTTTTGCATGTTGATACATATAAAAAATCAACTTTAGCTTATTCAGCATCTACATAGATCCAATTTCCCTTGCTACTTCCTTAAACGATGAGCATACGATGTGACAAACAAAATTTCGACATGAACTTTCGTTCCAACTTGCACAATTTTCAGCATTCACAGGATATGCATCTGCATCAACTAATACGATATTGATGTTTTGCATATTTCTGTATTCTACATCCCTTCTGCGAATCCTTCCATAATGTGCGTTTTCTTGTATAGATTTTGTCGATTTAACGTAATTACATGTCTTTTCGTAAATCCTATCCCTAGTTTATTCTGAAAAATTAAAGTCTAAACGTAAAATATAGGTTTTTATCACAATTTTTTATTATAATATATTTTCTTCAACTGCGCTACATATCCCTTTATTTTTTCACCTTCTATTTCAGGATAACGAAACCCTACCTTTAGCCTAATAAAAAGACAGAAGAATATAAGTATAACCACTCCGCTATAATCTATTACGAAATCAACAGGCATTGCTTTTTTCATGAGCGAAAAAAGCACATTCACCTTTGGTAAATGTGCTAAAACAATTTTTGGTTTTGCACTGCATTCACAATAATGTTAGCTGTTTCTTCAATCGCTTTATTCGATACATCAATTACTTGACAATCTATTTTACCGACTACATTCTCAAAGTGATCAATTTCTTCTTTAATACGATTAATATTGGCATATGTTGCACCGTCACTTAATCCAAGTGATTTCAATCGCTCTTTTCGAATATGATTCAACTTATCTGGCGTAATTTTCAAACCGAAGCATTTTTCTTTAGCCACTTGATATAACTCTTCAGGTGGATCTACTTCTGGTACGAGCGGTACATTGGCAACTTTCAAACGTTTGTTATGAGCTAAATATTGAGAAAGTGGTGTTTTAGATGTTCGCGAAATCCCAATCAACACGATATCTGCTTTTAAAATACCACGTGCGTCTCTACCATCATCATACTTTACAGCAAACTCAATCGCTTCAATCTTTTTAAAGTATTCTTCATCTAATCTACGAACAACACCCGGCTCATATCTTGGTACTTGCCCTGTAATTTCTTCAATTTGATCGATAAGAGGCCCGATAATATCATATGCCTCTACGCCTTCTTTCGCGGCCTCTGTCACTAAATACTGGCGCATGTCAGGCTTTACTAACGTGAAACAAATAAGCGCTTGATTGCTCTTAGCAATTGAAATCACTTCTTTTAATGTCCCTGTATCTTCTACATACGGTACACGTCTAATATCAGGAGCGAATGGGAATTGCCCCATCGCTGCTCGAACAACCAAATCAGCCGTTTCTCCAACAGAGTCAGATACGACATATACGATTTTATTATCCATTACATTACCTCACTTTAAACAAATTACACTTATTCGTTATTTACTAAGTTTACAAACGCACGTGTAATATTTGTTTTTGTAATTCGTCCAATCACTTCTAAACCTTGTTTCGTATCTTTTACAACTGGCATCGCATCAATCTGTCTTTCTATTAATTCCATCGCAATATCATATAAAGAATCTTCTCTACGACACATCGCAATGTTTGGCATCCTTGTCATGATAATATTAACCGGAAGAGAGGTTAAATCCTGCTTTCCTAGGCTAGCTCGTAATAAATCTTTACGAGATACAACGCCAACTAATAGAGTCGATTGATCTACAACGAATAATGTACCTACGTCCTCTAGAAACATCGTACAAATCGCATCGTATACTGATACATTTTTATCAATTACAGCCGGTCTAGATTGATAATCTTGTACTTTAATTTTCTTAACAGCTTCAGATAATAGCTGCCCCCCAGTTTTACCCGTATAAAAATAACCTACGCGTGGACGCGCTTCTAAATAACCAGCCATCGTTAAAATTGCTAAGTCTGGTCTTAGCGTTGCACGTGTTAATCCCAATTGCGCAGCAATTGACTCCCCTGTAATAGGACCGTGATCTTTTACAATCTGAATGATATGTTCTTGCCGTTTATTCAGCTCTATGATAATCACCACCTTCAGTGCACAACGAAAAAAGTTATACTATCTCTTAAATATTATATACTAAATATGCTATTTGAAAAAGATAGGATGTAAAAAGGACCGTATACGGCCCCAAATTATATTTGAAACTTATCAAGTTGTTCTAAGAAACGTCTTGATTTCAAATAAATCCCGCAATATTCATCATAATATGTATTTAATACTAAACGCATTTGTTTTTTTGTGCTATCCTTCACTGATACATTCCCAAGTCTATGTAAATCGAAGTGGTAGAAAAGACGTAATAATTTATGTACAGCTTCCCCCACTGGTATACGATACTGGTCTTGTTCAGCATGACGCGAGCACAGAAAACCGCCTTCCCGGACAGAGAAGGCGACAAAATCTGTTTCTTGATGACAAATCGCACATGTATCAAAATACGGGCGCATCCCTAATACCGGAAGCATTTTCGTTTGATAAATTAATGATAATACTTCTGAATCAACACCCTCACACATATAATGCAACGTTTGATATAACATTTCAAATAAATATGGATTATGTTTTTTATCTTCTGTTGCTTTATCAGTTAACTCAACAATAAATGATGCATAAGCAGTTAAAAATATATCCTCGCGAATTTCTTTCATAGTTGAAATAATCTCGCCTTGTTGTAAAGTTCCAAGTCCAGATCCCATTTGAATAAGAAAATTACCATGTGTCATAAGTTGCGAAACAGATGCTAACCGGCTTTTCGGTTTTTTCGCTCCTCTTGCCATTGCACTTACCTTACCCAATTCTCTTGAGAATATTGTAACAATCTTGTTCGTTTCTCCGTAATCTGTCGTACGGATAACGATGCCCTCAACTTTTTGAAACATGTTCGTCACCATCCAAGGTTTGAACAAAACGGGTCAAGAAATTGGAGAGTCTAGATGTGCTAGCTCCTCTTCATGTTGATCCATCTCATCGTTTACGTCTTTTTCCATTTCTTTCAAAAGCAAGTACGTTTCAATGCTTCCTGTTTTGGAGAAAAACTTCCAGGTAAAATCTAGCATAAGAATCCACCTTTCTCAATAAGCGTAGCCTATAAACCAATTTCCTTTGTTGTTATTAAATTGACCCATTTTGTCCATTTTCATGTGAGAAAAATTTTTCCTAATTTATCAAAACTCATAAAAACCAATAATCAGCGGATGAACAAAACATCCGCTGATTACAGCTTTACTCTATTTTAGTACTCGTCTTCGCGGAAACCAAGGTCACGAAGCTGAGACATTTTATTACGCCAATCTTTTTGCACTTTTACCCATACTTCTAAAAATACTTTAGAACCAAGTAATGCTTCAATATCAAAACGTGCTCGCTTACCAACTTCTTTTAACATCTTCCCTTGTTTCCCGATAATAATCCCTTTTTGCGATGGACGTTCCACAACAATCGTTGCATTGATATAAACTGCCCCGCCTTCGCGTTTTTGAATTGCATCGATAACAACAGCCACAGAATGCGGCACTTCTTCACGTGTTAAATGTAGTACTTTCTCACGAATAAGCTCTGAAATAATAAATCTCTCTGGATGATCCGTTACTTGATTATCTGGATAGTATTGTGGTCCTTCTGGTAAATACTTTTTAATTGTTCCAATTAAAGCGTCCACATTATTACCGTCTAATGCAGAAATTGGTACAATCTCTGCAAACTCATATAGTTTGCGGTATTGATCGATTAACTCTAATAATTGCTCTGGATGAAGTTGGTCGATTTTATTAATTACTAAAAATACTGGTTGTTTCGTTTCTTTTAATTTCTCAATGATAAATTCTTCACCACGACCAAATCCTTCAACTGCATTGACCATAAACAGAACAATATCAACTTCTTTTAATGTCGTTTGAGCCATCTTCACCATGAAGTCGCCTAATTTATGTTTAGGTTTATGTATTCCTGGTGTATCAATGAAAATTACTTGTGAATCATTTTCTGTATATACGCCTTGAATTTTATTACGAGTTGTTTGTGGCTTGTCACTCATAATGGCAATTTTCTGGCCGATAATACGATTTAAAAATGTAGATTTTCCAACATTCGGTCTGCCAATAATAGAGACAAAACCTGATTTATAACCTTTTCTATTCATGTAAATCCTCCGCTAAAAATGCTCCTGGCAACAATTCTCCGACTGTCGTCTCTTGAACGTCACCATGTAAATTTGATAGGTATACTTTCGTATCCTGTTTACATAATTCTACCATAACTTGGCGACATGCTCCACAAGGAGGTACCGGACGCTTTGTATCCGCCACAATTGCGATAGCTACAAACTCTTTATCTCCTTCAGAAACCGCCTTAAATAAAGCTGTTCTTTCTGCACAGTTACATAAGCCATATGATGCATTCTCAACATTACATCCACGATATACTTTTCCATCCTGTGTTAATAATGCTGCACCTACTTGAAATTTAGAATATGGTACGTACGCTTGTTTACGCGCTTCGATTGCTTCTTGAATTAATTGTTCACTATTCATGTTCCCGCATCCTTCCTGTCCACAGCTGTGAATAGATACACTCTCTGATTAAAGGCCTTTACGGCACTTCCAAAGCTTAATAAAAGCTTTGGAATGCAACTATACCACATACGGCAAAAAGATAATAGCACCAATTATAACGGCTATTATCGCAAACAATAAAACCGCTCCGGCTGCGACATCCTTTGCAATTTTCGCAAACGGATGTATATCAGTAGTCGCTAAATCTACTGTTTTTTCCACAGCCGTATTTACCATCTCTAAACTCATTACAATTCCTATTACAATAAGTAATACCATCCACTCTACTTTCGTAATATGGAAATAAAAGCCGCAGCATATAACAATGACTGCGGCTAAATAATGAATTTTCATATTTCGTTCATGACGAAGACAAAAGAATATACCTGCTATAGCATATCCAAAACTATTTATAAGTTTTCCTTTTTTCATCGACCTAATCCAAATGCCTCTAAAATTTCTTTTTGTCTTCCAAACATTTCTTTTTCATCCTCTTCTGTCATGTGGTCATAACCAAGTAAATGTAAAAAGCCATGTAACGCTAAAAAGCCAAGTTCACGATCAAAAGAATGTCCATACTCTTCAGCTTGTTCTTTCGCTCTCGGAATAGAAATAATAAGGTCACCTAACATACGAGGCATCTCTGCACCTACAATTTCCATCTCTCCTTCTCCCATTTCTTCCATAGCAAAGGAAATGACATCAGTAGGCTGATCCTTATCTCGGTAATCACGATTAATCTCGCGAATGCGTTCATTATCTACAAATGTCACTGATAACTCCGCACCATCCTCTATTTTTTCCATTTGAGCTGCTTTTTCTAATATCTCACGAATTAAATTCACATATTCTTCTTTCACTTCTTCTGTTTCATCAATGAAATCAATTAATAAACTCATTCTTTCTCCTTCTCTTCCGGTAGTTCCGGATATGTAATACGCGAATGGAAAATACCATTTAACGTTTCACATAACGTTTTTCCAACGATTTGTAGTTCCTTAAATGTCAAATCACATTCACTAAATTGCCCATCTTGCAGGCGATCTTTAATAATACTTTGTACTAAATTATTTATTTGATCTGGCGTTGGGTGATTCATAGAACGTACCGCCGCCTCAACACTATCAGCAATACCAACAATTGCCGACTCTTTAGAAGTTGCTTTTGATCCCGGATAGCGGAACATCTCTTCTGTATATTTTTCTTTATCTTCTTTAATCGCCTTATAATAAAAATATTTAAGTAATGTTGTACCATGGTGTTGTCCAGCAATATCGATAATTTCTTGCGGAATATGGTATTCTTCGAGCATTCTGACTCCATCTGTTACGTGAGCAATGATAATATCTTTACTCGTCACAGGATCTAATTTATCATGTGGATTTTCAATTCCCATCTGGTTTTCAATAAAGAATTGCGGTTGTACTGTTTTTCCTACATCATGATAATACGCCCCTACACGTGCTAATACACCATTTGCTCCAACCGCTTCACATGCTGCCTCAGAAAGATTCGCTACCATTACACTGTGGTGATATGTTCCTGGCGCTTCTAACAAAATTCTACGCAAAAGCGGATGATTCGGACTTGATAGTTCCATAAGCTTCATGCTTGATACAATCCCAAGTCCACTCTCTAAATATGGTAATATCCCCATCGCTAAAACGGATGAGATAATACCTGAAACGGAAGCCATCAATAATTGTGTTCCAATTTCAAGAGGTGAAAAATTCCCATTACGTAATAATAATAACGCCGCTAAGACGACTACATTTAAGATAGAAACGAGTATACCAGCTTGCAAAATCATCGTACGACGATTTTTTTCTCTTAAGAAAATGCTTACTGATAATGAACTTAATAGCACGTAAATACCTACACTATAATTCAGTGTACTTGTTACTCCTTCATTAAACATAATACTTCCGCACACAGAAAAAATCATACTTGTTAAAAATACAAATCGATCGCCAATCATTAGTTTTACAAGTATTGTTCCCATCGCAACTGGGACAACATACGCAATTCCTGCATATTCAAGCTTTTGAAACAAACTAATAATTTTCATTAAAACAATCGTGATAGACAAAATTGTAATATACGCTAAAATGTACGGCCGGTCTTCTCTTTTGCGCTGTAAAAATACTTCAAACTGCTTATGCATAAAGTACAGTAACACACCAATGAGCACTGCTAATCCAACATAAGGCTGAAAACTATTACCTTTCTCTAATAAACCGACTAATTTCAATTGATTATACATATCACTTGAAATTGTTTCACCTTCTCTAACAATAACTTGTCCTTGAAGGATATAAACAGGTGGAACTAAGTCCTCTTCTGCTTTCTTCTTCTCTTTCGTTACAGCTGGATCATAAAAATAATTTGCTGTAATCGCATATGATCCTAGCGCATTCACAGCTTCCTTCAAGCCGCTATTCACATTGAGGCTTTTCATTTCATTAACAAATCGCTCTTTTGCTGCTATTTCTTCGGACATTTTAATATTTCCACCCATAATAACACTAACAGACGTTAAAGCCGCGTTTTTTGCTAATTCTAATTGATCTGGTTCTGCATTAATAAAGTATAATAAATTCTCATCCGATAATTCTTTTGTTAAATTAGATGGTAACTTCTTCTTCAACTTTTCTAATTTATTTGCATCGGTCATCTTTTTTTGCTCTTCAGGTCCAGCAGCTTTCATCTCTTGAATTACTTCATTTACCTTAGCAAAAACATCATTTACAATATCTACTCTATTTTGTTTATATTCACTTCTATATGTATATTGATCCCCGACTTTTTGAGCAGCCTCTTGTTTTTTTCTGTCCGTTATAACCTTATCTTCAATTTTAATAGGAGAATGAATTGTTTTTTTCGCAATAGAATACATATCAACATCTAATTGCTCTGGTTTTACATTATTCATAAGTGCAAAAAACAGCACTGCTCCTAACAAAACGTAAGAAATCCAACTTAGTTTTTTCGAATGTTGTAAATTACGAAACCACTTAGAAATTTCTTGAGCTCTTAACATGATTTCAATACCTTCTCCTCTCCAGAAATAAAGTGAAACTATTTATAGCTTTCATTTCTTCTAGCCAACGATACTTTTAGAGAACACTTTGATACACCAGTACCTATAGTTTATTTCTCTTATCTTTTATGATAGTAAAAAATATGCCGTTCGCCAACCTTAATACAAAAAGAAATGATCCTGACAAATAGGATCATTCCATTTTATCATATGCCTCAATAATACGTTGCACCAGCGGATGCCTCACAACGTCCGTTTGTTCTAATGTAATGAACGAAAGACCTGATACACCAGATAAAATGTTAGAAGCTAGCGAAAGCCCTGATTTTACCCCTTTTGGTAAGTCTACTTGTGAAGGGTCTCCCGTAATAACCATTTTAGAACTAAAACCTAATCTAGTTAAAAACATTTTTATTTGTGCACCCGTTGTATTTTGCGCTTCATCTAAAATAACAAATGAATCATCGAGCGTACGCCCTCTCATATAAGCTAGAGGCGCAATTTCAATTACACCTCGCTCCATCATACGCTGTGTATATTCTTGTCCAAGAATATCGTGCAACGCATCATACAATGGACGTAAATATGGATCTACTTTCTCTTTCAAATCACCTGGTAAAAACCCTAAACTTTCTCCAGCTTCTACAGCCGGTCTCGTTAAAATGATTTTCTTTACATACCCTTGCTTTAGAGCTCTTACAGCCATTACTACAGCTAAGTATGTTTTCCCAGTCCCAGCAGGTCCTATTCCAAATACAACATCATTCTTCTTCATTGCATGAATATATCTTCTTTGCCCCATTGTTTTTACACGAATGGATTTACCTTTTGCCGTTTTAAAGATTTCTTCTTCATATAACTCTTCAAATTGAGCAATTTTCCCTTGTTGTGCGAGCTGAATTGCATACGCAACATCTCTTTCTGTAATTGATACACCTTTTCGAATAACAACAAGTAATTGCTGTAAGATTTTTTCTACGAGTGTCACAGTTTCAACTGCTCCAGATGCATGAACAGTTTCACCTCTAGTTACGATCGATACATTCAGTTCCCGTTCAATTACTTTCAAATGAGCATCATTGACTCCAAAAAGAGCGATTGCTTCGTTAGTATTTTCCAATTGTTGGTTCATTTCTACTAATTGTTCTGCCATTACTCAGTCTCCTTGAATATCGGATTCGGATATTGGTTGTGGCTCTGCAATATTTTCGATCACAGTATAATGCAATGTGACTTTTAGTTGATCCGCCTCAACCTGTTTACTCAAAATCTTATCACTTACAATCATAGCATGTTCATCCAATTTTTTCTTTAGTTCTTTTTCAGCCATCTCTTTCGCTACTTTCATTGCCTGTTTTTCTGTATATTCCCGATTCGCTTCTTCCTCTTCTCGCACGATATCTTTTTCGTACGCGATTGGCAGTGTAAAACCAAATAGTTTCACATCGTGTTTTACACTTTCCGTACGAGAGCGTTTATACTTATCATGTTGAAATCCCCATATTTTTATTTTCGTACTCCCAAATGCAAGGTAATGCTCATTATATGCATTGCCAGTATATACTTGAAATTGCGTCTTTAGTGGCACATTCACCTCAGATGTGTACCACGTTTCTCCATATACAATACCTTGGGCCGAAACAATCGTCGGACTCTCCTCATTACCGTATATCCCTGATACGAGAAGCTGCCCTTTTTCGACATGGTCATTTTTCAAGACAACTGGTTTTCCTACTTCAACAAATGTTTTTGTCACAATCGCTTCTTTTTTTGCTACTAAATTTTGCGGCCTTTGTTCCTTTTCTTTTTTCGGCTCGTTTTTTTCAACAATTTTAAAATGGTACGTCGTTCCTCTTATTTCTAGTCCCGCCCAAGTAATCGCATTAATATTGTCTGTCAAGTGACGCTGTACATCTTCTACATTAGGCATCTGGAATTGTAATTTTCCTTTTTTAATACCCATTTTGTCCAATTCTTTCATCAATATATATTCTGTTTCAGGTTTCGCTCCTGTAATTTCAATTTTCCAAACCATATTAGATAATGCAATCATGCCAAAAAAGAAAATTAAAAAACCAATTAAGAATCCACTATTTTTAATTAAACGCTTATTCAAAAAAGGAAAACCGTAACGCCCAATAAAATATAGTTTACATTCATTTTTTCTATAAATTGGTTTTATTTTCTTCACATCTCGTAATAACATACAAAAAACTAACGTTTCATCAGCAATCTTCTTAACATCCCAAACTAATAATTTTCTACGCACACATTCGTTAACGAACCGTTCCGCTCCTCTACCTTCAATTCGCACTTTTACATATCCAAGCCACTTTATAAACCATTTATTTTTCATCTACTATCTCCACTACCTTTCCAAAAGTATACACACTACTTTTTTCGCTTTAATTAGCAAAATAGCTCGTACGAAAATGAAATAAAGAGTTCTACCACCCATAAATAGCGAGATAAAATGAATAGTAAGGTCGAATCACGAAAATAACGAAGAAAAACTTCACATATGGAAGTTTCCCTCACTCCTCTTTTTTTTCGTTTTCTAAAAACGTCACTTGCTCAATTATTCCTTCAAGTAAAAGTTCTTCTGGAAGGATTGTTTTAATAATAAAGGATTGCCCTTTAATTAATAATTGACCGTGCTTTAATAACAACCTTACTTCTTTATCTGAAAACACTAATAAACCTCGATGATTTTCTATATAGATATGCACTTGCCCGACAAGCGTGATCCGAGGTAGATCCATTAGCACATCCACTGGCAGGTCTATTTGCTTTGTTAACCAATTCTTCATTTGTTCTAATTTTTTCATCTCAAAAGACCCCCTCTCATCCCATATGTATGAAAAAAGAGCTTGTAATATCACGTCCAAACTGAAAAAAAGCATAAAAAAACGTCTCATACGAAATGAGACGTTTTTTTATGCTAATAGTTGGATAACCAACTTATTCACAAGTGATCCGTCTGTTTTACCTTTTACTTTCGGCATAACAGCAGTCATCACCTTACCCATATCTGCTTTAGATGTCGCACCAACTTCAGAAATAACTTGCTTAATTACATTCGCTAGTTCTTCTTCTGTTAATTGCTCCGGCAAATATGCGCTTAAAATCTGAATTTCACTTTGCAGTTTATTAACAAGGTCTTCACGACCAGCTTTTTTAAATTCAAGGAGGGAGTCCTTATACTGTTTTACTTCACGAGCTAAAACTGTTAGTTCCTCTTCTTCAGTAAGAGTATGTTGCAGTTTAATACCTTCATTTTGTAAAGCAGCCTTAACCATACGAATAACGGTTAATTTTTCTTTTTGTTTATTCTTCATCGCTTGTTTCATATCATCGTTTAAACGACCGAGAAGACTCATAACTTACACCCTCTCTTAGAATTTACGCTTTCTTGCCGCTTCAGATTTCTTCTTACGTTTTACACTTGGCTTTTCATAAAACTCGCGCTTTCTTGCTTCAGCAAGTGTACCAGTTTTAGAAACCGATCTTTTAAAACGGCGAAGTGCATCCTCCAAAGACTCGTTTTTACGAACGACTGTTTTTGACATTCTCTTTCCCTCCCTCCGAAACATCACACTTACATACTAATTTCAGCATGCAAAAAGAAACCCTTCTTCAGCATGTCTTTTACGATTATAATACATTTTATCACTTCAGGTCAACTATTTGGCAGAATAAAAGAAGAATAGATGCCCTTCCCTGTTCAAAAGCTATGTAGATAGCTATTATTCTTTCCCTCTGAAGATAACTATATTTTTATCTTTACACCTTTTTTAATACAAGAAAATATTAAATAACTACTCATTCGATGTACCTGCTTTTTCAGCACTTAAATTCTCCACAAAAAAGGCATGCAAATCGTTTCCGTTTGCATGCCTTTTTATCCCGCTATTTACCAAGACAGTAAGGCAGTAAGACCCCCACCTCAAAATTCAACGAAAATAAAGAACTTAGGTGGGGGTCGGGCTGATAATCAGTGGGGGATGCCTCACTGATTAAAGTTTCAATTTATGCGCTTGCTGATTCTTTTTTTACATCATCTTCAAGAACACGAACAAATTGCGCTTCGTTATATGGATAACCGGCTTTCGTAATTTTCACTTTCACTAGTTTACCAATTAATTCTTCTGATCCTTCAAATACAATTTTCAAGTAGTTATCTGTATAACCTACATATAACCCTTCGCGGTCGCCCTCTTTAAATTGCTCTTCTGGAATGATTTCAAGTACTTCGCCTTCAAACTGTGACGCATACTCTTTTGCTAATTGATTAGATAGTTCAATTAAACGGTGAACACGATCGTTCTTCACATCTTCAGGAACTTGATCTTCCATACGCGCTGCAGGTGTTCCCGTACGTTTTGAGTAAGGGAATACGTGTAACTCAGAGAAGCGATTCTCTTTAATGAAATTGTATGTTTCCATGAATTCTTCTTCTGTTTCACCTGGGAAACCAACGATTACGTCCGATGTAATCGCAAGACCTGGTAACGCTTCTTTCAAACGATCTAAACGCTCTTGGAAAAATTCCATCGTATACTTACGACGCATACGTTTTAATACTGTATTAGATCCAGATTGCAACGGAATGTGTAAGTGACGTACAACTACTTCAGACTTATCTAACACTTCAATTACTTCATCTGAAATCTGACTCGCTTCAATAGAAGAAATACGAAGACGTTTTAATCCGCCTACTTCCGCTTCCATATCACGAAGTAATCCAGCTAAGTTATAGTCTTTAATATCTTCACCGTACCCACCTGTATGAATACCTGTTAATACGATTTCTTTATAACCTGCATCTACTAATTGCTGCGCTTGTTTAATAACTTCTTTCCCATCACGAGAGCGCATTAAACCACGCGCCCAAGGAATAATACAGAATGTACAGAAGTTATTACAACCTTCTTGTATTTTTAAAGATGCACGTGTACGATCCGTGAAATAAGGTACATCCAGTTCTTCGTATACACGTGTCTTCATAATGTTGCGGACGGCATTAATTGGCTGACGCTCTTTGCGGAATTCTTCGATGTATCCTAACATCTTTTCGCGATCCTGTGTACCAACTACAATATCTACACCTGGAATCGCCATAATTTCCGCTGGAGATGTTTGTGCATAACATCCAGTTACACAAATAACCGCATCCGGGTTTTGGCGAACAGCGCGTCTAATAACTTGACGGCTTTTCTTATCTCCCGTATTCGTTACTGTACACGTATTAATAACGTATACATCAGATTTCTTTTCATATTCAGTTCTTTCATATCCACCTTGTTTAAACAATTGCCAAATGGCTTCTGTTTCATAGTGGTTTACTTTACAACCTAACGTATGGAACGCAACAGTTGACATTGATCATCACCCCATCAATTCAAAATGATACGAAGCAGCACTTAACGCGTATAACGGCGCCGTTTCTGTTCTTAAAATTCTTGGTCCTAAACTACATGGTACAAATTTATGTTCACGAAGCGTTGTAATCTCTTCCTCGGCTAAACCGCCTTCTGGGCCAAATACAATCAATAGCTTTTGACCTGGTTTCATCGTCGTTAAAGCTTTCGCAAAGTTAGATTTCTCGCCTTGTTTTGCTTCCTCTTCGTAAGCAACAAGACAAACATCATACTCACCACTCATCGAAAGCAATTGTTTAAACGATGCCGGAGCATGTACTTCTGGAACTTCACTTCTATGTGATTGTTCCGCAGCTTCTTTCACAATTTTTCTTAAACGCTCAACTTTTTTATCAGCTTTTTTTGCATCCCATTTTACAATAGAGCGAGATGCTTGAAATGGTAAGAATGCAGCTGCCCCAAGCTCAGTTCCTTTTTGAAAAATTAACTCTAGCTTGTCTCCTTTCGGCAGTCCACTTGCAATCGTCACGAAAACAGGAAGTTCACTTGACGCCTCTACCCATTCTACAATAGCCGTATTAATAAATTCACTGGTAATTTCATCAATTGAACATACGGCTGTTTTTCCGTTTACACAGCAATAAATGTGATCACCAGCTGACATACGCATCACTCTTGCGATATGATGTACGTCATCACCTACAATGCGAATACTTGTCTCATTTACATACTTCTCTTCTACAAAATAACGTTGCATATAATCACCTTAGTAGAGTTTCGTTCCTTTCGTAAGTCAATACTTACGAAAAGAACGAAACGTTATCATTTTTCATATAACAAACGGCAAGTCCCTCACTTTATAGTGAGAGACTCCCCTTTTCATTATAGACTAAAATCTATATTACGCATTTCGTGCAATAATTGCTACCCAATCTTCCATTCGTAACACTTCTTCAATTGTAAATCCGGCTTTTTCTAGCGCTTCAGAAATTACTTTTTCCTTCGCAGCAATGATGCCCGATGTAATAAATAATCCGCCCGACTTCACAACTCTCGCTGCATCTTCAGGGAATAATAGAATAATTTCTGCTAATAAGTTAGCTACGATTAAATCAACAGGACCTTCAATGCCTTCTAAAAGACTATTTTGCCCAACAGACACGATATCATCTGTTTTATTTAAACGTACATTCATTTCTGCACTTTCCACTGCAACCGGATCTAAATCATACGCTTGAACAGAAGACGCACCTAATCTTGCTGCTGCAATACTAAGTACACCAGAACCTGTTCCTACATCAATGATCGTATCACCTGGCTGAACTGTTTTTTCTAAAGCACGAATACACATCGTTGTTGTCGGATGAGTTCCCGTTCCAAACGCCATACCTGGATCTAATTCAATAATTTTTTCTTCCGGAGAAGATGGTGTATATTCTTCCCACGTCGGCACAATTGTGAATGTATCAGAAATTTGTACTGGATGGTAATACTTTTTCCAAGCAGTAGCCCAATCTTCTTCATTGACTTCGTTAACGGTAATATTTCCAGTACCAATTTCGATGTCGTAAGATGGAAGCATATCAATAGATGATTTTACACCCGCAATCGTTTCCTGTAAAGAATCCGTTTGTGGGAAATATGCTTTTATTAATACACCTTCCGCCGGATATTCATCTGGGTTCAATGCATAAATTTCACCATATTGTTGCTCGCGCTCTTTCGTCAACTCCGCTGGATCCTCAATCGCAACTCCACTAGCACCAGCTTCATGTAAAATATGAGAGACAGCTTCTACTGCTTCTTCTGTTGTATGAATACTAACTTCTGACCATTTCACAATTTACCAACTCCATTTTTTATTTCCATTATTCCCCTTTGATAGCACGTTTAAGCTTTCCAAACAAACTATCATCCTGCTCTTCTTGTCCCGCAAATTCACGTAATAAATCTTTTTGATGTGAAGTTAATTTCGTCGGTACAACAACACGAACAACTACATATTGATCTCCTTGACCGTATCCACGTACGTTCGGAGCACCCTTTCCTTTTAAGCGGAATTCTGTTCCTGTTTGTGTTCCTGCTGGAATTTTCAGCTTCACTTTCCCATGAACAGTAGGAACTTCCACTTCAGCACCAAGTGCCATTTGCGCAAATGTTAATGGCATTTCGCAAATAATGTGATCTCCTTCACGCTCAAAGAATTCATGATTTCTCACATGAACAACTACATATAAATCCCCTGCTGGTCCGCCATTTACGCCCGCTTCACCTTTTCCGGATACACGAATTTGTTGACCATTATCGATACCTGCTGGAATTTTAACGTTGATTTTTTTACGTTTACGCACTTTACCAGAACCGTGACATGTCGTACATTTTTCTTTAATCATTTGACCAGTTCCTGAACAGTGACCACAAGCTTGACGGTTTACGATACGACCAAATGGTGTATTTTGTTCTACACTTACTTGCCCTGAACCTGAACAATGTTTACATGTTTCTTTTGAAGTTCCTGGTTTCGCTCCGCTACCTTTACAAGTATCACATGGATCTTCAACTGGAATCTCGACATTTAATTCTTTACCAAAAATAGCTTCTTCAAACTCTAAAGTAACTTGATATTGTAAGTCAGCACCTTGACGCGGAGCATTTGGATCACGACGTCTACCGCCACCACCGCCGCCAAAGAACGAACTAAAGATATCTTCGAAACCGAAGCCACCGCCGAAGTCTCCTCCGCCGCCAAAGCCACCGAAACCTTGATTTGCACCAGCATGACCAAATTGATCATATTGCGCGCGCTTTTGATCGTCGCTTAATACTTCATATGCTTCTTGTACTTCTTTAAACTTTTCAATTGCATTTTCTTCTTTACTTACGTCTGGATGGTATTTTTTAGCCAAACGACGATACGCTTTTTTTATTTCATCTTTTGAAGCACCCTGGCTAAGTCCAAGGACCTCATAATAATCTCGTTTACTCATAAATTTACAACCCCCGAATCTTTCACATAAACGTAATTTTAACACCGAAAGAAAGTGCTTTGCAACAAAGTTTCCTCACTTACAGTATGCAAAGTAAAAAACTTAAGAACCTCACACTTTTCTTCTCATTCATGAAAAAAGCCAAAGCCAAGGCACGCTTGACTTTGACTTTTTGTCATCTTACTTATTTATATTACTTATCTTCTTTTACTTCTTCAAACTCAGCGTCTACTACATTGTCTTTCTTCGCCCCAGCATCTTGTGCTCCTTGTGCACCTTCTGCTTGCCCTGCAGCTGCTTGAGCTTGTTCGTATAATTTAACACTTAATTGTTGTACGATTTCTTGTAAAGCGTCTTTTTTCGCACGGATGTCCTCAAGCTCGTTCTTCTCGATCGCAGCTTGTAGTGCTTCTTTCGCTTCTGTTGCTTTTGCAACTTCAGCTGCATCCACTTTACCTTCTAAATCTTTTACAACTTTATCCGTTTGGAATACAAGTTGGTCCGCTTCGTTACGAAGTTCAACTTCTTCCTTACGTTTTTGGTCAGCGTCAGCATTTGCTTCTGCTTCTTGTACCATACGATCTACTTCTTCATCAGAAAGACCTGAAGAAGATTGGATTGTAATAGCTTGCTCTTTACTTGTTCCTAAGTCTTTTGCACGTACGTTAACAATACCGTTCGCATCAATATCGAATGTTACTTCGATTTGTGGAATACCACGTGGTGCTGGCGGAAGGTCTGTTAATTGGAAACGACCTAATGTTTTGTTGTCAGCTGACATTGGACGCTCACCTTGTAATACGTGAATGTCTACTGCCGGTTGGTTATCAGCAGCTGTTGAGAATACTTGTGACTTACTTGTTGGAATTGTAGTGTTACGCTCGATTAATTTCGTGAACACACCACCCATAGTTTCAATACCTAAAGAAAGTGGAGTTACGTCTAATAATAGTACGCCTTCTACATCACCAGTAAGTACGCCACCTTGAACTGCAGCACCTAATGCTACAACTTCATCAGGGTTTACACCTTTATATGGTTCTTTACCAGTTTCACGTTTAATAGCTTCTTGTACAGCTGGGATACGAGTAGATCCACCAACAAGGATAACTTTATCTAATTCACTTGGAGCAAAACCAGCGTCTTTTAATGCACGACGAGTTGGCTCTAACGTTCTTTCAACAAGACCTGCTGAAAGCTCTTCGAATTTCGCTCTTGTTAACGTTAATTCTAAGTGTAATGGACCAGCAGCTCCAGCACTAATGAATGGTAATGAAATTTGTGTTTGTGTTACGCCAGAAAGATCTTTTTTCGCCTTTTCAGCTGCATCTTTCAAACGTTGAAGCGCCATTTTATCTTGGCTTAAATCAATGTTATTTTCTTTTTTGAACTCAGCTACTAAGTGGTCAATAACAACTTGGTCAAAGTCATCTCCACCAAGACGGTTGTCACCAGCAGTTGAAATAACTTCAAATGTTCCGTCTGCTAACTCAAGGATAGATACGTCAAATGTACCGCCACCTAAGTCATATACTAAGATTTTTTGCTCTTCATCTTGTTTTTCTAAACCGTAAGCAAGTGCTGCTGCTGTTGGTTCGTTAATGATACGCTCAACTTCTAAACCAGCGATACGACCAGCATCTTTTGTTGCTTGACGTTCTGCATCGTTGAAGTATGCAGGTACTGTAATAACAGCTTTCGTAACTGTTTCACCTAAGTATGCTTCAGCAGAAGCTTTTAGGTTTTGTAAAATGATTGCAGAAATTTCTTGAGGTGTATAATCTTTACCTTCAACTTCTACTTTGTAGTCTGTACCCATATGACGTTTAACAGACATGATTGTATTTGGGTTTGTAATTGCTTGACGCTTTGCAACTTCCCCAACTTGACGCTCTTCATTTTTGAAAGCTACAACAGATGGTGTTGTACGGTTTCCTTCTGGATTTGGGATAACCTTTGGTTCTCCACCTTCCATAACAGCTACACAAGAGTTTGTTGTACCTAAGTCAATACCGATAATTTTACTCATGGCGAATCCTCCTACTTTTATGTAAATTATTGATTTACTTTTACCATTGATGGGCGAATCACACGGTCTTTTAGTTTATAACCTTTTTGGAATTCTTCAACTACCGCGTTTGATTCAAATTCACTATCTTCCACTTGCATAATAGCTTGGTGTTCATTAGGATCGAACTGTTTACCAACAGATTCAACCACTTCAACGCCTTCTTTAGTCAACGCTTCTAACAATTGACGATGCACCATTTCCATACCTTGTAACAAGGATTTCGTTTGCTCATCAGTTGCTTCCACTTGCATCGCTCTTTCAAAATTATCAAGAGCTGGCAAAATGTCTGAAACTAGACTTTGTGCTCTATATTTTTCAGCAGCCTGTTTATCCATTTGGACACGACGCTTATAATTTTCAAAATCAGCTTGTAGACGTAATGTGCGACCTTCCGTTTCCGTTAGTTTCGCTTGTAACTCATCTACTTTTTCTTGTAAAAGAGCAGCCTCACTTTTTTCTTCTACAGTTTTTTCACTGTTTTCTGTCGTGACAGCTTCTTCAACTTGCGCTTCTTTTACTTCTTCTACCACTTGTTCGTTACGCTCTTCCACAATATTCACCTCCTTAAAAGGTATTAGGTATTATGCTAAGCACAATTACCTAAGCATTATATATTACACACAGCAATGAAAATTTCATTACTTGAGCGAATGTATTACTCTCATTTACTTTTTAAGTCCATCAGTAAATTGTCTCGTAAATAACTGTAACAAACTAATTACCCGAGAGTATTGCATTCTTGTCGGACCTAAAATAGCAATTGTTCCAAGTTGCTCTTCTCCAATCGAATATGTTGCAGAAATTAAACTACAATCTTCCATGGCTGTCGCAGAGTTTTCCCTACCTATTTTCACTTGAATACCTACTTGTTTATGACGCAAGATGTCATAAAACTCGGCTTCATTATCAATCATCGTCAGTAAGGATCTTACTTTGTGAATGTCATGGAACTCTGGTTGCGAAAGCATATTTGCTTTGCCTCCAAAGTATATCTTTTCCGATAAAGGAACTTGAAATGTACCATCTAACATTTTTATTGCACTATCGTAATTATGAACATACCCACGTAAAACTGTAACAATCTCTTTAAAGATTTTGTTATGGAGTTCCGACATTGGTACGCCCGACAGCTTTTCATTTAAAATATTAACCATTTTTTCTAAATCTGATAAATCAACAGATTCCGGAACGGTAATCGTTTTGCTTTGTACATGCCCTGTATCCGTTACAATAATAGCGACTGCAGTTTGACGATCAAGCGGTACAATTTGTACGTTTTTAAGTTTATTTGTGCTTAACTTCGGTCCAAGAACAATGGCCGTATAATTCGTAAGCTCTGATAAAATTTGAGCCGATTGCTGTGCAATCTTTTCCGCTTCAAAAATTCTTTCAGCAAATAAATCTTTAATTTGTACAATTTCATCGGTCGGTAAGTTTTGCGGCGCTAAAAGATGGTCTACATAAAAACGATATCCTTTTTCAGAAGGAACACGTCCTGAAGAACTATGCGTTTTTTCAATAAATCCTAGTTCCTCTAAATCAGCCATTTCATTTCGAATAGTAGCTGAACTAAACGTAATTTCATCTTTCTTAGCCAACGTCCTCGATCCAACAGGTTGCGCTGATCCAATAAAGTCATCAATAATTGTTTGTAAAATTAAGAGCTGACGTTCCGTAAGCATCTCATCATCACCTCTGTTAGCACTCTTTGTCTTCGAGTGCTAAATCTATTAATAACTTACCAAAATTGACATTCAATTGTCAACGGAAACGTCACGAAATAATGAAACTTTTTCACGTTAATGGAACATTTAATTAGTCAATCAAAAATGATTGGAATACTTCATTCCCTAATAATTTTCCTTTTCGCGTTAAACGAACATATCCATTGCTCTCTTCAAGCAACCCTTGTTCTTCGTTGCTTTGTAACTGCTTCGCGAAAACTTTATCCATTTCCATATTAAATTTCTTTTGAAACCCTATTTTAGATACACCTTTTGTTTTTCGAAGCCCTAAGAACAACTCTTCTTCCATTCTTTCTTTCTCCGTCACCGCGTGAACATCTAAATACGGAAATCCAGTTTCATCAATTTTATTGAAATATTGCTTGAGCGGCCCTACATTTTGGATACGTTCTCCATTTACATAACTATGCGCTCCAGCTCCAAACCCATAATACTCTTCATTATTCCAGTATGTGAGATTATGTCTACTTTCATTATCACCTTTTGAGAAATTGCTAATTTCATACTGAGTATAGCCATGTTTCTCCATTTCATCCATTACCATTTCGTACATTTTTGCTTCATGGTCTTCACCTGGAAGTCTTAGTTTCCCTTTATTCATTAAGTTATAAAACACAGTTTTCGGTTCCACAATTAATGAGTAGGCCGAGAAATGTTGTACACCGAGCGTAAAAGCAATATCTAACGTTTCTTTCACATCTTCTATCGTCTGCCCTGGCAGAGCATAAATAATATCCACATTTATATTTTTGAAGCCTACTTCCTGCGCTTCTCTAATTGCTACAAACGCATCTTCCCTCGTATGCTTGCGCCCAATTTTCTCAAGCAATTCATCTCGAAATGTTTGCACACCAAAACTAATGCGGTTCACTCCACCTTCTAGCAATACATGTAACTTCTCTTTCGGTAAATCACCTGGATTCGCTTCAAATGTTAATTCACAATTCGGAGCAAATGGACGTAAGCGACGGTTTATAATATCGAGTAACTTTTTTGTCTGCTCCATATTTAACGCTGTCGGAGTTCCTCCACCAACAAAAATCGTTTTCATACTATCAAATGGTACCTTTTGAACTGTATTTATTATTTCCTTCTCTAAATACTCTAAATATTGATCGACCGGTTGGCGTTCAATAAATACTTTATTAAAATCACAATAGTGACAAATATGCTGACAAAACGGAATATGAATATATGCAGCTTGCACCAAATATAACTCCTACCTTTCTAAAAAGAAAGCCTCCGCGCTCGGGAGGCTTCTTTACTTCTCTAACGTATTACGAATTTGCTCCATTCGCATTTTTCCCCAATCATACATCATTTCAACGATTGGTAAAAGCGACATGCCCAATTCCGTCATATAATACTCCACTCGCGGAGGAATTTCTGGGTATACTGTTCTGTCAACAATCCCATCTTCCATTAACTCTTTTAATTGATTTGACAAAACTTTATGAGAGATGCTTGGGAATAATCGTTGTAATTCACTAAAACGATGAGGCCCTTCCACACCAAGATGCCACAGTATCACAACTTTCCACTTCCCACTAATAATAGAAAGCGTCAATTCCTTTTCACAATTAAAATTACCATTTTGTATTTTCTCGTGAATATCTTTTCGAATATTTTCGGACATTAACAAACTCCTAACTCTATATGAACTAAAAAGCTCTCTCACTATTGTAAATGAGAGAAGCTACGTTGTCTAAAAAGTAATGATATAAAAAAGAAGCCGTATAGACGACTTCTTTTTTATATCAATTCGCATGAAATAACAATCAATTATTAATTGTCATCCATTTTCAGTACAGCCATGAATGCTTCTTGCGGTACTTCTACAGAACCAACAGACTTCATACGTTTTTTACCTTCTTTTTGCTTATCAAGAAGTTTACGCTTACGAGAAATGTCACCACCGTAACATTTTGCAAGTACGTTTTTACGCATCGCCTTAATTGTAGAACGTGCTACAACTTTGTTTCCGATAGTCGCCTGAATTGGCACTTCGAACTGTTGTCTCGGAATTAATTCTTTTAATTTCTCTACGATTACTTTACCACGGTCATACGCTGAATCACGGTGTACGATAAATGATAAAGCATCCACTTGTTCATTATTTAAAAGAATATCCATTTTCACAAGTTTAGATGGTTTATAACCAATTAACTCGTAATCAAATGATGCATACCCTTTTGTATTTGATTTCAATTGATCGAAGAAATCATATACGATTTCTGATAATGGGATTTCATACGTTAATGTAACACGTGTTTCATCTAAATATTGCATATCAATAAACGTTCCACGTTTACCTTGGCAAATTTCCATTACAGCTCCAACATAGTCATTCGGCACCATAATTGAAGCCTTCACAAACGGCTCTTCTACGCGATCGATAGACTGTGGATCTGGCATATTAGATGGATTATCAACAATTACATCTTCACCGTTTGTTAAATACACTTTATAAATAACGCTTGGCGCTGTTGTAATTAAGTCAATTTTAAATTCACGTTCAATACGCTCTTGAATGATTTCCATGTGAAGAAGTCCTAAGAATCCACAACGGAAACCAAATCCTAGTGCTTGAGATGTTTCTGGTTCAAACTCAAGTGCAGAATCGTTTAACTCTAATTTTTCTAACGCATCACGTAAGTCGTTGTAACGTGCAGAATCGATTGGATATAAACCACAGAATACCATTGGATTTAATTTACGATAACCTGCTAACGGCTCTGCAGCTGGACGTTTCGCATGTGTAATCGTATCACCAACGCGTGTGTCACCAACATTTTTAATCGATGCCGCTAAGAAACCTACATCACCTACAGTTAACTCATCACGTTGCGTAGTCTTCGGTGTAAATACACCTACTTCTGTTACTTCAAATTCTTTACCAGTTGCCATCATACGTACTTTATCGCCAACTTTTACCGTTCCATTTACAACACGGATATAAGCAATTACACCGCGGTACGGATCATATAAAGAGTCAAAGATCATACATTGTAACGGCTCTTCTGAATCACCTGTTGGTGCTGGTACTTTTTCAACGATTTGTTCTAAAATATCTTCAATACCAATACCAGCTTTCGCTGAAGCAAGTACCGCTTCTGATGCATCTAAACCGATTACATCTTCTACCTCTTGACGCACACGTTCTGGATCTGCACTTGGTAAGTCGATTTTATTAATAACCGGTAAAATTTCTAAATTGTTATCAAGCGCTAAGTATACGTTCGCTAACGTTTGCGCCTCAATACCTTGCGCTGCATCCACTACAAGAATTGCACCTTCACAAGCCGCTAAACTACGAGATACTTCGTACGTAAAGTCGACGTGTCCTGGTGTATCAATTAAGTGAAGAATATATTCTTCACCGTCTTTTGCTTTATACGTTAACTGTACTGCGTTTAATTTAATTGTAATACCACGCTCACGCTCTAAATCCATAGAGTCAAGCAATTGAGCTTTCATTTCACGTTGTGTTAACGCGTTTGTTTTCTCTAAAATACGGTCTGCTAACGTTGATTTTCCGTGGTCAATATGAGCAATGATAGAGAAATTACGAATTTTGGACTGTCTTTTTGCTCTTTCTTCTTTGTTCATCTATGTTCTCAACTCCTAATAGTCTCGCCAATATACACTAGCACTGATTATATCAATAGAGCAGCAAAGATTCAATGAAAACTCGTGCTGCTTACAATACAAATCATTCTATCTATATCTTATGCGAACAAACCATAAGAGACAAACCTTTTTCAAATTAAAAAACGGCTGTCGTACAAAATGGTAAGACAACCGTTCTTCTTGCTACCCTTAACTAAAAATCTCTTTCACTTTCCCAATAACTATATCCGTTCCAAACTTTGTTACTTCATAAGTAGCACTTGCTATTGCCATACCAATTCCTTCTACAACATTAAAACTCTTTAAGCTTTCTAATTGTTTTTGTTTTTCAGTAACGGAAAACGAACTTTCCAAAATTTCTGATTCTGCACCCGCACCCTCTGTTCCTGTCATATGAGCGATTTGTTCATACGACATTTGCTGATAACCTTTCATACTTTTCAAACCATGATTAGCAAGTGCCACCCCTGCTATTATCATGAGTAAACATATGGCCGCACTACATATACATAAAAGCGAAAAGCGGCTTACATGATTATCGTCTCTTCCCATCAATGCGTATATGCTCCTGTATTATCTTGGTCAATTTGATGATGCAAGGCTGCATTTAAACCACTCGCTATTACATTTGCCATATCCTCTATGAAAGCATCCACTTCTTTCGGAGTCACCATTAAATTATGACCAAGAGGAGATAACACTTCATAAATTAATTTTCTCTTCTCTTCATCTTCCAGTGTACCTACAGCACCTAAAAACATATTCCGACTCTTTTCATCCGGCATATCTTCTTCTGTTAACTTTTTCTTTTCTCCAAATGTAAAGCCAGCTGGTAACAAAGATCGGGAAGGTTTGTTTCCTTCCTTCATCTCCCGTCCAAAATGTTTCAAAATAAAATCAATTGTATCGCTTGTAATCGAAACGGCATCTACCACAGTCGGGACACCAATCGCAATAACAGGAATACCCAATGTTTCTTTACTAAGTTCCTTACGCTTATTCCCAACACCCGATCCAGGATGAATTCCCGTATCAGAAATTTGTATCGTGCTATTTACTCGTTCAATAGAACGAGCAGCTAATGCATCAATTGCAATGACAAAGTCTGGCTTTGTCTTCTCAATGATTCCATAAATAACATCGCTCGTTTCAATCCCTGTAATTCCCATTACCCCCGGCCGAATTGCGCTAACAGGTCTAAACCCCTCTTCTACACTTTCAGGCTGCAATTGAAACAAGTGTCTCGTTACCAATACATTTTCTACAACTATCGGTCCAAGCGCATCTGGCGTTACATTCCAATTCCCCAGACCAACAATTAAACAACTCGCTTCTTTCGTAACACCAACATCTTCTAAGAAATAAGAAAATTCTTTTGCAAAAATGCGCTCTACTTTTTGTTGCAGCTCTGTATCTTGTTGACGTATACCTTGTACTTCAAGTGTTAAATAATTTCCAGGTTTTTTACCCATTGATTCAGAGGCAACTTCATCAATCGTTACTTTCGTAATGGTAATACCTTCTTCTTCCCTCTCTTTTACAATAACTCCTTGTATCCCATTTTGCTCTTCTTGGCGCTCTTGCAACATTTGATGTGCCTCTACAGCAAGGTCAGTTCTAACACTATATTTACTTAAATCTAATGGTTCTTTCATCGTATCTCCTCCGTAATTCATAGTAAATATCGTTAGATTTCCCAAAGTTATATAAGGTCATTCTTTCCTTTACGTGAAATTTCATTGATATACTATTGCAATTCTCTTCACCGTTTGATAGAATATCACTTGTTCTATGTTAAGAATCGAGTCATTCGATTGCACCAGGGAGGTGAAAAGTATGGCAAACATCAAATCTGCTATCAAACGCGCTAAACTTAGCGAAGAGCGTCGTTCACATAACGCTTCTATCAAGTCTGACATGCGTTCTGCTGTTAAAACTGTAGAAGCTTTAGTTACTAATAACGATCTTGAAAATGCTAAAGAAGCTTTCAAAACTGCTTCTAAAAAACTTGACAAAGCAGCTCGTAAAGGTCTTATCCACCAAAACGCTGCAGCTCGTCAAAAATCTCGCTTAGCGAAACAAGTAAACGCGTAAGGCGTTTAAAAAACGATCCATTTGGATCGTTTTTTTATATACAAAAAAGTTCACGCGCTAAGCACGTGAACTTTTTTGTTTCATTACATATGATTTAACCGCATTAAGAAAAACTCAAGCACAAGTTTCTTATCCATTTTTCCAGTTTTCATACTATAATCAGCTTCCGCTAATTCTATAATCACTTTTTTTAATTCTTCAAAAGAGAAAAACTTCGTTTGATTCATCGCTAATTTTACACGATATGGATGCACACCAATATGAGACGCAATTTGATTTTGTGCATAACCACGCTGCTGTAACTCTTTCACTTGATGCAGCAAGCGGAATTGACTTACTAATAATGCAAGCAGTTTAATGGGTTCCTCTTGCTGCGTAAATAATCCATCCAATATTTGCATCGCACCCGCGATATCTTTTTTTACCACTTTTTCTGTCAAAGCAAACACATTTTGCTCAACTGATTTTGGCACAAGTTCCGCAACAAGTTTCGGGCTAATCTCTCCGCCCATACCGACGTATAATGTTAACTTGTCCATTTCCTTCGCCAACATCGTTACATTACTTCCCACAAGCTCTAACAACAAACTAACAGCTGCATTATCAATATGCACGTGCACTTCATCTGCACGAGCCACAATCCACTTCTGAACATCCTGCACTTGCATCGCATTCGCTTCTACTACGTCCGCTGTTTTCTTTAATAATTTTGTAATTTTTTTTCGTTCATCAAGTTTTTCATAAGGCGCAACAAAAACAAGAATAGAAAATGGAGACGGCTCCCCAATATATTCTTCCAAAATTTTTATATTTTGCTCTAACTTTTCTTTTTGTGAAGTTAAAAATAGTGGTGATTTTATTAATAGCACTTTACGTTCTCCGAAAAAAGGAAGTGTACGTGCATCCTCAACCACATCTTCTAAATATGCTTCTTCTAAATCGTATGTCACAACATTAAACTCGCGATCTTCCTCTTCAAGCGCTTCTGTTGTAATAAGCTTTATCGTTTCATTTATAAAAAACGCTTCCGTTCCATACACTAAATACAACGGAGCAAACTGCTTTTTTTTAATCTTTTTATGTACATCACTCATACTTTTTCCTACTCCCTAACTTGGCAATATATATTTATACTAATGCCCTAGCTTTCGTTTTACAAGTACAAAGGAACAGGCTGTATAACCCGTCCCTTTATTTATATTAAACGCCACGCAATAAGTCCCGGGTTTCTTATTGGTGTGCGGTAATCACCTTCCCTTTATTATTCACAATAAAAATTCGAGTATAAGTGCCAACTGTTAACATGCTTGGAAACAAAAAATTCACGTTCCTTCATGATCTAAAAGTAGTAAGAACGCTCAATTTCTCTTCACACTGGAAATTGTAGATTTTTTTCTGACAATATTTTATACTAAAGTGGAATGTTGGGGAGGGATTCTAAATGAATGATTTTGAACAAAACGTTCAAAGTAAACGCAATGACGCTATTGATTCAGGGGTAGGATTTATCGTCTCATTTGGTTTTTTCGCAACACTTTTCATCATTGCAACTGTTATTAAATTTATCGGTTCTTAAAGACTGCTGCTTACTGGCAGTCTTCTTTTTATCTATTATGTGTTTCATCATATGTGATTTTGCTACGAAAGGTTCCGTGTTCCCCTTTAAAAACATAGGAAATAGCGCCTTGCTTATCCGTACGCCATATTTCAATCCCCATCTTCTCAAAACGCTCTATAACTTCCTTATGAGGATGCCCATACCTATTACGCTCACCGACAGAAATAATCGCTACATCAGGCTTTACAGCGCTCAAAAACGGCGCTATAGATGACGTGTTACTCCCATGATGAGCAACCTTTAAAACATCGGCCCGTAAATCTGGATACGTAGCTACTAAAAACCGCTCTCCTTCTTCTTCTAAATCACCTGTAAACAGCCACGTTAACCCTCCTAATTTTGCCCATATTACAATTGAAGCGTTATTTTCACTTCTTGCTTTTTCTGTTAGAGCTAACACAAAAAATTCCGCTTCATTTACACTCCAACTCTCTCCTTCCCCCATTTCACTTATTTTCGCTCCCTTTTCTAACGCCTGTTTCTTTAACACTTTTTCTAATACCGCCTCTTGTTCTTTTCGCCCAAATACAACTTCTTTTACAGTTATATTTGATAATAACTCTTGCGCAGCACCTATATGATCCGCATCTCCATGCGTTACGATTAATTTATCGATTGTTTTAATACCTTCCTTTTGTAAATAAGGGATTAAAATATCATTTCCAACAGAAAATTCATGCTTTTTCCGTTGCCATTCTTCCTTATTTACACGAATTGTTCCACCAGTATCAATAAGATAAATCTCTTTGTCATACGGGAGGCGAATTAATATTGCGTCTCCCTGTCCAACATCAAGAAATGTCACACTCCCACTTTCTCGAAAATACGGATATACATACTGACATGTACAAACAAAAAGAAATATACCCGAAGCTATGAACGTAATTTTCTTCGACACTCGCCTTTCCCAGACCATCAATACACTAACAATACTTGCGCAATATAGAGCTACAAGAAGTAACGGTGTTTGCCCGAAAACAAAGCGAATAAACGGTAAATTTTCACAATAAATTAGAAAATCATTAGAAAGATTCAAACCTATTGATAGTACATTCGCAAGTCCTTTCGCAAGAAATGGGACGATCGGTATGCATACCAAAATAATAATACTACACGGCAATACAATGAGAGATAAAAACGGAACGTATAGGATATTAAGAAAAATACTATATGGGGAAAAATAACCGAAGTGATATAACAAAATCGGAGTACTAACGAGTTGTGAAATAAGAGAAATATAAATGGAATTTCGGATCACTCCATTACTACTTTCTAGTAAAAGCGGGGCTGATAAAAGCAAAGCAAAACTACCAACGAAAGAAAACTGAAAGCCAATATTAAAAACAAGATACGGATCAAATATAAGCATGCATATAGCCGTGATACTTAAAGCATCTAAGCTAGATAAACGAATAGAACATATGAAAGCAATCAACATGAAAACTCCTGTTATAGAAGCTCTTATAACAGACGGTGATGCTCCTGCTAAAATCATATATAGAGGAATACAAAAGATAAGACATACTGTCGCTACCTCTCTCGTCACACCACTTCTTAACAAAATAAAATACACAATCACCATTAACAATACGATATGTGATCCTGAAATCGCCAGCAAATGTACAAGACCAAATTGCTGATATTGCTCTTCAACTTCAAATGTCATTTGTTGTCTATCACCAAATACTAATGCATTCATAAACGCACCTGATTGCGCTGGAAACATTTCTGTAACTCCCGAGATCGCTTGTTGTCTCAAAAGAAGAATCCATTGTACGAGTGACAACGATGTTTTATGGCATTCAGAAATATATGTAACCTCCAATATGAAATGAATATTTTGTTTATACAAATAATCACGATAATTAAAACCATGAAAATTCCGAGCTATTGGTGGTTCTTTCCTCTCCCCTTCGAATACACATGATACCCCTGCATGTAATTGTCTCAGTTGTTTCTTTTCCGAGGCTGATTTAATTTTGTAACTTAACTGCACGATATTTTTATTCTGATCTTCAACTTGAAATGATAGGCGATCCCCGTTAATAATAGGTGTATTGTTTATCACCCCTCTTGTAACTTCGTAGGACTCTCCTAGAGGCTTGTTTTGCCCTTGAACATACGTAGTGTACATAGCGCCGCTAAAACACGCTATCATACAATAAAGGAAGGTTTTACGCGAAGTACGATATAAACAAAAGAAAACATACAAAACGAGACAACCAGTCAGTAATAAAACTGAAGTGGAAAAGGCAATTGCAATCCCTGTGATAAATGAGATTGCAATATAGCCCCATTGTCCATGCAACTTATACTCACTCCCTATAGCATCATTTTTGCTTTCGTGAATACATGCTGTAATTCTTCCATCGATAAGTTTTCTTTTTCTAAAGATGCAAATAGTTCTTTTAACTCGATATGACGCTTTTGATCCTCTAATGCTGCAATATCATATTCTAGCGGAACGTGTTTTACCTTTACATTCGCTTTTTCAAATAACTCTACTGCATATGGATGATTTTTATAATCCTGCGCATAATAAACTGCCGTAATACCACTTTGAATAATCGCCTTACAACATTGCAAACAAGGGAAATGCGTAACATAAATTTCCGCTTCCTCCGTTTTCACACCAAACTTTGCACATTGTAATAAAGCATTCATTTCTGCGTGAATGGTACGAACGCAATGATTATCAATAACGTAGCACCCGTCATCTATGCAATGCACGCCACCTTTAATTGAACCATTATATCCACCAGCAATAATTCGTTTATCACGAACGATTGTCGCTCCTACTGCAAGCCTTGTACATGTACTACGTAAAGATAGCAAATGGCTTTGCGTCATAAAATATTGATCCCATGAAATTCGTTCCATCTTTTTCACCTACTTTTTTGTCTACTTGTAGTGTAGCGAATGAAGAAAAACTTCGTCAATCTTTTACGGAATAATAATTTGATCTTTTATTTTTTCCAATGACTTCACACCAATCCCATCAATCTCTAACAAATCTTCTATTTTCTGAAACGGACCACGTTCCTCTCGATATTTCAAAATACTTTCTGCTTTCCGAGAACCAATGCCTGTAATTTTTTCAAGTTGCTCTTTAGAAGCTGCATTTATTTGAACTTTCCCCTCTCCCTTTGAGGCAGCAGCTGCTTCTTGCACTTGTTCGTTTTTATTCGGTATATAAAGGATCATTTGATCTTGTACCATTTGCGCTAAATTTACCTTCATCCTATCTGCCTCGGGCAAAAAACCGCCTGCCTTTTCAATGGCATCCTTGACCCGATCCCCTTCTTTCATTTCATAGACCCCCTCTTTAACAACAGCCCCTTTCATATCAATTACAATTATTTTTTTCTGCTCTTTTGCAGCCGATATTTTCGGTTTACTTTTTTTCTCTATCTCTTTCGCTTGCACATCCGTTGCAATGACCGCTCGCTCTGTGTACTGGTTTGTTTTCCAAAAAAGAAGAAAAAGTACAGTTCCAATAATAGCTACTAATCCCAACCATTTCTTTGGAAAATCCCACATCATTTTTCACCTCTAATCATAAATTTATAACATCATTCATATTGTTTAGGAGAAAGCTGTTACGAAGGAGGGATGAAACATTGAACATAGGAATTATAGGGACAGGAAACATGGGGAATATACTAATCGATGCATTTTTAGAAACCCGTGTTGTCAAACCTTCGTGCCTTACAATCATTAATCGAACGCCCGCCAAAGCATATCATATAAAGGAAAAATACCCTTCTGTTCATATAGCCAAAACTATTGATGAGGTAATTGAACGATCACATCTTATTTTTATTTGTGTAAAACCGATAGATATATACCCGATCTTACAAAAATACGCTGAACATTTTTCTGATGAAAAGTGCTTAGTTTCTATCACAAGTCCAATATCTCCATCACAATTAGAGACACTTGTACCTTGCCACGTTGCCCGTATCATTCCGAGTATTACAAACCGTGCCCTGTCTGGCGCATCACTATTTACATTCGGAAGTAAATGCTCTGAAGAGTGGCAACAGAAACTATTTCGCCTATTCAAAAACATTTCTACTCCCCTTGTAATAAAAGAAGATATAACGCGCGTTTCATCTGATATAGCAAGCTGCGGCCCTGCATTCTTTAGTTATTTATTACAATCTTTCATTAACGCTGCTGTAGATAAAACAAATATTACACATGAAGAAGCCACTACTTTAGTAAGTGAAATGGTCGTTGGAATGGGGAAACTACTTGAAAAAGGGATTTTCACACTGCCTACTTTACAAGACAAAGTATGTGTTAAAGGCGGCGTTACAGGAGAAGGCATTCGTGTTTTAGAAGAACATGTTGGGGATATGTTTCATAAATTAATTGAGCGAACACACGAGAAATTTGATGAAGATTTAAAATGCGTTGATCAGCAATTCAATAAACACACATAATAAATACGTCATCGTCATTCCAAATCCTTTTTATAAATATTTACTTTTTTACATTACATCTTTACTTAAACTAGCATTTTCATACTTCACGTATATCATCTTCTTATTATGCTAGAACGAAAATTACATCTTCTTTACAAAACAAAAGCAACCTCCTCGGTTGCTTTTGTTTTATCCGTTTTTCTTCGCCATGAAGAAAATACGCTCTGTTTGTTCTGTAACTTCAAGTCGCTCGAAGTCACCGGTCACGCGAAGCACTGTAAAACCAGCTTCTTCAAGCCATTTCGTTAACTCTTCAACCGGATATGCACGTTGCACGTGACATTCGTCAAAACGATGGTACACATCTTCTTCTGGGTCTTGAACAAAGAATGTTAAGTCATGTTCTACACTATTTGATTCTTCACCAGGGAAGCAATTCCAAATAAGAGATATTTCTTCTCCATTCACTGTGTATGTTTCATTTTGAAATACATGATGTATTTTATATAAAGAATGCACATCAAATAAAAACAAACCATCTTGACGTAAATGGTGAAACACTCTTCGAAATGTTTCTTGTACTCCATCTTCTTGCAATACATAATTTAATGAATCACAAAAGATCGTTACACAGTCGAACTCACCCGGAACATCCAGCTCTCGCATGTCTTGTTGGTAAAAAGGAATAAAATGTCCTTCTCCGCCTAGTTTTTGCTGAGCGACCGTTAACATTTCTTCTGAAAGATCGACACCGATTAAATCGTAACCCTTTTGTACAAGCGGAAGTGTTACATTACCAGTACCGCATGCTACATCAAGAATCTTCGCCTCTTTCATATCCGCTTGCTGTAAACTTTCCTCTGTGAATTCCACCCATTTATCATAAGGAACATCATTCATTAGTTCGTCGTACAACAATGCAAATTGTTCGTATTTCATTGGTCTAGCTCGTCTGTAATATCTTCACGCGGCACATCGCCCCAAAGACGCTCTAAATTATAGTGATTACGCTCATCTTTATGGAATACATGAGCAACTACATCTCCAAGATCAACTAATACCCAACGCGCTTCGTCGAAACCTTCCATACGTTGTACGTCGATTTGGAACTCATGTGCTTTTGATTTAATTTCACGCGCAATTGCTTGCACTTGCTTATCTGAGTTACCGTGACAAATAATAAAATAATCTGCAATTGGTGAAATACCTTGCATATTTAGGACAACCATATCTTCTGCTCTCTTATCATCAGCCGCTTTTGCTGCTAATACTAATAAATCTTTATCTTTCATTTACTAATTTCCTCCTTGATAACTGCGTTGTATGTTTGGAATGTTAATGGATAAATCGTTTGATTTTTTTCCATTAAAAATTGAATTGTTCGCTTTAACGCAAATAATAAAGCTTGATTTATATCCATATATGCGAGTTTACGAGCTTCCTCCACACCTGGAAACTTTCGCCCAGGCTCAATGTAATCAGCTACATAAATTACTTTATCTAACATCGTCATGTTCTCATGACCACTTGTATGATATGTAATAGCTTGCAGGATTTCGGGATCCGTAATGCCTACTTCTTTTTCTACTAAGTATGCCCCAACAGGTGCATGCCATAACTCTTTGTTATAACAAAGTAAATCTTTCGGCAAATCTTCACTTTTAATAATCTCTTCCATCTCAGAAATCGCTCTACACTTCGCATAATCATGGAATATAGCTGCAACTTCAGCCTTTTTTTCATCCACACCGTATAACTTAGCAAGTTCAATTGCTGTCTCCATTACACCAATTGTGTGTATATAACGTTTTTCATGCATTTGTTGTTTGACAATATGAAGTGCTTTCTCACGATTCATACAACCCATTCCTCTCGATATACACCTGTACTTTTTCAGGAAGTAAATATTTACATGTTCTCTTCTCTTTATATCTCTCACGCAATAAAGATGAAGAAACTGCAAACTCCGGAATTTCCACAGTAGTGATAGGATAAGGTGTACGCAATGTATAACCAGGTCTTGCAACCCCAACAAACGTCACAAGATCGAGTAACGCTTCAATGTTATACCACTTCGGTAAATACTCAACCATATCTCCACCAATAATAAAGTGAAACTGCACATCCGGATACTTCTTCGTCAATTGTAACATAGTGTCATACGTATAAGATGGGCCCTTCCTGCTTAGCTCTTCTAAACAAATAGAAAAATGTTCTTCCGCCTCAGTCGCAAGCTCTAACATTTGCAAGCGATTTTCTACACTTGTAATATTCCGCCCTTGTTTATGCGGTGGAATTTGGTTCGGTAAGAACCATACTTCTTCTAAATTCAAAGCATGATATACTTCATTCGCAATTAGCAAATGACCATAATGTGGCGGATCAAACGTACCGCCAATGATGCCAATTTTTCTCAAAAGAAACGCCCCTTCCTTTTACGTACAGCAACTCTCTTCATTCCTATCCGAAGAGAGTTCACTGTTAATAAAAGTTCAATTGGTTTCGCTCTCTACATCATTACGCACTAACGATAAAAATAGCGTATGCTAGTCTTTTTATCGTGGAAGTTTAATTTGTTTATTTTCTCTAGATTCTTTGTATAAAACGATTGTACTTCCAATTACTTGAACGATTTCAGCACGTGCGCCTTGTGCAAGTTCTTCTGCAACTTCACGACGATCGAATTCACAGTTTTGTAGCACACTTACTTTAAATAATTCACGAACTTCTAAAGTATCTGCGATTTGTTTAATCATATTTTCATTTACTCCGCCTTTTCCTACTTGAAAAATTGGTGTTAAATGATGTGCTTGTGCACGTAAAAATCTTTTTTGTTTTCCTGTTAACATATATGTTAGCCTCCAAGCTTTCTTATAACTAATTGTTTCATTCTATCTATATTCGGTACACGCCCTGTCCACATTTCAAATGCAAGCGCTCCTTGATAAACAAACATATCAATACCATTTTGAACCACTGCACCTTGCTCTTTTGCCTCACATAAAATTTTCGTTTCAAATGGATTATAAATGATATCTGATACAATCGTCCCTTTTTTTAACGAAGAAATTTGTAATGGCGTATGTTCGACGCGTGGATGCATACCTATCGTTGTCGTCTGAATGATAATATCATAATTCCCTTGTTCTTCTGTTGCTTTTTCTAGCGATAAAGCAACAGAATGAACAGTAGCCGTACACGCAGCAATAAGTTCTTTCGCCTTATCTACTGTACGATTAGCTACATCAATCTCTTTCACACCTACATCAGCAAGCGAAAAATAAATAGCTCGACTAGCACCACCTGCGCCAAGCAATAAAATACGTTTCTCTTGAAGTGGTTCACTACTAATTGACTGCAATGCTCGGACAAAACCAATTCCATCTGTATTGTAGCCAATCAATTTTCCATCCTTATGAACCACTGTATTTACTGCACCAATTTGTTTTGCTAGGGGGTCAATCTCATCCAAATAATCCATAATAGCAACTTTGTGCGGAGTTGTTACATTAAATCCTGAAATACCTAATGCTTTTAAACCTCTTACTGCTTCCCCTAGCACTTCCTCTTTAACAAGAAATGCATGATAATGGGCATCCATATTCAAGTGTTCAAATGCATCGTTATGCATAACGGGTGATAATGAATGTCCAATTGGATTTCCGATTACACCATATAATTGTTTCATAAATCCCTCTCCATATTAAATTAAAGATTTACGCAATGAAACACTTACTCCTTTTGGTACGTGTGCAACAATTTTTGCCCCCGGTTCGTTCACAGTAACCCATCCTAATCCAGAGAATACAACATCCGTTTTTGGTTCACGAATATTAAATTCGTATTTCACTAACTCTGGCATATTTTCTAATTCTTCTGGTGTTGGCGGGCTTAGTAAATCCCCAGCATGATTTTTATACAATTCATCTGCTTTCTCGAGCTTTGTACGATGGATTGTTAAGCGATTCGAGAAGTGACAAGTAAATGCACGACGACCACCACTTACATAATCAAAACGTGCCAATCCACTGAAGAATAATGTTTGTTCTTCATTTAATTGGAACACCATTGGCTTAATTTCTTTTGTTGGTGTAATAAGCTTTAAGCTTTCTTTTCCAACATAATGAGCCATTTGATGGTGGTTAATAATACCCGGCGTATCATATAAAGAAGATTCTTCGTCTAACGGAATATCAATTAAATCAAGTGTTGTTCCTGGGAAATGAGATGTTGTAATTACATTTTCAGTCTCATCACTAAATTCTTTAATCATGCGATTAATAAATGTTGATTTTCCTACATTCGTACATCCAACAACGTAAACATCTTTTCCGCCGCGGTAATACTCAATAGCATCTGCCAGCTCAGCAATCCCTTGTCCCTTTGCTGCACTAATTAAAAAGACATCTTCTGGTTTTAATCCTAGCTGCTTTGCACTATAGCGCATCCAATGCTTTACTTTATCATGTTTTACTGACTTAGGTATTAAATCAGCTTTATTTCCAACAAGTAATACTTTATTATTTCCGACGAAACGATGTAAGCCAGGTAACCAGCTACCATTAAAATCAAAAATATCTACAATCTTAACTACTAATGCATCTGATTTTCCAATTCCGTTTAGAATACGTAGGAAGTCATCATCTGTTAATGATACATCTTGAATTTCGTTGTAATGCTTCAAGCGAAAACAGCGTTGACAAATTACTTGTTCTTTCTCTAAAGATGAGGCAGGAGCATATCCTACTTCATTTTTATCTTCTGTTTGAATTTCTACACCGCAACCAATACATTTAATTGTTTCAGTCAAACTTTATTCCTCCCAGTTAATTAAACCTTTTTTCTTCATATTTCTCATAATTCTTCGTTCAATTTTCCGATTAAAGCGCGTTACTAATCCGTCCGTTTGTGCTACCGGTACAACTAAAATCGTATGAAGTCCCACTCGGTTTCCACCTAAAACATCCGTTAGTAACTGATCTCCAATTACTACAACTTCATCTGGTTGCAGTTGCATCTCTTGTATCGCACGCTTAAATGCACGAACAAATGGTTTGCGCGCACTATGAATAAACGGAATACCTAATGGATCAGCAAAGTCTTTCACACGTTGCTCATTATTATTTGAAACGACCGTTACTTGAATGCCTTGCTCTTTCATTTTCAAAAACCATTCTTCAAGTTGTGGCGTTGCATTTGGACGATCCCATTCAATTAACGTGTTATCTAAATCAGTAATAACACCTTTAATTCCACGTTTTTTCAAATCTTCTGGTTGAACATGATATACATTTTTCACATATTCGTTTGGTAAAAATAGCTTCAATTTCTTTCACCTCTTTGAGGAGTTTTCATAAAAATTTTTCGACAACATATTTCGATATATGACCTGTGGATAAAATTGTACACATTTTCCACATTAATTTTTCAGTCAATTTGGAATTTACTAACAATCTATACACATTTTATCCACCTAGGTATGTGGATAACCACTCGTTTGTGACTGTCATATTTTTTTGGTACATTAAATGCAACAACGAATCAATCCTTAAATTATTAGGAGGTGACTCACCTTGAAAACAAAATATATGGAACAGTTATCTACTGAGTTACTCACTGAGTCTTATTATAAAGCAAAAGAACTAAAATTAAATCCCGACTTCATTTTACTTATAAAACAAGAAATGATTAGACGCTCATTAGAGGACAAGCTTGTCAAATCGTCTTGATTACATATAAAGTGAAATTTTAACTAGCTAACTTGTAAAAAGAGCCATCCTGCGATGGCTCTCGAATAAACAAGTACTCCCATCTAGGGAATTTCATCATTAAGCATCTTTGTCCATAACTCTTACTTACAGTTATAAAATGTTTTCTTTACTTATGAGCCAATCGAGTAGCAATTTTTTCACCAAGACGAAGCTCTTGTCCACTCTTCAAATTCTGCACTACTTCTATCATATCTTTTTCAAACAATAACACAACTGTTGAACCAAATGTAAAGTATGCCATTTCTTCACCTTTTTGAACAGTGTCTCTTTCATGCAGCAGCTCAATACTATTAACAAACATAGCTCCTACTTTTACAAGTGCCATATGTTCACCGTCACTATTTACTTCTGTAACAGAGCGATAATTTTTTGACAATGGCTCTTTCCCGTATTCCATACCAGCTGCATTTACCGGATATGATTTTCTACCGAGTACAAATCTTTCAGTCACGGATCCCGAAAGCGGACTATGAATACGATGATAATGACTTGGGCTTAAATAAATAACCATGTATGTACCACCTGCATATCGCTGTGCACGTTCTTCATTACCTAGCATATCCACGATTGAATAACGCTTTCCTTTAATATCAAATGTTTTTGTGTCCTCAATAGGACCGTGATCAGCAAAAACACCATCAACAGGACTAACGATACTCGATGCATCTGTATCAATACTACGCTTTCCTTCTTTTAGCTTACGCGTAAATAGTTCATGCAATGTTCTATATTCCTTCAAACCCTTTTCCATCTCATCTTGATTAATTTGAAAAACTTTCGCATACGATGGAATAATGATAGAGCTCAAACGAGATTGTGCAAATTTACGTAATATATAAGAAGTAAAACGACCATTTGTAAGTTCGATCATAAGTCGATATAATGTACGTCGCAAATTGCGAAACCTCCTAATCAGCCTATAACTTTAGCTTCCCCTTCTTTTCCTTCTATATCATATGTAAAATTGGTTCTTATTCCCACATATCATATAGAACTGCCATATTATACATGCGGAAAACTAAGTATGGTATTATTCTTAAATTGTTTAGCACCCTCTAATATTACAGATAGAATCCGTCATTTTCAACAGTGAACATAGATTTCTTCTGAACACAACTCTTTTTCTTCCCTAATTTCCAAACAGAAAAGCAGCCCATTTTAAAATAAGGCTGCTTGTAATGTACATTATTCTTTCGCTTTTTTCTCTTTCTCAGCTCTTACAAATTCGTGGAACATTTTCATTAAAGCGCGCTTTTCAATTCTTGATACGTAGCTTCTGGAAATACCAAGTGCCTTTGCAATCTCTCGTTGCGTTTTCTCCTTATCAAGCCCCAGTCCAAAACGCTTCACGATTACTTCTTTCTCTCGTTCGTCTAAAATATCGATATACTCTTTAATCTTTTCTAACTCCATACTAAGCTGGATCATATCAATTACATCTTCAGACTCTGACTTTAATATATCAATAAGCGATATTTCATTCCCCTCTTTATCTTGCCCGATTGGATCATGAAGTGAAACGTCTTTTTTCGTTTTTTTCAGTACACGTAAATGCATCAAAATTTCATTTTCAATACAGCGTGCTGCATACGTCGCAAGTTTTGTGCCTTTTCCTGCCGAATAGCTCTCGATTGCTTTAATGAGCCCAATTGTACCAATTGAAATTAAATCTTCTGCATCTTCCCCTGTGTTTTCAAATTTTTTAACGATATGAGCTACAAGCCGTAAATTATGTTCAATTAACAGATTTCTCGCTTGAGCATCACCTTGCTCCATTAACTCTAAGTACTTTCTCTCATCGTCTGACGATAACGGCTGCGGGAACGCATTATTCTTCACATAAGAAACAAAGACAAACACTTCTCGAACCATATATCCAATTGCGGCGAATAGACTCAAACCTTTCACCTCCGCCAAAATAGTGGTCTTTATTATGTGTATGTGGGCGTGAGGTTGTTTGTGTCTGTACGATATCATTCCAACATCTTTTTAAGCATAATTCTTGTCTCACAAAGCTTTGCTACGTATACTTAAACAACAGATAGGAGGATAAAATATGAAACATTTTATTACCTTCTTGTACCTGAGTAGCTTGTAAGAGATGAACTCCTTGTACGCTCTTGCAAGCTGCTTGTACTACAAGGAGGGATTACAAATATGAAATTTAAAAGAACACGTGCTTATACAAGACACCAACGTCAACGTACAATGCGCCGAAAGATGAATATCGTAAAACATGCCTGGGGATATACGCCTGAAATTGCCGGTATTTTTGCAAAAGGAAAAGTCCACTGTTCTTGTGGAATGTGTACAACCAAGTGGCGAACAGACGGACCACCTGCTAGTGTACAGAAGTGGTTATACAAAATTGATACATATGAAAAATAATCGTTCTTTCTAAAAAAGGTCTTCCCTCGAAGACCTTTTTCCCTATTTAAAGACTTATTTACTCCAAATTCCCTCTCCAGTATGCGCATCAATATAACGAATTTCTCGACTACACTCGAAAGGTTCTTTACAATTTTCATCTGTCGTTTGTTTATACAGTAATTCGTAGTTCGTTTCCTCTACATCATTCTCTAAAAACCATTCCAAATGAACTCGCATGGCCCCTCTGTATACTTCTAACGCTTTTTCCTTTGTTACTTTTGGTATTGTTTCGTATGTAAGTAATTCTTTTATAAAGTTGCTAGATTCTCCTGAATAATGCATCACAGCCCCATTCTCGGTATTAATGTTGATCATAATATATTTTCTCTCTACATGAATGTCATTTACATATATTGAAAAGGAAAATCTCTCTATCCCCTCTTCCTCTTCATAATTATCCCAAAGCTGAACATACTTTGTTACATTCGGGATAATATGCTCCAAAAATTGAAGTGCTTTGTCTAAACATTGGTCTCTTGATAAGAGTGTTTTCCTTTCTTGCTCATCCGTCCACATTAGACAGGAAAGTAATTGATTTGTTTCTTTATCTAAAGTAATTACAACGAAGTTATCATGTTTCAATATCGGGGAATACTTTTTATAGAATTCCTCCATTGAATATGCATCTTTCTCTTTTCTTTCTTTTTGTAATTCTTCCTTCAGTACAAATTTCATCTGAATTTCATACTTATCCTCTTTTTCATCTACTTTTATAAATTTTTCTTTATCCCAATCTAATAAATCGAGCACATCTTTTCTTTCACTATTTTTTATCGCTTTAACAACTGGTGCTGAAGAAGCTATTCTATAATGATCTGGTCCAAACAAATCTTTACCTGTACTTGCTTTAATAAACGCATGACTAGGTTCTGGTTCATATACAAGATGGTACCCTTTTACTTCCTCTCCATTTCCATACTCACATGAAGAGTGTGTTAAATCCACAAATACAAGTCTCATATCTTGTCTAGCTTTCAAGTTTTCTAAAACGACGTTCTCTTCAACGATTTCACTTGGCCATAAAGGTTTTTTCTCGATAGCTTTTTGTCCATTATAACGGAAATGCACAACATTACCTGAAGGATGAACTTGCACAACACACCCTGTATTCGGCAATGGGTAGCCATTCACTTCTTGCATATAATTTACTTCTTTCCGACCACGCCTGCAGTCCTTAACCGTTTCATATGTATAAAACTCATATCCTTCTTTTGAATATTTTTTTAAGAATGCATTTGCAATCTCTCTTGCTTTATTCTCCTCTAGTGCTTTCATATCGCTCGAAAAAGAATTTTCATCATCTATACTAAATTCAATTAAATTACCAGTATGTCTATTCAACGTAATTTGTATCGTTCTCTCCTCATCCTCTTTATGCTCCCACCATAATAGATGATACGGGTCATCCACGCCTTCTTGATCATCTACAACAAGCCTATAATCATCTGGAATATCAATCATATAAGCCACTTGCTCTTTTCTTTCTTTATCTTTTTGATTCATCATACCTCTCCTCTTATTACAATTTAAGGTAATTATAACAAATAAAAAAGACTAGAGATTATCTCTAGTCTTCTACTTCGTCTCACGATGTAACGTTACTCGCTTTAATCGCGGGCAATATTTTTTTAATTCGATGCGCTCTGGATTATTTCGCTTATTTTTTTTAGAAATATAATTACGATCACCGCACTCCGTACAAGCTAGTGTAATATTTACACGCATATGTCATTCTCCTTTCTTTCAAAGATCGCAAACTAAAACGTAATGATTACGATTTATACATTATATAACTTTATTCCATTTGTCAATTATAAAAAAAGACAAAAATCTGAAACAATTAGTTCATACGAAATTCACACGAATCTATTACTATAGGAATTGTACATAGTGAACTTATTAACAATCACGTTTATTCATATAGAATCTTACTCGAAAGGAGTTGAAAGTATGAAAACTAAATATCGTTTTATGATCTCATCATTTGCCGCTTGCGCTTATATGCTTTGGTATTTAGTATAATAACAACCTCACTTGTAAATAGGAAAAGGTGTGTATATAAATGGAATATAATCAATCAACAGTTAACTACTGGAAAGCTTTTGTACTACCATATACATTTGCTTTAGAAGAGTTAAAAACTAAATTTGAAATTATGAACCGGGAAGCCCAATTTTTAGAGGATTACAACCCGTTTGAACATATAAAAACAAGATTAAAACAACCTGAAAGTATTATTAAAAAACTTGAGCGTAAAAATTTATTACCGACAATTGAAAATGCGCAGACGCATTTACAAGATATCATCGGCATTCGTATTACATGTTGCTTCGTAGAAGATATTTATCATTTAAAAGAAGTCATTCAAAAGCGTGAAGACATGGAAATCATAGAGGTAAAAGATTATATCGCTAATCCAAAGGGAAACGGCTATAAAAGTTTACACATGATTATTAAATATCCTTTATCACTGAATTCTGGTACAAAAGAAGTCTTTGCAGAAATTCAGTTACGTACACTTGCAATGGACTTCTGGGCAAGTTTAGAACACAAAC
This sequence comes from Bacillus mobilis, assembly GCF_001884045.1. Taxonomy (GTDB): domain Bacteria; phylum Bacillota; class Bacilli; order Bacillales; family Bacillaceae_G; genus Bacillus_A; species Bacillus_A mobilis. The sequence continues at coordinate 742 of NZ_MACF01000046.1, read as the reverse complement.
TTTATTATAAATATGAAGGGAAAATACCTGAGTATTTAAAAGATGAACTACATGACGCAGCAATGAAAGCTGAAGACCTCGATAATAAAATGGCAACAATCCGCCAAGATATTGATGATATCGAAGCATGCTCAAATCAAATTATGTTACCGCTTTGAACTACTCACCACTTAACGTCCTTACGGACTGTTTGAAGTGGGAGATTCCTAAGTACAGAAGCCTAGTGGCTTCTAATTCATTAGGCTATCCCCGTAGTTCCTACGGTTAGAAGCCTTAAAGCTTCATTTTTAAGATTGATACTTGCGTTAATATCTCTGTCGTGATGACTATTGCACGCAGGACAATCCCATTCACGAAGATTTAGATTCTTAACGTCTTTATTTTGATACCCACAACAAGAACATAATTGGCTTGAAGCAAATGTTTTGGATACCGGAATGACTTGCTTTCCATACCATTTTGCCTTGTATTCTAGCATCGTTCTAAATTGTGACCAAGATACTTCACTAATCGCTTTTGCTAACTTATGATTTTTTAACATATTCGATACTTGCAAATCTTCTATACCGATAACATCGTGGTTTTTGATGATTTCAGTTGAGATTTTATCCAAGTAATCTTTTCTAGCATTAGCTATATATTCATGAATTCTAGCTACCCTTACTCGTTGTTTGTTCCAGCGAGAAGATCCTTTCATTCTTCTAGAAAGAACACGCTGTGCTTTTGCCAACTTCTCTTCCAA